>CAWALK010000020.1:0-454486 GCA_963782915.1 uncultured archaeon
TCACGAGCAGCGACTTAATAGAAGTACCCAAGAAAGATTCCGTTATCGCTACGTACTCATTGTTCCAACTTTTTGTTGGAATAAGGAGCGTAGGTATTCTATTTTTCCAGTCCTTGTTATGGCTGAGGGTTTTTGCTCTGGTTTGGTTTTATAACGTGCTTTTCTGATTGATTTTTGATTTTTCATTTAGTTGTTATCAATCTTTTTTGTTCTTTGTGGGGACGGGATGCGTAGGAGTTTCCCCATCCCATCGGGGGTTTGTGGGGGCGGTTGGTTTTTTGGTTTAGGCTGTTTTTCTGTTTGCGTTGGGATGGGGCAAGAGGCTTTTTTATCCCATCCGCTATGTTGAACTATGTTGGGTGGGATGGGATGAGGATGGGGAAGTATGTTAGGTTTCTATTTTGAGGGTTGTATAGCTGTTATGTTAGGGTTACCTGTAGTATCTTATTGTGAGAAATTGGCTAAAGAGGTACACTAATTATAGAATTGAAACGGTTAAGGGGAGCTATTTACACAAGGCAAACTTAAGGGTACTGATCGACAGAACAAAACCTTTCTCTTTAATGAAGTAATAAAAAAAGTTGTAGAAGCAGGTTTGTCTACTTCTTAACGTAGATGTTTCCTGTTTGAACAGCAGTGAAACCGTTATTTGTGATTGTGAAGTAATCGTCTCTGGGGAAGTTAAAAATTTTATATGTGCCTAGGAGAGTGGTTGAGTTTACTATGCTCCATGTGCCAGAATATGCACTAAATTGTCCTGTGCCATTTTCATAGAGAACTATGGTGTATCCTGTTCCGCTTGAAGTCTGCTCGACATATGTGCCAGCCATACTTGACATAGTTGGTGTTCCACTTGAAAGAGGCGGTGTTCCATTTGAACCTAGGGAATAAAATGCAGCTGCACTAACGATTATTACGATCAAAATAACCGGCAATATAATGTAAAATTTTTTCTTGCTCTTTTTTACAACTAACTCTAGATTGCTCATTTTTTGATTCCTCCAGAATGTTTTTTTATTGAATTGTTTACAAAAATTGGGCTAATGCGCTACTAGGAAACAAGCCTTTGCTGCATATTAACCTTTGCAGTTTAACAATTTCTGGTGAAAATTACCTCTTAGGTTGAATTTTGCCTTAAATTTGCCGCTTGAGCTAATTTGGATGGGCATTGTTATAATCAATCAAGAATGCGAATTAGAGTATGCCCTGGTTTGCATGGTTGTAGTTGGGCTTTGTCTCAACAGTAAGTTGCAGCAGCATTTTATTAACCCAAAAAGACAAAGAAAGAACTGGAGCTAAAATGCTTCTATACTTTATAAGGGATAAGAAACAAAATGCCTTTAAAAATTGACAAAAAGAACTGTAATGTCGCTCTTGAAGATGGTGTTATCTGTATTAACGCTAACCCTGAACTTGAAAAGTCGAAGCCAAAGTCTCCGGAAAATACCTGTGAAATGATTTGCTTTAATTCTGTTGAGATTAAGCCCCATATTACTAGAGTATGTGGTAAGGAGCATCGGTATGGTAGGATTCAGGTTACGGTTGATAAGTCGCTTATTGGTGAAATTGTTGATTTTAAGGTATTAGTAAGACGGGTGAAGAAGGTCTGAAAAAATGTATATACAACTCTTCAAACCTTCAGTTTTTACTGCGGTTTCCTAGGCTGGTCCTTTTTACCGTTTAGTATTCATTTTGGCACTAGATTAGACAGTTCACAAATCGGTTAATCAGATTAGGGGGATTCGATCCCTCTAATGATGTAGATATCACCTGAATCCCCATTTCAGTGTAAAATCAGCCCTATTTTCATAGTGGATTATTTTGGTTAACCGGATTCTCGTTTGGTGGTTTTGCATTTTGTGCATCTAAAGAACGTAATTGACGCATGGATAGTTTCGTCTGCTGCTTCGACGGTCCAAGTTTCGCTTTCGGTGTTTCCGCATGTTTCACAGACCATGTGAATTGTCGAGAGCTGTCTAAGCGATGCTTCTTTGTTTTGGTCTATGACGGCAATTTCCGCCGTTTTGCCGAGTCGTAGGCTTATTTTTTTGTTGGGTTCTTTATGTTCGGTTGGTTTATGGTACTTGCATTTGGGGCATATAGCTATAGAAGAGTCTTTTTTTGCTGTTTGAAGCATAGATCCGCATTTTGGGCAAAAGTCCATTTGATTCACTTGCTTGAAGAACTCACTAAAATGATTTTTATGGTTTACTACTTTCACTTCATAAACTGAATGTTCAATATTCGATTTAGTGCAACTAAATTCTCCATCCAAAGGATATGTCACCTGCTTATCCCCAATTTTTAAGAATAGCTCAGCAAGGCATTCGTATAGCTTTCAGTTAAAACATGAAATGGTGCAGGGGGTTGGATTCGAACCAAACTCACATTTTTTTATCGGAAAACCTTGCTGTCTCCCTTAAGCAATATATATTCTATAGAAATTAAGTACGCTATGCAGTTACCGCATCCCCCCTTCAGATGGCTTGTCTTAATTTCTTATATTCTAACGGGGGTGCTTTCTCAGGTGATCTGGATAACTTTTGCTCCAATAATGTCCATAACTGCACAAACATACGGTGTCTCACAAACTGATGTGGGATACTTATCCACAGTGTTCCCGTTAATTTTCGTTATCATATCCATACCCGTCGGTTACTTCATAGACTCTCGAGGCTTTCGAAAAGCCATTCTATTAGGCACTGGTTTTATGGCTGTTTTTGGCTTGCTAAGAGCTTTCTCACCTAACTTCATTTATTTGCTTATTTTTCAGGCACTTGCCGGTGTTAGCCAACCCTTCATAATGAACAGTATATCAAAGCTTGTGAAAGGCTGGTTTCCGGAAAAAGAAACCGGGCTTGCAACTGGATTAGGCAGTCTTTCACTTTTTATAGGCATGATAATTGGATTAATTCTCACACCCATACTTGTTGACGTGTCCAGTCTCAACGAGATATTATTGATTTATGGGGTTCTTTCAGTGGTTGTTCTTGTTGTCTTCTACTTCTTAGGTAAAGAACCTACTTTGGCAGTGCACGAGAAAGAGCTTGTTAAGTTGCCAACTTTATTTGGTGTTTTTAAAAACCGAAACATCATCTTGCTTTCCGCATTGTTCTTTATCGGTATAGGAGTTTTTACGGCTTTCACCACTTGGATAGAACCCACCTTGGGACTTCAAAATGTAAATCCAGAATCCGCCGGGCTACTTGGAGGTATAATGATTATTGGTGGAATAAGTGGGTCGCTTGTTATCCCCGCTTTATCTGACAAGGTTAAAACAAGAAAGAAACCCTTACTGATTTCCTTAGCAATCTCCGGAATATTATGGTATGCTATAACCATCCTGACTGATGCTTTCTGGATTGGGTTACTGATTTTTTGGTTGGGCTTCTTCTTTATGGCACTACTACCCCTTGGGCTGGAGTTATCCGCTGAATCAGTAGAAAAGAAATATTTGGGTTCAGCAAACGCGTTGCTTTGGGAGTTCTCTCAGATAGGCTGCCTTGTGTTTATCGTTCTGTACGAGTTTATAGGCAATAGCCAATGCTGGACGTTTACGCTAATGTTTTCAGCTTTAATTACGATAGCTGCTGTTCCACTTGCGTTTTATATTAAAGAAAAGTCGTTTGTCAAGTGATTGGGAATCTACTTTTTGCAAGGTTGTTGATTTATAAGATTGGTGCAGAAGGTGGGATTCGAACCCCTAAAACGCTGTGGAGAATTCACCCGTAAAATCCTCTTTCCTTAATCACATGGCGAACTCTACCATTTCTTAAATATTGAAAAATTGAAAAGTTTGGACATGCCCGCATTAAATTCTGAAATAAAAGCAGCTTTAGCCGAAAACGAATAACCGTCTCATTACAGCATTTTCAAGCTACGCCTTCAAACCAATTTTAGAAGTATAAAATAATGTTTTACTTCTTTGAATTGTCTGCTTGAGCCTGCTTCGAACGATTGGCATTAGCTTGTTTCTGCCTCGCACTATTGGCAGCATTTGCTTTTTTCGCTATACTGCCTTTGTTTGGGGCGGCTGATGTTTTTCCTTCTGTATAATTTTGTTTACGCAAAATATTCGCCTAAATCATATAGCACTTTGTTCTTCTTAATCTGTCTTGAGTACCCAAAACATGTTTTTATCCACAGTGGAGTGCGCATTTGGTAAATGGTTATTGGCGGGAACATGATATTGAAAGAGTCTGCCGCTGATGTAATTAACTGCGCTTAAGGTTGTCTGAGGTAGCTTGGTGAAAAAAAGAGATCCGCATGAGGTTGAGTGTAGAAGTGATATTGACGAGTTTATTCGCCGTGCCCAAAGATGGAGTCCCCTCTACGCAAGACTGGTAAATACTTTAGCTAGGCTTCCTGAAGAGGTTTATCGGTTTACTTTGGAGAATGTTTCTTTCCATGCAGGTCAAAGTCAGACCTTGGAAGTCAAAGAATTAAGCAAGTCCTGCATGATAATTTTGAAGCGAACCGATTCAGAGTCTTTAATAGCACACGAAATAGCTCACGCCTACCTTGGGCACGCAAAAACTAAAAGCAGAACCAAAAACATAGAGGCAGACGCTGAGGTGTTAAGAAAGAATTGGGGTTTTAAGAAAAAAGAAATCTGCCCAAGTTATCCCCGATGGTGCCTTCAATGCCATAATCCCCACTGCTCCGAAAGCCAAGCGGGAAAACTTGGCTAATATGCAAACTAGCACCCGTTAGGACCCCATACCTTTTATTTATTGATTGGTGCAGGGGTGGGATTCGAACCACACTCAGATTTTCTTTCCCGAAAGAAACTCTGGGCAAAGAAAGGGGTTGGTTGTTGGTTTCGTTGTTCATCTTATTGTTTCTCCGTAACAACTTATGTTACATTAGCTTAGTTATCGATAGACTGATGTAAATGTAACGTAATATGTTACGCTATGAGGGTTTAGAGTGCATAAAGAACTTTTGAGCGATAAAGAACGGTCAATGCTAAAACAATACTTAGAAACAGGAGAGAAGGATGAGCACTTTAGAATTTTAAAGATGAGAATTAAGAAAAGTTATCCTGCTATTAGCCTAGATTTTCAATTAATCACTCAGATTATCAATAAACTGGAAGAATCTTCAAAGTCTAAATAGGGAAGTCTCAGTCATCTGCCTTTTCAGTATTTACTTGTCACATTATTAGGAGTGCTCGGTAATTGTATTGTCTGTTTCCTCTTAGCATTCCAATCGATTAAACGAATACCTAGCAAACCACCAAGAATAATACCTAAGAATACCGCAAATTCAAAGGTTAAGTCCAACTCGACAGCTATTAAAACTGTGCTTACAAGTCCTATTACTAGCAGCATAAATGACGTAAATAGAATACTATGCTTTTTCAAGACAGTATTCTCTTTAAGGTTCATCATGGCACTAAATACGCCGATTGCAGATAAACACCCCATAGAGAGTACAAAATATTGATTAGTTGTCAAGAGTTTTTCAACAGCAAGAATAAGTCCAACCAATAAGATAGGAAGCACTACCGCATTACTGGATGCCCATAATTTAGTTCGAGTTTTCATTTGATTTACCTATAATATTTAGCTGATTTTTGCTTAAGTAATTTGTTATTAAAACGCTTTCTAAATAGTTCTTAGTTAATTCGATAGCTCAAAGTTATGAATAACCGAGAAACTTCCACATACGGCTGTTTTCATCATATTTCATTTTAGAATTTACTTGTTAGCTTTTAGATACCTTTTTTCATAAGAGTGGGTATACCCCTGTATCAATCACCGAGTTTGAGGGTATAAAGTACTTTAGAAAACTGAAGCTTTAGCAGGCTTTTACACCCCCTGCTTGTTTGTTTGTATAATGGTGCAGGGGGTGGATTTGAACCCACGAATACCTGCGCGATAAGGTCCTAAGTCAAAAACTGGCTTCCTTAGCTTTTGAAAGGGTTCTTTGGGAGTCATGTAATTAGACGTTGCAAGATGATGTATGCTGCCTTTTTATCTAATGGTTCGTTCCCGTTACCGCATTTAGGCGAGTATATGCATGATGGGCAACCTTCTTTGCATTCACAGGTTTCAATCAACTCGAGCGTTTTTTCCAGTAGCGGTTTTATGTTTGAGTAGAGGTTTTCTGAAATGCCAATTCCGCCCTCAAAACCATCGTAAATAAAAATCGTGGGTTTTCCCGTGTCCGCGTGTATGGCGGTTGACATTCCGCCTATATCCCATCGGTCACACATTGCAAACATTGGCGCCATCGCAATAATGGCATGTTCAAGAGCATGCAAGCCGCCGTCGAAATTCAAGCCTTTCTCTTCTATTTCTTCTCTGATTTGTTCAGGAACAATAAACCACAATCCCACCGTTGAGAAAGATGAAGAGGGCAAATCAAGCGTATGTTTTTTGATGACTACATCGTTGGATTTTACCACATAAGACGGATAGTTTTCAGTGATTGTTAATTCACCCATAGCAGTTTTGAGGTCTTTTTGTGTTTCCTGCAATGTTTTCTTGATTGCTACTTCGACGGTTTTTTGGGTTTCAGTATAATAGTTGGTGCTCTCTTGCCGAACCGTTGCCGTCAAATTGTTGACATCCAGTTCTAGTGAGCGGTAAGTTTCGCCTTGATGTAGCAGAATTGCTCCCTCATGGGTTTCTTCATAAGCCTTGTTTAAGGGAAGTGTTTCAAGAATATGCCCGTTGCAAAGTACATTCACTGTTTTTCCGCTAATACTTTCAATATTAACAACTCTAGTTGCCCTTTCCAGCCCCGAATAAGTCCAACCTTGAGCCGCTTTTTTCAGAAGGTTCTTTTGTGCAAGGGCTTGAACGCTTTCTTTGAAGAGCTCTGGAAAATATTTTTGGTCAGACTCTGTAAGTGGCAACTCGTCAGCTGCGCACATAATGTGGCCTGAAGTGATTTGATGATTATGCAGGTCAATGATTGCTTGCTCATGTGGTCTATCAAAGAAGTCCTGTGGGTGCTTCATGAAATATTGGTCAAGAGGATTTTGGAAAGCAACCAAAGTTACGGTTGAATCGCTTTTGCTTCTGCCTGCACGACCAGCTTGCTGCCACGTAGATATGACTGTTCCAGGATAACCCGAAATTATCACTGCATCCAAAGAACCTATATCGATGCCAAGCTCCAATGCGTTTGTTGAAACCAAACCGATTAAGTCTTTGGTTTTTAGACGATTCTCTATGTCACGTCGTTCTTGAGGAAGGTAACCTGCCCTGTAGGCAGTTACTGAACCGTATAACTTAGGGTTTCTTCGTTTTAGGTCTTCTTTAGTCCATCTTGTTATAAGCTCAGCCATTTGTCGTGAGGTTGTAAAGCAGAGGGTTTGCAAGTTTTTCATTACGCTTACAGTTAGCAAGTCTTTGGTTTCTTGATGGGTTGAGCGGCGAATTGTTTTTTCTGGGTTAATAAAGGGTGGATTCCAAAATACGAATGATTTTTTGCCTCTTGGGGAGCCATCGTTTGAAACTATTTCAAATTCTTTTCCAGTTAATTTCTTTGCGTGCTCCTGAGGATTAGCTATAGTTGCTGATGCGAGTATGATTTGGGGGTCTGCATGGTAAAAATTGCAGATTCTTAGCAGTCTCCTTAGAAGCATGGCTACGTTTGAGCCAAAAACGCCTCGGTAAACATGCGCTTCATCAATTATGAGGTATTTTAGGTTTTGAAAAAAAGACCGCCAGAGCTTATGCCATGGAAGGTACAGATGCAAACCATAAGGGTTAGTCAAAATTATTCTGGAATTTTCCCGTATAAATTGGCGCTGCTCTTTTGGTGTGTCGCCATCGTAAACGTTAGAATCTGCTTTGATACCCGTACCTTTCTCAATTTCCTGTAAAACTTTAAGCTGATCATTTGTTAGAGCTTTCGAGGGATAAATATAGAGTGCAGTTGCTTTTTTATCGTTATTGAGGGCATCAAAAACGGGAATATTAAACGCCAAAGTTTTTCCCGAAGCCGTGTGGGTAGTAATAATCACATTTTTGCCTTGCCGTGCTTTGTTTATGGCTTCTGCTTGATGGGAATAAAATTTAATTTTTTTATTTTGTAAATAGGCGCTTATGTTTTCTGGAAGAGGTTTTTCTAACTCTCCAAAACATGCTTCTTGTGCGGGAATTTCTTGAGTGTGTGCAATAGGGGTTTGTTGGGTTTGCACTCTTGGCTGTGTGGTTTCTTTCTTCGGGAGGTTTACTGGTTTAGGTTTTAGCGGATTATTGATTGGGGTAGGTCTGAAATTGTTTGGTTTGCTGCCTTGTGTGAGAAAGGTTCCGCATTCTTTGCAGAATAAGCTCTGGGCATATTCCTGATGAGTGTGGTTTTTGCCACATTTTTTGCAGTAGTAAGAAATTGGCAACTTTTTCAAGCTACACCTACTTATGTTATTATAAAAGCACTATTGCAGAAATCCGCTTTTTGTGCATTCAAGTACTGGAAGGCAAATGCTCCACAATGTCCTGTTTGTTTCTAAATTGTCAAAGATGGAATTCGAATCCATTTTCTGGTTTCGAGTGTCACTCGCAAACACTTCTTTTCTTTATGCAGATGACTAAAAAGCGAAACACATTGGAACAAAAAAGCAGCCGCCAAATACTTTATTATCACCTCATCTTTAATCGCTGGTATTATAATGAAAACACCGTTACCTGAAGGAGGATTAAATCACGGAATTCTTTGACCTTATGAGCATCTCCCACCGCTATATGGAATTACTCGATCCTACTACGCCTGAAAAAATTATACAGCTCGGCAAACTGCTTAAGTTGAAAAAAGGCAGTCGAGTTATCGATTTAGGTTGTGGTTGTGCCCAACCTCTCACTCTCTGGGCTGAGGAATTCGGTATTACCGGTATTGGCATCGATATATCCAGGGATTTCTGCGACCGGGCTAGAGATAAGCTGGCCAAGAGAGGGTTGTCAGGCCAAATCGAAATCGTATGCTCTCCCGGGACTGACTACGTGTTCGAAGAGGGGGCTTTCGATGCCGCAACGTGTATTGGGGCAACTTTTGTTTTTGGCGGCTTCCAGCAGACAATCCAGGCGATGAAGCGGGCTGTGCATCAGAATGGCCGCCTAGGCATTGGTGAAACTCATTGGCTTAGCAATCAAGTACATCCGCAATATGCCCAAAAACAGGCAACTACATTTACGGAACCAGAACTGGCTCAATTTACCCGAAATGAAGGTTTTGAACTTGAATATATTATCCGTTCCAGCCGCGATGACTGGGACAGGTATGTTTCGGATAGTTGGTATGGGCTGATACGTTGGCTTGAGGAAAACCCCAACCATCCTGATTATGAACAGGTATTCAAATACTTCCGTTCTGACCAGGATGATTATTTAGAGTTCCAAAGTCGACATATGGGCTGGGCTATGTACTGTCTTGCCCCTCTGAAATCCCATTTGCCCGGCAATCGATTATAAAATACGAAATTTGATCATGAGCTACCTTTTTTTGGGCAGGTTGCTTTTTTTATCAGTGTTTTATCAAGCGAACAAGCTTAATCATCAAAAAAACCTTTTGGGTTTAGTGGGCAGACGGTTTCTTGTGAATTCTTTTCTAAACTCAACATGCCTCCACATCCACACCGCGATGGATTCAACATACAACTATGTTGAGTGTGTGGAGAAAAACAGGTATCCCACACCGAAACAGGCGCCAAAAAACGTTGCAAACCCAAAAACCAATCACCCCCAGTTGCAGTCTTGTGGAAAATTAAAAACCCCCACACCCACATAAAGACAAAAAAGCTGAATCGCCAAGAAAGCCCATGTTCTAAATGCACCAAAACCCTTCAGGATCTGCTTGCAGAAACCACCGCAACCAGCCTGCAACGCTTATTCACGTCTGAACCAAAAAAACAGCCTATAACACAAAGCGTTGGTTGTTGTTGAAATAAGAGGGGGTCTTGGAGCAACAACCAATATAGAAAACAGTAAGGGTTCGTGCAGGAGTAGCTTTGAGTTCCTAAAGCGCTGGAGGTACCACCGCACTCTGATAGACTAATAAGATTGCTTGCATAGACGTAGAATAGTCTTTAAGGAGTGTTTTTATGCCCATAACAATCGGTGTGCTATTTAGAAGAATTATCAAAGATTTACAAACAAAAGACAACAACCCAAACAGCATTCTGAATAACCCAAAAAGCGACTTATACAACCCAAACTACGACATCAACAACCCAAACAGCACAATCAACAACCAACACAGCAGCATTAACGATGCCTCAAACACTGAAAAGAACAAGGAACAGCGAAGGGATGCTCTGCGAGAACTCCTCAGAATGTATCTGTCCGACTATTTGTCTGAAGAACAAGCACAGAAACTTGTCGAAGAATATATTCCTTAATCTCTGGGTGGTTTTTTTGGAGTCAGATTTTATACGGGTTGCTAGTGCCTCAGAGATACAAGAAGGCAAAATGAAAAAGGTCACCTTAGACGGCAACGAGATCCTTATCGCTAATGTCGCGGGGAAATATTATGCTGTAAGTGGTATGTGTACTCATTTTGGGGGCGACCTGTCCGAGGGCGTCTTGGAAGGAAAAGTTGTTACTTGCCCAAATCATAAGGCAAGCTTTGATGTCACAACTGGCAAGGTGGTTTCGCCTCCCACTGAAGCATTAGGGCATCCTGACATCGAGGATTTGCCCACTTTTTTATTGAAAGTTGCCGATAATGATGTTTTTGTGAAGCCATAGGTTAGTTGAAAACAAGAAAATTTAGTTATAATGGTGCAGGGGGTGGGATTCGAACCCACGAACGCCTACGCGATAGGGTCCTAAGCCCTACTCCGTTGACCTGGCTTGGAGACCCCTGCACACTACTGCGCGATAGGAGAATGCTGTGCCTCCTTTAATATTTATTTGCCCCCAAAACCGCTTGGTTATGCGTTGAATCCCCATGTTTTTTCATGTTGATGGCGCTGCTTGACCGTAACCTCTTTATTATAAGTCGCATTTGTTTTGGAACAAGACTTAGAATTTGCCTTCGTAGCCTAGCCCGGTGGGGCGTTACCTTGGTAAGGTAATGGTCGCGGGTCCAAATCCCGCCGAAGGCTCCAATTCTTCTAATCAGTTTTTTATTAGTTGAAGAAGGCAGAGAGCCCATATTCCCTTCTTCTTCCTGTGGACTTTGCTGGCGGTTGCTTCTCTGTGTTCACATCTGGTTTGGGTTGCTGGCTGGTTGTGGGTTGAGCCTCAAGTTATAATTTGATAATTCAACTTTTTTCAAACATGGAACAAAAATCTTCGGGGGCACCCGATATTCAAGAGCAGGGTCACGAGTCTCCAAATCCAGTCGAAAGCTACAACTTTGCTGGTTCATTGGAAAGGCTTGATTTTTAGCCATTGTGGTTACGGTGATTAAAACGCCAGAATAATTCAAGATACCTTAAAAAACGTTTTTATGCAATGAAGGGCGAGTGTTTTTAGTTAAAATTTGCTCCTTTCCAATACTGATAACGAATGAAATCATTCATTTTTTCCTTGATTGATTTTGGGGTTCTGGAGATGGTTGCAGAACTTCCGTTTCTGAATTAAGAGGCGAAGGAAATCATGATAAAAAATAAATCCAACTCGAATTCTAAGAAAAAGAGAATTGCGTACTTGAGCACTTATCCGCCAAGAGAGTGCGGAATTGCCACTTTTGTAAAAGATCTTGTGGATTCCATTGAAGGGCTCCAGACGTTTAAGCCTCCGGTGCTGATTGCAGTTAACGATAAAGAGGTCTATGACTATAACAAACGGGTTAAGTGGCTAATCGAGCGAGATGAAGCTGAGTCGTATCTGGAAGTCGCAGAACAAATAAACGCTTCAGACATTGATGTCGTCAACCTTCAGCACGAGTTCGGGTTGTTCGGAGGAGAGTATGGCGAGTATATTCTGCAGTTTTTAGACGAAATTGAGAAACCGGTTGTAACTACTTTACATACGGTTCTTGAACACTTTGACCCAGAGCCCCTTGCTGTACTCAAAAAAGTCGTCTCTAAGAGTGCGGCAGTGGTAGTGATCGCAAATGTAGCACTCAAGGTTCTGGCAGATCAAGGTGTTATCCCCAGAAGAAAAGCTGTCATTCCACATGGATGCCCCCAAATTAACTTCATATCAAGACACAGGGCAAAAGAGGGCTTAGGGCTTAAAGGCCGTTTTGTGTTGACAACTTTCGGCCTGTTGAGCAGAAATAAAGGGATCGAGTATGCAATTCAGGCTTTGCCCCAAGCTCTCGAAAAGCAACCAAATTTAGTTTATCTTGTAATCGGTGAAACTCACCCCCAGGTAAGAAAAAAAGAGGGCGAGAGTTATCGAAATAAATTAATAAAACTCGTTAAAGAGCTCAACTTGGAAGAGCATGTTCTGTTCCAAAATCGTTTTCTCACCAAGCGAGAACTAATAAAATTCCTCCAAGCTACTGACATCTACATTACACCATACGTTTCAGCCAACCAAATTAGCAGCGGAACACTTGCGTATGCCCTCGGTGCAGGAAGCGCAATAATATCCACGCCATATCTCCATGCACAGGAAAACTTGGCAGATAACCGTGGACTGTTTTCAGAATTCAGGAATCCTCGTTCGATAGCTGGCTGTATAGAAAAGCTGTTAGATGACGAGGTAAGAGAGGCTATGGAAAGAAAAAACTATGAGTATAGTAGGCGATTTACTTGGTCGAATGTGGCTCAGGAATACGCAAAAGTGTTTAATCTAGTATCAGCTGAACCAAAGACTGCAAGAATTAAGGTTCGGGAGAAGGCGTTTGGAATTACAGTTTCTGAGCCTTTTATCCATTAGAAGAGTTGTTCACTGGTTTCATAGATTGTGGAAAAGCCCCGTTTCAATCGATAATGTTTGCTATGAACTTGGTTTATTCAAGAGTTGATTAACTTTCCTTTCTTTGGGTTTCTTTTAATTTGAGCCGTACATACATAAGCGTTAAAAGCTTGACATGCAAAGAGCTTGCGGAAAGAGAGAGAGTGGAACCATGTTAGATAACTTCAAAGACCAAGTGACAATGGAAGAGCAGCCATGTATGCAATGTAAAAAGTGCATGCCTGTTGAGTGGTTAAGTGCCAATTGCCCTTGTGTAATGCTGCGTATGTGGGAACATTATATGATGCACACAAAGTACAAATGAAAGGATACCGGCTTGCCCCCCGATTATGCTTGCACTTGGGTTACCGATGGTTAAAAAAAGAATACCCACTTGAATGGACTTTAACTCTTAAGCGAAAATGTCAGTGGCTTCATTATTTATTGTCCAATTTCCCCCGTAAACAACTTTGAATTTCACCCTAATCAAAAGCTCTATTTTCATCGGTTTGATGAGGTTGGATTTATCTTTGGTAGGTAATGGTCGCGTGTCTAAATCCCGCCGGAAGCTCATAAATTACTTCTTGGCTGTTTTTTGTATTTGGGTTTTCCCTAAACCTATTAAACAACAGAAAAGAAAGTAGAGTTAATGAAAACCAAAATTGACCTCAACAATTGGCCCAGACGCGACTACTACAAGTACTTCGGCAGCTGTGACGACCCCTTCTTTGGGGTAGTAGTCAACGTAGACTGCACCAAAGCTTACGATTACTGCAAGAAGCATGAGGTATCCTTCTTTCTCTATTACATGCATGAATCTATTAAGGCGATTAATCGGGTAGAAAATTTCCGATACCGCATCATCGATGGGGAAATCTGGCTCTTCGACTGTGTCCACGCCAGCTCAACAGTCGGCCGCAAAGACCACACCTTTGGCTTCGCCTTCTTCGACTTCACCGACGACTTCGCTAGCTTCATAGAGAACGCTGAGAAAAAAATCGCTGAAGTACAAGAATATCAGGGGCTCAAAATAAACGAGAATACACGGCTGGATGTTGTGCATTACACGACGTTTCCATGGTTTAGCTTCACGGGGTTTAAGCATGAAAAAAACATCCGCTGCGAAGAGAGTATCCCAAAACTTGCATTTGGGAAATTCTTTGAGTCACGAGGTAAAAAGTTGTTGCCGCATTCTATTAACGCTAATCATGGGTTAGTGGATGCGTACCATATTGGCAAATACTTGGAGTATTTCCAAGAAGGGCTAAACAAAAACCCATAGCGTAAATGCATGTTTGGGTTAGGCTACCTCTCAGCTGCTACCTCCCCTCCCTTATTTAAAGGGCCAAAGAGCCAATCTCAAAACGGCTTTTGTTGCTCTCAGATGACCCCCTATCCTCTATAAAAAGGGGCCAAAGTGCATATATATGCATATGCGCATAGCATTGGTTGGCGATAACGGATGACTAAAGTAATTTCCCTCTCTGAGAAAGCATACGAAACCCTCAAAAACATGAAGAAACCCGGAGAATCTTTCTCAGACGTAGTTCTAAGAGTTGCAAAGGAGAAAAAAAAGAAGTCCCTGCTGGAATTTTCAGGCACATGGGTAGGTGACGATGCTGACGAAGTATTAGCTCAGATAATGAAAGATAGAGAAAATTCTACATCTCGACGGGTTGACTTATTCGAATGATCCTTGACACCGATTTACTAATCGCCTTACTGAATGGAGCACCAGCAGCAAATGAGGCAATGACTTGCTTAGAAGAAAATGGCGATTTGGTCCAAACCACAATGCTCAACGTATATGAATTGCTCAGAGGTGCCGCGATTTCTAGCCACCCCGAAAAAAATTGGGCTCAAGTCCAAGAACTCCTATCTAACGTTGAGATTATCGATTTAACAATACAAGCTTGCGAAGAAGGATCAAAGATTTACCGTGAACTCCGAAAATCCGGCTGCTTGATCGGCGAGTTTGATACATTAATTGCTGCAATAGCAAAAGCCACTGGTACAGCCGTTCTAACTCGAGATAACCACTTCACGTACATTCAAGAAATAACTGTTGTCAAATGGTAGTTCTCATAACCTTTGCTTCAGGTAATGCACACACTTCTTAAAGTACAACTTAGAATCCTGCCCTTTTTACCTTCTATAAAGTAATGATAGTTTATCTGGCAAGTTTTTTTAAGTCCATTGACGCCTTGACTGATTGAGAGAGGGAATCAAGGTATATGCAGCAACTAAAGAGCCAATCACTCACACAGCTCAACGTCGGCATAAACAGTCGAATGATAAAGGAGGTATGTGGCGGTCCAATCTCTGCATGCGCCGTCGATTTAATTGAAGTTAACATCGGCGACTCCGGTGTCCTCCAAAAAGATGGTATAGATCAGAGGCGTCTCGAGGAATTTGCCACTTTAAGCAACGGCTTCTCTGTTCATGGCCCCTTCATTCAAGATTATTATGGCAACGCAGTTAATTGGGGCCTAAAGAGCGAGCGAAACTTTGAGGTCATGGAACGTGTCTTTAAAATTGCTGATTACCTCGGCGCAGAATGCGTCGTACTTCACGGTGACCAAGTCCAAAGTGACCACCATGAAGCCTTCCTCAACGTCATCGACAACTTCAAGCGGCTATCAAAGATGGCGGCTGATTACTCACAGATAATCCTGTTTGAAAATGTGCATCGCCAAAAGAATGTTGACCGAATCGGAGTTTTGCCACTCGAGGTTTTGCAAGTGATTCAGGCAGTTAATGCCGAGAACCTGAAATTCTGCTTTGACATCGGCCATGGTACACTCACCGCTAATGAGCACGGTTTTGACATCATAGAATTCGTTAAAACACTATCACCTTACCTCTATCATATGCATATCCATGACAATCAGGGCATCCCCGAAGTGGTTGATGAACGATTTGGGGATCAGCATATGCCGCTGGGACAGGGCAAAGTTGAGTATCAAAGAATCTTCAAAGCGGTATCTGGCTTGGGTGTTAAGAACATGGTGTTGGAGCTTCGGCCTAAACATGGCAGGGCAGCGGCGGAAAAGAGTATCTCTATACTCAGGGCACACCAGAGCAACAAAGCTTAACCTATTGCTTATATTGGCTGCTTTGCCGCGGGGGAACTATTTGGAAAAAGCTTCTTATGCCATGGCATCGAGTATCTCACAGAGAGGGTGAACCTTGGTTAGCTTCTCGTTTACCAAACGCGAGGTCATAAGTGTAGCTGTCTTGCTGCTAGCCGCCTTCATAGTTAGGGTTCTTCTGTTTCCTTTGCAAGGTTACCAAAATGACATGGCAACCTTCACTTACTGGTTCCACACAGCCACAACGCAGGGTATACGACCCTTCTACACCTACGTCATGGCAAACGTGGGCTGGGTAGATTATCCACCTTTCAACGTTTATATCTTCTATGTGTTCGGCTCCTTAGCCAACGCAGTTTCTTCATGGGGCATAAGCGCTTCATACATCGTAAAGTTGGCGCCAACCCTCTTTGACATAGCCACCTCAGGCGTCATCTACCTCTTCGTCCGCAAACAACTAAGCCTTAAAGAAAGTCTCTTAACAACTGCGCTCTATGCCTTTAATCCAGCCATAATTTTTAACGTCGCTGTCTGGGGGCAATTCGATGCAATCTATACGTTCTTCCTCGTGCTCTCGCTTATGCTTGCTCTCAAACGCAAACCCGAATTATCCGCAGTCATCTTCGCCATAGGGTTGCTGACTAAGCCTCAGGGCATAGCGTTGCTGCCGTTGATTGCGCTTGTGATTTATAAGAAGGATGGCTTAAAGCGGCTGCTGACTTCCGTGGTGGCTTTTACGGTTACGGTGTTCATTGTTATTTTGCCGTTTGAGTGGAGTAACCCCGTTTCTTTCCTAAGCGGCATCTACTTTGGCGCATACGGCGGATACCAGTACACTTCGATTAACGCTTTCAATTTGTGGGGCATGTTTGGATTATGGATACCTGATGGGAACCTCTACATCGTGGGCTGGGCGCTTTTCGGAGCCTTCGCAGCTTTCACATTGTATGTGTTGCATAAGCGGTTCCATGTGTCAGGGGATATGCTTGCGATATTCGCGGCTTTCCTGCTCTTCTTCGCTTTCTTCATGTTGCCCACAAGGATTCATGAACGGTACCTCTTCCCCGCCATCAGCATGCTCGTGTTGCTATTGCCGTTCTCCAAGAAAATCCGGCCGCTCTACGTGGCGTTAACAGCTACCTTATTTGTCAATGAAGCTTACGTGCTCTATTACCTTAACATGAACGCGTTTATTGCGCCGCGGAGATTGGGTGGTTCTAGCGGTAAGCGTTATTAATTTAGTGATGTTCCTTTATGCTTCAGTGCTCCTGTGGGATGAGCTAAAAGGTAGGCGGTTGCTTAAAACCGCTGAATCGCCAAACCCATCGGAGCAGTTGAGCCCAACTACAAAGAAAGGTGAGTTGCCGAAGTGAATTTCGACTTAAAATTAACTAAAATCGATGTTTTAACGATTGTTTTACTCTCGATCCTCTTCTTCGGCATGACCGCTTGGAATGTCGGCAGAATAGACAATCCAGTTACAAGCTTCCAGAGTACGACAAATACGAGTTTCTACGTTGATTTAGGCTCTAATCAGCAGGTTTCAACCCTTTACATGTGGGTTAAAAACGGAAACGCAACAGTAACAGTCTCCTCCGGATCACCCAATGGCGCTTGGTCACAGATCGGAACGTTTGCACTACTGCCAAGAGCTACAGACTACGCCGTACAAGTACCCTACACGGTAAACGTGAATACGCAGTACCTGCGTTTTGACATGAACGCTACCGTGTATGATTCTAGACCTGACTTCTCCAGTTGGGGCGTAACTAACCCCGGTGACGTGCAACCCTCAAATTACATGTGCGTCAGCGAGATAGGTCTTGCCAACGTCGAGATGCAGCAGGTTCCAATCGTTGGAATAACTGGAATAAACACTTCCGACTCCACCCTCTCAGCATTGGTTGACGAACAAAACAAACTGGAAATCCCACCGACATACATGTCAAAAATGTATTTTGACGAAGTCTACTTTGCACGCTCAGCCGAAGACATAGCCAACCACATGATACCCAAAGAACGCACCCACCCATCCTTTGGCAAACTAATCCAAACCGTCGGTGTATTGGCTTTTGGTGAAACGCCGTTTGGCTGGCGCATAATGGGCGTCATATTTGGCACATTAATGGTGCCCCTAATGTTCCTGTTGGGAAAGAAACTGTTCGGCACATGGATAGGCGGCTTCTCAGCGGCATTCCTCTTCAGCTTCGATTTCATGCATTACACAATGTCAAGAATCGGCACCGTAGACACTTACATGGTGTTCTTCACGTTGCTTTCCCAGTTCCTGTTCCTGATTTACTTTACAAGGGTCCTCAAAGATGGCTGGAAAAAAGCCTCCGTTAAGCCGCTGCTGTTGGCGGTGGTGGCTTTCTCTTTGGCGTTTGCAACCAAATTTGGGTTCCCCCTCTTTAGCGCCTTAGGTTTGCTTTCGCTTTTGGCAGTTGTACGGTTAAGAGATATCAGAAAACTAAAAGGCAGCTTAAGCGACAAATATGTTGCCTTCTTCGACCGCCCCTTCATGCTGCTCTTAGCCTGCATAGGAGTCGTCGCCGCAATCTACTTCGCCACCTACATCCCCGAGATGATATTTGGCGATTCGCCGATGACGATTCTTAATTTGCAGAATGCCATGTTTGGTTTCCACACGGGCACTGTAACGGATCCTGCTTCTTCGCCTTGGTGGTCTTGGCCACTCATGTTTAGACCCGATGGCGCAAATGTGCCCCGATGGTTTGACATAACCCGAAACTTACCGGGCAACACTGTGTCCACGATTACTGCGTTCGGTAACCCGGCGGTTTGGTGGATTGGTTTTGCCGCCATGATTATTCTTGCGCTTAGGGCATTCCATGTTGAATTATTATTTACTAAACTCTGGGGTTACATTTCCAAGTCATCGGTAAAGCAGCATATTAGCCTCCGCGGCAACGGTTGGGAAGTCCCCGCCATCTTCATAGTCGTCGTTTACGCATTCAGTTGGTTACCCTACGTCTTCATCGGTCGAGCCGCATACATTTACCATTACTACAGCGCCGTACCCCTGCTCTGCTTAGCCATAACATACTTCATAAACCGGTACTGGCATAAACCCCTTGGCAAAGTCGCCGCCATAGCCATATTCGCCGCCGTAGTAGCCATGTTCCTATTGTTCTACCCCGTATTTTCAGGCGCACCCGCAACACTTGAGTACATAAAGAATTTGAAGTGGTTCCCAAGCTGGTACTTTGCATCATGACAAAAACAAACCCAAATGAGTCCGTGCAGGTTTCAGTGGTGCTTCCCGCCTACAACGAAGTGGACTACCTAAACCCGGCTGTAGAGAAAACCATCCAAACCCTGAATGCATTCACGGATTCCTATGAAATAATTATCGCTGAAGACGGCAGCACCGATGGCACTGCTGAACGCGCTAAAGAACTCGCTCAAAAGTATCCCTGTGTCCGCCATATCCATCGAGAAGCACGGTTGGGCAGGGGAACAGCGCTTAACAACGCTTTTTCTCAGAGCCATGGCGAAGTCATGGTTTACATGGATTTAGATTTAGCCACCGACCTCAAATATCTCCAGCCTCTAGTTGAAGCCATCACAAAGGAAGGTTACGATTTCTCAACAGGCTCACGCATGATGACGGAAAGCAAAGCAGAGCGCACCTTCAGCAGAGGTTTCAGCTCTAAAACTTACAATTTCCTCGTACGCCACATGCTGGGCTCCAAACTCCGCGACCACCAATGCGGCTTCAAAGGCTTCAAACGGGAACCGCTTATGAGTGTGATGGGTGAAGTTGAGGCGACTCATTGGTTCTGGGACACCGAAATCATGGTCCGGGCCCACCGCCATGGCTACAAAATTAAGGAGATTCCGGTTGAGTGGAAAAGCGGCAAAGACACCAAAGTCAACTTAGCCAAGGATTCATGGAACATGTTCTGGCAGATACTTTCGCTGTGGTGGACTCTTAAAATTAAAAGGAAATAGTTTTTTTAGCGTTGAGCAAGCAGCACAAAGGACCTTGCGAGTAGGGCTAAGCCGAAAATCAAGATTATTCCTGCCCAAAACACGAACCATTCCCCTGCAATTGTCATGTTGACTAGGTAGGTTATTATGAGGTAGCTTGTTCCGAGCCAGAATACGATGTTTTCTATGGTTTCTGCTTTGCGCGGAATAGGCGATTGCAACAGCACCCGTAGGACCAGAACCACGATTTCTATGATGCCTATTGCTATGGCGAATTGGAATGCCGCCGTGTAAAGCTCAATGTGTGCTGCTGGGTTTGAGGGGGCAGGCAACGCGATGCCGGTTCCGGGAACAGGCGCTAAAGTCAGGGACATGAAGAAATTGAGTATTTGATCCCAGATGCTACTTGGAAGATGCGCAATGTAGATTACAGCTAGGATGATAAAGATGGAGCCGATATAAATCGCAGTTAACAGATTTTCTTTTTTTTTCTCAGTTAACCCGTGTCCTATGCGGGCGTTAAACAAGCCGTCTTCTCCACAAAAAATTCTGTCGTGATAACTGATATATGTTTCTCTACCAGCGTTAGGGTGCATGTTTTAAATAGCAAGAGCGGGTAAATTGTATTTAGGGTAGAATTTGTAATGTCGTATTGTCCAAAATGTGGCAATCCAGTCGATGAGTCAATGACGTTTTGTCCCCGCTGTGGCAATTCACTAAAGGGTGTTCCGCCTCCAGTTGCGCCCGCTCAACCTTACCGCAGAAAAGATGAGAAGAACGAGAAAAACGAAAAGAACGAGAAGAATGAGGACCGCGAGAAACAGGAGAAGGGCGAACGAGGCTTCGTTGGCTTTTTGATCGGCGGATTAATTTTGATCACATTCGGCTTGTTCTCTGTATTGCAGTTAAGCAATGCGTTGCCTGATTCAGGTCAGAACTGGGCAATTATGCTCTTGATAATCGGCGTTATCATCATAGTCGGCGCAGTCTACGTTGCCACAACCGCACGCAAACATACACCAACACCGCATTAAAGCAGCCAACCCAAAAATGCTCGGTACAGCCGATGCTCCAAAACGGTAGCGGTGTTGTTTCTTCCGAATATGCGGAAATAGTTTTTTCCTGCCGCTTCAACCATGTCGCCGATGTCATAACGCGGCAGCATACATGATGAAACGATTAGTCTGCCCCATTCGCCCCGTTTTAGTTCATGGAGCATTTTAACGCCTTTACCTGTAGCAACTTCAAAGAGGTAAGCGTCATAGTTCGGGGTTATGTATGGGTAATCGTCCAGTTGCTGCCCAAACACGCCTTCGGTGGCAGTGTACATTTCCACGATGGGTGCGTCGCCATAGTATTTTTTGAGGATGGGACCGTATTTGAATTGGATTTTGCGTACGCTGGTGCAGAAGAGGGCTTGGGGTTTCCAGATGTCTTTGGGTGATTTGCCATATTTCTGTTTGATGTATCGTGGCGAAGCTCAGGATAACAGGGGTTACTCCCATGGTTGCGGTGACGGTTTGGTCCTTTAGCCATTTCGTAGACGAGGTCGAAGCGTTTTTCCCAGTCTTTTCTGCCAATCCCGCTGCCGAGTTTATCGATTTCTTCTTGGCGGGGCAGGAGGCTGACTCGGTCAAACATGGGGTTTAAGCGGGCGTAGGTGCCGCTGCTGTAGCCGTAGGTGACTTCTTTGCCGTCCATGTTCATGGTGTGGACGCTTGAGGGAAAATTCAGGTTTAGGATGACGCCTAAGAAGACGTCGTATTTTTTGCGTTTGTAGGCGAAGTTGATGATGGCTCTTGCTCCGCAGCTGTAGATTTGTTTTAGGTGGGTTTCGTGTTGCGGGGAGGACTTTGCTGTTTCCTGTGGAGCCGCGGGTCATAACCCAGGTTTGGGGTGGTTCAGGCAAAAACGCTTTGAAACTGCGTTCTCTGACTGCTTGGAGGTACGGGGCGAGCCTTGCATAGTTGATAATGGGGAAATTCGCCTGATAATCGATGAAACTGCTTATTTTGGAGGCGTTATATTTTGCGCCATATTCAGTTGTGGCATATTTGGGCAGCAAATCCGATAGAACCTTCTCCTGTGCTTTCTGCGGGTTCTCGATGGAGTCATACCATGGCTGCACATACGGTTCCAAAATGCTGTTAATGCTATCAGGGTCAGGCAACATAGCGCTCACAACATTGATGGTTGGAATCTGCTTATATGCTTCTCCACAAAATACTAGCATATCCACTGCTTTAAGGTTGAAGATTATGGGTGACTCTGTAGAAGTTACGGCTGAAAAGATTCGCAGAATTGAAGTTCAAGGCGCAAGAAACGTTGCCATCGCTGCTATCAAAGCATTTCAAACGTTGGCTGAGCAAACTAAGGCAGAAACCAAGCCGCAACTGCTGTCCGAATTGAAAGATGCACAGGCGCTGTTTTCTATGCCACGAGAAACCGAGCCGCTGATGCGCAATGCAATGCGATACATAATCAACCAAACCCAAAACGCACGAGACCGAAAAAGTTGGTGCCCTCCGCGAAGTGGTGATTGACAAACGCTGACAGGTTCCTCAAGGATTTGGCAGCTTCAAGCGAACGTGCCGCCGAAATCGGTGCCAAACGCATCGGCGACGGCTCAGTCGTATTCACCCACTGCCACAGCTCAACCGTCACCCGTATGCTCGCTAAAGCCAAAGCAGACGGCATAGACTTCCGCGTAATCTGCACCGAAACCCGCCCAGCCTACCAAGGAAGAATAACCGCAAAAGAACTCGTCGGTTTAGGCATCGATACCACGTTTATCGTTGATTCAGCTGCCCGGACCTTCATGGGCGAAGTGGACGTCGCCTTTGTAGGCGCTGACGCCATCACCTCGGAAGGTAATGTGGTTAACAAGATTGGCACAGGCGGCATCGCAGTAATCGCCAGTGAAGCCCGGTAGCCGTTCTATGTGGTATCTGAACTGCTCAAGTTTGACCCTGAAACCTTGAAGCGGCGGCTGCGAAAAAATCGAACAACGCAACCCCGCCGAAGTCTGGGCAGAAGCACCGCCGAACCTGACAGTGCGCAACCCCGCTTTTGATGTTACCCCAAACCGCTACATCCACGGCATCATCTGCGAAGAAGGCATAATCCCACCCCAAACGGTCTTGGAGGTTATGCGAAAACGGTACCCATGGGTTTTCCCATAATTCCCTTTTTAGAGCTGAATATTACGAAAAGAATGGCTGCAAACAACAGAGCCACTGCCCAGACTGAGAACTCTGGTATAGACGGTGCTGGGCTCTCGCTTAGGGGCGGTGTGGGTAATGATGCAACTTGTATTTCGTATGGGTTATAGAGAGGATAACGGTCAACTAAAGTCGCGTTGAAATCTGTTTGTATTAAATAGCCTGTATTCCATATGCCTGAGTTATCGACCACTGAGGCGTTGCTGTATCTTGCGGTGAAGTCGCTCCAGTAGTTGCCGCCTGAAAAATACCCATCATCCCACGGCTCAAGGTCGCTTAATCCTGACATGCCAAATAGGTAGAATTGGCCTCTGCTCTCCAGCAATTGGCTTAGAAAATTGTTATGGTAAACCTGTATAGTGCTATTGTTGTCGGTGCTTATGAATGAGGCTGTCTGATTGGTGAACACCAAGTTGTTTTCTTGGATTATGACGTCTCTACTTTGGCTAATCCAGAATGCACTCACATAGCCATGTGTATGAACCTCGTTTTGTTCGATGTTAATGTGGGACGCTTGAATTCGTATGTAGCTAACGAAGTTTTGGGCAATCCTGTAGTTGTTACCGTAGACTGCTATGTCTTGGTTGTTGTTTTGGAATTGGTTGCCGATTATCTGATTGTTGTCAAATACGCCGAGGACACCCACTTGCCAGTTGGCAACAACAAAGTTCTTGACGGTTACGCCGATGCAAGTTAGGTTTATGGCTGCCTGATTGTTAGTGTAGCTTGCGCCTTGGATGGTGAATCCTTGGCCATCAAGCACGAGGTTGCTTTTTTCTACAATTATTGGAGTGTTGAGGTTGGCTGTGGCTTTGTAGATGTTGCCGTCTACTTGGAGGGGAGCGTTGGATGGTTCTATGGAGCCGTCTGGTAGAATATGGATGGGAGTTGCTGATTGAGCGGTTGCAGGTTGGGTTTGGATGCCACAGAGTGCAAATGACGCTAAAAGGAAAACCGCTAGCAGAATGGTTTGTTTACTCATGCTTCCACCGTACCCCCTTAATGGGTTGGTGGGCTATTACTCTACAGATGGAACGGTTTGTTCCAAAGCTGGAACACACGGGACAAAAACAAGCCGACTGAACCACTGCAAACGTGCACAGATCCCCAACTATCCCCAACAACCATTGAAGCAACATAACATCCACTCAACGAATGCAGATTACTTCAACGCATTAACATGCAACTGTTATTATATATATAAGGAAGGGGGTCCTCGGCAGAGCAACAAAACAGTGACTAAGTCATGAATCGTCTTGGGTCAGTATCAATATCCACAATCGTTGGCTTAGTAGATTTCAGTGCCTTATCAACAGCTGCTTCCAGTTCCTGTGGCTCCCTGACTTTTATGCCCATTCCGCCTGAGTGCTCCGCGAAGTCGGCGAAGTTATAATCATGCAGTTCCGTTTGCCAGCCCTCGTAGCCTTCGACTTTCTGTTCCTGCATAATCATGCCCAAGCCGTTTGTTGTTGATGACGAACACTTTTACAGGCAAATTATATTTAAGGCTGTTAAAAAGTCGCCGAGCACCATAGTTAAACCGCCATCACCCGTAATGCAGACAATTTGTCTTTCTGGATACGCCAATGCCGCAGCCAAAGCTCCGGGCAAACCAAAACCCATCGTCGCCAAAGTGCCACTCATCACCATCTTCTGCGTTTTTTTCATGCCGAAGTTGCGTCCAAACCACCAGCAGTTCTCGCCCACATCAAGCGAAATTACTGCGTCAGAAGCGATTTTTTCGTTGAGCACTTTCATGATGTATGTGGACGGATGGGTTTCATGGTTGGGTCTGCTTCTTTTTCGAGTTGGGCTCGCCACGCTGTTTGAGTCGCCCAATCTCTGCAAGTATAGCCGCATTGTTTTTCTGCGCAACCTTCTCAGTTAGCTTGGGAATCAAAACGGCACTGTTCCCAACAAACCAACCTCGACTGGGTAACGCCGTGCAATCATCAAAGGGTTAATGTCGATTTGCACCATGCGTTTCTGAGGAATCTGCGACAAATCCGAAAATGAAGCGCCAATAGCTATAAGCAAATCGGTTTTATCCATCAGTTCACCTGCTGCGGTTGAGCCGACTCCGCCATGGCAACCCACATAAAGCGGTTCGCTGTCATCAACGAAGCCTTTAGCGCGGAAAGTCGAAATAATTGGCGCCCCAATCTTCGATGCCAGCTTCAGCAGTTTAGTTCCCTGCCCACGGCAGCCAAAACCATGCAAAATCACTGGTCTCTTCGCTGAATCAACAACTTTAGCGGCTTTCTCAATAACCCAGTCTTCTTGTCCATAAGCCAAATTCGGCATTCTGCCCTCAAACGGCAACACTCCGCTTCATAGGGCAGCTTCTGCACATCATTTGGAATTCCAATATGTGCTACACCTTGATCTAACAATGCATGTTTAATCGCTAAAGTCGCCAGCGAGGTGGTTTGGTCTTCCGTCATCAAGGTTTTGTTGTAAACGCTTAATGGGTTCAAAGAAGGCTTGGTGGTCAATTTCCTGTAGGGCACCTCTGCCCAATCAGTTTGCGTGGCACCATACCCGTCAACGCCAAAACAGGCGAATGATCCAATTGCGCATCATAGAGTCCTGTGGCGAGGTTGGTTGCGCCTGGACCAGAAATCCCCAGAACAAGCTGCTACATGCCCAGTTAATTTGCCATAGGCTGAAGCCATGAACGCTGCGGTTTCTTCATGGCGAACTTGGATGTATTGGACTTTGCCGTTGGTTTTGCGTATGGCATCGACAACGCCCAGGGTGGATGTGCCTGGGATTCCGAAGACGTATTTTACTCCCCAAGCAGCAATCTGGCTTATCAGCACATCGGAGACCGTGCTTTCAGTTTTCTTCTCAGCTTTAGCCTCTTTGTCCCCTTTCTCTTCAGAAAGAGCACAAAAGCCGATTTGGGTGCGCCACAGATTGGGCAAACCCATTCCTTCGGTAAATCAGTAAATTTCACTTTTTCTTTAGCATCATCATAAACCCAGTTGCAGACTGTGCATCTGTATTTCGCCATAAATAACCCTCAAAAACACTTAAAACTAAGCTGTTTCGTCCTTATCAGTTTTTGCTCACCCGAACAATTCATAAACTTCTCCAACCCACTATTCAACAGTAGAGGATGCTTATTCATGGAGAATTGGGATGTCATAATCGTTGGCGCTGGTTCAGCCGGATGCGCCGCAGCCATCTATGCAGTACGCAGTGGACTAAAAACATTGGTTTTAGACGAGAAATTTGCTGGCGGAACAATCGCCGATGCCCCAACCATAGTGAACTATCCTGGGTTCGCTGAAATCAGCGGCGGCGAATTGGCGCAGAAAATGGTTGACCACGCACGAAAACTGGGCGCAACTATCCATGACATAGAAGCCGTAACCGCCATGAACCTTATCAGGCGAATCAAAAACAGTAACCACAACCGCAACCACTTACGAAGCCAAAGCCGTCATCGTCGCCACAGGCTCCCACTACAAAGAGATCGGTGCAAAAGGCGAAAAAGAGTTCCGCGGCAGAGGAGTCAGCTACTGTGGAGTCTGCGATGGACCCTTCTTCAAAAACAAGAATATTTTGGTGGTTGGCGGAGGAAACTCTGCTTGCATAAGTACGCTTTACCTTTCTGGGTTGGCAGCGCAAGTTACGGTTATTCATAGACGGGAAATGTTCCGTGCGGAAGAGTTCCTTGTCAACGACATCAGCACCAAATCCAACGTCAAAATCATCTGGAACACAGAAATTCAAGAAATCAAAGGCGACAAACAAGTCCGCTCTGTCACTTTAATGGATAACTCCACTGGGCAAACCAGCGAATTAGCTGTTGATGCGGTGTTTGTGCAGGTCGGCGAAGCTCCAAACAGCCAACTTGCAGCGGCTGCATGGTGTGGAAGTGGATGAGCATGGCTACATCAAAATCGACATACGCCAACACACTAACGTTGATGGCGTTTTTGGCGCAGGCGACATCACCAATCATCCAGTCAAGCAGGTTGGTACAGCTGTTGGGCAAGGTATAACTGCGGCATTGGAAGCCTATGCTTTCATACGTAGACCTTACTACAAAAAGTAGTTGTTTGTCACTAATTTACTTGACAAACAACCTTTTGTCAACAACGCCACCATTCCCACTTGACTCAAAACCCGCCAGATGATACGTTTGTTAACCTCGACTTTTATAGGGGATTTTCATAATTTCTAGAGGAAGGATTATATGATTCAAAAAGCCTTTTTGTGTTTCCAGTTTTAGCCAACACGCTAAAGCCTTAAAGTTAACCAGGGAAATGAAGAGGTTTACCAATGAGTGAGAAATGTCTCGCTGTAGTTGAGATTAATCAAGACTTGTGCAGTAGATGTTACGTTTGCCAATCCATCTGCCCCTATGAAGCCATAAAACGTGATGAGAGGGCAAAGTAAACGTCAACATAGAGGATTGCCAAGTATGCGGCATCTGCTACAGTGCTTGTCCAGCTTCAGCCATAAAAATGCAATATTACACTTACGATAACCTGTCCGATTATCTAAAACAGGCGCAAGCGAAAGCTCCGAAGACCGAAACCTTGGTTTTGATGTGCAGAGGCAACTCGCCAAACACTGGTGAAGTGCAAGATATCCTAAAAGAGCAAGGACTCAAAGTCGACGATTATCTTGCATTGCGGTTGCCCTGTGCAGGCAGAGTTCCAACAGACTTCGTCTTTGAAGCACTAAACTTAGGCATAAAAAACATCGTTTCCATTCAATGTGAAGATCCATTCTGCCGCTATAAAGAAGGCACAAAAATCAACACCCGCAGACTCGCACTTGCAAAGAATGTGCTTAAACAACTTGGCTACGACGAAAACGCGTAAAAGTCATAAAGTACTCCCGCAAAGCAGTCTACGACGTCTTGGAATGTGTTGGCTGCGACAAATGCATATTCATCTGCCCATACAAAGCATTAGAATTCGAACCCTTCGCCACACCCAAAAATTAATGAAGAGAAATGTGTCGGCTGCGGCGCATGCCAACTGGTCTGTCCACACCATGCCATCCAAGTGAAAGGCTTCGAATTCGAAGATGTCTTCAAACGTTACGGTGACTGCGCAGCACAACTCAATGCCCAAGGCAAAGGCCCCGCAGTGTTCGCATTCATTTGTCAATGGTCAGAGTTCTCAGCACTGGACAATCCTAACAAAGCTTTTGAGGGCAAAAACGTGTTGGCACTTGAAGTTCCATGCTTCAAATCTCTTGACCCCGTCCACGTAGTCAACGCATTAAACTGCGGTTTCGAAGGAGTCATGGCAGTGGTTTGCTCCTCAAAAGACTGCAAGCTACAGGAAGGCAGAGACACAGCAGAACGCAACTTGAGTGTAATGCTTGATGTCCTCAAAAAGAAAGGCTTACTAGACAGATTCGAACTCTACGAGGAATCCCCACGATGCGAAGGCGACTTCAAGCAGAAACTTGATGCTTTCTACCAGAAAATCTCTAGTTTACCAAAAACGCTAAAGCGGAGGAAAACCAATAATGTACAAAATAGTCACCAAAACCGAGCTTGTCCCAAAAATAAAACTCTTCGAAGTTGAAGCCCCCGACATTGCCGCAAAAGCACATCCTGGACAATTCCTAATCGTAATCCACGGCAAAACAGGCGAACGCATCCCATTAACCATCTGCGGCTATGACGCCAAGAAAGGCACGGTTTCGTTTGCTTTCCATGAAGTCGGCAAAACCACCAAAGACCTCGGCAAACTTGAGCAGGGACAAGAAATCGACAACGTCACCGGTCCATTAGGTAACCCATCTGAAATCAAAAATTTTGGTAAAGTGCTCTGTGTCGGCGGCAGCGTCATGATTGCTCCGTTACTGTTGCAGTCTAAAGCTATGAAGGAAGCCGGCAACCACGTAACCACCGTTATCGGCGCACGTTCTGAACCATTCATAATGATGGAGGAAGAAGCTAAACATACAGTCACAAAGTCTACGTCGCCACAGACGACGGCTCAAAAGGCTACAAAGGCTTAGATTTCCTAAACGAGTTGCTTAAGAAAGAAAAGTTTGACCGCTGCGTCGTTATGGGCCCAGTTATCCTCATGAAAGATGTCAGCGCCATCACCAAACCCTACAACATCCCCACAGTCGTGACTTTGACGCCAATTATGATTGACGGCATGGGCATGTGCGGTGTTTGCCGTGTTACAGTCGGCGGAAAAATGATGTTCGGCTGCGTTGACGGACCAGAATTTGACGGTCACCAAACAGATTTCGACGAATTAATTTTACGTCAACGCACAATGCTTCCCGAGGAACGGTTAAGCAGTGTTTTAGGAGAAATGAAGGGAGGATGCAAGTGTGGCAGAAAAAAAGCCTAAACCAAAACTAAACAAGAAAGCAGTTGAAATGGCCAAGCAAGAGCCTGATGTTCGGGCGAAAAACTTTAGTGAAGTAGCGTTAGGTTACACTGAAGCAGAAGCACAGGAAGAAGCCAGCAGATGCCTCTGTTGCCCAAACCCAATGTGCCGAACAGGTTGCCCAGTTGAGGTTCCAATTCCAACATTCATCAAATGCATCAAAGAAAAGAAGTACGCTGAAGGCATAGCCGCCATCAAAACTAAAAATGCGTTGCCAGCGGTTTGCGGGCGGGTTTGTCCACAGGAAGTCCAGTGCCAAGCTAAATGTGTCATCGGCAGAATGGGTGATCCAGTAAGCATCGGTCGCCTCGAACGTTTCTTGGCTGATTGGGAACGCGAAAACGGCGCAGCATGCCACCAAAAGCTGAGCCAACAGGCAAAAAAGTTGCTGTTATCGGTGCAGGCCCAGCAGGCTTGACGGTTGCAGCAGACCTCGTCAAACTCGGACATGAAATCACCATGTTTGAAGCGTTGCATGTCGGCGGCGGAGTGCTCTCTTATGGTATTCCAGAATTCCGATTGCCCAAAGCCATTGTGCAAAACGAAGTTAACTATGTGCAGAAACTCGGCGTTGACCTCAGACTTGGAAACTTGGTTGGCAGAATCCACACTATACCCGAACTTATGAAAAACGGTTACGACGCAGTCTTCATCGGCTGCAGGCGCAGGCTTACCACAATTCACAGGTTGCCCCGGCGAAAACCTCGGCGGAATCTACAGCGCCAACGAATTCCTCATCCGCGTTAACCTCATGAAAGCCTTCCAGTTCCCCGAATACGACACACCAATCCGACTCGGCAAACACGTGGTCGTCATAGGCGGCGGAAACGTTGCGATGGACTGTGCAAGAAGCAGCATGCGATTCGGCTCAACGGTTTGCTTACTCTATCGGCGTGGACGCGAAGAGTTACCCGCAAGACATGAAGAAATCGAGAACGCTGAGGAAGAAGGCTTAGTTTGCAAGTTTCTCGCGGCGCCATTAGAATTCTATGGCGACGGTAAAGGCTGGGTTAAAGCCATGAAATGTGTTGCTATGGAACTCACTGAACCCGACGCTAAAGGCAGACGAGGAGTTAAAGTTGTGCCTGGCTCAGAATTCGTTATGGACGTGGACACAGTCATCATCGCTATCGGACAAACCCCAAACCCAATCATTCAAAGCACTACAGAAGGCTTGCAAAGCGACCCAAGACACGGAACAATCACAGTTAACGAAGTCGGCAAAACCAGCTTAGACGGAGTTTACGCTGGCGGAGACGTCGCTACAGGCGCAGCAACAGTTATCAGCGCTATGGGTGCAGGTAAACGTGCAGCTAAAGCAATGCATGAATACCTCATGACTAAAAAGTAAGCAATTAACCGTTGCTTTTTCTTTTCTTTCCTAAATAAGGAAAACGATTTTTTTTTCAATTCAAAGCTACTGCTTGCTTGTTGTGCAGGGTTCTTTTACAAGTGCAATCCAGACTACAGCGCCCAATATACCCAAACTGCCTAAAACCAGCCCCACTGCTTGATAGCCATAACTATTGAGCATGAATCCTGCAATAAGCGAAGACAACAGCATGCCCACATTCATGAATGCCGTATTAAGCGACATCATGGTGCTTCGGAATTTGGGCAGTTGCTCGATGATTAAACTACCTCCTGCCGAGAGTGTCATTGCAGCGAACCAGTAGCGTAGAATGCTAACGGCGGCTGAAAGTTCAGCAGTTGGCATAAACATAAAAACCAAAGTAAGTATACCCGTAACTACGCAGGCGATTGTACCTAATCGTTTGCGTCCCATCATATTTACCAGTAAACCTGTGACGAAGCCGCCAATGGCACCTACGAGGCTTCCTATCAAAACGAAAGTTGATCCCCAAGCAACAGTCATGCCGAATTCTTCCCTAAAGAAACTGAATAATATGCTATTGCACCCTCACAAAGCATTAGCACAGTTACAGAAAGGGCGGCAATGGTTGATAGGTTGGAGAAAGCTTGTTTGCAGCCAAGGAAAAATGGTTCCTTCGGAAGTGAAGGGATTGTTTTGAGCCTATTTGGAATTACTATGGCTGCCTAGGGTAAGGCTTACTAATGAAAATGGCAGTGATAAGAGAATCGTTGCTGTGCGCCAATCGCCAAAAGTAGATATTAGTGCGGTTGCTGGTCCACCGACAAGGTATTCAAGCGTTATAGCCGCAACCATAACACCGACTGCTCTGCCTCTTTTCTCCAATGGATACACGTCACCGATTATAGAATAAGCCATGGCGGTAACCATAGCTATTCCAGCGCCTACACCAATGTTGGCCGCTAAAAGCACGTTGAAATTTGGCGCAAAATAGTATCCCAATGTAGCTATGCTTGTACAGGCAAGACCAATCAACAGAAACAGTTTATGATTATAGCGTACACATAAAACAGCCATCAATAAGCCAAAGAAGACGCCGGATACGGAGCCAACAGAAGCTGTCATGCTTGCGGTTCCAACTTGAATCTGGAAGCTATGTGCTATGTCAACCATGAGTAGTTGGAAGGTGACAGTGATTAACCAAGTGGATAGTGCAGAAAGTGCCAAAACTGGAAGTAGAAGCCTACTATAACCAGTTTTTTCACTGGAACCTGCCGATGTGCCCCTTGCCATGTCAGCGTCATTTAAAAAGAAGATGTATTTAAAACATGCATATTATTAAGAAATGGAAAATGTATAATTTGCTCTTTTAACCAACGCACCAACCAAATCGCTTGATATCAGCCGGCGAAACTTTTCTCAATCATCAAACTCTTCAGGCTCACTAGGATCGGTTTCTTAGTAGTCGCCTGCGTGTGCGTTGCTGGTTCTCTTCACCCATAGATGGCGGAAAGCAATGTCACGGAGAACACCATAGCATAATATATTATCAAAGCTAATCCTGTCGTATGCGTAAGATTAAAGCGTCAAGTAGCTACCTCAAGAACCAAACAAGAAAAAACCTTGCCAAAGCCGTCCTTTGTCTAATTGTATTTGGCGTTGTTTTGGCAGTAGTTATCTTTGGGATGCTTTCTTTGGTGCAGATGGGGCTTTTTAAAGAGATTGGACTGGTTTTTCTGATAGGGCTCATCTTTATGGTAGCGGCGCTAATCGGTTCCTACTATTATCTGCGCAAATACCACATTTTCAACGGCGGCTATCAGGGCGAAAAACAAGTAGCTAAACTGCTAAGCAATAGCTTAAGCGATGATTACTACCTCATAAACGACCTCTACTTACGTGAAGGCGGCGGAGACATCGACCACATCGTTTTGGCTCCGGGCGGCGTGTTTGTGTTAGAGACCAAAAACTGGAATGGCAGCATATCCGTTAGCGGGGATGAGTGGCATAGAGGTGGAAAACATGATTCTTCTTCGAGCCCAAGCCGCCAAGTTAACCGTAACGCTGGAAGAATTAAGCGCATAATAGATTCCTCGCCGAGTTTGCGGTCTTTAGGCATCTGGGTTGAAGGCATCGTCGTATTAACCAACAAACATTCAACATTACACGTAAACAATCCAACGGTGCCCATTCTCAAGCTTCCACAGCTACCAAACCACTTATCCACACATGGAAGCGCCCGAAGATTCAGCCGTGAACAGTTAGAAGCAATAGGAAAAGAAATTGCTAAGCAAAAAGCTTAGGCTGCTTAGGTTCAGGCGGAGTAATCTTTAGCCAATCTTTCCTTGCCACGAAGGCAAAGGACATTATGCCTGTTATGAATAAGCTGACTATTCCAAACGAGTTAGGTAACCATCGGGTGAAATCATCGGCAATGGTTGAGGCAAGAATTGAAAGGGAACAGTACATCGCAAAGATCCCGGTGACAAAGGTAGCTACATGAAGACCCATTTTTATGCAGCAAGCCTTAGTTTTTATCCAATTCAAACAGAACTCAGTTCTCCTCGAAACATCAGGTAAATCATCCAGCAACATAGCTAACCCTGCCAAAAAGAACACTCTCGCAGCGTTAACCGGTATATCGTTAGAGTCTACAAAAAACAAACTAACAGCCGAAACAGGCGTCAAAACAGTAACTAACACTGAAGTTATCGCTAACACAAAAAAGCCATAAACATAATGGTGAAAGAGAAATCTGCCCGTATGAAGTGATCTGCCTGTTGCAGCGGCTGGGAAGACACAGATTATGCCTGCGGCGAGTGCCAACAAAAACAGGTTTCCATCAAGCAGATAAGGCGCATATGGATGCCACTGCGGGTTTGATCTGTAGAATCCGTATAGAATGCCGGCGACTGTAGCTATAGTGATTAGCGCATTAAAAATTAACGCTAAACTGAAGATTTTCTTAAGTATTACCCAGACGGAGTCAGCCATGTATATGCCATGCCCTAAACTTAGCCTTTAGCTGTAATTTTAGTAACATGGTTTAGTTTGGCGTCTTTTATAAGTAACGCATGTTTACCCGTAAAATTTCCCTTAACACTCCAGCGAATTATACGACAATGTAAGCTCGCTTGGAAAAATCAAAATCCTTTATACACCATATTCAAAATTTTTTTAAGCAAGCAACAACTTAGATAGGACAGTAAAAAATAAATTAGCATCAAAGGTTCTAATCTTAACTATAGTGGCAGTTCTGAGCACAATCATTTTAGTTGGCAGCATCAGCGGCACCGCAAACGCGCAGTAGTTCTGCAAGACGGATTCGAAACGGACTTCTCAAACTGGATCACCAAGGCTCACCCAGCATCGTTTCAACACACTTCGGAGTAAATGCTAGTTACATCGCCCAGTTACCAGTATCCACGCATTCATACATACAACACTCTTTCACAACAAGCGAAACAGTGACACTCGATTACTTCTTCAGAATAGACTCGACAAACATGAATCCTGGCAATTCACTGAAATTTGCAGAAATCGTAGATAGCCAAGGCGGTCGAATCAGCAGTTTATCCATAGCTTGTAACGGCACCGGCGACTTCGGATGGCAATTCATTGACGCACAGGAAACGCCATATTGATTCCCCAAGGTATAACCAAAACGTCTGGTACCGAATCACTGAAACACAAAAGACAGGCACAGGCACCGCAGCCTATCAGCTTTGGATCGACAGTGAATTGGTTTTCTCAGCTCAACGGTAACGCCCTAACCCAGCAGCAGGCATAAACATCGGCGCTCTCTCCAAACAGGATACGACAGCGCTAACATTTACCTTGACACTTAACCTTAACAAACACACTTGACCCCCTGCCAACACCGACTCCAACAGCGACACCTACACCCACAGAAACACCCACAGAAGCCCCAACAGATGCCCAACACAAACAGTCGCACCCACAGTAGCCCAACTCCAACCCAACAGCAACCCCAATCGCAAATGAAACAGCAGCTTTCCCAGTAACCACAGTAATAATTATAGTAGTTGTTATTGTAGCAGTAGTTGCTGTAGTTGCAGTTGTTGGTTATGATGAAAAAACGCAAGCCCACTGCAGCAAACGATTGCCTCCTCCACCACCACCGCCACCAACTAAAATTTCCACTTTTTCATTTTTTCTTTTTATCCTTAATTTTTTAAGCAAGACACCGATCAAGACATAAAGGATGAGAAAAATGAAGTTCGAAATCAAATACAAACCCTCATACGCCATGCCTAGTCGCCAATCTAGAGCAAGGCGAAATGATTACAGCTGAATCAGGCGCCATGACCTACATGACACCTAACATTGAAGTCCACACTCGCAAAAGAGAAAAAAGCCTCTGGGGCAGCTTAGGCTTAAGCATAATCGGCGGCCAATCATTCTGGGTTAACGATTTCACAGCAACCAACGGTGCAGGCGAAGCAGCATTTGTAGCCGCACCAGTCGGAGACATAAAACAACTCGACATTGCACCCGGCAGCGGCTACATCATCCAAAAATCCGCGTACATAGCCTCAACTCAGGGCATAGATTTAGATGTCAAATGGGAAGGCTTCACCAAAGGCCTCTTCGGACAAGGGCTCTTTATGATACGCGCCACTGGCAGCGGACAAATGTTCATCAATACCTTCGGCGCCATCGACACCCACACCCTCCAACCAGGTCAAACCCTTGTCGTAGATAACTTTCATTTGGTTGGTTTTAGCGAATCCTGCAGTTACAAAGTCACCCGTGTCGGCGGCATAAAAGAAACTTTGCTAAGCGGCGAAGGCTTAGTCACCCAAATCACGGGCCCGGGAGAAGTGCATATCCAAACCAAGAACCTCCAAGAATTCACGGAGTGGCTCTGGACTCTGCTTGAACCTAAAGTCAGAGCTGAACGGTCAAGATAGAACAATCTTTTTATTTTCTTTTTTCTTTTAAGCATCGCTAATTGATGTGAACAGCTTGGGCAGTGTTGGATTAGGCGCATTAGTAGGCTTCATAATAACCGTTATCATAAGCATAATGTATCCCGGAGTCGGCCATATTTTGGGCGGCTTGCTGGGTGGACTCGTCGCTGGGCTTATCGCTCGAGGCGTGATTGGCGGAACCATCGCGGGTATCCTCGCCGGCATCGCAAGCGCAGTTATACTGGGCATTTTGGCGCTGGTTGGTTTTGCATGGTTCGGCGGCTCAACCTATGGGATCCTGGGCGCATTCCTCGCAGGCATAGTCGGCACCGCACTAAGCATAATCGTTAGCATCATCGCAACCATCGGTTCAGCAATCGGCGGCTTCTTCGGCGGATTAGTAACCCGATAAACCGCTACTTTCAATTTTACCTATCTAGATTGAATGTTTTTTCGTGCGTTGTCTTCTCCGGAATGGTATCGAGCACCATTTTCTCTTCAGGCTTATTGCTCAGCACAATCGGCGACAATTGATTTGCCAGTTCTAAGGCTGCAGCGAGTTTACTTGCTCTTTCAGCATAAACCTCAAACAACACACCATCTTTACGCACGCTCTCGCCCAATTTAGCATGCAAAACTACGCCTGCACCCTTCTCTTTAGGAGCGCCTGCCATACGTGCAATACGCACAATATCATCCGTACTCAACCACAACACCTTCCCCGCTCGGTCCGAATGTACTGCGGCATGTTTAGGTCCAACAGGCAAATCATCCGGTTTCACGTTTGGGTTTCCGCCTTGAGCACCGATGATTTCACGCATCTTTTTCTCTGCTTTGCCTGAATCAACCATTTCCTCTGCCATGCCCCGTGGGTTCTCGACGCCGACCATATCAAACAGCATCGTGGCTAAGCTGATGGCTTTTTCACGTAGGTCCGGTGGTCCGCCGCCCATTAGTGTGGTTAGGGCTTCTCGGGCTTCTAATGCTGGTCCGATGCTGCAGCCCAGCGGTTGGTCTCCGAAGGTAAGGGCGCATTGGATGGTTAAGCCGAGTCGTTTGCCTAAATCAACAAAGTCAGAGGCGAGTGTGTAGGCTTCTTGGCGGGTTTTAATTTTTGCTCCCATGCCCGTTGGTATATCTATAACGACATAGTTGGCGCCGATAGCTTTCTTTTTGCTCAAAATAGAAGGCAAAAGCATGGGGTCGATTCCAAGTGGGTATTCGACTTGTATGAAGAGGTCATCTGCGGGTGCAAGCTCCAATGAGCCGCCCCAAACGAGGCATCCGCCTGTCTTTTTGACAACATCCTTGATCTCGTCTATTGCCAAGGTGACTGGGCAGAGTGTTTCAACCCGGTCAGCCGTTCCGGCGGGTGAAGTGATGGCTCGGGAAGAAGTTTTGGGAATGGTGAAGCCTGCCGCTGCCACGATGGGCACGACAAGCATGGACGTTTTGTCGCCGGGGATGCCGCCGACGCTGTGTTTATCGAGGATTGGTCCTGCACCGAAGTCAAGTGTTTTGCCGGTGGTGATCATGGCGCGGGAGAGCGCTTCGGTTTCGGCTGTGCTTAAGCCATGAATGCTCAGCGCTGTGAGGAAACCGGCGATTTCAACAGTGCTTAGGTGGCGTTCAACTACGTCTTTGACGATGGCGACTATGTCTTTTTCGCGCAATCGTTCGCCATGCAGCTTAGCGCGGATGTTATAGAGCGATTCCGGCAGCGGAGCCAATGTAACCTGTACCGGTTCGTCGTCTTTGATGCCTTCAAGCGCCGCTTCGGTTTCCTCGAAAAACCCAACCCGGTTGTCGGGGTAGTGCTGTGCAATGTTGGAGATGGCTATCATTTCTCTGGCGCCATATGTGATTTTTATTCTGTCTGAACTGTGCACGCCAAGCAGATTTGCGGTTTGTTGGCTTATGACGGCGATTCTGTTTCCGCCAGTAGTGATGTTTAGAAGTTCAACAAGTAGCTCCATAGCTATCCACATAGATATTGGTTGGTTGGGTAGTTAAAGATTTTAAGGCAAAACGCGATGGTTTAGTTAGCGAGGATTCTGTGTGAGGTATCTTGACTTTATCGATTTAGCTTACAAGCCTAAAGGAACCGATTTGCTGTGCACTTTCTATGTGGAACCTGAAGGCATCAGCTTAAAAGAAGCGGCCGGTGGGGTGGCTGCTGAAAGCTCGGTTGGTACATGGACAGAACTCAGCACAGAGCAGCCCTATGTACAGCGGCTAGCTGCCCACGTTTACAGCATAGAAGGCAACGTCATCAAGATTGCGTATCCCATTGAACTCTTCGAAAGCGGCAACATGCCCAACATCTTAAGCAGCGTCGCCGGCAACGTATTCGGATTAAAAGCGCTCAGAAACCTGCGCTTGCTCGATATCGAAGTGCCCAAAGTCCTCCTCGCAGGCTTCAAAGGACCCGCCTTCGGTATAGAAGGAATCCGAAAACTCCTCAAAATCCCAAAACGCCCACTCGTCGGCACCATCATCAAACCCAAACTCGGCTTAAACACAGCTGACCACGCCAAAGTCGCCTATGACGCATGGCTAGGCGGCTGCGATGTCGTAAAGGACGACGAAAACCTCAGCAGCCAAAAATTCAACCCATTCGACCAACGCCTCATCGAAACACTGGAGAGCCGCGACAAAGCCCAAGACGAGACAGGGGAACGCAAAGTTTACATGATTAACGTCACCGCCGAAACCAGCATCATGCTCAAACGTGCACAGGCTGTGGTGGATCAAGGCGGCGAATACATAATGGTTGACATCTTAACCACCGGTTGGTCAGCACTCCAAACGCTCAGGGACCAAAACTTCAAACTGGTTATCCATGCCCACCGTGCAGGTCACGCCGCGTTTACCAAGAACCAACTGCATGGCATCGCCATGAAACCCATCGCGTCAGTCGCCCGAATACTCGGCGTAGATCAACTCCACGTTGGCACCGTTGTGGGTAAAATGTCAGAGACCAAAGCGGAAGTGCTCGAGAACATCACGGCATGCAAGGGTGAATTGGGCGGTTTGAAGCCTGTGTTGCCAGTTGCGAGTGGCGGTTTACATCCACGATTAGTTCCTGCACTGCTGGATTACTTTGGCAACGATGTTGTTTTGCAGGCAGGCGGCGGTATCCATGGGCATCCAGAAGGCACTGTTGCTGGTGCTAAAGCTATGCGGCAAGCAGTGGATGCAGCACTCGAAGGCAAAACATTGGAAGAATACGCTAAAAGCCATAGTGAATTGGCGCTTGCCCTACAGAAATGGACGGTTTAGGCTCTTTTGCTCCTAAACTGACTTATCCTGTTTGTTGCTTGTTTTTCTACAGTGTGTTGTTGCTGAAAACCGCCTATACACAACAACAACCAGCCGAGTTGGCTGTGGCGTCTGTTTTGGTTTCTGCGTTTGGTTTGGGTTGCAGGCTGGTTGTGGCGACATCCGCAAGCAGAATAAAAAAGAGCTTGATCACTTGACGAATTAAATCTAGCGTTTATGTTTTCTCCAAACAAACACAGCCACAATCACTAACACAACCCCAACTACGCCGCTTATCGCCGCTGGCAAGAAATTTTGGCTCCAGACAAAACCAACTTGCCCTGTAGCATCATCTATTGCGGGGACAGGGGTTGGATCAGTTGGGATAGTTGGCGCATTAGGATCAGGCGTTTGCAGGAACGGCTCAAAAATTATCGCACCAGAGTAGTTGTCGTCGTGGTAGAGGGTTTGTTTAATCGCTGTCTTGTTGTTTGTGCCCCACCAGTTATTGGTAGCATCTAAATCGCCTAAGTGGATATTTTCAACATTATATTGGCTATTATTTTGGAAGTTGTTGTAAGATACTTTAGCAGCTAATCCAGGGCCACATTGCAAACCCACGACGTTGCCCACAAACGTGTTAGAGGATAAATCTATGCTATCCCAAAATTTTACGCCTACCTCGTTGCCAAAGAACAGGTTATGGCTAACTTTAACGTCGTTTTCGCTTGCTCCGCCAGCGTCAGAGTATAACCCGAGGGTGCAGTTGAGAATTTGGTTGTTAATAATGGTGGCTGAGCTTATCCGTAGACTTACGCTTATGCCCGGGGCTATGTTGTTGCCGAATATTTTGTTGCCAGACACTTCGCCATGAGTTCCCATAATTAACAGCCCAACAAAGCCGCTTTTGGTCCCTATATCGTTGTTAGTTATGGTTACTGCTCCACCTGCTGCATCTGCCTGAATGCCATCGGAGATTAAGTTGTTAGAAATCGACGGTGAACCTCCTTTTACGATGATTCTGCTGTCTATTTGGTTGTTGTCAATTTGATTCGACCCTGAAATTAGAACCAAAGAGACTGAAGAAGGCATAATGGTATTTTGTATTCTGGAACCGGTTGTGTTTGAATCTAAAATTATGGTGCCATTATTGAACTGAATTTTTTCCGTGAGGGTTCCTTGGGCGTCTAGTGTGCCGTTTATGATTAGGGAATAACCGTTTAAGTTGACGGTGGCTCCGGGTTCTATGGTTAATGTTGAGATGCTGCGCAAAATGATGTTGCCCATGAGACTGTAGGGGCTGTTTGTTTTTGTCCATGCGGTGTCTGAATTCAGGGGACCCGCCGTCTTGGTGGCAGCTGTGGCTTCTCCAAAAATGGTGACACTAAAAACGCAGCTACTAAGAAGAATGAATACGATGAAGGTTAAGGGCACCCTTTTTGATTGCATATGTGGCTTTTTACTGGTAGGGCAATAAAAGCGTATTCGTCAAGGTTTCTTGACTAAACAGGCTCCAAAAGCCAAAATTCAGCGGTAAAGGGGCTTAAAGTTGACTGAAACATTGAAAAACAAAAACAGCAACCAGCCGAAATTCCACCGATTAATGTCGCAAGCTTTTTAGGGTATCCTAGCTCGCAAGTTAACTACGCTTAGGGGCTGCTGATGAGTCAACCGCATACACGTCAGCCACAGGATGTGGCTTCAGCGTTAGGCTCCAACCCGGAGAGGGGCTTAACGGAGCAGGAGGCAGCAACGCGGCTAAACAGGTACGGCAAAAACAGTTTGGTTCAGGAACGAGAAATTCGTTTTTTGGGGATTTTAAGAGAAGAAATCACTGAACCCATGATACTGCTGCTTTTGGCCATTGGCGTTGTATACAGTGTTTTAGGGGTAGTGACTGGTCGCGGATTAACAGATGCCGCTACAATCATAATCATAATCATTATTCTCGTGTTGGCTGAGGTTTGGAATGAATATAGGGCTAAGCGTTCGGTAAATGCGCTTCGACAGTTGGCTCCGCCTACTGCTACTGTGCTGAGGAATGGGCAACAGGTGGAAGTGCAAACAGCCAATCTGGTACCCGGCGATGTACTGTTGCTTAAGGTTGGGCAGCGTGTGCCGGCAGACGCCCGAATCTTAGAAGCTTACGGTTTAGAAGTAGACGAATCCTCGTTGACGGGGGAATCGTTCCCAGTTGCAAAAGACGCTTCCGCTGTGCTATCGGCTGAAACTCGGGTAACCGACCAAACCAACATGGTCTTCACAGGCACAGTCATAACAAGAGGCAGAGCAAAAGCCCTCATAACCCAGACAGGAATAGCAACGGAGCTGGGCAGAATCGCCGGCATAACCAAAGCCGCCAAAGAATCCAAAACGGCACTGCAGGTGGCGATGAAGCAACTCTCCAAAACGCTGGTTTGGGTAGCGCTCTTCTTTGCTATACTAATCCCAGTTCTGGCTTACATCCGAGGACTGCAGGGTCCTGTACCTCTTAGCGCCGGTGATGCTGTGCTTTATGGGCTTTCGCTGGCGTTTGTTGTTATCCCCGAGGAGATGCCTATAATCATCACCATGGTCTTGGGTGTCGGCAGCTACGCATTGTCACGGAAAGGCGCGATTGTAAAGCGATTGCGTGCAGCTGAAACCTTAGGCAACGTAACCGTCATCGCCACAGACAAAACAGGTACCATCACAGAGAATAAACTGCGAATCGAGCACCTATACTTCGACGGCGCCATACGTCCTTCAAGCCAGTTCAAAGAGAATGAGAAAGCTGCACTGAGAACGGCGTTTTTGGCAAGTGATGCGGCAGGCGCTTTGGGCAATCCATTGGCTAAGGCGATTTCGGAGCGTCTCAGGCAAGACGGCGTCGATACGCAGACGTTGACGAATGGGTGGGTGCTTAAGGATGAGTTAAGTTTTGATGTTAACCGCAAACTCGCCTCTTACATTTACCAATACGGAAACTCGACAGTGGTTCTCTCAAGTGGTGCCCCTGAGCGAATCCTTGAAAGGTCAAATAGAATTCTTTTGGAAGGACAAGAAACACCCCTCACCGATGAGTTGCGAAGCAGTGTTTCCAAGGCAGCAGCGCAAATGGCGCATACAGGCGAGCGCCTCTTGGCATTTGGCTACCACCGCTTACCCACTGATGCCGCTAACGCAGACATCGAGCAAGAAATCGTTTTAGTAGGCATCATCGGCTTCATCGATCCGCCCCGCAAAGAAGTAGGCGAGGCCATTAAAACCTGCCAGCAAGCAGGCATACGCATCATCATGATTACAGGCGACCACCCAGAAACCGCCAAAACCATCGCTGGACAAGTCGGCATCAACAACACCCGAGTCTTGACTGGCAGCGAAATGGCAGCGATGACTGACGACGCTCTAAAAGACGCTTTGAGGAGCACTCATGTGTTTGCCCGTGCAACCCCAGAGGATAAACTGCGTTTAGTCCGTTTGTTAAAGGTAAATGGGGAAATCGTAGCGGTTACGGGAGACGGCATCAACGATGCTCCGGCACTTAAAGAGGCGCATATCGGCATCGCTATGGGTGTCCGAGGCACCGACGTAGCTAAAGAAGCGGCATCCATGATACTGGTTGACGACAACTTTGCCACTATCGAAACTGCGGTGAGTGAGGGACGCAGGCTCTACAGCAACCTCCGTAAAGGCGTCCGCTACTATTTAGCATGCAAAGTTGCGTTGGTTTCAATCTTCCTTGTCCCAATCATACTGGGCATTCCGTTGCCGTTTGCGCCAATTCAAATCATCGTCCTCGAATTATTCATGGACTTAGCCGCTTCCGCCACCTTCGTCGCTGAACCCCAAGAAAAAGGCGCCATGAAAAAACCGCCAAATGACCCCGCGGAGAAATTCATGGACAAACGGATGCTAAGACCCCTATTCATAGGTGCCTTAAGCCTATTCTTAGCGGTCACAGCAACTTACCTGTTCACGTACTACACGGCAGCGGCAACAATGACTATTGAAAACGCAACATTGTATGCTCGGACGGTGGCGTTCGCAACTTGGATGTTTGGTCACATCTTTTTAGCGTTGAATTTCCGCTCAGAAAACGTGCCGCTGCTCAAGCAGGGCATCTTAACAAACAAAGTTATGCTCCTATGGGCGCTAATAGTGATTGTTGTGTTAGGGTTGGGTACCTCAGTGCCGTTTATGCAGGCGGCACTTCAGATTACCGGTTTGGAGCCCTCGGCCTGGGCTTTGGCGATTGGCGTGTCGTTTGCGGCGACGTTTTGGATGGAACTCAAAAAGATGCTAACCGGCAAAATTTAAGTTCCAAGTTTTACCAACCGTTTTTTTGTCAAATTTTATTTAGGGGTAGCACGCTACAATGGATGGGTGAGGGGTGGTGGAGTGGGGAGTTTAGAGACTAAACCAGCTGCTGCAAACTATTCTATCGATATAATCCGTTTCTTCGCCATTGCCATGGTTATTCTGCTTCACTGCTCAGGTTTCCCCTACCATTTCACAAACCCACAAATCACCTCTATAGACATCGTAAACTGGTTCACAACCGACGTTTACGCAGCCTTTGGCATGCTCGGTGTACCCTTATTTGTTATGTTGACGGGGGCTTTGCTGCTTAACCCAAACAGGGAAAATGAGCCTCTGCGAGTGTTTTATAGAAAACGGCTTGACCGCATTGCGTTGCCGTTTATTTTTTGGACCATAATCTACTTTGCATGGAGCTTCACAATTCTCGGCAAACCTTTTACATTAACTAAAATCGGGGAAGGCTTGCTGGGCGGCTCCTATGCTCATTTGTGGTATCTGTATTTGCTTATGGGACTATATGCTCTTACGCCTGTGCTGCGGGTGCTGGTGAAGCATTTAGACCGTAAATTATTCACTTACCTGCTTGTGCTGTGGTTTGCAGGGACAATTGCTACCCCAATTATCCACAACCTTACCAGCTTGAACTATTTCCCTTACACCTTCATCGTAGTCGATTGGGTGGGGTACTTCCTCATAGGCGCCTACCTGCTCGAAACTGAGTTTCCGCGTTCAAAAGCCATCCTCATCGCTTCCGCAGGCGTCATAGCCACAATAGTAGGCGAATGGCTCCTCACAGGTACAATGGGAGAAAAATACACCGGTTTCCTACACAGCTATGTAAGCCCCACAGTCATGGTTGCCAGCATCGCGTTGTTCTTTGTTCTGATTTCGTGGGATTCAAATCGACTAGCCAGCCACACCAAACTCGGCGGCGTTATCCATTGGGTAAGCCAAAACACGCTACCAATCTATCTCATTCATATGTTGGTGCTGGTATCGCTGTGGATTAATGTGGGCGGTATCTGGCTAAATTCCATGACGTTTAGTCCATTGTTTGATGTTCCCATCTACGCCGCCATAGTGTTCGCAGTGTCTGCTGGGCTTGTTTATGTGCTCAAAAAGATACCCCTCGTCAAGCGTTTGGTAGGCTAACGCCAATTATCCATGGTTATCAGGGTTTAACAAGGTGCTCGGCTAAAGTTATTGCCGAAAAGCATTGGGGAAGCACTTGATTTTTTAATGTAAACAACATATTCATCTGCAAACGGAAGAGGGAAAGGTATGCCGATTAAGTATTTTGAAGCTCCGGAAATCAAGCAGCAAGTCGATCAGTTGGCAGCGGAATGCGAATTTTTCCATGTTGTGCCCCAATTCGTCTTCTGTGTCCGCAGCAGAGGCTCCAAGGCACGTCGTACAATCGCCCGCATCCATGGACTGGGCAAAATCTGGCAAGGCGTACTGAACCTGCCGCCATCTTACACCATCGAAGTTATCTCGGAAATCTTTGATAAGATGTCTGCTGAAGACAGAGAACGAACCCTCATCCATGAATTGATGCATATTCCCGGCGGATTCTCAGGCGGTTTCCGACCGCACAAGGGCTATGTTGAACGCAAAAACGTGGATGCCGTCTACAAGAAACTCCAGAGTGACCGCGCAGCAAAACGCCAAAAACGGCTTTTCTCCTGATTAAAAAGTAGCGGTAGTGTCAAAGTTTTTAAGCTTCGCAGACGGGGTTAATGAAAGTTGCAGCTTTATCAACGAAAAACCTATAAGTTATAGTTGGCAAAGAAACAAGAAAACTTTGCCGCTACACGGGGTATATTGAGTTATGAAACATGTTATGAAAAGTCTAAAGCACAACGGCATATACGTTCCCCCATATGACCTTAAAGGCTTCAACATAAAAATCCAAGGTCAATCAATTAAGCTTACAGAGAAATCTGAGCCTATGGCTGTTGCTTGGACACGCCGAGTCCTATCAACCACCATACCAGCGCCAGATAAAGTCTTCACTAAAAACTTTATGAAAGAATTTCTTGAGCAACTACACAACGAGAACCCTCAAGCAAAATACCTCAACAGTTTCACCAGTAAATATCTTGACAGCATCGAAAATCAGCCTGCTACACAGAACAACGGTGGACAGAGCCTCGACATAGACTTCACCGAAATCAGAGCATTCATTCTTGACGATAAAGCCAAAAAAGAAGCCATAAGCAAAGAAGAGAAAAAGAAGCAGGCTGAAGAACGCAAAGTCAAACGATTAGAATACAAAGAAAAATATGGCTACGCCCTAGTCGATGGTCAACGCTTAGAAGTCGCTAACTGGACCTCAGAACCCAGCTGCCTCTTCGCAGGACGCGGCGACCACCCACAACGCGGCAAATGGAAAGAAGGACCAACCCAAGCAGACATCACACTCAACCTCTCACCAGACGCACCCAAACCTGAAGGCTGGAAATTCACTTGGGAACCCAACAAAATGTACGTTGCCAAATGGATCGATAAACTCACTGGCAAAGTCAAATACGTCTGGTTTAGCGACACCGCGTTTCTTAAGCAGAACCGTGAGATGGAGAAATTCCAGAAAGCCGAAACCTTAGGCAAGCAAATCAAGCAAATCGAAACTCATATCCTCAAAAACACAGAATCTAAAGATGTAGAACGCCGCAAAGTAGCTACGGTTTCTTGGCTTATACTTGTCCCCAACATGAGGGTTGGCGACGAAAAGGACCCAGACGAAGCCGACACAGTAGGCGCCATCACCCTGCGCTCCGAGCACATAAAAGTCGTCGGCGACACCTTGCACTTTGACTTCTTAGGCAAAGACAGCGTCCGCTGGGTAAAAGAATACCCTGCACCCCCCTCAGTCATCAAAAACATCCAAGAATTCTCAAAAGACACAACCAAAGAATACCTCTTCCAAGGCATCGACAGCAAAAAAGTCAGCCGCTTCCTCATCGAAAAAATGCCCAAATTAACCGCCAAAGTCTTCAGAACATGGAGATGCACAAAAACCGTCAAAGAAGAACTCGAAAAAAGCGGCGTAACCAAAGAAGACCCCGACTACAAGAAAAACTTTGCAGCAAAAATGGCAAACTTTAAAGTCGCCGAAGTCGCAAACCACAAACGCAAAATCCCACCCACCTTCGACCAACGCGTCGCAGACAAAGAAGCCAAACTCAAAGACATGCAAGAACTGCTCAAAGCCAAAACCAAAGAAGGCAAAAAAATCGAATCTCTCCAAACCCGCATTGAACGCGCCAAACTCGACTTAGAATTAACCAAACTAACCCGCGAATACAACCTTGGCACCTCACTGAAAAGCTACATTGACCCAACCGCCTACGTGAAATGGGCAAAGAAAGTCAAATTCGACATCGAAAAATTCTATCCCACAACACTTCGCAGCAAATTCAGTTGGGCACTACAGCAAGGGCAAAAAGGCTAAGGCAGATGAAGCATGCCCCGATTCTGAGTGCATAACTGCATGAGCATAAAAGAAACCAAAGAGGGCATTGTCCTCTCCATTTTTGTTAAACCCAACAGCCCCAAATTCAAAATCGAACTCGACGGCGACGAAGTGGTTGTTTATGCTACTGAAGAGCCTGAGAAGGGCAAAGTAAACAAGGAAATCATGAAGGAAGCGGGGAAGCTTTTGGGGTTTAGGGTGGAGATTATTTCGGGCTTAACTTCAAAGCAGAAGATGCTGCTTCTGAGAGGCGCAAGCAAGGCTTCAATTGAAGCTAAAATGACCGCTTTAAGTAGATAATGCCAAACTTCATATGGATGCCAGTTCAAGCCTAAACTATGAATAGGCGTCTTGCAGTACTTGCGAGCATATTCTTAATTGCTGTAATCGTGGGTTCCACGGTTTGGTATATTGAAACGCGATTGCCTGGAACCGACAAAGGAAGCATCATTTGGGAAACTGACCTTCCATCTACTGCAACCGACATAGCAGTTGCAGACCAAAAAATCTTCTTAGCCGACAAAAGCACACTATACTGCTTAAGCGCAACCGACGGCAGTGCCCTTTGGAACACCAGCTACGGATTTGCAGACTACGGTTCAAGATTAACCGTTTACAATAACAGAGTCTACGTTGCCACAGTTGGCTTAATGATTAGAAGCTTCAACGAAAATACGGGTCAAGCCGAATTCAATTATACCGCACCACCGACTGGCGTCAACGATCACAAAAGAACAGCTAACATTCTGTTGGCTGAAGGGAAATTATTCGCTTACGGCGCTGGCACTACAGTTTATAATGCGGCAAATGGGCAAGAACTATGGGAACAATCAGGACGCACTTTGTACAAACCTCAAATGAGCGATGCAGCACAAAAGCTACCGCCCAGCAATTATACTTACATTGTAGGTCCTTCACGAGTTAACCCAAACACTGGCGAAACAATCTGGTCGTTCCCCGCCGCTACTAGTTACCCGCCCATAGTTTACCAAGACAAAGTAATTCTATGGAACTACGCTTCCAAGTATAACTATCCGCAAACTGAACATGCAATTGTGTGTTTGAACGCCGATACCGGGGAGCAGCTTTGGAGAGTCGATCCAGAAGCTGCTAAGTTTCCAGCCGAGCGTTTCAGGTGATTTGCTGCTTTTTGCATCTCAAGATGGCAATTTTTATGCATTTGATCTTTCCAACGGTAGTCAAGAATGGAAAGTTGGTATCGATGATTTAGAGATCATAAAATCATATAACCAAACGATACGCTCAGGAGACCGTAGTTTAATAGAATACGTCAATCCTTCACCACCACTAATCGACGCCGAACACAATAGGCTCTTTTGGAGCGTATTCGATAGCCAACAAGTACAGGATAACAAGACTAATCTAGGTTCGTTTATGTGCTTAAACATTCAAAGTGGAAGTAGAGTTTGGTATAAGGCAGTTGTCAATGACACATCTTTTCATTGGGGCGGGCAAAGTATGGCTGTTTTAAATGATGAGTTGTTTATTTCAGGCAATTATGGGGTTATTTGTTTGAATGCGGCTAATGGGGATGTTCAATGGGTGAGACATCTGGATAGTTACTTTTTCACGCCTCTTCTGGTTGGCGATAGAGTGTATCTTTTATCGGATAAGCATCTGATAGCCTACAAATAAGACCTAACGATTACACTGGAACTTAGCGTTCATAAACTTAGAACACAACAAACCATAAAAGCGCTAACAAGGTAAGGTTTTCTTGTTGGGGAAGAAATGAAAGCAGACCAAAAAACACAATCCGAAGTAACACAGTCCCTAAAGGGAATGTTTGAAGCATACAAAAAACGGGACCTCGAAGGTGTCCTGTCGTTTTGGGCTCCTGACCCAGACATAATGGTTATCGGTTCAGGCGAAGACGAGAAAGGAATTGGTTTAGACCAGTTTGCTGCGAGTTTAAAGAGGGATTGGGCGCAGGCAGAGATAACTGCAATCGGCGTTAAGGACTTCAGAGTTTCAGCCTCAGGGTTTGTTGCTTGGTTTGGTGCAGATTTGACCTTTAGCTTCTCGGTCGGGGGCAAAGAGTCAGCGGTTCCAGGGCGATTAACTGGCGTTATGGAGAAACGCAACGGCAAATGGCTTTGGGTACAGATGCATTTCTCGACACCGAGCCGTGAGCAGAAGCAAGGGCAATCTTGGCCAGGCGCTGAGTAATAGAAAGGATATTTCGTGTTTCGGAATATGCCTTATATGCAAAAGCTGCCCAATGATAATCAGTAGCGTATTGTAGTTCAAAGGGAGAGGGACTTACACCCTTTCACCTTACCCCAAAACCTTCTAAACAATTTACCTCTATGCAGATTGCGTTTTAAGTATGGATTAACTGCAAAATTAAAATAAACGCGTTTATATCCTCTCAAAGCTAAACCGTATCGAACTCGAGAGGATTAACAAATGAGCAGCAACGACGATAACAGAATCATTCCAAGAACAATGTCCACCCAGCATCCAGACAACGCAAACACCCCTGACTGGAGCCGAGACGAAGTAATCGGCGGCAACGCAGAGGTTTTGGAAGCCTTCAACGCCTACAGTATCCTTGGCTGCCAGGAAGTCATGTGGGATTCGGAAGGCAAAGATGCTGATACCCGCGTCGTGCGAAAGCTGCTTCAGAAGTACTGGGACTATTTTGCAGGCCACACCATCGGCGAAGACCTATTTTTGACTTACCGTGTTCCTAACCCCAAGATCGAGGGTGCAGAGAAAAAAATTATCGTCGAAACTCTGCAGAACATACCCGTCGCCTACGACGTAGCCACACTGGTTTACAAACGAGAGGTTTCCCCCCTCTTTGAAGTCATCTTACCCATGACCACGGAAGCCAAAGAAATCATCATGCTATTCAACTATTACAAAAAAGCCATCGTTGAAGCAGAAGACGCCAAACTCTACGAGGAAACAACCGTTAAAGACTGGATGGGCGTCTTTAGGCCTAAAGCCATAAAGGTAATTCCGTTAGTCGAAGACTTCGATAGCATACTAAACGTTGACCAAATAGTTGCTCCCTACATCAAAGCGGTTAAGCCGAAGCAGCAAAGAGTCTTCGTTGCACGCTCAGACCCCGCATTAAACTACGGTTTCCTATGTGCTGTTTTACTCTCAAAAATTGCATTAAGCAAACTCAAAGCATTGGAAAAACGGTTTGACACAACCATTCACCCCATCCTCGGAGTAGGATCCAAACCATTTAGAGGCCACCTCTCACCAGACAATGTCGACAACTTCCTACAAGAATACAAAGGCCTCTCCACCGTAACCATCCAATCCGCGTTCAGATACGATTACCCAGCCGAGCAAGTCAAAGAAGGCATACAAACCCTAAACCAAAGATTACCAAACGGCACACCCGAATTCATCGATGAAGCAGAAGAAAAAATACTATTGGGCATACTGGGCAAATGCAGACAAGAATATGAACGCCAAATCGAAGTCATTGCACCCTTCATCAACGCCGTAGCAGCCTATGTACCAGCCAGGCGCACAAGAAAACTCCACATTGGTTTATTCGGTTACAGCAGATGCGTTGCCGGCGTATGCCTCCCCCGAGCTATCTCGTTTGCTACAGCACTCTATAGTGTGGGGATTCCACCAGAATTTCTGGGTATGAAAGCGCTTAACCAGCTTAGCGAGCAAGAATGGAAGACCCTAAACAAGCATTACCTCAAGATGCAGTATGACCTAAAAGTAGTCGGCGAATACGTCTCGTTCAACAACATTAACATGCTCGTTGAAATGAGTCAGGCAGCCGCTAAGCGGTCGGGTATGGGCGAAGAGAAACTCAAGGATGCCCTCGCAACGGTGCTGGAGGACCTTAATACTGCTGAGGAAAAGCTGGGTATTAAGTTGGGCCCCAGAGGTTTTGCACAGAGAAGACATGAGAACTTTACTAACAACTTTTTGTTGTCTTTCTTGCAGAAGCAGGATGCTGAGGCGAAGTTGGCGTTGACTGAGTCGGCTAAACTCAGAAAATGCCTGGGCTAACCCCATTTTTACCTCTTTTTGTTAAACAGTCAACTGCAAACGACTATCTAACCAGCCGCTAAGTCAGCACTCGACTAGAGTTAAACCAAAAAATAAGGCAGATGCAGACAAACCTGTTAATTATTCTCTGCAACTGTTAAGTCTATATATAAGGGAGGGGACCCTCGCCAAGAGCAACAAGATTAACCCTGCTGCTTAAAGCGCAGGAAAGCTGCGATGCCGCCAAACGCGTTTCTAAGCATTTGGCCCTCTTCAGTTTCTGTGGAGATAACCTCAACTTCCACATTAGTCATTTGCGCCAACTCTGCTATGTCGTCTACGATGTCTTTTTTGTCGGCAATAGTTATTGATGGTGCCTTGCAGCCGCTACATGGTTTCCCAACCAGTCCTTGCTCAAAGGCTTGCATGTCTTTGCCTTTGACTGTGTGTTCCTCTTCGGTATTGCATGCGCCGCATTTTACGATAACACGGTATAAGTCAAGTTCTTCGGATAATAGTACTGTGCGTACTGCGCCTGAGAGCATTAAGCGTCGGACTTCTGCTTCACCATAAGTTATGAAGCCGGTGTCGTGGCCGACTTCGTAGAGGAATTTTTGCATTATTTCTTTTTCTTCGATGTAGCGGACTTTCTTCATGATATCAGGCGCTTTATCAACGACTTCTTTCACGCCCTGTTCTTCCACGTAAGCTGTGTCTACTACGTCGATGATTTTGCCCATCAATTGATACTGTAGGTAGTTGCCTTTCTGGAAATCATATTTTGTTGGGCCAGGTCCACCGAGGATGATGCCTTTTAGGTTTTCCATGGGCAAAAAAACGTCGTTAGCGTGGTTTCCGACACGGGTGAAGTATTCGTTTAGTTGCATGTCCCGCAGACGTTCATAACGTCTTGCTGATTGGCCGCCTGCTTTGGTTTTGCCTGTGACACCGCTATGCATCTGCATAACAATGTTGAGGTGCTTGCCCTGCAAGGTGGCGACGGTTGCGTTGTTGGCGTCTACGAGTAAGATGCCGTAGGATTCTTTTTCGCGGAGCATCTCTTGGAGGTGCTCGGTGTGGAATCGGCTGTCGCATCGGTAAAGGAAAATCCTGATTGGTTCCGGCGGAACAATAACGTAGGCTTCCATGCGTTCGGTTCCGGGTCCGCCGCCAGGCTGTGGCAATGCACCGGTGAAGATGACTATGCCTTTTTGGCCTGGGTCCTTGAAGAGTTTGAGTTTCTGCTGAGCTTTTGTGATAGCGTCTAATACGTTTTTGCGGGTTACGTTGGATTTGATGTTGCTTGCTGTGCCGTACTCATTACGTAATAGGTTAAGGGCATCGCTGATTTGTTTATCAGGCGGCACATAGATGGTGATTAATTCTGTGTGACTGCCTTCTTTAGTGGCTAAGCTATTGATTGTTTTTCTTAGCCTGAATAGGTCAAGAGAGCTCTTTTTTTCGGTACTCAAACTGAAGTCACTGTAAATGTTATAATTCAATACTTTACGTTAAGATGAGGAAAATAAAAGTTCCTACTCAAAGAAACGAGTGAGGTTATGCTTTTGGTGCTTTAGCTGCTTTTTCCGGTGCTGCTGCGGGTGCTTCTGGTACACCGATGGCGTCTTTGAGGTACGCTTTGAATGGACCCAGTTTGCCGCCGTAGTTGCCTGCCGAAATCTTGAGGATGCCTGGGCAAGTAAGGGCTGCTTGTACACCGACTGCCATGGCTTTCTTTACTGCGTCGAGTGTTAAGCCGTTGATGACGATTTCCAGTACGCTGTTAGCGCCTTCTGGAACCACTGTGTCCGGCACGATGCTGCGCAAGGTTGGGCAGTAGGTGTGGTTTGTTGAGGCTTTTAGTTTGTATTTTAGTGAGCCGGCTTTGCTTCCTGAGCGGCATAATCCGCCTGGGAATGGCATGATAACATCCGGTACTTGTGCACGGATCGCATCTGCTGCTGCTTCTGAAGCTGCTAAGCATTCAGCGTCGGTTTTAGCGAATATCATAAAGTTGCCGCCTGCAACCGCTTCTGTAGCGCCAAAGCCATCTTCAACGATGAAGTCGCCTTCCATAACGGGGATTCTCCAGCATTTGCGTCCGCCAACCATGGCTTTCTTTTGGAAACCATCGCCGAAGTAGCGGAGACTGCTGCCGATGAGCAGGACACGTTTGCCTAAGAGGCCGTTGAAAGCGGCTGTTGTTGGGCAAGTCATAGTGCATTGACCGATGCGGCCCATGAGTGAATGTTTGAGTTCAAAACGGTCTTTGTTATAAATTTGAATTAGAATACCCGGTCTTTTGTCCGGTGTTTCGCTGGCTGGAACAGTGCGTTCAATGGCTGCTTCAGCTGACGCGGCGATGACGCTTGTTGCGTAGCCGGTTGTGGTGTTTGCAGCGATTTGTGCCCATTTATCGTTATAAGCAGTGATGAGAACTCTGGCTGCCCAAAGCGGGAACATCTCAGCGAATGTATCCTGAACCTTCACTGTGCCTGAAGGGGTTTTTACAAGGTACATTTTTTCTTTATCGTCGTAACCTTGGATTTCAAGCTTCTTACTGTTTGATGACATGAACGGGACCTTGCCAGTTCAGTGGGGTTTTGTATAATTTAAGAGTTTTCATGGTTTTTCTGGTTTCAACTTGGCCAATTTTATGTTTGCAAACGTGGGCTTTTACCCTTATGGCGCGGTTTTAGCCTAAAATCTATGGTTTGCTAGCTGCTGATGGTTTAAGAATTAAGGTTGACTTGTCAGTTGTAGCCAACTCGAACTCGCAAGAGTTGTGTATGCATTTTTTTGGGCAAACCTCAGCACAATGATAACAGAACACGCATTTACCCAAGTTAAGTTGCGGACATTTCTTTTTGCCGCATTGCACCATCTCGATGGCTTTAGCTGGGCATTCTCTGCTGCATAACCCGCAGCCTATACAAGCTGAGAAGTCAAAGATTGGTTTACCACGGTAATCCTTTTCTAGACAGGGTTTCTGTTTGGGATACATTTCAGTGGCTGGTTTAGAAAATATTGTACGCAGCTGACCTTTTTAGTGCTTTATCGATTGAGTTTTTCGCCATTCAAATATCCCATCACTCAAATTAGTGTAAAAGGAAAATTTTTACTTTGCTCAAATAAATAGGAGTTTTTCAAGAAAACTTGGGCTTTTCTGCAGCTATCAATAAAGATTGAGGTTTTGTTGCTCTGCCGAGGTACCCCCTCCCCTATATATAGACTAGGCACTTGCACACTCAAACTAGTTTACCGCCTGCATCCATTGAGTCAAAGCAGAGAAAGATAGCTGAATGCAGGGCAGAATCGGTTTTGTGTATGCACTTGCAGCAGTATAGTTAGCATTAGTGCAACAGAACTAAACCCCTTAGACACTATCTCCCGACAATTTATAAAACAGCCGAGATAAATGCCGCCGTTGTTGCTACATCACGTAGCCACGCATCGATATAACCCATAAACCCAACCGTATTTGGTAGCGAATTTCTTGGGAGGTGTATTTGTTGAGCAAAGATGAAGAAAAAGGCAAAGAAAAACAGGCAGAAGGCAAAATGAAAGAGACCGAAGGAAAAATGCAGGAAGAATGGGGCAAACTCAAAAAGAAAGCTGATTAAGCAATAATCAGCCTATTCCCTTACTGTTTTAACGGTTTTTTCTGCCGTTGAGGCACTAAAAAGCAAATCATCGATGGTAGCGGTAAAAGTAGCCAGTTTCCCGTCGCATTCAATCACCGTGATTACTCTGTTATTTTCCCTGACTGTTTTTACCTCTAAACCCACGGGTGTTTTAAAGTTGTCAGGCGAAACAGCCTGTGCAATCGCCTCAGCCGTCTTTTCATCTTTGTACTCAAGCTGGATTTTTGCTTGCAAGCTTCTCGCCCTTTAATTGCCTACCGACCAATTCATCGGCCATTTTTATGAAGGATTCAACTTTATCCAGCGGTACTTGTGAGCCAGCTGCAATGTTGTGTCCGCCGCCTTGGCCGCCGTTTGCTTCAGAAGCCACGCGCATCACGTCGCCAAGGTTCACGCCCTTCATTAACGCCGCCTCGGTGGTTCTGCCCGAAAATTTGGCTGCTTTCTCAGCTTCAATGTTGGCAAACGCTATGAGGGGTTTTAGGTTGTTGGCGAGGCTTGAGACGATGATTGAGGAGACTGTGCCGATGATTTTTTCGTTGATAAAGTTCTCGCCGTAGATGACGTAGATGTTTTGGAGTTCTCGCATGCGTTCTGGTTTTTCGCTTACCCATCCGAGGTATTTGTTGATGTTTTTGCGGTAATCTTCCAAGGATTTTGTTGGATTCTTCGAGGGCTGCTTTGCGGTCTCCCATGCAGATGGCGATGCCTAAGCTGGGGCGGTCCATGCGGCCAGTTGAGTTGAGCAGTACCGAGAATTCTCTGCCGTCGCGGAGGGCGGTGTTGGGTTCTTCTTTGGTTAATATGTAGATGTTGCCGATGAGGTTTTCAACTTCCAAATGCAACCCCTTTGATAACAGGTAATCGGCTAGGGCTGAGCATAGTTTTTTGCGTTCCTCATCATTCAAGTCGCAGAGCGAACGCAGTTTGTCGCCCTGTTTTAATGGAATTCCTAAGTTGGTAACGAAGTTGAGGGCTTCGGTTTCTTGACCGCTTAAACCTGGAATAAAAGGGTTGGTGGTTGTTGCCAGCATCCTGTGTATGGGGCGGGTTTCCCTGCCAAAGAACGTTAAATCCTTTACAACTTTGAGCAGTCCTGCTTCGACGGCGTCGTTAACTATTAACTCGTTTAACCCTTTCAAACTGCGCTGTTCATATTTGTCTTGCATGTCGCCTAAAGCGCCGACTAATGCGATTGGGGCGCAGTCAACGTTTGCTGGGTTTACGGCTTTGGCTGCGAAGTATGCTACGCCTGAGCCGCTGACTTCTGTTGCTCCGTCGATGCCGTAGACATGTGGGTTGAGCATGGTAAAGTTTGGGTTTTTTGATGTGCCGTTGACTTGGTGATGATCGAGAATGACTATTTTGTTATTGGGGATTTTTTCGTTGAGTAAATCTATGTAACCGCTGCCAAAGTCAGTCATGATAACTAATTGGGGTTTGTCGGCGGTGACTTCTGCGATGATTTTTTCGTCTACCCACTGCATGACACGTATGCGGTATCTTGCGTCGAGGCGGGTGAGCATTTTGGCGATGACGCCTGCTGCGGCTACTCCGTCGGCGTCGAGGTGTGAGAAGCAACTGATGAAGCCGTCTTTTTCTGCGGTTTCTTTGATTACTTTTGCTGCTTCGTCTGCTTGAGCTAAGAATTTTGTTACGTTTTCTGGTTGCTGCGCCATGCTAGGTCACTTCTTGCAGAGAGTGTGGTTGAAGGGATTTAAAGCTGGTGCATCAACAATTCGCTCAAAGAACAATAAGGGTCAAGACTGCTCTTAAAAGAATAAACTAAAAAATTATAATTTAATTAATAAATTAAAGGAAAAGGACGTTTAGGTTACGGAAGCGATTTTCGCTGCGTACTTAAAGTCTTTTGATATAACGCCTTCACGCTTATAGTAGCGGCTGAGCTTGTGGATTTGTGCTTCGATGATTTGCATGTTGCGTTTGTTGTGGAGGTCTTTCTTGTTTTTGTCCATGTGAACTGCTAGTGATTGTGCTTTCTTCATCATGTTAGCGAGGTCTTCTGGCAGGGTTGGCATCAGGTTCGCGGCTTTTATTGTGTCGCTTATGGATTTGCCTGTGATTGGCTTTACTAGTGGAATAGCGTATTGGTCACGCAGAATGGTGCCTATGGCGCTCATGTTGTGGCCTTCTTTGGCTAATTTTATGATGAAGGCTTCTACTTCTTCAGGCTGGTATTTGCACCAGCTTGGTGGGCGTCTGCTGACTGGGCGAATTGAATGTGATTTACCTTTTTCTTGCTTTGGCATCCGTTACACCTTGTGATTGTGCACCTAAACCACACCGCACCAATATTTAAAAGTAGCTAGTGCAGGGCACCAAAAAATTGAGACCCATCTGCCTATGCGTATCGTTTGTTGCGTGTTGCTAAGTAAACGAAGAACTGCGCAATCAACGAGGCACCAGCAAGTATGATAAGTGCTGGCCAAAACGTAAACCAACCAGTAAGCGTACCCGCCATTAGGTATACGTTTGCTACTACTGCGCCGCCTAACCAGAACACTGTGTTGCCGACTGTTTCAGCGATTTTTCTAGTAGGCGAATGAACCCATAACCGCGCTGCCAATATGACAATCTGCAAGATGCCTATGGCTAACATGAAGTTGAAGACTGCTTGGTAAACTTGAGAGTGTGCTGCTGGGTGGGCGGGTGCAGGTAAAACAATCGCACCATTAATTGCAGGATAAGTTACTCCTGTAAAGTCGCTGAAGAAATCGCCAAGTGCACCAGTTATACCTGGCGTTAACCCGAAAACTACGCCGACGATGATGAAGAAGCCGCCGAATGCTAGTGCAGTGATTAAGCCTTCATGTAGCGCTCTTTCACGGTGAGAAGATTGAGTCATGCCCTTACCCTACTATTGCTATTGAGGGCTATGTAATATAACATTTTCAGTGCTGTTTAACGTACCATTCTGCGAATTTGCGTATGGCGTCTGCTCGGTGTGAGTAACCGTTTTTTTCTGTGATGGTCATTTCTGCGAATGTTGTGCTGCTGCCTGCTGGTTGGAAGATGGGGTCGAAGCCGAAGCCTGATTTGCCCTGTGCCCTGCGTTCGGTTGCGGTGATTTCTCCTTTGGATTCACCCTGAAAACTTACGGGTGTACAGGGGGTTTGGTCGTCGCAGTATGAGATAACGGAACGGAAAATAGCGCTACGATCTGCAACACCTTCCATGAGTTTTAGGATGCCGCTGTTATGGATGGTTTTATAGACGTAGGCGGCGTATGGACCAGGAAAACCGCTTAGTGAATCGATGAATAAACCTGCGTCTTCCACAAAAATGGGCAACCCGCTCTTTTTGTAGGCGTATTGGACGCTTTTTTCGGCAATCTCTTGGAGGCTGTCACTTTGGATTTCGTCGCCTTTGAGCTTTAGCATGCCCACTGCTACGCCGTAGCTGCCAAGGATGCGTCTGGCTTCATTAAACTTGTTAACGTTACCCGTAGCGAAAAAGACTACTTTGCCCTTAAACGGAAAGTCACTGTTACTGCTTGCGTTCTTCAATATAGCGCCCACGCCTCTCTATCTCACGGGTTTTCTCATAAACCTTTTCCGCCAACTCGACACCCAGAACCGAGGTATAGCCGCAAAGCACGGCTTGGAAGCATTCTTCCCAGAACATGTAATGCGTGCTCTGGAGTGCCCGTTTGAGAAGGTGCAAATCTACGCCTTTGGCTTCTAATTCGATGTTTTTTTCGCCGAGTCCGAAGTCTACGAAGAAGATTCTGCCGTCGGGGGCTTGTATCATGTTGGAAGTGGTTAAGTCGCCATGGATTAAGCCTGCTTTGTGGAGATGCGCGACGGATTCGCCGATTGCAACACAGATGGCATGGCGGTCGATTTTTGCGGCTTGGTTGAGCAGCCCTTTCATCTGTTGCCCTTCGATGTATTGCATGATGATGGTGGATTCGGGCACGTTTACCATGTAAATCAGCGGTGTGGCTACCCCTGCGGCTTTGGCTTCATGCATCAACTGGGGCTCGTGAACGGTGCGGTAACTGCGGATTTGCTTGTCCAGCGCTTCGGGTCGGTACCGTTTGGGGATGCGGACTTTGATGATGGCTTTTCGGTTATGCCACTCTGTGAGGAATAGGCTGGCTTCGGCGCCCTTCTTGATTAGCCGTGTTTGGGGGGTTTTGTCTATTGTATCCATGGTACATCCACCTTGTCTACTCGCCAGCGTAGTTTGACGTAGCTTTCCTCGATTGGCGTCAATGAGCCCATGCCTGATAGGCGAGGGTTCCTGTCCACGCAATCATGGCGCCATTATCGGTTGCGTATTGGAGCGGGACTACGTTGAATTTGGCGTCATGCTCAGCGGCGATTACTGCGAGCATGGCTTGGAGCCGTTTATTCGCAGCTACTCCGCCTGTAAGCAGAACTTCTTTCTTTTCAGTATGCGCCAATGCGCGTTCAGTGACTTCGGTTACCATAGAAAAAGCATGCTCCTGCAAACTATAACAGACATCTTCCAATCGGTCGCCCTTCTGGAGTTGAGTTGACGCCGCAGTTACCAAGCCACTAAGCGACAAATCCATACCCTTCACAACATAAGGCAACGAAACCAGCTTCTCACCCTTCAAGCGCCAGTTGTTCGATGGCTGCTCCAATCGGCAACCCCTTCTTAGTCTTCAACCCTGCTTCCCTGCCAAAAACATCTAAGCAGTTGCCCAATGCGATGTCGAGTGTTTCGCCGAAAACGCGGTATCTGCCTGACTCGTAGGCGGTGACCATGGTGTTGCCTCCTGATGCGTAGAGGGTGACGGGGTCTTTGGCGCCTGTTTGGAGTTTGCCGATTTCTATGTGGGCGACGGAGTGGTTGACGCCGACAAGCGGAATTGTGAGGTATGAGGCTAAGGCTCGGGCGACGGTTGCTCCTGTGCGCAGTGAGGGTCCGAGTCCTGGTCCTTGTGAGAAGGCAATGCAGGTTAACTCTTTGGCTTTGATCCCTGCTTTGGTTAGGGCTTCTTGGAGGACTACATCGGCTACTTCGGCATGGTGCCTCGCTGCTTCCCTTGGATGAATCCCGCCCTCCGTTGGGATGTAGCTGTCCGATTTATTTGCCAAGATTTCTCCGCTAAACGCTGCTATGCCCACGCCGAAATCGTCAGCTGAAGATTCAATGCCCAAGCAGTACTTGCCCACTAAATGTTGATCTGTGTTAATCATTCCGTTCCACATTTTTTCAGGGATACATATTTTTATGTGAATCCAACGCTTATATTACTGTATTATTCGGAAGATGCTAAAATGCCAAAGCGTAACGATCTTGAACAGAAAGCACTGCATTATGTGGTAAACACGGGGTACCAAGGCGTGCTTCAGTCAGACTTATGGCGGGAACTCGGAGCAAGCAGCAGAGAGGGCTCCCGCGTTTCAATAAAGTTAGAAGAGAAAGGGCTTATCAGAAGAGAGAAAGAACTGCAAGACGGCAGATGGACATATCGGCTTTACCCTAAACGGTTGCCTGCGTCGATTGAAACCATCATCGATTGCCCATGCTTGTTGTGTCCAGATAATGCACGATGTGACCCAACAACCGCTATCTCACCAAAAAGTTGCCCCCGATTAACCGATTGGATACTTAACTTAGGAAAAGAAGCTCCCGCACCAGCAGCTCCTGAAGGTCCAAGCGCAGACGTAGATGCACCCGAAGAACCAGATACACCAGAGGATGATAGCGACGCCGAAAGCTTGGATACGTGAAAGAAAAAACGAGTATTATTATAAGAAATCAAAAGAAGAAAACTATCGAAGCCGAAGCACCTACAAACTGATTCAGGCTAACGAGAAGTATGGCTTCATTAAACTACGCGATGTAGTTGTCGATTTAGGTGCCGCTCCAGGCGGTTGGATTCAAGCAGCCAGAAAAATGACTGGCAAACACGGCTTCGTCTTAGGCGTAGACCTAAAACCCATCGAACCCTTCACACAGGAATACATTCGCACAATCATCGCCGACTTAACCGAACCAGACATCGCAGAACAAATCCTTTCATTCCTACCACGCAGACCAGACGTAGTCATCTCCGATGCTGCACCAAACGTTACAGGCGTCTGGGAAGTAGACCACGAAAACCAAATCGACTTAGCCATCTAAATCCATGGAAATCGCAAAGTGCCTCCTAAAACCAGGCGGCAACTTCTTCGTCAAAGTCTTCCAAGGCGGGCAACTAGACGAATTCATGCTAAACGTCAAACACAATTTCGACAGCGTCAGGATTGTTAAGCCACCTGCAAGCAGAACAAAAAGCAGCGAAGAATACCTTTTGGCTTTAGGCTTAAAAACCAGCTGTGAAGCGTCAACAGAAACCTAATTCTGCCACGCCCACCTCCTTCTTTATAGGTGTAGACTGTGAGGGTTATCTCCGCTGATTCAGGCGCAGCCATCTTAGATGAGCAGTTTAAGCCGTTGTTTCTTGTTGCTTCTGTTTCAGTGCTCGTTGAGCCACCTTACCGTGAACCTTCAACGCGGATTGCTGAACCGATTTTTAGGGAGGTTGATTCCATCTTTCGATGTTATTGTGCATGAAGCGCAGCTCTGCCAAAACCTGCTGAGTAAAGTGGCGGCGGATGTGGTGCATCTTGACATGACCTTGGGCGGCATAAGCGTTGAAGAATTATCGCCTGTAGAACTGCTCAACATGCGCGCTTCTAAGGCTGGGCGGCAGAATATCCTTAAAATTTTGCCCAGACTACGAAAAATCGCTGCAGAAATCAAGCGGGTACACGGCATCGATATGCTTGCTATCGGCAAAGAAAGCGTGCCTGTGCGGATTGCCGAGTTAACGGCTGGTGCAGAAGCCATACTATACGCTTGCCAAAGAGCCGATGATACACAGGAAGATGTGCTTTTAGGGTTGCCTCTTAACTGCCAGCCCCACTTACTCGATGACCGTGTGTATTTGCAATCATTGATTTCAGGTGAGCATGACCTGAGAAGTTACGCGGTCGATACAGAAAAGATACTGGCAAAGGTTAAATTGGCAGAAACCTTAAATCCAGTAGCAAGAGGTTTCCGCGCATTAAAAATAGCGCCAAAATAACAAGAGGAAATAATACACATGAATTATCCCCAATTCTGGTTAACTGCTTCGCCACGCCGAAAAAGAATCTACTCAGTAGTCTTTATCCTCTTTCTTTCCATATTAGCCACTGTAGCAGGCACCTTGGTTCCCATCAGCCAACAAGATGCACAGGTAATAAGTGACCAACTAAACCAAACAGTAACTCAGGGCACATCAGGCGGCACCCTAATCCCAGACATTTTCATCAACAACTTCTCCTTGTGCCTACTCATGTTCATTCCACTTGCTGGATTAGGCATCGGCTTATTCATACTGTTCAGCACAGGCATGGCATTTAGAGCTATCTTTGAAATACAAGCAGCCAACGGACTCTCCAGGTGCAACTACAAGCAACATTGACCCAACAACAGCGTTCTTGGCTTTAGCGTTAATCGGCGCAGTTTTCCTACTCGAATACGTCTCCTACACCATCGCTATGACAGAGAGCGTATGGCTGTTCAGAAGGATAATGCAGAAGCGTTGGAGCGAACTAAAAATCACTGCAGCCGTAATTGGCATCGTTGCCCTATTGTTAATCATAGGTGCAGTCGTTGAAACGTATGCACTATCAATACCCCTTTAAGGGGCAACCACTTCTATTTTTAGCGGTAGTTTTAGGGTGACTTTATGAAGTTTAATTTGCCGTTCTGGCACAATGCATCCCCAAAACGGAAGCGCATCTACTCAATTCTGCTGGTTTTCTTAGTCGCTGTCTTAGCCCTACTAATTGGCACCTTAACAACACTTAGCCACAGCCAAGCCCAATACATAAGCGACAACCTAAACCAAACCCTAAACCAAAACCGCGCCAACAACACCCTAATCCAACACATATTCCTAAACAACTTCATAATTTGCCTACTAATGTTCATCCCATTAGTCGGCGCTGGATTGGGATTATACATACTCTACAACACAGGAGTCGCCCTTAACGCCTTAGCCTCAATACAGGGGTACCCAGTCTACATGGGTATCTTGAATTTGGTGGCTACGCCGATTTTCTGGATAGAATTCGCTGCCTACGCAATCGCTATGGCTGAGAGCATTTGGCTCTTTAGAAGGCTTCTGCAGGGACGGTGGGGTGAATTAAAATGGACCGCCATATCCATCGGCGTCTGCGCGTTGCTGCTTATCGTTGGCGCAGTTGTTGAGACTTGGCTAATAACCGTCGGTTAGCTCTTGATTATTTCAAGGCTGATGTCAAGCGCTTTGACGCTGTGGGTTAACTCGCCCATGCTTATGATGTCAACTTCTGCCGAGGCATATTCAAGCAGAGTTTCAGCTGTTATTCCTCCGCTTACCTCAAGCAGCACACGGTCAAACCCTGCCTTGCGCAGCTCCTCGCCTGCTTCTTTGGCTTGTTTGGGCGAAAAATTATCCAACATAACAATATCCGCGCCTGCTTTGGCAGCTTTGAGTGCGTCTTGGATGTTTGTTACTTCTACCTCGATTTTTTTGGCGAAGGAGGCGTTAGCTTTGGCTTTTTTAACTGCTTCCTCTGCGCTGCCAACGATGGCAAGGTGATTGTCTTTTATGAGGACCATATCGTCTAAGTGTAGTCGGTGTGGGTCGCCTCCGCCGATGGCTACTGCTTTTTTGTCAAAGTAGAGTAGTCCTGGGGCGGATTTGCGTGTAGCTGCAATTCGGGCTTTAACTTTTGCTTTAGCCAGTTGCTCTGCTAACGTGTGGGTTTTGGTTGCTATGCCGCTCATTCGGGATAAAAGGTTGAGTAGGGTGCGTTCGACGGATAGGATGGTTTGGGCATCCCCTGAAAGTTCTAGGAGGACCTGCATGTTTTTCACTTTGCTGCCATCAGCTACTTTTGAGGTCTACTTTGAGCCCCATGGATTCTGCAAGAATGACGGCTTCTTCGATGCCTGCAACTATGCCTTCTGCTTTTGCAATCACTTCAGCCTTCACCATCAGATTCGCTGGGATAATGGCTGCTGCGGTTACATCGCCCTCGCCCAAGTCTTCCGCGAGGAACTCTCGGAGTTTCTCCTCCACAATCCGTCTTGGCATAAACATGTCATCTACTCTCTCTGCCTACGCTTAAAATGCTTACCGTCACTCGCTTGAACCAAGCTAGAGAATAAATAGAATCAGCCACTTTCTAGTCTAATTATGCGACTGCTACTGAGCTGTGCTGAATTGGGGTTAGGTCATGTTTCAAGGATTATTCCACTTGGCAAAAGGCTCGAGAAGCAGGGGCATGAACTGTTCTTTTTTTCAGGCGGCAAAGCCTACGAGTTGCTGGAGAAAGAATTCAAAAACGTTAACAGGATAACGCCGATTTCTTGGTATGAGAATGCGCATGGAATTTTGACTTCGGCGTCATTGCTTAACATGTTCATTCCCCTACCGCTCTTTAACATGGAGCTTAACAAGTTCGAAATAAAAAATTCAAACGCATACGAAACCATCCACCGCTACTATGACCTAAGAGAAAACATCCGCGACATCTCGCCTGACGTACTCATATCAGATGGCGACATCAACGCGCTTAGGTTAGCTAGCAAATGGAAAATCCCCTCTGTCTACGTTGAAAACATGATTAGACCAAGCTATGGCTTCGCATCCTTCCTCAGCCCAGGCGAACGCTTCCTTGAACGTTACTATAAGTCATGCGCAAAAGTCATTATCCCTGATAATCCGATGCCCTATACAGTTTCAGAGTATAGCATCGGCGACATAAACGACATGGGCATAGCTGACAGAACCGAATACGTCGGCAGCTTCATAGATACTAAACCTGAAACTGGCGGCCAAGAACACATTTTTGCGCCAATCAGCGGCCCAGTCGGAACCCGCGGTCAATTACTCAAAACCCTGATGCCAGTGCTTGAGAAAGTAAAAAGCAAATGTATCATCAGCCTGGGTACACCTGGTAAAAAGGCTTCAGCTAAAATCGGCAACTATGAACTCTACACATGGCTCTCTGCCGAAGAACGCCGAAAAGCCATGTTGAATGCTAAATATGTGATTTTCAGCGGCGGCCATGCAACCTGCTTTGAAACCATAAAATATGGCAAACCAAGCATCTGCATTCCCACACAGCCTGAACAGCTAGGCAACGCAGCAAAACTAGAGAAAATGAACTGCTGCATAGTTGCCAAAAACAAGAAGCAACTCAAAAAAGCCATTGCAAAAATGGAATCTGAGCTGGATACTTATACAAGAAATGTTGAGAAATTAAGTGCGTTCTCAGGTAGATTCAACGGCTTGGATAGGGCAGTTGAAATCGTTGAGAGCGTACCTAACTAAACTATTTTTTTAGGTTTAAGCGTTTGATTGAGCCGTTTGGGGTTTCTTCGTCGAAGATGATGGCTTTGAACTTGTAGATTTTAACGTCTGGGGTTAACCAGCTGTCGGGGGGTAAGCCTGCTTTCATGCAGCATTGGCAGAGGAATTCTTCTTCAGCCCAACCCCACTCGATGGGTACCTGAGGCAGTAGTAAGCCTTTGCGGTAGCCGCGTTCGATGATTAAGCCGTCTTCGCCGACTTTGATTTGGTGCACATATTCTTTGGGGTTATCGGTTTCGACTCGTTCAGGAGGGGTTAGGACGCTGACTTCGAAGACGACATGGTCGAGTTCTTCTGGGGTTAGGGGTTCGAAGCGTGGGTCTTGTGTGGCGGCGTTGATGGCTGAGTCGATGACTGCTTCGATGAGTGGGCTTGTGGGGTATGGGTAGCCGATGCATCCGCGAAGCTCCTTCTCGGTGCCGTTTAGGGTGTTTATGGTTACGAATACGCCGCATTCAGTGAACATTTTTTGGGGTGTATCTTTCGGTGGCTTAGCTGTTTTGCCGTCTTGTAGATACTGCTTAACTGTGCTGCGGGCTAATTTAACTAAGAATTCGCCTTCTTCTTGAGTTAATTCAAAGGACATAACTTTTGCTCCTACCGCGGACTATCCGCTAACATGTTTGGTGTACTAAAAATATTAAAAGGGAAAGGTTGGATTTAGAATTTTGCTGCTTCTTCAACAACGCCATCTTTGGTTATGATGACGAAGTCTAAGCCGTCGCCGCTCATAGCGTCACGTTGGATGGCTGCTTTAACTGCGCGGGTTACGAGTTTCTTTGCTTCTTCTAGGGTCATGTTGTCTTTGAAGCCTTCTTCGACTACGCCGATTGCGGTTTCTGTGCCTGAACCGACTGCTGCATACTTGTCTGGGATCAGTGAGCCGAGTACGTCGAGAACATAGATTGATGAGCCTTCTTCGTCTAAGCCGCCTACGATGGTTTGGGTGATGAGTGGTGCATATCTGCGGTTAAAGAGCACGTTTGCCAAGAGTTTGGCTGAGCTGCGTACGCTGATTGGTCTGCCAACGTCCATGCTGTAGAGGTTTGCTTGTGCCTGCATTTCTCTTGCGAGAATCTGCATGTCGCCTACTAAGCCTGCGCATGCTACGCCGATGCTGTCTGTTATTTTGAAGACTTTTTTGCCGCCTCTGCTCATTATGAAGCCGCCGTAGGTTACTCTTTTTTCTGCAGCTAAGAGGACTCCGCCTTGGAAGATGACGCCGACGGTGGTTGCGCCTGGAATCCAAGAGATGCCTCCTTGCGCTCCTTGGTTTTGCGCTTGGGCTTGTTGCTGCTGTGGTGCTTCTTGTACCTGCGGCATAAGTGGGATACTTGGAAGTTGAGGTAGTTGAGGTAATGATGGTCCAAATCCGTCCATAATTTTCGCCTTGGTTTAATATACACAAGACAAATCTATGAGGTTGCTTATAACCGTTATACACAACTTTAGCTGACGGGCTTATGGCATTTTATGAGTAAAATCTGCTCCAAGCTGGGTTTTGCGCTGTAATTTTGGGTTTTTGGGTTAAACTTTTAACTTGCCTCTGTATGAATACGCTTGAGAGAGGGGATAGGTTTGATTGAAATTTATAGTCGAGACTTCGACGGCACAACATTTGCGGTTGCACTGGACCAAAGCGAAGTTCTTACCACAACTTTCCGTGCAGACCAAAAAGAAGCATTAAGCACGATTTTGGATAATTTGCCTTTTAGGGTGCCTTTCCAGGTTTTCCATGAACCCACACCCATCCGCAAAAACCGCACTATTAGCCCTCAAGGATATTTATGACGGCAAAGACACCAGCCGCAACCCTGCCTTTAGCCACAGCCCACTTGCCCAGTTACACCAAAAAAGTCCTCAAAGCAACCGTAGCCATCCCCGTCGGCTACGTCACCACATATGGCGCAATCGCAGAAGCCGTCGGCGGCGGCGCAAGAGCAGTCGGAAACGCCATGGCATGCAACCGTTTCGCCCCAGTCGTTCCCTGCCACAGAGTTGTTAAATCGGATTTGTCGTTGGGCGGTTATGGCGCAGGCGGATTACAAGTTAAATTCGAGTTTTTGAGTAGAGAAAAACGCGGCTACACCGAACCCAAAACTGTCGAGGTCTCTGGGGGTCAACTCAAGGTCTTTCCAGTCGAGCATGTTTTAGCAAAGTTTGCTTAAGCTTGCTTACGCAAATCATAAAAGCAGCGCGCCCAACCACACAGCAGGGATAACTATAGCAGTCACTCGAGGTCTTTACGTCGGCAGATTCCAACCCTTCCACAACGGGCACTTAGACGCCATAAAATACTGCCTCAAAGGCGTCGACGAATTAGTCGTTGTCATCGGCAGCGCCCAATACAGCCACAACAGCTACAACCCCTTCACAGCAGGCGAACGACTAGTTATGGTGCGCCGTGCCCTCTATGAAGCAGGCGTAGACTCCACAAAACTCTGGATTGTCCCCGTACCCGATGTCCATCTGCATATGCTCTGGGTAAGCGCAGTAGAAGGCTACACACCCAAATTCAACGTAGTCTACTCCAACGAGCCCTTAACGCGCAGGTTGTTTATGGAGGCAGGCTACAAAGTTCAGGATTTGCCGCTGTTTGATAGGAAAGTTTACATGTCAACGTTGGTTCGGGAAAAAATGGTTAAGGGCGAAAGCTGGACTACACTGGTGCCCAAAGCCGTGGCTGATTTTATACTTGAAATCGACGGCGTAAACCGGCTCAGAGATTTAGCCAGAACAGATAAAGTCTGCTAAACAACGATAACATCCTGTTTGGCTTTGTGCCAGTAACGCCAAGCCAACATATACGTTGTAATCAACACCAACAAATTGATAAATACACTAAAAATGTCGCCGACTATCGCGAAAAAGTTGTTGGCAGCATGCAATCCCACCGCTATTAGGTAGTAGGGTAGCGGATTCTTTTTTGCAACTCCATACGCAGTTATGGTTGCGCTGGAAGCATGGAAAATGATGCCAGGCAATCTGGCTACGGGTGATGCTCCAACGAATGCTACGTATTCGACGAATTCTGCAATCCCAAACCCCAACCCAATCAACAACCCGAGCGATACAAGGGAACGTTGGGTTTCGCCGTGGCGATAGAAGAGCGGGAACACTTTAGCAAGTTCTTCAACGAACGGAGCCAAAACCACAACCAGCAACGCCGCAGCCAGCACAGTTGAGGATGGAGCGAGCCCCTCAAAAAACGATGCAAACGGAATACTCACCAAAAAGCCTGTAGCAAAGAAGAAGATGTATTCCCGCCGCTTAGGCTTATGAATCGGAATAACGCATTGCCGCGGCTGTTCTGGTTGCGGATTCTCCATAAAAAGTAGCTTCCTAAAAATATTGAAGCTAATCTTGCTTATCAGCGTTTATGCAAGCAATCAAAACCCAGCAGCTACTGGGTCGGAGGGCTTCATTAATTCCCGCAGAAGCACTGTGGCATAGCAGCCGCGGAGCAGCATAAAACTGACCTTCAGTGAGTCCTCCGAGGCATCAAGGAGCTTGAAATCTTTAACAGGCGTCAAAACCGTACGCAACCCACCTTTGCCACCCGCTCTGGAAAGTTCATTGAGCCGTGATTGGACCGTCGCCGATGCCTTCCGCCTCAAGCACTTCCTGCTCGATTTCGCCCATAGCGCCGCCCGAGAGTTTCTGTTTCATGCCAAAAATCGGCAGTGCAACACGCATCTTACCCGCCTTAACCGCCGCATTAATTTGCGCCAAGTTCTCTGCGGTAACAACCTTATCCACAGTAGTCAACGGCAACCCAGACCGCTCAACCGCAACCACAAAATCGCCGACAACCGCCTCATTGAGCGGCAACCCATGCAAGATACGTTGGCTTAGGAAACGGTTGAAGAGATAGGACTGGTGGGCTTGGACAAAAAGCGCCTGAAGTTTAGGCTGTAACCGCTGAAAAGCGCCGACATAATCGGTTGGGTTATTGGCTAAGTGAGGTGAGCATTAGGCGTTCGAATCGGAGTTGTCTTGGAAAATTCTCTGCTGCCGCTTTGAAATCGTGGGTTTCTTCGAGTTGCTCTCGTGCCTGCCGTGACGAGGGATGCTCATAAGGGCTCGGCTTTGCTAAGAATAGCATTGCTGCTTCTTCGAAGTTGCCTTGGGTGAGGGCTTTTCCGACGAGGTGTGTTATGGGGCGTGTGGTGCCGAAGCGTTGGTGCCCGAAGTAGTTTGGGATGCCGCCTTGTTGGGTGAGTTCTTGGATGGTCTGTTCGATTTGCTCTTTGGCGTCTGCTTGGGTGACAGTTGGGTTTTTGATGGTTATCGTGAAATTGTTTCCTAAGAGATAGAACAGCGAGAGCATTTCTCGGACATAGCCGATTGGGGTGACTTTGAGGTCTTTAACATCAACCTTCCCAGCTTCTTCAACGGAGACGTTTTCTATAGTGATATGCTGAGCCGTTACGGCTTTAGCGTCTTTTATTCCTGCGAATTGGACGCGGTTTTGGTCTATGCCCAAGGGATTGGGCGACGTTTTTGGTGGCTATGAAGGTGTCCCAGTTGCGCTTAACCATCGTGCACAGCAGGAACCGCTGGGGCTGCGCCGATGAGCCAATAACTCTGGCGGGGACCGTTCCGCTTATGCTGGCTTTAGTGCCATCCACAAGTACTTCTTCAACGACAAAATCATCCACCGATTCCTTCAGTTTGCCGCCTACACCCGCCGCTTTGGTAGCGTAAGCATCCATACCCAGCAATTTGTCAACGTCAGGAATCGGCAAAACTGTCGCCTATAATAGTTTTAATTCGCGAGTAAGCCTGTCAATCTTCTCAGTTGGAGCGGGACCGATGCCCAAACAGGTAATTGAACCCTCGGGAATCTGGGTTAAACCAGCATCAACAATGAGTGCATGTGGCAAACCCAAGTCTTCTGCAAACTTTTCCAATTCACACAGTTCCTTTTCAGTCTGAACCTTCAATGCAACCTTTTTTTGACCTTCATACATCCATGCATCCCACCATTTCTTATGGTGTACATAGGCGTCTTGGGCTGCTGAGATGGCTGCGTGACCTGCTTGTGCTGCGATTTTGCCTTTGCCCATTTGCAGGTCGGTTCGGAAGATTAGGACTTGTTTGTATTCGAATCGGTCTGACATTTCGGGTTTCCCGCGTATAGGTTAGCATGCGAGATTTTAAGGGTTTGCAGACAGGTAGAGTAGCCCGAAGTATGCGAGTGCTGCCCACATCGCTGGTTTTCCAGCAACGGACATGAGCATCTTTCCCTGATAATCAATTTCGTCAACGTCGCTAAGGGCTTTGTCTACGCCTAGTTTGCCGCAGACGCGGAGCATTTCGTCGAGTTTTGTGTCGGAGAGGGAATCGAGGAATCGCCGTAGCCGCAGCATAACTTGAATGTCGAAGTTTAGGAGGTCGTCGCAGCGTTTCTGGTACGCTTGCAGTGCGTTGGCTGAGGTATCGCCTTTTTTGAGGGCTTGGGCTGCTACTTCGGCTGCTTCACGGGCACATGTCAATCCAAAGATAACTCCGCCGCCAGTCGTAGGCTTAACCTGTGAAGCGCAATCGCCCATCGCCAAAAACCCATCCGCATAAGCCCTCCTGATTGGTCCGCCCAAGCTGATGGCGTGGTAGCCCGCCTGCGTAATTTTGGCTTTCGCAAGCTGCTTGGATGCGACGGGGTGCTTAGTCATGAGGCGTTTGAGGTATGCTCGGGGGTCGCCTTGGTTGGTGGCTAAGCCGAGTTTGGCTGTGCCGTCGGGTTTGGGGATGAGCCAGCCGTAGAAGCCTGGGGCGTAGGTTTTGCCGAAGTAGACTTCGACTGCGTTCATTTCGATGTCTTGGGCTCCTGTGATTTCGGTTTCGACTGCGTAGACTAAGCCGCTGGGTTTAAGCGCCTTTAATCCAGCTTGGCGTAGGAGCCGCGAAGATATTCCTTCTGAATCAAAAACTATCTTTGAATTAACCTCAACTTCTGTGCCGTCTGCCCGTTTAACGTTAATGCCCTTCACAGAGCCATTCTGCATCAGCAGTGACTGCACACGAGTGCTCACCTCGAAATGTGCCCCAGCCGCCTGTGCCTGCTTAGCCAAGATACTGGTCGAACCTTGCCCTATTGAGCGCAGTAGTCACTGGACAAGAAAGATGCAACGAAAACTTGGTGCCTTGAGGCGAGTAAAAGTTGGCAGCGCAAAAATTGTTCTCGATAATGCCGTCGGGCAGTGGATAAAGCCCCATGTTTCTGAGGCTTCGAATGCTAATATGCCCTGCACAATGAGATGGATAACCGATTTGGGGGTGCTCTTCGTAAACTGTGACGGGGATGCCTTTTTTGGCTAAGTGAAGGGCTGCGTAGGAGCCGACGGGTCCGCCTCCGACGACCACTGCATCGGCTGGAAGTTTTTGGGCATTCATCGCTTAGGTACTGTGTTGGCTTGTTTATATAAGGGGAGGGGAGGTAGCGGCAGAGCAATAAACCCGTTTTGCGATTATTCTCGCCAGTTTTCAGGTCTATTCATGGCGTTTGAACCCATTACTTTGCCTTTAACGGTACCGAGTATGTTTGGTTTTAGGGCTTGTACCATCCATGCGTCAGCGACTTCGGTTGGGATGGGATATGTGGGTTCGAACCCATATTTAGCGGCTGGAGTAAACCCATATTTTGGGTAGTATGCTGGATGTCCGAGTACGAAATACGATTTCTATGCCTGATTGTGCTTGGAGTTGTATGCCTTTTTTGATGAGGCTGCCGCCGATGCCTTGCTTCTGAAATTTGGGTACAACTGCCAGAGGCGCCAAAAGCGAAGCCACTACCTCGGGGGCGTTTGTGATGTATGCTTTTGTGAAGAGGATATGCCCAACAGGTTGATCTTCGACGTAGGCGAGCAGGGATAAGGTGGGTTGTGCGGTAGGATCAGCTAATAGGTCTCTTGTGAGGTTGGCTTCTCCTTCGGTTTTAAACGCCGCTCGTTCCACTGCCCATATGTCATTTAGGTCGGCACTGGTTGTTTCACGTATTAGCATGTTAATCACTATAGTAAAGTTGGGTTTGCCTTAATATAACAAGGGATACTCCGTCAGCCCAGCCTTTAATATTTCTCGATGTATTCAGGTATCGAATAACAGCCGTTTGAGCCGCAAACCTTAAAACACGAACAAAGAAGATAACGCTTGACAGGAAGGATTGATTTGGGGAAATTACAATTATTCACTATATTACTTGTAGCAATGATGGTTTGTTCATTATCAGTGATTGGAATTGGCCAGGTGGAAGCGGTTGGAGCAATCACACACTACAATGTTGATTTCATACAAGAAACCTCCACTGTAGCTATAGCCAACAATCTTAAAGTGGAAGCTGCCGACGCCAACAATGACACCGTAACAACGGTCGGCGCAGTTGTTTTGACTTGCAGTGACCCTAACGCGATTCTGCCAACCAACACCACACTAGACGTAAATGCTGGCGGTATAGCAAGCTGCACAATGTACTTTGGAACCGCTGGCACCCAAACAGTCACAGTAACGGATACAGCAAATAATGCAATAGTTGGAACCTTAATAGTCACCGTTGCCCCAATCCATTTTGGCGTCTCGGTTACTCCAACAACCATTTCAGCGGGTGAATCCGTCAACGTTACGGTCTCAGCGTTAGATGCCTCTGAAAATGTGTTGACGGACATCGGGAGCTCGGGTTATGGCAAATCAATAGATTTTTCCTCAACTGATGTAGCAGCAATTTTTCCGTTGCAGGGAAGCCCTAGCAATTTGGTAAATGGCATAGGCGTTTTCAACATTACCCTAAATACGGCTGGGTCTCAGACTATTACAGTAGTGAACAAGGGGTTCCCTCTTGTTAACGCCACTACCGCTGCAATCACAGTTAATCCAGCGGCAACCCCGACGGTATCACCAACAACTGAAGTGACTCCAACACCAACAAGTCAACCAACAGCAACTCCAACATTGGCTCCAACACAAGCAGCCCAAACAGCCACAGACAATACACTACTCATAATCATCGCCGTAATAGCGGTAATTGCGATTGTCGGCATTTTGGTTGGTGTTGTGTTTATGCGCAAAAGAAAAGGCACCTCACCTGCCTCAACTTCTGATTTGCCTCTGCCTCCACCGCCACCGCCAACTTAAGGCCCCTTTTTGGGCTGGCTTTTTGCTAGCCTTTAACACCGTTTTTTGGTTTGCACAAGTAGTTTGCGACTTGTTTTGGGCTCGGCTTTCATGAAGCAATCTCTACCTCAAAGTGTTGGTTGTTGTTGTGTATAGGCGCTTTTCGGCAACAACACACTGTAGAAAAACCAAAAACCCAAACAAGACCCCCACAACCAAGAAAACCATCCAAAATCATCATTACAAGCAATCGCCTAACATCATTTTACCTTTTGCAACCATGAAACGGCTATTTATGCAAAACTTTATAACAGCGCCAAACGTTTTGGATTCTAAAAAGGTAGAAGCAAATGAAATTCGGCACATACATGTTTGAAGCAAAGAAAGTTCCAGGCTTCGACTTTGACCTCTTCCGCACAAAACCGGAAGTCGGAAGACGAATGCCCCCTAAAGCTGATATGTACAGTAACGTCGCAATTTTCGGTGACAACGTCGCAGCCCGTCTACACCCAGACTGGATTTCACAATCAGACCTTGGTCCAGCTTGGAGAACCAACGACAACTACAACGTACGCTGGGAAGTCCTCTGTCAAACACAACCAGAACACCGTGCAGAACAACTTGACTATATGGAAGACACTGCACGCAAAAGTCAAGGTGTCTGGCTAAACAGCATCCACTTCGCAGAACACGGCCACTGCACCTGCCCAAGATGCAAAGAATTACACGCAAAAAGCGGCTTATCCTGGTACGAATGGAGACGCAAAGAAGTCACAGACTACATGGCAGCAACAAGCGACCGCGTAATCAACAAAGCCAAAAAACCACTATACATCGGTGTCCTTCCAGACCCAGTCACAAACTATGAACGCTTCGGCGTCAACTTCGACGATATGCTACCACTCACAACCGAAATGTTCGTCGTCATGTTCAGCAAAAACTACGCTACACCCTGGTACTGGGAAATGCTCACACGCAACTTCAAGAAACTCTTCAAAAACGTAAAACTAAACATTGCACTCTACGTTATCGGGCCCGGCGACGATCCACAAGAAACACCAACAGCAAGCGAACTCTTAACAGTCTCAGTCCGCATGGCACGCGCAGGCGTAGATGGCTTACTATACCTCACCGACAAAGCAGCACAGATGCAAGAATTCCAAAAGAAAGCCATCGCAGAGAAAGACACTCGCGAACGCTTAAAGAGCTACGGCGGCAAAGCAGGCCAAGAAGTACTCGACCTAGTCACAAGCTGGGAAAAGCTCTTCTAAGGAAGTACGGAACAAAGATAGCTATCGGCAATCAACCAAAAAGGTTGAACAGCCAAGCTGCCTCTTTTTATATTTTTTTAACCTTTTATGCATTTGACTCTTAGTTCTGGATTTGTTTGTCCATTCTCTTTTAGCGACTCATACTGGGCTTCCATTAAAATCGAGGGCATCATTTTTGATATCCTCCAAATCTATATCACTCTGCAATATGCCTGAACTCTCTGAACCCGCTTTAGCCGTTTTATCGAACATAACTAAAATTTTCAACCAACCAAATATGTTCCTAAACCCCATTTACCTATGCCCCCAAAACAATAAGCCCCCTCATCTAAGCTTAAAACAGGCGATTCCACCCCAAATAAGCATTAAGCTTTTAGGTAAATGATGCGTAAACAGCAGTAACAGAGGATAAAACTATGCCTTCATTAGCAAAAAAGAACGCAGCAAAAAAGAAAAAACACGAAGAAAAAACAGGAAAGAAAGAGTAAGCTTTCTCCAATTTAACGGCTCTCTTCAACCGCTAAAATCCTAAACATACCTTTTCTCTTTATCACAGTACCAGCGTTGATACTGCTGGATGTAACGGATTGAGCTTCTGCAGTATGGGCACATGGGTGTCTGTGTTGGCGGTGGAGGCGGCGGTAATGGCATTTCATTTTGGGTTTGTATTAGGGGTGCTCCGCATGAGGTACAGAATTTTGATCCTAACGTGTCAGGGGCGCCGCATTTTTGGCAGATTTTCTGTGAAGCAACTTGTGGCTTTTGAACATAGGCGCTTTGCATCGATTGGGGCGAAGTAAAAGCTGTTGGCTGTATACTCGGCGCATACTGCAATGCGGTTCTGGCTTGGTTTATTGCTGTAACCCAATCTCGGTTGTTGTTTCCGCCTGAAACCACATAAGCGTGGGTTGGCTTCGATAAACCGCTGCAATCTATGCTGATGTAGCTTTGACCCATCTTCTTTCCAGCTTCAACTCGCGTAATGCTTTGTAGTGGCATGGCGTAGCTGCCTTCTCGTTTTGATAATTCGTCGATTTCAGCTTTAGAAACCCTATTTTCAATCGCTTGTGCAGCGAATACTCCGCCTACTGCCCAAGCTGCCGCCCGTGCGGCTCCTCCCTTATCGATGTAGACCAGACGCTTGTTGGTGAGTATTAGGGTGCCGAGATCGGCGAATGCGCCTGCTTTTAATCCAACGGTTGGGGGTGATTGGGATTCGTGGGCTTTTACGCCTGCCTCTTGCCTTATTATGGCTTCGACTTCTGACACGGGATGCTCCTCAAGCCATAGTTAGCATGTTAGCGCTTTAAGCCTATCGACCCACGTCACAATTGGGTGTGATGCGGGGGGAATCTGGGAAATCGTTTTTATCCAAAAAAAGCCCAAACGTGATTGCTGGTGTATGTAAAGCCGAAGATTGAATCGATACAGAAAAGGGGCTGACAAGGCTCTGGTTAACTAACAGTTACTCATGTTAGAGTTTTCTACCTTCTCTCCTATTTGGTCCAGAGCCTCAGCAAACCCATTCAATCAAACGATAGATAATGCCGTCTATTTTTTGATGGCTTTCAAGGTAGCCGCAACGTCTTTTTTGAGAAGCTTCTGCTGATTATCTTTATACTGGGAAAACTGCAAATTAGACAACGCCGCCTCTATAGAACCATTATACTTGTCGGTGGATTGCATTATAGTTCCAAGCCCCTGAATAGTCTGCCTTGCAGTAATGAATTTCTCGTCGCCACAGCAAGCCATGTATTTCCCAAAGACTTTAGCAAATTTGCCCTCATTATCCCAACGTACATTCTCTGCGATGAGCATAACGCCGAGGCTGCGCTGGTACGAGTTGTCGCTATCCAACTTTTTCTCCAGAACCTCCCAGTATGGATAAACTGAGGGTGCTTCTTTGGAGTGGGCTTGTAAGAGAAGAAAAGCATTGTAGCGTATCTTGTCATCTTTTTCGCTGAGCGTTTCTACGAGGAATTTGATGTCGTTTGCGGTTAGAGTTTTGGCTTGGGCAGAAATTTCCTCTTTTTTTATTATGGCTAATTGGTCGGAGTCCAAGTTTTATCCTCAATAGTGATTCTGCATAAGATAAATAAAAGAATAAGCATGGTTGGGTTACTTCGTTATTGCTAGCTGGTCAAGTTTTCTTGGATTAATAGCCAAATTGGTTTAGTCAAGGTTTCTTGACGAAAAACGCTTTAAGACTGCCTCGGCTCACGGCTTAATTGATGAAAAATGAAAGCCTTCACTGCACTTATTCTGGCAACCCTAATAGTTTCCTTATCAATCATCTCCTCACCCGCACTCGCTTATGACGCATCTTCGGTGGGCGTCAAAGAAGGCGACTGGATAGAATACAACATCAGCGTAAATGGAACTGGGTCAGCGCCTCCAACACACGACGTAAGGTGGATGAGAACTAACCGTCTTGTCAGTTCAAGATACGGCTTTCTCAATCAATCTTACCGCCCGATATGCTAATGGAACAGTAGGCAACGCCATCTGGAAATTCAACTTCTCAGAAGGCAACGTCGGAGGCTGGATAATCATTCCCGCCAATCTTGGAGTAGGCGACACATTCTATGATTCCTCGATACACAATCACAAACCCGTAAATGTAACAATTCAAAGTGAAGCCCAAAAAACCGTTTTGGGTGCAAACCGAATTTTAACGTATGGGAACGATTCTTTTCGGCATAAGGAATGGGATAAAGCTACTGGCGTGTTTGTTGGGTCTTCGGAAACTTACCGTAACGTAACTACAAAGGATGGCTGGTACATTGACGACCTGACTGTAACTGTGGATGCAGTTGCAACCAACATATGGAGCCCTGAAGCCCCAAGCGCCGAGTCAGTCAATGTTTTATCCACTGGTGATTGCAGTGGGTTTGGTTGCCGCTGTTACGTCTTTGCTAATAGTTGTAGCCCGTAGAAAACACGTTACACTGAATCCTAAGCAGCAGACAGTTGCAGGCATCGCTCTTGTATTGGGGCTAATATTTGCTGTTGGCGCCATATCATCCACGCCCATAAGCGAAAGTCAGGTTCCACTTAGTTTCCGAGATATCAACGTAATCATGCAAACGCTTTGGATGACCCTGATTCTAATCAGCATGTGGTTTAGAAGTAAAGGCAATTACCTCATGCATGGTATCCTAGCAATAATGGCAGTTTCTATAACAATCGTAAGTTTCCTCGGCGTGCTGGTTATGTCTCCTATGAATAACAGTTCGATGGCTGAGTATTTGGGTTCACCCTTGGATTTGGCGGTGTTTTTAGGTCATGCTGTCTTTTCTTTTCCCGCGTTAGCTTTCGGAGTGTGGCTTATCATTATTTGGCGACCAAATTCACCGACGTTTCCAGCTAAAAGCCGAAGGATTGCTTGGTTATTGACAGTGTTCTGGGTGCTTTCCTATGTTGTAGGCATCTTGGATTACATGATTATCCGTAACCATCTCTTCTGATACAAGCTTCTTTGCTAAAAAAACCCATTCAACGAAATACAATCAAAAGAGTTGACGAGTGGACCGGAGGGGATTTGAACCCCTGACCTCTTGAGTGCAAGTCAAGCGTTCATACCAGCTGAACTACCGGCCCGCCACTTTCCCAAACCTATGCAGAAGAATGATATTTAGGTTTTGGATAGCCAACTTGTAAAAAGCTACAATAAAGCCCTGGAAAAAACGCTGGCTATCTTTTTGCCCAGCATTCCCAGCAGTAAACGTTAGGTTGAAAGGGCCTTCGCATTCTTGTTCATCGCAGTCGAATGCTTGAAACAGAATTTTCATATCTCATTGGGATTGATTGTTGGGTTTAAGCGGTAATGTATTCTTATTCTTATGTTGAATATTCAGGATTTGAATGCTGGATTCATAAGTGTTTTAACACCCCTCACTCGCTTAATACGCATGAGAATTCGCTACAAGATGCTCCTGATTCTGGGGTTAATCACCGTTATCTTAATGGCGGGTCTCATAGTTTTCGGAGAAAAAGCGATGTTGGATGGCATAACCGAATCCGAAAACAAGCAGTCAACAGACAATGCCTTACGGTTAACTCAAAACTTAGACATCGCCATCACCAACATACACAACACCGTCAACGATTGGGCACAATGGGACGATACATACGCTTTTGTTGAAAACAACAACACCGCCTATATCGCATCCAATTTGATGGACGATACGTTTGTGAATTTGCAGTTGAACATGATGCTTTATTTTAATGAGAATAGAGGCTCTTTGGTTTTCGGAAAATCTATATAATTTTTCAAACCAGACTGCTATTGCAACTTAATGATAACACAGTAGCCCAAGTTATCCAAAACGAGAATTTGTTTAATGAATCAGCTCAGGAAGGCGGTTTAATTCTCTTAGACGGAACACCTATGCTGGTGGCTTCTTGTCCGATCCTTAGCAGCTTGGAAGAGGGGCCTTCGCATGGAACCCTAATAATGGGCAGATATCTCGACGAAAATCAACTGATGCTTCTATCCTCATCAACCGGCCTACCTATATCCTACGCACTAGTTAACAGCACATCCGCAAGTGCAAGTTTTGAGTTAGCTAAAGCCAACCTCTCAGGAGAACGCCCAATCTTTGCCCATCCCTTGAATGAAACCTACATCGCCGGATATGCATTATTAAACGACGTTGAAGGCGAGCCCCTCCTGATCATGAGAGTGGATGATTACCGAACAGAATACACCTTAGGAACCGGTGGTTTGGTTTACTCTGAAATATTCTTTGTAGGCATCGCTCTTTGCGTATTTATTGCAATTGCTCTTCTCTTAGACAAACTAGTCATATCACGCTTGAGCAGTCTAAGCGGTACAGTGACAAAAATAAGGCATAATGATAAAAATTTAAGGCGTGTTAAAGTTGAAGGAAACGATGAATTATCCAGCCTTAGCCAGAACATAAATGGACTGCTAGACGTCATCGAGCAGAACACGTTTACGCTTGAAAATACAGTGGCTGAACGCACAAAAGAGTTGGCGGAAAACAAGAAGCAACTGGAAAGTATTTTGCAGGCGTCTCCTGATGCCATAATCGCCGCTGACTTAGCCGGTAACCTTATTGAATGTAACATGCGAGTCACTGAACTGAGCGGTTTTACCCATGAAGACCTTATTGGAAAACCGGGGTTAAATTTTCTAGTGGATAGGTTACGTCAAGACTTTGCGAAAGAAGTTGTTGCTGTATTCCAAAACAAGGGTCCGGTGCGTTGTGAAACCTATTTTATGAAAAAAGACGGCTTCAGAAATACCCGTTGAATTCTCTGTTAGCCTTGTTAAAGATGAAGCGGACCATCCAATTGGCATAGTCGGTATCATTAGGGACCTCTCGGAAAAGAAACTGCTTGAGCAGCGCCTCTTACGTTCAGAGCGTTTAGCCGCTATTGGTGAATTAGCAGGTATGGTTGCACATGATATTCGTAATCCGCTTGCAGCAATAAGAAACGCAGATTACCTTATCAAGAAAAAAACCGTAAACGGCAAAAACAGTGACATTGCCCCTATGATTGAGATTATCGATAAATCCATTGATCACGCTAACGCAATTATCACTGATTTATTGGAATATTCAAAGAAGCTCCGCCTCGACATAGTCGAGTGTTCACCTAAACAGTTGCTTGAAAAAGCACTAATTATGGTAAAGATTCCAGAAAACATACAATTCCAAGATTTAACAGCCGATTCAAAACTAAAAGCTGACGAAAACAAAGCCGTACGGGTCTATGTTAACTTGATAAAAAACGCAGTAGACGCCATGCCCAATGGCGGCACGTTAGAAATCAAAAGCTATCAAGAGAAAGACACAGTTGTTATCTCTTTCACCGACACCGGCCAAGGCATCTCGCAGGAAACGCTGCCCAAAATATTCACACCCCTATTCACCACTAAAGCACAGGGCATGGGTTTCGGCTTATCCATTAGCAAACGCATCGTCGAAGGGCACGGCGGCAAAATCCTGGTTCAAAGCGAAGAGGGAAAAGGCACAACCTTCGTCGTCATTTTTCCGTTGGAGCCAAAATTTAACGATGAGGAAAGCGGCGGCAACCCTGATATTTTGACGGATGAAATAGTTTAAAAGTTATATTCATGAGCTAAACACTGGTTATGGAGGCTTGTGTTTGGAATTAAAAACCGTTAAAGTAGAGCCGCCCAAAGACTGCAACATCATTTTGGGTCAAGCGCATTTCATAAAAACCGCTGAAGACCTCTATGAAGCCCTCGTCAACTCTGTTCCCGGCATAAAGTTCGGTTTGGGTTTCTGTGAAAGTTCAGGTCCTTGCTTGGTGCGTTGTGAAGGTAACGATGATGAGTTGCGGCGGTTGGCTGCGGAGAAGGCGTTTGAAATTGGTTGCGGCCACTGCTTTGTAATTTATCTTAAGAATGCTTATCCGCTCAATGTACTGGATAAAATCAAAATGGTGCCCGAAGTGTGCTCAATTTATGCTGCGTCGGCTAATCCGTTGGAAATAGTCATTGCTGAGACTGAGCAGGGCAGAGGCATCATGGGCGTTATAGACGGCTTCAAGAGCAAGGGTATAGAAACCGACAAGGACATAGCAGACCGCCGAGGGTTTCTACGTAAAATAGGCTACAAACTCAGCTAAGAATGGCATTACTTTTTTATTTCCCTTTTTAGTCAACCTAGCCAATAGGTTAGGTGTAGTTTTTTGGCAGAATCATCAGCGGCATATGAACGAAACATGGCTCAACTCAAAGCCTACAAAGAACAACAATCCCAAGAACAAACAGAACTTAAAGACCGAATGGGCAAAATCACCCATAAAATCGCAATCATAAGCGGCAAAGGCGGAGTCGGAAAAAGCACCGTCACCGTAAACTTGGCTACAGCTTTTGCCATGCAGGGCAAACGAGTCGGAATCTTAGATGCAGATATCCATGGCCCCAGCGTACCCCGCCTGTTAGGGTTGGAGGGTAAAGAGGTTAAAGCCAGCCCAATCGGCGCTTTCCCGGTTGAGGGCCCGTTGGGTATGAAGGTTATGTCTATTGATTTCTTCCTCTCTGAGGAGTCACCTGCGATTTGGCGTGGACCGCTTAAGATGCGTGCGATCAAACAGTTCTTGGGTGAAGTTGTTTGGGGCGAACTTGATTACTTATTTATCGATTTGCCGCCTGGCACTGGGGATGAGCCTTTGAGTATTGCTCAGCTTTTACCCGAAATGGATGGCGTAGTCATCGTCACAATGCCCACCCAGCTATCCAGCAGCATCGTCAAAAAAGCCGTCACGTTCGCAGAGAAACTGAACATGCAAACCATCGGTGTAGTTGAGAACATGAGCGGCTTTGTGTGTCCTCACTGCGGCAAAAAAACCGAGATCTTCGGTTCAGGCGGCGGCGAGAAAATGGCTAAAGAAGTAAATGTGCCCTTCCTCGGTAGCATTCCTATTGACCCAAAAGTCGGTGCAGATTCAGATAAGGGAACACCTTTTGTGTTGAGCGATAAAGAGTCGGCTGCAACAAAAGCTTTCATGCAAGTTGTAGCAAAAGTCCAAGAATATATAAATACAAAAAATAGTAAAAGGGTTTGAGAGCTAAACACTCTCTAATATTTTTTTGTCCGGTGGTTACGCTTTCGTTAGAGTAATCTCTATCGTGGAAACCATTCTGGACCTGTTCTCGCCTTCTCTTGGTGGCATCTCGGCGGTTCCGATTGCAATTTTGGTCACTTTGAGGTCTTTAATGAAGCGGCTTCTTGTAATTTCTGCGACATCAACTGCGGTGGTGATTGCTTGACCTCTTGCTTTTAGGGTTATTTCTTTTTGGGACCCTGAAGAGAATGCTGTTATGATGGCGAGCACATAGCTCATTGGTGGTTTGTTTCCAACGAATATTACGTCACTGGCTTTTTCTGACATATGTACTTTCAACTCCTTTTTTATGTTGTTTTGCAATGAATTAACGTTCAAGCTGTCTCTCCTCTTGTAGACTTTGAACGTTACTGTTTAGTACGCCAAACTTCCTAATAAAGAAATTTCAATTCAACGGATGGTAACCTGTGCGGTATATCGGTTTTAGGGTAGTTAAGTCAGCTTATTTTCGGTTGAATAGAGCTTTTAGCATTATTTTTTATAGTGACATTAAGGTATTTTGGAAAAGCGCTATAGTTTTATACCTCCTCCTTGAAGGGAAGAGTACAAGCAGGAAGAAGCATACATGTCTGTGTCACCTGGTTTGAGGGAAGTTTTAGCTAGAAGAATTGCGGGAGAAATCATACTTTCAAGCAACCCAGGCTCCACCATGCGGAAATGGCGTGAACTCTTCGCAGTCTCCCAACTTAGCCTATCAACCGCGATGAAACTCTCCTCCTCAGTGATAAGTGACTATGAGAGTGGCAGACGCAAAAGCCCCGGAGCCAAATTCATCCGCCGATTCGTGCTCTCACTGCTCCATATCGATGAAGAAAAAGGCAGCCGTTTCATAAGAGAATTCGCCAGACTCACAAGTTCACCCAGCATGGCAGTAGTGGATCTTCGCGAGTTTCCCATTCCAGTCAGGGTTGAGTATCTCTGTAAAGCAATAGGCGGCGAAATCGTTGCTTGCAAAGAAAAATTCGTGAAAGAAGTCAACGGCTACACAGTCATCGACAGCCGAAAAGCTGTTGAGGCTTACTCGGGTTCAGAGTATGCGCAGCTCTTCGGCGCTACCACGGAGCGGGCGCTGGTATTTACCAATGTAGATGGCGGCAGTTTGCCCATGATGATTATACGAGTGAGCAGTCTCAAGCCTCGTATCGTGATTTTCCATAAGACCATGCCTGACGAGCAAGCGATTCGTATTGCGGAGTATGAGCAGATTCCGATTATATTCTCGTCTATGCCCAGCGTTGAGCAGTTGGTGATGTCGCTTCGTAAACTCTACCGTATTGCGTTGCGGATTAAGATTGGGTAAGAAGCGTGTGCGTCCGCCGCCAAAAATCAGCGCTTAACGGGTCATTTGTTGGAATGTTTATAGTGTTTTACTATTGCAAGTATTGTAAGGCAGATTATTGCTATTAAAATGGCTGATATGACTGTTAATATTTCTAGCGGCAAAGATGGTAGCCCCGTTGAGGAACTGGTTGTTGGAGAGACAGACGGTGAAACAGGAGTTGTTTTAACAATATAGTAGTAACATTCACTGTATGTAGTTCCTGGCTGAGTTTGACCCGCAAGAGCGAACCCACCGTCGAGTGTTTCAATTGCCGAGAAGGCACTATCGTCGCTTTGAATGCCACCGAAGGTTTGAGTCCAGTGCTGGTTTCCATCTTCGTCTGTTTTGATTAGAATTATATCGTTGGAGGCTGTGCCCGCCAGTGCATAACCGTTATCGCCTGTTTGAACTATGGCGTAGGGCCAAATTTGCCCAGATTCCCCATAGGTCTTGTTCCACTGGATTGTGCCCGCGGAGTCAGTTTTTACTATTAGGGCAAAGGCTGTTTCTCCTCCGTTAATGTTCTCGTTAAATGCGCGACCTGCCAGTACGTAGCCGCCGTCGGCTGTTTTAATCAGTGCGGATAAGTCGTTGCCGCTGTATCGGTACTGCTCTGGGTCACTTGGTAGCGCAGGCGGCAATTCTTTGTCCCATAGAATATTACCTGAGGCGTCAACCTTTACCAGTCGATCTCCAGCAACTGCCACATAGTTTCCGTCGTCAGCCTGAACTACTGCATGAAAGAAGTCTGAGTAGCTTGAACCATACATTTTGCTCCACTGCATTTTTCCGGAGGCATCGGTTTTTATCAGCACCGCTTTAGGTTGAGTTTCAATGCTAAGAGTGCTGGTGGTTCCAGTGATAAGGTACCCGCCGTCGTGAGTTTGGGTCATTCCCCAAGTAAGATAATTGCCGGGGTACGTTTGGCTCCATTGAATTTGTCCCTCTGAATCGGTTTTAATCAGTGTTAGCGTTAAGGTGCCGTATTGGTTTCCTATTATAACATATCCAGAATCGTTAGTCTGTATTATTGCGCTATTAAGTGGATAGTTGATGAACTGTAAATCATAGCTTTGATTCCACTGCACATTGCCATTTGCGTCAAGTTTGACAAGTGTGACGTTTAGAGGGTTCTGGCTGCCATACATGCCACTGACTGCGTAACCACCATCTTTTGTCTGTATAATTTGATGCGCTGTATTGTAGTGGCCTAATCCAAAAGTAGCGTTCCATTCTATTACGGGCAGAGATGCTGTTGATGCTTGGGCTGTTGTTGCTGTTCGATTACTCCCTGTGAAGGTCGGTAACGATGTGATTAGACAGAGGAAAAGCACTGCAATGAAGACGATGGTGTGTCTTTGGTTAGACATATCAGTCATCCTCATACTGAGCCGTTTTGAGTTTTCTATAATATTTACTTGCTTTGAGTCGCTTGGTAACTGTCAGCCTTTTCTTAAACAACAGAAGCGCTACACAGGTAACTGCTGCAATCGATACTCCAGTTGCATAGATTTCTATTGGTATAGGCAATGTTTCCGTTGATGAAGGTGAAGATGGTGAAGTTGGTGGTATGATCGGAGTAGTTTTTAGAATATAGAAGTTTTCACCCTTAGCTGTGGTTTTTCCTGCAAGGGCTAATCCGTCATCGTCGGTTTCAATCACTGAGTAGGCGATGTCGGTGTTCTGATTGTCTTGAAAGGTTTGGTTCCACTGTTTATTTCCGTTTGTGTCGATTTTTAATAGAACCATATCATTGAGGGCTGAGCCAGTTAATACATAACCCCCATCGTTGGTTTGAACCATAGAATACACAATGCTTAGTCCTGTTTCTCCATAGGTCTTGTTCCACTGTACTGAGCCTGCGGCATCAGTTTTTATCAGTAAAGCTGCGGTTGTTTCCTTACCTTGTGTATTTCCGTATGATGCACGACCTGCAAGTGCGTAGCCTTCGTCGTTTGTTTTAATAAGAGTGAATATGTCGCTGTCACTGTATGTATATTGCGAGTCGTTTGCCGATGTGGCCGAAAATTTTTTATCCCATAAGACATTGCCCGAAGTGTCAACTTTTACTAGCCAAGCACTGAATTGCTGAGTTGCAATAGAAAATGAGGTACCTGCCGCAACATAGCTTCCATTGTCAGCTTGGACTACTGATCGGAGGTATATTGATCCTGAGCCATAGGCTTTTCTCCACTGTATTTCACCAGACGAATAAGTTTTAATGAGCAGTGTTGAAGGGTGTGACTTCATGTCATACGCTGTCTGGCCTGTTATTATGTATCCGCCGTCGCTTGTTTTTGCCATACCAAATGCGAGATCGTTATACACCAAATAGGTTCGCTTCCACTGAACTTATGCCCTCTGAGTCAGTCTTGATGAGTACCATGTCCTTGTTATGGTTGCCAACAATAGTGAATCCGCCGTCATCTGTCTGCACAAGCGCCGTGGTCAAAGGGTAATTGGTGAACGTCAAATCGTAGGTTTGATTCCAAAGCAGGTTGCCCCCTGCATCAAGTTTTACGAGTGCAACATTAGGGGTGCCGCCCATGGGACCACACGTACCTGTTACCGCGTAGCCGCCATCTTGGGTTTGGATTATTTCACATGCCTTGTTATAGTAGCTTAGCCCAAAGGTAACATTCCATTCAAGTGACGGCGCAGAATTGGATGGTGTTGATGTTTGGGCGTAGGTAGCCGTTTGCGCTCTCAAAGTACGCTTGATAAGGAGGCGCCTAAACAGATAATTAGCGTGGTAATCAGAGCGATTGTGCATCTTTGGTTATGCATGTGTGTCACTACAGTAGATGGCTTGGAGCTTGCCTTTAATTCTACTCATGGAACAAATTGTTCCAGCTCTGGAACACTAAAGACGCAGACAGTTGATTGAGCTCTTTGGTTCTGTAAATCTATTCGCTCAAACTAAGCAATTTCCAGCTTGTTATAGCATTTACCCTTTTACAGTTTCAAAGTAAAATGAAACGGCCCATTAACATGTTACATGTATGAATGCTACTATTTTCCTTTTATCTTCATCAATTTTTGGAAGTACATCCGGTGTCGAAGCTATGATTGTCTCATAGTCTTTAAGCAATGCAAGCGCTTCAGGGGTAATGGGCAATGCAGATTCATAACCTGTTCCGACATAGACAACCTCTGGCTTTTCGTCCGCTAAAATGTCTAATTCTTTTTCAGAGAGGGGTGTATGTCCATAAGTGGGTTTGAGGTCTTTTGATTTCTTCTTTTTGCGTTTAGTGATTTTTCCGTCAGTATGGATGACTATGTCTTTTTCGTATTTTTCGCCTTTTATTTTGATATACCAAGAAACTAAACTCCTGCTCATAGCGAATACATTTTCTATATACTGCTTAAATATAAAGAATCCTTGAAAAATCAAGGTCAATAACTAGTATTTTAATGATTTACTCTACAAGTCCTTATTACTTGGAAACTGTTTTTGTGCTATTGTGATTTGCTATGTGTGAATTCAACGTAATCCTAAACGGTAAAGTCCAATTCAAAGATGTAATTTACGCGAAAACCCAAGGCACAACCGTAATCGTTAGAGACATAATGGGTGCAGGGCAAGAATTTGAAAACTGCAAAATCGCCGAAGTAGACGTACCCAACGCAAGACTAGTACTCGTCCAAGCATAACCTGGAAATTAAGCCAAGTTGGGGCAGCTTTTGCAACTAAGTAAGTTCAGCCATATGTTAACTGAACTGCAAAATAAAATATGTTGACAAACAACACAAGCCTTCAGGTAATGGCTTACCTGCCAAGCATATAGGCTATATACAGTAAACACCGCTAAACCGTTTGAGTTAATATGGTTTAGAACATTTTTTTTGGCTTTATATATCCAAAAAGTAACTAGTAAAGTAGCAACTTCCTCAACGCCACCGAATTGGGCAAGGAAACCCTGATGAGCAGTAGTCAAGAAAGATTTGAACGAGACCTCACCAACCTTCTATCCAGGTTAACATTCAATGTGGAACCAAACGTTGAAAACAAACTGAACATGCTAAAAGAATGGCTAATCAAACTTCAAAAAGAAAATCTTGTAAAAATCAATCACTCCGTAATGGAACTCGTATGCGCCAAATACTTAATCCAAAAAGGCTACGAACTCCAACTCGAATACCCACTAAACGAGTTGTTAACTTGCGACTTATATGGCATCAAAGGCTTAGGCAACTTAGTGGTAGAAATCGAGACAGGCTTCATCCCACCCGAAAATGCACTGGCACCCCTAACTTACACTTCAGCACGGTTAGCTAGCAAAATCATCCGTTACAGCAGTTTCGCAGGCAAATTCGCCTTAGGTATGCCGCCCCATTATATTCTGCCGTTTCCCCGCACATTAGCCAAACCTCCACGGAACCGCTCAGACCTCGAAATTGAGCAGATCAAAGCACTCTGCGATGCATATTACCAGAAACCACCCGTAACCCTTGAAGAAGTCCGCAATGCACGCATACAAGAAATCTACATAATCGACGTAGACCGTGGTTGCGTTAAGGAGCTTGACCCGGATTCGTATATGCGAAGGGCAATACAGAAAGGGGTCGTGTTTGACTGTTTATCGCCTGAACTACCGGAGCAATGACGACCTGCATGTCATTCTATGTTTACATCTTGAAATGTGTTGACGGGAGCTTCTACACAGGCTACACTAAAGATATTGATGAGCGGACACGGCAGCATCAGAATGGCAAAGGCGCAAAATACACTAAAGCCCATCCGCCTGAGTATTTGGCTTATGTAGAGCTGTTTGATACCCGTAGTAAAGCGATGAAGCGGGAACGGGAAATCAAGAAATTAAGTCACCAGCAAAAGCATAATTTGGTTATTTCTCAGAAGAAGCCATAGCTCATTAGCAATGTTAAGGCTGCACCGGTAATCACGGGCACTAATACGTTATCGTTAACTGGCAGTGGCAGGACCTCGATGGTCATGGCAATTGCTGCTCCAATCAAAGCTAGGAGGGGAGAAACAAAAAGTGTGCCGGCCAAAAAAGCAAAGAAGAACCCGGCGAGTGAGCCCTCTATGGTTTTACCTTTGTTGAAAGGTAATGAAGTTGTTATCATTCCCCCAAAGATGGATGCTGTGCTGTCGCCTAAACAGAACATTGCGATTGCTGCTCCCCCTGCATGTGAGGGAAACAGTAGTAATGTTGCGACTATTCCAACGGCGAAGTAGAGTGGTGCGGCTGCGAAGCCGAAGAGTTCCGATTGATTAGCAGAGTGCCGTGTTATATCCGAAATTAATGGTAAACTGTAGCCGTCCAGCCGTAGAAGTTCAGACATGGTGTATATGATGGCTATTATGATGATTATTGTGGCGACTATGGGTACTCCGATCATGCCTGCGATGACTGGCATGAAGAATCCGGCGGCGTGTATGTCTTCTCTGACTAAGTCGTTGGTTGAGGGGAAAGATCGTTTATGTTTTTTGCCGTCGATGATGGGTAGGATGCTTGTGAGTTTTCCGTTGACTACTCTGTCGGCTTTTACTCTGATGATGAAGTCGGGGTTGAAACCGATTTTTAGGATGCCCGGCATGAATATGCAGCGGTTGTTTCGGTCATCCGCTACGACGATGCAGTTCTGTGTTAGTAAGCCTTCGCTGTTTAGGATGTCGCAGAGGATTTTTAGTTTGCCGTTTTTGGTGATGGCTTCGCCGTGGATTTTACCGGTTAATCTTCCATCTTTGAGTTCTACTTCGACGCCGTATGCGTAGTCGGCGCAGAGTGAAGCTGCGAGTTTTTTAACTGCGACTGTTGGTATGCCTGAGCTGATTAGGGCGACTTTGCAGTTTCGAGCTTTAAGTTGTCCACAGAGGCTTTGAAGATAAGGGGTTGCTGGGATTCTGCCGAAAATATTTAGGATAGTCTCGATTTTTGTGCCTTTTAAATCGCCGTAGATGTGCCGTAGAGCCGATTCAAGCTTAATGGCGCCTGCTTCATAGAGAAAACCCCAGATTAACACTTTAAGAAGCCCAATGAACCCTAAGGTTTTGCCCACTTCGAAAAAGAAGCGGTTTTTAGGAATCAGCACTCCTTCAACGTCAAAAACAACAAGCCGAGGCTTCTCTGGTTGAGCCATATCTAGTAGCATCCACAAAAAGCGTGCATTGCGCCTAAAAGAGAAAGGTGGCTTGCTTAAAGATAAATCATGCTGTCGAGTTGCAGCTGTGCTCCTTATTTTGGAGTTCAAGGGGGCAACCGCCGCCGCAAACCTGGAGGTCGTTGCAGTCTTTGCATTTAGCTTCCACATATTCCCTTTTACGCAGCTTCTCGGCTAAGGAATTCTGCCAGATTTTCGTCCATGGGTCGGTGAGGATGTTTCCGAGGCTTTCAAAGTAGCTTTGGCAAGGATACACATCGCCGTTTGGGCCTACACAAGCGTTGATCATGGCGGCTGTACAGCTCTTCACGCCGAGTCCTAGCTGGACGGGGTTGAAGTTGCAATATTGGGTTGGCGTGTACCAGAGGAATTTGAGGCCGAGCAAGTGGGCTTTGTCGCGGATTCTGGGTAGCAGCGCCTTAAGTTCGTCGGTGGTTAGGGCAAATTCGTTGCTTGCGGCGGGTGCTTTACCGCTGTAGATGAGGCTGTTGCAGCCAAAAGCGTCCACACCTAAATTTTTGATGTAGTCGACTGTTGTGAGGAAGTCGGCTGCGTTATGTTTGCTAAGCGTGGTGTTGGTTGAAACGTAAATTTGCGATTGTACTGCGTTTTGGATGCCCTCTACGGTTTCACTCCAGCTGCCAACTGCTGATGTCATGGCATCATGCACTTCAGCTTTATGCGATTCAAGGGTGATTTGCACGAAGTCTAAACCCGATTTTTCCAGCGTAGTCCACAAATTCTTTATCCTTGAGCCTTCGCCCGTTGCTGATTAAGCCTGTGACCATGCCTTTGGTTTGGGCATACAGCAGCAGCTCAGGTAGGTCGTCGCGGAGTGTGGGTTCGCCGCCGGTGAAGGTTAAGATGAAGACTCCTACGTCGCTGAGTCGGTCGATAGCGGTTTTCCATTGCTCCGTCGATAGTTCGGGTGTTTCGTGGGGTCCGCCGGCGTAGCAGTGGATGCAGTCGTTTTGGCAACGGAAAGTCAATGCCATGTCCATGCGTAATGGTGCGGAGTATTGGTAGGTGAAGGGTTCTTCTTTTTCTATTTCCAGGAAGGTGACGGGGTCGATTTTTTCGGTTTGGGCTAGGGTGCTGATTGTGTAGACGAGTTTTTCGTAGTCGGCTTTGGCTTGGCTGGAGCTGACGTGGTATAATCCGCGGATTTTTGTTAAGACGGTGGTTTCGGGTAGTCCCTGCATGAAGTAGTAGGCGAATGCGGTTGCGGAGTGGTTTAGGTGTAGGATGGTGTTTGCGTTGATGACCATGACGCCCTTTCCGCCTTGTTCAATTCTAAGTTGCAGCGACATCCCGGAGTATTTGTCCTGTCCACGGTAACTATAGCGTCCCACAGGCACTTTCTGTTTTTTACCAATGTTTTTTAGAAAACTCATTTAGTGGCCTCCTCCTCCTGCACATGCACAAGCACAACTGACACAAGCACAGGCACACGCGCATGCTGCACAGGCACAAACGCAGTCCGCTCCTTTGCGGGTGGGTTCATGGCTGGCTTTAGGCGCTGGCGGAACAATAGCGTTAGCGAACTTTTCTAAGTTGACTACTATGTTGCTGGACGTTTTCTCCATTGAAGTGGCGATGTTGTTGGCGAAGTCTGCGCCCGGAATCGCCGGCGCCGGACCCGATTGTGCGGGTGCATTAATGTTTGGCGTGTAAATTGGGTGCGGATGATAAATGGTGTAGCCGTACCACCACCAGAACCACAGGGGCTGGGGTTGGAAGGGGCGGTTGCGGAAGGCGGTTTCGGTTTGGGCTCGTTGGTTGGGGTCAAGCATGAGCCAGAGCAGTTGCTCGTTGTATGCGTTGGAGGCGAATTCGGGGGTGCCTGCCTGTTCCACTTGCGTCCAAGCTTGGGCTACGATTTTTCGGTAGTAATCCACGGTGTCTTTTCGGCTGTAGCCTTTCAGCTTCTCTTCTGTGGTGTCCCGGAGGAACATTATGGCTTTGGCGAGTTTTTCTTCGTCAAGTGTGCCGTCGGCTTTGAGGCTGTTGAGGAAATCGATTTCGTAGTAGCGTAAGGGGTTGTCTTTGGTGCCGGTTTTGTTCTCGTATGGCGCCAGCACTTTAAGCTTTAGCGAGGGTTTAGTTTGTTCTGCCCAAACTGCCCGTTTCTGCAGGAAGCTGTAGAGGATTTCGGTGACTATCTGCGGCGGCTTCATATCCAGGAGATATGACGCTTCGACGGCGGTTAAGCCCCGTTTGACGCCCAAAGTTTCCATGCTGACTTTGGGGGCTGAGTAGCTGCTTTTGCTAACTCTGTAGATGATGAATATGAAGACAAAGATTGCCGCCAAAACCGCTACTACGGCGATTATGATGATGAATGTGTCAAAGCACCGCCTGAGTGGTGCGGCGTGGGGTGAAGTTTGGCAGAAACTGGGCTGGGAAAGAGACGCCCACAGTAAAGCGTTCATCTGGCGCCAATAGAGGGCTTCTCCCAGTAGACCGCCAAGTTACCATCAACGGTGGAGGTGCCGTTGTAGAAGTTCTGGGTGGTTTTCACATCGCTGAGGTTGTTACGCCGGCTGGCAAGATAATTTGGACTGCGTACATCGTTGATGGCTGTATCGGCCTCATCCCACTGTGGAATAAACTGCATGCCAAGTTGCCGGGGTTAGTGGTGTCGTTAGTATATCATACCGGCGACGTTGGTGGTTACTTGTATACCAGATGATTGTCTCCGCACGTTGAGTGGGATTCTTGAACATGGACATCGACGCCATAGTTGCTGCCGGTGTAGCGTCGTATGTGTTAGTGGGTTGCCGTATTGGTCTTTTGCTTGTCCGATGGTGAAGTCGCCGTTGGGTTGCCCAACATCAAACGCGCCGAAGGTGCCTGAAGTGATGGTTAGGGTGATGTTGTAGGTTAAGTCGATGGTGCCATCATGGTTGATGGCGATTTGTGCCCATTCATGGTCTACTGTGTAGGTGAGGTTTCCTGGGCGTTGGGCGAGGCTAGCCGCTGAAGCACACACAATGCATAGGGCAAGCAACGCCACAAACAGGGCAGAGCGGTTTACCATTTCGGTTCCTCAGCAACCTCAAAAGTTGTGCCGCAATATGGGCACTTAACATATGGCACGCCCTGTGTTATTTTGATTTGGTCTGCGTTGATGCTGCCGCCGCAGTTGGGGCATTTGATTTGGGCTGCTTTCATTTCCCCTGAGAGTTCGAGGTGTTGGACGACGGTTTTGGGTCTGCGGTTAAGGTACCAGACTCCCGCAATCACGGCTATGCCGATTACGAAGAGGATGCCGCTGACTGCCAATCTCGAGGTAGTAGCTTGCACAGACGCCGCTAAACCAAAGATAATTGCAAAGAAGAAACAAATTGCAACGACTATACCGCCGATAACAGTTATTAACTTCATAACTGTGCTTGTAAAAATTAAAGATTTAAACCTAAGTCCCTACTACAATCGCCTACCGGTTAGACACACAATAAAAAATAAAGGGAAAAAGAGTGTTTTAACCTACGTGCCTGCCTACAACGTCTTCCCCATGGAACTCTTTATGCGCCGTACGCAAATGCTCCAAATGCGCCCCATGCAGATGCCTCTCAACCGCTTCCTCCACGGTAAAGGTTTCACCGCATTCAGGACACATAAAAGATTTCTCATTCACCTTAATCGCCGCCGTATCATGGCCTGGGGTATGTTTGGGCGCGCCCATATTTTGATTAACGTTTTTCTTTGTATGAAGACAAAAATAAAACCTCAATTCCTAAGAAAAACAGCGCATGCAATGAACATATGTGGGTGTTTACTAACAACAACAAAAGCCAGAACCTCCAAAGCTATCGAAAAAGGTACAATGGCTATCCCGCCTAACTCTAAGGTTTAACTGTTCGTTTGTATTCCAGCGGCCGAATGATTTTGAAGTGTTTTATTTTCTTCCAATCGGTTGCATCCTCAGTTATTATCGTATCCAAACCCTTGCCAAGCATACATCCAGCGTGCACACAGTCATAACTAACGCCTGATTCAAGCGTTAACTTAGCAGCATCTTGAAGAATCCTTTCGTCTATCGGTATCATGTTTATGGGTAACGAGAAAAAAGCTTCCAACGCAACAGACGCTTTTTTGGGGTCTATCCGAGTTAATGCACCGAGAAGCTCAATTGGAACCAGGAAACCGCAGTAGACTTTGATTTTTTGGTTTTGGATGTCGTCAATTATTTTTTTGCATGCTTCCCCATAAATGGGGTGACCTAAAGCGGAGTAGATGAAAATATTGGTGTCAACGTAGTAGCTCAAGCTTTGTCTTCCTTTCGTTTATCGCTATGCGGTTTCTTGAACTTTACAGGAGACGTATTGGTTTCCCAAGAGTCCTCCACAAGTTTGACTGCATCAACATCTATGGGTTTGCCGAAAAGACACCATAGTGCATCAGAGGGGTTAGCGATACGCTTGGGGGCTTCCATGATTATTCGTTTGTTTTCGGACTTCACGATTAGTTTGTCGCCGATTTTGACTCCGAGTTCTGCACGAACGCTTTCAGGTATTGTGACTTGGTATTTTCGGGTCACTTTTACTTCGTCTTGCATGGGAATCACACATTCACTGTAGGACCACCGTAGTACTTAAAACTTATCTGTGCTACAAAACTTCAAATTGTCCGAGCGTAACTTGCACTCAAGAGGTCAGTTTTTATTAATAACTAATGGTAGTGAATTGTTAAAGGGGCTTTAGAGTCCCCAGCTTTGTGTAATGTTTTGGTGAGTGCTCTTGTCGTGTTTTTCTTTTTTCTTGGCGGAAGCGCCTTTGAACTTGTAGATTTTGACTACGTTGTTTTCTGCGTTGACCCAATGTGTGGCGTTGAGGTTTTTATGGTAAATGAATTTTTTAACCATCATTACGGCATGGGCTATTTCGGAGGTTTCCATGTTTAGTTCTAGGCCCTTTGAGGTTTCTGAAGAAGTTATTTGGTATTGGCTGGCTATGAAGCTGGATAGGTTGGTTTTTTCGGCGTCTAAGTCTGCCATGTCTACTTTTACGGTGCTCTTATGCTTAAACAGCATAATCTTCAACTCTATTTGATATGGGGGTTGTGGTGGTTATTAAAAGCTACTTAGTTAAGATTCAGGTTAGCGGTTAAAGCTGCTGAGCAGGCCGCGGCAGATGCACACAAAAAACAAGCCCTGCCTAACACCCACATAGAAAACAGTTGCTGCCCCAACCGAATGCAGGCTTCCGACTGTTTTTATCTTGCAACTGTTGAGCCTATAAATAAGGGAGGGGGTAGGTGCTCTGAGGTAGGTAGGTCCTGCTAAGTCTAAATCTGTTCTGCTTGCGGATTACTCCACAATCAACCTACAACCCGCCACAGACGCAGACCGCAAAACACAGCCGCCAACCAAACCCATTGGTAGTTGTTGAAATAAGAGGGGTAAACGGCAACAACAAAGATAGAAAAACAGCTTAATCACCCGAGATTAGGGCATTAAACTGCTTCTGCTTGCGACATTTATTTAAACTTGGAACGCTAAACATAGCCAATATATCAATTAATATATCCATAGTGTGATAAGTTGATACCGAGGTTGGCATGGTTTGGCTTGGTATGATGATCCCATAATTGTAATGGTTGTCGCGTTAGTGATTATTACTGCTTGCGGCACCGTTGTTTTTGCCATGCGCCGCTACAGCAACAAGAACCCGGCTGCTCCCAAACAGGAAAAAGCGAAGACTCCAGAGCCCGAAAAGGAGCCACTCAAGCAGAAACCGTTGCAGCCAAACACAAGCATCGACCTCGAATACACCAACATGCCCACTAACATGTCTATGCCGTTTAGGGTTTCTAAAAGCATTCAGGGCACAATGGCAAACAGCGCCAAAGACGAACTCCGCATGCTCGATTTGGAACGCGAAATCCTCGGAGACGCCATCCGCACGACTCTACGAAGCTCAAGCAGAAGGCAAAATCACCGAAATAGAACGCGAAAAACTCGCCGCCAGCTACAAGCAGCGGATGAACACCATCAAAGAATCCATAACAAAAGACGAAGGCATCATCGCCCTCCATGAACTCGAAGGCATGCAAGAAGACCTCATGAAACTCTTCAGCGAACGATTCGGCGAATTAACCAGCAAAGTCGAAGAACTCAGAGGCAGAATCGACGTAAAACCCATCCGCGAAATCCCAATCAAACCCATCCGCACAACCCCAATCCGCATGGACGACGCCGAAGAAGAGGAAGAAGAAACCGAAGAGGAAGAAACCTCCGAAGTCGTGGCAGAAAGAAAACCCGTCGTGAAGAAACGTAAGCCACCGGAAGAGAAGCCAACTCAGAAAACGGAAGCAGAAAAACGCATCGAATCAATTCGTAGCGAAGTTGAGAAAGTATTAGACAAATTAGGACAGATGGAAATTGAAGCTTAGCCAAGACCCAATTACATTGCAGAAGCAGAAGGCAGCGCTTGAAGCTGCCAAACATGTCCAAGACGGTTTCATAGTTGGACTAGGCAGCGGTAGCACAGCCGCATTCGCCATCGAAGCACTGGGCGAACGCATGAAAACCGAAGGCATCCACCTCATGGGCATCCCAAGCAGCTACCAAGCCTTCCAAGTAGCAGTAGAACAAGGTATCCCAATCACAACACTTGAGGAACACCCAATCATCGACGTCACCATCGACGGCGCAGACCAATTAACACCCGAACTCTACCTCATCAAAGGCGGCGGCGCAGCATTGGCAAGAGAAAAAATCGTTGCCTTAGCCTCCAAAATCAACATAATAATCGCTGACCAAAACAAAAAAGTACCCTACCTCGGCGCTAACGGCCAATTCGTTCCGGTGGAAGTCATCCCATTCGCGCTCTCACCCGTCAAACGCAAATTAACAGAGATGGGCGGCAAAGTTACCGTGCGCGAAGCCAAAGGCAAACTCGGCCCAATCATTACCGACAACGGCAACGCAGTCCTCGATGTAGTTTTCGGGGAAATCAGGAACCCGGCGGAGTTGGCGGTTTCGGTGAAGATGATTCCGGGTGTGGCTGAAACCGGCTTCTTTGTCGGTTTAACCGATATAGCCTATCTTGGAACAGCAAGTGGCGTTGAAAAAATAGCGGTACAACGTAAATAACGCTTTTTTAGCGGTATTTCATTTTGTGGCTGACTTTTTGCAGTCACACACCCATAAATAACTAAAAATCCTAATTTTTCATTCAGGTCTTGAACATGTCAATACTTTTGTGGATAGCTCTCATCATAATAGTGCTATGGCTCTTCGGTTGGATACTGCTGCCCGGCATCGGCTTCCTGATACATATCTTGCTCATCATCGGCATCATACTGCTTGTTGTCTGGCTCATCACCGGAAGAAGACCAGTATAGCGCCAAATCAAAACCTAACCTTCTCTCTTTTTATTTTTATATATTTCTTGCTTTTGGTTGCGATTTCTCTCTACCCCCTCCCCTATTTATACTCTCAGCAACTGTTGAATTGCTAACTTGGGGGTTAAACGTTCATTGACCGAATGTTGGTTTGCCCATGCAGTTGTGCATTCTGAATTGCGGATACTCTGCAGCTGTTTTATAGTTAAGTGATGTTTGGGTGAGGCTTCTGTATACAGAAACCATTTGTTGCTCTCTAGACATCTCCTCCCTTGTAAAAGTCAAAAAGCACCATTTGATTTTAAATAAGGTATATAGCGCTACTACCATCACTCTCTAATTAAAGGAAAACTCAACAAAGAAATTGTTTTTGCGATGAGACTTCACTCTCTTACTCTCCATAAATAAAAGCGCAAGGAACTCGACTTTTTTAGCCTAAATTGGCTTGCTTACTTGCTTGCTTAACAGAGTTGACAAACTTGTCAAATGCAGTTCGCAAAAACATTAAAGAGATAATTTCAGATGTCTAAACTCTTAACCTCAAACGACAACTCCATATGCTTGAAAATTCCATATGTGGTTTGGACTGAGGAAATCGAAGGAACCAATTTGAGTCAATTCACCGCATCCGTAAACATGTTCGTAGAATCAGCCGAAAAAGAAAACATCTTAGCGGCACTTTCAAAAATAGAGGCTATAAAAGAAGTCTATGAAGTAGCTGGCGAATATGACATAGTCTCTGTCATTTCAACCTCTTGCTTAGAAGAATTCAGAGACTTATTACACAAACAAATCCTAATAATCAAAGGGATAAAAAGCACTGTAATAACGGTGATTTTAAAGCTGCACAATCTTCCAAGTAATTCTTATACGGATAGATATATAACCAACAAAAAAGACTAATATTGGAAAGATGACCCCATTTGTCCCGTTTATACGCGTTTATTGATATTTTCGTTGAAGCATCCGAAATGGACAATGTAGCTGCGGAGCTCACAAAACTAAAGAACTTAGAAGAATTATACGAGGTCACAGGAGAATTCGACATAGTTACCTTAGTTTCAGCTGAGGACATCGAAGAATTTAGGGACGTTTTAAAAAACCAGATCATGAAGATAAAAGGCGTAAAGAGCACCGTTAGCTCGGTTGTTCTAAAAGTCCACAAGGGTCCCAGATTCAACTGTGACACTACAGTCCAACCTTCCGCTGAAGCCGATATTTTTAAAAAACCATAACTTCTGACTAGTTTAAGGTGAACAATGATATCCTTAGGGATTGTATATTTTGATAGACATTTCACAGGCGTCAACAGTTATTCTGCTTATTGCTGTAACGATATTCGCAGGTTGGCGTCTAGCTCCTTACCTAACAAGAGTATTTAGCCGTGCACCAACTCGACTTGACCGAATCCTCAATCCAATAGAGAATTTCATCTACAAAATCTCGGGCGTTGACCCAAACAGTGGAATGAGTTGGAAGCGTTATTTCTACTCCGCTTTACTACTCAACATCTTTCTAATGGTTATTGCATTCATAATTTTCCTTTTTCAAGACAGACTACCGCTTAACCCTCAAGGATTCCCTGGGCTATCTTTAGATTTAGCATTCAACACCGCCGTATCATTTGGCACAAACACCGACTTACAACACTACAACGGCGAAGCAACCCTCTCAATCTTTAGTCAAATGTCTGCGATTCAGCTTCTCCAATTCACCTGTGCAGCCACTGGTCTATGTGTTGCCATCGCTATGGTGAGAGGCTTCAAATCTGGCTCAAAAGATATGGGGAACTTTCACGTCGATTTTATTCGTTCCCTAACCCGTATCTATCTTCCATTATGCTTGGTGGCGGCAATAGTCTTGGTTGCACTCGGCTGTCCTCAAACACTGGACGCTGCTTCTTTAGTTAAGACGGTGGAGGGTGGAACACAAACAATTCTTGTGGGCCCCGTTGCCTCACTTGAATCTATAATGCAGTTAGGCACTAATGGTGGAGGATACTTTGGCGCTAATAACGCTCACCCATTCATGAACCCAAATCCTGCATCTAACCTATTTGAAATGTTTCTTATGCTGTTAATTCCAACGGCGTTGATTTTTGTTTACGGTCGTTTACTGGGTCAGAAAAAGGAAACAAAACCGCTCCTTATTGCAGCATACGCCTTATTGACGTTAAACCTTATCATTGCCTTTCTCCCGAACATTCCGATTGTAGCTCAAGGCATTGAAACAAGAATTGGCGGATTCAACTCCGCTCTATGGACAGTATTTACTACTGCAACAGGTACTGGGTCGGTAAACACAGTTCTCCCTGCAATGAACCCTCTCACAGTTCTCTCAGGCTTTATGGGCATGTTCATTCAGGCATCACCAGGCGGTACAGGCGTGGGCTTGATGTACCTGATAATGTACATTGTCATAACGGTATTTCTAGTCGGGCTCATGTCTGGCAGAACACCTGAGTATTTAGGGATAAAAATCACTGCCCGCGACATCAAACTTGTTATGATTGCCTTCCTTATTCACCCGCTCATTATTCTAATTCCAACAATCATAGCTTACGCGAGTGGTGCTGTAAGCGCAGTGGGATTAAGCGGCAACTCGATTGGTTTTACACAGATACTTTGGGAGTTTACATCTAGCGCTGCCAACAACGGCTCAGACTTTTTAGGCGCCTCAGGAAACACGCCCTTCTTTAACATCTCTACTGCGATTGTGATACTGATAGGTCGCTTTGCACCGATATTTTTACTGCTAGCACTTGGCGGCTCGATGATTGGAAGAAAACGAAGCACTGAAATTGGGCTTAAAACTGACAGTATCATCTTCTCTATTGTGCTAGTAGTAGCTATACTAATTGTTGTGGTGTTATCGTTCCTGCCCTTCTTGGCTTTAGGACCAATATTATCGTTCTTTTCAGGACTGGGGAATGGATTTGTCTAAGTATAACCCAAGAACGACCAGCTTCTGCGGCTAAGATTGAGCAGAAATCAAAGGCCTTAACTGGACAGGTACTGCTTGATTCACTATTACGGCTCAACCCAAGGCAGCTAATCGGAAACCCAGTGATGTTCCTTGTTGAAGTAACATTCTTTATCGTTTTAGCTCTAGCCATATATCCGCAGGGTTTCTACCCAGTTGCAAACCTCAGCCAGAGACCCTTCTACATAACCGTAGCAGCAATTCTACTCTTGACCGTATGGTTTAGCACCCTATCTGATGCATTGGCAGAGAAACAGGCTAAAAACACTGCAAACAGCCTGCGAAAACTAGAAGCCGAGGTTCCTGCAAAGAAAATAGTGACTGCGGGCTGGGAAAGAAAGGTTGTTTTAACCTCCTCTAAATCACTGATGAAGGGTGATTTGCTTTTACTTGAACACGATGACTTAGTGCCATCTGATGCTGAAGTGCTCGAGGGCATCGCAATGGTTGATGAGTCGCTTTTAACTGGTGAGTCTGTGCCTGTTCGTAAAGCGCCTGGCGACATGCTGATAGGAGGCTCTAAAATCGCTAGTGACACCTTGACTGTGAAGGTTACGGTGAACCCTGAGGAAAGCTTCATCAATCAAATGATAAAGCTGGTTGAGTCTTCTAAACGTCCCAAGACACCCAATGAGCAAGCAATTACAATGATTCTGCTTGGGTTAACGGCGATATTTAGCATAATAATTGTCTCGCTTCTCGGTCTCTCAGTTGTGTTGGGGCTCAACGGCGACTTATCGGTTCTAATCGCACTTTACGTTTGCCTGCTACCAACCACAATAGGCGCTTTGTTACCTGCCATTGGGCTTTCAGGCATATCTCGTCTCTACAAAAGAAAGGTAGTTGCAAAATCTGGCAGAGCCATAGAAACCGCTGGCGACGTTGATGTGGTGCTACTGGATAAAACAGGTACCATTACAGTGGGCAATAGGCAAGCTATCGAATTCATACCATTTGGTGAATTTACCGTAGAAGATGTAGGTGAAGCGGCTTTCATCTCCTCATGGTACGACGACACACCAGAGGGTCGCAGCATCATTCGATTAGCCCACGAGAAAGGCTACATCCCAAAGGAACTAAACTCGCTTACACTCTCCGAAGTCTACCCATTTTCAGCTTCTACACGTACCAGTGGCATAAAAATCGCCAGTAGCACCGAGTTTATGTTGCCTAAACATGGCGCTGGTATGAGGTTAAGAAGAAAAGCCTTGTCCAGCGAAGAAGAATCCGTAACCTCCGAGTTAGAAATAACCATTATGAAGGGTGCTCCCAACGCGATTGAGCAATTACTTGAATCGGTGCCTCCAGAATACAACGATGTAGCTACAAAGATTTCCTCTGAGGGAGATACACCCATTGCTATAGCACGAAACGGCGAAGCCGTGGGGATGATACGGTTAAAAGACGTTCTAAAAGTTGGGATTAAAGAAAAGATTCAAGCAATCAAACTAATGGGCATACGGCCTGTTATGATCACTGGCGATCAGCCGCTAACAGCTAAAAGCATAGCTTGTGAAGTAGATATTACAGAGTATGTTCCTCAGGCTAAACCTGAAAACAAGTATGAGATAGTGCTAAAAGAGCAAGCCCAAACCCGAATCGTAGCTATGATCGGCGATGGCACAAACGATGCTCCTGCCCTCGCCAAAGCAGACGTTGGCTTAGCGATGAACTCTGGTACCGAAGCCGCTAAAGAAGCTGCTAACATGGTGGATTTAGAATCAAACCCTGCAAAAATAATCGATGTCGTCTTGCTTGGCAAACAACTTCTCATGACACGCGGAGCAGTCACCACATTTAGCATAGCTAACGATGTCGCAAAATACTTCGCCATAATGCCTGTACTATTTGCCTCTGCTGCCCCCGCTCTTCAAGCCCTAAACATCCTTAATCTGGGTTTACAGACCGCTGTATTATCGGCTTTGATTTTTAATGCGATTATTATTCCGCTTCTAATCCCATTGGCGATGCGTGGTATAGCATTTAAGCCCGCAAGCACCATGGCGCTGTTCCTTAGAAACACTTTGATCTATGGTGTCGGCGGTTTAATCGTGCCCTTTGTCGGCATCAAATTAATCGATTTACTACTCGTCCAATTACTGGTATAAGGTGAAAATGTTTGAGTATACTAAAAAAACATAAGTGGGCGCTTCAACCAGCCCTAGCTATAGCGTTGCTTTCGCTTATTGTATGTGGCTTGCTCTATCCGCTTGCCGTGACAGGCATAACTCAAGTTCTGTTCCCCTATCAAGCCAACGGAGAAATAATATACGTCAACGGAAAAGCAGTTGGCTCAGACTTGATTGCTCAAACCTTCACTTGCCCATCTTTTTCCATCCAAGAAATGACTCAGCCTCAGGAGTAGACCCCCAAATCACCCTTGAGGATGCATATTCACAGGTTCCCAGAATACAAAACGCCACAAGCATCCCTGAAGCGACGCTTAAACAGTTAATCGATGCTAACCAAGAGGGAACACTCGGGGGATTTGGCCGTTCCTACATTAATGTGCTGCATGTCAACTTGGAACTCATTGAGACTTACCCAACGGCATACGCGGATTTCCAGTAAACCCGATCCTGTGCAACACGCTATGACCTCTGACCACACGACCTCTCAGCAGCTACCTCCCCTCCCCTTATTTTAAGGCAAAAAAGCCGCCGCGGCCACTAAGTCTTTTAAGCTAAAACCCCCGATTAATCCACCATGAAACTCGTCTCCGCCTGCCTACTTGGCATCAACTGCAACTACGAAGGCAAAAACTGGCTCCAACCCCAACTCCTCGAAGAATTCAAAAAAGGCGAATTATTCCCAGTCTGCCCCGAAGTCCTAGGCGGCCTATCAGTCCCGCGAGTACCAGCCGAAATCCCCGACGGCGACGGCTTAGACGTCATAGAAGGCAAAGCCTACGTCATAAACATGCAGGGCATCGATGTCACCGACGAATTCATGAAAGGAGCCTATCTGGTTCTGAGGATCGCTGAGGCTATTGGCGCAAAAGAAGCCATCTTTATCGAAAAAAGCCCCTCTTGCGGCAGCAACGTAATTTTTGACGGCACTTTTACCGACAAATTCAAAGCAGGCGACGGAGTAACAACCGCGCTCCTCAAGAAGAACGGCATAAAAGTGACCTGCGTAAAAGCTGGCAAAAAAGAGTTAGTTACCAGTTCCGCAGAACAATCATCGTGTTAGTCTTCATAATCCCTTCAACACGGCGAATTTTCTCTATGCATTCGTTGACTTCGGTGACGTTCATGCCGCTGATAACAGCGATGATGTCGTATTCGCCTGTGACTTCATAGATAGTTTCAACATTCGGTATCTCCATGATCTTTTTTGATACTTCCACGGTTGGGTAAGCCGGGTTGGTGGCTAATAGAGTGATGGCTTGGGCTCCCTCAGCGACGCCTACCTTAACTGTGAACTTTCTGATGACGCCTTCGTCGGTTAGGGTCTTGATTCTTTTGCGTACTGCGCCTTCGGAGAGGCTGATTTGGCTGCCGATGTCTGCGTAACCTGCTCGAGAGTCGTCTTTTAGGAGTTTTATGATTTGCTTGTCTTTCTCATCCATGAGTTTAGCCCAATGGTTTATGGTGTCGAAAAATTTAACGTTTTCCATACTAGACATTCGTAGAATACTGCGGATTCCGTCCTTTTAGGCACGTTTACTGTGCGTTTTTTGTGTGATTAGAGCGGTAAATTGCCTGTACTAAATGGGACATTAAGAGTCCAAGTTGTAACAAATAAGTCACAATGTTTAAAAGATTCCGGAAATACTCAAAATGACATTTCCTATAAAAAAATAAAGTGACCAGCAAAAATGATTAAACAAGCAAATCATCCCGAAGAGGTGAACGCTATCACTAAGGCAAAATGCCCCGACTGTGATGCTGTACTTGACGTTCCATGTGACACTGAAAAGGGAGAAATTCTAAGCTGCCCCGGATGTGGACTTGAACTTGAAGTTAAACAGGTTAAAGGCGGATGCGTAGACCTTCAAGAGCTCACCATTGAAGGCGAAGACTGGGGCGAATAAACAGTATCCACCAAACTATTCTCTTGTGTTAAACCACCCTTTTAAGGCAAAATTTTACTTGGACGATGACAGCGATGAGCATTGCACTTTTGTATGAGCGCTCGGAGAACGACGAAAACGGCATTAAACTGACTGCACAGCAACTCGATATAGAGTTAGCTTTTATTCCCTTCCGAAAAATCGCCTTATCCATCGGCAAAGACGGTTTCACCGCCAAAACCAAAGGCAAAGACTACACCAAAACCTTCGACGAAACCAAAGTCGTCTTGAACCGTGCACAGAGCAAAAACCGCCGCCTACAAGCATCATACATCATGGAAGTGCTAGGCAAAAAAGCCATAAACTCATCGCAAATCGAATTCATTTGCTACAGCAAACTCCGCACCCTGCTGCTTCTATACAAAGCAGGCATCCCAATTCCAAAAACCGTTTTTGTTCCCTGCGACGCAACCGACGTTATGAAGAACGGGAAAGAAATCCACAACGAAAAAGACATCGCTGACCTCTTCGAGGCAGAAATCCCCCTATCTGAGGGCATCGTTATCAAAGCGGATGCTGGAACCCACGGCAAAATGATTATGCTCTCCAAAAACCGTGAGGAACTCGAAGCTAACATCAAAGAAACCAAACCCACCATCATCAACCCAATCGGGGTAGTCGCACAGGAACTAATCCAGAAATGGTTCTATGACCTACGAATAATCGTTTCCAAAGAATAGGGAAAAGAACCAGTCTGCTATCATACAGCGATGGCACGGGCTGGCTTCAAAGATTTCCGCACCAACACCTTCCTTGGCAACTTGGTCTTCCATTCAAAATTGCCACAGAGCATTCAGGAGTTGGCGGTGAAATGCGGCAAAACCCTCGGCGAAGGTACTGACGCATGGATATTCGCTTTAGACGCCATGGTAAATGTCGGCGATAACAAGAACGCTGATGATGCGTTTCTTAAAGGTCAGCTTGATTTAGCTGCCCAAGCTTGGGTACCCGTACAGAAAGTAAAAGCAGACGAAACCCGCTTAACAGACTTTCCAACTTGGAATGGCAAATTAGAAGCTGCCTTCAAGACGTATAAAGCGACTTCTGCTTACGAAAACGTTAACCATATAATCGAAGAGAGTGTAGAAAAAAATAAGAGCGCTCTAGTGTTTCATGAATCAAATTCTTGCCCCGAATTCTGGGAAAACACTCGACTCGCAACTGGATTAAACGTGGCAGTGCCACTTCTCAAGAGCGCTCAAAGCTTAGTCGACCATTAACAAAAATAGAGAGAGGAAACATGACAATGCGAATTGGAATAATCGGCGGTTCAGGATATGTTGGCAGTGAACTCCTAAGATTGCTCCTTATGCACCCACAGGTTGAGGTAACAATGGTTACTTCACGGCAGAGTGCAGGAGAATTCATTTTCAATGTACACCCCAACCTCAGAGGAATGACTCAGCTAAAGTTTGTTCCCCAAGACATGGCTGAACTCCAGAAAAACTGCGACTTAATCTTCACAGCCACTCCACACGGCGGCTCCGTTAACCTAGTCCCCAAACTACTCGAGGCAGGTCTCAAAGTTATTGATATGAGCGCTGATTTCCGCCTCAAAAACCCAGCTGACTATGAAACCTACTATGGTTTCAAGCATGCTCATCCAGAAATGCTAAAGGAAGCCGCTTATGGTTTGCCTGAGCTTCATCGGGAAGAAATCAAAAAAGCAACGCTTGTTGCTTGCCCCGGCTGCATGGCAACATCCGCCATCTTGGGTTTAGCGCCAATCATCAAAGCAGGCTTAGTTGATACAGACAAAATCGTTGTTGACCTTAAAGTTGGCAGTTCAGGCGGCGGAAGCAAACCAAACCTTGCTTCACATCATCCTGAACGTTTCAGCGGAGTACGCCCCTACCAAGTCACTGGTCATCGGCACACCGCTGAAGTCGAACAAGAACTAACCGCCCTAAGCAGTGCACCAGTAAAAATCGGCTTTACACCCCATGCAGTTAACATGGTCCGTGGCATCCTCGCAACCATCCATGCCTATCCAAAGCAGCCGATCACATCCAAAGACCTCTGGAAAGCCCTCCGAGGCATGTACGGCACAGAACCCTTCGTACGCTTAGTCAAATACCAAAAAGGACCCTACCAGCTACCAGACCCCAAAATAGTCATGGGCACAAACTTCTGTGATGTCGGCTTCGAAATCGACGAACACACAAACCGCCTAATCATGTTCAGCGCCATCGACAACATGACCAAAGGCGCAGCAGGACAAGGCGTTCAATGCCTCAACTTACTAATGGGAATTGACGAGACCACAGGCTTAAAGAGCACTGGGTTCCATCCGGTCTGATACGCTATGTTGCTCGTAATTAAGATGGGTGGAAGCATCCTCAAAGAGGGTGCATCAAGTGACCTCGTCTCTGACCTCAAAGAAGTCGCCAAACAACACCAAGTTGTCCTTGTCCACGGCGGCGGCGCAGAAGTCACCGAAATCGCTGCTAAATTGGGCAAAGAACAGAAATTCATCATGTCACCCGAAGGATTCCGCAGCCGCTACACCGATAAAGAAACCATCGAAATCTACACCATGGTTATGGCAGGCAAACTCAACAAGCAAATCGTGCTTGCGCTTCAAAGCCAAGGCATCAACGCCGTTGGCTTAAGCGGATTAGACGCTGCAATCCTCAAGGCAGAACGCAAAACAAAACTCATCGCTGTCGATGAACGGGGACGCAAAAAAGTCATCGACGGCGGCTACACAGGCAAAATCACCCAAGTCAACACCGAACTCATCAAGCTGCTACTCGACAACGGCTACTTGCCAATTGTGACGCCTATTGCGCTTAGCCAAGACTGTGAACCACTTAACGTGGACGGCGACCGCACAGCCGCAATCGTTGCAGGCGCACTAAAAGCAGATAAACTCATCCTACTCACCGACGTAGAAGGCTTAATCCTCAAAGGCGAACGCGTACCCAAAATCGCAGCCACCGAAGTCAAAGAAGTCCTCTCCAAAATCGGCGGCGGCATGAGCACCAAAGTCCACGCAGGACTCGAAGCCCTCAACCAAGGCGTAAAAGAAGTCCTCGTCACCTCAGGAACAGCCAAACAACCCATCACATCAGTTCTAAATCATCAAGTAGGTACTGTGATAACAAGTGAATGAGCAAGACATCATTAACACTGAAAACCGCTACTTAGCTAACGTATTCTCCAAAAAACCCGTCGTTTTCACCCACGGCAAAGGCGCCCTACTTATGGGACATTAACGGTAAAGAGTACGTTGACTGCGGAAGCAGCTACGGCGTCGCCGCCTTGGGCCACTGTCACCCAAAAATCGTTGAAGCCATAAAAGCCCAAGCTGACAAACTCATCACGCTACACAGCGGCTACTACAACGATAAACGCGCCGAATTCATCCAAAAACTCGTCGCCATCACACCTAAAGGCCTCGACAAAGCGTTCCTCTCTAACAGCGGAGCAGAATCCGTCGAATGCGCCATAAAACTCGCCCGCAAAGCCACCGGCAAACCCGAAATCATCGCTTTAATGGGTGGTTACCACGGCAAAACAATGGGTGCACTCTCACTTAACATGGGATAAAAAATATCGTGAACCCTTCGCACCACTGGTTCCCGAAATGAAGCATGTTTCACCCGAAAACCCAGCTAAAACTCGCCGAAGCAATCTACTGAAAAAACCGCCGCAGTCATCATCGAGCCCATCCGTGGCGAAGGCGGCATCCGCATGCTACCCGAAGGTTACTTGCAGGAAGCACGCGAAATCTGCAACCGACGAGGCATACTCATGATACTTGACGAGGTCCAAACCGGCTTTGGTCGTACTGGCAAAAATTTTGCTTGCGAAAACTGGGATGTCACACCCGACATCATGTGTCTCGCCAAACCTTTCGCTGGCGGTTTACCCATCGGCATAACCGTCGCCCGAGAAGACCTTATGTCAGCGTTCAAAACTGGCGAGCACACAACCACTTTCAGCGGTAGCCCCATGGTCTGCGCAGTCGGATGCGCCGCCATCGACGCATTAGTGGAAGAGAAACTTGCTGACAAAGCAGCTGCCAACGGTCAAATACCTCAAGACGCAACTGGAAGAATTAGCCCAGAAACACAAGAGCATAAAGGAAGTCCGCGGCTTAGGCTTAATGCTTGGCATGGAACTCCGATATGACGTCCACGACGTCCTGTTTAAGTGCCTAAATAAAGGGGTACTGGTGGTTGATGCAGGCCGAACAGTCATCCGCATATTACCGCCATTAGTTATTAGTAAGCAACAGATCGATCGAGCCATAACAGTACTCAACGAAGCCTTTGGAGAAGTAGAAAATGAACGAGCAAGCAGTACGGTTCCTAACTAACCTCCTTGGCATCTACAGCCCAAGTGGCAAAGAGCAGGACGTAGCCAACTTTATCGCTACCGAAATGAAGCACATGGGCTTCGAAGTCGGCATCGACATGATCGGCAACGTCATCGGCGTCATCGGCCACGGCGAACCCGTCATCCTACTCTGCGGCCACATGGATACCGTAGCAGGCCACATGCCCCTACGATTGGAAGAAGGCAAAATCTATGCTCGAGGAGCAGTTGACGCTAAAGGCCCCCTCGCCGCCATGATCATGGCAGCAGTCCAAGCAGGCAACGAACCAGGCTTCAAAGGAAAAATCCTCATCGCAAGCGTCGTCGAAGAAGAAGCAACCAGCAAAGGCGTCCGCCACCTCATCACACAAGGCATAAACGCTGACTACGCCATCTTCGGTGAACCCAGCGGAGTCGAAAACATCGCCATCGGCTACAAAGGCCAAATCCAACTAAAACTCGTCGTTAAAACCGAAACAGGCCACTCATCCACACCCTGGCTATACGACAACGCACTCGACAAAGCCTATGAGCTCTGGGAAAAAATCAAGGCAGCCTGCACTTTCCCCTCAATTGAACCTCAAGAAACCCCATTCACAGCTATCACCGTCTGCTTAGTCCGCATGATGGGCGGCAGAGGAAACTCTGTTATCCCCTTCGAAGCAGAAATGAACCTAGACATCCGCGTCCCAATACAGTACACAACCACCCAAGTCTACGATAAAATGATGAAAATCATCGCTAACTACCAGAACGCTAACCCAAAAGTCGGCATCAAAGCCTCAGTGCTCGATACGGTAGAGCCGTTTGAAGCCAACAAAGCCTCACCATTAGTCCATGTTATCTCTTCTTCCGTTCGCAAAGTCCTCAACAAACCCGCCACGCTACTGCGCAAAACCGGCACAGGCGACATGAACATCCTGGGCAAATCCATGAATCTACCCATCGTTACCTATGGCCCCGGCGACTCGCACCTCGACCACACCCCCGATGAACATATTGAAATCAAAGAATACCTCGACGCCATCGCAGTCTACAAAGAAACGCTGCTGCGGCTATCGGAGTTGCATAACAGCAAAAACGCAAACTCCCAAACACAACGGGAACAACCAAGCTTAACGCTTCTTTTTCTTTATTCGCCTCGGGTATCGTTTCGGTTGCATTCCGCTTTAGGACGATACTCAACTTTCTTATGCCGCTCTTTATAGTGCTTTTCACATTCTTTCACTCGGACAAGCATCCACTCGTTTTCTTCGTAGACGCATCCGCAAAGCAAAGTCTTCTTTGTCATGTCCCTAATCTACCTGAACAATGGTGCCCAGTTTTTGATAAGCGTTTCTTCTTTAGCTCTTGGGGTTTTGGACAGAAATTTGAACCTGACAAATACAGGGCGTATTTAGCATTTTTATGCCAAAAGAGGGCAACATTTTAGTGCAGGCTGCGCGTTTTATTTCGTATCTGAGGTGGCTATATTGGGCACAATGAAAAAGAAAAACATTAACACACGCAAAGAACACGAAAAGAAGGCTGAACGAGAGAAAGAAGCAAAAAAGAAACAGCAACTTTCGCAGCTTCCCGCTAAAGGGCAAAAGCGTTAGCTTAAAATTACCAGTTATCCCTTTTGTTTAACTGTTCTTTCTTTTGTGTTTTTCCGATTTCTTCGAAAATAGTTTTTTCTATATCTAGATGCAACCGCTAAGTCTGCGCCAGCTACGGTTTTTACTGTTGGGATTTTAACGAGCCGCGCTTGACGTGTCTTGGGCACATAATCTACCGTTAACTCTTTTGTGGTTTCGCACAGTTTTTCGCCGGATTCCCATTGCTCAAACAACTCAACCTTTACGGCGTAGGCGCCTGCGGCTATTCCGTTCATATCCAAGACGCAGCCGTATTCGCATTCATCCGTTGCTAATGGTCCCTGTGGAATCCGAATTACCACAGAGTTGACTGGGTGACTGTTAAATGATAAATCCGAGTGCACCTTGGAGAAGGAGGCTTTGGAGGGATGCAGCTTGAAAGCTATTTTTAGCCCTAACTCGTTCTCTCCGATAGTGGCCGCTATTTGGGTAATGACAATTTGTTTGGATGATTTCGCTGGTTCTTTTCTGGCAGCTTCCGATAACTTATCTAAAGTTATCTGTTTTGAGGTATTGATGGTTTTTGGCAAGGCTATCTGTGTTGGCTAATCGCAGGTATGCTTTTAACCTTAACGTTCGAAGTAGCAGTAGATCAAATTTGTGGGTTTTCTTGTTTTTGTATTAGTGTGTTGTTGGTGAAAACCGCCTATACACAACAACAACCAACAGGCTTTGCGGGTGATTGCGTTTTAGCTTCAGCGTCTTGTTGGGTTGCAGGTTGGTTGTGCAATAAACCGCAAGCAGTTTATAGCTTTTCTTTATCTACAGGAAGATTCTGGGCCAACTTTTGTTTGTTTTAGTAGACCCTAAAAAAGGGATGTAGGTTAGAGGTTTATTTGGCTCAACTGTCCCGGCCCATAATACAGCGTAATACGTCCATTATAATCCGGCGCTGTAGTGGTTACTGAAATGATGCTTCCTTCAGGAACCGTAAGAGGCGGATGTCCAGCCACAAAGACTTGGTCGTCAACGTCGATTGTGATGACTGCTGTGTAGGGTTTGTTTGAACTGCTTTTGGGTATATGGTAGATTGTGGCGCTTCCTATGTCATAGTATGTGCTTTGGTAATAGAAGCCGATATCAATAGTTAACCTGTTTACGGGTTGGCTTGTTCCTAAGTAGAGGGTTGCGTTGACTTTGTTTGAAACTACCACATCACGCGGTAATCCTGCTAATGCTTTGACTGTGGATGTCGTATGTCCGTTGGAAATATAGGAATTGATTTTGCTGAGCTCGTAGGCGGCAAATCATCGAGCCAGGGGTTTTGTGTGCTGCTGCCGCAGTAATAGATGGGTATGCCTGAGTATTGGGGCATCGAGACGGTGAATGGTTCAACTTCGCCGTTAACTGGGTTATTGTTGCTGTCGCCATTGTATTGAGCGATGAAGTAGTAGGGTCCAGCTCATGGTTACATGAACGATGTTGAATTCGGTACTATCCCATTGGCTACTGTCACTGTGCATGTTCCGATTGGTGAGCCTGTTGGATAGGTGCCTCTGAACAGGGTATAAGTTACTGTTCCAGCGGCGTCGCTTGTTGCACCGCTTAGATGGCTTGATCAAAGAATGGTGTTCCAGCTATGGCGTTGGTTGGTGGGGTGGTGGATAGGCTTAGATTAGCGTAGACTATGAATGGCTCTGGCGCTCCAAGCACGGCATTGTTATTTTCATCGCCGCTGTAAGCAGCCAAGAAATAATATGCCCGCCTGTTAACTGTGAAATTGCTTGAATTTGGAACCACACCGTTAGTTACGTTCACTTGACTTACACCAATTTGGTTGCCTAATGGATAGTTGCCGCTGTATAGCGTGTAAGTAACGGTTCCTTGGGCGTCGCTTGTTGCATCAATTAAAGTGGCTTTGTCAAAAAAGGGTGTACCCGTAACGGCAGCAGTCGCTACGTCAATGGATCCAAAAATGTTTGTTGAAATATCCAGGTTAAGAGTTGGGCCAGTTACAAGCAAATCTTGGTATTGAGAGTTGGTTAGGTCCACGTAGTTTTGAGGCCAGTCGCTTTTACTTGAAGCTTGAATCGTTATAGTAGCGCCTAACGGGGTGTCTGATGGTACTTTGATGTTGACTTGGAATTGCCCTTGGCTGTCAGTATATGCGGAGAGCGGATTAACGTATGTTGAATTTAATGGCAGACTGGACCCATCAGCATTTAAGTTAGCAGCGAACTCCAATTTGACGTTAGGCCGTGGAGTCTCCGTAGAAGAGGTGAGTTGTCCTGTGAAGGTTATAGTGCTGCCTGGAACCAAAGAGATAGAGGATGTATTGCCGCTTAGTGGCGAAATCCACCGCAGAGTATCGCCTTGTCTTACTACGTCTTTGCCGACTGCTAAACTGGCTAAGGCGGTAGCTTGATTATCGATGTTTACACTCATCCAATAAGGCCGCTGATAACTAGCATCCAGTGTTTTCCAGAGTGCAACCTGTTCCACTGCTGCTTCAGTGTCGGTAGTGGGGTTTGTCCATGATATGATGTAGCTTGCGGCTCGCCATGTTGCATTATCCACTATGGGCGTTAGGGTGGTTGGGTTGGTGCTGCCTATGACGATATCTTTGTTAAAGTTCATGCAGAAGGCTATGGCTTGATAGGATGAGGTTCCATTCGTTAACCGTAATGGAATCTGCCCAATCCAGTAACCGTTTTCCATTATTCCTAATGCCCCGTAAGATGAAGAAGTGGGGTCTCTAATCGTGGCAGAGTAAGATGTTTGGGTGAAAATTGGTGCTGTTACACTTATGCTGGTGCTGGGTATCCCGATTTGTGCGCCAGGCGGTGTTGTTAGTATACTTGGATTAGCTTTGCCGATTTGAGGGTCAATGTTACCGACTGTGAATTGTTCTGGGATGCCTATGACTGCGTTATTATTGATATCGCCTGAGTAGTAAGCAACAAAATAGTATGGTCCCGAAGCACTAGTTGAGTATAATGCGGAATTAGGAATTATGCTGTTGATTACATTTACGGTGCTTGAGGTTCCAATTTGAATCCCAGTGCCTGGAGTGCCCCTGTAGAGAGTGTATGTAACTGTTCCGTTCGCATCGCTGGTGGCACCGCTTAAGATTGCAGTATCATGGAAGGCTTGACCTATAGCAGCATTTGCTGGTGGAGTAGTGGTTAAGGTTGGGGTGACTGGTAAATCGGTTGATCCTTCGCCTGCACGTAGGGTTGCGCTAACCCATATTTCATCTTCTGGAATCAATCAAATCTAGCCTGACACCTTTTGTTAGGTCTCTTGATTGGCTAAATATTGCTGAGTAAACGCCGTCTCCATGATAGACTAGAGCGGATGTGGTGGTGACAGGACTGAATGTTTCTCCTGGTGTATAGGCGCCAATCTTAAAAGTTGATGGTTCAGGGTTAGATGGGATATCTGAGATTGACACGGTACTGTTTTCGTTTATCGTGCTTTGTGTTAGTTTGAACGTTAAATTGGTATGGGTGGGGTCGTCGCGGGATACTGTGAGTAGTTGGAGTTGAACATGTTTTAGTGTCTGTCCTGACCAGCCCATGAATCCGTAGGATGCTACATCAAAATCGTAGGTTGTTAGGGCTGAACTGTAACCTGGGTTTCTATCCCAGTCACACCTAAAAGTTGTGCTTATTGGCTGGTTAAGTTCGAATCCATAGTTTGGGTAAGCTGTGAACAGTGACTGCTGCCAGTTGTCCATAAATTCTTGCCCAGTAGCGTCAGCGACTAATGGATCCAAACCGTTTACACGTTCTGTACTGTCTTTGCTTAACGCTACAGTTAATGCACGGTTCATATCGCTTGTTATGCCTAACAAAAATTCGTCAACCGGCTTGTAGGCTATTGATTGACTATTAATGCTAATTTCATACACTGAAATAACTGTAGCCAGCGTTAGCACTGCAATGATTAGGGCTGCTACAACTACGAATTGTCCTTGTTTATTACGAACAAAACTTCTCATTTAAACGTCCACTCCAAAAATAGTTAAAAAATTACCGTTAATTTCACTCAATCAGTTCCCTCTCCTGGATTGGCAAGAACTAACACCAAATAGTAGATGTTACCGTTTTTTGAGGTAAACATCATAGGCGTCGAGGAAACTGCAATCGAATTAGAAAGCGAATTGTCCTCTACGTTACTAACAGTTATAGGGTCACCGATAGTAGCCCAGCTCCCAGATGCGCCCTGAGCAGATTTACTGATGCTTAAATTGAAAAGTGTCGATGAAGGCAAAGAATTTTGGATAAAAGTTTTCAATTCAACTTTTGCAGGTGGCGTCTGTTCGATTGTTGCTTCGATGGTGCCTGACTCGGTTAGTTTGCTTAACACGTTGTAGCCGAGTCGGTCCAGGTCTGTTCTGTCCTGTAATGCAGCTGTTTTTGAGTCGGAAATAAAAAATGACGCTGCCGTAAAAGCGATTAAGATTATTGCTGCGGCAACGATGGTTTCTAAGATTCTGGTGATTCCAGCGTTTCCTCTTCTACTTTTAGTTAGGTTTTTCAAAATGACATCCTCCAAAGATACAATGTTACGGTATAAGCTGACTCTCCGATGACAACGGTTCTTTCAAGAGAATACGAGTATGTCCCGGAGGGAACAGCTGAATTTTGGAAGTTAATTGTTTGATAGCTGATATGGGAAAAGTCTCTGGTTGCCAGAAGCAACTGGTTTTGGTTTATTCCAGAGATTGCTAGCACTGCCATTGTTTTGGCTTCTAATGAACCATCTATGGTGAAGTTGCTTGAGGCTCCAACGTTTTGAACGGCTAATTCGGTTGGCTCATACATGTCATCGTTTTTGATGAGCAATATTTCTTGGGCATCTGCACCGCTTTGTATATCATAGGGCTCGCTTGCATTAGGTAGCAGTTTGTTCTGGTATAATGTAGCTGAGGGTCCCGGGGTTATGTGGTAGAATTTGGTTAGTTGTGCTCCGTAGTAGTCGATGGTGATTGCGAGGACTTTTGCGGTTGTTATGGAGGTGCCGAATTCTGCGGTGTATACGCCGTCATATCCTGTTGTTCCGTGAAGGGTTGTAGTGTGAGCTATTTTTGGTGTTGCTGTATTGTCGATGTAGTAGAGTGTGGCTGAAACCTTTGCGCCAATGATGGGTAAGGCGTATTGTGAAGTAACCGTGAATGAATAGCTATCCTCGTTGGTGGACCCAGACTGTTGGGGTGTGCCAATGTGCATGGTTTCGTTAAATTGCAGTGTAAAACCGTAGTCAGCTGCCTCCTGATTCTGTGGATTTGCCAAATTCAAAAGCCTAACTGCATCGATAGGCTTAACGAAATCGGGATTGGCGCTATCAAGACGCATGACTTTATCTGGGTCCAACTCGTAAGCTTGGCGGCTTGTTACTCCGCATTTTGCTAACCCAAAAACCGTCGGTTCAGCACTTGTGTTTCCCCATGAGGTAGGGTAACCTGAATCAAGCATTATCTGGGTCATAACTTTCTGTGCTGTACTGCTCAACTGGTTCTTGTCTGACGCATTGTTAGTTGGAGTCGCTATTGTCGTTACCATGACTGTTGAGACAGTTAGGAGCAGAACGATTATCAGCCCAGCGAACAAGTATTCATAAATCTGCATTTTTTCTATGCCTCCTGTTGTTGTCCACTGACCCAGCCTATTCCAATCGTTATTAGGTCAGGTTCGTTTCCTCCTGAAGTCCAATCCATGTTTGCCCAGATGGCGGTGCCGCTTTTGGCGTAGATGGTTCCTGAACACGTGATTGTTAAGTTGTTTGCGCCTGCGACGATGTTATATGGGGTTTCTGTTGTTTCTGCTTTTATGGGTATGACGCCTGAATTGTAAGGAATCGTAGAATCCGCACTGATGGTTGGTTGAGTGGCAAGAAATGTATGGACATAAACGCCTTTAGCTGCGTCACTGACGAGTTGTACTTTGTAGGTTTGGTCGCCGACTTCGACGGGTAAATCAATTATTTTTACCATGTAGTCGGAGCTGTATTTTGAAAATTTGGCCAGGTTAATCATTTCTTCGATGTTTAGGGCTACGTTTTCTGATATTTGGCCAAGCTGCTTTTGTCTGCTGTCATTTTGCACTGCGGAAGTGTAAATTGAGTAGAATAGGCAGGCGGAAACTACTAGTCCGATGAGGGCAACCGTTCCGATAATGTGCTGTAGTGAAACTTCAACCATAAAATTCACCTACTTCAATGAAGACTCCACTTGGATTTCTGAGAACACAACGACGGTTCGAGTGGTGCCTTCTGGGGGTGTCCAAGCTGCAGGCGGCCAAGTTAGAGTATTCTGTACTGAATCAGTTGAATACTGAACCGTTATGGGAACGGAGGCCGAGTCAAACGCCCCTGTATTCGAAGAAGTCTTTATGTTTTGAACGGTGACGCTCACAGTTCCTGAACTTGCCTCAATAGCGCCTTTAACTAGATGAATAAAGGTGACTTGAACAAGGTTCGTGTGACTATCAATCAAACCCGCCGAAGCTATGCGAACACGGTTGTAATCAAGCTTGATTTTGCCGCCATTATCCTGCTCTAATCGTAAGAATCCCAGTCCCTGCATTAAATTCACATACGGGTTTGGGTTGCCTTTGAGGCTTTTGTATCCTACTGTTGGGTCGACTGCGGCTGATGCATGCGTGCCTCCGCTGTAAACAAACTCTACCAAACCATCAAAGGTGATTTGGTGGCTGGCATCTTGAACAGTTACGGTAAGCGAATCAGTGGTGGTTGCTAAGCCGATGCCGCCTTGTCTCTCGTTGAATTGTACGTAGCCTCCTGCGCCAGGTCTTAATGAAACGTCTTGGACAGTGGAATCCAGCAGAAGCATGTTTGATTGTGCTTGGTTGAATTCTGTGCTGACTAATTGGGCGTTGAGTACGTTTGTTGAAACGAACATTGACACGATTAAGATGGTCAGTAGTATGCCTGTGAGGATGATGGTTGAGATGACGTTGGAGACTGCTTTTTTGCTTCTGGCTGTTTGGTTGCGTGTTGGTTTTAGGTTGAAGTGTTTCATTGTTTGTGTCTCCTAGAAGCCTACGGTGATCAAGTTGGAGAAGAGGCCGATGACTACCATCAAGACGATGCCCAGAACAACCAGTAATGCTGCATGTTTGAAGCCAGCTGAAGTTTGGCCTGTGCTGATTTTGCCGCTAACCAATCCCGTTAAAAACGCCTGCAGGACCAGTGGGGGCATGATTAATGTGGCGAAGTCAGCGAACGCGATGGATTGTGAGGCAAATGAACCCATGATGGTGCCCATGAAGTTGAGGAAGATAATGTTTGAGAAGAGCAGTATGGCGACGCCGATGTAGGGCATGAGTACGAGTGGTTTTAGAGGTGGATTTTCTTTCTTTCTCGATTGATGAGAGTCTTTCGCTGAATCGCGTGAGCGTTTCGAGTGTTTCGGGGGTGCCTCCGCCAACCTCAATCGCATCTACAAGGACATACATGTTGATGAGGCCCATCCATGACTTGATTTTTGAGCGGAAGGTTTGGTAGACGGTTTTGAATGAGAGGCCCCAGCGGATTTGGCGTGAAGCAACATTAAGGTGGCTTGTGAAGGCGCCATAGTTTCTGCCGGCTAAGTTTTCGAGGCATTTTTCGGGTGAGGCGCCTGTTTTGCGTGCTTCGGTTAGGTCGCGGAGGAAGTTGGTGATGTCGTGTTCGATGTTTTTGCCGCGTTTGCTGTAGTAGTTATGTGCGAATGCTGCTGGTACAATCCAGACTAGGCAGGGCGATTGAGAGGCCTAATGCTGCTTCATAGCCCTGTTGGAGGCCAAGCATTGAGCGGAGTCCAACGATGCTGTTTACGAAGGGCTCTGAAAATGGCAAGCTGAGTCCCTGTGCTGCAAACGGAGTGAAAATCGTTAACAACAAAACTATGAAGACTGGTGACATTGCGCCGAGGACTTTGTAGGCTCCCCACTCGTTAACTGGCTCCTGAATCTGGTTCGAATCCGACAAGTAGATGAAGGCTATTGCCATGCCTGGAACCAAAAAGTAAGAGTATAGCAGAAAGGTTTCTGGTGTGAAGCCGCCCTGCCAAAAAGATGAAAACGCAATCGAGACCATGTAGATGATGGTTAAGCTTAGCGTGACTAGGATGCTTAGGGCGATGTAGGATTCCATGATGGCGGCTGCGCGGTCGCCAAACGAGCGGACTTTATTTGCTAAGTCATTAAACATTGTTTCTGTTCGGACAAAGAGGTAATGTACTACGTCGCCGCCTGTGCGCAGTGTTGATGCGTAGCCTAAGAGTAGGTCTTTGTACTCCTTTGAGGGCATGTTCTGTGCGGATTTTTCCATGGCCGTGACTGGGTCTAAGCCTTTGATTTCTACGTCAACTTCGATGTCTTTGACTGCTTTGGCGAGGTTGGGCATGAGTTCGGAGTTTGTGAGGCGTCTTAGGCTGTCGTAGGGTGATAAGCCGCCGGTTGCCATGGTGCTGATGTAGGTGCCTGCGAAGGGGACTTCGATGTCGAGTTTGGCTGCTCTGTCGCGTGCTTTGATTTTGGGAACAAGCATCCCCATTAAAATAACTACGAATGAGGCCAGCGGCAGCGGATACAATCCAGAAAGAACCGCGATTGGAATCAACGCCGCTATACAACTATGAATGAGAAACCCACCAGCGAATAGTATGCTTCAGGGTAGGTTTTGATGGCTGCTACCTCAAGCGTCTTATCCAATTGAATTCGTTTGTTAGAATAAAGTTTCGCCAGAGCGTTGCCTAGCCAGCTGAAGTGCTGATAAGAGAAGCCTGTTATGTTGGTTTGCTGCTGCTTGGCGGATTTGTTCAAGTATCCGCAGGCTCCTCAGGCTGTTTTGGTTCTGCTTTGTTTTGGATTGCTGCTTGGCTCTGCACATAGTAGTTTGTGATGAATTTTGAGAGTTCAACGTTTTTGCGTATGCCTTTTTCTCGGAGGTCTTTGAGCATGGCGGCGCGGTACTGCAACTCAGCTAAAGCCTCTTTGAGTGTTGACCCATGTCTGGCTGCTAGTCGGAGCAGTTGTTCGCTTTCTTTGAAGTTTGAGTCAAAGGTGTCTTTAGCCGGGTTCCATTTGGCAACGGTGCGGTATTCTCCGTAGTCCAGGACTTCGGACAGCGCGGTGATTCTCCGGCCAAACGTCATGTTGCCATGTGCTTTGGGAAGTTGCACGCGTTCTATCATGGCGGCTACGTTGATGAGTGGGACATAGATTTTGGAGACGTTCATGGGTGGGCTGGTTAAGCGTTTGATGGCGTAGTCGATGCTGTCTGCGTGTAGGGTTGTGAGTCCGCCGTGGCCTGTTGCCAGCGCCTGGAAAAGTACGAATGCTTCTTCGCCTCTGATTTCGCCCACTACTATGTAGTCCGGTCTGTATCTTAGGCTGGTTCTGACGAGGTCAAATAGTGTGACTTCGCCTGTTTTTGCGGTGCCCAAGCCGTAGCTGTCTCTGCTGACGAGTTGTACCCAGTTCTCATGAGGTACGTTCATTTCTGGGATTTCTTCTACGGTGACGAGTTTCATTTGGGGTTTGACAAGGCTGGCTATGGCGTTGAGGGTGCTGGTTTTGCCTGCTCCTGTGCCGCCGATGACGGCTATGGTCATGCGGTTCTCGATGAGCATCCATAGGTAAGCTGCGATTTGGTCGTTTATTGTTCCCATTTCGATGAGTTCGATTATGCTGAAGGGTTCTTCTCTGAAGCGTCTGATGGTGAATGAGCCGCCTTTGGGTGATACTTCGCGTTTGAAGGTGGCTGCGAGGCGGTCTTTGCCGGGTAGCATGGCGTCGAGGATGGGGTAGGCGGTACTGATGTGTTTGCTGCTGAGGTGGGTGAGTTTGACGATGAGGTTATCCAGGGCGTTTTCGTCGATGAAGGTGAGGTTGGTTGGCATGGATTCGTATTTGCGGTGCCAAACATACACTGGCGTCCCTAAGCCGTTGACTGAGAGGTCCTCTATCATGGGGTCCTTCATGATGGTGTGGATGTGGCCGAAACCCAAAAAGTCCCGTTGGAGACAGTAGAGGATTCTTCCCCATTTCTCCTCATCCCACTTAGCTTTCTTAAAGAGCTTGTATTTCAAAACGAGCCGTTTGGCTTCGCTGTTGAGGTAACTGATTGGGTTTTCGCCGTGTTTAGGCGGCTCCATCTCGCGGCTAATAATTTCTGTTATCGTTCTTAGCAGCGCTTTTTCGTCTTCGGGCAGCTTGATTTCGTTTATGAAGTAAGCTTTGCCTCCGCCTAACTCCGGCAGAGACATGATGTTAACTTGTGAGTAGGGCGCTTGAATAGTGTAAGTCTCCACTAATTCAGCGTTGGTCGGTGGCTCCTTTAGGATAACCACTGGTTCTTCGGGGAGCAAGGTTTTGTTGAATATGTTATGGAAAGACTGCATTAGCCCAGATTGGCTTGGCGTTTTCTTGGCCTTTTTCGATGCGGGCTCTTCCTTCACCACTGTGGGTGCGGGGGCGTTTTCTGGTGCTTTTTCGACGAGTACGCTTGTCTGCAGTGCTAACTTGGCTTTTGTTTTTCTCTTGATAGAAGGTTTGATTATTTCTTGTTTGCCGTTCAAAACAAATACAACCTTTTTTGTGATAATTGGTTACTGAAAAATAGAAAGATTAAGAAAAAATTGTTGGGGGTCTAAAAAAGGGTTGAATTAAAAATTGGTTTATAGATTTATGGGAGGGTAATGACTTTTGGGTAGTCTTTGCCGCCAGTTGTATGCAGCATAATTTCAAGAGTCATTCCAGATGTGAAACCTTGAACATCTTCAGCATATGATGTTGGCAAAGTAATTACTATGGTTGTAGTTGCGCCTGGTTGCATTGCTGAAACAGTAGCTGGTGACCATGTGAAGCTAGCGGGCTTCTGTGTAGAATGTATCCGGTTTACCATTGTACATCGTTGCAGCATAGTCGAGAGTGGCTGAAGCTGAGCCAGAGTTCTTGAGGTTCATTGTTATTTTGTATGCATCGCCTGTAACACCGCTGCCTGTTACGTATGCTGTGCTAACTTCTAATTTTTCGTATTTTGTGAATGAGCTTCCTACTCCGAGTAGCCAGTAAGCGACTGCAATGGACATCGTGATGGCGATGGCGACGATGATGATTGTTGCGATAACTGGGCTGACTGCTTTAAGGTTTCCTCTTAGGGTACGTCTTAGTTTTATTTTGAATTTCATTTTTCAAAATCTCCAAAAAGTTTTGTTTTTGTTTGTTCCTTTAAAAATCGCGTGGTTTTTCGCTGTTTTGTTTGCAGCTTAGAACCCGTTGATTATAGTAAGCATGTAAGCGGTATATTATAATGTGGCAGACAAAAAGCTACCGTCAAGTGACCTAAAAATCGCTGTTTTGTCACAGATAACGGTTTTTTACCATACTCACAAACTGAATAGTTGTTGTACAACAAATTTACACTTTAAACTATAAAATCAGAGTTCTAGACCAATCTATTTTTTGTTCTAGAACGTGTGGAACTATCATCCCTACCGCCCTGAAAAAACAAAAACACACATAAACCACGTTTGATTGCTTCGTATTCAATTCAGCATGTGATTGGTTAAATGCAACAAGATACCAACATTATTACCTGAATTTTTTCATGCAAATGGTGACATCCCTTGCGTGAAATCTCATTCAAAACAATCTGGTTATTGGTAAAAATTTTTGCAGCCGTACAAATCTTCAACGCCGCCATGGACTATTACATGTGGTGGGCGTATGGCTATTTGGTGCCCAGTTGGGCTCTTGCCTCTTTGATGCTTACATGTGTGGTTCTGGTTTTTACTGTTAAGGCGGCACAGGAAAAAGAAATAAAACAGCATCATCCTTAACGGGTTTTGCTCTTTTTTTCGGCAAGCACCTTATGCGTTAATCAACGGTAAATACAATAGTCTCCTCACAAGTAGAAGTCAACAAGGCACACTAAACACGAGGAGGCATGTTGGTTGAGCGATGATTTCAGCATAGAATTGCCAGACGACGGCGACGAGGAAACGGAGGGTGCCTTAACTGCCTCAGGAATCGCCGAGTACATCCGCTTCAACTGTTGCCCCCGATTCTTCAAACTAAAATTCGAAGGCAAAGAAGTCAAAAAACGCACCTGGCCCGAAGCCTTCAAACCCATCAGCCCACTCCTCTACGGCACAGGCAAAGCGCTCGAAGAGAAAAAAGTCGCAGAACTCAAAGCCAAAGCCGACCATTACCTTGACTTCACCAAATACGACCCCAACCAATACGGCAAACGCGGCTGGGAAAAAGCCGTAGACTCCATGAATAACCTCCACTATGTTATTGAAACTCAATTGGCTGCTGGGGAAAAAACCGATGGCAAACCCGTTTTGATTTATCAGGTTCCTATGAAGGGGCCGGTTGGTGTTTGGGATGTCAAGGGCATTGCTGATTTGATTGCTGTTTGGCCGCTTAAAGATGGCAAAGTGAAAGTTAGGATTTTTGAGTTGAAGTCCTCTTGGAAGGAACAGACGGCACACCGCATCCAAGTTGCAATCTATGTTATCCTGCTTTCCCGTGAACTGGGAATTTTAGCCTCTAAAGTTGAGGTTGAAGGCGGAGTAATCAACCGCGAAACAAGCTTAGAAAGCCTTGATCCAGATAAGCTTCCCAAATTCAAGCTAAGCCCCCTAATCCAAGACGTTGAACGCTTACTTGCCAAAAACGGCGAATTAAACCGCATCCACCAGACCCCTCTAGAAAAGGTTGAGTATCAGCTTTGCTGGCGATGTGACAACTGCGGCTTCAACGAATGCTGCATAGTCTGCGCAGTCGAAAACGAAAGCATAGCCTTGCTAAACGTTAGCAGGGGCGAACAAAAAGCCCTCGGGCACTACGGCATCGCCAAATTAGAAGACCTGGCAAAACTAAAAGCCACGATTGATACCACAAACCCGCGTCCCTACGACTTCAAAACCATACCAGCCAAAGACCCACAGAAAGTGCATGAATTATCAACCGACCCCATCGTCGGCGCCAAACTGGATTGGCTTGTTGAACGAGCACAGTTTATGCTTGGCGGCATCCGACCCGGCAGCCCCAATGCAAGCAAAATACGCTGGATGCCCTGGTTAACAGGAACCGGTTACGGCAGCTTACCGGAAGACAGCCCATCCGCAGGCATAGATTCAGCATTACTCTATAATCCCGACGGTATGATACGCATCTACCTCTTTGTCGAATGGGACTACATGCTCGACGTGGTTTCCATGTTGAGCGCCAAGGTTAGTTGCACACGCTACAGAGGGGAACCCCTCTTTGTTTCGCGGATTATCGGAAAACTGCCCGACGACCGCAACCAATGCTTAGACGAAGAAAAAGCGCTCATGGAAGCCTTCTTCAAAGGCTTAACCGAAGCAATAACTAAAGCGGCAAATTCAGCAGGCAGCCCAGACGAGGCACCAATCCACCTGTACTTTTTTAGCCGCCAAGAACGCGACGTACTCATGAAAGCCGTCTGCCGCCAACCCTCACTTATCAGTGCAAGGGCAGTCCGCGACCTCTTCGGGCTACGGCAAGCCATTGACCAACCCATGTTCTCAATAATCCAAGACGAAGTAGCCCACCGAAAAGCCCTGCGTTTCCACAGTTCGGGGCTGCTGCCGATTCTTGACCAAGCCTGCTTCTTCGACCGCAACCAATGGAAAGCAAAACGAAAAGACGGCACCACAGTCGACCTAGCCCTGGTCTTCCGCGACGGCCTATTCAATTATTCACTTGCCTTTCCATCGAAACCCCGATGGCACAATCGCTTTCCTCAAAGAAGGACCCAACGACGGCTACTATCCAGCCCGCGCCAGATTCGGGGACCAACTGCCAATCGAATACCTCTGGGGCGCCAAAGGCCGCTTGGACAACTTCGAACAAGTCAAAGGTCCATCAAAAATCTTGCTTGACAAGCGTAAATGGTGCGATTACATCCAGAAGAACCGCCGAATAACCGATGAAGAACTCAATTTGATGGGACAAAAAATCTGTATGGCACTCGAAACCATTGAGCGTTCCCTGTCAATCCGTAACAGGCGGCTGGGCAAGAAGCCGATTGCTGTCCCCAAAATCGCTGAATTCTCCCTCGGCGACGCAACACTTGGAACGTAGTTGCCGCGAATTCTTGGACCTCGAATACTTCTCCAAACGCCAAGAAATGTATCAACACTACGCCATGCTACCCTACCAACGCGTTGCCTCAGGCAGATCAGTGATTTTCCAGTGCACCCGCGTTGACGAGTTGGAGCACGATTTTATTGTCAGAGGCAAACTCATTTATGAAGGCATCGGGTTGCCCAAAGCGGAATGCGTTGCCAACGCTTGCCGCGTTAAGGGATCGGATGGTTCAAGCTCAGGCGACTGGATGGTAGTTACCGAGTTACGGCGTAATGAGCATGGACAGTTTGAGGAGGCAGAGAAACGCTCTCCTTCTGAAGTAGAAAAATCGGCCCGGGCAATCGTTGATAAAGTTGATGTGCCCAAGCTTGAAGTCACCATAAACGTTGTCAGTTGGCCTCGGGGTAAAGGCAGCAAATACAGTGCATGGCATAATCTGCCGACAACTGATCGTGAGAAAGCTCAGGGTAGCAAGTTTTTGCAGCTCTTCGAAGCAGGACGATATTATATCCTTGACGATTTAGCGGATGACATCATTTCTGATAGAGCCGCTAAATGCCTCGACTACGCAGCCAACAACGTCCTCTACCTCTTATTAGCAGAGTATTTAGCGGGTAAAACCGGCGGTTCAACACATACCGCTCTGCCACAGGCTGCGGCGGCTCCATTTCTACACTGGGTTGAAGGCAGACGATTACCGCCAAAAGCGGAACAGAAACGGTTTGTTGACCGCGTGTTTGGCAAAGAGCCTATTGTTATGTTGCAGGGTCCGCCGGGTACAGGAAAAACCGAAACCTTACAATTGGCAGTGCTGGCTCATATCGCCGCTCACAGAGCAAACAGCCGCTGCCGCGTGCTCATGGTTGCGCCAACCCACAAAGCCATCCAAGAATTCATCGCCAAACTCGCCCGATGCTGGCAAGAATACACCAGCCAAGGCGGCAAAGACCTTAAAGACCTAAGAATGTTCCGCGTCTTAAGCAGTGACGTAGCCGCATGCGCCGCCGCTTGAAGGTGTCAAATACTTCAACTACAACGAGGATGAGGAGACCGTTGAGGAACTCGCCGATTGCCTAATGAATCAGGTGACATTAACGCCTAATTCAGCTGTGGGTGCACCGTTGGTTCTATGCCTTACACCGCCCGGGTTGTATGGTTTAATGAAGAAAATCGGCGACAAAGAACCACCATGGGGCGAAGGCTTCTTTGACCTACTCGTCGTCGACGAAGCATGCATGATGCGCCTCCCCGAACTCATACTCTCAGGCAGCTTCCTAACCAAAAACAGCCAAATCCTCGTCGCAGGCGACCACCGCCAACTACCGCCCATTGTAGCGCATAACTGGGAAAAAGAAGACCGCCGCACACTCGAAGAAATGGCGTCTTTCCTCTCCGCCATGGATTTCCTTCGGTTGCTGCGCAACGAGGACTTGGGCATAGAACGCATAGAATGTAAGCATCCAGCCGACATTCCCGCTGAACGCCTATGCGAGAGCCACAGATGCCACCAAATCGTCGCCGAGTTTCTGCGGGAATGGGTGTACGAGAAGGACGAGATTGATTTCCATTCCGACCAGAAAGAACTGTTGGCGCCTGTGCATGCTAAGACGGCTGGTTTAGCGGTGGCTTTAGAACCCGAGAACGTCTTTGTTTTGATTGTCCATGATGAAGCTGAAAGTTTCCAATCCAACCTTGTCGAAGCAGCAATTGTCAATGGCTTAGTGAGAAATGCCCCCTCAAACAGCGTCGGAGTGATTACTCCGCACAATGCCCAGAAGGGTTTACTCAAAAACATGCTCTCTGAGGGCTTCAAAGACACCCGAGTGGACACGGTTGAACGTTACCAAGGCGGCGAAGCAGACTTCATAATCATATCATCCACCGTAAGCGACCCCGACTATGTACGGAGCGAAAGCGAATTCCTCCTAAACCTCAACCGCATAAACGTAGCAATTTCGCGCATGAAGAAAAAAATCGTTATCGTCGCAAGCCGCAGCATCTTCGAGTTTATGCCCCAAGACGCCCGTGACTACGATAAGGCGCTACTGTGGCGTGGGATTTGTGAGACGGTTGGTTTCACAGCTGATTCAACGCCGAATTGGGCTGGGTTGCTGGGGGAGTTTCTCGGCGCTGAGGCTTCCTCGGTTAAGGTGGAAGTTTACGTTAAATCCACCCGGTAGTTGATTGGCTGCTTTTTATAAGGAGAGGGGGTAGGTTGGCAGAGCAACAAACTCGCTTGCACTAGCCGCATACGTTTCCATATACGGCTTTATATAAGGGGCCTATAGAAAAAAACCGCAACTAAGCAGAACCGCCAGCCGCTAAACAGAACTGCTGGCAAAAACACTGCAATCAGCCAGCAACCTATTCCAGACGCTGAAGCTAAAAAGCAATCGGCAGTATCAACCGTTGGTTGTTATTGAAACAAAAAGATTCCTCGGCAACAACCAATAAAGAAAAACGGCAAAGTAGAAAACCGAACATTTTATGAATCAACACAGAAAACCCATTAGTCTTCCCAATGCACACTTGATGGATACAAATGTTTAAACCCCTCAAGAGAACGTACAGTGTTTAATGTGTAATGCGAGGTGAAAGAAATGGTGTTTGAGGAAGAAGATGAAGGAACAGAAGAAAGCGAAGACGAGACTGAATGGGAAGAAGAAGAATGGTAAATTAAGCAAGCAAATCAAAGAAGCTTGCATCTAATCATGTTTTATAAAAAGAAAAAAGAAGCTTACCCGTAAACACTCTGTTCTGCAGAGGTTTACTACTATTTTGTAAGCACTATTTCAATTGTTGAAACCATTCTGGACCTAGTTTCGCCCTCTCTTGGGGGCATCTCTTCTGTTGCTATCGCGATTTTGCTTACTTTTATGTCTTTTAAGAAGCGGTTTCTTGTGATTTCAGCGGCGTCAACGGCTGTAGTTATTGCTTGTCCTCTGGCTTTCAACGTTATTTCTTTAGTGTTGCCACTTGATAGGCCTGTGATTATCGCTAGAACATAGTCCATTGGCATTTTATTTCCAACAAAAACAATTCCTGTTCTTTCTGACATGTACATCACTTTTTCCTTAAAATATTATTGCTCATTATTGGGTAACCATCACTTATAAGCCGAAGGGTCCTTTTCTGAACAAAAATGAAAGGAGAACTATTCTCCTCCCATACCGCCAGGCATTCCGCCGCCTGGACCGCCTCTTGGAGCTTTGGCTGTTATGATGTCGTCTACACGCAGTATCATAGCGGCTGATTCGGCTGCTGATTTGATTGCTTGCTCTTTAACCACTATTGGTTCGACAACGCCGTTTTCAATGCTGTTTTGCAGTTTGCCTGTGAATACGTTGATGCCCATGTATTTGCCGTCTTCTTTATCGTGCACTTGACGTAGCTCTATGAGTATGTCGATTGGTTCTAAGCCTCCGTTCTCTGCAAGGGTGCGTGGGATGACTTCTACTGCGTCTGCGAAAGCTTCTATTGCGAGTTGCTGTCTTCCGCCAACTTTGGTTGAGTAGTTGCGTAGTCCTTTTGCGATTTCGATTTCGATTGCTCCGCCGCCGGCAACGATTTTGTTGTTTTCTGTAACATCTGAAATTACGGATAATGCGTCGATGATTACTCTTTCGGCTTCATCAACCATTCTTTCAAGCCCTGCACGAATGAGGATTGCAACTGAATGTGGGTCTTTGCATTTTTCGACGAAGATCATTTTGTCGTCGCCAATTTTGCGTTCCTCCACTAAGCCTGCAAAGCCCAAGTCCGAGGTTTTTAACTCGTTTAAGTTGGAGCTTATTCGTCCGCCTGTTGCTCTTGCGAGTTTTTCCATGTCTGACTCTTTGACGCGTCTAGCGGCTATTATGCCCTCTTGAGATAGGTAATGTTGAACCATATCGTCTATGCCCTTTTGGCAGAAGACAATATCTGCGCCTGACGCTTTGATCTTAGTTACCATTTCTTTTAGTGACCTGTCTTCTTGGTCTAGGAAGGCTTTCATCTGGTTGGGTTCATGTATGCGGATTTCCGCGGTTATCTCAGTTTTTTCTGTTTCAAGCGCCATATCTAAAAGTGCGATTTTTGCGTTCTCTTTCTTTCTGGGCATGCCTGGATTGACGATTTCTTTGTCTACAATTATACCTCTGATCAGTTGGGTTTCGATGAGGCTTTTTCCCGTTTTCTTTACCAGTTGAATGTTATCTATATCCGCTATAATCTTGTCCGCATGCTTCTCGGTTACCTGCTTTACCGCTTCTATGGCGATTTCTGCAAAGTGCTCTTTAGCACCACCCACCGCTTTGCTGCCCATGGATGTTAAAGCAACTTTCATCATCATTTTTTGATCGTCTACAGCGATTGGCACTGCGCTTTGCGCTATGATTTCCATTGCTTTTAGTGCTGCTTTGCGGTATCCTGCAACGAGTATGATTGGGTGGATGTTTTGGGACAGGAGTTCTTCTGCTTTTTTGAGAAGTTCACTGGCTAGCACTACTGCGGTTGTGGTTCCGTCGCCGACCATGTCATCTTGGGTTTTGGCGATTTCAATCATCATTTTTGCCGCTGGATGTTCGACATCAATTTCTTTGAGGATTGTTGCTCCATCGTTGGTTATTGTTATGTCGCCTAAGCTGTCGATGAGCATTTTATCCATGCCTCTTGGGCCTAGAGTGGTTTTTAGTACTTCACCGATTACTCGGGCTGCTTGGATGTTGTTTTGTTGGGCTTCTTTTCCTCTGCTTCGAGAGGTTCCTTCTTTTAAGATGAGTACGGGTTGACCATTTCGGTCTTGCGTTAAATATGCCATGTTATTCTATCCTCAATATTTTTCATTAATAATATTCTTTGCACAATTAAGAGTCATGCAAAATAAGGTGAATTTGATCAGTGAGAGCCGCGTTGACTTGGCTTATTGATTGTGCAAAACTGCTGACTTGTAATTTATATACTGTGAATCGGGGATTTAAACTCGTCACAATTTAGTCAAGGTTTCATCGTTGTGTTGGCTTTCTTGGTGAGAAGGGGAAGTTTTGGGAAGGCATATTTCAAAAAGCTAATGTCCGTTAGCTTTATATTTGTCTTTTACTTAATTACAATAAGCTAACAGCTGTTAGCTTTAGGTGATGGATACGACACAAAAACGAAAAACAGGCAGACCAACAAAAATCCCAGGCCAAAAAGACACAGCACAGAGAATCTTCGATGAAGCAATAGACCTCTTCGCCCAAAAAGGATACGACAACGTATCAATAAGAGACATCGCCACAGCAGTCGGCATCAAAGAAAGCTCCATATACAAACACTACACAAACAAAGAAGCCATCCTTCAAAAAATCATCCAGTACCCGCTGGCGAAAATGTACAACATCGCCCAACGCGAAGACACCACAGAACAATTAATCCAAAAAGAAGGCTTAGAAGGCTTCATCGCCGACACAGGCTCCGTCTTCGCAGGTTGGATGACTGACCCCAACACCACAAAAATCCTAAGAATCTTCTACATCGAATTATACCACAACGACGAAATCATGCAATCCTACACTGACCTAATCAGTGCAGGCGAAACCTTCTGGACCTTAGTATTCAGTCTCATGATTAAACAGGGGCTCATCAAACCCCAAGACCCCCAAGTATTATCCTCAGAATTCTTAGCGTATTTCTGGAACGCATTCACCAACTACTTCCTCATACAGTACGGCAGAACATCATGCACTTTTATGCAGCTATACCAAGACTCCATCAACCGCCATGTAGGACATTTCTTGAAATCAATAGGTGAAGCAAAATGAATGCAAATTCAAATGTTAAAGTCTTAATTGTGTATGGTACCCGTTATGGTGCCACCAAGACAACCTCTGAAGAAATCGGAAAGGTTCTTCAAGAAGCAAATTTTGAAGTAAAAGTTGTAAATGCAAAGGAAGAAAGAATCAAAGACATCTCAGAATACGGGTTAGTCGTTGTTGGCAGCGGTTTGGCGATGGGCGATTGGGCCAGTGAAGCAGAGGATTTTGTCAAGCGGTTCCATAAAGATCTTGCAAATAAAAAGTTAGCGATTTTTATTTCCTCCCTAAAACCGGTTGAGGAAAAAGAGGGAAAAACAGCTCTTGTCGCTCGAATTCAAAAAATTGGGTTGGATGACAAAATCTTAAAGTACCAACTCAAACCCATATCGACTGCCGTATTCGGTGGAACTATAGATTATAACAAGATGAACTTTATTATCAAAAAAAGCATGGAAATCGGCTACAAGGCAGCGATTCAAAAACATGCCTTCAAAGAAACAGCACCAAATGTTTATGACTTGCGTGATTGGGGCGAAATCGATGGGTGGGCAAGAGAAGTTGCAAAGAAGGCTAAAGAAAACGCAAGCAATGTAACCAATGGAGGCACTATGAGTTGAAGCCGATTGTTTTGCTGGTTGAATATAGCTGGACAAATAATATGGGGACGATAGCTTTGGGTGGACGCGTGAAAAAACAGTTAGGGGCATTTGTATCTTTTCTAAACGTTAGAGGATACACTCTAAATGTTAGGGCTATAGCGGGCAGTAACATCACTACTACTAAAGAGTAAAAAAAGAGGAGTATGGACATAGGTTGACTTCGCCTCGAATCTTACTTGTTGGCTACAACGGTGCAAACAACACAGGAGCGGAAGCCAAACTTCTAGTCATTATCGATGAGTTACGATCAATTCTTGGGTCAGAATCTTGCTTCACTATACCCTCGTTAAACGAAGCTAACCTCAAAAGATACCTTCATGAGGCACCAAACCTAAAAATCACTCCAGTCAGACCCTCACTGTTTCCAGTTGATATTTACAATCTTGTTAAACAAAACGATTTGATAGTGCTCGTAGAAGGAAGCACCTACATGGACACTTGGGGATCAGCACTCCTCTGGTACTACCTACTTGCCACAAGATACGCGCATCAAATGAAAAAACCCTGCATCGGCTACTCTGTTGACGCTGGTAGAGCATCTCGGTTCAACAGTTGGTTAATCCGCCGTGAAGCAAGCAAAACCAACCTAATAATGGCAAGAACCCAAAATGCTGCACAACGGCTCAAGAAATGGGGTGTAAAAGCACCCATTGAAGTTACAGCTGACAATGCTTTTGCATTTCGGCCAAAACCCGAAGACCACAATATCCTCAAACGTGTCTGGCCAGAAGCATCCCACATTGTCGGTATGGCAGCTGAAGACATCTACATTTGGCCTGTCCAAATTAGGCTCTGGGACCAAAAAAAGTACTGTTACCGATGGCCCTACTATTACCAGCACTCAAAGGAATGCACTGAAAAAAGCGAGTTACTAATAGACGTTTTAGCTGTTCAAGCCGACGAGATAGTCGAAAAATACGATAAAGACGTGGCTCTGTTAAGCATGGAAGGCTTAGACACAGCATTCACAACCCGAATCCAACAGCACATGAAGCATGCGGATAGAACAAAAGTTTTCAGCTCAACCCAATACAATGCTTCACAAATGACAAGTGTTCTAAGAAGCCTCGATTTACTAATCACATCACGGTACCATGCGGGAGTTCTATCTTTACCCCACTTGGTTCCCCAAACAGGCATCGGTCACGATCTGCGCATTCAAGACCTCTACACAGACTTAGGCACACCCGAACTATTCGTGGACCACGAAGACCCTGACAGATACAAAAAATTAAGTGACAATGTAGAAACTCTCTTCAACCAAGCCAGCACCTTAAGAAGCAAGCTCCGAAAAGGCTACCAAGAATATGCGGTTCGGGAAAAAAGAAACTCCCAACTGTTCAGAGCTTTATCTGGAAGCTAACTATCCGGAGTGGCTGTAATGAAAACCATATTTCTAACGGGTGCGAACGGCTTCATCGCTACTCATATCGCCCGAAACCTCCTCGCTGAGGAAGAAGTTACTGTTTTTGCTCTTGTTAGAGCCAACGATGCAGCAAGTGCTCAAGCAAAGTTGGCGCGTGAATGGTGGGATTATCCTGAACTGATTGCTGCTTTGGGAACAAGAATTCAAGCAATCGCAGGAGATGTTCGTCAACCAAACCTTGGGTTAAGCCAAGCAGAATACAGCAGTCTCGCCTGGAAAACAACCCATATTATCCATACAGCGGCTGACTGGCGACTTCTGCCGCTTGATGAACTCAGAAAAACAAACGTTGGAGGAACAGCTAACGTAATCGCTTTCGCCAAAGAAGTAAACCGTAATCATCGGTTAGAACGGTTGTCGCATATTTCCACCTGCTACGTTGCAGGAGGCGCAACCGGAACCATACCAGAAGACCAACTGACCGATCAATATGGGTTTTTTACCGATTATGAACGCAGCAAGTACGAAGGAGAACAGCTAATACAAGCCGCCAAAACAGAGTTGCCAATATCGGTTTTTCGGCCTTCAATGGTTGTAGGCGACTCCAAAACGGGCGCAATCAAAACCTTCAACACCTTCTATTTCCCCTTGCGCCTTTACTTGACAGGCAAAATGCACTTTATGCCTGTCAGCCGTTCACTGCGAATCAATATGGTTCCCGTTGATTATGTCGCCAAAGCTGTGTCGGAGCTGACTTTTGAGCCGGGTGCGGAAGGAAAGATTTTCCATGTGGTGGCTCCTTATGAGTCGCTGCCACAACTGGGGGAATTAATGGCTTATGTGCAGAAATGGGCAAAAACCGAATTAGCTTGTAAACTGCCCAGCCCCATTTACATGTCCATGTCTGCTTCTTCAATGAAGACCCTGCTTAAGCTCCAGCGATCATTCACTGGAGACCGCCGAGTCTCAGACGCACTTATCTCGCTATCGCCATACTTTAGCGAAAACCGCCAATTAGACCGAGACAACCTCGACAGTCTTCTTGGTTCTTACGATTTTAAATGGCAAGAAATAATGCCAAAACTGCTCGAATACGCGGTTTACAACAGTTTCTTCCACCGCTCAGACCGCACAGTCCATGAGCAAGTCATGTTCCGTTTAGAAAGCAAACGTCACACCGTCACCTACTTCGACGTAATCGAGGGTAAAATCGTGAAGAAAACCGCCCAAGAGATGCACAAGGATATTTTGGCTGCAACCAGTGCCCTGAAAAGTTACGGAGTAGCTCAAGGCGACCGTGTAGCGTTAACGGGTTTGAACAGCACCAGATACTTAGCCGTTGACATAGCTATCGGACTCGCAGGCGCCATCAGCGTTCCACTCTACTATACAACGCCACCTTCGGACATTAATGAGGTTTTGAAGGCAAGCGACGCCAAACTCTTCTTTGTGGGCATGCCCAGCCTTATGGCACGCCTTAAAGAACTGACTCCTGATGTGCCAGTTGTCTCTATCTGCCGAGTTCAAACTCCCACAGACGCAGGGAGAAACGTTACTTCTTGGGCTGAATTCCTCTCAAAAGGCAAAGACAGCGATATGAGCATAAAGGCTCCTGTTGGTTTCGCAGACACCGCAACATTGCGATATTCTTCAGGTACAACAGGCAAACCCAAAGGAGTCGTCTTCAGACATGACAACCTCCGCTACATGGCTGAATCAATAGTATCCATAACCCCCTGGAAAGCAAGAAACCGTCCCTGCAGTTACCTCTCTTTTCTGCCAATGGGCCATGTAGTCGAAGGTATCCTTGCGACTTATTCGCCGTATTATATTCCGGCGCCAATCACGATTTACTTCTTGGAAGACTTCAGAAAACTGCAAGATGAACTGCCGCAGTGTTAAACCGACTATCTTCTTTGCGGTTCCTCGTGTCTACGAAAAAGTTTGGGAAGCTTTGGAGAAGAATTCGTTTGGGCGATTCTACCTAAAAACCAAAAGCAGCTTAGTTAAGCGGGCGATGCGAAGAACAATCAAAAACATAACTCTCAAAAAAGCAGGCTTAAACAAATGCGCCCAACTCATAGCCGGCTCAGCAAGTAGCGACGATACCCTGTTGGAAAATTACCGTGCACTCGGCGTCGAAATCCATAACGCTTACGGAATGACGGAAGCGCCCTTGGTAACGTTGAATCGGCTGGGAAGAAACAGAATAGGCACTGTCGGTGAACCTATGCCTTTCACGCAAATTAAAACCGCAGAAGACGGCGAAATAATGGTTAAGGGTCCACAAGTAACCGTTGGCTACTTTGACAGGTCACTTGAACCGCCCTTTAAAGACGGCTGGTTAATGACCGGCGACACAGGCAAAATCACAGAGGAAGGCAGCCTCGTAATCTTTGGACGCAAAAAAGAATTAATCAAAACCTCCTATGGCAAATGCATCTACTCAGGAAAAATCGAGTGCATGATACGAGAATTGCCCGAAGTGACTGAATCAATGCTTGTGGGCGAATCCAAACCTTACTGCTCCGCCATTGCTTGGGTAGACAAAAAACACTACAACCAAACAACCCTCACAGCCATAGATCAAGCTATGGAAGAAATGAATAAGCACCTCTCGAATCCCGAAAAAATCAAGCGCTGGGCAGTACTTCCCAACAACTTGAGCATAGAAAACGGCGAATTAACACCTAACCTCAAACTCAAACGCAACTTCATATCCCAAAAATACACAAAAATCATCGATTCCCTCTACACAGGAGTTGCCCCTGAAGGCGAAGTGCATATTGGCGGAGTCGAGAAACCCGGTGAATAAGCATGGGATTTAGGCTTCTCTTTCTGTATTGGTGGACTCCTAACTACCTCATTAAAAGGGAACTCAGAAACGTCTCCAGCCAAACCACGGAAGCACTCAAAAAATTAATCGCTTCATATGCGCCTCGAGAAGTCGCCGCTACAGAACAACCCTTTCCAACAAGCCTCAGCGAGCAGAGAGCAATGATGGCTCAAACACACGCAAAACTAGTCCAAGCATTAGTAGCCGCTGTTGGTCACGAGAAAGCGGTGACACTGGGCAGGGAATCCTTGTTCGCCGTTGGAGTAAACTTAGGCAAACAAACCCGTAGCAAACTGGGAGTAAACGATAACCCAAAAGACCTTGTTCGGGCAGCTAAAATTCTCTATCGCATCTTAGGCATAGAGTTCAATTTGGAATGGCTTGATAGTTCAAACGCAGTAGCAATCATTAACCACTGCGCTCTAGCAGAGCAATATAGCAAGTTAACGTGTGAAGTCCTAAGCGCCACCGATGAAGGCGTCATAAAGGGATTGCAGCCAAACGTAACTATGCATTTCAAAGAGTACATGACAAGTGGCTGCCAGAAATTGCAGGGCAAACATTCACTTTAATCAAAAGGGGAATTTGGCATGAAAGCAATCGTTGTTGGGTCTGGGGCTGGCGGTGCAGTGGCAGCCCGCGAATTAGCAAAAAACGGCTATGAAGTAACCATCTTAGAAGCAGGCAAACCATTCAATCCATTAACGCATAAGGTTTCGTGGCTTAGTTCACTGAGGGGTTCATGTCTTCTAAAAGACGAAAACTCGATTAAACGTGTCTTTCCCCATTATGCTGTCTCCCGTGCAAGCGAAGACTTAGCCATTTTTAGGGGCGTTACAGAAGGCGGCTGCACCTCAATCGCCTGCGGTAACATGGTAAGAGCCGAAAACGGATTGAAAGAAATCGGGTTGGACTTGTCCAGAGAGTTTGAGGAAATCGAGAAAACCCTAACAATAACGCCTATCCCCCGTGAGAAGTGGCGTCCTTTGACTCAGCAAATGTATGATAAAGCCCAACATGTTGGGATATGCCCCGAAGCCGACGCCAAAGGTTGATGACTTAAGTCGATGCATCGGTTGCGGCTACTGCGAATTAGGCTGCATAACAGGTGCAAAATGGGACAGCCGACGCATCTACAAAGACTATTTGGGCAAAGGCATCACGCTATTAACAAATACAGCTGTGGAAAGGGTGCTCTTGGATGGCAACCGTGCAACTGGCGTGCAGGTTTCTCATGGGTTATCAACTGAGAAAATCAACGCAGATGTAGTGGTTTTATCCGCTGGGGGCATCGGTTCAGCCCAAATTCTGCGGTCCTCAAATTTGCCTGTTCAAGACAAGTTGTGGGTTGACATTGTCCTCACAGTGGGTGGCATCTCTAAGGGTTCCAAAATGCTCAATGAGCCGCCTATGGCTTGGTTCATAAAAGAAGACAACTATATCCTGTCACCATACTTTGACTTGCTATCTTACTGGTTCCATAAGCCCTGGAAGGACGTGTCAGCTGAGGATCGGGTGGGTATGATGATTAAGCTTGCAGATGTTGAGCAGGGTTCTGTTGCTGCTGATGGAACTGTCACAAAAGCGCTCACTGAACTCGATAGAAAACGTTTGGAAGATGCTAAATTGAAAGCCAAAGAAATCATGGAAGCCTCAGGCGTAACTGGACCGTTTGTGGATGGTATGGTTCATGGCGGTCACCTCGGAGGAACAGTTCCGCTTACAAGTGGCGATGTGGAAACAATGCATCCGTCTATCTTACCCGAGAACCTGTGGGTTGCTGATTTGTCGCTTATGCCGCGTTCACAGGGTTTGCCGACTATGCTAACGGCGATGGCTCTATCCTTAAAGGTTGCAAGGCGCATCACTGGGTAGAGGGGAAAATGATTTGGCTCGGATCGAAAAAAGGGAATATTCGATTTATCAGTTGCTTTTCGGTAACTTGGCGGTATTGGTTTGGATCTTGTTGGGGGCGGCTTCATGTTGGCTGTTTTCGCCTTTTGCCGCTTTAGGTTTTGTGGCATTAGCGTCTTTCATGGTCTTCTACAAATTGGGCAAAAAGGGCTGCGTGAACTGTTTCTGGTGCAAAACCTGCACAATCGGCATGGGCAAACTACCCTACCTCTTCTACACCAAAACCCCCATTGAAGACTTGAACATAAACCGAAAAGCCCTCAAACTCTTCCCCTACGTTTACCTCTTGCTGGGTGTGGTCCCGATTGCCATTACTGCGGTTTTTGTTGTTCAGAGTTTTTCGGTTTACAGTGCTGTTCTATTGGCTGTTTTGGTTGCTTTGGCTATTTTCACTGGTTCAATTAGAAGAAAAATCTTGATGGGTCAATGAGAAGTTAACCGACCAGTTTTTCTACAGTGTGTTGTTGGTGAAAACCCCCTATACACAACAACAACCAACAGAGTCTGGTGGCAGCTGTGTTTTAGCATCTGCGTCTGTATGGAGTTGCTGGCTGGTTGTGGCGTATTCCGCAAGCGTAACCAGCGCATCCAATAGAAGACCACAAAAGCACCAACACAAATACCTACATAGATAACAATGACCGAATTCAGCGAAGTCAAAGATACCAACACCCAGGAATTCAACGCGGCAATGAACATCTACTCAGAGTCATTCCCAGCCACAGAAAGACAAAGCACCGATACCATAAAGGAAAGGGTCGGCAACGGCAAAGAAAAACTTTTCATCCAAACCGTAGAGGGCACGGTTGCTTTGATGGCGCTCCTCTATCCGCTGGAGGGTACAGAGTTCGTTCTGCTCGATTATATGGCTGTCAAAGAAGAATACCGCAATAGCGGCATAGGATCAGAATTGCTTCAAAACATTTACAGTATCACTGGCTGGAAGAACAAGCTTTTCATCGTCGAAGTGGAAGACCCCAAGAATGGTACTGACCAAGAACAAGCAACAAAGCAGCGAAGGGTCTACTTTTACCGTAAAAACGGCGCCAAAATCTTAAAACATATGCAATATTTGTTGCCGCCTCTGCAGGGAAACAGCCCTATCGCCATGACTTTGTTGGTTATTTCGCAGAACAAGCGTTTAGTTTGGCTGTCGGGAGAAGCCATCAAGGATGTTATAGTGAAAATCTATGAAGATCTCTACTGCCGAGACGTTGATGACCGATTACTGTCTTCATTTATAGACAGTATCCCAGAGCGGGTAACGCTTCAATAATTTAGTAATGGGGTATGTACTGTTTGCTCTACTACCTGCCTCAGAGGTACCTCCCCCTCCCTTATTTAAAGGATAAATAGAGTAGGCTGCTGTTGCTCTACCTTGACCCCCCTCCCCTTATAAAAAGCAGCCACAAACAACACAACCTCCAGATTTCGCTACTTAGTTTTTATGCCAAAACACCAATACACTATCTGTGCCAAACTACACCAAAAAACCCCTCCTGACAGAAAACGACGAAGAATACAAAATGCTACTCGAAGTCGCCGAAGAATTCGAACGACAAAAAACCGACAAAACAGCCAGAGAAAAATACGGGTCCGCAACCGAAATAGTCCTACGCAACCACCTGCAGAAAAGAAACCTCAACCTTTCAACGGTTCCAGACGTCACCGTTCAAGGGTCAAAAATCAAAATTAACCTGCTTCTTCTAAAACCCGGCGTAGACCCAAACCAAAAAGCCTACCCATCCGACCAAGTGAAGATGGCTATAGAAGTTAAGAACAACGCTGTCGGCGGCAAAACACTGCCAAACGGAAAGCAGGAGGACCCTAACAAGGTACTGCGGTTTAAATTCAATGAGCTTGAAGCAATGGCTTATGTGAAGAATTTTGCTGTTATCGTTTTCTCTGAAATGCTGCTTCCGCCCAAACCTTACAAATGGCGGTTTAAGGAAGAAGTGATAAGAAAACAAAACTGTAAAGTCTTCACCTTTGTTGCTCGGCAACTGCACCCTTCAGGTGGGCTCTATGTCAAGTCTAACATAGTGGATATGCTTCAGAAGGGTCAACTGAGGAAAACCGATGAATTTGAGAAAATGATTCATTACCTAAAATGCCTGTAGTACCCACTTTAGAAGCTAACCCTTTCAAATTGCCACATCCCCGCTGAACTACATGCAGGCACTTAGCATTTTGCTGCAGGACAAGGTTCGCGGTATTTGACATATTCACCCTGAATATTGTTTTTGATGTTTATCATGTATATTAACTACTTGCGTTCTTCTAGGTTATATTGCGCGGATAGCGTTCATTTTTCCTTGAATCGGATTTTACGATTTAGTGACTACTTTCTGGGCAATTAATGGAGTAAAAATGAGCAACCAAATTATTATAACCAAAGAAATTCCCAAAACGTCTAAGCGTTTAGTTGAAAATTGCCCTGAATGTTCAAGTAAAAATCTTGTTCACGACTACGACACAGGCGAAACCATTTGTGGCGACTGTGGTCTTGTTGTGTACGAGCAAATGATGGATAAAGGACCCGAATGGCGAGCTTTCACTTCAGAAGAGAAAGCCTCACGAAGCCGAGTCGGTATGCCGACATCCTATTCCATTCATGATAAGGGATTATCCACAACCATCAGTCAAGTCGACCGAGATGCATTCGGAAGAAAACTTCCAGCATCTACAAGACTTCAAATGTGGCGTCTTAGGAAGTGGCAAATACGCAGTCGAGTGCACTCCTCCGTCGACCGAAACCTTTCTCAAGCCATGAGTGAACTTGACCGTTTATCCGGAAGAATTACGATTTCACCAGCAATAAAAGAAAGAGCCGCCCTTGTTTACCGCAAAGCACTGGACAAAGGCTTGGTTCGCGGAAGATCAATATCTGCCATTGCAGCTGCCTCGTTGTACGCTGCTTGCCGCAAAAGCGGATTACCTAAAACTCTTCGCGAAATCGCTGAAGCAAGCCTTGTTAATAAAAAAGATGTTTCACGATGCTATAGACTACTGCTTCAGGAACTCGATTTCCATATGCCAATCTCTAACCCGTTGACCTACGTTTCGAAAATTGCATTAAAAACAGGAATCACCGGCAGAACGCAGGGCGCAGCGATAACAATACTCGCTGAAGCTAAACGGAAAAGATTCTCATCAGGAAAAGATCCGATGGGCATGGCTGCAGCCGCACTCTACATAGCTTGTCTACAGAATGGCGAGAAAATAACACAAAGCGACATCGCGGAAGCGTCCGGAGTCACCGAGGTTACTGTTAGAAACAGGTACAAGGCACTAAAGAACCAGTTAAAGCTAGAAATACCAGACAAAAAAACCGTCGCTCAGCTTATTTGCTCTCCTTAATTTTTCCAGTCAGTTGCCAGTCACAGGGAACATTCTTTAAATCCCTTTAAACACCGCTCAGCAACAACATAGTTAGCTTCTTGTGCAAAAAACACAGGGCTTTTATTAACCATTGAAGGGATTGTAGATTGACCCTAAATTGCCAATAACCTACCTGTGCAGAAAATGCGCTAAAAACTACTCTAAAGAAGAGTATGCACAGAGCAAATTCTGCCAGTCATGCGGTTCTTTTCTGTTGCCGAATTTCAGTGTGCAAAAACAGGACCTACAATCGCAGTCAGAAGCCGCTAAATCTTTTCCGGAAAGGTCTGCTCTAAGTCGGGCAGCGGAGAGCCTTAGGCAAAGGGTCGGCGAATCAAAAGAGTACACGGTCGTTCCCGAAACCGCCAAAGAGGAACCAAAGAAACCAGCGTTTGAGAGCTGGATGTGGAGCTCCGAATACGATGAAGCCCTAAAATTTGAAAAGAAACTCCTCGAACAATACAAGGGCAAAAGCCTCGAGGAAGCTATTCCCGGAAAAACGGTTTCAAACCAACAAGGCGAATGCTACACCATCTCAGCCTCTTGCGCATCAACTTTTAAATTGGCATCTTACGAAGAGAGCAGAGAACACCTCATCTCTGACCTAAAAGTCCTATCAGGAATCGGACCCGTCGGTGAACATGCACTAAAACGGCAAGGTTACGCCACAGTGCAGGATTTGGTGAGTCATCCCCGTTGGAATAAGCAAGCCAGCGACTTCATGAAAATGATAGATAAAAAAGAAGTTGATTCAACCCAGAAATGGCTTTGGCAACGCCTCCCAAAATCTCATCCGCTGCTTGCATTATTTAGCGGGGTTCTGCCCAGATGACAACTTCGCCATTGTGGACATTGAAACCTTGGGGCTCTCGGAAAGACCAATAATCCTATTGGGCTATAGCAAAACCTTGCAAAGGTCAAGTTTGCACAAGCCAGTTCCTGTTACGGGACATTCAGGATGAACCCAGCGCAATTTGGGAAGTTAGTTTCGCAGTTGGAGCCTAACTTGTCGCTGATTACTTTTAACGGAAGAAGCTTCGACATTCCCTATATCAGGCAAAGGTTAGCTTACTACGGATTAGACGCCAACTTGGACAACCCCCATTTCGACGTTCTCCACTTCACCAGAAGGGCACTGCGCAGCAAGCTGTCTGATTGCAAATTGGAAACCGTTGAAAAATACCTCGGCGTCAAACGAGACATCAACATCCCTGGCGCCTTAGTGCCTCATTTCTATGATACTTATCTAAGAACTAAAAATCCTGGACCACTTGTCCCCATAGTTGAGCACAACCGACAAGACCTATTAACACTTGGAACACTGTTCTCCAAACTCTATGAGGAATGGAACCTTTGATAGACGACTTTGTCCAAAGCATCAAACGCTCTCGTTCTTACAAGAAACAAATCGTGCACATCGAGGAGGTTCCATCGCAAGAAGCCTGCTTTGGCGAATTGGAAAAGCACCTTCCAAAAAACATTGAATCTTACTTGCTTAATCAAAAAATCAAGTTGTATTCCCACCAAGCCGAAGCCATAAACAAAGTCAGAGCAGGCAAAAACGTGGTAATTGTTACTCCGACTGCTTCAGGAAAAACCTTAGCGTTCAACATTCCAGTGATTGAAGCCCTCACAGTCGACAAGAAAGCAACGGCACTCTACCTTTATCCAACTAAAGCTCTAACAAACGACCAACTAAAAGTCCTCAGGGAGCTTGAAGAGGAAACAGGCATTAACGCTTACTCTAACATCTACGACGGAGATACCCCTCAGCATCAAAGGGCAAGCATCCGTGAAAATTCCAAAATCATCTTAACCAACCCGTATGGGTTGCATCAGTATCTTCCATGGCACTACAAATGGCGAAGCTTTCTCCAGAACCTCAAATTCGTCGTAATCGATGAAGCCCACGTTTACCGTGGCGTCTTCGGCTCCAACGTAGCCATGCTGCTGAGGCGACTGATGAGAATATGCAATTACTACCATGCAACCCCCCAAATCATACTTTCCTCGGCAACAATCGCTAATCCCGAAGAACATGCCACAGAGGTTAACGGGGAAAGACTTCGAAATATCTCAAACGACGGTGCGCCAAGAGGAAAAAAATCCTTCCTCTTCTGGAACCCACCCTTCATAGACGCAACCAACACCATCCGCCGCTCCACCCATCAAGAAACCAAAGACCTCCTAACACTCAGCATCACAAAAAACCTGCAAACCCTCTGTTTCACCACTTCCAGACAGATGGCTGAACTCATCACCAGATGGACCAAAGAAGAACTCAGAGCAAAATCGCCCAAACTACCCAACGCAGTTACAGCGTATAGGGCAGGTTATCTTCCGCAGGAACGGCGTGAAATAGAGAATCGCCTGAAAAACAAAGACTTGATTGGTGTTGTTTCAACCAACGCTTTGGAATTGGGCATCGATATTGGCTCTTTGGATTCAGTGATAATTTCAGGTTACCCTGGAACCGTCATTTCCACTTGGCAGCAAGCGGGGCGCGCAGGCAGAACCAACGCCGACTCACTCGTAACCTTGGTTGCTTTCCAAAACCCACTTGACCAATACTTCATGAAGCATCCAGACGACTTCTTCGGGCAGACCCCATGAGCAAGCCATAATTGATTTGCATAACCGCTACATTTCACTGGGGCACATCATGTGTGCAGCAAGCGAATTGCCCCTAATGGAGGATGACAAACAGTTTTTCCCCGAACTATTCACTGAAAGTATCCAAGCCCTCGAAGAACAACAATTAGTCCGCAAAACACCCCGAGGATACGTCTATTCAGGCACGGCAAGACCCACCGAAGTGGTGAACCTCGAAAGCATCTCCCACCAAACCGTCACCGTCACTTGTAACGGCAACCTACTCGAAACCCTCACCTTAAACAAAGCCTATGAAGAAGCCCATGAAGGCGCTGTTCTGCTGCATCAAGGCGAAACCTACATCTCCGAAGAACTAAACCTCGACGACTTTACCGTTAAAGTACGGCAAGAAAACGTCAACTACTACACAGAAGCACTAAAAACCGTTGACGTCGCCATAAAGAAAACCCTTGAAGAAAAACAGATCGGCGTCAAAATTGGATTGGGCGAGTTGCTCACCACAGAAACCTACCATACCTACGTAACCAAATCTTATGATGAAGTCATAAAACGGCAACCACTCAATCTGCCATCATTGTCCTTCTCAACTGTGGGCTTATGGTTCATAGTTCCCGATAAACTCAGAGTGGAAATTGAAGCGCAAGGGCTCGATTTCGATGGCGGATTGCATGCGGTTGAGCATGCGATGATTGGGATGTCGCCTATTTTTGCGATGTGTGACCGATGGGACATTGGCGGCATGTCGACGCCTCTGCATCCAGACACGGGTGAAGCAACAATTTTCATCTACGATGGCTTCGAAGGCGGCATCGGAATCTCAGAAACCCTCTACGCAAACATAAAAGCGCTCTGGGAAAAAACATTGCAGTTAATTGAGAACTGCGAATGCAGTGACGGCTGCCCCTCATGTATTTACTCGCCAAAATGTGGAAACGAAAACGAACCTTTAGATAAGAAAGCTGCAAGTATTATCTTAAAGCATCTTTTGGGATTATGTGCAAACAATAAAAAACCAGTTAACCGCTAATCCCCTAATGATTTAGCAATATACCCACTGAACCGCATGCCTAGAAACACTAGGTGCATTATCGCCCGGTAAAGTCCACATAATAAGGATATCGCACCCGAAAATTACCACAAAAACATATCAAGTATAATAACTACCCCCGTTCATCTTAATATTAATTGCGCGGATCACATTAGTTTTCTTACCTTAAATCGGGGATTTCACGATTTAGTGTCGTTCTGGGCAAGTAAAAAGGAGTAAAAAAAGAAAATGACAATAACCCAACCCAGCACAACTAAAGATGTCCCAAAAGCACCTCAGCGCTTAACAGAAAATTGCCCTGAATGTCAAAGCAAAAACCTTGTTCATGACTATGACAGCGGCGAAACTATCTGCGGCGACTGTGGTCTAGTTCTTTATGAGACAATGCTGGATAAAGGACCTGAATGGCGAGCTTTCACGCAACAAGAGAAAACCTCAAGAAGCCGCGTGGGCATGCCAACATCATACTCAATCCATGATAAAGGATTATCCACAACCATCAGTCAAGTTGACAGAGATGCTTTCGGAAGAAAACTGCCTCTATCCACAAGACTGCAAATGTGGCGTCTAAGAAAATGGCAAATACGCAGCAGAGTACACTCATCCATCGACCGAAACCTCTCCCAAGCCATGAGCGAACTTGAACGCCTCTCAAGCCACGTATCCATTACACCATCAATCAAAGAAAAAGCAGCGCTTATCTACCGCAAAGCACTCGACAAAGGCTTAGTCCGAGGAAGATCAATAAACGCCATTACCGCAGCTTCACTTTACGCTGCTTGCCGCGAAAGCGGAACACCAAGAACACTCCGAGAAATCTCGGAAGCAAGCTTAGTCGACAAAAAAGACGTTGCACGATGCTACAGGCTACTCATACAAGAAATCCGCTTTACCATGCCAGTCGCCGACTCATTAACATACGTTTCAAAGATTGCACAGAAAAACGGAATATCAGGCAGAACACAAGGCGCAGCCATAACAATCCTCGCCGAAGCTAAACGGAAACGGTTTGCAGCAGGAAAAGACCCCATGGGCTTAGCTGCAGCAGCACTCTACATCGCTTGTCTACAGCAAAACGAAAAGATCACACAAAAAGACATCGCTGAAGCCGCAGGAGTCACCGAAGTTACAGTTAGAAACCGATACAAATCGCTAAAGAAGCAGCTGCACCTCGAAGTGCCAGACAAAAAAGCCTAACCTCTCTTCTCCCAATATTTTCCAAACAAACAATATCATAATTTTGTTTTTTAAAGCGCACACAATAGGCAAAGCAATATCTAAAAAGCATCACAATACTCTAAACACTAAAGACGGCTGACTCAAAATTGGCGCTTGACTGTTATCTCCAAGGCAACATGATCCTAATAGACGCTTCAGGCTGGAGCGACCTCCTACTAGGCGTAGTCATCTGCGCAATAAAACCACCCCACCAAATGGTCCTCGAACGCAAAATACCCGTCACATCCTTTCAGCCCCCGAACTTTTCAAACAAAAAATACCTCGCCGACGCCATAAAAATCGCCGACGAAATCGTCGCAGTCATGCAAGCCGACAGCGAAACCTGCTTCAAAGTCTGCACAGAATACGTACTCTCAGGAATAATCCCGCATTTACAGAAAAAAGGCTTCAGCGTCGAAAAAGTCGAATCAACAGGCACACTCAAAAAGCAAGTGGAAGACGCCTACATCCGCTGGTGCGTCGAGAAAGGGGTGCCTAAAGAAATGCTTAAAGACGAAAACCGTTTTTGGGCTTTTCTGGAGTGGATAGCGCAGAATCCTCATCTGCGTGAGGGTCTTGGTGAAGACGGGTTGGGCAAGCTGGGATGGGAAATGGCGCCAAGAAATCTATGAGAAACCTGAATCTTTCATTCGCAAGCGTTAGTCTGGGTACAATAAATTGTTAAGGTAAAAAAAGAAAATGTTTTGGATTGCGTTTGCGTTTATTCTTCGTCTTCGCAGTCGTCGCAGTCGCAGTCTTCTTCAGTGCAGTCTTCTTCTTCCTCTTCGAAACCAAAAATGTTTTCTATCATTTTCTAAAACCTAACGAAGGCATATAAAATAGAGTAAATAAACCCTCTTGTCATAGTCTAGTATTCTGCCCCGAAAAGTTCATAGAGCAAACACATAAAGACAGAGAAAAGGTGGCTGCCCAGCTATTTTTGGGAGCCCGATGATGGCAAATTTGAAGCTAAAACCTCTGCGCCCACCGCAACAAAGAGCCTAAAAGTATTCCACAACTTTTTAACAGTCAAATTATTCTTAAACAAGTACGCGGGAGTCTTGGCTAAGTTGGAAACTGAGGGTTTAGCCAGCCAATTCAAATCCACATCTAAATTCACAGTGGAATCGTCTACTCTTCCATAGCTTATCCGTACGTACTCAACGCTTTTGCTGGTTGTCTCAAAAACGAAACTCACGGTTGTATCATCGAGGTTTAAGGTGCACTGTATCTTTTGGGCGCCGAGAATACGCAGGAACTTGGATATTTCTAGTGCTTCATGAATACCCACAGATCGAGTATAGGTTTCTACTCTGGGATCCACGTAGGCTTCAAGGAACGTTTTTATGTGCTGATCAAAATTGCCCTTCTGCAATTCATTCCCATTATTTGCCATGAATCCCAAGTTTAGGGTTCGCTCTTGAACGAAATCAACAACCGGCTTCTTTTTGAGAGTTCTCTTCTGAACCACCATCTCATGATCAATGAAGGTGTCTATGTTCCAGAACTTCGCCATGCAATACGTCGCTAATTCTTCAATCCGGCTTTTCGTTAGGTGATTTGTTTTGAAGACGGAGTGCATCTCGTCAAAGCTATCCCAGTTGGATTCAAAAATTAGGCCTTGCTTGTCGAGTTCTGTGTAAAATTCTGTTCCCGGAAACGGCGTAGCTATACCAAACGCGGCAGCTGTTAAACCAATCTCTTTAGCATAGACGGGGAAAGTTTTGATTTCCTCTTCGGTTTGGTCGGGAAGACCGATGACAAAGGTGCCTCCGGCTCTGCCGCCGTTTTCACGGATATTTTTAACGGCTTCCTTATGGTATTTTGTTGCGACTCCTTTCTTGGTTGACGCCAAATCTTTCGCGTTGGGGCTTTCAATGCCCATTTCGAATTTTGCGATGCCCACTTGGCACATTTTCTTGACTATGCGTGGGTTATTAGCCATCATGTCTGCTCTGACTAAGGCGCCGAATTCTATGTTTAAATCGTGTTCCATTAGCAAGTCGCATAGGCGCTCAACCTGTCTTGCGTTGCCGATGAAGTTGGGGTCAGCAAACATTACACTTACTGGTTTGTTGTTGTGGAATTTGGCCATTTCAAGGATTTCTTGGATTACGTTTTCCGGTGATCGGCATCTTGAGCAGCCATCGCTCATGCTGGGTTCGCAGCAGAAACTGCATAATCCATGGCAGCCTCTGGACATCATGAGTACGTCGCAGTCTGTGCTGCGGTCCGCGCTCTTGTAGGGGTACTGCCTTAGATGTCTGGCTGGGAAGGGGATGCTGTCTAAATCGGTGATTCGTGGGCGATTTTCGTTATGTATTATTTTTTCGTTTTTTCGGTATGAGCAGCCTAACACGTTTTCTGGAGTTCCAAGCTCTATTAATTCGCGGAAGGTTTGTTCGCCTTCGCCGCGAACAACCATATCAATCTGCGAGTGAGAAAGCATCAAATCGGGGACACTCGTGGGGTGATAGCCGCCTACAACTGTGGCTGCGCCGTTTTGTTTGGCAAGCTTAGCTAACTTCAGTGTTTGGTTATGTTCGGTAGCTGATAATGAGATGCCCACTAAATCGGGCTGGTAAAAATCGAGGCACTCCTTGAAAGTCCTGCGGTCAAGTTCCATGTCTACAATGTGGACTTCGTCAACAGCATCTTGGATGTATGATGCAATGTATTCTAAACCGAGGGGTATCAAATCGAAAGCAAAGCTCAATCCTTTCCGGCCAGCGGGTTTCACAAGCAAGATTTTCTTGTAGGGCACTCGAGACACCAAGTTAACCTTTTGGCTTAAGTGGTATCCGATAAAAACCAATCGTTTGTCATTCGTATTTATCCATGGAGCAGTGTGGCTAGTGTATTGTGTTATAGTTGATGTTGTGGGTTTGGTTGGCTTTGACGTAATTGCTTTTTTAAGGGTTAGATGAAGATTGGGTGTGCCTTGTTTTTCTAGTAGTAGATAATGGCAGGGAGCTCCCTTACTCTTCTTCTTCCCGCGGGCTTGGCTTGGCGTCTGTTTTGGTGTTGGGTTGCGGGGTGGGTTGCTGGCTGGTTGAGGAACAAACCACAAGCTCCCACCCAAGAACATTTTTGCCAATATCCACCATGTAAAATCCTGCCTTCAACTATATACACAGTAAAAGTCTTGAGAAGAGCAAAGGATATAGATGGCAATAAACGATTATCAAAGATAATAAATCGGGTGTGCAGGCAACTGCATCCATAAGCAATCGCTGATAAGGCTTCGTTCAGCGCAAAAGGCTTAAAACATGACCCAAACAACTCAAAATATCCAAACTCCAAATTTAATCAAAATACTTGAAACTCAATTTAAAGAAAACAACTTGCAAATTCAGCTTGGCCAACTCGGCATAGCATCCATCCAAGCCAACGGCGGCATCCACAGAGAAATTATTAAAGCACTACTTGCCGCAGACCCCAAAACTGCCCTTGTAACCATTACCTGCCTCGACCTTGGCCAAAACTTAGGCGTATACTATCACATGCGCACCTCCGAAGGCTACCTCACAATCAAAGCCGAAGTGCCCAAAGACAACCCAAAAATAGCAACAATAACCGACCTAATCCCAGGTGCAACCTTCACCGAACTCGAAGGAACCGACTTATTAGGCATAATCTATGAAGGCAACCCTTTAACGGGGCACTTTCTTCTGTCCGAGAATTGGCCCGAAGGCGTCTATCCTCTTAGAAAGGATGTTAAAGCAAACGAAATAAAACTCGAACCTTTACCGCCTAAAGAGGAACCCGAAGACCCTAACGTTTTCAAAATTATCATTGGCCCACAGCACCCTGCTCTGATAGAGCCAGAAAAACTTTCAGTAACAGTTGCAGGCGAAATCGTAACCAACGTTGAACCACGCCTCGGCTACGTTCATCGAGGCATAGAAAAAGCAACGGAATCCCGCAGCTATCTACGCGACATTTACTTGGTTGAACGAATATGTGGCATATGTAACGCCGTCCACGCAACCACTTTTGTTGAATCAGTGGAAAAAATATTAAAAGTAGACATACCCCCAAGAGCCAAATACATACGAACAATAACTTTAGAATTAAACCGGCTCCACAGTCACCTTTTGACTTTGGGTCATGCATGCCTCGAAATGGGTTACGAGACACTCTTCCAGTTTCTGTGGCGTGACCGTGAACCAATAATGGACCTCATCGAATTAACAAGCGGAAACCGAGTTTACTCCTCAACTATGGCTATTGGCGGCGTACGCAGGGACCTCAAAGAAACGGATTTCCCAAAAATCAAAGCAACCCTTGAAGACCTGCGAAAAAAGATGCCTGGTTTTAGAGAAACCTACCAAAACAGTCGGTCAATAAGGTTACGGTTGCAAGGGGTTGGGGTGCTTTCACGTGAGGACGCCTTGAAACTTTGTGTAGTGGGTCCTGTTGCGAGGGGTTCAGGCGTTGACTTTGACGTAAGAAAAGACGTGCCCTACGAAGCATACGGTGAAATCCCCTTCAACAAAGTAGTTTACACAGAAGGTGATGCATGGGCACGGATGAATGTGCGCATGGATGAAATCACCGAAAGCATTAACATAATCGAATATGCCCTTGACCATCTGCCTGCTGGACCAATAAAAGAGAAAACGCCCAGAATCGTTCCTGCGGGTGAAGCGATTTCTGCTACGGAAGCTCCAAGGGGCGAACTATTCTACTATGTTAGAAGCAACGGAACCATGAATCCAGACCGCGTTAAAGTACGCACGCCAACATATGCGAACCTTCCATCGTTCCTCAAAACTGCTATCGGACAGAACCTTGCCGATTGCCCAGTGAACTTCGTAAGTTTGGATCCATGTTTCTCATGCACTGACAGATAAAGACGTGATACTATGGCAAACAAACGGCAAAAGCAACGGGGAATATCCACTCAACTAGCAAAAGACGCCTTCTCAAATATCTTCAAGAAACGCGCAACCCAGCAGTACCCCTCTGTACCTGCATCAGTAGCTGAAGGCTTCAGAGGCAAACAGGTGCTCAAACTCGAAAAATGCATAAGCTGTTCTCTGTGCTCCAAGGAATGTCCCGCTAACGCCATAGAAATGGTTGATGTTGAAGGAAAAAAACGTCCCTTAATTCATCTTGACCGCTGCGTTTTTTGTTATCAATGTGCGGATACTTGCCCAAGAGGGGTGTTTGAGTCTTCTAAGATTTTTGAGTTGGCTGTTACTGACAAGAAGACTCTTGTAATAAAACCCATGCCTGTAGCAGCGCTGGCTAAACCAGTACAATCGGCTCAGCTTGATTCAGCAGTCCAGAAATAAACCGTCTAACGTATCAGTTCAACTTTTGGCGTTTTAGACGCCTATTCCGAATTCTATGAGAATTATCTGCAAGATTGCTAATGGCAGTAGATATCTCCACATTCCTGTGATTGATTGGTCAAGGCGTAGACGAGCAAAGATAGCTCTTAAAAAGGAAATCAGCAGGACTACAGCGATGGTTTTGATGAGGAAGATTGCTATTGCTGGAATGAAGAAGAGGTCTTGTATTCCGCCGAGGTATAATGTTGCTATTAATGCGGATGCTAATACGAGTTCGAAGCTTTTGCCTAGTCTGATCATGGCGAGTTTTCTGCCGCTGAATTCGGTACGCCATCCTGCAACCACTTCTGATTCTGATTCGGGAATGTTGAATGGTGAAGCTTCCAATTCTGCCAATAAACAAATTATCAATACTACAAAACCGATTGGTTGAAGGAAAACCAGCCATGTTGCGCTACTTTGCCATTGCCCAATGGTGCTTATTGAGAGGCTTTTTGCTGCAATTGCTGGGCCACTGAGTGCTAATGCCATTGGAATCTCAAAACTCATCATTTGAAGCATCGCACGCACTCCCCCAATGGTGCTGTATCTGTTCCTTGAAGCCCAGCCGCCAAGAAACACTGTGATAATCATTAATGCGAAAATGAACATTACAAAGACTAAGTCACCTTCAAACGCTGCAATGCCTGTGTTGCTTGCTATTGGGACAATGAATAAAGCCGTAAGAGGCAATGCAAGATAAATGATTGGCGTTATGGTGAAGAGCAGTTTATCGCATACCGCAGGCACTATGTCTTCTTTTGAGAGTAGCTTAATGAAGTCTGCGAATGGTTGGAATAACCCTGCTGGACCTGCATGTAGGGGTCCATATCTGTTTTGGATTTTCGCATAGGTTTTTCGGTCTATCCATTCGTAGAAGAATGCTAAGATAAAGAGGAATAGGACACCTGGAAAGATGAGAATTTGGAGGATATCAAGTGCAATCGTTCCCTTAGCGCCCCTTAAAACCGTTGATTAGTCTTAGCGCGCTTTTAATATTATCGATTGCTTAGAGGGCTGTCATGGATAAATTTTATTGAAATAAGGGCTTGGCTGGAATTTACAGTCTTTTTCTTGCAAAAACCAGCATTCCAACCGCTACTAAAACAATCAAGGAATACATGACGGGTAAAAAGTCAGCAGCATAAAACGATGTCATTGTGACAAATGCTAAGACATCAAAGATGAGAAAGTAAACGGCGAAGGTAAGGAACCTTTCAACGTCCAGTTTAGCCTCTTTTACCGGTGCCTGTTCCCCGCAGCTGTAAGAGGCGTTTTTTTCTTTGGTCTGGTCGCTTTTCGGGGAAATTCTTCCGCCGATTCGGTAGATAATTAATGCCGCAACCAGTGATACCCCGAAAACTAAGGGTAAAACGTATGGAATTCCAATCATCATTTCAGACCCCTTGCGAAAAGAATTAAAGCATCCTATTAAGCTTTTGTTTTCAGTACACTCGAGGGTGGGCTAACGCTAGAAGAAGTATTACAGATTTCTCTTATGGTCGCCACAATACTTCTTGCACTTTTTACCATTCAAGTTAAAAATGTTTTATATGCAGTTATCGGGTTTTGCGGAATGTGCATAACCATCGGCGGATTATTCTGGCTTCTAAATGCTCCATACGTTTCAGTTTTCCAAATATTGATCTATGCAGGCGCGGTTGTTGCCATCTTTATTGCAGCAGTCATGCTCACGACAGGCAAGGAGAGCATCCGATAATGAAATTAAACATAGCTTTCCTTATCGGTATCGTCTGCGCTATTGTAGCAATCGCACTTTTTGCAGTAGTTGCCACTCAACAATCTTTCCCCATTTACAAATCATCCAACCAAACAAGCAGCTATGTGAATGTTACAGGCAATGTTGGGTCTGAAGACAGCCGTTTCCTATGGAATAATGATGGTTTAGCTTTAATTGGGCAAGCCTTTGCTCTTTTTGCTGCTGCGGCTGCTGCTCTTGGTTTACTAAAAATCGACGAAGAGAAGCACCATGCTTGATTTGACTTATTACATTATTTTTTCTTTGGCATTGTATGTTATTGGTATTTACTGTTTAGCGACAAAACGTAACTTGATTCGCCTCATTTTAGGAATCGAAATTCTGGTTAATGCAGCCAACATCAACTTTGTTGTTTTTGCAGCGTATGTGATGCCTGGGTTTGTTGATTCAATGGGGCATTCCTTCGCAGCCATCTCCATAGGTTTAGCTGGAGCTGTAAGCGCGGTTGCACTTGCAATTGTAGTGTTGATCTATAAGCACTATGGCACTTTGGATGCGGATGAACTGAAGCGGTTGAGGAGCTAAATTATGTTCACTTTACCCTTTGATTTACTATTAATATTCACCGCAGCATCCCCTGTTAGTCGGTTGGGTATCTCCCAAACAGTACAGAGCAAAAATATTGGGTGCCTTCACAGCCGTTGCCTTAGCAGTAACCGCGTTTGCACTCTACGGATTATACCTTGACGTAGCCGCCAACAGCGCAGTTTACCTGCCCAGCTAACAGTTTGATTTCCTCGATTCTTAGAGTTGACATGCTGAGTATTTTTATGGCTTCAATCTTTTTGGGGTTAGGGCTTGCCGTAACCATCTACTCAATAGCTTATGTAGAAAACCGTAACCGAACCCCATTCTACTACACATTAATTCTCGCATTAATCAGCGGCATGTTTGGAATAGTCTTCGCAGGCGATTTACTCGTCCTGTTCGTCTTCTGGGAGCTCATGTCCATCTCCTCATACGCCCTAGTCAGCTTCTTCAAAGAGGAAGGAACATCGCTGGAAGCAGGCTTCAAATTCTTAGTCATGAGCGCAGCCGGCTCCGCAACAGCCCTCTTCGGAATATCCCTGCTATACGGCATGACTGGCACAGTAAACTTTGAAGCCCTCACCACCGCACTAAGCGGGTCAGCATCAAACATTTGGATAACTATTGCGGCAGTATTCATTTTCGTAGGTTTCGGCGTGAAAACAGCAGTTTTCCCACTACACACCTGGTTACCAGATGCTTACTCCGCTGCATCAGCCCCCGTCTCCGCCATCCTCGCAGGCATAGTGATTGGACCAGGCATTTTCGCAATCGCCAAAATATTCTTCACCGCATTCATCACTTTCCAAAACATGTGGGCACCAGCCCTCGCAGTACTGAGCATCATAACGATGCTTGTCGGCAACATAACTGCGTTGATGCAGACTGACGTAAAACGGATGCTCGCATACTCAAGCATCGGGCAAGTTGGATACATGCTAATAGGTTTGGCAGTTGGAAGCCAACTTGGCTTAACTGGGACTTTCCTGCAATTCTTCAACCACGCATTAATGAAGGGTTCGGCTTTTCTCTGTGCAGGCGCAATCATCTACCGATTAGGCACACGCGAACTCTCCGACATGCGAGGTGTAGGTCGTAAAATGCCTTTGACTGCAGTTGCCTTCGCAATTGCTGTGGTTGCCTTAATTGGGTTGCCGCCACTCGCCGGTTTCCCGGGCGAATTAACCCTATTCTCCTCCGCAGTCGAAGCGAACATGGCTTGGCTTGGAATCGCACTGCTCTTGAACAGCATTATCTCCGCAGGCTTCTACCTAAAAATAATCTACACCATAATTCAGCCGGTTGCCTCAGAAAAGGTTGAGCAAACAAAAGAAGCCCCCCTGCTCATGCTCATCCCAATTCTTGCGTTGGCAGTTCTGATAATAATCTTCGGCGTCTGGCCCCAACCCCTCTTTAACTTTGCCCAGCAAGCAGCTGGCGCATTGATGCACTTAGGAGGCGCCGTCTAAATGCAGATAATCGACATAGCGCCATGGCTATGCTGGATACTTCCAATAATTGGTGCCTTAGCGGCTTTAGCATTAAACAAAGTCAACAAAAAAGCCATGAACATCACAGTAATCGCCACCGCACTGCTAAGCTGGATTATGGCTCTGCTGTTGATTCCCAGCTTATTCAACTACAACAGTGTTGACAATTCGTTGCCATGGTTTTCAATTGCAGGCGGCCAAGTCGGCGTTGGCTTACTAATTGACCCGTTGAGCATCATTATAGTGAACGTTGTAGCATTCTTGGGTTTCCTCATCATGGTCTACTCCTCCAAGTACATGGAAGAGGACAAAGACATCGCCCGATTCTGGTTTTTTATGTCCCTATTCATCAGCTCCATGCTCCTGCTCGTCTTAGCTGACAATTTCATTATGATGTTCGTAGGTTGGAAACTGGTCAGTCTCTGCAGCTTCGGCTTAATCGGCTACTACTACCGGGACGAAAAAGAACACTGGATCGGCGGACCTGCACCGTTTCCCTTTCACTAAACCCTCCCGCAACGGACTCAAAGCATTGCTAATGACCACATTTGGCGATGTAGCATTATTAGCTGGCATAATCATCCTCTACCTATACGCCCATACCTTCAACTTTTTGCAGCTCTTCCAAACCGCAAACACATGGCTCCCCCTGATGGCGGCTACCCCCGGCTTACTAGCCATAACCTGCGTTCTATTGCTGCTGGGTCCCTTTGCAAAATCCGCGCAGTTCCCATTCCATGAATGGTTACCTGAAGCGATGTCTGGTCCAACACCCGTTTCAGCCCTAATCCACGCCGCCACAATGGTGAAAGCAGGAGTCTACTTAATCGCCCGAATGCTCCCAATATTCTTCTTCGCAGTCTGGGTTGCAACCCCCGCCTACCCTGAAGCCTTAACATTCTTCATATTAACCGCAGTAATCGGCGCAATCACCGCTTTCCTAGGCGGCACACAAGCCATCGTCGCAAAAGAACTCAAGAAATCCCTTGCATACTCCACCATCAGCGCCATCGGTTACATGGTTCTTGCGTTAGGCATCTCAGGCTTAAGCGCTGATTCCCTGGTAGCTGGGACTTCCTCGTCGATTTTCTTCTTAATCAACCATGGCATCTTCAAAGTCATCTTGTTCCTCGGGGCAGGAGTTGTCATCCATGCTTCCGGCTCAATCTATTTGCATGAGATGAATCTGTCAACCAAAAAGATGCGGTTCACATGGATTTTCATGTGGATAGGCGCTTTGGCGTTGATGGGTGTTTTTCCGCTTTCAGGCTTCTGGAGCAAAGACAACGTCCTAATCGCCTGTTTTGAAAGCGGGCAATACGCCATATTCGCAGTTGCCCTAATCTCAGTTATTTTGACATCGTTCTATGTGATTAGAATGATGGGCTTGATTTTCCACACTGGCACCCCCGATGGCAACGTTCACAAAGAACATGAATTCCAAGACCGCAAACTCCACCCAGAACATGTACACGGCGAAGAAGGCCCCTGGATAATGCTTGCCCCCTACGCCATCTTGGCGGTTTTAACGGTCCTCATAGGTTTAGTCGGACCCTTAGTCAGCGGCTTCTTATCCAATGCATTCGAAGTCTACTACACAAACTCACTGGGCCTCACCGTAGCCAGCAGCACTGCCTCAGCTTCAGCCCTTAGCGGTTTAGGCTTAGAAATCGCAGTTGCCCTCGCATCAACACTAATGGTTATAATCGGTGCAATCCCCGCTTACAGATTCTACATCAACAGTAAATCAAACCCCGAAACAGTACGTTGCAAAAAGCGGCATACTCAAAGGCCTCTACACTTTCCTATGGAACCGCTGGTACATCGATGCATTCTACAAAAAAGCCTTCGTAGAACCCTCAATACGCCTCGGCAGCTTAGTACAACGCTACATCGAAAACCCCTTAGACCGCGCAATAAACGGTGGCATCCCAAGCGGCTTTGGAGCGCTTAGCAGGGTCTTCAAGAAATTCCAAACAGGCAAACTACGAATCAACATGCTGTACTTCCTGGTGTTCCTCGTTATTGCCATAGTAATCCTTATGGCTCGGAGGCTTCCTCTAAATGCAAATCCCCTACATCCTACTTCAAACAATCCTAATCCCAATCATTGCAGCAATCGTCTGTGCCTTGCTAGGCAAACAACTTAAGAAAAAAGTCGGTTGGATAGCTTCCGCAGCCATGATCTACGTAACTGCCCTCTTAGCATACGTCGGCATCCAAATTTGGACTCAAGGCGGCGTCTTCACCGAATCGTATAGCTTGGGGTACAGTTGTTTTCGATTTAAAATTCGGTTTTCTCGCCGACGGCTTAAGCCTGCCCGTTGCATTAATCCTAAGTTTAGTTTGCACAGCAGCCACCGTCTACTCAATCCATTACATGGACCGCAGAATAGAAACCGTTTATGGCAAAGACAAACCCAGCATGTTCTCCCTGTACTACGCATTCTTCTTGCTGATTCCAATGGGCTTAATCGGCGTTGCATTATCCACTAACACAATTGAGCTTTTCCTCTTCCTTGAAACCAGCTTAGTGCCCTTATTTGTGCTCTTAGACCTCTTTGGATACAACCAGCGGCATAGAATAGCAATAATGGGCTTCATTTGGACCCAGCTAGGCGCCGCATTCTACTTAATGGGCGCTGTAATCGCAGGCGTCAACGTTCACAGCTTCGATATTAGTGCCTTATCGGGGTTATCGGGAACTGATGTGGGCTTCTGGGTATGTCTGCTAATCACTGTTGGTTTTCTCATAAAAATGGGCAGCTTTGGCTTTCACGTTTGGATTCCACACGTTGACGGAGAACACGCAACTTCCGTAGCTGCAGTCCTAGCTGGCATCGTAGGTTTAGGCAGTTATGTACTTGTAAGGTTGCTGTATGGTGAGCTTCTTGGTTCCTTCCAAATCTTCAGCCTACCCCTGATGGTACTTGCCGTTATTACCATGTTTTACGCTGCGTACCTCACGATGGGGCAAGATGATATTAAACGCCTCTTTGCCTGCTCAACTATCGGTCAAACCGCCTATTGCTTATTTGGCATCGCAAGCATGACTGCCTTGGGCGTAGAAGGCGGAGTATTCTACTTCATGAGCCACGTCATCGGCAAATGCATCCTATTCGCCGTTGCAGGCATACTCGTTATCCAAACAGGTACCCGAAGCATCAAAGAAATGGGTGGCTTAGCACAAAAGATGCCCCTAACCGCAACACTCTGCATCATTGGCGCTATGATTCTCTCAGCCATTCCCCCATTAAGCGGCTTCCAAGCTGAATGGATACTGTTTACAGGCGTATTCACGCAGGGCATCACGGGAACAGTGTACCTAATCCTTGCAGTCTTAGGCATATTTGCAACGTTCTTAACTGCTGTCTATACTTTCTGGCCTGCAATCCGCGTCTTCTTTGGGCCAATCTCGCCAAGCATGGAAAAAGTCAAAGAAGCACCCCTGAGCATGATTATCCCGATGTTAATTTTAGCGGTCGTTTCAGTACTGATTGGGCATTTTCCCCGATTTAATAATGCATTTTCTAACATCGGTCATTTAGGGTGCAAGTGCAAGGTTAGTACTACTTTTACCCCTTTAGCGTCCTTTTGTTGAGTGCTAATGATTAACGAAATTATTTTGCGTAGGCTGCAACGAGGTCCCGAGCGGTAATTATTCCTACTATTTTATTGTCTTTAACGACTGGTAGTCGTCTGATATGTTTTAGCGCCATTGTAGCAGCTGTTCTGTGAACACTTGTCCCAGCGGGAATGGTGATTAAGGGCGATGAACATTCTGGACCAACCTCAGTAAACAACGCTTTGCCAACCGCCAAGAAAGCAGTAAGCAAATCGCGTTCAGTAAAAATCCCAAACGGTTCCCCCTTGCGGGTGACTATGACGCTGCCGATCCGCTGCTTACCCATCAGTGCAGCTATCGTCTCTACTGATGTTGATTCATCCGCTGAAATAACATTTTTAGTCATGAAATCGTCAACCTTGGCCTCAGTTTCGGCGACATCAGGTAAGCTTTTGATTAAATCCGAAGAAGTTAGGACGCCCAAAAGTGTTCCAGCGTCGAATACTCCAAGTCTTCCTTTCTTACTGATCAGGGTCTGGGCTACTTCTTTGATTTTGGCGTTCACCGATATACCTGCCAGTGGATAGGACATTATATCCTCGACTTTTTCGTCCTTCAAAAATAGCCCCAATGCAAACACTTTGCTAAACAAGTCGCGCTCGGTAATTATCCCCACTGGTGTTTGGTACTTTTCTACGATTAGGCTTCCAATGTGTTTCTCACCCATTTGTTTGGCTGCTTCTTCCAGTGGAGTTTCGGGGGTTGTGGTGATGACGTTTTTGCTCATTAATTCGTTGGCGGTTTGGTGCTGTGGCAAATCGCGTTTGTATTCTTCGTAGGCTATGTCGACGACGCCTAAAGGTTCCTTTTTTATTTGTTCTTGAGGTGTCGACAAAAACATTCCTCATAATAGATATTGTTGAAACGGTTAAATTAACATTTCAAACAATCATAAACTAGAAAACAACTGCACAAAAAACCGCCATAAAACCCAACAAACCATTAATCGCCCGAACAGAAAGATTGCACCCATATATCCCCAAGCTCACAGCTAGGCAGTTGTTGAGCCTATAAATAAGGGAGGGGGTACCTCTGTGGAGCAAAAGACCTCTTTTGTTTTTCGTTGGTTTGCTTACGGTTTATTAAAAGTCGCAAGTTGTTGAACAAGAGGTTCCACTTCACGGCAACACACAAAGAAAAATCCGTTAGATCCAAAATGCAGGGACAAACTCGCCATTAATACTTGTTTTTTGCTTGAATCAACCTGCTTGCCGCTATCTCACCCAGAACCGCCAAATCCTCAGTCGGCAAATACTTGCTTGCTGTCTGGTCATAAAGTATACTTGCAGCCGCAGGATACTCCTCTTTCTCCCAAACAATAAAGACCAAAGGAATACCCTTCAACGCCATTGATTTCAGCCGAAGCATCGCCATAACTAAGCGGTTTGCCGCCCAACTTTGCAGCGGCTTCAAGTAGCTTTTGTGGGTTTTCGCCGAAGACATCTGCGATGGGCTGAATCGCCGTTTTGATGAATGCTCCTTCGTAGGCGCAGCCGCCTGGTAAATCCTTGTACTTTACCAGTTTTCCCGATAGAGGCGTAAGAGTGGCAGCTTGAGTAGTGGGTTAGAAGTGTGGATAGGACTTCGATGGTCCAGTCGTTTAGTTTTGCGCCTGGTTGAGCGAGGTTATCGGTTATATCGCCGCTTTCCATATCGATTGTGAAACCCAAAAAGTCGTATTGTGTGCTACCCAATAACTCTTGTAATCTTTTGGCTGCCTCTGGTGAAAGATTAATTTTCATAATAACCCTTGATGAATAGATGGTTATGGACGGTTAAATTATTGCCTGCAAACCCCGATTTTCAGAGTTATTGGCCGATTGTGGTGTCGTAGAGCGTAGAATTAAAGGGCACATTAAACAGCACCAGATTAGCTGAGCCTTGAACATTAACAGTTACTCTTCCGCCTCCTGTGATGAGGCCAAAAACTACGGAGGGCACATCTGCCAAGTTGAAGGTTACAGGCGCCGATATGACGCTTTGACTGTTACCTCCGATTGTTAATGACACCGAAATCGCCAACTCCTAAACGTTGGCCGTTAAGGTAAACTGTGAAGCTTCCGCTGGGAATGTAAACGGGCAAAAAGTTAGGGTTGTTAATGTTTATTCCGATGTTTAGGGTCAAAGAACTGGAGGTTACGGTGCCTAAACCAACGTTGTTTAACTCAAACGTTAGGTTATGATATGCGTTATAGTAGTAGACGACTAAACTGACGAGCGCTATGACTATGATTATTATGATTATTGCTGCGATTACTTTGGTGGATCCTTTTCGACTGTATTTTAGGCGTTTGACAAACTTGTTGATTAACAAAACCTTCTGTTCCTAAACCCAAGGGTCTAGCAGTTTATCAGGAAATAAAAAGAATTGTGCCTGCAATCCAACAGGAACAAAAAAGAAAGAATTTGGTTAGGCTTTGTCGAGGTTGAATTCTTCATGAATCGCCCGAACAACAGCAGCGCCGTCTTTCTCTTTGACGACAAACGATATGTTGAGTTCGGAGCTGCCCTGCGCAATCATGCGGATGTTTATGCCCTTCTTGGCGACGGTGCTAAAGATTTTTGATGCAACACCCAAGGTGCCTTTCATGCTAGCGCCCATGACCGCGATGACTGCAACGTCGTCTTCTGTTGTGACTTCGCTGACTATTCCGCCTCTTTCCTGCAAAGCGATTTCAATGTTACTCACAGCTCTGCCCAGAACGCCCCGTTTGATTATCATGGATATGTTGGCTTCGGAGGCGGCGGTGGATATCATCATGACGTTGATGTTGTTTCTGCCGAGTACGTCGAAGACTTTGGCGTAGCTGCCTGGTGCGCCGACCATTGCGGCTCCGTACACGTTGAGCATTGCGACGTCTTTTATCATGGCTACTGCTTTGACTGGTTTGGTTTCGTTAGCGGCTGGTTCTTTGGTGATTAGGGTGCCCATGTTGTTTGGGTTGGCGGTGTTTCGGATTCGGACAGGTATATTTTCTTTACTGACTGGTCCGAGTGCGCGTGGGTGCATGGCTTTTGCGCCGAAAATCGCCATTTCCGCTGCTTCTTGATAGCTGAGTTGTGGTAGCATGCGTGCACCTGAGACAAGTTTGGGGTCAGTGGTCATGATGCCATCGACGTCGGTCCATATCCAGACCTCATCAGCCTGCAGGGCGACGCCAAGAATGGTTGCTGTGTAATCTGAACCGCCGCGACCAACTGTGGTGACTATGCCGTCTTGGTTTGCGGCTATGAAGCCTGTGACAACTGGAACAACACCCTGCTCGAGTAACGGACTTAATCGTTCGCGTATAAGGTGAGCTGTGTAATTCATCAATGGGTCTGCTTCGCCGAAGTTTGAGTCGGTTACTAACCCTGCTTCTTTGCCCGTGAAGCATTGAGTTTGGGTTTGGTGGTCTTTTATGGCTCCCCAAACAATCGGTGCAGATAACCGTTCCCCAAAGGACATCACGTAGTCTTTGGATTTCGGTGTCAACTCGCCAACATAGCATATGCCTGTTAGGACTTTTTCGAGTTCAGCGATGTTTTTCTCAGTAATTTGGGTGACTTCTTTCTGGATTGCTTTGCTGGTAATCGCAGATGCGATGGCGTCTGTGTGTTTTTTGAGCAGGTCTGCTGTGAAAGCTTGGATATGAGTTTCGTCGCTTTTTTGTGCTTGGCAGCCTGTTTGGATAAGACTGTTTGTGACGCCTGCAAGTGCCGAAACGACAACGGCTACTTTGTGTTCTTTGCTGTATTGTGTAACTAAGTCGGCAACGTGGCGTATGTTGTCGCCAGTGCCCACGCTGGTTCCACCGAACTTCATAACGATTTTCATGATCTATTCAGCCTTTTTCTCTACGTTAGTAGTTTAGTTGCTAACTTATGTCTTATGTCTAAGAGGTCTCTTAAAACTGCACCTGCAGTTTCGATTGCGCCTGCACCCCGTCCGATGATGGTTTGTTCTGCGGCGAATTCGCATTGGAAAGTGACTGCGTTGAGGACTCCGCTGACACAAAGTGGGCTTGTTTTGGGGATTTCAAGCGGTTTTACGATTGGCTTGTTTTGGTCCTCTATGGAGCCGATGAGTTTGATGGTATTGCCCCTCTTTGCAGCGTCATCAAGGTCTTGCAGGGAAACATCGCGGATGCCTGTTCTGTCAACGTCTTTTAAGGTAATTTTTTGGTTAAGGATCCAGTTTGCGAGGATAACGGTTTTGCAGGCAGTGTCAAACCCATCAATATCCATTGAGGGTTCTCTTTCTGCGTAACCCAGCTTCTGGGCGTTGGATAGTGCGTCTTGGAAGCTTACGCGGTTCTGGGACATTTCTGAGAGGATATAGTTGGTTGTGCCGTTTAGGATGCCTTTTATGCCGAGGATTCGGTCGCCTGCGAGGCATCTTTTGGCGAATTCCAGCATGGGTGTGCCGCCGCCGACTGTGCCACTGAACCGCAAGTAAACATTGTTGTATTCCGCGAGTTCAGTGAGTGCTGGCATGGCTAATGCTAAGGGTCCCTTGTTGGTTGTGACAACATGTTTGCCTGTTTTGAAGGCTGTTGTGATATGTGAGAGTGCGGGTTCAGCGGTTTTGATGTTAACTGGGTGTAACTTCGACGACGACTTCAGCTTCAACTTCTTTGATAACATCAAGCGCCTTAATTCCCGGTTGCCCAAAGTCTGGGTCAGCAGAAATCGGGTAACCCCGCAGCTTTATCTCTTCCAGTTTTTCTGGGCTTAAGCCTCTGGGGTTGATGACTGCGCCGTCGATGTCTGCGATGGCAACGATTTTTGGGTTAAACCCATAATCCTTCACTTTCTCGGCATAGCGGCGAGCCAGAATGGTAGTGACACCTTTTCCGACAACGCCATAGCCAACCAAAATAATTCTCATTACTCATCCTTACCTTGCCAATATTGCTGCGTTTCTTCTTTAAACCCAACGCTGCTTCTATGGCAGTTATATCAGCGTCAACTTCAATTGGTTTTTCGCTTTGTTTGATGGCGGTGTCTGGGTCTTTGAGTCCGTGTCCTGTGGTGATGCAGACGACTTTTTCGTCCTTGAGGATTGTGCCGTTCTTGATTAGTTTCTTTAAGCCTGCGAGTGATGATGCGCTTGCGGGTTCGACGAATATGCCTTCGATTCTTGCTAGGGTTTTTTGTGCGTCGAGGATTTCTTCGTCGGTGACTGTTTCGGCTGTGCCGTGTGATTCGTGGATGGCGTTGACGGCTTTTTTCCAGCTGACTGGTGCGCCGATGCGGATGGCGGTGGCGATGGTTTCTGGGTGTTCGATTGGCACGATTTTGTCGCTGCCTGTTTTGATGGCTTGTGCGATAGGTGCGGAGCCTTCAGCTTGGATGCCTGTCATTTTGGGCAGTTTCTTAATTAAGCCCAATTGGTAGAATTCACGTTAGCCCTTTCCAGACGGCGCTGATGTTGCCTGCGTTGCCGACTGGGATGATGATTCGGTCTGGGGCTTCATAGTTTAGTTGTTCACAGATTTCGTAGCCTAAGGATTTTTGGCCTTCGATTCGGAAGGGGTTGATTGAGTTAAGCAGGTAAATGTCCTTGTGTTTCTCGCCGAGTTTAAGCACGAATTCTAGCGCTTCATCGAAGTTGCCTTTAACTTGCAGTACTTTGGCGCCGTGGATCATGGCTTGGCTGAGTTTGCCGTAGGCGATTTTGCCTGCTGGGATTAGGACTGTGCATTGGATTCCTGCACGGGCTGCGTATGCTGCGAGGGCTGCGCTTGTGTTGCCTGTGGATGCGCATATGACATGGCGTACGCCTAGTTCGACGGCTTTGGTTACGCCCACAGTCATGCCTCGGTCTTTGAAGCTGCCTGTTGGGTTTTCGCCCTCGTTTTTAACGTAAAGATTCTGTATGCCCAACTCTGCGCCTAAGCGGACTGAGCGGTGTAAGCCAGTTCCGCCTTCACCTAAGGTTACCAGTTTGGTGGATTCATGGATGGGCATGAAAGGGCGGTAACGCCAAACGCTCAGTGGCTTGGTTTTCCAGTCGTTAGTCTTTGCTGCATCAGCTAATTCATTAGCGTCAAATTTGATTTCTAAGATGTCTCCGCATTTCTTGCAGAAATAAACAATCTCATCTACGCTGTAGGTTGTTTTGCAGTTTATGCATTCTTGATGTACCAAATCTTGTGCATCTCCAATAGACTAACGACTAATTGCTCTGAGAAGTATCGGCGGTGGAATTAATAATTTTGGTGTAGCTGGAAGGATTCAAGAGGCTGATTTTCTCTCTTAGTTGTTGCTGTGGGTCATCTTATTTCAACAACAACCAACGATTTGGCAGACGGGTGTGTTTTGGCAATTGGGTTGTGGGATAGGTTGCTGGATGGTTGCGAGAGTTTTCCCCAAGCAGAACTAAAACTTGTTGGCGCCTACTACCTACCTCAGAGGCACCTACCCCTCCCTTATTTAAAGGATAAATAGGCAACTTATACAACTGATCCCTATACTGGCGAACAGCAAATATCTCCACCTGCCAAACACTATGAATGGCAAACCATCAATGTCACGATTAAGAATCAGCCCTTTACCCCGTACAAGCTGGCAATAGGGAACAACATTGTAGATGCTTCACTTTACTATAACGTTAAATTCAAGGGGCATTTTGAAGATGAATGGGGCTATTTTGACCCCGCTTACTATGTAGTTCAAGTCACCTCGGGGTCAAGTACAATTATAACATTCTTCGTGGGCGCAAATGGTCCGAATGGAGCAAGCGGGGAATGGGACCCACGATTTCTAGAACGCTTGTCGGCTGATAGAGACGGCCAAGTTGATTTTCAAGTAGAAGCATTGTCGGGTTATGTACAACCGGGAAGTTTGGTTAAGTCACCTGCTTCTTATTTTGATGTTTGGGTGCCAGGTGTCTTTAATGGGACAGAAAGCGGCTGGAGCAATACACAAATCATAACTATCGGTGGGAGTACACCAACAGCAACTCCCAATGCCTCTTATCCCTCTCAAAGTTTATCACCCTCAGAAAGTCAAAAACCCACACCAAACCAGCCTAGCACTCAAATCACAATCCAGTTAGGGATAGATTGGACGCCGATAGCCATGGTTGCCTTGCTTGGTGTTATTGCTGTTTTGCTGGTAGTTACGGTTGTATTATTGCTTATGAGAAGAAAAAAGCAAATTTTATAATGGACAGAATTAAGCAGGTGGTTGCTTGATTGTTGTTTTAGCCTACCAAGTTCGATAGAACCTCGTATGCTTTGAGGCTATCCTTCTTTTCTACTACCATTATGGTTTCTGTCCAGCACGAAATGAATTCAACGATGTTGACGTTCTGTTCTGCCAGTAACGTGGCGAGGAACGCGACAACTCCCGGCGTAGCTTCCAACTCTTCGGGCGAATGCACAACAATCATGGTGCAGTTCTCATGCTTCACCAGTGTACTGATGCGCTCCGGCAAATCACTACGATCTACCAGGTACACATGTTTATCAAGTAAGTCTACTTTCATGCCTGCTTCTTGGTTGAGTTCTTTAGCGGTTATTATTACGGATTTGCGGTCGTAAACTGCTATGCCGCTGCGTCTGAGCAGATGGAGAACTTTTTCTTCCCTTTTTTGTCTGTGCTTCTGGAGCTCTTCCGAGTATCTGCGTAGGGCAGCTTTTATGGCGCTGGTGTCGCTGGTTTTGAGTTCTTTCTGTAGCTGTCTTGAAAGCTCGCTTAAGTTTACGATGCCTTTTTCGAGTGCTTCTAGTAAATAGGGCTTGTTTCGCAGGTGATTGCGGACGTCTTGAGCTACAGTCATGGTTTTGTCATGTATCAAATGGGACATTTAAAGCTTGTTAAGTAACAAAAAAGTCACAACCTTTAAAAATACAGCCCTTAAGGTAAGGGGAATAATTCAAAACAAAAAATGGGGGAGCATCAGATAACAGACAAATATGTATTAGCTTACTCCGGCGGATTAGACACATCCGTACTAATCAAGTACCTTCAAGAACGCTGTAAAGCTCAAGTTATAACCGTCACTGTTGATGTAGGTCAAGGCGACGACCTCGTTGCAGCAGAAGAAAAAGCAAAGAAACTTGGCGTAGTAAAACATGTTTCAATCGACGCCAAAGAAGAATTCGTAAAAGAATACATTTTCCCAGCCATCAAAGCCAACGCCCTCTACGAAGGCAAATACCCAATCAGCACCAGCCTCTCTCGGCCCTTAATCGCCAAAAAGATGGCTGAAGTCGCAGAGAAAGAAGGCGCAAACGGCTTAGTACACGGCTGCACAGGACGCGGAAACGACCAAGTCCGCTTCGACATAACCTTAGCTTCACTCGCACCAGGCAAACAAATCCTTGCGCCAGTACGCGATTGGGGCTTAACCCGCGACGAAGAAATCGCTTATGCCAAAGAGAAAGGCATCCCCATTTCTGAAAACGCCAAAAAATACAGTATAGACGCAAGCGTTTGGGGACGCGCCATCGAATGCGGCTTACTCGAAGATGCAAACAATGAGCCGCCAGAAGACGCTTACGAGTGGACTGCCTCAGCAGAGAAAGCACCGAATACACCTGAAGTCATCACTATCGGCTTCGAAGCAGGTGTCCCAGTCTCAATCAACGGCAAAATCATGAAGCCACTTGCACTCATCGAAGAAGTTAACAAAATCGCTGGCAAACACGGCGTCGGACGCATAGACCACATCGAAGACCGCGTTGTCGGATTGAAATCACGCGAAGTCTACGAGTGCCCAGCAGCACTGGTAATCTTGGATGCCCACCATGACCTTGAAAAGATGGTTATGACACGCAACCAGGTTCTCTTCAAACAACAAATCGACGACCAATGGGTATACCTCGCATACTCAGGCTTATGGGTTGACCCACTCAAAGACGACTTAGACGCATTCATCAACAAATCACAGGAAAACGTAACCGGCGAAGTCAAAATCAAACTCTTCAAAGGCAGCATGCAAATCATCGGACGCAACTCACCGAACTCGCTCTACAACAAGAACCTCGCAAACTACAACATCAAGACCAGCTTCAACCAATCCTACAGCAAAGGCTTCATCGAACTCTACGGCTTACAAACAGTCATGTACAACAACCTCAAAGCTGCCGAAAAAGCCCAAGAGAAGAAGCCCAAAACCAAGAAAACCTAATTTTTCTTTAATTGGAGTTAAGGAGGGCAAGAAGTGTCAAAGATGCTGCATGGCGGAAGATTAGGCGATGTCCGAGGAGACGTAGCCAAATTCTGTTCCTCACGCAAGGACGATGCACGTTTAGCTGACGCTGTCTTAGCCATCAACAAAGCCCACGTCGCCATGCTCATAGAGCAGAAGATTATCCAGTTGCAAAGCGGCGCAAAAATCCTCTCTTCCCTCCAAAAACAGAACAGCAAACAACTCGACCCAAACGCTGAAGACGTCCACATGGCAGTCGAAGAAGCGGTCTTGGCGGAGACGGGTCCTGAAGTCGGCGGAAACCTGCACATTGCCAAAAGCCGCAACGACCAAGTCGCAACAGCCATACGCATGGCATTGCGCAACGAACTGCTCACTATCATGCAGGAAATCGTTGACATGCAGCAGGCGCTACTTGAAACCGCCGCCAAACATACAGAAACAATCATTCTAGAATACACTCACCTGCAAGCAGCGCAACCAGTCACCTTCGCACATTACCTGCTATTCCACGTTGATGCACTGGGACGTGACCTGCAACGGTTACAAGGTGCATATTCACGGGTTAACTTGTGCCCATTGGGTGCAGGCGCTTTAGCAACAACAAGTTTCCCAATTAACCGTAAGAAAACCGCGGAACTCCTCGGCTTCAACGATGTCTTAGAGAACTCTTTAGATGCCGTTGGCAGCCGAGACTTCATCATAGAAACACAGGCGGCACTGGCACTGCTTGCCATAAACTTGAGCCGCTTCGCCGAAGACCTCATCATTTGGAGCTCAGCCGAATTCGGCACAGTCGAGTTACCCGACGAATTTACATCAACCAGCAGCATCATGCCCCAGAAAAAGAACCCCGAAGTCCTCGAAGTCATCCGCGCACGCGCAAGCTATGCACTGGGCGATTTCTTAGCGGCGGCTGCTGCAGTGAAAAGTTTACCGACCACTTACAACTTGGACTTCCAAGAAATAACCCCCAAACTTTGGGCTTCAACAGACAACTTGGAAGCATCCCTTAACATCTTCACCGCATTAGTCCCCAACCTGAAAGTCTCAGAAAACTTTGAGACTAAAGCAGCCTCAGGCTTCGTCGCAGCAACCGAAGTCGCCAACATGCTGGTAGCAAAATACAACGTTGCCTTCCGAACCTCCCACAAAATAGTCGGGGCACTCGTGAAGGCGTTGATTGATTCAAAACAGACATTAAACGACCTCACGCCTCAGTTAATGCAGAAAGTTGCCATGGAAGCTGCAGCTGTCAAGTTAGTGGTTAAGAGCGAAGACATTGTTTCATGCACGAATCTGCGCAAAGTAATCGAAACATATAAAGTTCAAGGCGGACCATCACCCGCAGAAGTTGAAAGAGCACTCAAAACACACAAAAAAACCCTCGCTGACAACAAAAAAGCGCTCGCAGACCTCAACAGCCACCTTGCAGCCGCCGAAAACACACTCAACAGTACCGTCAAGGATTACTCTCTTTCAAGTAATCAAAAAGCGTAAGGCTTAAAAATTTAAACTGATAGGTGAAATAGGGCTTTGGCTCCACAAGATAGCACGTTCAAAAATAATAAAAAAGCGGTTCTGCTTCTCGAAGACGGAACGTCATTCATCGGTAAAGGTTTTGGTGCAACAGCAAAAATTTCAGGGGAAGTTGTTTTCTCCACTCAGATGGTGGGGTATCCTGAAGCTTTGACTGATCCGTCGTATAAGGGGCAGGTTTTAACTTTCACTTATCCCATGGTTGGCAACTATGGTGTACCTGGCAAAGAGTTGGATTTGGGGTTGCCGCTTTACTTCGAATCCGATCACATTCAACCTCAAGGATTAATCATTCACGAATTATGCCTGGAACCATTCCATTGGGCATCAACCCGCACACTGGACAAATGGCTCGCCGACGAAGGCGTCCCAGGCATCTACGGCATAGACACCCGACGCTTAACTAAGAAACTGCGAACCCACGGAGTCATGCTGGGCATCGTGCAGGTCTTCGAAGACGGCGTAGAACCCGACATGGAAGCCCTGCTAAACAGCAGCAAAAGCATCGTCGACCCCAACTTAACCGACTTCGTAAAAGAAGTCTCGGTAAAAAAACCCGTCACCTACAGTGTCGACGGCAAAAAAACCGTTGTCCTAATCGATTGCGGAGTAAAATTCAGCATCATCCGCAACCTACTCAAACGAGGCATAAACGTTGTTCGAGTGCCCTATGACACTTCAGCAAGCGACGTGCTGAGCTACAACCCCGACGGCGTCTTCTTAAGCAACGGACCTGGCGACCCAAAGAAATGCACCAAAACAATCGAATGCCATCCGCGAATTAAGCGAGAAAACCCCGCTTATGGGCATCTGCTTAGGCGCACAAATCCTTGCACTTGGCATTAGGCGGCGACACTTACAAACTAAAGTTCGGTCACCGCGCACAAAACCAGCCAGCACTCGACTTATACAACAGCCGATGCTACATCACCACCCAAAATCACGGTTACGCCATAAACATGGATTCACTCAAAAAAACTTGCCTGGAACCATGGTTCATCAACCCCAACGACAAAACCACCGAAGGCATCCGATGCAAAAACAAACCAGTCTTCGCAGTACAATGGCACCCAGAAGCTGCACCAGGACCCTACGATACGGAACTATTGTTTGATAAATTCGCAAAAACCTTGGAGGTCAACTAAGCATGCCAAAGTTCGATTGGATAAAAAAAGTCATGGTTCTCGGAAGCGGCGCCATCAAAATCGGTGAAGCAGCAGAATTCGACTACAGCGGCAGCCAATGCATAAAAGCCCTACAGGAAGAAGGCATAGAAACCGTCCTCATCAACCCCAACATCGCCACCATCCAAACCGATCCACGCCTCTCAGGCAAAGTATATCTCCTTCCAGTTACTCCTGAATTCGTAGAGAAAGTCATCGCTAAAGAACGCCCAGACGGCATCCTCTTGGGCTTCGGAGGACAAACCGCACTCAACTGCGGCTTAGAACTCGAAAAAACAGGAATCCTCCAAAAATACAACGTTAAAGTTTTAGGCACACCCGTCCAAGCCATCGAAGACACAGGCGACCGCGAACGGTTCCGCCAAGCCATGCAAAAAGCAGGCGTCCCATTCCTACAAAGCAAAGCCGCAACCAGCGTCAAACAAGCCCTAGACATCGCTGACGAAATCGGTTACCCCGTCATGGTCCGTGTAGCTTACACTTTAGGCGGTAAAGGCGCAGGCGTTGCCCATGACCAAAAAGAACTCAAAGAAATAGCAACCATCGGCATAGCCCAGAGCCGCATCAACCAAGTCCTCGTAGAAGAATACGTGGGGCATTGGAAAGAAGTCGAATACGAAGTTATGCGTGACTACAAAGACAACTGCTTAACCGTCTGTAACATGGAAAACTTTGATCCCAATGGGCATCCACACCGGCGACTCCATCGTCGTTGCACCCTCACAAACTATGACTAACCGTGAGTACCACGGGATTCGCTCAATCTCCATAAACGCCATCCGCGCGTTGGGCATCGTTGGTGAATGCAACATTCAGTGGGCACTTAACACCAAATCCGAGGAATGCCGCGTCATCGAAGTCAACTCAAGAATGTCACGCAGCAGCGCACTCGCAAGCAAAGTCACAGGTTACCCGCTCGCATACATCGCCACAAAACTAACTTTAGGCTATATACTGCCTGAGTTAATCAACAAAGTCACCGAAGTCACCACCGCATGCTTCGAACCAGCCTTAGACTACATCACAGTCAAAATCCCAAGATGGGACCTGCAGAAATTCAAGAACGCAGACCGCCACGTTGGACCCCAAATGCGCAGCGTCGGCGAAGTCATGGCTATCGGCCGCTGCTTCGAAGAAGCACTCCAAAAAGCCGTCCGCATGCTCGACACAGGCAAAATCGGTTTAGTCTGCAACCCAGAAGACGAAGAACCCGAATCCGAAGAACGCCTAAGAGACGAAATGGCACATCCAACAGACGAGCGCCTCTACAAAATCGGTAAAGCACTCAAAATGGGCATCCCAATCAATGAGATATACCGCTTAAGCGGCGTTGACCCATTCTTCCTCTACAAAATCCAAAACATCATCGACATGGAAGCCAAACTCTGCAAACTCAACTTAGCAGAAACAGGCGCAGCAGACATCATCCGCGAAGCCAAACGCATAGGCTTCTCAGACGAACAAATCGCAGTTTGCCAAAAAACCACTGAAGCAACAATCCGCAGCTTCCGCAAAAACGCAGGCATCATCCCAGTCGTAAAACAAATTGACACCTTAGCCGCGGAGTGGCCAGCAAAAACCAACTATCTCTACATGACCTATGGCGGAGACGAAGACGACATAGAATTCACCAGCACACCAAGCAAAGTCATAGTTCTCGGTGCAGGCGTCTTCCGCATCGGCAGCAGCGTAGAATTCGACTGGTGCGGCGTCAACACAATCTGGGCGCTCAAAAAGAATGGCATACAAGAAGCCATCATGGTCAACTACAACCCAGAAACCGTCTCCACAGACTACGATGTCATCAGACAAACTATACTTCGAAGAATTAACCAAAGAACGCATACTTGACATCTACGAAAAAGAAAACCCTCTGGGCATAATCACCAGTGTTGGTGGGCAAATCCCAAACAACCTCTCCATGCCACTCTGTGATGCAGGCGCAAAAATCTTAGGCACCTCAGCTCAGGACGTGGATTTGGCAGAAGACCGCAGCAAATTCAGTGCATTACTTGACCAGTTGGGGATTCATCAGCCAAGCTGGAGCAAACTCCAATCCATCGATGATGCGAAACGGTTTGCAACCAAAATCGGTTACCCAGTACTCGTACGTCCAAGCTATGTACTCTCGGGTTCAGCAATGCGTGTAGCCTACAACGAAGTCGCACTTGAAAACTTCCTCAACTTAGCCGCGAAAGTTTCACGGGACCACCCAGTAGTTATCAGCAAATTCATCACCCGCGCCAAAGAAGTCGAAGTTGACGGCGTCTCAGACGGCGACAACGTATTCATCGGCGCAATCATGGAACACGTAGAAAACGCAGGCGTCCACAGCGGCGACGCAACCATGACCATCCCACCCCAAGCACTCAAGCCAGAAGTGCAGAAAGACATCGAAACCGCCACAATAAGCATCGTAAAAGCCCTAAAAATCCATGGCCCATACAACATCCAGTACCTCGTCAAAGACGACGTAGTCAACGTCATCGAATGCAACCTCCGCGCTTCACGCTCAATGCCCTTTGTTAGCAAATGCAGAGGCATAAACCTAATTGACTTCGCAACTTTGGCGATGCTGGGCAAAAAAATCGACCACGTCAAACTTTCCCCAATGCAAGTTGCCCCTCACGTCGGCGTAAAAGTTCCACAGTTCAGTTTCATGCGTTTAAGCGGCGCAGACCCAGTCTTGGGCGTGGAAATGCTAAGCACAGGTGAAGTCGCATGTATCGGCGAGAGCTTCTCTGACGCATTCTCGAAGGCGTTGCAGTCAGCGGAGTTTACGATTCCACCCAAAGGCGGCTCAGTACTCATCAGCGTCGGCGGCGACGACCAACGCAAAGCACGCGTTGTCCCAATCGCACAGGCATTCGCAGATATGGGCTTCAAAATCTACTCCACATCCAACACTGCAAAAGTCTTAAACGACCACGGCATCGCAACTACAGTCCTGCATAAAGTCAAAGACCCAGACGTCACACCCAACATCCTCGATTACCTGCAGGAACGCAAAATCGACTTAGTCATCAACGTGCCCATGGCTAATCGCCGCAGCAACATGAGTGACATCATAACCGACGGCTACATCATACGGCGCCAAGCAGTAGAATTCAACGTGCCAGTCATCACGAATTTGCAGTTGGCTCAGGCATTGGTGGATGTGATGCAGCCAGAAGAACCAGAACGGCAACACTATCCGCTCGCTTAATGAGTATATGGATGCGTTGCCCTGGAAGCAGTGGTAGCTGCTTTAGTTTTTCTTTTCTTTTTTGTTTAGCTTGTTTTTTCTACAGTGTGTTGTTGCTAAGAATCCCCTATACACAACAACAACCAATCGATTGTGCTGAGAATTGCTTTTGGCGTTTAGCGTCTGGTTTATGTTGCAGGCTGGTTGTGGAGCAAACCGTAAGCCGATACGAAAACCGAACAAAAAAACATGCGCTTTACTGCTTTGCCGAAGGCCCCTATCCCCTATAAAAGGGAAAAAGGGTTTTATGCTGTTTGCATCGGCATCTCTTGCTGCCGAGCCGTCATCTCACCCTTAATAAAAGCCAAAATATCCTGATTGATCTGCTGCTTATGCGTCGTTGGATATGCCATGAGGCGCTCCAGGATAAACCTTCAATGTAGCATTCTTTATGATCTTGGAGGAAAGCATCGCCGGAGTCGGCAAACGGCACAATCTGGTCATCGTCGCCATGAATAATCAACGTGGGCACATCAATTTTTTTGAGGTCTTCTGTTTGGTCAGTTTCCGAGAAGGCTTTAATGCATTCGTATGCCGCCTGGAAACCGCCATCATGCCTTGATGCCAGAAGTTGTCGCGTACGCCTTCGGAGACTTTTGCGCCGGGCCGGTTGTAGCCATAGAATTGCATGGAGAGGTCTTTGAAGAATTGTGATCGGTCCGCGATGATGGCTTCTCGGAGTTGGTTAAAGGCTTCGATGGGTAACCCGCCGGGGTTAGCTGGGGTTTTTAGCATCAAAGGCGGAATCGCGCTGATCAGAATAACTTTTGAAACCCGCTTGGTGCCATGCCTTGCGATGTAGCGGACCACTTCGCCGCCCCCAGTCGAGTGGCCAACAAGAATGGCGTCTTTGGCAAAAGTTTTCTCGATTAAATCGTTCAAGTCGTCAGCGTATTGGTCCATATTGTTGCCGGTCCAAGGCTGGCTTGAGCGCCCATGCCCACGGCGGTCATGCGCAATACAGCGATACCCCCGCTGCGCCAAATAGAACATTTGGTCCTCCCAAGCGTCTGAATTCAGCGGCCAACCGTGACTAAAAACGATTGGTTGACCATTCGCCCCATTCTTTATAGAATAATTCTGCTCCATTTACGATTAATTTTGCCATAAAAAACACCTTATTTCTAGTTGAACGATGGTTGGTGCGGAATTTTAGATTATGTAGCTTCAAAATGTAATTACAAAGCTGTGCTGTTAGTCATCCTGCAAACAATGGGTAACCTTTCGTCTCAGCGTCTGCGTCCCTCATTATATAGCGCTCTAAAAGGTGCCATGACAGAAGCACTGTTGCTTTGCCGACCTACCCCCTCCCCTATATATAGATTCAACGGCAGGTTCAACTTTTGGTATTAGCCATCTTACGCCACATCACAACCATACCCACCGCCAAAACAGCAACCACCACAACCAACCCAACAATAGCGGCTCTTTCCCAATCAAGCCCCGTAAGCAGGTTTATTTGGGCATCCTGCGGGGTGGCTGTTGCTGTTGGATTCTGTGTAGGTGGCGCTGTTACGGTTGGGGTTGCTGTTGATGATGCTGGCGTAGGTGAAGCTGTTGTTTCGGTAACTGTTACCTCTCCACTGCCGATGGTTAATGTCTGTGTAGGGCTCCAGTTTCCTACTTCACCGGTGAATCTGTAAACAGTCATTTCACCGCCAATTGGACTTGGACCCTGATAAGTTATGTCATCGTGTCCAATGAGTGCCTGCACTTGCACGTCTAAAGTGCCGCCGTTAAAAATCTGTCCTATTTGCCAATAGGGCAGAGTAACGATAGTATTGCCGGACTGTGAAGCTATGGCGTAGCTCCATCCATGCGATTTACTATCTTGGGGGTCTACTGGATAGTACTTCCACTCATTTTCGTAATGCCCCTTGAATCGGACATTGTAGTATAGTTTTGTCCAGTTGCCACTGGTATCCAAAGTTGAAGAAAACTGCGAAGTTTTAATTTCTGTAAAAATGGTTTTGTTGTATCCAGTGTATCCTTCCTGCTCAATCACTGTTTGCCCAGTATAGGGGTCTGTTTTGTATGTTGGCTCTACGTTGTAGGCGTCAATGGAATACTTTACTGAGAATTCTGGTACTGGGGGTATCGGAGCTGAAGCGGATGCAGTTTGAACCATAATTAGACTTGAAACTGCTAGGGCAAGGATAAACGCTATTGAGCAGACCTTACGCATGTTGGTCATATTTTTCTTCTCCGTAAGAGCACAAGTGCAACGGCTAAAGCAGCAATTACACTGCATGCCACTGCAAGGGCGATATCTTTCCAAGCGAACCCTGATAGGACGTCAGTTTGTGTGTTGGGTTGGATGGGTGTTTGTGTGGGGTTCTGTGTAGGTTCAGCTGTAGGACTAGCGGTTGGTGTGGGCTGGATTGGCGAGGATGAAGGTGAAGCTGATGATTGGCTGATTGTGACTTCGCCGCTACCAACGGTTATTGTTTTGGTGTTGCTCAACTCGCTGCATTCGCCGGTAAAAATATAGTAGTGAAGAACATCGCCCAGTTGGGAGGATGGAAGACCAATCCACGTCTCGTTGATGCGTGTGGAGTAGCCGATGATTGCTTGAACCCTAAAATCCACTCGCCCGCCAATCGAAACGTTGCCGAGGGCATGGCTATATTTGTATGTGATATCCGTACCGTTGTTTCCAGCTAAACTATATGCTATAACAGTATTCTCTGATTCAGAACTAGGAACACAGTAGCCAGTAGGGTATGAATCATAGATTTTCCTATTTATGGCACCGCTATCCCAGTTTTCGATGTCCCAACTTTCAAAATGCCCTTTAAAGACAATGCGATAGTAAAGCCAAACAAGAGAGCCATTTTCGTTGCGGTAGGAAGTGTAGGGTTGGTTTTTAATAATAACTTCAACTGAACTGTTCTGTACATGGTACCCAGCTTGTGTTATTACTGTTTTTCCTGTATACGGGTCTGTATCATAGATTGCTGGGACATCATAGGAGTTGTCAACGTATCTTACGGTGAATTCTGGCACTGAAGGTTTAGGGACTGAGGCACATGCAGATTGAACCATAATTATGCTTGATGCTGTGAGGATTAGTATGAGTGCTAACGTGATTGTTCTGCTCATGTCGGTCTCTACTTGATTGTTGGTTTGGGTTTTGCATTAAAGGGTTCTTGTACAGGTTCCTTGACAAAGCTTAGTCCACAAACGTTGACAAAAACGCTTTTAACAAAACTTAACTCAAACTTAAACCATGAAAGGCCAACGTGAATATACTGCTGTTCTTCTCACCATCTGCATAGCTGCCTTTTGCTTTACTGCACCAGTTACACTGGCAACGGCTCAAACGGTAAACCCCACGAACGTAGGCGCTCAAACCACGCCACCCAGTTCTCCTGTTAATATCCTATGGAACACCACTATCCCATGGAACTTGGCAGATTCGCCTGCCAGCAGCCTAACGCAAGAGCAGATTCTCGGAAAGGACAGAATCTGGACAAAACCAGTAATCGCAGATGGAGTTGTATATGCAGGGCTCACTTCTATTGTCCACTATGGCAGGTATAATGGACCTGAAATAAGATGGGTCAATATCTACGCATTCGACGCCAAAAGTGGTCGCCAACTGTGGAGCTACCAAGCCAACTTCTATGAAGTTACCAGCATAGCATTCTCAGAGGCAAGAGTCTGCTTTGGTTTACGATCAGGCTTTATCGAATACGCTGATTCAGTATCAGGTTTGTACGCTTTAGATGCATCTAGCGGTGATTTGCTATGGAAAACCCCTTGCACCATTTTCTACTCAACCCCCGTTGCCCAAGACGGCAAAATCTTCTTAAACAGCTATCATTCGCTACTTGCCTTTGACAACACAGACGGCAGCATCCTTTGGAACTACACAACCAACGACTTTATTGGCAATGCGCCAGTGGTTTCCAACAACATAGTGTATGTATCGTCAAACGATCACACTTTTTATGCCCTAAAATCTGAGGACGGCACAAAGGCATGGAGCATCACCAACGACATGGGATTCTCAGAAGCCACCGTAGCCGACGGCGTGCTCTATCTACCATCAGATGACGGAAACATTTACACTCTCAACGCAGAAACAGGCGCAAAACTGAGGAGCTACCACACCACTTCCCCAGACTTTAACTGGGCAAACTATACCTCACATTCAACCCCAATTTATCACGACGGCGTTCTGTACTTCTCAAGTCACTCAGGCCAGCATATCCACATCCAAAAGGACGGTCAACCAGACTTCTGTTATATGGCCGACAGGTACTCTGTCCTCGCCCTGGACGCTGGTAACGCAAATCAACTTTGGAACTTCACCGTCGACACTGACTTATCGGGTTCACCTGTTTTGGTTGTCGATGGAACTGTATTTGCTGACAGCATCAGGGGTATCTTGGGTTATGACGCTGGAACAGGCGCTTTGGTCTGGAACTATACAAATGGTGGTTCCTATGCTCAAACACCTCCAGTTATGGGCAACGGTGTTCTCTACTTGGGATTTGGAGACGGGCAAATCTGCGCTTTGGAAACTCCGAATGTGGAACATTCAAATGTAACCGAAGTAAGCAGCCAAGCGGTGGATTTAACCCCCTTAGCAGTCGTAGTGTTTGCGCTTTCCGCAACTCAGTCGCCGGGTTGCTTTTCCACCGAGGCAAACGTCTAACGCCAGACAAGTGAAAATTTTGCGGCTTGCCAGGTAATTTCTGACTCGTCACCCAACTGCATGACACCACAATCTTTTTATTTGCACAGCGCTTACGTTTAAAACTAAAGTGGAGTTTAAAAGAGGCATGAACATGAGGGATCGTCACCTCCATAGCTGGGATCGACGGGTATACGTCTTCTAATTCACCCAGGTTACCCTCTAAAGCCGCCACAATATTCTCGCAAACAATTTTTCGCTCAGACGAAAGTATATTCGACCAAATCTACAGGAGACCATGTTTGATATGACTAAAATGAGCGGTGCTCAGGCACTACTAGAATCCCTTGAAAGACAAAAAGTGGATACAATCTTTGGCATCTTAGGCGGAGCTATTCTCCCGGTATACGATGCACTCTGCGGCAACACAAAAATCCGCCATATCCTCGCTCGACATGAGCAGTGTGCAGCACACGAAGCCGAAGGCTACGCTAAAGCAGGCGGAAGAGTCGGCGTTTGCATGGCTACATCCGGCCCCGGAGCCACCAACCTAGTAACGGGCATAGCGGACGCTTACATGGACTCCGTGCCCATAGTTGCCCTAACAGGTCAAGTGCCGTCTTCAGGCGTCAACACATCCTACATGATTGGAAAAGACGCATTCCAAGAAGCAGACATCATCGGCATCGTCACCGCAGTCACCAAATACAGTTACCAACCCAGAAACATCACTGAAATCCCAAGCATGGTCAACAACGCTTTCTATCTGGCAAGCAGCGGCAGACCCGGCCCAGTCCTAATTGACCTACCCAAAAACATCCAATCGGGAATCGCAGACGTGGAATTCTCCAACAAAATCAGCTTAAGAGGCTACAAACTAATCACTGAACCCGAACTATCCAAGATCAGTCAAGCCTCCGATTTGCTCGCAAAGGCTGAGAGGCCAATTATTCTGGCGGGCGGCGGAGTCATAACTTCAGGTGCATCCGACGAAATAGTGCAGATGTCAGATTTACTGATGGCGCCCGTTGCAACCACGTTTATGGGCAAAGGCGCATTCCCCGAAGTTCACCCATTATCTTTGGGCAGTATAGGTATGCATGGTAACCCAGCTGCAAACAGGTTGATGGGCGAAGCAGATGTGCTCTTAGCAGTCGGAACCAGATTCAGTGACCGCGCAACCGCCAACTTGGATTCGTTTGCTCCCAACGCCAAAATAATCCACATCGAAATCGACAACGCAGAAATCAACAAGAACATAGAAGTCGATGTCCCAATCGTTGCAGACGCCAAAAAAACCCTAAAAATGCTCTTAGCAGCAACGAATAAGAAGCTGCAGAAGGGCGAAGGCACTGCATGGACTAAACGGGTTAAAGAAGCCAAAGAACAACTAAGCCCCCTACTAAAGGATCTGCCCACGGGACGTTGTTCCAAAACACTTACTAGCAGCACTACGCGAGTTGCTGCCTGAAAACGGCATCGTCACCACAGAAGTCGGCCAAAACCAAATGTGGAGCGCCCTATACTTCAAAGCCCTAAAACCCCGCACCTTCATCAGTTCAGGTGGGCTTGGAACCATGGGCTTCGGTTTCCCAGCAGCCATCGGAGCCAAAGTCGCATGCCCCAACCGACCCGTCGTGGACATCGCAGGCGACGGCAGCTTCATCATGAGCGAACAGGAATTAGCTTGCAGCGTCGAAGAAAACATCCCAGTCACAGTCATCGTCCTAAACAACCGCATATTGGGCATGGTGGCGCAGTGGCAACGCACACTCTACAACCGCCGCTACAACGCAGTCAACTTAGGAAAAACACCTGACTTCGTCAAACTAGCAGAAGCATACGGAGCACAGGGCATTCGCGCAAACAGCATGGAAGAATTCCAAAAAGCAGTTAAGCAGGCGCTAACCAGTAAGGTTACAACAGTAATCGACGTTCCCATCGGTTCAGAGACGGATGTGGTTCCGTTTGTGCCGCCGGGCTGTGGATTACCACAACAGAAGGGGGATTATTAATGGAAGCAGGAAAAACCAAAGTTATATCCGTCCTAGTCGAAAACAAACCCGGTGTCCTACACATGATCGCCAACCTGTTCAGGCGCCGAAACTTTAACATCGAATCTATCACCGTCGGACCCACCGAACAAAAAGACATCGCACGCATGACCATAACAGTCAACGAAGACGAAAAAACCGTAGACCAAGTCATAAAGCAAGTCGCCAAACAAATCGATGTCCTAAAAGTCGGCGAATTAGAACGAGGCAACTTTGTCATGCGCGAACTAGCGCTGGTAAAAGTCGCAGTTAAGGACTCAAAAGAACGCAGCGACATCATTAACTTCGTCGAAGTCTTCCGCGGTAGAATAATCGATGTCTCCACTGACAGTATAACAGTTGAAATCACAGGTGGCCCCGATAAAATCGATGCTTTCATGAACCTAATGAAAACCTTCGGTATTATCGAACTTGCAAGAACCGGCATAACAGCCTTAGCCCGAGGAGCAAAATCAATAAGAATCGACCAATAAACGGCTCGGACATAGCGGAAATACTTAATTGCCTCTTCTTTAGAATTTTGCCCTAATCATAGGTCTAACTGGATTAATAACAGGAAAAGATGCAACAATGAACATTACCGAAAAAATCTTGGCTAAAGCATCCGGCAAAAAAGCCGTGCATCCAGGCGAAATCGTCGACGCAAACGTCGACATGGTCATGATACATGACTTAACTGGACCTTTAGCAGTTGAAGCCTTCAAAAAAATAGGCACCCCCAAAGTATGGGATAACAAAAAAGTAGTGGTAATTCTGGACCATCAGGTTCCAGCAGAATCAGTTAAGGCAGCGGAGCTTCATAAAACCATGAGGCAATTCGCTAAAGACCAAAACCTCCAAATCTACGATGTAGGCAGAGGCGGCATCTGTCACCAAGTCATGCCCGACAAAGGCCATGTAGTTCCGGGAGCAGTCATCGTTGGCGCAGACAGCCACACCTGTACATATGGCGCATTCGGCGCATTCGCCACCGGCATCGGCTCAACAGAAGCAGCCGCAGTTATGGCAACCGGCAAAATCTGGTTCAAAATCCCAGAAGCTATCAAAATAACTGTTACAGGCAAATTCAAACCATACGTTACACCCAAAGACTTAGTCTTAGCCACAACCGGCCAATTGGGCGTAGACGGTGCAATCTACAAAAGCTTAGAATTCACTGGCCCAACCATAAAAGAAATGACGGTTTCAGGCCGCATGACCCTGTGCAATATGGCAGTGGAAATGGGCGCCAAAAACGGTATAGTCGAACCCGACGAAACCACCAGCAAATACTTAGAGGGCAAAATCAAAAAAATGCCCAACCTAGACGCACTAAAAAGCGACTCAGACGCAGCAATACAGCCAAACAGTAGAAATCGACGTCTCCAACATGGAACCCCAAGTCGCTTGTCCCTCATCAGTTGACAACGTTAAACCAGTCAGCAAAGTCGGCAACGTCAAAATCGACCAAGCCTTCATCGGATCCTGCACCAACGGCAGATTAGAAGACCTGCAGTTAGCTGCAAAAATCATGAAAGGCAAAAAAGTCGCCGACGGCGTTCGCGCATTAGTAATTCCTGCCTCTCAGGAAATCTATCAGCAAGCCGATAAAGAGGGTTTGCTGCAGATTTTCACGGAAGCAGGCGCAATCGTCTGCGGTTCAGCTTGCGGACCCTGCTTAGGAGGCCACATCGGCTTATTAGCAGCAGGCGAAACCTGTATCTCAACATCAAACCGCAACTTTATCGGCAGAATGGGCAGCACCCAAGCCAACGTCTACTTAGCGTCTCCTGCAACTGTTGCAGCATCTGCCATCGCAGGAAAAATCGTTGACCCAACAAAACAGGAGCGAAAAGCATGACCATAATCAAAGCTAAAGCAATCAAATTCGGCAACAACATCGACACAGACGTCATCTTACCAGGCAAATACCTAGTTCTGGTCGATCCCTGCGAATTAGGCAAACACGCACTGGAAAGCTTAGACACTAAATTCGTTGACAAAGCCAAAGCAGGCATAATCATAATCGGCGGCAAAAACTTTGGATGCGGCTCAAGCAGAGAACAAGCCCCCTTAGCATTGAAGTATGCAGGCGTAAAATGTGTCTTGGCAGAATCGTTTGCCCGCATATTCTACCGCAACAGCATAAACATCGGTTTACCCGTCATCGAATGCAAAGGCATCTCCACAGCCGTAAACGAGGGCGACGAAGTCTCAGTCGATTTAGAAGCAGGCAAAATCCAAAACTTAACCAACAAACAAACCTTGCAGGGAACCAAAATTGCCCCCATCTATCATGGAAGTCCTGGCAGATGGCGGATTAATTGAGAACTTACGTAAGAGGCTGAACAAAAAGTGACTGAATACAAAATATCCCTAATGCCCGGCGACGGCATCGGTCCAGAATTAACAGAAGCAACCCTGAAAGTACTAGATGTGGTTCAGAAGAAATTCGGCATAAAACTTGTTATGGTCACAGCTGACGCCGGCGATGCAGTATTTAAGAAGCAGGGTAAAGCCTTGCCAGAGGATAGTCTGCAGAAAATCAGGGACTCCCAAGCTTGCCTGAAAGGGCCGGTCGGAGAAACCGCCGCTGACGTCATAGTTAAACTACGCCAACTATTCGACTTATACGCAAACATTCGCCCGCTTAAGGCGTTTCCCAATGTGCCCGTTGCTTCCCCTAACATAGACATGGTTTTTGTCCGCGAAAACACCGAAGACGTCTACAAGGGATTAGAATTCACCATAGGCAACGACACCACATTATGCTTACGAGTTATTACCCGCAAAAACTGTGAACGCATAGCCAAAAAAGCGTTCGAAACAGCACGCCTACGCAACGGCAAAAAGAAAGTCACAGCTATCCATAAAGCAAACGTTATGCGCGTAACCGACGGCATGTTCAAAGCAATCTGCGCTGAAACCGCAAAACAATACCCCGACATAGCATACAACGAAATGTACGTTGACTCAGCCTCAATGCACTTAATTCGCAAACCAGACGACTTCGACGTCTTATGCACCTGTAACATGTTCGGCGACATCTTCTCCGACGAAGCAGCCCAACTAATCGGCGGCTTAGGCATGGCTCCAGGCGCAAACATAGGCGACAACTTCGCATTATTCGAACCCATCCACGGCTGCGCACCAGACATAGCAGGCAAACACATCGCAAACCCCCTATCCATGATACTCTCAGCCAAAATGATGCTCGAGTGGCTAGGCGAAAAATACAACGATTCTAAATGCTTAAAGGCAGCCGCCGCAATAGAAAAAGCAGCAGTAAAAACCTTAGCCAGTGGCGTAACCGTTCCGGATTTAGGAGGCAAAGCCACAACGATGCAAATGGCTGAAGCTATTGCTGCAGCGCTAACAGCAGCTTAAGCTTGTGAAAACAATGACAACTCCAAACCCCCGATTTATCAAAATCTTAGATACAACCCTAAGAGATGGGGAACAAACCCCCGGTGTTTCTTTAACAGCTGAAGACAAAATTGAGATTGCTCTCCAACTAAACAAATTAGGCGTTGATGTTATCGAGGCTGGGTTTCCAAGCAGCTCTGAGGGCGAACGTAAGGTTGTTAAAGAAATCGCCAAGTTAGGTTTAACTTCAGAAATCTGCGGTTTATCCCGATGCACAAGAAAGGATATTGATGCAGCACTCGAGTGCGACGTAGATTTAGTTCATGTTTTCATTCCGACTTCTCCAGTGCAGATGAAGCATGCTGTTAACATGACTCCCGAACAGGTACTGTCCGCCGCAGTGGACTCAATTGAGTACGTCAAGAAACATGGGGTAAAATGCGAATTCTCACCCATGGATGCAACACGCACCGAAAAGCCGTTCTTGCGGCAAATCTGCTTAGCGGCTCAAGATGCAGGCATGGACAGCTTAAACACACCCGACACAGTCGGCTGCATGATACCCAGAACCACTTTTGAATTCTTCAAGGAGCTAAAAAGCTACATCAAGGTTCCGATCAGCGCTCACTGCCACAACGACTTCGGCTTAGCAGTCGCCAACAGTCTCGCAGCAGTCGAAGCAGGCGCAGACCAAGTCCACACAGCAGTCAACGGCTTAGGAGAACGGGCAGGCAACGCAGCCCTCGAAGAAGTAGTCACCACCCTGCATGTGGTTTACGGTTACAAGACAAATATTAACACACGCTTACTCTACAGCACAAGCCGTTTGGTCTCTTCATTAAGCGGCGTTTCAGTGCAAGTTAACAAAGCCATAGTCGGCGAGAACGCGTTTGCACACGAATCAGGCATACACACCCGAGGCGTAACAGAACAACCATTAACCTTCGAACCAATCAGCCCCGAATTAGTCGGGCGCACAAGAAAACTGGTTGCAGGCAAACTGGCAGGCACCCGAGGCATCCAAGCTGAACTCAGCGAAATAGGCATCCACCCAACAGACATCCAATTATCAGAAATCGTGAAGCGCGTCAAAGAACTCGGCGACAAAGGCAAAATGGTAACCGACGCAGACCTAATCGCTTTAACCTCAGCAGTCATGGGCGAAGTGATCGGGGAAGAAAAAATCGTTGACCTCTGCGACATGGCAGTCATCACAGGTATCAAAGTCATCCCAACCGCCTCAGTCCGCTTAATGCTCGACGGCAAAGAATACGTAGCCGCAGAAACAGGCGTCGGACCAGTCGATGCAGCCCTAAAAGCCATCCAGAAATTAACCAGCAACTTGGAGAAAATCCGCTTAAGCGAATACCGCCTCGAAGCCATCACAGGCGGCTCCAATGCCGTTGCAGAAGTAGTCATAAAAGTCGAAGACGAAAAAGGCAACATCATCTCAGCACGTGCAGCCAGAGAAGACATCGTCATGGCATCCGTTGAAGCAATGATAAACGGCATAAACAAGTGCCTCATAAAAAACCGTAGCCAAGGCAAGAAACAATGAAAGTAACTTATCAGGGCGAAACTGGTGCATACAGCGAAATGGCTGTCTACAAATTCTTTGGCAGCAAAGCTGAGCCTGTGCCCTGTAAGGACTTCCGAGACGTCTTCGAATCAGTTAAAACAGGTGCTGTCCCAGACGGGGTGGTTCCGATTGAGAACTCGATTGAGGGCAGCGTCAACCAAAACTACGACCTCTTTTTAGCGTACGACCTTAAAGTCTGCGGTGAAGTCGCAGTAAAACTTGCCCATGTCCTAATCGCTAACCCACAAACAAAATTCGAAGACATCGAAACCGTCTATTCCCATCCCCAAGCATTAGGGCAATGCCGCAGCTACCTTGAGCGGCACAAATGGGAAATCATCCCCGCCTACGACACCGCAGGAAGCGTCAAAATAATCAAAGAAAAACAACTCTTCAACGCAGCCGCCATAGCAAGCGAAAAAGCCGCCGACCTCTACGACATGAAAATCCTCGCCCGAGACATCGCCGACAACCCAACAAACTACACCCGCTTCCTCGTCCTCGCACACGAAGACGCAGCCCCCACAGGCGACGACAAAACCTCCATCATATTCTCAGCCAAACACGCCCCAGGAACCCTCTACCATGCACTCGGCGAATTCGCCTCACGCAACATCAACTTAACAAGAATCGAATCCAGACCAACCAAAACCACTGCATGGCAATACAACTTCTACCTCGACTTTGAGGGGCACCGAACAGAGAAACGATGCGCAGAAGCACTGCAGGCACTGGAGAAATACGCTGTATTCGTAAAGATTCTGGGAAGCTACCCCAGAGTCATCTGAGGATTTTCTTTATTGACAATTAAATTGCTGTAACGTTAATGTTACATATGGCACAAAAAGGTTACAGCCTTTTCTGTAAGGTCACATCTCTACGGCAATGTCTACATAGGCTTCTCCGTCATAGAGAATCCCTTCCATGCCTCGATGTCTACCGCTTTTCATGATTAATCTTGGTCCTGAGACTTTTCGGGCAATGTAGACTATGCGTTTGCCGATTATGCCGTCGCCTTCGCTTGTCAGTGTTGTCATTGTTTAGCCTTTTTGATTTTGCCCTCTTGGAGGAGCTTATTGACGGTTTTAAAAGTGATGCTGAATTCTAAACCTAATGTATCCGCTATTTCGCTGGCGAAGCTGGGTCCTGGATGGTCTTTTAGGTATTCTTCAATCATGCGTTCTGCTTCTTGTTCCTCGACCTTTTTGACGCTGACGACTTCCATACTGCCAAGTTTGTCTCGTACTGATTCTCGTAGGAAATCGGCGAAGCTGCGGTACATTCCTGCGTCAATGAGTTGCTGGACTTTTCGGTAATCTGATTTGGAGAGTCTGACTGCTGCTTGGAGCCCTTCTGAGCTGGGGAGTTTTTGTTTTTTCACCATTACCACTGGTACCAAATGGTATAGAAAGTCAATAAATATTTTGTATAAGAAAACGGCGAATTAAGATCGCCGATTTAATTAGATGCCTAACCGTTTTACGTTATTGCAATAAAAATTGTCTATGATTCTGTGTCCTTCAGTGTGCGTTTCATTTCCTACTGTTATGCGTTCAGGATGGAATTGTACACCAAAGAACAGCCTGTCTTTACGCTTAACCGCTTCTACCTCGCATGAGGCTGAATCAGCTATCAAGTTGAAGCCTGCACCCTCAAGGCTGTCTTTTTGGACATAATCGTTGTGCCATTCAGCTAATGGAACGGTTTGTCCCATTTTGAATCTTGCAAGAATATCGCCAGTCTGAACCACCCTAACCTGTTCGAACTTGTTGATGACTGGTTGCTGTAGTGTTCCAGTTTTGGCGCCGAATGCATAGCAGAGCAGTTGGTGCCCAAAGCAGATTCCAAGAAGGGGCACTTTGCATGACTGGATTAGTTTCAAAACTCCTTCGAATTTTGCCCTGTGAGTGGGGTCAATTATTCGGGCGTCTGATCCACTTATGACGACGGCGCTGATGTCTTCGCCGATTTGATAATCAGTCCCTATATTTGAGTATGGGACGACTTTGCAGACTGTGTATTTGTTGAGGGCGTCTCGGAGTTCGTTGATTTTGTTGCTGTCTAAGTAGCAGTTGATTAGTAAGGTTTTGGTCATTTGGCTTTCGACTCGGTTGTTTGATTAGGTTACGGTGTGGGTTTCTTAGCTTTTTCTATAGTTCCCCTCAAGCGACAGTAGATTAAAAAAATTTGTGCTGTTCTGCTTGCAGTTAACGCCACAACCAGCCTGCAACCCAACCGTGACGCTGTAGAGCAAAAACGCAATCATCCGCAAATGCCTGCTGGTTGTTGTTGTGTATAGGGGTTTTCAGCAACAACAACTATAGAAAAACAGAGTGCCAACCAACTTTGAGCTAATGGCAAGGAAAAAAGGTGGTTACCTTTCGATTATTTCCCGAGTTTTAAGGTAAACATCCACTGGTTTGATTGGTGTACCGCAGCCTTTGCAGATCAAAATTTTTCCTGCCTCTGGAATATCTGCCATATTGTTGCATTTGGGGCAGTTGCACGCTTGCATTACGATGCTCTTCTTGGTTAACCATTCACGTAGCGAAGCGAAATCTTCGATTGCTTTTGCCTCAAGTGTTCGCTCTGGTCTGCAGATATGTGGTGTTCCTCTTCTGCCGCATTTCGGGCAAATGTGACCGTACTCGAAAATTTCGAAAACACATGGTAAACAAAGCTTCTTTTTCTCGTATTCTGGTAGCTTCTTCTCTTGCCCAAACTGGGGTGACGCCATAACCATGAATTTAATGTAGCCTTTGCGTAGCTGCATATTCCAAAATACGGTGTTGCGTTCTGGCCAAGTTAATTCTTCTCCACATCTTGCACATGTATCCATACAGTTCAATCTCCAAGTTATTTTTCCGTTGATTCCAGCATTTTGTACATTGTTTCGTAGCTTTCGCCGTAGTCACCATCGACTTTGGCAAGTTTAGCTCGTAAGCGGTCCATGCGTGCCATTATGGCTTGGGAATCCTTCTTTTTCATCAACTCAACCCATTCTTCAGCGTTGGCGATGAATTGTTCCTCCATTTTTTCTAAGCCTGGAACTTTGGTTTGAACGTTGGCGTAGAGGTCGGGGGTTTCCTGCGCAACCGCTTCCGCAAGGGTGAGTAGCATGCGGTATGTTGTGCCTGCTAACTTTTTGGATTCTGGGAAGGCTGGTTGTTCAAGCAGGGTTTCGCAGGTGACTAACCCGATGAAATGTGATAATCCCAAAATAATTGACATGAGCTCGTCATGTTTCTGTGGAGTCATGACAAAGACGTGGGCTTCTTCTTTTTCGAGCCACGCCTTAAACTCCTGTGCGTAAGCTTCCTCTTCGGGGTTAGTAGGTGTTAGCACGTAGGCTTTGTGTGCTACGCCGTTGCTGCCTGGCCCAAACACTGGATGCGTACCCAACACCAAGCGCATCTTTGAGGTATTGATGCATAACGTTAACTGGAAACTCTTTGATAGAACAAACATCCATGACTGCTTGCCCCTGATGGATGGCAGGGGCTATTTTTTTGACGGTTTCCTCAAAAGAGGATATTGATACGCAGATTAAGACGCGGTCAGCGCCTTTAACTGCGGTTGGGAAATCAGCTGTTTCTACGCCCAACTCTTTGCCTAATTTTGAGAGTTTTTCTGCGTTCCTGTCCGCGAGAACCACGGTGTCTCCTTTGGCTTTACACCATTTGGTGTACCAGACACCCATTTTTCCCGCGCCAAGAACGGCTGTCCTCATCAAGTGGCCTCGCAGATTTTCTCTAGTGCAGCTTCGATTTGGTCGTCTGGTGCGGTTAAGCTGATGCGGAAGTGTTCTGGGTAGTCTCCGAAGCTTGTGCCTGGTGCGACTGCTACGCCTCTGTCGAGTAGGTCGAGGGTGAATTTTACGCCGTCTAAGCCTTCGCGTTTGGGGAACACGTAGAAGGGTGCGTCTGGCTTGGTGAATTTGAAGCCTGCAGCCGAGAGTTTTGTGGATGCGAGGTCTGCGCGTGCTTTGTATTTGGCTTTGATGTTGGCTGCGATTTGTGCGTGGAGTTCCATGCCTTTGAGTGCTGCGTCTTGGATGAAGACTGGGACGTTGTTGAAGGTGATTTGGTTGAGTTTGGTTACGTTGTCTATGTATGTTTTGTTGGCGACTATGTACCCGATGCGCCAGCCTGTCATAGTGAAGGTCTTCGAGAAGCCGTTGCTAGAGGATATGTTTAGCTGTCGGCTCCGTAGTCTAGGATGCTTTTGGTTTTGTTGAAGGCGATTGCTCCATAGACTTCGTCGGAGAGGATCGTTATGCCCTTTTTGTTAGCTAACTCAACTACTTCGTCGAGGGTTTTGCTGTCCATGACTTTGCTGGTTGGGTTGTTAGGGTTGTTGAGTATGATCATTTTTGTTTCGCTGTCAATTAACTCCTCAAGTTTGGAAACATCGACTTTCCAGCCTGTTTCCATTTCTGTGCGGAGTAGCTTGGTTTTTGCGCCAAAGCTCTTAGCGATTAAATCGTAAGCTGTCCAGTAAGGCGTTGGGATGATGACGTTGCCGCCGTTCTTGAGCATCAAGAACATAGTAACAAATATAGCCCATTTGGAGCCGGGGGTGATGACAACGTTTTCTGCTTTTACGCCATGGGATTCAGCGATTTTTTGTCGCAGACGCAACTCGCCATAGGAGGATGAGTATTTGGTTTTACCCGCCTTCATCGAAGCATAAGCTGCTTCCACGATTTCAGGTGGAGTAGCCATGTCTGGGTCGCCGAGGTTTAATCGGATGATTTTTTTTCCTTCACTTTCCAGTTTAAGTGCTTTCTCGTTTATTTCATAGAGCATAGATCCGACTCTCCGTTAAGAGTTCTCTATTCCTGAACGGCACTGCACATATTAACTATTTCGCGGTAAAGGCGTTCAATTTGGTCTGGGTCTAGCTTGAGCAGTTCCGCTCTTTCTCTGGCACGTTTGAATACTGCGATTTCTCTTGAGAGGTCCTGGACGGGTTTGCCCTGCTGCTTCTTGAGTTCGCCGATGGCTCGGCATACTTTTACTCGCTGGACTATGTCTCTTAGGATTTGGTCGTCGATTGCGTCGACTTTTTCACGTAGCGCTGCTAATTCGCTCATATGTTTAGTGCTCCTTGAGGGTTTTTGGGATTTCACCTACACGTATAAGGTGATCCGCTAAGTGTGATTGCGACTGCTGCTTCGATTGCTGGCACCGCTTTGGGAACTACACAGGGATCATGACGTCCTTTAACGCTGATAGAGGCATTCTCCATCGATGACATGTTGATGGTCTGCTGCTCTTTGGCAGATTGAGGGCGTCGGTTTGATTGCAACTCGGATAACTATGGGCATGCCTGAGGATAAGCCGCCTAAGATGCCGCCTGCATTCTCCGTTGCCGTAACCACTTTGCCGCCTTTAATTAGGAAGGCGTCATTGTTTTCTGAGCCGCGGAATTCTGCAGCTTTGAAGCCAGCCCCAAACTCGATGCCTTTAACCGCTGGAACTGCGAACAGTGCCTTAGCTAAATCTCCGTCTAATGTGTCAAAGAGAGGTTCCCCAACACCTGCAGGCATGTTGAGTGCTAAGCATTCGATAACTCCGCCAAGGCTGTCGCCCGATTCTTTAGCGCTGATTATGGCTGCCTCCATTTGTTCTGCACAGGCAAAATCTGGGCACCGAGTTGTGGTTGAGTAACGGTTCTTCTTGATTTCCGCTGGGCTGAACTTCTTGTCACTTTTAACTTGCCCAATTGCCGCAGTGTAAGCTAAAACATCAATGTTGTATCTGCCAAGGAGCTTCTTGGCGACTACACCCGCCATGATAAGCGCCACTGTGACCCGTCCTGAGAAGCGTCCGCCGCCTCGATAATCGTTGAAGCCGCCGTATCGGATGCGGGCTGGATAATCGGAATGCGCTGGTCGGGGTAGGTCTTTGATGGCGTCATAATCGCTTGATTTAGTTTCCTTATTCTCAACCATTAATGCGATGGGTGCGCCTGTGGTAAAACCGTTAAAGACTCCTGATAGAATTTTGGCGTGGTCCTTCTCGACTCTGGCTGAAACAATTTTGGGCTCCGCTGGAATCCTGCGGTCCAACTCTTCCTGAAAATCCTCTTCGCCAAGAGGCAACCCCGCTGGGCAACCGTCAACGACTACGCCAACGACTTTGCCATGGCTCTCCCCAAACGTTGTAACAGTGAATTCTTTACCTATCGAGTTTCCCGCCAACCACTTCAGCTCCTAGTTGCTTTATGTGAAGGTAGAACTGCGGATAAGACTTTCTGATGCACTCGGCATGCTCTATTGTGGTTTCTCCTTTTGCGCCGAGTGCGGCGACGGCGGCTGCCATGGCGATTCTGTGGTCGTTATGGGGGTCGATGGTTGCGCCGTGGAGTGATGCGCCTTTGATGGTTAAGGCGTCGTCTGTTATTGTGATTTCTGCGCCCATTTTGCCGAGTTCCTGCTGGATTGATAGTAGCCTATCCGATTCTTTGAGCCTGAAACGTCTTGCACCTGTAATATGAGATGTGCCGTTTGCGTAACAGGCAAGAACCGCGATGGCTGGGACAAGGTCAGGAATATTTTTTACATCAACCTCTATGGGTTTTAGGGGTTTGCCTGTGCCTTCGATTTCGACGCTGTCACGGCAGACTTTGCCTTCTACACCCATCCGTTTGAGAATGGTAAGAATCGCTTTGTCGCCCTGCACCGCTTCATAATCAAGATTGCTAACTGTGACTTTGGAGTTGGTGATGGCTGCGGCTGCCAATAGGAATGCTGCTGAGGAGAAGTCGCCTGGGACATTGCTGTCGGTTGCCTTGTAGGCTTGGCTGGCTGGAACAATTATGCCCTTGTCTTCTAAGCCGACTACTACTGCATGATTGGAGAGGACCGCTTCAGTCATTTTGACGTAATCGGCTGATTCCAGCGGTGAAGTTAGGGTGATTTCTGTGTCTGCTTCAGCTAATGGGCAAGCAAACATTAGACCCGAAATGAACTGGGAACTCACATTGCCAGCGATAGAGCATTTGCCGCCGACGATGCCGCCGCCTTCAACGAAAACAGCGTCTAAATCGCCCTGTTTTCCTACATGGGCGTCTGCGCCAAGCTGTTTGAGGCTCTCAAGCAGTGGCTCCACGGGGCGACGCTCAATCGAACCCCTAAACGTAAGAATTGAAGGACCATCTGCCAATGCGGCTACGGGTATCATGAAGCGCAGGGTTGCGCCTGATTCACCGCAGTCAATGGGCTCCTTTGAGGCTTGGGGTTTTGCGCCTTTGATTGCCCAGCAGCCATCTTGTGCCTTGAATTGTGCGCCTAAAGCGGTGACTGCTCGAAGTGCAGCTTCGGTATCATCAGATAAAGGCGGATTGAAAATATGTGATGTGCCCTCGGAAAGCGCCGCTGCGATGACCATGCGTTGAGTATAAGATTTCGAAGGAGGCGCACAAACGCTGCCGCTTAGCTTCTCCGCTTTCTTTACAACTACATCCATCTGCTAAGCCACCTTGGCTTTCTCACTGTTAAGTTGTGCCACCAAAACTTCGCCTTCATACTTCTGCAAGGCAGCTTTGACTTTATCAACATTATCTTTTGATGTTACTGCGGTTACGGCGGGTCCTTTGCCGCAGAGTCCAGCTGCAACTGCTCCAGCAGCTAAGGCATCGATTGCGATGGTTGTGTTCTGGTTGGATGCGGCAGAATAGACTAAGCCGTTTAGTGTTAGTGCTTCCCAAATTTTGCCTTCCATAGCTTTCTCAAAGGCGATTTGGACAAGGGGTTTTACGGTTTTGAGCCTCTCCACATCTGAGTTTATAGTGTAGGCTTTCTGGGGTGGCACATGGAAAAGCACCACCAAATCCTTTGGAAGCGTTATCTGTTTGAGGATTTGGCGATTTAGGTTGTCGGTTATGACTGCTCCGCCAAAGTAGGATGCGCATGCATCATCGAAAGCGCCTGTGATTGTGCATTTGGCGTCAAAAGCCGCTTCTACGCCGATTTTTATTATTTCTAAATCGTCCAGTTTCTTGCCTAATGCTGTGACGGTGGCGAGTGCGGTTGCGTTTGCTGCTACGCTGCTGCTCTTTAAGCCTCGGGCAGCAGGGATGTTAGACGTAGTTTTAACTTTAGCGCCAAATGTCTCTTCTAAATTAAACCGCTCAAGGACCCGTATGACAGTGCGTTCCATCAGAAGCGTGCTTTCTTTTGGGTCAGAGGTTATTTGTATTTCGAAAATGCCTGCTTCATCTGTAAGTTTGACTTCTGCTTTAGTCCATAAATCTACGCCGAAAGCTGCACCCTTACCTAATGCAATCGCATTTACGATTGTCGCTGCGCCATGCGCCACTGCCACCGCTTTACCCGCCAAACCTATCTACACCTTCTGCTGTAAATGAGTTAGCGCTGCCTTCCTCATAACTTCAACGGGTGCCGATTTGCCTGTCCAGATTTCAAAGGATGCTGCGCCCTGATAAATCAGCATCTCAACGCCGCTCACCACTTTGGCTCCGACGGTTTTGGCGTCTTTTGCCAATTTAGTTTCAAATGGATTGTAAACGATGTCCATGACTGAGAGGTTTCTTCGGAGCAATTCGGATCGGAACTGGGGTTTGGTCTGGGCGTGGTTTCATGCCCACTGAGGTGGCGTTGATTAGGACATCTGAATCTTGCAGGTTAGCATCAATATCTTCCAGCGAAAGTGAGCCTGCTACTATTCGTTTGTTAGCTGCTTTCTCCACCAACCGTGCCAATGCCTGAGCATCCTTTACGGTACGGTTAAGCACTGCGAGTTCGTCAGCTTCCTTAGCCATCGCATAAGCAATCGCTCTGGCTGCTCCGCCTGCACCAAGCAACAGCACTTTTCTGCCTTTCAGTTCGACGCCGTTTTCTTTTAGCGCCTTTACTGCGCCTACGCCGTCAGTGTTGAAGCCAAACAGCAAGTTTTCTTTGTTTAGGACTGTGTTAACTGAATTGATGATTTGGGCTGATAAGTCAATGCGGTCTAAATTTGCCATCACCGTTTTTTTGTGGGGCATGGTTACGTTTAATCCGCGGATGTTTAGTGCCCGCATCCCATTTACTGCATCCACTACATAGGATGGTTTAACTTTGAACGCTAAAAACACGTAGTCCAAGTCGAGTGCTTGAAAGGCTGCATTATGCATAATCGGGCTTAGCGAATGCTCAATGGGGTCACCTATGACTCCGCACACTCGAGTTTTGCCCGAAATAGTCATTTATTGCCCTATCCCCAGTAGTTTGTATGCAGTCTTCATTTCTTTTATACTCATCTGTCCCGATGCCGTCTGGTTGCTTTCGTCGAGTGAGGCGAAGGTGAAGTATGCGCCAAATGCTGGGGAGAGTAACCTTGAGGTTTTGCCTTGCTTCGCCCATGCAGAAGCAGACAAGCTTTGCTTTAGTGGAGGCGAACTGAAACAAAGCTCAACACTGGGAGGTTGTCTTCGATTTGTTTTGCGGTTAAGACGATTTTGCAGATGTCTGCTCCGCATGCGATTTCGTTCATCGAGGATTTTTTCCATGGAGGATGACGTGTTAGGATTCCGTCGAATTTGTGGTAGGAAACGACGGTTTTTGTGCCAAGTTGCTTTAGTTTGCTGAGGGTTTCGCTGCGTTTTGGGCTGGAAAAATCTACATCGACAAACGCAAAACCGCTTTTAGCAGCGTTCAACAAGGTTTGCTGCCTCTCAGCTTCAGAACCAGTAAAATGCCCTTTCTCACTTTGCAACTTGTTCGTTGCAATTAGCGGGATTTTTGTGCTCTTAGGCAGATCCGCTAAATTCCTTGTTTCTTCAAGGCAATCCATGCTGACCTCAACAAAATCTGCTTGAGCCTTCTCGGCTTTCTCTATTAGGTTTAAGGCTTCGGCTATGTTTTTAGGCATAATAGAGACGCAAATTTTTGCGCTCACTTCTCAATCACCGTTTCATCTGGCACAGAGATGCCAAAGTGTCTGCCTCCACGAGCCGCCAAGTGCACCATGACTTCGTCGCCTGGTTTTAGGTCGGTGACGGGTTTGGATGCTTTTGGGGTGACGACTCGGATGGTTTCGGCGTTCTGCAGGATGGTTTTAATGGTTTTTCCCTCTACCTGTGCTTCTACTAAGATGAGTGGGCGGATTTCGATTTTTATGCGTGCCAACGTTTGCTTTGCGGGTTTTGCCCTCGCGGTTAACGAGTATGACTTCGTCGCCTGCTTTGAATTCTTGGAGGTAACGTGTCGTTTGCAGATTGCCCAACGTGTACATGGAGCAGGAGCCGGCGTTTACGCGGAAAGGTCGTGATGCTACATAGGGGTTTTCGTTAACTTCCGCTTCCACCAAGAACAAGCCTGCGCTTTGGCTGCCGACCAGCATGCCTTCGCCTGGCTGCATCAAGTCACAGGTGTCAACGCAGACGCGTGCGCCGGTGCTGATGGGTTTGGTGGCTAAGATTTTGGCTGGTACCATCTCAAGTTTTAAGTGCGTCGGGTTTTACGATGGCTACGGTTTTTAGGATTTCATCCGCGTCGGAAGTTTTTAGCAAGACGCCATCGGTTCCTAATTCAAGGGTTTCCAACGCTACTTTTGCTTCTTCGGCGTTGGTGACTTCTGCGATTAGTTTGCTTTTGCCCTTTATTCGGGCGATGAGGTTCTCCAGTGGAATAACTCGCCAGTTTGCTGTGCTGACTAAGTATGTGTGTTGCGCCTTGTTCGGCAGCTTTAACGATTAGGTTTTCGCTTGCTTTGTCACTGATGCAAATCCGCAGAACTTTCTGCTGCTTTATTCTTTTTCGAGGGCAGCCTCATTGCTTGGAGAGACTACGTTGATGGTTTGTTTGTTAGCTAGAAATTCTGCTTTATCATCTTCGATGACTACATCGACATATTGATTGATAAGCGCCTCTATAGAGCTCTTTTTTTGGGTTGTTTCTAGCCAGAGTTCCTTCAAGCCTTGACACCCAATAGCTTTTCTGCTTGCTCAACCGACGCATTTTCATGCACAATTGCTGAAAGCGCCTTGGCAATTGCGGTTGGGTTGTCGCATTGGAACACATTGCGCCCAATGGATAAGTCCTGCTGCGCCTGCTTTGAGTGCATCAAAAGTGGTTTGCAGCACTTCCTGTGGCGATTTGCATTTGGGTCCACCCGCAATAACGACTGGGGCTGGGCAACTTTCAGTGACCATTTTGAAGGTGTCTATGTTGCCTGTGTAGTTGGTTTTGATGATGTCTGCGCCCAGTTCAGCGCCGATGCGGGCTGCGTGGGCGACTACTTCGACGGCGTGTTCGTTTTGGATTTTGGGTCCTCGTGGGTACATCATGGCGAGAAGTGGCAATCCGAAGGCATCGCATTCTTCCGCAACCTTGCCAAGGTTTGCCAGCATTTTGTCTTCGTCTTGTGCGCCAACGTTGACATGAACGGAGACTGCGTCTGCGCCTATGCGGAGTGCTTCTTGTACGCTGCATACTTGGACTTTGGCGTTGACGTTTGGGCTCAGGTTTGACATGCCTGAGAGCATCACAATTAAGCCTGCGCCGTCTACGTCGATGCGTCTGGCGATGCCTTTGTGGACTAGGATGGCGTCGACTTTGCCTTTGATTAGTTGGTTGGTGATGGTTTGCATGTTAGTTATGCCCTGTATGGGTCCGACGGTGACTCCGTGGTCCATTGGGACAATGACTGTGCGGTTGTCTTTTTGGAAGACCTGTTTTAGTCTGCGGGTTTTGCCTTCGTTCATAGTTCCACTTCTAATGTGTTTTAAGCGCGTTTTTAATTAACTTTAGCGCCTTCTCTTTCTCGTTCCAATCTACAAAAAGCAGAATACTCGATGTAATTGTTAATATGCCGCTGATGTTTATGCCGTTAACGCGCAGGTCCTCGCTGATTTTGCCGATGATGCCCTGAGTTTCCTCTAAGCCGACTCCGCTGGTTTTGAGGAAGACAAGGTCTTTTTTGACTGCCATGGCTATGGTTTCTTTGTTGTTGATGGTGATGTCGTGGATTTGGTTGAAGAGTTTGCTGATATTCTCGGTTTGTGGGACGTAGACGATGATGGAGTTGGTATTCATGGACATGCCTATGAGGCAGGTGTTTTCTTTGACTTTTTGAACGATTTCAGTAATGACTTGTGGATTCTTTGACATGCCTTCGCCAATGACAGTGATTTCTGCGACTGGGCCTTCGTTGGCGATTTCGGCATCGAGTTCGGTTGCTAAGCCATCGGTTATGATAGTGCCGTTTTTGCTTAGGTCGTCGAGTTTGTTGCTCACGACTTTAACGTCTATGTCTTTAGGTTTGTACTTAAGCGCTTTATGTGGATGAATTTAGCGCCTGAATCTGCCAAACCGACCAATGTGTTGACGTTGATTGTTGGGAGCAGTTTTGGTTGAGCGATGATTTTGGGGTCGCTGGACATGATGCCCTCGGCATCGGTGACCAAGACGATTTGGTCGGCGTTTATGCCTTGGCCCATGAGGAAGGCTGTGGTGTCGCTTCCGCCCCTGCCAAGGGTGGTGATTTTGCCGTCTTTGGTTTTGCCGATGAAGCCTGCGATGACTGGGATGGTGCCTGCTTCAACCAGTGGGAGGATGTTTTCTTTGATGTTTTTCTCGCATTCCTTAACCAGTGGATTTGCGTTCTGGAAGTTCTCATCCGTAACTATAGGCCATTTGGCATCCATTGGGTCAAAGTAGCATGCGTCAACGCCATTGTTTCGAAGGGCGGCGGCGAAGAGGCGTATGCTTGTTCGTTCCCCCATCGAGAGGATGTCGTCTAATTCATGTTTTGCAAGTTTCCCATTCGAAGTGTTTTTTGCTGTGGCTAAAAGTTGGTCTGTGGTTTTACCCATAGCTGACACTACAACGGCGAGTTTAGTGCCTTTTTTGGATTCGTTAACGACTGCCATGACTGCTTTTAACATGCGTTCGTGATCAGCTAGGCTGGAACCGCCGAATTTAACCACAATTTTACGTTCAGAGAGTTGTCTTGTCATTTTATGTTGCACCCATTTCTTTGCCCAGAACCGTTCTCAAAAAATTTGTCAGTTCTGGGCTTAAGGAAAATAACTGTAATAATAAAAGCCGTAGTCGAAGCTGTGGAATTGTGCTGCGTTGAATTCGCTTTTGGCTTTAGCGTTGAGCATAGCTTCGAACCTGTCCAATCACTCGCATCTTAGAAAATATAAGCGTTTCGGATTAGAGCTTTTTAACTTAAGCGATATCTTCAGGTTCTGCAGGCTCGATGCATCTTCAGGCTTAGTCAACGGCGCCTGCGGTTTTTCTCTCTGCAAGCTCATTTAACCGCCTCCACAAGCGCCTTAGCTGTTTCTTTACGCACACCTGCAGAGTTATCGACCGCTTTGGTAGCAATGTCTTTTTCTAGCGTCTGCACCTTGCCCATTGCCGCTTGCTTCTTCTTCTCAAATTCAGCACGCAACTGCTCCATTTCATACGAGGAATTCTGTTCAGCTAACTGCAACCGTTTCTTTGCATCGAAGAATTTCTGTTCAGTTTCGAAGACTTGCTGCTGAATAGCGACTTTCTTGAGGGGGTTGCTTGTTTTGGTCATTTTTAATTTGGCGATTTCATTTGCCAAGTCATCGACGTTCTTGTTTAGCAAATCCATGGCGAACTTGCGTTTCTCTTCAAGCATTTTGGTTTGCGCTTCGAATTGTGATTCGATGTCGCCTGATTTGCCCGAATCCGTGGAGGATGTACCGACTGCCATTGCCAACCGTTTCTTAACAGAGTTTAATCTCTGGGTTAATTCGCTGACTTTCTGGTCCTGTGCCATCTTCTGCATGGGGTGCCGATAGCTGACTTTGACTGCTTGCGCCTCTGACAGTTCTTTTTCGATGTTTGCCATGCTTCGCATGAAGGTTTCGATGGCGCTTGTGCCTTTCTCGACTAATTGTTTTGTTTGGGCAGCATGTTCCTCATCTATTTTATTTAGCAAATAGCGGTTTTCTACCAGGGTTCTGTATGAGACTGCGATGTCTGCTTCGTTGGCTATTCTGTTGTCGAGTTCATCTTGGATTTGCCCAAAGATTTGGTTATATTGTGCGCTAAAGGTTTCGTCCGCGCCGATGGCTGTGTTGGATTCAAATGATAGGATGACTTGGCGGAGGTTTACCATCCAGTCGTCAAAGTATTTGCTCACTGGTTCCTGCTCGAAGACTTCGTCGCCTAACATGTCGAGGTAAGTTAAGGCTTCGGATGTGACTGATTCTATTTTGGCGTTTCTTTCCGCCAATAGCTCTATGGTTGGGTCTATCTGCGGTGGTTCCTCGACTTTGGGTGGCTCTTCTATGATTGGCTCTGGCTCTATTGGGGCTGGTTCTGGCTCAGGTATACTGATAGGTGGCTCAGCTGCGACTAGCGGGGATCGGGAGCGGTTCTGGCTCTATCACTGGCAACATGGGCTCTATTGCTGGAGGCATTGGAGCTGGAATCATTACGTGGGCTGTCTCGATAATTGGGGCTGTGTGCTTTGCGGAGTCTCTGGGCTGCAATCTCCAGCGTTAAAGCTTCAAACTTGGGCACCAACTCATCAATAACTGCCATCATCAAATCGCGGTATTTGGCTTCGCTTAAATCAAGCAGTTCACGGCGCCCATCCACAAAAGTCAAAGCTAAATGCCCCGTGGGATGTATGAATGCTTTTTCGACTAATCCTAAATCGATGGGAATTATGGATGTGGAGACGGCAATGGAGGAAGTCCATGGCTCCATGTTGGATTTTAGGGATTTTAGAAAATGGGTGACGACAGAATTTTCTTGGTTGGTTAATTTGCTGATTTCTTGGATGTCTTCAGCGACGGTTTGGAATGTGCTGGCGATTTCTTCTATGCTAATCTGTTTCTTGCCAGGGTTGTTTAGGTGCTGCGCTGGGGTATGTGCTTGGTATTCTACGAATATGGTGTCTGCTGCATCTTGAGTCATGGCAAGACAAAGCCCATAATGTGGCTGCTGGGGATTAGCGGTTGGCGTGTCTCAGAATTTACACACACAAGGGTGTACAAAAAATAGCCGTTTGGATGAATGCCCAAGAATTGTTGACTACTAAAAAAAAGAAAAAGGGATAAAAGATTTACCTAAACTCGTCTGCGAAGCATCAACAGAATCGCTAAGCCCATGATGACGACAACAATGATGATGACGACGCCTAATGGTAGCAGTATCTGATCAGCCATTGACGGTGCCGCAGTTGCTCCCGGTGAAGCTGTTGCTCCAGTTTCCATAATGTTGAATACGCTGCTTCCGGTTGATGGCCAGTAGCCGTTTGTGCCTGGGAATGTTGCATAAACCGTATATTTACCTGCAATGTCCGGTTGCCATACTAGGTTGAATGCGCCCGTGATGTCGGTTTTAGTTGTGCCGACGGTTCTGTAGTTTCCGTTAGCATCTACAACGTTGATTGTTACGTCAACGCCTGTGAAGTTGCTTGGCATTGGTCGTTGTTGATAGATGTAGCCCATCCAGTCCTTCATGCTTGCGTCAGATGCAACTGGGACTCCGTAGGGGAATCTGGCTGCTTGTTGATCTTGCTTTGTACCTGCGGAAACATCAAGAACTGTGCCTCTAATCACTACTGACTGTCCGAGGGTACCAGCTAGGTCTGGTGCTGACACCATTATTGCGCTTGGTCCTCTGCCTATGCTGTAGACTTGTTGATCGTAGCCATTCATGCAGGTTAGGTAGCCGTCTGCTGTGGCCCATGCTGATCCAGCGGTTGACCATTCGCTTGGGTAACCTGAAAGTTGCCATATTTCCTGTCCTGTAGATGCGTTGATTGCGCGGTAGGTGCAGCCTTTGTAGATTGGGTTTGGTACTGTGTGTTCGTCTGTTGCTGTGTAGACTACTCCGTTGGATATTGATTGTATCTGTGTTGGGTATGCTCCGTAGAAGACGTTGAATCCTGCGTTGGTGCTGTTTCCTGCGCCGCCGTTACCGTAAGTCCATTGTAGTTGGCCTGTTCTGTCGTTGTAGCAGTAGAGTATGCCTGAGAATGAGCTGACATAGATGTTTCCGTAAGCGATTACGCCGCCTAGTGTGACGGTGCCTGGGTTTCCGTAATAGTCAAAGGCTGATTGAGGTGCGGTTGGACCCCACAGTTTGTTTCCTGTGTCAAGGTCGTATCCGACCCACTGTATTGTGTCTTGTAGGGTGAAGGTGAAGACGCGTGTCTGGAAGTCAGCTGGTTCAGGAATCAAAGATACGTTGCCTGCTGGTGGATCGTAGGTTTTCGTCCACATGATTGAGCCTATTGTTCCTCTGGACGCGTTTAGATTGATGCCGAAGAATGTGTACGGAGCTTGTGGTGTGCCGGTTCCGCTGGCTGCGAATCCTGCCGGTAGAGCGCCACTTCTGCATAGTAACATGTCGCCGTAGTTAGCCGCAACAATAGTTGGTGCCGCTGCGCCAGTCATGCTGTTGAGTGATGTTGGCAGTGATATGTTCCAGTCATAGGTGGATATGGATTGGGGGTACTTGCCAGTTGCACCTGAAGTAACAGGTGTTAATGGAACGCTTGCGTTAACTATCAGTGTTGATCCGTATGGGGCCCACATGGTGTTGTTGCTTCCGCCAGGGCTGCCTGCAATGCTGCCAGGAACATAATTGAAGTAGTTGCCTGATACTGGGTCTCGTGCGTTTGGCGGCATTGTAACTGATTCGCCTGTAATTGGAACAGGAAGTTGTACAACGAGTGCGCCGTTGCTTGCGTTTAGGATTGACGGAGATAGGCTTCCGCTGCCGGTGTAGGGGTTAATGTCGTATTGCCATAGTCTAGACATGTTCCATTGCGACAGATAGTAGATTGGGTTAGCATTTGTGCCTGCATTGTATAGGTTATACTTTAGTGGTTCACCGCTTGGACCCATTACGGTTGTGCCTGCGGGTATAGCAGTTACATTGAATAGTGCATCGCCTGTTGCTGCATCGTACAAGTTCCACTGTGTTGATCCTGCCGCTCCAGGCGCTAGAGACGCTCCTGCTGGAACAACTGTACCGGGTGAAACAGTGACCTGTGCCACTAGAACAGCTGGGTAAACGCCATGTTGGTCAGGGTCCCAAAGGTTATAGATATAGCCGAATGATAGCTGTGGAATGTTCTGGTTGCTCCAGATTTCTTTGCCTGTGCGTAAGTCAATTGCGACTGTTGGTCCAGTTGAACTGCCGCCCATGATCGGTGAGCCAGTGAATGATGCTGTTTCAGTGTAGTATAGTATGCCTTGGATTATGATGGGGAAGTAGAATCTTGGTGCATAGGATGAACCTTCGAAGTATGCGACTCCGTAAGCGTCTGAGTTAGGGTCTGAGCCGCCAGGTTGGAATTGGTTTCCGCCGACAACTCCTCCGAATTGAAGAGGTCTGGTCCACATAACGTGCGCTGTCAGTGGTCCTTGTGCGTCTGGGTGGTAGAGTCCTCCGTATCCGCCTGCGCTGCTCCAGCCTCCCACTGGGGGAGAGCCGTTGCCTAGCCAGTTGGATGAGATTTGCCACCAGTCAGTGTTTTCGCCGTAGATTGGACGGGACCAATATTCTGTTGGAAGCGGATAACTTGTTATGGCTCCCGGTATCTGTTCCTGTTGCACAACTAGTGTCGTGTTTGCGGTGCTTGGCAAATATGTGTCGTTGAAGAGTATGGATTTTTCGTAGCCGTTGCCGTTTGCTCCGTAGACTTGTCCCGGGAAGTTGAATATGAACTGGTATGTGCCGATTTGGTCAGGGGTTACTGTGACATATTGCGATGACGTTGGGTCCGTTACTGTGGCGAAAATCTGAGTTGTGACGTTGCCATCAGGTGCGATTGTTGTTAAGTTGAAGTTTTTGAATCGCCAATTGTTTGAGAGCAATGCTGCGCTGGCCGTAGAACCGTTTGCTGGGTTAGCAGGGGTTGTTCCGCCGGCTATGTTTCCAGCGGCTCCACCGTAAACGGCGGAAAGCCACATGTAGACATGTGCAGTTTGGCCGACGCCGATTGGGCTAGGCGCTGCTGTGATGTATGCGTATGTTGGTATCTGCCATGGGGGTGTGTGTGCGTTTGTGTTGGGGGTTAAGATCATTGAGGTTGCTATTGATAGCATTAAGAGTAGGCTGAAAAATAGAGAAAATTTTCTTTTATTCATTTTATTTCCTTCAAAAGTTTAGATGAGCTTTTCTTTTGGTTTGCCAAAAAAGTGCTCACTTAACAGGTATGTATAAGCGGAAACTGGTTAAAAAATCTATATGCTTGAACAGTTGAACTCTTCGTGTCACCGCTGTCTCGTATGTACATCTAACAGGCGCTAAACAACTTTAATTATTTGGGGAATCTTGCCAGCAGTCCCAACTTCACCCCTATAAATCACCATAACTCCCTCGACACCCTCAATCGCTAAACCCCTGCTGATGCCAGCTTGGATTGCTGCTTGGACATCCTCGCCTTTTACAACATTCCCAACAGCTGTTGCTGCCGCATCTGCTAAGGTAGCGTTTCTGCAAAAAACCGTTGCCGCCTCCGCATCACCAAAGCTTAATGCGTGGCTGAAGCGTCCGGAGCTGGTGGCGACGCCGATTGGGAACTCGGTTAATCTGAAGCCGAAGCGTTTTGAGAGGGGTTCTTCGCCTATTGCAACTGCTACGTCGACGGGTTGGTTTGATTCTGCATAGATTTCTCCGCCGTTTTCAACCACTGCCACCATGCAGCCTGTGCGTTTCATGTCTTGGACTGCTAAGTCAGCTATGGCTCCTGCAACTGCCGCCATGGGTCCAACATCCGCTTTTTGTGCGGCTTCAGCCATCATTTTAGCAACCAGCGGCTTCTCAGGTGCAGGAATAGGCGTTAAGGTATAGAGAAACTTGGGGTTAGCCCTGACATACAATTCGAGTTCTTGCCTGTTGCGCCTGATAGATTCTTTAGCTGCTTCGATGGCTTCCGGTTTATCGGAAATTAGGGTGCATTGGCTTTCTTTTAGGGTAAATGCTATTTTGTGGAGGGGTATAGTCAACTTTTCTTTACCCGATTGTTCGAGGAGTGATCGTTATTGTTGCCGTTGGGTTTGATTGATTTTATAGCTCTTGCGGGACAGGCATCAACGCAGATGCTACATGTGCTGCCAAGACACTTCTCCTTATCAAACTGAACCGTTGTGTCTTTGTCTAAGCTGATGGCTTCTACGGGACATAATGCGACGCAGGTGCCGCAGTTAAAGCATTTGTCACTGTTAACTTCGATAAGTTTAGGCACTGTTACGCTGACGCCCCGTTTGCGGAAGGCTTCAACAACTTTCTGTTGGATGTCGTCGGGCACTTCGGCTAGGATTTCTCCGCCTTTACTGTTAATATGCGCTGAGAGAATCGCCATGGGTACTTTGTATTCGATGATGATTTGTGAAGCGATGGGTTCGGAAACTTGTGTTTCACTGAAGCGGATAAGTATTCTTCCCATACCACTACCTCCCCAGCAGCTTGGACACATCTTCTGAGGTGATGATGCCCAGCACTTTCTTTTCAATATCAACAACTGGTAAAGCGGAGATGTTGTGTTGTGCCATGCGTTTCGACGCAATCTCCAGTGGCTCATCAGGTTTGGCTGTGACTACATTGTGGGATTCGATGTCTGCTAAGGCTTTTTTGCCCTCTGCCATCGCTCTGGTTATGTCCCATGAGGTGACGATGCCACGGAGTTTACCGGTTTCGTCCACTACGACGATGTGGTTGACTGATTTGGTGACTATGCGTTGGGCGATGGCTTGGATTTCTTCGTTTTCGGTACAGGTTACTGCCGGATGCATAACGGATACGACGAAGGGGATTTCTTCGGTTTGGCGCATCGGTTTGAAAACGGTGTTTGTGGGTAAGGTTTCGACTGGTGAGGTTAGGGTGAAGGTGCCTTCTTCAATCCACGACTTTAGGGTGCCTGCTACTTTTCTTGCCATTTTCAGGCTAGACAGGGAGCTGACGCGGACTTTTTTGCCGTTGATTGTTATAGCCCCTGATTTGAGGTCTTTGTAGCTGACTTGCCCAAACTTGGGACGGTCACGGCGGGGTACGCTGTAGTCGACGATGTCAGTGAAGATTTCGCTATCCCTAATTGCGGTTTTCTTGGCTAAGCCTATGTTAAGCATTGGGATTGGGATGCCTAAGCCAAGGTACATGGAGGTGCCGTATTTGGTGAAGCTGCCGCCCTGCAGGAACTCGGGTGACATTTTTTTGGCGTCACCTTTGACCATAAGGGTGCCGTTGAGATTTTTGGGGCTGTGCTGGGTGCCTTCTCCGATGACGTAGCCTTGGGCTCCTCCGAGGAAGATGCGGGTGCCCATTCCAATAGTTTCGTAGTTGGGGTCATTCATGAGTGGGTTGAGTTCGCCTGCGCCCGAGAAAGTGGCGTTTTTGAATCTGGGCAAAAGCTTACTCATGTAAGTGTAAATTACTTCGTCGCTGCTGTTTACCGCGCAGTTGTAACGTTGGTAGCCGTTGCGGAAGTTCAGCAGATAAAATTGGTTAAGGTCATCTTTGGTTAGGGTGGTTTTGACTGCTGTTCTTGGGTAACAGTCTGTGCCATAGGCTGTTGCTCTGAATTCGACTTCTTTGCCTGCGACAAGGTCCGAGATAACGTGGCCTCCGCCGTACTCACAGGGCTGCTTCTCAGACATGTTTGTAGCGCCCACAAATATGTCAACGGCTGCTCCCGGATGGCACACTTCAACGTCGTTGAGCCATGCCCTCTCGATTTTGATTGGTGGATCGGAGTGGCCGAGGTTTATGACTGCGCCTGAACTGCACATGGCGCCGAAAGTGCCGGTTGTAACTACATCAACTTCTTTGAAGGCGACTTCTACGCCGCTGTTTTCGACGAGTTTCTTCATTTCTTCAGCGGTTAAGACTTGGGCGTCGCCTTTGCGGATTTTATCATTTATCTCTTCTACTGTGCGAGTTTTGCCTTGTTGCGACAAAGTAGTAGCCTTTCCCTTGATGCCAATCAGGAGGCTAAGCGGGCATATATTATTTGCGCAAAAACAGCTGCTTTATCTTATAATGATGTTATAGCAAAGTATTGCCCAAAGTAACCAAATTTGCCTTTAAATAAGGGAGGGGGAGGTCTCACAGAGCAGTTATGCTTGGTGGTTTTTGCCGTTGTAATCGGTTTTGAGCACGTTCATGCCGCTTATGACTGCTTCGATGGATGCTTTGACGATGTCTTCTCGAACGCCCATAGCTGTGACTGTTCGCTCGCCTTTGCGTAGGTGAACAACGACTTCGACCATGGCGTCTGTTCCGCCTGTGATGGCTTTGACGTTGTATTGTTCAAGTGTTATTTGCTCTGTTTCTGCCAATGCGGCTTTGACGGCGTTGATGGCTGCGTCGACTGGGCCGACTCCTATGGCGCTGCCCCAGACATCTTTGCTGTGCAGTTTGAGTTTGGCGGAGGCGGTTGCGGTGACTTTGTTGCCTCCGACGTAGGTGATTTCTTCGAGTTCGATGGGTTTGGCGCCGCTTAAGCCCATGACGGTTTCGGCGATTGCCAAAACATCTGCATCCATGACGCTTTTGCCTTTGTCACCCAGCTCTTTGATGCGTTGGAATATGTCACTGAACTGTGTCTCTGTGGGTGTTAAGCCCATGTTTGCGAGGTCGTTTTTGATTGCGTTTGAGCCGCTGTGTTTGCCGGGTGCGAGGCGCCGTTTGCAGCCCACTAGTTCGGGCGCGATGGGTTCGTAGGTTAAGGGGTTGGCTAGGACGCCTTGTGTGTGGATGCCTGATTCGTGTGTAAACGCGTTTTCGCCGACTATGGCTTTGTTTGGTTGGGTGTGGACGCCTGTTAATCTGGATACCAGTTGGCTGGTGTTGTAGAGCAATTCGGTTTTGATTTTGAGGTCCAGTTTGTAGAGGCTGCGCAGTGAAATCACGATTTCTTCTAAGGCTGCGTTTCCTGCGCGTTCGCCTAAGCCGTTTATGGTGCCGTGTGCTTCTTGAGCGCCTGCTCCTAAAGCGGCGACGGTGTTGGCGACTGCCATTCCGAAGTCGTTGTGGCAGTGTACGCCGACCGGCACCTTGATTTTGTCTGTTAAGCGAGTAAAGTAGTCGAAGCTGCGGTCAGGTGTTAGGATGCCCACTGTGTCGCAGGCGGTAACGCGGTCAACGCCGCAGTCTACAGCGGTTTGGAAGACTTGGACTAAGTAATCGAAGTCCGAGCGGGTTGCATCTTCCGCCAACAGGTCCACTTTTAAGCCGTGGGCTTTGGCGTATGTGATGCAGTCTTCGGTGGCTTTTAGCACCTGTTCTCGGGTTTTGCGGAGTTTGCACTCGATATGCAAATCGCTGGTGGGTATAATCATGCTCATTGTGGAGGCGCCGCTTTTGAGGACGGCGTCGATGTCTCCTCTTGTGCCTCTGCCTGCGCTGCTGACTTCGGCGCGTAAGCCTTGATGTGCGATTAAGCTGACGGCTTCCATTTCGCCGTCGGATACCGCTGCGAATCCGGCTTCGATAACGTCTACGCCTAGTTCGTCTAGCCTCTGGGCTATGCGCAGTTTATTTTCAGGTACAAGTGATACTCCGGGTGTTTGTTCACCATCTCGCAGGGTGGTGTCTAAAAATCTTATGGACTTAGGGAAGCGGTTGAATAAAGCAATACCCCATTTAAATCACGTATTATTGAAGGGCGCTCTGCGGGAATATAAGATTTATGGTATTAGGATTCACCGCTGCCTCAGATAGGCGATGGAAAAGTATGATAAATTCAATTATACGATTCAAACTCAACAAGCTACCGGTATAGCCATGGGTTCAAAATAAGGAAAGGATGGATCGAATGGACAGATATCCAAGCGATCGAGGATTCCCTGCTATTGCGTGTCACTGATAACGTTTTCTTTCTTTTTGTGCGGCTTATAAATAACGCCGGCAATGAATAGCACGATCCCAATTATGGGTAATACGAGCACTATTTCTTGGCCTCTTGCAAAATAAAGGACCAAGCCTACAAGGATTAATATTCCTCCGATTCCGAGGAGTCGTCCTTTGTTTGTTTGATAATAATCTTTCATGTCCACCAATTTTCACACCTCCCTCTTGTTTTCCGACTTTGTTATTTCCATTTTGTTAGTATTTCCTCCCTTCGGAAAGTTTTGGTGCTGACATAGAACAGTGCCACATCAACCGCTAAGAGAACCCCTGAAATTATGAGCAGGCTGTTTACGTCAAGAGTTATTATGCCTGTCTCGCTGAGAAGGTATATGCCCAGGAGTGGAAAGAGAATAAAAACTCCAAAACTGTTAGCGCTGCGCACATCATTAACTCGTGATGAAACAATGACACTGAACAGAACACTCAGCACAATGGCGACCGGCATCAGAAGTAGGAGTAAAGTGGCGATGTTCCAGTTTGGGAAATAATAGTAGCCAAGTGTATTGAAAGTAACCGCGTCAACGCCCACCATGAAGACTACTGCAGAAGCATACATTGCTACTAAAGTCGGAATAACTGCGGATATGGCTTTTCCAAGCAATATTTCTCCATCAGTGAGAGGCGTGGCTAGAAGCGGTTCTAGGCTTTTCTCCACTTTCTCCCCCACTATACTGTAGGAGGCAATCCCTAAGGGAACGTATGCTGCTCCTATGACTAAAAAGAAGGAAAAGGAGTTAAGCAACGCCGGAAGCACACTGGGCGCTGAGAGTCCGGGGCTTCCCCTTATTGCTAAATACTCTAGTATCGCCGGAAACAGGACCGAGATGACAACGGGGAAGATGATGATTGAATACCAGACGTTTTTTACTCGCCTAAATATTTTGAAGTCCCTAGCCGCTATAATCCACGCCTTTGAAAGTCTCATTATTTATCTCCTCACAAGTTTTAGATAGGTATCTTCCAAAGTTGTGCCCACCACATTGATTGATCGGATATGACCGCCCGCAAGTACTATAGCCTCTACAACAGGTGAATTTTCTTTGTCTGGGTTTTCCACGTCAAATGTTACTGTGTCACCGCTGGTAGACAGGTTTTTGAGCGCCAATTTCTTCAATACCCCCAAAACCGTATCGTTCACTTGCTGTTCCAATCCGATAACTGTCTTCCTGCCGCTAACGGACCTTTCAAGGTCCTGCGGAGTACCAATTGCTCTAAGACTCGTATTCATTATTGCTACTCTGTCGCAGATTCTCTGTGCCTCGTCGAGGTTGTGGGTGTTTAGAAAAATTGTCTTCTTCTCTTTTTTTAGTTGAAGAATGAAATCTCGGACTGTTTTCGAAGCCTCAGGATCTAGATTCGCGGTAGGTTCATCCATAAAAATGACTTGTGGTTCATGAATTAGGGCTCGGGCTATGGCAAGTTTCTGCTTCATGCCTTTAGAAAAAGTCCCTGCCAAAACGTTCCTCTTCTCCCAAAGCCCCAGCATCTCAAGAAAACGCTGAATGTTCTCTTTTCTTTGGGACTCCGGAACATCATACATTTTAGCAAAAAAATCTAGATTGTCATAGGCTGTCAGGTTTTCAGACAAACCAACGTTATCAGAGACAAACCCGACTATTTTACGGATTTTTAGCGAGTCCTCTTTATTGGCGATGTCGAAGCCGCCGATTTTCGCGTTTCCGCTGGTTTTGGAAATAAGGCAGCAGAGCATGCGAACCGTGGTGGTTTTGCCTGCCCCGTTTGGTCCTAAGAAACCGAAGATTTCCCCTTCATCCACGTGGAGGGTGAGGTTGTCTACGGCTGTTAGGTCACCGAATTTTTTAGTTAAGCCCTCTGTATCTATCATGCAATTACCTTTCTGGGTTAACTTGAACCGGTTTCTGATAGTAATAGCGAAGGATTGATAAATAAACTGTGATTGGTACAATTTTTGTACTAGCAGAATAAACAAATGCATGCAAAGCTTCAAAGGTACAGCTAAGGCGCAGATTATGGTTGAAGAGAAAGTTTCCGTTCAGCAAGTCAAGCAAGTTACAGCGCGAGCCCTGGACCTTGAACGCTATATTCTGAGGCGCACCTGGGGACTCTGCTATGTGGTGCTTGCAGTAGAAATCGCACTTATCACCATTCTGCCATTGCTATTTGCAGCAATTGGGCTTTCAGCTGACTACAGCTTCACAGCACGCTTAGCGGTAAACACAGCCATAAGCATTACCGGATTAGCCGTTATCTCATGGGTTTTCAAGAAAGTTTACAATGCCATGCAGGTGCGCAGAGAAATTACTGACTCAATATGGGGAAAACGGCGCAGGCCACGCTGGGCGGCAGCAATTTGGCTATTATACTACCTGCCAATCTTAGCCGCAATCGTTTTCTTCCGTCCCATCGGCTCTTTAGTTCTCTATGTACTGCTAGCAGCATCGGCGCCATCATTCTATTATGCACTCAGAATCTCCTTTCCCGAGCGCATACCCCGCGAAGGCATAGCCGTATTAGCCACTTATACCGCCTGCGCAGTCACCAACCTATCTCTTTTCCTATTAAACGCCCATTACGCTGCCTACCCACTCACCTGGGCAGCCATGGTCGTTGTCTCAGCAGTCGCCTCAGTAGTCGCTTACAGGCAGAAGCCGCCCCACCCGCCGGAGGCGACAGCAGAGTGGTAGCCGGCAAAATCCCCAACGCAGACGCCATAAAAGCCCTAAACGAGCAGCTGAGTGACCCCAGTCTCAAATCCTCAACCCGCATACTGATCCTCATTCTGCTCGCTATGAACAAGAAACTCAGCGCCTCTCAGCTGCGTTCGCTCGTCGGCTTAGGTAAAGGCAGCTTAGAAAACCACCTCTCTAAACTCGAATCCGCTGGATTAATCCGTGTCCGCTCCGTCAGGTCATGGGGTGGCACTCACCAAGTCGTGGAGATAACTGAGAAGGGGCTGGAGGATTGCAGGTCGCTGCTCAAAAAAATCCATGACTTAGACGTTTGAAAATGGTAGCGGTGGATTTAGGGAAGCGGTTGAATAAAGCAATACCCCGTTTAAATCATGTTCCCCTCTCAGCGTTAGGCATAAAATGGGCGTTAAGGAGACCCGCCTATTTCTTGCTGAAGATGATCAAAAAAGCATTTCATGAATCTTATTCGACGCTGGGCAATGAGCCTTGCTTTCTTGGTGTATAGGCTGCGTGGGATGTTTTTGATTTTGAGTTCAAACTCAATGTTTAGGGCATGTTTGGAAAAATCCTTTATGCGCCCATTCGGTTTACCCCCGAATAGATTGCCCGCAACGTATTCATCCAGAGGTGTCGAAGAGAAAAGTTGCTGATGGTACTCACCTGAAATCATGTAGCCCCGAGCGATTCCCAATGCGCCAAGAAGGTCTAGTTTGTCGGCATCGAAGAGTATTTTGGCTTCTTTTGAGGCAGGTTGGCAACTGGTTCGGTACCTGTGTGTTTGAATGCAATGCTTGATTTTGTCAATATCTTCTGGGGAATAGTTTAGGTTCATTAAAATGGCTTCAGCCATTTCGGCTCCGACCATTGCGTGGTCAGTTTTTCCAGTGTTATCTTGGTCTTCTTTCACTCTTGCAATATCATGTAGCAGTGTGGCAGTCGTTAAAATATCGAGGTCTACTGTTGGGTCGTCAGATGCGATTAGTATTGCATTCTTGTATACGCGGGTTATGTGGTCAAGTGTGTGTCCTGTGTCTTTGGATAATTCGGTTTTAACGTGGTCGAGTATTTGGCTTTGTTTTCGGTTCAGATGGAGCACCCGGTTTATCCCTTGTTAGAGCAATTAATAAAATTAAGTTATTGCATTTGGGATTAAGAAACAGGCGGGGTGTGCCTTGTTGCATGTTAAGCTGTTTTTGGCAGTTTCACCACAAGAAACCTAAACGCCCTCGCCGGTGTTGCGGAGCAGATGCGGGATGCCTTTGGGGCTCTCGATTAGGGTGTCTTTTGCTACTTCTTGGGGTTCTTCACCGATTTCTACAACGCCTTTGCCTTCGAGGATATAGAAGAACACATCAACCGGTGTTGTGTGCTTTTTTAGTGATTGCCCCTGTGTCAATGCCATATGGATAACTTCGGCGTCTGGGGTTGAATAGATTTTTCTTGCGTCAACCATGTGGGCGTTCTGGAATGGTTTGATTTGGTCCACTTTAGCGGTTTTCATAAGCACATATTGGCGGTGAGGTAGGTTTAGGGTTGCCACTAACAGCTTAGGGTTTTATTGGTTTTATAAAAATGGAAGAAACCCCAACTCAGGGGGTTCTTATTGGGTCCGTCTTCTTCGAATGTATTCTGCCGCCACAGTATTGTCCGGCAGGGGGTTAGTGGGTGCTGCTTTGATTTCTTTAACTACTTTGATGGGTACTTTTTCTGATTTGTTCATTCAAGTCATCCCTAAGTACAACTATAACGCGTTTGCTATTTAAGCTCTATTTTATCTCAATAAACAATAGTAGTGAAGTGCAAGGTACAGTCACCTGCAAAGACTGTTTATGGGAAGATAAGCCCTGGTTTACTGACTAGTTGAACTCGTCGTTGAATCTATATATGGGGGAGGGGGGTAGCTGGCAGAGCAACAAAGCCCCAGTGTAAGCCGAATCTTTGGGTTTACGGCAAGCGCCTAGCAACCATAAACGCCGCCTGTCAACCGCACAAGCCCAGCCGTTCTAAACCAACAAATGCCCGCTTCTGCTTTGTTTTCGTCTGCATTCATTGAGCCTATAAATAGAGGGGGGCTAGAGAGGAAATCGCAAGCGATCGTTTTTTCGCATAAAACTTAACAGCAACACCAACCCAATAATTCTATAATACCCGCTTATTCAGAAGGTATTCGAAGTTGAGAAGCGACGAAATTAAAACTGGAATTGAAAAAGCGCCTCACCGCGCCTTGCTAAAGTCTTTAGGTTTACAGGACGATGACATGAATAAGCCGTTTATCGGCGTAGCAAACAGCTACACAAACATCGTCCCCGGACATATCCACCTCCGCAGCATCGGCGAAGCCGTAAAAGAAGGCATACTCGTTGCAGGCGGCATACCGTTTGAATTCAGCACTATTGCAGTCTGCGACGGAGTCGCCATGGGACACATCGGCATGCGTTACTCGTTGCCTTCGCGTGAGATCATCGCCGACAGCGTCGAAATCATGATGCAAGCCCACAGCCTCGACGGCTTAGTAATGATTTCAAACTGTGACAAAATCACCCCCGGCATGCTCATGGCAGCCGCACGCATAGACGTGCCCTCTATCATGGTTACAGGCGGCCCAATGCAGGCCGGACGCCACCACGGCAGAAAAGTCAGTTACTCCAGCATGCCTGAAGCCGTAGGTCAAGTCGCTGCCGGCAAATTATCCGAAGCTGAACTCCTCGAACTCGAAACCAACGCGTGCCCCGGATGCGGAAGCTGCAGCGGCATGTTCACCGCCAACACCATGGCATGCATGACTGAAGCCCTCGGCATGTCACTGCCCTACTGCGCAACCTCACTAGCCAACAGCGCATTCAAAATGCGACTCGCAAGAGCCACGGGCAAACAAATCATCAAACTCGTCCAAGCCGACTTAAAGCCTTCCCGGATACTAACCAAAGAAGCCTTCGAAAACGCCATCGCCGTAGACATGGCTCTGGGCGGCTCAACCAACACCACCCTTCACCTGCCAGCCATCGCCAAAGAAGCAGGCTTAGTGTTGCCATTGTCAACTTTTGATGTTATCGGCAGAAAAACCCCACACATATGCAGCATGATACCCAGCGGCGTCTACGCGATGGAGGATTTGGATGCAGCAGGCGGCGTCCCCGCAGTCATGAACGAACTCAAAAGCCTACTCCACTTGAACCTGCCTACTGTCAGCGGCAAAACAGTCGGCGAAAACATCCAAAACGCAGAAGTCCAAGACCGCAAACGTTATACACCCATTAAGCGACCCGGTGCATAAGGAAGGCGGCATAGCAATCTTGTTCGGCAACCTTGCACCCAAAGGCTCCGTTATCAAATCCGCCGGTGTCTCAGAAAAAATGATGAAACACACTGGGCCGGCAAAAATCTATGATTCAGAAAAAGAAGCCCTAACCGCTATCCGCGGCAAACAAATCGTTCCGGGCGACGTAGTGGTTATCCGCTATGAAGGTCCAAGAGGCGGACCCGGAATGCCGGAGATGCTGTTTCCGACCGCAACCATCGCTGGCATGGGCTTAGCCGATTCAGTCGCGCTTATCACCGATGGACGCTTCTAGCGGTGCAACCAGGGGCGGCAGCATTGGGCACGTAGCACCCGAAGCCTTCGAAGGCGGACCCATCGCGGTGCTCCAGAACGGCGACGTCATAACCATCGACATACCCAACCGCATCCTAAAAGTCGAATTAAGCGACACTGAGCTGCAGATGCGGCTTGCTGCTTGGAAGCCTCGGCCGCCAAAAATCACCAAAGGCATCTTGTCGCGCTATAAGCCGACTTCGATTGAATAAAAATAGAAACAAAGACTGTGGAGGGGTTGCTGTTTGGTTTACCGGCAGCGTCCCATACCGATAGCCGTTGCCCATCATGCCCGAGCCATACTGGGGCTGATTCTGGTTTTGTGTTTGTGCTCCGTAACCGTAGCAGCCGTATCCGTTTTGGTTGTAGCCCTGTTTGTGCCGTATGGGGGTGCATTGCCGTTTGCGTATGAGGGTGCTTGGTTGTAGTTGGGGTTGATTGTTGCCCTGTTTTGGGTGTTGGCGAATTGTGCGGCGGTGACGCCGACTAGTGCTGCAACCACGAGGGATGCCGCGACTATTGCGAGTATGATTTTTGTTTGCATTTATTTTACCTTCGATTACATATGGGCTGCGTTTGGTTTGGATGTTGACTGAAACAGAAATGAAACGGTTTTTTGGATACAGTTTCTTCCATGGAAAATTGATCATTAATCGTGAAAATCCTTAAATCCGCGATTGATGAGTCTAAATTAGATATAGTATGAAAAGAGTCAACCTCTTCCTAATACTACTGATCACCGCAATAACCGCACTAATCGCCGCAACAATCATCGGCTTCGCAATCTTCTCAACAAACCAACAAAACCCCTACAGTTGGATGAGCCAAATGTGGGGCGCCAGCAACACCGCAACAAACGGGAACGGATACGGCGGCATGGGCGGCATGATGGGACAAACCCCAACACCAACCACAACCGCCAACTCAATGCTGCCCTACTACGGCGTCCTATTCGCAGTCATAATCGCCGTAACCATCGTCGGCGTAATCGGCGTGGCTTACTACCTTGTTTATCCCCAAATCCGAACAGGCACCACCCAACAACCAACCGCCCTAACCATGCAGCCCCACGTCAGTGACAGTCTCCGCTTATGAGTCAGTCTCCAAAACCCTAACCGAAGACGAACGCAAAATCATCACCGTACTGCAAGCCCACGAAGGCAAGTATCTACAGAAATACATCAAAAACGAAACAGGCCTAAGCAGACTCCAAACCCACCGAATCATCGCCAGATTATCCGAACGCGGCATCGTCTCGCTAGAAAAGACAGGTAACACCAATCAAGTGTACCTTGCAGACTGGCTAAATCATAAAGCTTAGTTGCTCTCACTTAGACCCCCCTCCCTTATTTATACTCTAAACATTTGCAGACTCGCTACTGAGAGGACTGCCTATTCATTGGATGCCGCTTGATTCTATTAAGCGGTTGTTAGGTGGAGGCTTGTTTTGGGTGTGCGTTTGCCGCGGTCTAGTCAGCGATAAACTATATTGAAAACTGTTGTTGCTTTGTACTGACCTCCCTATCCCCTATTAATAGCACTTTTTTTGGGGGTTCCAATTGCAAAGTTGTTCTGTTTTGTCAGTCAAGAAACCTTTACGGGAACCCCTTTATCAAAAGTAACCCAGTGGAATGCATAAATGGCAATGTTTAGTAAAAAAGCCAAGGAATAATTATTCTAATCACGGTATTGGCGTGGGGGATTATGGCCGCTTCTGCTGACAGCCAGTTGTGGTTGTGCCGCCACTACTCCAAACGCTTTTAGAGCCAAAACGGTTAGAATTTTGTAAGTGACTTGACCGCAATTCATGCAAGTTACCATTTTTTAGAACAACAATAAAGGGACCAAAGTGTTAACTACGGATTGTATCGAAGGCTTAGAAATGCAGGTTGAACGCATACCCAAAAGGCAACTTGCCGCAGCATGGCAAACGCTGAGCAAAAAACCGTTTCCCAAAGTCAAGATGCTCAGGCTAAACGACGATGACTTTAACCATGTCCTGCAGCATCGGCACTGTTTAGAGGATGACCTGCGGGAGATTGAGGAATGGGGCAGGGTGCTTTCAACTAAGGGTACGGATGCCTGCATTTTTAATGCTGAAGACACCGACGACGCAGACTACATTATACTGGTTCGGAAAAATCCGTATCATAACTTGGAAGAGATTATTGTTCATGAACTGGGCCATATTGCCAGAGGCGACCTCTAACCCAACTTGTTGATAACTGATTCTTTGAATAGTCTAAGTCCTTCTGTGCTTGGCAAATCCGCGAAGTAAAGCATATAATAAGTTACGCCTAAACTGGCATAAATCTGCAACTGAGAAATGCACTCATCAGGTGTACCAGCCAACGTGTACTGCTTGAAATCCTCAAGCGAAGTCCCCGCAGGTTTAAACTTAGCAACCTTTTCATCCAATTCTTCTTGGTTTTGGGCGATGAGTATTTGTCCGCTAGGCCAACAAGAACGCTCTATCTCACCAAAATTTCTGCCCACAGCATCGCAGTGACTCTTCAGAACAGACAACTTATGCCTGTAAGCCTCGATTGAGGGCACAAAACCCCAGTCGAAACGGTCTGCATATTTGGCTGCTACTTTTAGGGTATGTTTTTCTCCGCTTCCACCGATGATGATTGGTGGACGGGGCTTCTGTTGGGGTTTGGGTTCGCAGACGGCGTCTTTTAGTGTGTAGTGTTTGCCTTGGTAAGTGGCTTTTTGGTATGTCCAAAGTCGTCTAATGACTTCTAACGCTTCTTCCAACTGGGCTATCCTGACAGTGGGTTTAGGAAAATCGAGGCCGTAAGCGAGGTGCTCGGCTTCTTGTATTCCTGAGCCAATGCCGAATTCCAAGCGTCCATTTGACAAAATATCCAGTGTTGCCGCGGTTTTTGCAAGCAACGCAGGATTATGATGCGCATTACAGGTAACCATGGTGCCGAGGCGTATTTTGCTGGTTGAAGCCGCCAATGCTGAGAGTGTGGTCCAGCATTCGAGAATAGCTGAGTCTTTGTACATGAGGTGGTCGTCGAGCCAAACGGAATCATAGCCCAAACGTTCACACTCCAAAACTACGGTTTTAAGTTGGGCTGTAGTACTCGTTGGGTTTAGATTGGAAAGCATAGAATGGCAGGAAGACACCGAATTTTTTTTGACCCAACAATTTTCAACCTTACAAGCCAATATCTGGCGCAGCCAAGTAATAGCCTTTAGCATCCAACCCTCCAAGGCACAAAAAATGTTGCATAAACACGATAAAATACTCGTATCAACCCAGATAAGTAATTATAATTCATAAAACCTATTTTGTGTAAAATCGCAGTTTAAGTGATTGCCATGCCGTCTAAACCGCCTTCTATTTTCGATTTGATGAATGAAGACGAGGAAGCACTAAGCGAAGAAGAAGAGCGCAAGAAACGGCGAAAAGAACTAATTGAACCCACAGGCATCAAAGAACTTTTCAAAGACGGCAAAATCACCATCAACAAATTCACCTGCGTCGGAGGCCAATGCAAACTCTGCATCAAAGCCTGCCCAACCAACGCGCTCTACTGGGGCACAGGCGAAGTCGGCATAATCGATGACCTCTGCGTTTACTGCGGAGCCTGCGTAGTCAACTGCATGGTGGATAACTGCATAAAAATCGAACGTGAACCTGACCAGGGAAAAACTGAACGCTTCAGCAAAATCGGCGACGTGGTCAAGTTGGAGGAACGCAAGAACACCAAGAAACGTTTTGAGCGGGTAAAAAACAACGCTGCAACGATGCGGCGTGCACCCTTAGAGCATAATAAAAAACAAACCCTGTACTCAGAAGTAGAGCCACTCTAAACTTAAACAGCCGTTTTTGGTTTTTCCAAGGGTAAAGAAACGCTGAAAACCGTCCCTTTGCCAAGCTCACTTTTTACAATGATTTTTCCGCCATGAGCCTCGATTATACGTTTACAAATGGGTAAACCAAAACCCATTCCCTTAGCCTTGGTAGTAAACAATGGCATCCATAACTTGCTCAAAGTCTCTTCGCTCATACCTGCACCTGTATCATGAAAAACAAAGACGACATAGCCAGCGGTCTTTTTGCTGGTGATGGTTAGTTTTCCGCCTTCGGGCATGGCGTCAAAAGAGTTCTTGATTATACCTGTGAAAGCTCGTTCGATTCGGTTGCTATCGAGGATGAGGGTTGGATGTGCGGTGGTTTTATCGATGATTTCTATGTTTGTTGGGGCTTTGATTTGGTTTAGTGAACGCATAAGTAACGTTTTAGGGTCTGACGGTGAAGGCTCTAAATTGATAACTTGGGAGTACTCGATTAAATCGTTAATGATTTTGTCTGAACGTTCGATGCAATCATCGATTACCTCTAGCATCTCAGTACAAGCGGGATTATTCTCATTAACTTTTTGTGTTTTAAGACAATAAACGGCGCCTCTAATGCCCTGCAAAGGATTGCGCAGATCATGACCAATAATCCCAGCTAACTCCCCAATTGCCGCCAACCTCTCAGCTTTAAGCAATCGCTCCTCCAGTTTTTGGAGGCTCTGGTTTGCTTCTTCAAGTTTCTTTTCTAAGACAATAAAAGATGGCAAACTGCTCGGAGTCACAGCGTCTGGCCTATGGAACATAAACGCAATGAATACCACTCCAAAAAGCGATAACATAACTGGTATATCTACTGAAGTGCCAAGATCCATAACTACCCCTTCGAATAGGAAGCATAGAGTGGCAATCAAGAAGTTAAGGTCCGCACAATCTCGGCTTTTAAAGAAAATATAGACTAGAATCGGAACCGACGTTCCCATAAACAAAATCATTAAGCCTAAACGTAGATAGGCAAATGGCAGCTGAGCAAAAAAGATAGCAAGAGACGCCAATGTTCCCGCCATAAAGACGATGAAGGGTCCCTTGAAATTTTGCATCTTAAACAAACTGGATAACCGCAGCTATTACAACCGCAAAAGCCATCGGTACAAACAACCATTCACCAGAAACAAAAAATGCAGTTCCACCTAAACTTTCCACTAAAGGCGCATAAAACCCAAAACCTGACAAGAATAACCCGATGGCAAAAACAAGTTTACGCAGATTTCTATCCTTAAAATAGAGAAAGTTAGGATTCCTGAAAGTGTTAGAGAGGCAACTAAGGGGATGAATAGAAAGAGGCTGTCCTTTAATGCTTGATACATCTATTTTCCTCTGCTGCCGATTTCTCTTCTGCCGCTACAGACACCTATTGCAGGTTAACCAATTAGTAATTTGTGCGTAGAGCAAATAACAGAAAACCAATCTCTTCTGCGAGTGATTAGAGCGCTAAGAAAACCGAAAAGTCAACAGGAAAACTGATAAGCAAAAACATTATTCTACAGCAACCACAAGGAAGAAACCTTCAAATGAGTAAAACTTACACCATAGTCGCGCTTAAAGGAGACGGCATCGGACCAGAAGTCACCGAAGCCACCGTCAGAGTCCTTGAAGCTGTCCAGAAAAAATCCAATTTTAAACTTAACATAGTCTATGGCGAAGCAGGAGCTCACTGCATCCCACAATACGGCACTAACCTGCCCCAAGAGACAGTGGATCTTATCAAAAAAAGTGACGCATGCCTAAAAGGTCCCATGACTACACCTGAAGAAGCAGGCGCACCCGTGAGCGTCGCAGTCACCTTACGCAGAATGTTTAGCCTCTATGCGAACGTTCGCCCATGCAGAACCTTCCCCAACGTTGAAGCCCTAAAACCCAACATAGACTTGGTTGTAGTTCGAGAAAACACTGAAGGCCTCTACAGCGGCGCAGAATCACTCTTAGCACCAGGCGTCGGCATAGCTCTCAGAATAATCACCCATGACGCTTCACTCAAAGTCGCAGACTTCGCCTTCAAACTCGCCATGCAACGCAGAAAACACCTCACATACATCCACAAAGGCAACATCCTACGCATAACCGACGGCATATTCAAAGACGCAGTCAAAGAAGCCCAAAAGAACTACCCCGAAGTAGAAGTAGACGACCTACACATCGACGCAGCCACCATGCAACTCATCAAGCAACCCGAAAAATACGACGTCATGGTCACAACTAACCTCTTCGGCGACATCATATCTGACGAAGCCTCACAGGTTACAGGCGGCTTAGGCTTAGCAGCAGGCGCAAACATCGGCGAATCCTACGGCATGTTCGAACCAGTCCACGGCAGCGCACCAAAATACACAGGCATGAACCGGGTTAACCCAATCGCAACCATAATGGCAGGCGCAATGATGCTTGATTGGCTAGGCGAGAAAGCCGGCGCAAAGAAAATCGAAGACGCCGTAATCGCTGTGCTCAAAGAAGGCAAAGTAAGAACCGTCGATTTAGGCGGCAAAGCGACAGGCACAGAAATAACCGACGCTATTATCGCAAAAATCTAAGGCGATATAGCCCACAAATTTTCTTTTTTACTTTTATTTAACTTCCTTTTGCAAAACAAAAAATATTTTCCAATTAAAATATTGCGGCTTGAACGGTAATAGCTGTGTTAGAGTCAACGTGAACCTCAACTGCCCCATTCTGCGTTTCCTTCACACGCGCGTTAACCAGCAGCAACCGTGGACTCTCCCTGAGCGCCTTCTCGATTTCCTCAACCTTCTCATTCCAGACAACCACAACTGCCTCTCCTGAATCATCTCTTAGAGCCAGCCGCATGACTACGCCGTCGGTGCCGTCGCTTTTAGGAAAAACGTTTTTACCATAAACCGCTTTCACCGTGCCCACAACATGTACGTTGCCTGAACTGCTGTTAAGACCGGATATTTTTGCGGTAAACTTTTCGAGTGGTGGATAATCACCGCTTTTAGCTCCAGGTTGGAGTTCAATTAGGCTTTTGGTGCCCAGATGCAACTCGGTTTTGCCATAGCGGTCCTCACGGGTGTAACCATGCAGCAGACGTACAGCCTGACCAGCCTTTAACTCGCCTTTTTCTACAATGTCAGCTCTTTCATTCCATAACATAACCCGCATGAGCCCATCATTATCGCCAAGCATTATAGTCGCGAATTTCCCCGATTTCTCTTGACCCTGAAAAGATTTAACCGGAAAAACCGCAACTAAGCGACCCGCAACCGTTACATCATACAATCCCGGAAACAGCTTGCTTGAAGACAACACACTACAGCTTTGGAAAACATTCTGCTGCACCACTACACCAAGTTTAGCAGCAATCAATCTTAGAAGCGTCTCATCACCCAACAATCCGCCCGTTCTGGCTTTTTCAGCTTCCAACCGCTCTAGTATCTGAGCTTGGTTAATCTGCGGATTCTTCGCTTGAATCTCATCTATGAGGTCTTGGGTGGTCATTTTTCGCCGACACGATAAAGCGGTGCGGCGCTTTTAATTTTTTGTGTTTCCAAGGGGTTTTCTGGTTATATTTATTAAAAGGGCTGTTCCACTGCATTTGGAGGCATTCACTGCATAATGGCGGATTTGACTGTTTTTTATGCAATCGGCATAGCACTCGTTATAGTCGGGGTTGCTGTGATTGTTGCAGCCCTCATCCGCGCCTCGACCGGCAGCAGCAAAGGACAAAGCAGGGTGCGTGGTGCAGGCGTAATCATGATTGGGCCTATTCCCATCATTTTTGGTACCGATAAAAAGTCAGTTAAAACTGTTTTGGCTTTGGCATTGTCGCTTTCGATTGTTTTCTTGATTATTTTGTTGGTTTACTATTGGTTGATTGGGTGATTTATGATGTTGAATGAACAAGATGAGGATGAGAGCATAGCGGTTTCCAGCAGACTGTTGGGTTTAGTGTTGTTGGGTATAACTTTGGTTTTTGTCGGTATCGCAGTAATAATTGTTGCAACCATAGTTTTGGGTGGTTCAGGCAGTGTAGGCGGAATAATTCTAATCGGCCCCATCCCAATCGTTTTCGGTGCAGGCCCAGAAGCCGTCTGGTTAATCGCTATAAGCGTAATTTTATCTGTGATAAGTATAGTTTTATTCCTGATAATGAATAGGCGAGTAAGAAGAAAAGAAAAATAAAACTGGCTTATTCCGGAGTAGTCTCTTCTTCTTTCCCGTAGTATGCGTACATGAAGATTAAGGCTATGGCAATGAATATTGAGCCCATCAGAACGTACTGAAGGGTTAGGAAGTATGCGCTTATATCCATCGAGGTTCCTCTGTATTTACTCTATTGTTGTAGCATCTTCATATTTAAATCTAAACCCAAAAGCCCTCTCTGAATAATGTTTTCACCTTTTGATGAAACACAAAACGGATCAGCCCAACCCAAGCAATGAATTGGTTAACCAGATCAACCCTAACCTATTTCTCTACAAGCGGCTTTTTCCATTCATTCATGAGCATATCGTAGCATTCGTCGTTTTCTTCAAGCGTTTCAAACCAGCCTAGATTCTGCGCCAGCTTCTGAGTTAAGAGGTGATAGCACATATGGACTTTTTTATCGAGCACTCGGAAGTAGAAATCGTCGCATGTGCAGAATTCGGCTTCGGGCATCGTGAGGTAGTCGCGTTCTCTGCCGATCACAATCCAAACGATTCTTCCGCTTGGCTTGAAAATGTATTTCTTCACTCTGTTCTCTTTGAGTGCATCAAGCGCCTTCGTAAACCGTTGCCCAAACAACTCGTAGAGTTCAGTGAGGTTATCACCCGACAGTTTCCCCGCTGCTTTAGCTTCTCTACAAATAGCGTTAAGCGTATCGATTTCGGAGTTGCTGCTCATGGGTACACATGCTTAGTATGAGGGGATGTGAATTTAGGCTTTTAGCCTATGTTTATGGTTTCGCCTTTGGATTTGGATGGCTCAATTTTTGGTATAACGACTTCTAAGACGCCGTTTTTGTAGGTTGAAGCTGCCTCTTTCACTTTGACTTTAGTTGGCAGCTGGATTTCTTTGTAATATTTATTCTGGGATGTATCGACGGATATGTCCAGTGAATCTTCGGTGCCGTGCAGTTTAATGTCGGTTTTTTCTACGCCTGGCAATTCGACGACTACGCGGATTTCTGTCTCGGTTTCAACGATGTCAACCAGCGGTTCGCGTTCTTCTTTAACTTCCGGCGGACCCTTCAAACCCTTTTTGATGTTGCCGAATTCCTGTATTTCGGGTTTGCCGTCGGGCCCGATTTTCATGCTGTAACCATAAACGAATGGTCCAAGCTCTTTTACGGTGCTGCCGTCGGGGAGTTTGCGTTCTTTAACGTATTCTTTGGGTACTTTGTCGGTGAAGTTTTTGAGTTCTTCATCCATCATTTTCTCCATTTCTTTGAACATGTTATCTATGTCGCCGAAGAAGGGGTCTTTTGATGTGTTGCGGCGTTTTTTGAACCATTCAGGAAAATCGTCATTATCTGAAGACAACTAACTCACCTGTTATTCTGTGCATCTTTCAATCCAATAAATTTATTGATTAAAAATCGCCAAACAGAACTTACCCATCTGCAGAATCAAAGCTCCATAAAGGTTACTGAATTAAATTTCTAACAGGATCCAACTATGCTCCGAGTCTCCGCATTCGCTTAAACTTTGAGTATACTGGCCCAAACTCCATTTTGCTCACACAGCGGCAACCAGAATCAACCAAAAAAACCTCATTGGCTTTTAAAAGTTTAAATGAAAGAATTCAGACTAAACAACCACGACGCTACTAAACCGTGGCGTTTGTGCCGGGGTAGCCTAGCCTGGCTAGGGCGCCAGACTCATAATCTGGAGAACAAGTAGGGCCATACGCCCCTGTCCAGAAGTCGCGGGCTCGAAGCTATAATACAGCATTATGGCGAGAATCCCGCCCCCGGCACCAAACAATTTTCATTCTAAAATTCTAGAGTTGCTTGAGGTTCTGGGCAAACTCTTCTGCATGTTTTAGGTCTTCAGCGTCAGGTTTACCCTTGTTCATGCCGCCGAACACTTTAAGGAAACTGTTAGTGTTAAACCCGTGGCAATTAAACTCATCAACAATCGTGTAGCCTTTGGTTTGCAGTTTTTCCCTGAGTGCAGTGTGGATTTTAGCTTTGTATGTGGGGTTTGAGACTCCGCTGGTTGAGAAAATAAATACTTTCTTGTCGGTGACGTTGGGTAGTTGGTCGGCGAAGTCCAGCAGGGGTTTGTAGTGTTTTCCGCTATCAATCCCAGCGCCAAAACCGATCAGTCGATACTGTTGGAGTTCTTGGGGGTTTGCCTGCTGTGGCGTCACTATTTCTGCGTCAAGAACTTTAGCGAAAACCTCAGCTATTTTCTGAGTGTTATTGTGATGATACGAATATACAACTAATAGAGCTTTCATTATTTTCATTTCCACGCTTTTTAACCGTAATATTGCTTTAGTGCTTTAAGTGCATTTAGAGTTATCCATTTGCTGTCTTCGCCCTTGCGCTCAATGTTAGCTTGGTATCTGCCGTTGAAGGTGTTCTCCAGTTTCCATCTCCCCAGCCTATCCTGTTTGGAGACGACGAGGTCAACGGCTTCCTGCATTCGTTCATCCCTAACTCCAAGCTTTGTTAGTACCCTCAGAATCTCCAATGCGTCTGTTTGATACATTAGGGGAAAACCGAAATGCAGCCACCCAGGCTTTGACACCTTGCTTAAATCGTGGCTTTTTTTGTAGATGTGATGTTTGAGGAAATATTCGGTGCCCTTTTGGATGGTGGTTTTAGTTTTGCTGTCCCTTTGATCGGCTGGAATTTCCGCGAGCGCCTTTAGGGCTTTTGCTGCGCCCATATGGCAACTATGCTTCCCAAAGCACATCTCGAATCTGTCGTATGGCCAACCCTTCGGTGCACCCTCTCCATCGGCATCATCGAATCGCTGATAAGTCGATATCCAATTGATTGCATCTTGTACTCTTGGGTCTTCAAGGTACCCCAATCTGATTAGGCTCCAGACCATGTTGCCCGTTAGGCAGGGTATAACTCCGCTTTGTCTGCCTCCGCCTGTTTTCTCGGCTTTTGCCATGGAGAACCCGTGGCTTTCGTGGTGCTGGCTGTTTTGGAGGATGAATTCGCAGGCTTTCTTTATGCGGTCATCGGTTGGGTCTGGCGCCGAGTTCCGCCAAAATGATAAGTTGCCAGAGGTTCCCTTGTATTTGGCAGTGTAAAAGCTGCCGGGGGTTTCCCAGTAGCCGTTGCTGTTCATTTTGGCGAGGATTTTTGGCACAACCCCTTTGTCATAATTGCCTTTTTTGCCTCTAGACTTCGGGGCTTTTTTGGGGTTTTTCTAAGATATCAGTTAGTGTGAAGTAGCGGACAGATGGGTTTTCCTCTTCCAAAAGCCACTCAGTTGGGTCCCCTTTAAGGATAGTTTTCCAATCGCCCATTCAAATCCCCCTGTCAAATCTAACCTATGGTTGAGAGAATTGTGCTTAAATGATTTTCCAGTCCATTCAGATAGCTATTTATCGAAAGCCTCAGCGCTAATACTTGTGGTTTACATGCAGTTTTTCCGCTTAAGAGACGACGAATCAAGAAATTGGCGCAACCATCTCATAATACAGTTAGGCAAAGAAGAATTCAATGCCCTAAAAACCCGATTCGACACTCAAGTGCCCAAACTAACCTGCCAAGCCATAATCCGCAGTGGCAACCCATATGTCGTCTTCGAATACGGCGGCTCCATCTGCCTCAGCGAAGCTTTTGGAAGCGGCGAAACCTTGGGTGAAAAATTAGTCGCCGGCGACATCGTAACCGTCATCTTAACCGATAAACCAACAAATCAACTGTTCAGTTCCTCTGGTGAGGGGTTGGCATTGGATTTCGGGTTAGACCAAGTCATCATCTATCCCTTCACGTACACTAAAGAGATGGAGCAAATCTACGATTTCTATCGGCACTCCACACATTTAAAAGAGGACAAGAGTGATTTAACAAGCAAGACTAAGTCAAAACGGTTATCGTTTAGGTGAATATTATGAATTGCCCCAGATGCGGAAACATAAATGCAGACGGCGCAGGTTACTGTACAAAATGCGGCGCCCAACTAACTAATGCTCAAACCAGCCAGTTCCTTATCGTAACAACTCCAACAATAGCTGGCTACAAAATCAAAAAAGTACTCGGCATAGTCACAGGCTTAACACCGCGAACCAGAGGAATATTTGGTCAATTCGTCGCAGGATTCGAATCCATGGTCGGCGGAGAAGTAACCGCATTCACCTCCGAAGTCGAGAAAGCCCGTTGGGAAGCCATCGAACGCGCCAAATCTCGAGCAATTGCGCTTGGGGCAAACGCGATTATCGGCATGGATGTGGAAACCTCATCTATGGGCAACCAAAACAGCAGTATAATGTTGTTTTCGGCGACTGGAACCGCTGTTATAATTGAGCCCGAAGACGTTGCCAAAAGCAACTCGTCAGTCTCCGTTTAGTCAGATAGCGGCTGGTTAGCTTGAGCTTGATAGAGAAAACCAAGCCTTCGCTGCCAGTAGTGCCTAAACACGTGAACTACCCAAATGTGCCTCTGCATGGATTGCTGGAGGTAAGTGCGATGAGGTTTGGGGATAAAACCGCTATTGGTGCATGGTGAGCGCACTATCTCTTATTCGGAATTGGATTCGTTGTCAATTCAGTTCGCGAACGCTTTGGTCACATTAGGTGTTGGAAAAGGTGACCGTGTGGCGATTTATTCTGCCAAACATTCCCCAATTCGTAATTGCATACTTCGGAGCCCTCAAGGCTGGTGCGGTTGTGACGGCGATTAGTCCTATGCATCGCGAACGTGAGGTTGAGTATCAACTGCGCGATTCTGGACGCCCAAACAATCGTCACCCTCGACACACTTTACCCTGTAGTGGCGAAGGTTAAGGAAAAAACGCTCGCTCAAGCACATCATAGTCACTAAATTAGCTGAATGCTGACTTTGGAAAGCTGCTGGAGGCGCACTTCCAAGGACAAGCCCAACGTTGCAGTCAATCCCACTGAGGATTTGGCTGCGCTCCAATACACAGGCGGCACCACGGGAACAGCCAAAGCAGCAATGCTAACACATAGCAACCTCGTCTCAAACGCCCTGCAATTCGCCGCCATGATAAAGGGTACAGCAGACGATGTTTTTCTGACTGCGTTGCCGCTTTTCCACATCTACGGTATGACCACCAGTATGACCGTGCCCATTAGTTTGGGGGCGAAAATGGTGTTGCTGCCCAAGTTTGAACCAACTAAAGCCTGCGAAGCAATCCAGACAGCATAAAGTGACAGTTTTCTGCGGTGTCCCCACGATGTATCAGTATCTCCTCGGCAACCCCGACCTTGCCCAGTACGATTTGGGGTCGATTCGGGTGTGCATTTCGGGTGCTTCTTCGTTGCCGCCTCAGGTGCAGAAACGGTTCATGGAGGTTACGGGCGGGTTTTTGGCTGAGGGTTATGGCTTGACGGAGGCGTCGCCTGTTACCCATTGCAGCCCCGTTGATAAGGCTTTGTTGCGTGTGGGTTCGATTGGGTTGCCTTTGCCCGATACGGAAGCTAAAATTGTTGATTTAGAAACAGGCGAAAAAGTTCTTGGCATAGGCGAAGCTGGCGAGTTAGCCGTAAAAGGACCCCAAATCATGAAAGGCTACTGGAACCACCCCGAAGAAACCGCCCTTGTGCTCCGCGACGGTTGGCTCCTCACAGGCGACATCGCCCGCATGGACCCAGACGGCTACTTCTACATCGTCGACCGCAAAAAAGACCTAATCAAACACAACGGCTACAGCGTCTACCCCCGAGAACTCGAAGACATCCTCTACGAGCACCCAGCAGTGAAGCTTTGTGCAGTCGTGGGCAAGCCTGATGTGGCGGCGGGTGAGGTTCCGAAGGCGTTTGTGGTGCTAAAAGAGGGCTTCTCTGTTTCGGGTGGGATATTGAGGGTTTTTGTTAACGATAAAGTGGCACCTTACAAAGCAATTGCTGAAGTTGAGTTCAGAAAGGAGTTGCCTATTAGTTCTGCGGGTAAAGTGCTGCGTCGGCAACTGAAAGAGAAGCTGAATCCAACATAGAAACCACACAAAGTCTCATGCGCTACCTCCCTCCCCTATCAGGGGATCAAAGTTCTGTTCTGCTTGCGGTTTGCTCCACAACCAGCTTGCAACATAAACCAGACGCTAAACGCCAAAAGCAATGGGCGGCATAATCGATTGGTTGTTGTTGTGTATAGGCGGTTTTTGGCAACAACACACTGTAGAAAAAACAAGCCGAAAAAAGGAAAATTTATTTAGAGACAAGAAAGCCAATAACGAATCCAACAATGAACCCGATGCCCAACGGTAACATACCAAACAGTAATGTTCCAAACTGGACTGCCATGGGTCCATACTGGACTGCTAAATCACTCATTGCCCCAAGGTTCAATGTATAGAAGCCCAGATACGCAACTATGATTGCGATTGCCGCTGCGATTATTGCGAATTTGAGGAATTTATGCAATAGAAAGCCTACGACGACTCCGATGACTAGCGGAATTATCATTATGATAAGTGGTGATAAACCGGCTATGCTTCCGGAAGTGACAAAACCGAATACATCCTCTATTATGCCCAACTGAATCTCTCCTCTAACTGACTGGTTAGCTATTGGAGGGCATATGGTATATACTTTTGCTGCTTGAATCCACAGGGTTTGCGTGAGCTTCTTTATTTAAGACTCAGACAGTTATTTTTTGAGGATTTTTAGCACTACTTTTTCGCCCATCCAACAGAAAAACAGTATCGCACAGAAGGGGCCTAAGAAGAAGCCGAAGATAATCTCGTTGTTCTGAGTTGCCGCCTGAGCTAAAACTGGGTAAGTAACTACGCCTGCAATGACAAAGCAAACTGTTAGGATAAATGCGATGGCAAAAGTGGCTGGTTTCATGTTGTATCGAACTGTTCTTTGATTGTCTTAAAGATTATCCGGTAAAACTAGAAATGTATAAGAGAAAATTGCGAAAAAAACGAAATATTCGTCGTGGGGATTTATATCGTTCTGAACCAAATAATGTTAGATTGAGGTTCATTGGCGTGGAAAACCACAAATCGTGGTTAAAAAGCTGTTTACGCCTATGATGACAACCAAATCGAAGGGTCAAGGATTCGGTTTAGCAGTGGTTAAAGCCTGACAGAAGGTTTAGGTGGAACAGTGACCTTTGAGAGTGAAGAGGGCAAAGGAACAATTTTTATTATGCGTTTCCCCCCAAAGAGATAAACGGTAAATGGACCTACAAGTAAAGTTTTGGAGCTTAGCTCAATTTTGTAAAAGCGTGGTATTAATGGGTTGATATACTGCGTTTTTTACACTGATAATGTTAATTCTATCCGTAATGATGTTTATCCTCAGGGCCCTGACTGACTAAGTTTACTTATCAATGAATAAGAAAATCGTAATTACAAGGATAGAATATTACGTTTTTTTCGGACCTATATCTCGCCCAAAGTCGGAAGTGGGAATTTGGGCCGAAGATCTTAAAAATTTTTTTCCGTTGATTACTTCCTTAACAAAAAATTTTATTCTTGTAGGTTTGTGGCTGTTTGTAGTAGTTCACACATGCCTATTAGATGATGGATGTTACTTTATACCGTTCTAAAAAATTCCGATTTTTCGGAGGTGATTTTATGGTTATGTCTCAACGAACGGTTATGTATGGTCCAATGCAGTTGCTTGCAATAGGATTTCCGGGTAACAAGTTTAGCGGTGAAATTCTTCCAGCGATAAATGATGCCAGAAATACAGATTTAATTCGGATGATTGATTACCTATTTATAGCTAAAGATGCAAACGGCAATATAGGTGCGGTTAAAGGTTCAGATCTAGGCAAAAAAGAAATCAAACAGCTTGATTCAGTTTTAGGTGCGTTGATAGGTTTAGGTGCAGGCGGCATAGAAGGCGCAAAAATTGGAGCTATAGAAGGTGCTAAATTCGGCGAACGCGACTTTGGCTTATCGAAGCAAAACATTAGAGAAATCGCAGAAAATATTCCTAACAATAGTTCCGCATTGCTGATGTTAGTAGAGCATTTGTGGGCTAAGGGCATTAAGCAGGCGTTGGTTAATTCGGGCGGAATTATGCTAGCACAAGGAATGGTGACACCGGAAGTTATAGTAGAAATTGGCGCTGCATTAAGAGCACAAGCCTAATTTTTCTACTCATTACTGCTCTAAATTAGAAGAAGAACACGTTTTAAGTCGTCCAGAATGTATGTCTCGACTTAACGTTTTCCTTTTTTTACATCATAGTTACAAAAGTATTTTGATGAGGATATTTCAATAAGTTGGCTAGTCAAAATTTTATAATACAGGTAGCGAGGACGCATAAAAAAAATTAGCCACCTAAAATCAAAGTTATTATTACAATTATCAATCCAATAATAATTAACTCAACGGCCATTAACAGCTTATTTCTAAAAACATATTTTGCATAAAACCAACCTAGTACACCTAAGCATGCAATAGCTATATAAAAAGCTAGCAACAAGGCATTAAACAGATTCGGTATAACTAACAATGGCCAAACAACTAATATGCCTACAATAAAAACTAAAAAGCCCTTATAAAAACCGCCGATATAGTCATTTCTTCTTGATAGACGGGAAGGTTTCTCAAGCACTTTTGCCTTTTCATAAATCTCTATCGCGAATTCTCTTTTTAATTTGGTGCTGAACTGCTCAAGCGAGCTCTTGTCAAGGTCTTGTTCTATTTGCGCAATTGCTGCATCTCGGTCATTTGATGCTTTTACGCTAAATCCATACCTCAAATAGGTTCCTCTTTCAAACCCTTTCTCAAAAATGTATAGAAAACCGTGAAGCGCACCATGCGCAATATTTACAGATATCGCTGTAATGGCAATTATCAATGCAAGTCCTTCAGTTTTTGAGGCAGCAAGAGTAAGGCTGCTGATAGTAATCATCGTTGCAATTACCCCAAAGAGCATACCACCTGTACTATCAGAAATTTCTATACGATGCTTAACCATAAAAAGTGCCTCCACAAAAAACTCTTGGTTGGAGATTATCCTCCTAGAAAGTATGTCAATACTGTAATGAATATGCCCAAGAGAGAGTAAATGATTCCTTTCCTCGCCTTAACCAACGGTCCCTTACGCGTCTCAGTCCAAAAACCAATGACGAACATAAGAACAATTGCTATAACAACCGCCAAATTCAGCAACTGAGGAATTGCTAGCACATTTCGCAGCAATATGAGGGGAAAAATGATTACCAGACAAGCGCCAAGGTTCAAGCACATATCAAGAAAGATTGTAATGATGCTGTCTTTAGCTGGGACTTTCTCTTTTGACTTTATCTCGGAATAATTGGACACGATTTTTTCGTAAAGTTTTTTCTTTTCATCCTCGTCCAGAACGTTTACGTGAGTATCTTGCAGGTCCTCCTCAACCATCTTAAGGCTCATATCCGTCTGCTTTGGGCCTTTTGCATAGTTGGAGATTAGGTTCTTTCTTGCGGTTAGGTCGTGGTTCTCAAAAACATAGAAGAAACCGTCAACTATTCCCCAGGCAATGCAACAGGAAATGGCAGCAACGACTACCAAAGCTGCAATTCGGTCGAGGAGGGCTGGATAAGCATATAGCGCCTGATTTCTTAGAATAGCAAGAAAACACAGGGTCATTACAACCCCGAAAATTGGTTCAGCGGCGAACCAGAATCTACCGAAATAATCGGATAAGCCCATAATTTGCACTATCCCTTCACTTTTCTGGTTGATGAATCCTGTCTAAGCGGTGATGACTCGCAATTTGAAAAATATTGAAAATATCAATTAGCGGCAACATTGCTTGCAACAGGATATTCTTCAAGAAAATGACCAAACGTATTAAGCTTAACAATTAATATTAACTTTCGTTGCAATCGCTAATTTGATTTTATAACTTCGTTTTCAAATATTGTTGTACTTTATTGCAGCCACATATATTTTTTAGAAATGATTGGATTTCTCATGATTGGTGAAATTTTGGTAAGTATTTTGAATTTGATAGGCAAAACTGTCATCACAAAAAAAGGAACAGTTCTGGGGAAACTCGCCGACTTGGATTTGGATGACCTCACTCTGACACCGGTAGCATTCCATGTTGAACTAAGTGATGAAGTAGCAAAAACCTACGGCGCTAAGAGCGGCTTTATGAAAAAATCGGTGATACCCTTACCCATCAAAATGGTGAAGACTCCAATAGCCGACACTGTTATGTTAACAGAAGAAATAACAAATATTGACGAACTTCGCAACCGTGTAACAACCACAAGTGGGATTCCAAGATTGTAAAAATCAATTTCCGCTCAAAAACACAATTATAAGGTTTTAATAGATTTTTTTCTTCCCTGACGTAACGATTGCAATAATGAAAAGTTGTTAAATTCTATAATTCGTTCTTTTTTTGACTAATTAGTTTAATTCATGTAATAAAAATAGTGCTATTTTTTAAAATCGAAATATTAAGTGATTTCATTTGTCTGAGATAGAGGGTAATAAACCGTCCATACCTAAACTAAGCATTGAAGGTCTTAATGACCTTATTTTTGGGCTTGCTTTGACTATTGGCGCCGTTACTCTTGTAGGGAATCCGCCGACCACTCCTAATGAAATGTATGTTGATATTGCAATTTTTGCTTTTAGCTACTACATTCTCATTTCACTATGGATGAGGCATAAACAAATTATGTCAGTGCTGCCGCTTGAAAGAAATAGAACAACGCTAACCAACGTTTTCCTACTGTTTTGTGTTTCCATTGAACCGTTCTTATTCAACATGCTTCAAACACCTATCACTGGAGCTGAAAGCTTCACTTTTCTTGGGACTGCGTCTGCTGTTTTCGCTATAGACCTTGGCGTGATGATGCTGATGCAAGCGCTATTATGCGATGAGGTTGGCACAGAAGACCGAAAACTTGTTCCACAAGACTTAATCCACCCGCTTAAGGTAGAAAGAAACGCTTGGTTTCTATGTGGTGGTATCTTTTTCGTATCAGCGATTCCCGTTTTTTGGTCAATCGAGATTAGCGGACTTGCGCTCAGATATTGGATATGGATAATTCCCTTGGGCTTGGCTTGGGTTGACAGAGTTTACCGACTACGGCTAAAGAGAAGACGATCAAAAAGTCAACTTTAAAGAAAGTTTTAGGTGAATTGCTGCAACCTAATTACTTATTGCCTTTTTGCAGCAACAATACGGCCTTCATTAATGGCATCTAATAGTTCTTGGTAGTCGCCCTCTGTCTGTTCAGCATAAGCTACACTGAAATCGGCAATAGCTTCATCAAATTCTGAACCATCGTTGAGGTAACCGGCAATCTCTACAGCATCCCCAGAACGAGCATGAGCATGCGCCAAACAATTGCTGCAGCCTGCAAGATACTTCCCTAAGCCATTCTTATCTAACAATGACACTTCTAATGAGCCTTTCATGTCTTTTAGTTGTCGCCAGTAATATTCTCGTTCAGCAAAAACTGGGCTTTTGCTTCTTCCAAGGAAAATGTCACTTGCCGACTGCATTAGTCGTTGTCCTGACACTACCCGCTCTGAATGATTGGCAAATTCTTCTTGAGGCAAATAACGCTCAAGTACTGAAGGTCCAGCCTCTTTTTGTTGTAGAATAAGTGCATCATCAGCAGAGTTAGCCTGCAGCAAGCTTATGAAACAGCGAGTACCCACACTGCCTACACCGACAACCCTCAGAGCAGTGTCGACAACATGATAATGACCTAAAAGTTTGCGCCGGTCGGCTGTAACACTGCTGACATACTCAAGCCAACCCTTTTCGAGATCATTTTGCGAAACTTTGAATTTCTCGTCATCGATTAAAAGATCACTCTTCAACAGGTCAGTTGTACGAATTGTTAAAGGAGGAGCATTGATAAACTGGCGTTGACCGTGTGCAATCTCGGTAAGTTTTTCTAGTGTTTGTTCTTTTGTACTAGTTTTAGCTTTATTTAGCGTTTTTTTCATTATGCTCAACTCTTTCTTCGAAGCAGAAGACGTTTTTACCAGATTTTCAGTGTCAATGGAATAGTACCAAACGTCAAGAGTAGGCATAGCTGCAAAGGATGTAATCGATTTGCGATATTTTTTGGCCACACGCTTGGCTAGCTTGCGATTATCCTCTGCTTTAAGACCGTTTTGTTTTCCTGCTAGGACTGCACTTACTGCCAGGCGTTTTAGATCCCACTCCCATGGCCCAGGGTAGCATTCATCAAAATCGTTAATGTCGAAGATTAATTTGCGTTCCGGGGATGCAAAGATACCGAAATTGGCGAGATGCGCATCTCCACAAAGCATTGTTTTGATGCCGCTTACAGGAGTTTTGGAGAGATCGGCTGCCATAACCACGGCTGATCCTCTAAAGAACGCAAAAGAGGAAGTAGCCATGCGTCCATACTTGATCGGTAATAAGAAGGATAGGCGCCCTTTGTCATTTTCCTGAATTAAACTCATTGGATTTTGAGAACTTTTCGCACGCTTCCAATGAGCATGACTCTTCCAAGGAATTTCCTTGTTAAGGGTTTTTCCTTTTTGCCATCGCTCATCACGACTTAGGGCTCCAATTAGCTGTTTAGGTTTAGTATTGATTGGCAACAAACCACCAATCTTTTAAACTCAATTGCGAAAATAAGACTATGTGGTTGTATAAAACTAGTAACTTATCTTACGGTGCCTCTAGGGCTTCAATTGTTGGTTCGTCTCCTCCGGTCCGCGCGCGCAGTTTAATTCTTGATTTCTCTAGGGCCGCTATCTTAAGCGCGCGCAAATTGAATTAACAAGTTAGGCTTTTGGCAGGCAATAGAAACCCTCAACAGAGTTTATTTAGAATGAAAATAATATAAATCGTAATTTCAAGGACAGAATATTACGTTTTTTTCGGAAACTATAAGAGAAAACTTCGAGCTTGATTTAAGTTAAGGTTAACTGTTTGCGCGTTAAACTCAACGTTTCGGGTATTGTGCAGGGTGTTGGTTTTAGGCCTTTCATCTACCGTACCGCCATTAGACATGGCTTGGCAGGGTATGTGCAAAATAGGGGCGATGCCGGAGTTGAGGTGCTGCTTGAAGGCAACGCGCAAAGTATCGAGCAGTTCATAGATAGTTTAGTTACAGGGAAACCGCCAAGGGCTAAAATAGACCGAATCAAGCGAGTTGAACTCTCAGGCACCAACGAATATACAAAATTTACCATTATTCAAAGCTCCCAAGAAGCCGAACACCCCGGCTCCATCATACCACCCGACATCGCCATCTGCAACCAATGCCTCAAAGAACTCCGAAACCCAAACGATCCCCGCTACAACTACTTCTTCATAACCTGCACCGACTGCGGACCACGCTTCACCATCATCGAGCGGCTACCGTACGACCGCGAAAACACAACCATGCGAGAGTTTCCGCTATGCGGTTTTTGCCAAAAAGAGTATGAGGACCCGGCGAATAGGCGGTTTCATGCCCAAACCGTGGCGTGTCCAACTTGCGGACCCAAAGCATACCTGACTACAGCATCAGGCGAAACAGTAGAAGTCAGTGACCCTGTGCGGGAAGCTGGACGATTGCTCTCCGAAGGCAGCATATTGGCAGTGAAGGGGTATGGGGGATTCCACATCGCCGCCTCCGCTATCCTTGAAGAGCCGCTTTTGCGGTTAAGGGAATCTAAGCATCGCCGTGAGAAACCCTTCGCCCTTATGGCGAGGGATTTGGATGCGGCAAAAAGCTTCGGTGAAGTGGGTGCAAAAGAACAGGAACTGCTGACTTCTCCTCAGCGCCCAATCGTACTGCTCAACAAAAGCAAAAACTATAACCTCTCATCTTTGGTCGCCCCACACCTGCATAACGTCGGCGTCATGCTGCCCTACACGGGGTTGCACTACATGCTCTTCGACCAAGTCGCGGATACATCGTTTGTTATGACTAGCGCCAACCCGCCCAACCAGCCCATAGTAAAGGACAACGATGCCGCTCTGGAAATCCTCGGCGGAACAGTCGATTATTTACTGTTTCACAACCGCAAAATAGCCCATAGATGCGACGACTCCGTCATGCGCGTCCACGGCAACCGAGAGGTATTTCTCCGCAGAAGCCGAGGATACGCACCCGCTCCAATACGCCTAAAAACTAAGGCTAAACGTTGCGTTGTAGGTTTAGGCGCAGAATTAAACAACACCTCAACAGTGCTGCTTGACGATAAAGCCTTCATCAGCCAACATATCGGCGACGTAGAAAACATCGAAACCCAAACTTTCCTCCAAGAAGCCACACAGCATCTCCAGCGCCTAACCAATACCCGCGCTGAGGTAGTTGCCTGTGATTTGCACCCAAAATTTACAACCACTCGCTTAGCCAAAGAAATGGCGGAGTCAGCTGGGTTGCCGCTTGTTCAAGTCCAGCATCACCATGCACATGCCGCGGCGTTACTGGCGGAGCATGGTTTAGACGAAATTGTAGCGGTAACCTGCGATGGCTATGGATATGGTTCTGATGGTGCTGCGTGGGGTGGAGAAATCCTCCATTGCACAAGCACCTCGGCAGGGTTCAGCAGACTTGCTCATTTAGAGCATCAGATGCTTTTGGGCGGTGACGTGGCAAGTCGGTACCCCCTGCGTTTGGCAGCGGCAATGCTGTCTAAAGCAGGCGTAGACGTTGAAGATTGGCTGCACCAAAACAGCGGTTTGCTGTCTTATGGTGAAATGGAAGCCGAACTAATCCTAAACCAACTAAAAAAAGGCACAGGAGCAGTTCAAACGACCAGTTGCGGCAGGGTTCTTGATGGGGTTTCGGCGCTTCTGGGGCTTTGTGAGGTTCGCAGTTATGAGGGTGAACCCGCCATGAAACTGGAATCAGCGGCGCTGTCTGGCAAAGATGTTTTGAAGCTTGAACCGCAAATTTACGGCAATATCTTGGGTACCTCTTTCTTGCTTAAGGCAGTCTATGAGAATTTAGGCAAGGTTTCTGTTGCAGACTTAGCCCACTCAGCCCACGTCTACATAGCTAAGGGTCTTGCAGCTTTAGCAATCGAACAAGCCCAAGATCAGGGCACAAAAAATGTGGGTTTCACAGGCGGCGCAGCCTGCAACCAACTCCTCGCCCAAATCATCCGAGAAGCCATCGAATCAGCCGGACTACAATTCTATGTTCACGAATCGGTTCCGGCAGGCGACGGCGGAATCTCATTTGGACAGGCAATTGTCGCATCAAATTCGTCTTTCTAGACCAAACTGCTTTTATCGCCCAAAAACCCCTTTTTTAGTTATCTGATACTTATGTGCCTAGCAATTCCAGCAAAAATCATGACGTTGGAAGGAGAAAAAGCCCAAGTTGATTTTGGACAGGGCGTATTGCGAGACGTTAACGTGTCGCTTGTTGAGGTTAAACTCGGCGAATACGTGCTTGTGCATGCAGGTTACGCAATTCAGGTTTTGGAAGAGAAAGAGGCGCTGGAGACTTTGAGCCTCTGGAATGACATTTTAGCCCAAGCGGGCGAAGAATAACCGAGGCATCAGCATGGCTGAGAACATGCGTTTTAGAAACCCCGAGGTAGCGCATACTATTGCACAGAAAATCCGTGACGTTGCACCCAAGAAGGGGCAAGTTAAGATTTGTCATGTCTGCGGAACCCACGAATGGACCATAACCCATTTTGGATTGCGCAGTTTACTTGCCAGAAAACGTTGAAGTCATTGCCGGACCAGGGTGTCCAGTTTGTATTGTGCCCGCCGCTGAAATCGACGAAGCCGTGCAACTGGCAAAACAGGGCAAAATCATAACCTGCTTTGGCGACGTCTTACGCGTACCAGGCAGCGAATCCTCGCTTCTAGAAGCCAAAGCAGCAGGAGCAGACGTCAGAATCGTCTATGCGCTCTCTGATGCGGTGGAAATGGCTAAAAAGGAACGTGAAAAAGAGTTTGTATTCTCAGCCGTTGGATTCGAAACAACCGCACCAATCACCGCCGTCGAAGCCTTAGGTGATTTGCCTGAAAATTTCAGTTTCTTGGTTTCCCATCGCCTCATCCCACCCGCCATGGAGTTATTGTTGGGTGTTGAGGATTTGCAGATTGACGGATTCATCGCACCCGGACATGTAAGCGCCATAATAGGCTTAAAACCCTACGAGTTATTCACCAAAGTCTACCGAATGCCAACCGTCGTCGCAGGCTTCGAACCCAACGACGTGTTAATGTCCATCTACATGATACTAAAACAGCACAGCACAAGCGAAGCAGAATTAGAGAATGAATATTCACGTGTAGTGAAGCCAGAGGGCAACAAGAAAGCGTTAGAAGTTATGCGTAGAGCCTTCAAAGTTACGGCTGGCAACTGGCGTGGCATCGGGCGACTCGACGATTCAGCATTAGCCCTAAAAGACTCGCTCGCAGAGTTTGATGCACGCAAAAAATATAGCCTCAAAGAAACGCAAGGAAAAGACATCCAAACCGGCTGCCAATGCCACCAAGTCATAGTCGGCAAAATCAAACCCAACCAATGCCCCCTGTTCCTAAAAGCCTGCACCCCAGCCAAACCCGTCGGAGCCTGCATGGTCAGCAGCGAAGGAACCTGCCGTGTCTGGGCAAAAAACGTCGCCGCAAACACAGCTTAACTTATTTTTTGAATTCCACAACTATGAGCTCGGCAGTTGTGTTGCCCGTGTTTGTAGCTTCATGGTCCTGTGCTTTTAAGAAAACTACTGAACCATCCGTTAAATTCATCTCGTCAGTTTTACCGGCTGAGGTTAACCTTAAGCGTCCGCCTTTTATGACATAAGCCATGTGGTCTGGGTGATGATGCATTTTTGCTGTATCGCCCGGTTTGAAGGTTGCTTTGAAGACTCTGGCGTTATCGTTTTCGTTTAGCAGTTTGTATACGTTGGATGCTGTGGCCAGTGGGTCGTTGCGGTCTATGCTTTGCATGAATTCACCTCCACAAAACGCTCGCTAAAAAAAGTTAGGGTTTAGTGGCAGCAGCCATGTTTCTCTTCTTTTTTTGTCTTCACAAACAATGCTAATCCAAGGGCAGCCATGGCGAAGCCAACGGTTGCTATATGCAACCCCATATACTTTTTATATTCTCCCAAAAACAATTCACCATCTTAGAAGGCAAGGAAAATTGCTTATAAAGTTGTGTTGTTTCCCCATGAAGCAGCGAAAGATCACTAAATATTTAATGCGCTTAATTCAGGAGGAAGCATAAAAGCCCAAATCCATAAAATGGCTGGGTTGAAGCCAAAAAACTCTGGCGGTTTATCTTATTGCTTCATCAATTATTTGATTTCGTTTTGTACTCGTAACTTCCTTGAAAAGTTCCAAGCACTCTTCTTTAGTTGGCGCTTCAATGGATATGCTGCCGTAAGCACCGATATCAATTCGATAGTTTCTGTCTCTTCCTCTTCGTTCCATTTCTTCAAGTTGTGCTATTTTATTTTCCCCTCTCGAAATTAATGTAAACATACTATGCACCATGTATTATATTCTTAATGTCTTTTGAGCGGTTCATTAATTTCTAGGGCTAACACTGTATCAATTTAATCAAATTAACGGTAACTGGTTAACTTAGAGAGAGGTGAAAAGAGGCTTAAACGCAAGTAAGGGAAATTGGAAGAGAGAGGGGAAACCTGCGTTTAAGCTGGCTTTTCACTTCGCTTATCTACACTATGTCCCATATGAATGATATAATGCGATGTGACTGCCTCAAGACAACAACAAACTTCGGGTTTAGTGTTGCATGGATTGAGCAATTTTCCAGGGTCTGATAACGCCGGGGTTATCCCAGTATGCACAGCACATGCGAACGGTAACGAACATTTTTATGGCTTCGTTGTTGCAGAATTTTTTGTCCGATGCATCGGTTTTTGATCCGCCGGGCAGGGTTATTAAATCGGCTTCCTGCGCTCTTTTCATATCATCTTGATTTTTTGGGTCAAGGCCGCCTTGTGTGTTGAGTTCTGTTTGGTTGGTTGGTTCCCCATTTTTTGATATGTAGAGGCAGTTATAGCAGTTGGTTCCCATAATCTTCTGTTTTTCCAAAGAAAACATCCTCCAAGAAATTAATTGTGTTTAGAATTGAATTGCCAAGTTGAGTCTAAACCCTAAGCAGACATCCTAACCGATTCAGCACACACCCAAGACACCGAAGTGCCCCAGGCTGTTACTAGCTTCAGCTTGGATACCACAGTAAGGCGTGTTCCTCAACTTGACATCACAATGCAGACTCCACATTGAATTTAATCGTTTGTTGGCACACCCTGTAATTATCAATTAGCCTAACGTATAGTTTGGAAAACGAAAACCCGGTATGGCGTGGCTCCGAAGGTTTCTGCTAAGGTGAAATTGCCGCTTGAAACAACAATATCCGTGATGCTTTGGGCTGTGAATGTTGAGTTGAAGTAGTTGTAGCCTGTGTTCTCGTCCAGCATCAAGTATTTTACGTGGTTCTGTTGGCAGAGATATGTAACTTCTGTTATGTTGAAGTCCATCGGATAGGAATCCGGCGGCAGAGTTGGGTATTGAATTAAGGTGTTGTTTTTGCCTTCGTTTGCGTTTAGGTAGAATTTGAGGACGTTTATGTTGAGGTTGTTTATGGGGCACAACACCAAAATCGAATCCGACCCATTGATTCGTTGGGCGGCGTAGTGTGTTGCTTCGGGCAGAGGTATGTAAACGGTTTCGTTAGCAACCCACTGCTGGGCTTCAACTACGCTGTAGATTGCCGCAGAAGCGGTCAATGCAATGAGGCATCCCGCAAGAACCTTGCCCAGCAGCTTCCTATTAGCGGGGGTATTGGCGTTTTTCCAGTAGTGCTCTGCTTTGCCGTATAGTGCAGCTACAAAAGAGGCGCCGGCAACCGCCACCACCGGATAAAGCGGCAAAACATAACGCCAAGTCCGAGAAGCAATCAAAGTAAAAAACACATAAATCACAAGCAGCCAGACAAGAAAAAACCTGTCCGCCGGCTTTCGCCGCAGAGCAAACAAGCCAATCCCAAGCGCACCCAAAACAAAGATGCCAATCGAGATGGGATGGGCAAACGCTATTCCCGGAAATGTTGACTCGATTATGTAGAAGATGGGTATGGGGAATCTGATGCTGTAAATGTTGGCTTGTGCATCATTGATTTGGAGTAGGCTTAGCCATGGTGCTATTCCTCCCGAAACCGTCAATGCAGCCAACACTGGAATGACGATGGCTGCTACGCCTACAAGGAAGAGTGTAAAGCGTGAGAGCTTAGGCTTAAACTCTGCATGGTAAAGCAGCAACGGCAAACTAATTGCAATAATCAGTCCTGCAAGGAGCGCCGGATACTTTATCAAAAAAGCGCAGCCCAACATCAAACCACAAAACACAATCATCTTGTCTTTGCCCGAATGGATCCACTCAAGAAACAGCCAAAACGCGGCAACCAAGAAAAACATAAGCGCAACCTCCAAAATCGACAACCGAGCAACCCAAATGAACCCTGGCATAACAGCCAAAAAAATGCAAGACAAGAAAGCAACCCTTCGGTTATATGCTTTTGAGGCAAGTTTAAACAAAACAACCAGGGTTAAGAGCGCAAAAACTACCGAGACAAACCTTCCAACCCATAAACTGGCACCAAATGCAGTGAAAACTCCCGCAGTTACTATGTCAAACAAGGGCGGATAGAACGTAGTCGCCAAATACTCCGAGATTCGCCCCTGAGAAAGCAACAAAGCACCATACAAATGTGGGGTTTCATCCCAAAGGATGCTCTTAAACGCCAAATCAAAAGACAACAGCACAGCACAGGCAACGATGAAGAGCAGGAAAAGCAGTTCCCACCTTCCAAGCCGTCGCAGTCGAGTGCTGATTTGAGAGAGCATCATATTACCTGTTAAGCCTAAAAAATGGGGCGACGGCATTTATAATTTTGCAGACAGCCGCAGTTTTGCTTAGCAGATTCTTGGTACTGGGTCGCCGACTGGTCGCGCAATTATTCTTTTGCCGCCAACCAGCGTCTGCATCGCTACGCCACGGAATTGTGTGGTGGCTTCGCCGATTATCTGTGCTTCTTTACCCTGGGGTGTTTGCCTCAGAAACTCTAAGGCTTCCTCTGCCTTTTCGGGAACAACGCCGATGATGAGTTTGCCTTCGTTGCCGATTTCAAGGGGGTCTAATCCGAGCATTTCGCAGGCGGTTTGTACGTCTGGGTGGATGGGGACTTTGTCTTCGTATGTTAATATGCCAACGTGGGATTTTTCGGTCCATTCGTTGAGGGCATCTGCTAAGCCGCCGCGGGTGGGGTCTTTCATGGCAACTACTCCCCCGACTTCACCCAATAGTCGCTGCACCATTTTGTTGAGGGGTTTCACATCAGATTTGATTTCGCTGCCAAACTTTAGCCCCTGCTGAGCTGAGAGCACGGCAATTCCGTGGTCGCCGATGGCGCCTGTAAGAATGATTTTGTCGCCTACCGCTATGTTGGAGTCGAGTGTCCAGCGGGCTTTAAGCTCCCGAGTTTTCCTGACAACTTCGAGGTTGCTGTCTAAGGCTGCGGTGCGTTTGCCGATGCCTGAAACGTTCATGACTAAGCCACCCAAGGCGCCTTTCTCGACAACTTTGGTGTCGCCTGTGACGATGCCAACGTCTGCTTCAAGGCATGCTTCCCGCATGCTGGCGAGCACCCGCTCTAAATCTGAAATCAGCAACCCCTCTTCCAAGATGAGCCCGCATGCTAATGCAAACGGCTGTGCACCCAAACAACGAAATGTCGTTTACTGTGCCCGAAATGGCGATTCTGCCGATGTCGCCGCCTGGGAAAAATATGGGCTTCACCGCATGAGAATCACTCTTAAACACCACATCACCCACGACTGCCGCGTCATCCATAGCTTCGAGTGGGACTTCTGCGTTGGCGATGCCGCCGAAGGCTTTAACGACGTAGTTTTTGACTAAGTCATGCATGACTGTGCCGCCTGCGCCATGCAGCATAGTGATCTTCTCATTTTTTGATGCCATTGTGGTTGCTCCTAAAGGGTAAAATAGGAAGGTTAAAAGTGAAACATAAACAAATCGCACCATGAATACAAACTGTGTATGGTATCCAATAATTTTTTATAACAAAGCCACTCGAATATACGGAAGAGTAAATCGAGGCAGAACTAACATGGCTAATCAACAAGTAAGTAACCCGCCCAGTGCAGCTTATTACCTGACACTAATCGGCGGCATATTAGGCGTAATAGTTGGAATATTCTTAATCTTCATCCTCGTCGGCGTCTGGATAATAATTGCAAACGTCCTGATGATTATTTATGCACAACGTATCCTGGCTCAACCAACAGAACATTCACACTATGGAACCTACATCATAATACTATCAATACTTTCAGGATTGAACCTCTTATGCTTGATCGGAGGCATACTCGCAGTAACATACCAACCAATGCCCACTCTGGCAGCGTCACAACCTTACCAAACAACCGCACCCTACACACAGCCAACAGGGTATGCCTATGCATCCACCAAGTATTGCCCACAATGCGGTAACGCAGTCGGCGGAGAAGCCCAATTTTGCCCAAAATGCGGCAAAAAACTCTCCCCATAAACCTTTTTAATTTTAGAGCTTCCCTCTAAGCTGCGCCCTAACCGTTTCAAAACAGAACCCAACAGCACAAACCGCAATAACCACCGCAGCAAAAAAATAACCACTCGTCAACACAACAGGTCTAAAAAAAGCCAAATCAACCACAAGCCCAATAACCGCAAAAATTGCGTAGAAAAGATACCGCGGCACAAAATAGCGGCTAATTTTTATGGTATCTTCCAAAATAACTCTGTCAACAACGTAATCTTCCGTTTTCCCGCTTTATCAACCCAGCGTCTTCAAGTTTTGCGAGATGATAAACCGCCAGTGAAGGCGAACTCAAATTTAGTGCTCTTTGAACTTCGCGGGTTCCCTGAGGTTTGCCTTTTTTGAGTAGGTAACGGTAGATTTCAAGTGTTGTTCCCTTGAGTACATCTTCCGCTTTATCCGACCCCATGGTATACCATCGTTCTTTTTCCAGTAGGGTTGGGTCTGATTTAAGCGCATCCATGTTCAAGAGTTTAGAACGGTTCCATGGGGGTTAAGCAGAGGTGTTCAAAACTGTAGAATTAAGTATGCACTTACCCATTGGCATATTAATTTGTTGAAGTGACCCTATGAGCGCACAAAAAAACAAAACAATCATCGCCATAACTCTCGCAATGATAGCCGTTTTTCTTTTGGGCGGAGTAAGCTTTACCTTTTTTCCATCCCAAACAGCCAACCTCTACACTTTCTCCTCAGATGCGCATAATGTCGGACGCTCCAAGCATTCCAACAATCCTAGTCTCAGCACATATCATGTGGAACAGACCCATCCATGCTGACTCCAAGCTACTATTTCGTAATAACCCGATATTAACCCACTAGATACCATTAGCCATTCGATACCGATGGAAAGCATAAACTCCACAAACACGCCCATTCGTTAGAAATGGCAATATCTACACACAGACAAGTGACATTTTCAATCAAACAATCCTAATCCAGAAAGATAACATTGTTTTTGACGGTGCAATCACATTTTCAGGGCAACGTTTACAGCGACTTTCTGCGCTCAAAGACGGATAGAAATCCAGTAAACGTCAACATGGTAACGTAACAATCAAAAACTTCAACATTAGCTAATTCTTTCAGGGTATAATCGGTGCAAAATTCTGCACAAACCTGACTATTGAAAACAATAACTTAACCATACGGATAGCAATACGGCATACCGTAACTTCTGACGTCAACAATACTAAGGAAATAATCAGGCAACAGCTTCTCAACAATACTCCAACAGCTAATAACATTCTCAACCACTGGCAATAATGCGTTATGCAGAAACAATGTAATTTCCAAAAACAGCATTATCGGAGCTTACAACGGAATATTCGCCAATTCCGTTTATAGCACTTTAGTTTCCGAAAACATGATGATGTCGATGTAAAAATCCCCATCTATGCATAGGATAAAACGCTCAAATCACAAACAACCAACTCTTCGACGGCGAAAACGCAATCACATCGACTCCTACGAGCACAGTAACCGGCAACTATTATCTCAAATTTCAGAAGGCATATTCCTCAGTGGCGTTCAGAGCAGTCTATACCCAAAACACTGTCGCAAACTGTACCTATCCCATTGCCCTTTCTGGGTCAAACGATCCCTATCCCCTTGATAACAACACACTTCTATCATAACAACTTCATCAACTACACCCAGCCCTTATCGGCTCATCGAAATGCCTTCACTTTCGCTAATCAAATTGGGATAACGGTATGGAAGGCAACTTTTGGAGCAGCTACAGTGGCACCGACTGCAACGGCGATGGTATAGGCGACACTGGATATGTTTTAGCTGGGAACTGTACTGATCGGTATCCGTTGATGCAGCCGTATGTGGCGCAATCACCTGATCTTGAAATGGGTCAATGGTTTTTTGTTGCGGCGGCGGTTGCTGCAGCTATAGGCGTAGTTGTGGTGGTCTTGGTTTACGCGAGGTTTAGAGGTCACCGTTAACCAAGTCCGCTCTTTTTCTCCATGGCTTTGGGATGTCTCGGGTTTTTTATGCGAATTAGACTACCCTAAACAGCACAAAACATGCGCTTCCCGAAAGCCATCGCAGATTGGGCTGAACTCACTTCAAAAGGGCTGGCTTTTGCTATCTCTTCGGGCCATGTTTCACGACTAAAAGTGACTGTTTTTTCTCTTTCTTTTGAAGTTCTTTTTCGTGCAGTTGCTGTTTATGATGTTCCAGTCCTTCGATTTTTTCTTTCTTGCTTTTAGGCATACATAAAACACCAAAATTGTATGCACTCACTAGAGATGTGGACGGTTAAAAATCATTGCTTGAGTGCAAAGTTGGTGGGTAGCCGTTGCAATTAGGGGTCAGCATAGGTTCAGCATTTAAATAGGGGTCTATCGGGGCAGACCAGCGGAAGTTGCCTATTTATTCTTTATATAAGGGAGGGGGTAGGTGCCTCTGAGGTAGGTAGTAGGTTCTAACAATGCTTCTGCTTGTAAAATACTCCACAACCAGCCTGCAACCCAAACCAGACGCAGACACAAAAAAGCAACCGCCTACCCAATCGGCTGGTTGTTGTTGAAATAAGAGGGGCACACAGCAACAACCAATAAAAAAAATGTGCCTATCAAAAAGATTAACTCGCGCGCTGTATCCCTGCAAAAAATCTTAACAAGCGGGCAACCCAAAAAACCAAAAACAAACACCCTGAAACCCCAAGCGGTTGTTGTGTAGATGCACTTTTCACCAACAACTACTACCTAAAAACACCAAAAAACCTGCTTAACAAGGCATTCTTGGATAAACTATAAAAGGCTAAACGCAATCCACAAACAGTACACCTCACTGCAACGAAATGCATCCCTCTGGTAGGGACGTTAACTAGTCACTTTCGATAAAATGACTAAAATCTTAGTTGTGATACGGAAAGCAATATAAATCGCTTTTACGTGTTTGAATGCGCATCGGAGAAATAATAATGCCAAAATGGGGATACTCAATAATCCAAGAAATGCTAAATCCAGAAAAAACAGCGAAAGCCAGCGGTAGAGAACTCAAGGTATCCCACAAAGCCGCTAGGGAAGTCGCTAAAGCCCTAAAGGGTATGGATCTAGTACAAGCAAAAGATTTCCTCAGAGATGTTATGGTCAAAGCCAAACCAGTCCCATACACCCGATATACCAAGAAACTGGGGCACAAAGGCGGCATGCAAAACTGTGGAGTTGGCAGATACCCAATCAAATGCGCCGAATCAATCCTTGGCGTTTTGAAAGCAGCTCAAGCCAACGCAGAAAACAAAGGCTTAGACGTTGACCGCTTGAGAATCATGCACTGTGCAGCCTATCCAGGCGTAAAACTAAAGCGTTACATGCCAAGAGCACACGGCAGAGCATCACCAAAATACGAAATTACCACTCACGTTGAAATCGTGCTCGAAGAAAAATCCACCTCAGGAGAGCAATAAATGAGCATAGTCAAACGTTTCATAACCGAATCAATGAAAAGAACAGAAATCGATGAATTCTTACAGAAAAAACTCGAAAGAGCAGGATACGGCGGAGTAAACCTATCCAAAACACCCTTGGGCACCCACGTAGTCATCTACGCAATGCGTCCAGGTCTAGTCATCGGTAGAGGCGGAGAAACCATCAAAGAACTCGCCGCTTCACTTGAACAAAACTTCAAAGTTTCCAATCCACAAATCAGCGTCTCAGAAATCGAAGTGCCAGAATTCAACGCACACGTCATCGCCAACCGAGTCACATCAGCACTCGAACGAGGAGTACACTTCAGACGCGCAGGTTTCTGGGCACTTAACCAAGTCATGGAAGCAGGCGCACTCGGATGCGAAATCGTCATCAGCGGCAAACTAACCACTGAACGAGCACGCTTCGAAAAATTCCGCGCAGGCCACTACCCAATCGTCGGCGAACCAGCACTCGTCGCCATGAAAACAGCCGAAGCAGCTGTCCAACTAAAACCAGGCATGATCGGCGTAAGAGTCAAAATCATGCCCCCAGACGCATACTTCCCAGACAAAGTCACAATTATCGAACCAAAGAAAGAAGAAGAACCAGCAGCCGTCGCACAAGCACCAACACCAGCGCCCGCACCAGCACCTACACCAGCAGCAGAACCAGCCCCAGCAGTCCAAGCCAAAGAAGTAGTTGACGAACCAAAAGAAGCAGCACCAACAGAAGCAAAACCCACAGAGGAGAAACAGTAAATGGCACCAATAATGCGCATGAAAGAAATAGATGCAATGAGCCCTGAAGCTCGAGAACAAAGATTAATTGATTTACGCGTAGAACTAGCACGCATACGCACCATGGTTAAAGCAGGCGGCGCAGTTGAAAACCCAACTCGCATACGCCAACTACGCAAAACCATCGCAAGAATCCTAACAATACAAAACGAACAAGAACTCGGGCTACGCAAAGCACCTGAACCAGAAAAGAAAGAAGAAAAACCAGCAAAAAAAGCAAAGCCCAAAAAAGAACCTGAGGAGAAAACATCCGAATGAAAGTAACTCCTGACATCATCCGTTACGAATTCATCGGAGCAAAAGGCCTAGTAGCAGCCAGCCCAAACATGAACCTGATGGGCGTAGGCGGCTTAGTAGTAGGCGAAACACGAAACACCTTCATGTTCCAAAATCAAGGTTTAACCCGCAGCGTAATCAAAGAAGCTGCAACATTCGATTTCACTTTCAACGACGGAACCGCCGTTGAAATTGACGGTAAACTTTTAGTCGGCCGCTCAGAAGACCGATTAAAGAAAAGCATAAAGAGGTTATGGTAATATGTCGATGACTTTCAAGCAACCAAAAAAGACCTGTGACGACCCTAACTGCCCATTCCATGGCACACTCTCCGTTCGCGGACGTGTACTGGAAGGCATGGTTCACACAGCAAAGATGGACAAAACCGTTATCGTTGACAGAGAATTCACACAATTCTCATCAAAATTCGTACGTTACGAACGCAGACACGGCCACATCCCATCACACAATCCACCATGCATTGACGTTAAAGAAGGCGACCGCGTAAAAATCGCAGAGTGCAGACCACTCAGCAAAACGGTCTCCTTCGTAGTAGTAGAAAAATTAGGAGAGGAGAAGATAATATGTGCGCGGCTAAAGCGAAACAGAGAGCCCTAACATCAAAAGGCATGGCCTCACACGGACAAAAAATCAGCCGTGGCCTACTAGCAGGTTCAGAAATGAAATGCACCGACAACACCGGCGCACGAGTTCTACGCTTAATCCAAGCTATGGGCTATAAAGGCAGACTAAGACGTTACCCATCAGCCACAGTAGGCGACAAAGTAACAGTTTCAGTACGCCAAGGCTCACCAGACATGCGCAAAAAAATCTTCCAAGCAGTCATCGTCCGCCAAAGAAAAACATTCAGAAGAATCGACGGCGTCTGGGTACAATTCGAAGATAACGCAGCAGTAATCATCACCCCCGAAGGCGAAATGAAAGGCTCAGAAATCAGAGGCCCAGTCGCAAGAGAGGCAGCAGAGCGATGGCCAAGAATCGCAAGCGCCTCAAGCATAATCGTATAGGTGTAAAATAATGCAACAAACTAACAGAGTAAAGAATCCTGGTAAACAAAGAAAGATGCTCTTCAACGCACCAGCTCACCTCCGCCACAAACAAATGGGCGCACCACTATCCAGTGAGCTAACCGCATCAAACGGCGCAAAAACCCTGCCAGTACGCAGAGGCGATACCGTTCGCATATTACGCGGCGACAACAAGGGCTTTGAAGGCAAAGTTTCACGTGTCGACATGAAAGCCTACCGCATCTACATGGAAGGTTTAACACGCGAAAAAGTCGACGGCACAAACATCTTCATCGCAGTACACCCATCCAAGGTACAAATTCGCAAACTCAACCTTGACGACAAATACCGCAAAGAAACAATCCTTGGACGCAAAGTAGTATCTGAGAAAAAAGAAACAACCAAGGCAAAGCCAGCCAAAGCCACAAAGGCTCCAGCTAAGGCAGCAAAAGAAGAGAAACCAGTCGAAGAAGCGGCACCTGCAGAAAAAGCAGCAGAAAAGAAACCAGCCGCTAAAAAAGCAGCAAAAGAACCAGAGGAAAAAGCAACCGCACCTAAAGCGAGCGCTAAAAAAGCCTCTGAAAACGGAGGAGAATAAGTTTGGGTAAAAAAGGAAAAACCGCAAGGCTGAAACGTAAGCCAGCACCAGCATTCTGGCCAATTCACAGAAAAGAACTACCGTGGGTAGTGAAGCCTTCATCAGGTTCACATTCACTCGAAAAATGCGTACCTCTAACACTAGTTCTACGCGACATGTTAGGTGTTGCACAGACAAGAAAAGAAGGCAAACTAATCATTGCACAGGGCAAAGTCCTAGTAGATGGCAAAATTAGAAAACGCGATGAATCACCAGTCGGCTTAATGGACGTAATCTCCCTGCCTGACATGAACAAATACTACCGCGTCATGCCATCACACAAAGGCTTAGTTCTGGCTCCAATCAGCAAAGAAGAATCAACCGTTAAACTGGTTAGAGTTGAAGACAAAACCACAGTAAGCGAAGGCGTCCAAGTTGCACTACACGACGGATCAGTCATGCTCGTCAAAGTAGCAGATCCAAAGAATCCAGTAGAAGTAAAATACGAAACCTTCGACGTCCTCAAAGTAACCTATCCAGAAAAAACAGTAACTGAAACACTCAAAACCAAAGAAGGAAACTTGGCAATAATCACAGGCGGAAAGAACATCGGCAAAACAGGCAAAATCGTTGACATCGAAAAAACAGAAGCAAAGAAACGCCGCCAAGCACTAGTCCTCATCGAAGATGCAAAAGGCCAACGTTACCAAACAATCTTAGACTTCGTCTTCTCCATAGGCGAAGCTTCCCCAATGATAAACACCCTGGAGGCATTCGCAAGTGTCTGAAGAAACCATGATTAAGAACTGGGAAGAGCATCCAATGCTCAAACCCAAAATCGAGAAAGTAGTCGTAAACCTCAACGTAGGCAAATCAGGCGAACCACTCGAAAAAGCAAACAAAGTACTCAAAGAAATCACCGGACGTAACCCAGTTAAAAGAAAAGCCAAAGAAACAATCCGTGACTTTGGCATACGTGAAGGTGAATCCATCGCAGTCGTAGTTACCATGCGCAAACAAGAAGCAGTCGACTTCCTAAAGAAAGTCTTCCCAGTCGTCGATAACAAACTCGCAGCACGAGCATTCGATGTACGCGGAAACTTTAGCTTTGGACTCAAAGAACACATCGAAATTCCAGGCGTCAAATACGACCCTGAAATCGGCATATTCGGCATGGACATCTGCGTAACCGTCAACAGACCTGGTCAACGCATAAAAATCCGCAAACGCCAAAAGAAAGCAATCGGTCCAAAGCATGTGCTAACACCGGAAGAATCAATCCTCTTCATCAAACAAACACTAGGAGTCGAAATCGTCTAAAACAGAGTGTGAATGTATGGGAAAACAGCAAGTCAAGAAAGAACGAAAATACGGCAAAGGCTCACGTCCATGCGTAAGATGTGGTTCGTACGGTCCAGTTATCCGACGTTACAATTTATATCTATGCAGGACATGTTTTAGAGAGGCTGCCCCAAAATTAGGTTTCAAGAAATATGAGTAGGAGCTAAAAGAACAAAAATGGACACTTTAACAAACGGTCTCGTGACAATAATAAATAACGAAACACGCAATAAACGCGAATGCATCATCAGCCCAGCCTCCAAACTATTGGGGCGCGTCCTACGCATTATGCAACTTAACGGTTACATAGGCGAATTCGAATTCATCGACGATGGACGTCAAGGCAAATTCAAAGTACAGCTACTCGGCAGAATCAACAAGTGCGGTCCAGTTAAACCACGATTCGCAGTAAAATCAACAGAGTTTGAAGATTGGGAAAAGAAATTCCTACCATCCCGAGACGTAGGCATAATGGTTGTTTCAACTTCTCAAGGCGTAATTGCCCACCGCGACGCTGAAGGAAAGAATATTGGAGGAAGGCTTCTAGCCTTCGTGTATTAGGAGTCTAAGTGTATGCGGCTTCCAGAAGTATCAAGAACAATCCAAGTTCCAGACGACGTAACATTAAATGTAGTTGGTAAAATAGTTACTGTTAAAGGTGCAAAAGGCAACCTAACACGCGACTTCTCCTTTGCAACAGTTGCAATAGAAGGCCAAGGCAAAATCGTTCGCATATCCGCGAAGTGGCCACGCAAAAAAGAAGCAGCTCTAGTAGGAACCCTCACCTCACACATCAACAACATGATCAAAGGCGTTACCCAAGGCTACACCTACAAGATGAAAATCGTCTTCTCTCACTTCCCCATAACAGTCAAAGTACAAGGCAAAACCGTCCAAATCGAAAACTTCACAGGCGAACGTAGACCTCGTGCAGTAAAAATCTTAGGCGACGTCAAAGTCAAGATTGACCCTGAAGACATCATCATTTCAGGCGCAAACCTTGAACAAGTCAGCCAAACAGCAGCTAACATCGAACAATCCACCAAGGTGCGTAATAAAGACCCAAGAGTCTTCCTAGACGGCATTTACACCTATGAAAGAAATGAAGGTATGGCATAATGACAGAAAAGAAAGCTTCCCCATCACGAAAAGCACTTCAAGTTAGGGCACGCGCCAGAAACAAAAAGCCAAAGTTCGTACGTGCAGAAAGCTGGAAGTACGACCGCTTTAGCTTAAGTTGGCGTAGACCACGCGGATTAGACAACAAAATCCGCAGAAAAATCCTAGGCTGGCCTCCAGGACCAAGCATGGGTTACAAAGGACCAAAGGTTGCCCGATTCCTACATCCATCCGGCTATAAAGAAGTCATAGTCTTCAACGTAGCAGACTTAGCAAACGTTGACGTTAACACACAAGCCGTCCGCATTGCTCATAGAGTCGGCTTACGAAAACGCGCAGACATCATCGCCAAAGCAAAAGAAATGAACCTTAAAATCTTAAACGTCAAAGTATCAGCACAAACCGAAGCAGCCGAAGAGGAAACTGAAGAAGAAGCGGAAGGCGAAGAAACAGAAACCGAGACCAAAGCGGTCAAGGAAGAGAAAAAGCCCAAACAAGAGAAAAAGGCAAAAGCAAAGTCTGCACCAAAAAAGAAAGAGGCAACTAAAAAGAAAGAAACTAAACCAAAGAAGAAGGAGACTAAGAAGCAATGACCAATCTAACAGGACAAAGACGTTTAGCTGCACAAATCCTCAAAATTGGGCAGAACCGCGTTTGGATAGACCCAGCACGCATGGATGATGTCGATGGCGCAATCACACGTGAAGAAGTAAGAAAACTCATTCACGAAAAAATCATCGTTTCATTGCCAGAGAAAGGCGTAAGCCGCTCTCGCGCAAAAACAATCCGAAGCAAAAAACACTTAGGCCGACGTAGCGGTCCAGGTAGCATAACTGGTGCAGGCCACGCAAAGGTAACTAAGAAAGACGCTTGGATGATTAGAATTCGCTCTCTGCGACGCAAACTCCGCGAGCTCAAAGCAAGCCGAGTTATCACAGAAGCCACCTATACACAATACTATAGAATGGCAGGCAGTGGCAGGTTCCAATCCATCGCCGATATGGAGCGCAACTTAAAAGCAAATGATCAGTGGAGGAAACGTTAAGATGGCAAAAAGTGCACATTACAGAGTACATGTAAGACGCAGACGTGAAGGAAAAACCGATTACCAAGCTCGAACAGCAATGGTTACTTCCGGTAGACCCCGACTTGTTGCGCGTCCATCAATCAAGAACACTACAGCACAAATCATCATTGCTAAACCAATAGGTGACATGGTGCTTGCAGCAGCTAGCAGCCGTGAACTTGTCAAAAAGTACGGTTGGAAAGCAGCAACAGGCAACATACCCGCAGCTTACCTAACTGGTTTACTCTGTGGATTAAAAGCTAAAGCAGCAGGCATAGACGCAGCAATCCTTGACATAGGCATGATTATTCCAACAAAAGGCGCAAGAGTCTTCGCAATCCTAAACGGTGTACTAGATGCAGGCGTTGAAGTTCCACACGGCGAAGAAAAAATAGTGGCTGACCGTAACAAAGGACAGCACATCGCAAGCTACGCTGAAGAATTAGGCGTAGACTCTGACGAGTACAAAGCCAAATTCTCAAAGTTCCTTGCAGCAGACGTTGCCCCTGAAAAGCTTCCCGAACACTACAGCACAGTAAAAGCTGCAATTGTCGGGTCATTCAAGGGTGCACAAGTTGCTCCTGAACCTGAAGCTAAGCCGAAAGCTAAAGCTCCAGCTAAAGAGAAGGCAGCTCCTGCAAAGGAGAAAGCAGCCGCTCCGGTGAAGGAAAAAGCGCCAGCAGCCAAAGAAGAAGCTCCTAAAGCCAAAGCTGTCGAAGCTAAAGCTGCACCAGCTAAAGAGGCTCCAGTAGAGAAAGCCCCTAAAGCTGAGAAAGCAGAAAAAGCTCCAGCTAAAGAAGGCAAAGCAAAAGAGAAAGCTGCTCCCGCCAAAGAAAAGGCAGTTCCCGCTAAAGAAAAAGCACCAGCCAAAAAGGCAACCAAGAAGGGTGAAAAGAAAGAATGAGTAGAAATCCACGAGATAAATCCAGAGATAGCGAAAGACGCCAAAACAGCCTAGAAACTTGGGTACCAAGAACCCGTCTGGGCAAACTAGTACAAGAAGGCAAAATTACAACTGTCGAAGAATTATTCCTCTCCGGAATCAAAATTAGCGAATCACAAATCGTCGACTCTCTTATTCCAGACTTACAAGAAGAAGTCATCAACGTTAACCTCGTACAGAAGCAAACTGACGCAGGCGAAAAATCACGCTTCAAAGCCATCGTCGCAGTCGGCAACAGAGACGGCTACATCGGTTTAGGCCAAGGTAAAGCCAGCCAAGTCCGCAACGCCATCGAGAAAGCAGCAGTCAACGCCCGACTAAACATTATCCCTGTTAAACGGGGCTGTGGTAGTTGGGAATGCGGTTGCGGTAAACCACACAGCATCCCATTCGAGGTAGAGGGTAAATGCGGTGGTGTCCGAGCAGTTATCATTCCAGGTCCAAGAGGCTTAGGGCTCGTTTCAAGCGAAGTTGCCAAAGTTATCTTAGGCTTAGCGGGTGTTAAAGATCTCTGGATGCGCAGTTTCGGCTCAACAAGAACAGTGCCATCATATGCATGTGCAATCTTCGACGGCTTAAAGAAAACTTACAACTTGATTACAACAACCGATTGGGTGAAGTAAAATGTCAGAACAGAAAATTGAAGAATGCAAATGTTACGTAGTAGTTAGAGTTCGCGGCACCGTCAGTGCAATGAGGGAAGCCCGCGAAACACTCGATCTGCTCCGCTTAACACATACTAACCATGCAATCATAATTGACAGCAGACCAGCCTACAAAGGCATGCTACAACGCGTAAACAACTACGTAACTTGGGGCGAACCCTCCAAAGAACTCATCGTTGCAATGCTTACCAAACGCGGAAGATTCGCAGGCGACCATAAAATAGCTGAAAACATCGAAAAAACCGGTTACAAAACCATCGAAGAACTCGCAGACGCCATAGTTAACTGCAAAGTTGCATACAGCAAACTACCAGACATCGAAGCACGCTTTAAGCTGCATCCACCAAGCAAAGGCTACAAGGGTCAAACCAAGAACAGCTTTAAATCCGGTGGCGAAGCAGGTTACCGCGGCGCAGCCATCAACGACTTAGTCAAACGCATGGTCTAAGACCATCCGTTCCAACTTTATATTTTTTAATTTTTAATTTTAATTAATTAGCGAATTCTGTTAATAATTACTAATTTGTACTAACGGTAAGTTTCTAAATCCAAAAAGTTAGCTACAAAAAAAAGAACAAAGAAATTGTGGGAAACTTAGTTGGTGTTTTCGAAGGTTTCTTTGAGTACACTGCGGTTTCTCCAGAAAACTTTGGATTCCGCAACATACTCTTTCTGTTGGGTGTTGTGATGTAGCATTGCACCCAAGTTCTTCTTTGCCACATATGCTTCTGCTGCGCGTAGAGGTTTGTAGATGAATGTGAAGTAGGCTGTTGCTGATCCCATCAAGAATCCGCTGAACCATAGTGGAGCTACGAAGAAGAAGAAATAGAAGTTCCACACATCAACGGGGCCGAATAATGCGATTTGTACTGGCGGCGGATAGGTCATGTTTGTCCAGTAGAAGCTGCCCAGCATGAAGTCAAGTGTGTTGAAGCCTAGTCCGGTCATGACTATAGCTATGAAGAATGCGCCTGTTAGGATTAAGATGTGTTTTTTGGTTTTTGTGTAGTTGAAGAATGAGGACATTGCAAGTCCTGTGGCTAAACCGCCGATTGCCATTGTTGCCAACCCAAAGAGGCTGTAGGCGTATTGGGCGTCCATGACGATGTAGTTGTTCATGTGCCACTGGAACGTCGCGTTTACGCCGTACCATTCAGCGCCAATCATAACTCCAACATACAAACTATAACAGAGTAAAATAACGCTTAGCACCAATGCTGATGCTAAAGCAATTTGCTTTCCCCTCATATTCTCCCTTCCGAAACATGGAGGTAATTGCATCATTCTTAAAACTTTCTGAATCCGTAGATGGAACCATCGCTTGGATTCGATTGATATGCTAATCCGTTTGCTATGGTTGCTCAAATGTTTTCTTGGAATGTTGAATCCGTATGCAACAAGCGTTAAATAATACTTCAAATACAACCACCCACTGGTGATGCGATGCAGAAGTGGGCTGATTACTTAATCTCTTCCGTACGAACTAACCCGAGTAGTTGCCTTGTTGATTCTATGGAGATTCATTCAGACTTCGGTAATATGGTCTGTGAAACCGTAATAGCTTCTAGGGCAGATGTTATCGCCAACATAAAGCGGGGCATCACTTACTCCACAGTGTTTAAGACTGCGATGGGGAAATGGCGTAAAGGCGACGATGTGCACTTAGTTACCGTTAATGGGCAAGAGTATCTGCGTACTGATAGTGAATGTGTGGCTAAGGATCAATTCGACGAAGTGCCTGAATTATAAAACTTACAACTTAACTTACCCCTATCAAAAAGCAAGTGTTCATACTGTTGTTAAATGGACACTTTGATTTCAGAGTATATGCTTTTGTGTTCCCTTAATCTGTGCTCTCTTAATTTGTTTGGGTTAGACATCATTGCTTTGCATATTGGGCATTTCAAAAACATGTAATCCATAGCAGTCCTCCTTGGAATTAGGCGGACTTTTGCTCTCTTAATCCAAGTTTATCTATTAAGAGATAGCCTATTGGTGATGGAAACGAGTCTGTCTTGGCTGCGGTAAACTTGGACTACAGCAAGCCCGCCCATTCAAAACGTGGATTTGAAGATAGTTAAATGATTGTTGGCTTCGCCCTGAAACAACTACTCAGAAAGTGAATATCTTAACGTTAAATTGCCCGCTCATTATTCAAGGAGTGTTAATGCATGCAATTTAGGCCCTATCAATAAAAGTCGTGAACAATAAATTTGAGTTATAATAGGAAAAAGGAGGGAGAGGACAAGAGTCGTCGTCTTTTTTCTCCCTACTTCTCTTTTTGAATAGCTTTGGTTTATCCATTGCTACGCGGTAAATTGGATCAGTGCCGCTTGGCTTGTGGTTGCATTCGATCTGCATCCTGCGTTAGCCTGCGAGCTTCTTTTCTTTTTGGCTCTTATCCTCACTTAAACTACTGGTGGGTTTAGTGTTATATAATTTGCGGAAATCCCTCTGGATAGGTTTAGTCAAGGAATGTAGACTAACCCTTAGTCAAGAAACATGAACTAAAAACTGCTGATTAGTCAAGGAACCTGCACAAGAACCCTTTAATTTCTATCCGATCCAAGGCTTTATTTGTGGAGAAACATGCCAAAAAACAGTTCATCCGTCTATAAAATCTTCTTTGAATCCACTAATTTTTCACCTCAACTGCAGTACCCTTGGACAGAAGAGTTGCAATCTGAACAGGGGGAGGCTTCCTGAACCAACTAAGAGGCCGCCTAGTAAACGTTGACCTGATTCGAACCATCGCCATGATCGGTGTAATCCTCCTACATGCATCAGGCCGCTTCATAATAACCCCCGAAGAAATCAACCAGCTTAGCCCATTGGAGTTTACCCGCTGGAGCATCGTGGACGTCTATCAAAGCATCGCGGTTCCCTTGGGCGTTCCATTATTCCTAATGCTATCCGGCGCTCTTTTGTTGCAACCCCAAAAGAAAGATACCTTGCCGGTTTTTTTCAAGAAAAGATGGGCCAGAATCGGTTTACCCTCCCTGTTTTGGGGCACCGCATATTTCGCATGGGATTTTCTGGTCCAAAATATTCCCTTCTCCGCGGGAGTAATAGTTCAAGGCATACTCAATGGTCCCTATACGCAACTCTGGTACCTCTATGTGCTCGTCGGTCTCTACTTTTTGACTCCGATACTGCGCATATTCATGGCTCATGCAGATTCGACGATGATAAAATACTTCATAATCTTGTGGACCGTTGGCGTAGCCATCATACCCTTCTTGAGCTTATTCAGCATTTACAAACTAAACGATAACGTCTTCGCACTCACTGGGTACGTTGGCTTCTTTGTGTTAGGATCTTACCTATCAACCGTGCACATACGCCGCAGAACTCTTGGAGCTCTCTTTATTTCCGGCGTCGCCTTAACCGCACTTGGCACATATGCCTTAGCCGCAACAAAGGGCGGGACAGAAATGTACTTTCTACAACAATACTTTAGCCCAACAATCATCTTAGCCTCAGTCTCCGCGTTTCTGCTGCTAATGACAATTAAGCCCCCCACCATTCAGAAAGACAGCAGCCCCTCTAAAGTCAACAAGCTAATCAAATTGATCAGCGTAAACACTTTAGGCATATTCTTCATCCACGTAATGATAATTGAATCCATACAATTGGGCTACTTTGGTTTCACAATGAACCGCACCACACTTAACCCCGTCATCGAGGTTCCATTGTTAACGGCAATCGTGCTGTTTGCTTCTCTTGGGATAATTCTTTTACTCAAAAAGATACCATATCTAAAACGGTTGATTGATGGGACATCTGAACATTTGGGGGGCGAGGAATGAATAGAAAAAAGTTGATGATGCTAGCGGCTGGATTAGTTGTCCTGCTCATTTCGTCAGGGTTGGTAGCATACTACCTATTCGCTGACAAAGCTTCAGAGTCAATCCGCGTTGCCTGCGTCGGAGACAGTCTCACCCAATCAACCGAATACCCCTATGACCTGTGGAATCTGCTGGGCAACCAAAGCTATAGCCTCCGCAATTTTGGTGCAGGCTCAACCACAGTTACGCTGCAATCAGAAACACCCTACATGAACACAACCGTATTCCAAGACGCCCTAAACTTCCAGCCAAACATCGTAATCATCATGCTTGGAACCAACGACGCCCAACCCAGCTTGCACCAATTCAACGCAAGCTTTGTCGGTGACTATGTGAAGTTGGTGACGGCATTTCAGGGGCTTTCAAGTAAACCTGAAGTGTGGGTTGTTTTACCCCCGCCGATTATCAGCAACCAATCGGGCAAAATGGATAGTGCCTATTTCGAGGACACTATAATTCCAGGTATCATGCAAGCGGCAAACGAGACGGATGTGCCGGTAATTGATGTTTATTCGGCGTTTGCCGAGCGCCCCGATTATTATCTGGATGGGGTCCACGTGAATAGTGAGGGTGCAAAATTAATCGCTGACACGGTATATTCGGCTGTTTTTTCCTGATGGTGAGTAGCCGACCTATTTTTCTTGTTTTGCAGTTGTTTTTGGGGTTGCGAGTTGTTTTCTGATTATGAGAAACAGCGCCACAAACAGTGCTGCCGCAACTACAGCTGAGGTTGCACCCATTATGAGCCATGCTTGCCATGCTGGCATGAAGGTTTCCAAATAACGCAGGGACCCGATGAGGAAAAACAGTGCAGCTGACCCCGCCATAGAGATACCTGAGCACATAAGTACAGCGCCCGTGATAGAGATTATTAAGAGTTTTTTCAGGCGTGCTTTAAGGGCTGCTTCTTGTTTATTGGCATATTCTTTTAGGGCTGCTTTTAGTTGGTCGAAGAATTGAGTGATTAATTCTTTAAGCTCCGTTATTGTTTTTACCCACCTAAAAACTGACTTTGCCCTGACGGTTTTTGTTGGCAGTTGGTTTAGGGCTGAACAATTTTTAAGGCTGTGTGGTTGCCAGCTAACAGCAACAGTTGTTTAATGGTGTACTTTCAGGGAAAGGGTAACTCTTACCTATTTGCAATAGACCAAAAACCGTCCTGTTCTGCTTGCGGTTTGCTCTACAACCAGCCAGCAACCCAAACAATAACCCAACACCAAAACAAGCACTAATCACCTAAAACCCTCCATTTCCTTTCGGGTATTTAGTGAAGTTAAATCTGGTTTTTTCCACACAAGGGCTTATCCGACCTCAATTATGAAAGGCAGCCTTCAGTACTCCAAAGGCAGAATCGAAACTATTGTTTATGCATCCGTTTGCATTTTCCACAGCCACTCAAAGCAACAACAGACCTGAAACGTCGGTCAATCCATGGGGAAAACAGCAAGCATGCAGCCCACAGGAGAGGTCAAACTTACCGCTTTTCCCAGAGATGCCTACACAAAATAGCCCTATCACTAAACAGCCCTTATAAGAATTAACATATAGCTAACGCTGAGTCTAAAGACTGGTAATCAGGTTGGAGCTGTGGGAAAAGGTCATTGCTTCAAGTTTGCGGTTTTTCGATGGCTAATTACCACAGCAACAGCAAATACCAACAGAAGCAAAGGCACAATGGCCAACCAAGATAACTCTGGAACTGTTGGAGAGAGTGTAGGTGTTGGATTGTTGCTTTCTAATATGGTTACTGTTTGGGTCGGGCTCCAGTCACTTGATACGCCTGTAAACTTGTAATAACTGCCCAAGCTTACTGTACCGCCGCCAACATCAGCAATATGCCCTATCTGTGCTTGCACTTCAAAATCTTCTTGTCCCTCATGAACACCAAAAATAAATGTCGTGTTAGCCGCTTCTGATTGGGTGAAATAAGGAAAAACCCCTCTGCTGATAATCATACCATTCCAAGGAGTGGCAGTTACTCCATCAGGATTAAAAGGGAAATAAGTCCATTGGGTTCCGTAATGTCCTTTGTATCTAAAATTATAGTATAAGCCGATGTAGTTGCCGTTGGAGTCATTGTATGGCGTGAAAGGTTGGTTCTTAACCGTGACTTCAATAGACCTATTATCTACGTGATAACCTGCTTGGATTGTTATGTTCTGCCCTGTGTATTGGTCTATTCCATATTTAGGTGGAACATCATAAGAATAGTCAACATATCTAAGGGTAAATTCTGGTACAGATGGCTTAGGTATAGACTGAGCAGAAGTAAGACTAACTAGCGATAAACTTGAAACCATCAGAAAGATGGCAACTAACAGGAACGCTTTCTTTCTTCCCATATGATGTAACCAGCAAGAAATGATAAAAATATTCTTTCAAGTTAGCGGTAGAACCAAAACGGAGGGTGGGTACACTGCATCGCTGGAAAAGGTAGTTAAGTGCCCTTCAAAGGGTATATCACCTTTAAACTTAGGCGTCAGCGCCTAGTCACATGCAGAAACGGCTTCTCTTCAGCTGCAAGCGCGAGCTGAGAATTAACATATAGTCAACGCTGAAACTGAAGACTGGAGATCAGGCTGGAACTGTGGGAAAAGGTCTATTTGCTCAAGTGAGCGGTTTTTAGATGCCTTCTAAAAAGCAATACCGATAGAGCCACCGCAATTAGCGCAACCACTGCAATGATAATTAAGACATCCAAGGGCAAGGTGACTGAATTGGTAGAGTTACCATTTGTGTCTGGTGCAGTCGGTGTTACAGTAGGCGTTGAAGTGGTAGTTGAAGTTTGACCTATTATTAATGTTTGGGTGTTGCTCCAATCGCTATATTGGCCTACAAAATGGTATTGTTTATCCCGATAATACATGTAGCCTGCTATTGCCTGTACTTGGGTATCAAGAGAGACACCCTGAGGAACTCTCCAAACGCCCGGGATCTTGATGGTTACGGTAGTATATTCGGCGCTGGATTGTGAAAAAGCGGGGGCAGAAGGTCTCTCCTCAAGGGGAATGAATGACCCGCCATAAGTGTTTGAAGACTGACCGTCTGGCATAAATGGATAATAGTCCCACTCTGCTCCATAAGCGCCTTTTACCCTGAAGTTATAGTACAGACCAATATGGGTCCCGTTTGCATCCGTATAGGGAGTAAATAGTTGATTTTTTATGGTGAACTGTATCGACCTGTTATCGACATGGTAGCCATTTTGTGTGATGATGGTTTTTCCTGTGTATTGGTCGATTCCATAGGTTGGTGGTACATCATAGGATAGGTCTATGTATTTTGGAGTGAATTCTGGAACAGACGGCTTGGGTGTTGATTGAGCAAAAGTTGGCTTAACCACACTCAGGCTTGGGATAGCTAATAGAACTAAAAGCAATAGAATCAAACTTTTGCTCAGTAATCGCATAAGTACCCTGTGAAGTCGCTTTCAATAAAAGTTTACTGAAATCTTGTTTATGAGTAGTAACATCTTAACTGTGCAGATACATAGACGGAAAAAGGCTCAACCACCTTTTCAAAAACTTAGGCGAGGGTTTTTCAATCCAAATGCTAGAATTCTGGTTATGTTGCTTATACCCTCACTATCTAAAGGCGTCAACGCCTAACCACATAAAGAAACGGCTTTTCTCCGGTTGCAAGCGGTTAACTATACCGCAGAGCATCGGTCGCATGGTCGTTTTCTTTGATGTCTTCCTGATACTCCAACAATTCGCTAATCAAGTTAACATAGCGCTTCATAGCACTCACACCGAACTAACAACGGGCCAAGGATGCCTCCGAAATGTTCATTTTGTTGGCAAAGGTAAAACTTGTAGGTCTCTTTATGAGCGAAGTTTTAAAAGTTATCAGGGATCGTCAATCCTCCAGGGTACAATTTGACCCCAATAGACCAATCTCCAAAGATAATATCAATCAGATACTGGAGTCTGCACGATGGTCACCTACAGGACATAACATGCAGAACTACGAAATCATGGTTATTGACGACAAGGCGCTGCTTGAAAAAATTGGCAGCGTAAAATCATGCGTCTTAGAGGAATTCTTACGCGACAACTATGAGCACCTGTCTTTCTCCGAGGAAGAACTCAAGCGGAAGAAGACTGGCATTTTATCAACTGGTTTTCCACTTGACTGGATTGACCCAGCCAAATTCCCCCAAATTGCACGTTCTCCCCCGATACCGATTAGCAATTCCATACGAGGCAGCCCAACCCTTCTAATGGTTTTGTATGATTCAATAAAGAAAGCACCTGCCCTTGCCGTAGATGTTTATGGTTTCATTAGTTTAGGCTGCCTCATGGAGAACATCTGGCTGACTGCACAGGCTCTGGGAATTAGCATGCAAATTCTAAGTTTATCTGCCACAGTATCTGTTGAGAAGGAACTAAAACAGATCCTTGGAGTTCCCGACCCGCTAAAAATTGCTTACACAATCCGTCTGGGATATCCACTAATGCCCACAGAAAGCTTGCGCGTCAGAAGAGACATCGAGGACTTCACCCATCATAATCGGTATGGTCAAAAAGGAATTTAACAAGCTTCAATACGCACCCATCTAAAAACCGCTCTTTTTTAGCGGGCGTTATTGCTTCTTTCATAGCAATCTCAAGTAAGGTACACCCTCAACATCGAACCACATACAGACGGCTTTTCTTCTTGAGCGAGCGGCAAACTATACCGTAGAGTATCAGTCGCATGGTCGTTTTCTTTGACGTCTTCCCGATACTCCAACAATTCGTTGATAAGGTTGACGCAGCGTTTGCTTACAAACTGGCGGGGCTTCCCATCAATAGCAGGAGTTAGGCGGCTTACAAGTTCCCCGCAACCCATCTTTACGTTTGAAAGTATAGGGCTTAGCGTTTAACCCTGCGCGGCAAAGCTTCAGAATCGACTGGGGAAAAGGGGCATCGCACCAAAACGTTCCCTCACCCCATTCCTCTCTCTATCTTTGTTTGTGAAGTTTGCTTATTTGTGCAGGTTGGCGTGTGGGTGGTTTAGTTTTTGTATTGGGTTGGGTGTTGTGTGTTTGTTGGTTGTTCTGAATTTTGTGGCCCTTTGTGTTGTGCCACGGGTGGTACAAGACGGCTTATCTGTAATCAGCGGCTCTTCGGGGGTACGGGCGAACCGAATTGAATGGGCCATGCTAGTGCCCGAACTCATTGCGCTGTTCATTGCTATCATTGATTGCAAAGTAATTCAGGAATTCAGTCTATATATAAGGGAGGGGGTAGGTCGGCAAAGCAGCAAAGCTGCGTTTTATAGGAGATAGGGGGTCTATGCAGAGCAGCAGCAGCCTAGTCTATTTATTCTTTATAACAGAACAAAGTTTATGAATAGCGCTGTAACCAGCTTTTGGGTATCAAGCATGACTAGCTACAGCGCCATCCCTAGACGAAGGGATAAGCTAAAGGCTTACTTATATTTACAGAACAATCGGCAGCTTCCTTAATCTCAAACACGCCCGAAATAGCCAAGAAACCACCAAAACGCTCATCCTAGGAGCAGGGACAACAGCTACATAGAAGGGTGCGCACAAAACCTCCAACTTGCGCAAACAGTCAGAAACCACGAAAACAACAAAACCCTCAACAAAGACCCAAATCAACCGGCAAACAATCTAGCAAATGAAACAAAAAGGCGCCCTAAACAAGCCACTGGTTGTAGCCATAGACTGGCATGATGAAATGTACGACGGTGACCCTAAAGCAAAAGGCGTAGTGGGAACCCACACAAGAACGGCTAAACCATGCCTACAGATATGAACGATAAGTGTTGCTACCGGTCAGAGATTAACCTTAGCAGCAGCAACAATGATTCATAGAAGCAAGCTGTGGCATGTCAAGTATCTCCTAGACGTGTCTCTGAGTTGGGCTTAACAGTTAAGCTGGTGCTGTTGGATCGAGGCTACTTCTCCACTCAAGTGATAAACTATCTAGATGACGCCAAAATAAAGTACATAATGCATATTCCTTGGCATAAGGAGCCCTTAAGAGCCGGATTGGATGTATTTTATACAACGACTACGCATAAGAAGTCGGTTTTGGATCAGGCGACTTTTAGGCTTGTAACTGTGCGTCAAAACAAGAAGCTGCTTATTTTTGCTACCAACACCATGTTTAAGCCCAAGGTGCTTAAGAAGACGTTTAGGCGGCGTTGGGGGATTGAGACTTCTTATCGTATGATTGGGTTGTTTTTGGCTAAGACTACCTCTAAGCTCTATAGGTTGAGGCAGCTGTATTTCTTTTTGGCGGTTGTACTCTATAATTTGTGGGTTTTGTGGAATTTCAGGCGTAGAAGGCGTGTTAGGACGTATGCTCTTAAGAATGCTGTTAGGTTGTGTTTAGTCTTGTCTTGGCTGCCTGATTTGGAGGCTTACGGTTGATTTTTAGAGGAGGTGAAACACGATTTTTTGATCTACTGATAAGGGAGGGGGAGGTACCTCTGAGGTAGGTAGGCTCGTAAACGCACACAACAAACCCAAAGAAACCTCAACAAGCAACCCAAAAGCACCATTTGCCACAGGACAAGTGCCTGCCTGCTCAACATTCAGTCTCCACCAGTCGTCAACACCCCAAAACAAGGCGGTAAATGCCCGAAAACACTAAGCACCCCAGCGCCAAATACCGCTATTATCGCTAGTTTTACCATCAAATAGCAATCTGTCCTTCAGGCATTTTCTAACCCTTTATGTGCGATACGTTTTATAACATCTTCAGGAAGATGGGTAGTTAAATCGGAGGGGGAAACCAACAAATGAGTGCAAGATGGAAACGAACTTTAAAGAATAAAAAATGGTTAGACCTAAACGAGTTATCAACGTCTAAATCCAGAAAATCCAGGGCTTCCCAGAAAGCAAAGGTTCCTGCACCGAGTTTTCGCCCGTCCAGCGGCCACGCGAAGCGTCAAGATCTTAAACCATTAATCGACATTTTCCAGGATAGTAACAACATCACAATCTTCGCAGAAATCGCAGGCTTTAATAAGGAAACCTTTAAGATTAATGTAAAAGACCAGAAAATCACGCTGTCAGCCAAATCAAAAGAGCGCAGATACTATAAAAGTTTAAATTTACCGAAGGTAGTCATTCCAGACGAAACGCACACGAAATACAAGAACGGCGTGCTAGAAATCAAACTTAAAAAAGCTGAATCAACAGCAATAGGAAAAGCAGATCAACATGCCCCATAAACTAAGAAAAATCAGGAAATTCCGAGGCTCAAGAACAGTCGGTTACGGAAGAATAGGACAACACCGCGACAGTGGCAGTAAAGGCAACCGCAAAGTAGGACGCCATAAACACCTCTGGAGCAAAGTCGTAACTAGCGAACCTAACTACTTCGGAAAACACGGATTCGTTTCTCCACAGAGCAAACACAGAATCGAAAACACCATCAACCTAGTCAAACTCGACCAACTCGCTTCCGGCAAAGAAATCAACTTAACGGAACTAGGCTACACCAAACTTCTCGGCACAGGCAAAATAACCAAAGCACTGACAATCACCGTTCCGGTCGCCTCCAAATCCGCCATGGCAAAAGTCCAAGAAGCAGGCGGAAAACTCATAACCACCGCAGCCTCCACCGTCGAGGAGTAACTAAGCTAAATGGCCGGAAGATTCCTCAGCCTTTTCAAACCAATCGGTAGAATATTGCCCGAAATTAAGAAGCCTGAACGTAAAGTCAGCTTTAACGAGAAACTCTTCTGGACCGCACTTGTCCTAGTCGTTTTCTTGGTGATGACCGAAATCCCACTGTACGGTGTAAGTGCAGGTGCACAGGATAACTTTGGGTCCCTTCGTGTCATCTTTGCTTCAAACCAAGGAACATTAATGGAACTCGGCATTGGTCCAATCGTCACCGCCGGTTTAATTCTACAGTTACTCGCAGGATCAAACATCATAAAATGCGATTTATCAAACCCTGAAGACAGAGGACTTTTTACCTCTGCAAGCAAAGTCTTCAGCATCCTCCTAACAGCCGTCCAAGCAGGCGCATACATCCTCAGCGGCATGTACGGCACCTTACCTGAACTCGGCATAGGCGTAATACTGGCAATATTCATACAACTCATCTCAGCAGGCATAATCGTCATGTTAATGGATGAACTTGTCCAGAAAGGCTGGGGTCTAGGCAGCGGCATCAGCCTCTTCATCATGGCAGGTGTGGCCCAAAACATCCTCTGGTCAATGTTCTCACCACCAACAGGCCTATTCGTCAACCAACTATCCGCTCTCCTAAACGGACAAATCACAGCAGCACAATGGGTATTCGGCACACAATCCGGCCTCCCATCACTAGTAGGCTTCATCGCTACCATAGCAGTATTCCTAATAGTCATCTACCTACAAGGTGTCAGAATCGAACTCCCAATGAGTTACGCAGGCTACAAAGGCTTCCGCAGCAGATACCCAATCAAACTACTCTACGTCAGCAACCTACCCGTCATCTTCGCAAGTGCACTATTCGCTAACGTGTACTTCTTCACCCAACTACTCTGGAGCCAATTTGGACAACCACCGCCAGGCACAAGCTGGTTCTTCCAAATAGTAGGCGACTACAACGTTACAGTATCCGCAGAAGGAGCCCGAAGCGTTTCACCAGTAGGCGGATTAGCATACTACGTCACAGCACCCCGCAACATACAAACCGTCGCACTAGACCCACTGCATGCAGCCGTATACCTTGGCATAGTCATAGCCTTCTGTGCCGTCTTCTCGCTAATTTGGCTTGAAGTCGGTGGCTTAGGACCAAACAAAGTCGCCAAACAACTAATGGACAGCGGCATGCAAATCCCAGGCTACAGACGCAGCGAACGCCCCATCGAAGCCATCCTCAAACGCTACATACCTGTAGTCACAGTACTGGGTGGCATAATCGTTGGGTTAGTGGCTGGTATGTCCGACTTCTTCGGAGCCTTCGGAACAGGTACAGGTATCCTGCTATCAGTAGGCATCATCTACCAGTACTATGAGTTGCTGATGCGTGAACGCGCGGCAGAAATGTTCCCAGCGTTTAGACGAATACTGGGCGAATAAGCGTAAACGGCTTTTAGCCGCTTAACTCTTTTTTCATTTTTTTATTCAACCAAAATACACACTACTGCTTTTGCTAAAAACCAAAAATTTTGTGGATGAGTTAATAAACCTCCAAAGTGTGCTTCCCTACAAAAAATAATTGGGACGCTGATACATTGAACGTTCTCTTGATTTACGGAACAAGATGGGGCGGGACAGAAAAAGTAGCCCAAACAATCGCCAAAGCCATAGAACAAGAAGGAAACTCCGTCGATGTTTTCGACGCAAAAAAGAGCCCAGAAAACATTGACTCCTATGACTTAGTTATTGTCGGAAGCGGCCTTAGAGCTGACAAATGGACCAAAGAATCCGTAGAGTTTATAGAAAAAAACGCTGACACTCTAAAAACAAAGAAAACCGCTTTGTTTGTCAGTTGCTCGATGGCTGACCGTAAAGATGCAGGCTATGATGTAGGCAAAAAGCGTTATCTCGACGACTTCTCCGCACAGCATAACCTATCACCAATAGCCTTAGGTTACTTTGGCGGTTTAATGGACTTCAGTTACAGCCATGGCTTGTTAGTCGATATCATAGTTAGAGTCAACCGCAGAAACCTCCGCAAAAACGGCTTAAACACCGCAAAAGTGCACGATACACGCGACTGGGCAGTGATTGAGGCGTGGGGGCACGAAGTCGCCAAACTGGCACTCAGCTAACTTCCCCTGTCTTCTAATTTCAGCGTAAAATCCAACATGTCTTATTCATCTAAAAAAGCGATTTTTCGTTACTCCTTTTACTTCTAATCAAGTGAAAATAGTTATTAACAAGTAACATGTACGCATAGTTCAAAGAGCGGCAAGAGGAAAATCGTCGTGTCTGAAATATTGAGTGCAATCACTTCGTTGCCAACGGCAACATTGATTATTATGGGTATTGCAGCGGGAATTGCTTTCGCTAACTCTGGAGTTAACAGAGTTTTAATTAACTACTTTATCGGCTGGGAGCAATACCGAGTTATGCAAAAAGAAATGGCTGAATACCGCTCTGAAACCATGGCAGCAGCAAGAGCTAACGATAAGAAGCAAATGGAGAAACTTAAAAAGAAACAATCCCAAATCAACAACATGCAGCAGAAAATGTTCAAGCCCCAGATGCTTCAAATCGGAATATCATTCGTTTACCTCATAGTATGGTTCCTGGTATTGATCCCCGTCTTCGGAAGCACTCCAATGGCCTATATCCCTGGAATCGGTACTATTGGAAACGCTGCTTTCACTGTAGGTGGAGCACCAGTCGTAAATGCCATCCCCGTCGTATACTGGTACCCAATCTGCTCGCTATTCTTCGGGTTACTCTCACAACGCGTCATCGGCATAATGCCCATAGAACAATAACAAATTAGAAGCGGAGAAACCCAAAAATGGCCAACCCAAAAGACACCTGCCAACCCATCCCCAAAACAGTCATCTGCATTTCAGGTATGGCCGGAACAGGAAAAAGCACCCTAGCAAAAAAGTTGGCCCAAAAATACAACCTAAAATATTACTCCGGCGGCGACGCCCTAAAAGACCTTGCAAAAGACGAGGGCTATGACATCAATGCGCAAGGTTGGTGGGAAAGCCCCGTTGGACTAGATTTTCTGCAAAAAAGAGTTAACGACCCCAAATTCGACAAAGCCGTTGACAACAAACTCTTAGAATACGCAAATCAGGGCAATGTTCTATTGGATAGTTGGACTATGCCTTGGCTGCTTAAGGGTGGCTTCAAAATTTGGCTTGAAGCATCATTTGAGAAGAGAGCCGCAAGAGTTGCAGAAAGAGATAACCTGACCTACACTGAAGCTGTTAAAGTGCTAGGCGAAAAAGAAGGTCATACAAAGAGCATTTATAAAACACTCTATGGATTTTCGTTAGGCGACGATCTGGCTCCTTTCGATTTTGTGTTAGATACTGATAATTTGAATGCTCCTGAAGTTTTCGAGGTTCTATGCCGCGTTATGGATAACGTGGTTCTTTCCGCTTCAACTGTTTAATTCAGTTTTGGAATAGAACAATCTTCTAGAAGAATGTTCCATAGCGCTTAAAACCAGAAGCAAACAATTAGCCCTTCTAAGATTCAAGAGAGAGGCGAAGGGGAATGCATAGATTAATAAATTATTTGGCAATAGGGCTTTTTAGCACTATAATCGCTCTATGCCTTCTTTTAGCATATCGCTATATAGACCCCCAATCCAGCGTCACTTTGATAATATGCAATTTATTATTCATAACCCTATTTTTCCAGCTCAACGGCAGCTTAACCCTGAAGAGTATTCTCTTAACCGCCTGTAACATCCTGGGGTTATTCTCGAACTATCTCTTCAAATACATCTCCGACGCTGGATATGCGCTATTTGGTTCAACATTCCACAATTTCTACGCTCTCATCTTTCCACTTTTAACTCTCATGTGGATTATTCCCTTTTGGTCCTTAAGCCTGAGCTTTCTACCTAAACTGCCAAACGTATCCGAAGAACCCTCGTGAAAATATGCTAACTGAAATCCTAAACGTATTCTTTTTCTGTTCAGTGATCCTAATTAGCGCATACTTGGTACGCCACTATATCTTCACATTAACGGTTGTACGAAATGCCAAAAAACTTTCAGCCATCCATTACCCTCGGGTCAATACATACGAGCCTACAGTTTCCATTTTGATTCCTGCACATAACGAAGAACAAGTCATCGGCGCTTTGTTGCAAAAATTATCTGAACTCCAATACCCCAAAGGCAAACTTGACGTTATAGCCATAGATGACGCGTCTAATGATAAAACGGGTTTGATCGCAGATGAGTACGCAAAAAAGTGTAAATTCATCAAAGTGTTGCATCGTGACTCTAAAGTGGGTGGGATTGGGAAGCCAGCTGCACTTAATGCTGCACTAAAACAAGCCACTGGCGAAATTGTTGTTTGTTTCGATGCAGACTATACACCCCATCCAGACCTTGTCCGTAAGATTATAGAAAAATTTGTTGACCCACAAGTTGGAGCCGTCCAAGGGAGACCTGTTGTGTTAAACGAACCGCAGAACCTAGTGACTCGTCTAATAGCGTTGGAGCGAATCGGTGGCTATAGAGTTGATCAGCAAGCACGTGATCTTTTGGGTTTGATTCCGCAATTAGGCGGTACCGTCGTGGGTTTTAGACGAAGCCTCGTAATGGATTTGGGCGGTTTTGATGAGGCAATGCTGACCGAGGACACAGACTTAACCTTCATGATTGCTCTTGGGGGCTACCAAATTCGCTATGCGGGGGACGCTGAATGCTATGAGGAAGCGGTTGCCTCATGGAGGGCTTATTGGCGTCAAAGGCATCGATGGGCAAAGGGGCATATGCAGGTATGCATAAAATATGCTTTAAAAGTTGTAAAAAGTGAGCATTTGACGTTTAGACAGAAACTTGATGGTTTGCTTCTGTTGCATGTCTATTTTATGCCCCTATTAACCATGTGTTCATTGTTAGTGGGTGCTTACCTGATTATTTCTGGCTCAATTGTAGCTCCTGCGTTATGGTTTGTTGTGCCTATTTCTATGTACTGTTTTGTGGGTAATTATGCACCCTTCTTTGAGGTTGGAATTGGCGCTTATTTGGATGGGCGGAAAGAGATTCAATGGTTAGCGCCCTTACTGATTTTTTCTTTTCTCTTTAGTATGCTGATTTGTGTTAAGGCATTTTTTAGTTTGGTCATAGACAAAATCCTTGGCCGAAAAAGCCCATGGGTACATACTATCCATTCGGGAAACGGAAATTGTTATATTGCAAACCAATCCTAAATGCTTGCTAGATATTAATGGTGCAAATTGAGGTAGTAACTCAAATTCTGTTACCAACTTGTCTATTAGTTCTGCTTATGTTTCTGCCGTCAATTATCGAATTAAAAAAGCCCAGAGATGCAGGACCCCGACTTATACATACAAGCCTTAAAACGGGATTGGTCAACTCAAAAAACCCGTTAATGGATGTTGAGACAGGGTTAGTTAGTGGTCAATTAGCCTTAGGCTCTATTTTTCCGAGCTTTATCTGTAATATTGAGGCTTAAAATTATTTGAAGAGTAAATTTGCATTTCGCCATTGATCCCTAGCTAAAGATATGTAACTACTTGGACCTCCATAAAGCGAATAAGCCACATAACATAGGTAATTGCATTGCGTACAATCATGGTATGACTTCCGAAGATCTTCTACCTCTTGGGTTTTCCATTTCTTCGGTAAATCAAAGATTGATCCCAAATGATTGTGGTTATGGCAACCTGATACTCTGCCCAAATGATCTACTACTAAGAAGTTTTTAAGTGCTTGGCATTTCCAGATTCTTTTTTCTTCATCATAGAGGCTTCGGAGTGCTTCGAGGAGTTTGGTGGTTATGAGCATTTGTTTGTTTTTCTTTCGCATTTCGATGAGTTGGTTGCAGAGGTTAACCATGGCTTTTTTGTCGGTTATGATGAATTCGTCGTTTGGTTTGCCGATTCTGAAGAGTTGATTGGTGTCTACTGAGGTGTCATATGAGTAGAGGCAATACCACATGGGTATTCCTTTGCCTGTGAAATAGTTAGTCATATCCACGATTTCATGGAGGTTTTTCTGTGAAATGGTTGGTGTTACTGCTACTCTGATGCCTTCACTTCGAAGGGTTTCTACTGACTCCATTGCTTTTTTCCATGCGCCAGGAACCGCTTTTATGGCATCATTTTTTGCTGCATCTAAGCTATCGATAGAAATCGCTGCAAAATCCACTTTTCGCAAGGCATCTACCTTTTTTGCTGCCATACTTCCGTTATCGTAAACTGTTAGTATGAAGCGGTCTGCGGCGTAGTCGATAATTTCGTCGATGTCTGGGCGTAGAAGTGGGTCTCCGCCTGAGATGGTTAATTCCATTATGCCGATGTCTTTTAGGATGTCGAGGCCTTTCTTTATTTCTTGGGCTGAGAGTTCTCTTTCGTCTTGTTCTTTCCAGACGTTGCAGCCTACACATCGGTAATTACATTTTCTAGTGACTAACCATTGTGCATGGTGGGGTTTGCCCGGTGATAGAGAACGTGTTGCTATGGATGCTGCTTTCTTCAAACCTGCCGCCAAATTGTCACTAGCCAATAATTTATAGTTACAATTAGTCGGGTTGGAACTATAAAAACAATTATCAGGTCCCCCTCTACTTTGGTGATGGCGGTTTTGTTTTATGGTGGCTTAACAAGTGATGTTTTTGTTGAATCGGTTTATTGTTAGGCTTTAATTTAAAAGTGAATGATGCTACAATGTGTTGGAGCAGCAATGGCTATGGCGTACGGTCAAGACTACTTTGACGCAAGGAAATACTCGGATAAACAGCAAATCGTTGAGCGGCATGTCAGGGAAGTTCTGCGGTGGGCAACAAAAAACATGGGCGAAAACCTCTTGTGCGGTCAGGGCAAATCTGCGTTGGACATTGGCTGTGCTTATGGTTACACTTCGCAGATGCTTTCAAGTTTAGGCTATGAGACTGTCGGCGTTGACGTTTCCGCTTGGGGTACAAAACAGGCAAAAAGCATCCTTGGCAGCGAGTTTTTGGTTTGTGATGTCCGGACGCCCTTGCCATTTAACGCTGACAAATTCGATTTGGTAACATGTTTTGATGTACTGGAGCATCTACCCTACCCCGAGAAGGCTCTCTCTAACATGTTTGCTGTATGCAAAGGAGCTCTTGTCTGCACTACGCCTAACAAGAAGGTTGAAAAACCAATTCGCAAGTTAATGCGTGATTATGATGAGACTCACATCAGCGTCAAAACGCCCGCTGATTGGCAAGAATGTGTTGCAAATAATTTGGCGGCTAAAGAGTTGAGGGTTGAGGCATTTCATGATTTCGCATTTAGATTCTCAGGTAAGCTGTATTTCAAATCTTTTAGCGCTCGCACTTACGGGTTAACTGTTCGGATAGCCGCCACAAAGTAGCCGCAGTTCACAGAGGTTGAATATTCCAAAACTGAATTCTTATGGTTTAGCTTTTTAAGCCAACGTTAACCATAAAGGTGTTGATTAATTTGAATGCGCCCCTGCAAATAGACGTTGTAGTGCTGACAAAGAACAGCCAACACCTGCTTAGCAAATGCTTAACCTCAATCTACCAAAACGTGCCTATCAAAAATCTGATTATAATCGATGGATTCTCCACGGACCGTACACTTGAGATTCTGGAGAAGTTCAACCGTAAATATAGCAATGTTTTGCTGTTTCAGATGGAGGGTTCAAGAGCTAAGGCACGCACCGAGGGCATACGCAAAGTATCCACTGAGTGGTTTATGTTTGTGGATAGCGATGTGCTGCTTTGTCGCGACTGGTTCAAGAAAATTAGGGTAGATTTGGCTGAGGGAGTCGGCGCTGTTTGGGGCTTAAACGTCGATGTGCTGCCTAGCTTGACAAATAAATGGATTCTGCGTTTCCAGAGTATGGTCGCTAAACAGTGCTTCAAGTTACGCGGCGGAATGCATGACACCCTGATTCTGCACAAAGCGGTTGAGGGCATCAGGATTCCCGAGGAACTTCACACCTATGAAGATGCCTATATTGTACGCTGGATAGAAGACCACGGCCACAAAGTATCAATCGCCAGTAACGTTTACTGTTTGCATTATAAGCCTCCTGAAAATTGGAACATCAAAAACGGCATCCAACAAGGCATCGTGGATTTGCAGTGTGGCTTGGTGTATTCGCATGTATTTTCGTATGTGCTGTTTTATCCTGTGTTTTTCTTGTATTGGGGTGTGCAGTTGCCGCTTAACGGAGTAAAAAACGGTTTACACAAAGTTTAAACTTTGAAAGACCGCTACTGAGATAAGTGAATAATTTTTACTTTGATAGTGCTATCCAGAGGTGGTCTGAGGTTGGTCGCTGCATTAGTTCCGCTGAGTCGTCGCCGTGTACTAAGAGGCGTTTGTTGGGGTTTGGCGTAAATTCGCCGATGACATCAGCGTAGATGTGTTCTTTGGCGAGGTTGTCTATGATTTTAGGTGCTGCTTGCGGGTCCGCTGCGATGAGTAATGCGCCGGAGCTGATTAGTTGCAGGGGATCAATTTCGTAGTAGCGGCATATTTTGGCGGTTTCTGGTTCAACTGTAATTTTTTCTTGGAGCACTCTTGCGCCCAAGTTTGCTGCGTCTGCCATTTCGTGGATGCCGTTTAGGATGCCGCCTTCGGTTGGGTCATGCATCGCATGCACTCCGCCTGTGCGGTAAGCTGTTAAGGCGTCTTTGACGACGCTGATTTGGTTGTAGAAATGTTTGGCGCCGTCGAGCATGGTTTGGTTGAAGACTTTTTTAAGTTGCTCCTCGCGGTCAGTCGCCAATATGGCTGTGCCTTCGATACCGGCGGTTTTGGTGAGTATGATTTTGTCGCCGGTTTTTGCTCCCGCGGCGGTTACGTATTTGCCTTTTTCTGTTAAGCCCATAATGCAGCCTACAACGATGGGGTTGGCTAATCCTGGTGTGACTTCACAGTGTCCCCCCACGATGGCTATGCCTAATTCTTTGGCGGCGTTATGCATTTGAGTGCTTATTTTTTCGATGATGCTGCTGTCTACGTTTTCAGGTAGCATTATGCAGCTGAAGAAGAATGCCGGTTCTACCCCAAAGGTGGCGACGTCGTTGGCGTTTATGTTGATGGCTTCCATGCCTATGCGTTCGACTGCGCCAGTGATTGGGTCCATGGAGACAATGGCGTTTTTGCTGCCCATGTCAAGGATTGCCCCGTCAACTCCTGTTGCTGGCCCCAAAATGACTTCGCTTCTGTTTACCCCTAAATTTTTAAAAACGACATCCTTGAGAATGTCTACGGGAACTTTTCCTGGTTGAAGTTTCATAGTGTATTCCTCTGTTAGAGGTAGCTTTTAAGTTGTGGGAAAACCCGCAGCACAGCATGCATGATTGGGACAGCTATTAGTAAGCCAACGAGCATCTGCACCACGTTAAATGGAACTTCTAGTAATACTGCTGCGACTGGAAAACCAAGCACAGCTATTTCATATGTGAAGTAGCCAAAAATCATAATCAAGCCGCCCAATACGACTGATATTGTGGCGCTTATGGTTATGCTCCGGGTTTTTTTCAGCAGTTTCCTGTTTAGATAACCCACTGTGAATCCTTCAAGTGCCTTGATGACTAAGGTGGCTGGGGCAAACACTGCGCCGCCAGGAACAAGCAAATCTGCTATAGCTGCTCCTGCTCCTGCGAATGCGCCTGCGAAGGGACCTAAAACTAGGGCGGCAACGTAGATTATGGTTTCTCCCAAGTTGAAGTATCCTGTGGTTGCGGGGATAGGTATAACGAAGATGTAGGTGGCGACTGCTACGAGGGCTGCAAATACAGCTCCCGCTGCGATGGTGGCTGCTGTTCCGAAAGTTCCGTATCTTCTAGTCATAGACTTCACAGCGTTATAGTTTTAAGTTAACTTATTTTTACTTGCTCCCTATTAAGCATCATGACTATATTATTCCTACTTGGAATTCTTTCGTTGGTTGTAACTACCATTCTGTAATCACATAGACTTAAGAATTCTTTTCCTTCTAAAATTTTTGAGTTAATCTAAATTTAGCCTATTAACATTTTTGAGATGTTTTTATGACTGAAAAAATTAAGGATAAATCAAAGTTTGAACCGCCCAAAGTGGAGAAAACCCTTGAACTCTACAGGGTTGACTCAAAGAATCAGCAATTAACCAGCAACACAGGCGTAAAAATAAACGACACCGACAACTCCCTGCGTGTTGGCCCACGCGGCCCAACCCTAATGGAAGACTTTCACTTCAGAGAAAAAATTATGCATTTCGACCATGAACGTATTCCTGAACGAGTTGTGCATGCCCGCGGTTCAGGTGCGCATGGATATTTTCAAGTTTACCAGTCCATGAGCAAATATACCAAAGCCAAGTTTCTCCAAGACCCAGCCAAGAAAACCCCCGTTTTCGTCCGTTTTTCTACGGTTGCGGGTTCACGGGGTTCCGCTGACACCGTTCGAGACGTACGAGGATTTGCAACTCGCTTCTACACTGAAGACGGAAACTATGACCTAGTCGGCAACAACATCCCCGTATTCTTCATACAGGACGCCATCAAATTCCCCGATGTCATACATGCGGCTAAGCCTGAACAGGACAACGAGATTCCTCAAGCTGGTACGGCACATGATACTTTTTGGGATTTCGTCGTTAACAACACTGAGACGGCGCATATGGTGATGTGGACAATGTCTGATAGGGCATTGCCTAGGAGCTTCCGTATGATGGATGGGTTTGGCGTTAATACTTACAAGTTTGTTAATGCTGAGGGCAGGGCGTTTTTTGTTAAGTTCCATTGGCGTTCGATGTTGGGTGCGCATTCTATGACGTGGGATGAAACGCAGAAGGTTGCAGGCAAAGATGCAGATTTTAATCGCCGAGACCTCTGGGACGCTATAGAGATGGGTGATTACCCCGAATACGAGTTTTCGGTGCAGGTAATCGATGAAGCAGATGAGGGTAAGTTTGAATTTGATATTTTAGATGCGACGAAGTTGTGGCCTGAAGAGTTGGTTCCCCGAATACCCGTCGGTAAAATGGTTCTTAACCGTAATCCTGACAACTTTTTTGCTGAAACCGAGCAGGTAGCGTTCTGTCCAGCAAACGTAGTGCCAGGTATCGATGTTAGCGATGACCCACTATTGCAGGGTCGGTTGTTCTCGTACTTTGATACGCAACTTACACGGTTGGGTGGACCGAACTTTAACGAAATTCCCATCAACAAGCCGCTTGTACCCGTCGTCAATAACGAGCGCGACGGTTTCCATCGCATGACTATAGATAAAGGTAAGACCGCTTACACTCCCAACATCATTAAACGATGGTTATCCCGAAGCCTGGGCTTGATCCCAAAGAAGGCTATGTACATTACCCACAAAAAGTAGCCGGACAGAAAATTCGGGTGCGAAGCGAAACTTTCAAAGAACATTTTGGGCAAGCAACACTGTTCTGGAATAGCATGTCCGAAGCCGAAAAAATGCATATTATCCATGCGTTCCATTTTGAAGTTGGAAAAGTAACTGACAAGGCAACCCGCCAAAAAGTCGTGGACATGTTCAACAACGTGGATAACGAGTTAGCTAAGGAGATTGCGTTGGGCGTGGGTGCAAATCCGCCGGCGCCTGTTGAGCGTCACATGCCTAAAGTCTCCATGTCCAAAGCATTAAGCTTAGAAAACACCTTCAAAAACAGCATTGCAACCCGCAAAGTAGCCGCAATCGTCATGGAAGGTTTTAACGATGACGAATTAGCCTCAGTCAAAGCAGCTCTAACTGCCCAAGGTGCCCACGTAGACATTATTTCGCAATACCTAACCCCCATAGACAGCGCAAACGGAAAACAAATCGTGCCCGACAAAAACTATGTCAGCGTCAGCTCAGTGCTCTACGACGCCGTCTACATTCCAGGCGGAGAAGAAAGTGTTGAAAACATGATTGATCAGGGCTACGTGGTTAACTTTATTACTGAAGCTTACAAGCACTGCAAACCCATTGGCGCGACTGGGGAGGGCGTGAATTTGCTTGCGGAGTTGGGTTTGGTGGATTCTGAGGCTGCGGGAACCAAGACTGGGCAGGTGATTTCTGAGTTGGGTGTGGTTGCTTTGATGGCTAAACCAAATGATGCTTTTAACAAAGCATTCGTTGAGGCAATCAAAGCTCATCGGCATTGGGCGAGGGAGAAAGACGAAAGCGTCCCCGCCTGAGGCTGCGGCAATTGACCAAAAAACCGCTTTACCCTTCGTAATCCGCCTACCTTATCCAATCAAACCCCAACAAGCGCATAAGCTATGAGCTGGAAGCCTAACAGATGTGGTGACTATAAATAAGGGAGGGGGTCCCTCTGCAGAGCAACAAACGCTCGGCTTTCTTTACTTTTGTGTCTATAAATAGAGGGGGGATAGCTTGCACAACACACGTAAAGCTATTTTTTGTTAGGCACCCAACGCGCCTTATCCCATTGCGTCTTCCCAACTTTTTTAACAGGCTTTTCTCCCTGATAGCCGCATGCATAGCATCGTCCATCATGCACTGAAACTACGTCGCCGCAGGTTGGGCAACGGTATTTTTCAGCTTGGCTTTTGAGGAATTCATCCATGCCTTTGTCACGTATCATCTTCTGGTTTTCAATCATACTCATGCCGTAACGTGCCTGATAATGAGCATCCAATTTGGTTAAACGCTCACAAGGCATACTCGAGCATTCGTAGCAGAAGCTGAGTTGTTTACCCACCTTTTTTGGGCAATCCCGTTTAACAAATGCGCAGTTTTTGTTTCTGACGCGGCAACCTGAGCAATGGGATACTTCGCCTTTCTTTTGGGGTACTCCGCGTGAATAGGCGAGGTAGCTTTTGCAGATGCCGCAGTTCATTCCGCAGGGTGCGATGAGTTCGGGGGTAAATTTGGATTCCATAACTGTGATAGAGTGGGGATTGTGCTTATGTTTTTTGTTAACAGCTAATTAGCAAAAAATTAAATGCGAAAACAGCTCTATTTCCTAGTGGGGATTAAATTTGGAAAAACCACAGTTAACAAACCTAAACCCCATGCCAGCTGCTCATGTCTTTTCCTTAAGCCAGTCTCCAGAAGAGGAAGCTCTAACAAAAATTTTAGAATACGCCAAAAGCATCCGCTTATCGCCTGCTAAGTCTCATTTGTTTGGCAGAAACATTTACCCTACCGACCAGCCCGAACCCCACGGCTATGAATACTACCTAACGGGTGAAGACAAAATCAAACTAAATGGTGAAATTGGGTTCGGAGCGGTAAAAGGTGGATTATACGCGATTTTAGAGATAAAAAACCTCTTTAACATAGCTGAGGGCTGGAAAACCTTGTTTAGTTGGGTTGAAGCAAACGGGCATGTACCCTTCGGTGTAGTGAAGGGTCCGCATGGCTGGGTTAACAGTGCGTACGAGGAACTGCTTGATTGGCAGCAGCCGAAGCCGCCTACAGAATGGCTTTTTCGCCTTTGGGTGCAACTCAGAGAGTAGGTAAGCCGCAAAGTTATTACTTAACGCTGTTTCCATTTCTTTTGGATCAGCAAAATGCCTAAACCCAAACAAAAGCCTAAATGGAAACCTAAAGCTGAAGTCCCCGAAGAACCCGTAGATAAAACAACGCTGAATTTTCTGTCGCTTTTGGGCATTTTGGGTTTAATATTGATAATTGCAGGTATAGCCTCGATATTTCTGGTTTCCGTCCTCATCGGTGTTGGATTGATTGTTGTAGGTATAGCTGTTTATGTGTTGTTTTTCATTATGGAAAAACGGTTTAAAGTTATCTAACCCCAATTCCACCCGTTTCTTTAAAGATATCTTGGCTGTTTCCCTACAAAATTCTTAATTACCGCGCCCGCTAAATGGAGTGGCGAGGAATTACTAAAAATGGTAAAACTGGACTTCGGTGGCGTAACAGAAGACGTCATCACTCGCAAAGAGTTTACAGTGGCAATGGCCCAAAAAATCCTAAAAGATGAAGTTGTCGTTACCATCGGCTACGGAATTCAAGGCCGATCTCAAGCATTAAACATGCGTGATCAAGGTATCAAAGTAATTGTAGGTCAAAGAGAAAAATCCAAAACCTGGGATCTAGCAGTTAAAGACGGATTTGTCCCCGGCGAAACCTTGCTCCCTATTGAGGAAGCAGCCAAAAAAGGCACCATCAAAATGGTCCTACTCACCGATGCAGCACAAAAAGAAGAATGGCCAAAAATCAAAGCTGGCTTCAAAAAAGGAGACGCCCTCTACTTCAGCCACGGCTTTAGCATAGTCTTCAAAGACCAAACCGGCGTCATCCCACCCAAAGACATCGACGTCATATTGGTCGCGCCAAAAGGCAGCGGCACCAGTGTACGCAGGAACTTTGTTGACGGCAGCGGCATCAACAGCAGCTTCGCCATCTTCCAAGACGCAACCGGCAAAGCCTTAGAACGCGCCAAAGCCATGGGCATCGCCATCGGATCCGGATACCTCTTCCCAACCACATTCGAAAAAGAAACCGTCAGCGACTTAACCGGCGAACGCGGAACCCTAATGGGTGCCTTAGCTGGCATCATCGAAGCCCAATACCACACCCTACGCAGCCATGGTCACAGCCCAAGTGAAGCATTCAACGAAACAGTAGAAGAACTCACACAAAGCCTCATCCGCCTCGTCGACGAAAACGGCATGGACTGGATGTACAACAACTGCAGCGAAACCGCACGCATCGGCGCATTACGCTGGAAAGAACGCTTCCGCGAAGCAACCCAACCAGTCTTCGATTCAGCTCTATGACCTCGTCGCAGCAGGCGAAGAAACCCGCATCGTGCTCGAAAAGAGCAAAGGCGCAGACTACAAGCAGAAGATTGCTGACGAGCTCAAAGAGATGGGCAGCAGCGAATTGTGGCGTGCAGGCGCAACAGTGCGTTCACTTCGCCCAAGCAAACAAAAGAAAGAGTAATCCTCTTTTCTTCATTTTTCGTTTAGTTTTTTGTTGTTTTTACCTTTTAGTTCTGTGTTGTTTGGTTAGCTAATCTTTTATACCCCAAAGCACCGCTTGCCTCTACATTCGAGGCACCAGTTTGGATTACGTTGCCATAGCTGCATTGGCAGTGTTTGTTTCCACGCTTTTCTTAATGATTAAGCGTCCATGGGGCATCAAGCTGGGTTACGCGGCGGCTATTGGCGCTGTGGCTTCGCTTCTTTTAGGCACGGTCACTTTGGGACAAGCAGCCGATTCATTCCTCAACATTTGGGATGCCGCATTAGCTTTCATTGGCATCGTAGCGTTTTCGGTGATTTTAGATGCTATGGGCTTCTTCAAATGGGCCGCTCTTAAGGTTGTGAGGTTTTCGAAAGGCAGCGGTTTACGGCTGTACTTCTATGTGTCGCTGCTTACGGCGGCTGTTAGCATCCTTTTCGCCAATGATAGCGCAGTTCTCATTCTAACCCCCATAGTACTCGAAATAATCGTAGCACTCAAGATTGATGGCAAAGGCAAAATGGCCTATCTCTTCTCCGCAGGCTTAATCGCCGATACCGCCGCCATGCCACTCATCACCAGCAACCCTATCAACATCTTAAGCGCAGACTACTTCGGCTACACCTTCATCGACCACCTCATCATCATGGCGCCCATCGCAGTCGTCACCATCACAACCAGCATGCTGCTCGTCTATGTTTTCTTCCGCAAAAAAATCCCCAAAACCTACGACGCAACCGCAGTGGACACCCTTGCATTGTCGGCGCCTATCGAACCCAGAATACTAAAAGTGTGTCTTGTCACCCTCGTCGCCATTGACGTAGGATATGTTGCGGCGTCGTTTGCTAGAATTCCAGTTTCTCTTGTGATTTGTTCAGGCGCAGTTTTCCTCTTAGCAGTTTACTTGACAAGTTCAAACAGCATGATTGTACGCGGTGAGCGTAAAGGCTTCAAAGGCTTAGCGCGCGACATCAACTGGGATATAGTGCTGTTTATGCTATGCATCTTCCTGGTTGTGCAGGGTTTAACTAACGTTGGAATCACCCAGTTGCTATCCTCTGCGTTGGTCTCAGCAAGCACCTTGCCCTCAGTGTTTGGAGTTATTGCACCCAGCGTAGTCGTCACCATCGGTGCATCTTTCATGAATAACTGGCCCATGACAATCCTGGGATTAATGTCTATACAGAACATCGCTTCAACAGTAGCCTTAAGCGGTCAAGCTTTCACTTCACTGGTTTTCTCAAACATCATCGGCAACAATTTAGGCCCACACTTCTTCCCACTTGGGCTCATTGGCGATTTTGATGTGGCTCGAAACCATGAAGCGCAAAGGCGTAAACATCAGCCTAAGGCAGCTACCTGAAAGTCGGCGCGGTCCTTTCAATCGTTGAGGTGGTGGTGGCGTCGGTGGTTCTGTGGATAGAGATTGCCCTCTTGGGGTTCAAGCTTTTTTAGGTACAACTCCAAGTGATATCTTAAGTGGGTAGCATGTTGATTAGTAAAGGTAACTTTGGGCGTGAATCACTCAAAGGCGAAGTCGTCGTTGTAACGGGCGCTGGAAGAGGCATCGGTTTTGAAGCCGCTCGGGCACTGGTTTGGCTTGGCGCAAACGTGGTTATTGCTGAAGTTGACGAGAAGAACGGTAAAGCCGCACAAGAAGCCATAAACAAAGAATTCGGCGAGGACAAAGCAGTTTTTGTTAAAACAGACATCGGTAAACCCGAAGACATCGACCACTTAGCAGAGGTGGCACAGAGAAAAATTTGGCAAAATCGACGCTGTCCTAAACAACGCCACAGTATTCCCAATGGGCGCCATCAAAGATGCCCCAATCGAGAGCTGGGATTTTAGTTACCGCGTCAACCTCCGAGGACCAGTACTGCTAGCTAAAAAGTTCTTGCCAAAGATGCTTGAACGCAAACATGGCATATTTGTCTGCGTTTCCTCTTCAGGTGCAGCGCCCTTTATGGGTCCATACGAAGTTTTCAAGACAGCCCAAGTGGAACTAGCCAACACCCTCTCCGCAGAAGTGGAAGGTACAGGCGTTTACGCTTTTACGATTGGGCCAGGAATCTCCAAAACTCCAGGTTTCATCGAGGGCGGAGCAAAAGTGGCTTCGCTAATGGGGATGAGTCTTGACGAATTGTTTGAGTTAAACAAGAATGCCCAGATTTCCCCTGAAGCGGCGGGCGCAGGTTTCGCATTAGCGATTGCACAAGCTAAGAAGTATCATGGGCAGGAGACGAGTTCGATTCAGGTGCTGCGTGAAGCAAACATACCTTTGAGTGAACAGGAAACGGTGGAAGAGCAAAAGCCGACAGTACAAGCAGCGGCAACCCAAACAGTCGCTAAACCAGAGGCTGGGCGAAGCAAAAATGAACTCTACCAATCAGTACAAAAAACCTTTATGGATCAATCTGAAGGCTGGAAAAAACGCAACCTATTCGAGCGCCAATGGGTTAGCCGAGACTTCAAAAAAACTACTGGCTTCTCGATTGATGAAATGCAGGCTAAACTCAAAGCTTTAGGCGATAGCTTAAAGGCTGGAACCTCAACGGCAGAATCTATCGATACGGTCAACAAAATTGTAGCTTACTACATGCATCAGCAGGAGCAACTCAGGGGCTTCGAGAAGAACCCAGCGAAGCTAGCGGAGAACCTCAAGATTATGGATGGCTGGATTGCCGATGCACAAGCACTGATTAAAACGCTATCTCAATGACTGCAAGTTTCGCAGTTGGGGTTCTTTGGCAGCGGCACAGTTGTGAAACTCATGTCAGTGAAGTCGCAGACCAACATTTTGCCAACCAAATTTGAGCCGACTCCTGCGATGAGTTTGATGGCTTCCATGGCTTCAAGACTGCCCATTATACCCGCGGAGGCGCCGATAATGCCAAAAACCTTCTTTTCGGAGCTAACAGTGCGATTGTGCATTGTGCATTCTAAGCAGCCCGTTTCTGGCGGATTAAACACGGCGAGGTTACCTTCCAGTCCCATAACTGCCGCAAAAACGTAGGGTACACCGAGTTTTATGCATGCTCTGTTGACTAAGTAGCGGGTTGGAATATTGTCTAAGCAGTCCACTACTACATCCACGCCGTCTAGGAGTGATTCAACATTTAACGCATCCACCTTCTCAACCACGGCATTGACTTTAATCAGTGGATTCTTCTTTGCCAGCAAATTGGCGGCGACTTCAGCTTTGGGCTGATGTAACTCGTCGGGGCTATAGAGGATTTGCCGATGCAAATTGTGGGTTTCAACTGTGTCAGGGTCGATTAAGCGCAAGTAGCCCACACCCGCCAACGCAAGATAAAGCGAACAAACCGAACCTAAACCCCCCACGCCTACAACGGCAACACGGGCATCTGCAAGCTTCTGCTGCCCAGCAGCACCCAACTCATCAATCAGTAACTGCCGACTATAGAATAACTCTGCAAATTCCTTTTTATCCATCGCTAACCTGTCTCTTGGGCGTTGTATTTGCCTTTATTGCGGAACTGCCTATCAAATATTTGCCTAACCTGCCCAATAGTGCTGGCTTCCTCGGGCGATTTGTCGTCTCTTATTCGGGTGATTCTGGCGAATCGGAGTGCCATTTGGCTTGGGTATTTGGGGCTTTGCTGGATTTCGTTGTAAGCGACTTCGACAACGATTTTGGGGATAACCTTGACGCGGTGGCCTTCCTCGCTGATGGTGGATTCTTTTAGCCGCCTGTTAAATCGATGATTTCCGCGTCAGTTAAGCCCTTGAAGGTTTTACCAATATCCAAAAACTCGCCCGACTCGGGGTCCCTTGCGCCCAAATAATAATCAGACAACCAACCCTTCCGCCTGCCATAACCATACTCAGCAGCGGTAATGACCAAATCGAGGGGTTCAAGGACTGTTTTAATTTTTAGCCAGCGTTTGCCTCTGCGCCCAGGAGTGTATGGGCTGTCGAGTTTTTTAGCCATTAAGCCTTCGTGCCCTGCGGCTATGGCTTCTTTTAGGTAGCTTTCAGCTTGAATTGGCTGGTCGGTGACGATTTGGTTGGTTAAGGCGATTTTTCCTGCGGTTTGAGCTAAAATTTGTCGGCGTTCAATGTAGGGTTTTGAGATTTGGCTTTCGCCGTTAAGGAACAGGATATCAAAGAGGTAGAGTGTCAGCGGAATTTTTTCTTGCATGCCAGCGATTTCTCGGGTGCGTTTGAATCGGCGCATCAAATGCTGAAACGCGATTGGGTAACCAGCCGCGTCAAGAGCGATAACTTCTCCTTCGACGATGGCGTTGTCTGCTTGAAGGTTACGTTTTATGGTTTCGACGATGTCAGGGAGGCTTTCGGTGACATCGGTTAATCTTCGGCTGAAAACCCGCACAACTCCGCCTTGTTTATGGATTTGCACCCTTGCCCCATCATACTTATACTCAAAGGCACTGTTGCCGTCTTGCTCTGCGAGGGCTTCCTGCACGGATTCTGCCGTTTGGGCGAGCATCAGTTTGACTGGGCGAAAAAGGCTAAAGCTCGTCTTCTCCAAACCCTCAATGCCCTCAGTTTTTAGCTTCTTCGCAACTTCTCCGATGTCGCCTAAAACCATGGCGGCATGCTGAACCCCCTGCAACGGTACATCAAACGCTCGAGCAACAGCTTGCTCCATCAACCCTTCATGCAGCCCAGTGCGCATTTCGCCTGTAAAGATTTTGACAAGGTATTTGGCTTCGACTGGGGTCGCTTGGCTGAGTAGCGCGGTGATTTGGAGTTCTTTTTTGGTTCTGGAGCCTGCACCCTGCGTTTGGCTGATTACTTCAAATGCACGCCTAACCTCTGTGACTGTGAGTGGAGTCTGGGTTAGTTGCATCTGTTTTTTAGATTTAGATTGCTCCAGAACCGCTTTGGTGGCTGAACCGATGTCGCCTGTTTTAGCCATAGCTTCGCGGAATAAGCTCCAATCGAAAACACTTACCCGCTCGAGAATACGCTGTAGGGTTGCCCAGCTTACGTCGAGCGTTTTTTGGCTGTATTTGGGGAAGGCTCTGCCAACCATCATGTTGACGGCTGGTTCGATTTCGTCTGCGCCCAGCGTTTTGAGGTAATTTGCGGTTTGATCTATGATTTCGAGGCGTTTCTTGGTGGCTTCAACGGTTTCGAGAAGTTCACTGAGGGATTTGAATGAGGCAGGCATAATTAACCCAAAAATCCGCATTAAACTAAGAGTGTTTGGGGCTATAATTGGTTGCCCCCGCTTCTTCACTTTCACTGACCCCTCCCCTAGTACGCTATGTTGGATTGTCGATGCTTTAAATAGGCAAAAAAGGCGTAACATGGTTTTTGTGAAGTAACGATGCAGCAAAAACTATTACTTAAAGCGGCAATAACACAAACAACCCAAACAATCACAACACCGCTTGCCTTTAATGTGCCAGACATAGATGGGCTTTTTCCTGGATTCAAAGCAGGCGACTTCGCCGTAGTCTATGGACCACAATCAGTTACTTCATTAATGTCACAACTCGTCGTTCGAGCGCAACTGCCCAAACAACTCGGCGGTTTAGAAAGTAAAGTGGTTTTCATTGACGCAGCCAACAGTTCCTCACTATCAAATATTTTGCAGGCTGCAGAACAACAACACTTAGACCCTAAAACAGCGCTTGGAAACGTTGTTAACATGCGCGCATACACAGCTTATCGGTTGACTTCACTGATAATGGAGGAGCTAGAAGAAGCTCTGGCAGTATCCAACGCAAAAATCGTAGTTATCTCTGACATCGTATGTCCATTCCTAAATGATAATATAGATGACCAAGAAGCAAAAGCCGTCTACAGCCAAATCATGAGTAATCTCGCAAGCTTTGCAAAAAGACACAAAATCACCATAGTCGCAACATACCTATCGCATGAAAGCAACAGAAGAAACAGTACTCTACAAGAAATCAGTACATCAAAAGCGGGTACGGTGCTTAGATTCACAAAAACACCCTACACAAGTGAAGTAGAGTTGGAGAAGCATCCATCATACATGTTGGGTGTTGTAGAGTTTACTCCTGAAATCAAAACCTTAACGGACTACTCTGCTTCAAGCAACGGAAACATGGGCTTTACGCTAAGCTACAGAAAATTATAAAAAAGCTCCCTTTATTAAAGGAAATTAAAATAGGATTAAGAGAACACAGAGAACGACGATTCGCCTTCAGGCTCTTCGTTTTTCTTGTTGATCTCAGCGATTTTCTTGTTAACTTCCTCAACTTCTTTGGTGTTGCCTAAGGCTTTTTGGCTGTCCCTCACGTTTTCAAGTGCACTTACACCATAACGGTCAAAGCCCTTGCCCAAGGAGATGTCAGCGGATTTAGTGAAGAACTCAACAGCTTTCTCGTATTCTTTTAGGTTGAAGCTGCATTCGCCTGCTTTATAGTTCATTTCTGCGGAGCCAAAGTAGTTTTGGCCTTTATAGTAGAGGTCTGCGACTTTCGCGAAGAGGTCACGTGCCTCTGCGAGTTTGCCGCTCTCCATTAAGGCTTGAGCGTCTTTGTGGAGTTTGATCGTGTCTACTTTTTCAGTCATAATCATCAACGGCAAAATTATTGAGGGAACTCACATTTAGAATTTTCCCTTAACAAAAGACAGCGCTAGCCCCCTCCCTCGCTTATGCGAAACAAAATAGAGGCAAGTTTGTTGCTCTGCACAGACCCCCCTCCCCTCTATATAAAGGCGGATTAGTTGTTGATTGACTGATGCAACATACCCTTATATGTTCTATAACATACTTAAGTATAAGCAAAGGGCTAATTTTGAACAGAGTAATGCTTAAGCAAACAGATCAGCCATCGATTACAGAAATCAGGGCTACGTCACCCCAAACAGAAATTTTAACACTCAATGGTGCCTTAATTTTAAGTGGACACCAACCCACCCTGCTTCCATATCCCGGCTTCTTCTATCGAATGTACCATTCAAACATCATGGATATCTGTCCCTATGACCCCTTTAGCCGCCACAGCGACCGCTACCAGCACCGAGTCAAAATCGGAACCGATGCAAATTGGCGCTGGCTTACCCTGCCTGTGGAAGCTTCAAATGGCTGCTCTATAATGGATGTAAAACTCAAAACTAACCTGCTCACCGATCGCTGGTGCGAATTAGAACAAGTTTACCGAAAATATCCTCTATGGAAAGAATACAGGGCTGAGTTGAAAGAGATTTTCTTTGGTTACAACTGCCTCTGGGAGCTTAACATGCGCCTTATTCTTTGGATAAGGGATATTTTGAGCATCAAAACATATCTCTCCATCTCTTATGGCGCAAAAGGCTGCGATACAACGGAGCGTGTGGCTTCGCAGTTCTCAAACTATGGCTCAGTGGTCTATCTAGCCGGCAAAGGCAGCCTGGACTATTTGGACACCCAAAAATATGAACACTTAACCAACTCAACCATCGCCATAGTCACCTATACGCCGCCCCCGCCGTTCTCAACGGTTTCTATACTGACACCGCTAATGCTTTATGCACCCCAGAAAGTCCTGGAAATCCTAAACATCAAAAAAGAACCCATAAAAGTGATGGTTAACGGCGCTGAATACAGCGTCGATTACCTGAACAGCTAAACTTATGGCGCCATCAGTTTAAGATAGATGGCTTTTGCCGAATAGAGCCTATTTTCAGCTTGCTCATAAATCACTGCTTTCGGATTTTGGATAGATTCTGCATCTATTTCGTAGCCCCGGTGAATGGGCATGTCATGCATGATGTAGGCGTCGCTTCCTTTGAGTAACTGTGTATTGATTTGGTAGGGCATCATGAGTTTGATGCGTTTCTCTTTTTCAGCTGCGAATTTGGGGTCGGTGAAGAATTCCATATCAATCCATGTATCAGTATAAACGAAATCTGCGTCTGCAACCGCCTTTTTTAACATCCAAAGTGGATTCCCAGAGCCCAGATTTCTTTGCTTCAGCCAAAATTTCGTCGTCACGTGAAGCCTCATTAAAAATCGGTGTAACCGTGGTTAATTTGACGCCTGTTTTCGTGCAGCCCTCAATGAGGCTGTTGGTGACATTGTTGTGGACGCCGATGTAGACGAGTTTGGCGCCTTTGAGTTTCCCCTTTTCTCTTTTATAGTGATTAAATCGGCTAGGGCTTGGCTGGGGTGATATTTTTCGTCACAGCCATTAATGACTGGAACACGTGAAGCAGCTGCCATCTTCAGCAAATCCGAATTGCACAGCAACCGCGCCATGATGCAGTCGACATTGCGGGAGAGATACTGGAGTTCATCTGAGATGTCGGCTAAGGCGAAGTTTGTGGTTCGCCAGTCAATGTATAATGCGTGGCCGCCCAGCTGAGTCATAGCTACCTCAAAGCTAACGCGGGTACGAGTAGAGGTTTTCTGGAAAATCAGGGCTGCAGATTTGCCCTCGAAGGTTTTCAGGTATTTTTTGGGGTTGTTTTAACTTCAATGCCTAAATCAACAAGGCCCTCGAGGTGTTTTCCACTTAATTCTTTGAAGTTAAGCAAATGCATCTTTAATGTGCCTTCAGTTACGCTTGAATCAACCATGCAATAATAAGCTTTATGCAAAAACCTTTTCCGTAGAACCACTCAACCTGTACTTGGGACAAGACATGATTCTGCTCGTATCTTCCAACAAGGACATTGCAAGCCAAACAATCAAGCAGCAAATCCTAAAACACTACATCTTCCACCAAACCCCCGAGACATTCGAACAGAACCCAGTTTATACCGCAGATGTCAACGAAAAAAGAGTTACATTGATAACTTTAAACGAGGAATCGGTGCGGGCGCAGGATTTACCTGAGAAATTTCCAGAGGCAGAACTCATCGTTTTCATCTCACGCCATAGCAGCCAAAGCGCCAAACCAACCTTAACTGTTCATACCCCCGGAAACTTTGGAGCTGCAGAACTCGGCGGATTACCCAAAAACGTCTCCGTTTCCCCCGCGGTTGCGATGCAAACAGCCCTAAGAGCATTACTGCACTACAAACAGCAACAGTTACTGCTTAACTATGAAGTTTCATACGAATGCACCCATCATGGCCCAAGCCTAAAAGTGCCCACAATGTTCATTGAACTCGGAAGCTCCCCCGCGCAATGGAGTGATTCAGTGGCAGCCGAAGCTGTTGCACATAGCGCCATGACTGCAATCGCCAACTTTGAAACCCCAACAGCCACCGCAGTTTTGGGCATCGGCGGAACACATTACAATCAACAGTTTACGTTGATGGCTATGGTGGGGGCAGCAACGTTTGGGCATATGATTCCAAAATACGCTGTTTCCTTAATAGATGCTGATTTGATCAGGCAGTGTGTGGAGAAAACTTTGGAGAAAGTGCCTTTAGCGTTGCTAGATTGGAAGGGTATTAAAAGTGAAGATAAACCTGGCTTGCTCGCTGCTTTGGAATCCGCTGGGTTGCCCTACAACAAAGTTTAAGCTTAACTGTGCCCATTTCCTTACGGGTAATGTTTAAACGTCTTTATATTGTAGTTTTTAAACCTAAAAATTACAGCAACGTTTATTATTCCTGATGAAATCTTGAGTGTGCGGTAAATATGGGAGTAAAATCTTGGCTAACGCAGGCAGCTAGAACCTTAAAACTAGCCGTTAAACCTGATCGCGAAGAGCTCTGGCTCTCAGTCAAAATCAGCCTCTTAGGCATAGGAGCAGTCGGCTTAATCGGTTTCGTCATTAAACTACTAGCGTTCTTTTTAACTCAAACTGCCCCCGCAACTACTTAGAAGGTCACATGTATGGATAAAAAAGAAGAGCTCTCACAAGTAAAAATATTCGCAGTTAAAACAACCACCGGCCAAGAACGCAACGTGGCACGGTTAATTGCATCCAAAGTAGAAATGACTCATATCCCAATAAAGGCTCTTCTTGTGCCAGACACACTAAAAGGCTACGTCTTCATCGAAGCAGATGGACCACACCTAATAGAAGAAGCCATCGCAGGCGTAAGACACGTCCGCTCCAGAATTCCAGGTCTAATCAGCTTCAACGAAATCGAACGCTACATAGTCCGCAAGCCAGTCATGGAAGACCTCAACGAAGATGACGTTGTAGAAATCACCGGCGGACCATTCAAAGGTATGCGAGCCAAAATCACAAGACTCGATAAGTCTAAAGGCGAAGTTACGCTCGAATTACTCGAAGCAACATTCACTTTGCCAATTACAGTACATTCAGACTATGTAAAACTAGTAGAAAAAGCAAAAGCATAAAGTGATACAAAATGGCAGACAAAAAAGTTGTAGAATTAATCGTCAGCGGCGGTCAAGCCAACGCAGGTCCACCATTGGGTCCAGCATTGGGTCCATTAGGCGTCAACATAGTGGCTATTGTCAATAAAATCAACGAAATCACAAAAGAATACGCTGGAATGAAAGTTCCAGTAAAGATAGCCGTTGACACTGAAGATAAAACCTTCGAAATAACCGTCGGCACACCCACAGCATCCGCACTAATAGTTGCTGAACTAAAAATCGAGAAAGGCTCAGGTACACCAAACAGCGTTAAAGTTGGCGACTTGACTATGGAGCAAATAGTAAAGATTGCAAAAATCAAGGCTCCACAGCTCTTAGCACCAAACACAAAGAAAGCTACAAAAGAGTTGCTCGGTACATGTGTCAGCATGGGCGTAACCGTTGAAGGCAAAGACCCCCGAGAAGTCCAGAGAGACATTGACGCTGGCACCTACGATAATGTATTCGGTAGTCCCTAATGTTAAGCGAATATTTTTATAATGGGGTTCTTATCCCCTATTGGCACGAGGCTTAAAAATGCCCCTAGACACTAAAACCATTACAGAAGCAATTAAACAGGCAAAAGCTAAATCTGGTGAAAAGAAGTTCAACCAGACCATAGACTTGATCCTTGACATCGTCGAAATCGACATGAAGGCACCAGAAGGCAAAATCCAAGAGATAGTAGAACTTCCACATGCAACAGGCAAACCAAACAAAATTTGTGTAGTTGCTTCTAGCGGAGACTTCGTTGTAAAAGCGAAGGGTACCGAAGCTGAAAAGGTAATTGAACGCTCAGACCTAGATGCCTTAAACGGCAAAAAGAAGGAACTGCGTAAACTCGCCAGCGACTACGACGTTTTCATCTGCGAAGTCCCATTGATGCCCTTGGTCGGTAGGATTTTGGGTCCAGTTTTGGGTCCAAGAGGCAAAATGCCAATTCCAGTTCCAGGAAACGCTGACTTAGCCGCACTAATCAAAAAGCACCGCAACACCGTAATTGTAAGAATGCGCGCTCAACCAATCATTCAAGTTTCCGTTGGCTCCCAACAGATGAAGGATGAAGAAATAGTCGATAACACCATGACGGTTCTACGTATGTTAGATGGAAAATTAAAGCGTGGACTTAAAAACGTAAAGTTCGCTTTCATCAAGACCTCCATGGGTGAGCCAGTCAAAATTAAAGCTTAAGGAGAAGAAGAATTATGCCATCCCAACAAGTATTAGATGAGAAATCAAGCGAAGTAGAAGCCATAAAAGACATATTCAAAGAATACAAATCCGTCGGCATCGCCAGCCTCAAGAAGGTCCGCGCCTCACAGCTACAAGAACTCAAAAAAACCATGAAAGGCCAAGTTTACCTACGCGTCCTCAAGAACACACTGACTAAAATTGCCCTTGAAGAACTGAACCAAGCAGAACTCAAAAAGCTTGAGGAATACTTGGAAGGATCAAACGTTTTCCTCTTCACTGACTTAAACCCCTTCAAATTAGCCTTAATGCTCGAGAAGGGCAAAGTCAAAACCTTCGCTAAAGCAAACGATACCGCAGCAGAAGACATAGTTGTTCCATCAAGCAACACCGGTCAACCACCAGGACCAGTCATCAGCCAACTAAACGCCGTCGGCCTTCCTACAAGAATCGAGAACGGCAGCGTCTGGGTTAGCAAAGACACCCTTGTCGTACGCAAAGGTGAAGCAATCAACGATCGATTGGCAGGTGTCCTATCTAAACTCGGCATAAAATCCGTCGAGTTAGGCATCTCCATGCGTGCAGTCTACGACAACGGTATGATGATTAACGGTGACCTACTCAAAGTTGACGTAGCAGCCACAAAACGCAGTGTTGAAGTAAGCAACCAAGAAGCATTCGCACTCGCACTCGAAGTCGGATACGCATCTAAAGATACAATTAAGCCACTACTACAACGTGCACACCAGAAAGCAGTATCACTATCAGTCGGAGCAGCCATCCCAACCAAAGATACCATTGCAGAATTAATCCGCAAAGCCAACTCAGAAATGACTAGCCTAAGCAGCGCAGTCGACAAGGCCAAGCCAAAAGCAGCCTAAAATTTTCTTTTCTCTTTTATTGTTTTTATTTTACAATTTAGAGTTAAGCTTTGATTTTGAATTCTATTTTATTTTTAGAGTTAGCTCTCTATTTCCGTTTTTCCTAAAAAAGAGAAGGTTATGAAAAAATGTTAGTCTACGTGTTCATGCTCATGATCGTGTTCATGTTCATGCGCATGTTCATGGGTATGGCTGGTTCTGTATGACGCACGCCAGGCTCTGCCAATTACCGCCGAAATAATCGCCACAACAAGGAAAGTCACAGCGGTTAAGAATAGGTCGCCGCCGCCTGAGAGGCCACCGGTTAAAACCCAGACTAGAAGCGCCGCTAACAGTGCGATTGGGAACGCGAATAGGAAGCCGACGATGGCAATTATGATTATGCCTACCACTATTAAGATGACAAGTATCCAAAGAAGAGACCAAAAATCAGTGGGTATAGCTATCTGTAGAGCAGTTAGCATTGACAAAAATTTTACCTCTGACTAGAAAGGGGCCTTTTTGGATATTTAACGGTTTGTTACATGCGTTGGTTGCCCACAAAAAAGGGTCGGCAGCTTTATTTTTCTAAGCGGTGCCTGTAACCTTCATAGTCGGGCAGTCTGCGACAATAATCCTCATGCATCAACGTTGATGATATTATGAAGTCAGCGGAGGACCTGTTCATGGCAATGGGAATATTCCAAACAACCGCCACTCGCAGGAGCGCTTTTACATCTGGGTCATGAGGCAATGGCGCCAATGGATCCCAGAAGAATATGAGGAAGTCGATGTCGCCGTCGGCTATGCGTGCGCCAACCTGCATGTCCCCACCCAAAGGACCCGACTCTAAAACATGAATGTCCAAGCCTAATTCTTTCTCAAGAAGCAACCCAGTGGTTCCAGTCGCGTAAAGGTCATGTTTCTCCAGCAGAGTACAGTTGTATTTTGCCCACTGTAGCATGTCCTCTTTTTTGTTATCATGGGCGATAAGCGCGATTCTTTTTTTGCGTCTAATAGTTGCAGATTTTATCAAGCTGCTTCCCTAGCCTTAGCGTTTGCGGATTTCTTTATAATTGTTCCGCTGTACAACAATCGATTAGCACTGTGAATTAGGAATAAAGGTTATTTAGGCAAAGCTTCGATAGGCGATGTTCGGGGAGAAGATAGTTGGGTGCATTGAAGAGTTTAGCCCAAGGTTACCTCGCTGCTACGGGTATCGTGTGGGTCTTTAACATTATAGCGTTGATTAGGGGCGGCGACGCTTGGTTGGGGCTGGCTTATTTGTTGATTCTGCTTATTCCAGTCTCAAGCTTAGCTATCCTCAAACTGTCGGGCTCCAACCAGGTTACACTTGACCGCAAGGTAGATTGGCGTAGCCTCCTCTTTGGCTTCCAAGGCGTAGCCTTAGCGTTCTGGAGCTTCGACATAATAACAACATTCTATGCCATAGACTTCACCGGTTTAGCCATCGAATTAAACCCGATGGGTTGGCCTATGGGCATCTTGGGCGCCTTCGCCTTTTACGGTCCAACCTTGATGTTTGCGTATATGTTGCTGTTTAGAATCAAAGCCAACATTGCCCTCTACGCTGCGGTGCCCTTAACGTTTATAACGTTGGGGATGGCTTCCATGAATTTGGTGGCGGGGGCGCAGAACTTCCAAGTTTTCGTTGACACCGCCGCACTTGACGCGGCATACGCTTCGGGTTGTTAGCAACGATTGCCACCTTAAACTTGGCAATCCCATTAACCCTAAAACACACGATTACCCACCCCAAACCGCAATTTAGCCTAAAATCGGCTTAAACATGCTGCTTGCTCCCACGTTGCCTGCGGTGATAGAGGTCCTCTTGAGTGTCCGGTTTATGTTTAATCCCTTCACGAGTAGGCACTGTGGTTGTATGGTCTTTAGGTTCTACTTCAACGTCTTCAGAAACCGCTTCGTTCATGGGCAAATCCTTCTTTCTACCCAAAAAATGTTCACCTCAACAAACAGCGAGTAAAGTAACATCTTAAGCATATGTGGGTTAATGCAAGCAACAACAAGAAACAAAAATCAAAAAATAAATTAAAAAACGGTTTGTTACGCTAATTTCTTAGTCATAACGTACGCGTCTTCGCCGTCACTGTAGTACCCGTTAATTGTGCGGGTAATCTCAAAACCCAACTTTTTATACAGCGAAATCGCAGCATCATTCGTCACACGCACTTCCAAGAAGCCCTGCTTAGCCTTATAGTACTCCATGCCCTGCAGTGCCCTGTTAATAATTCCTTGGGCAACACCTTTCCTTCTGGCTTGCGGCAACACTGCAATAGAGACAACATGGCCTTTCCGGACTAAGCCGCCGAAGCCAAAATTCGATAACCCTACTTCTATGCGGCACATGATGTAGCCGATGATTTTTCCCTCTTCCTCTGCAACGATAAAGGTCTCCGGAAACCGTTGATGAAGGTCCACGAAGAAGAAATCAGTATAGTTTTCTGGGAGGCATACACGGTTGATTTGCATAACCGATTGTAGGTCGTCTGGGACAAATTTGCGTAGTATGAAGGTTTGTTGCATCGTTTCGCCTTGCCTAAACAGGATTTCCGTGTTTAAACTTAAAGGTTACGCTTTAAACGTCAACCATGCGCCTACAATTCCATATTGGAGATGCGGGTTTAGGCTTTGTTTTCTTCAGGTGCCTTGAAAACTGGCAGGGTATAGCTTCCTTGAGGCATTGCCCAGACACGGGAGGCTGAACCTGCGATTTTGAAGGCTTCGTTTAAGGCGTCGTTTACTGCGCGCGCGGTTTTCAATTTAAAGATGCTTGTTGCATAGAAATCCGGCATTGAAGAAACCAAAATTATTGGGTGATTTTGCAGGGCTTTTAGGAGGTAGAGTGCTTTGTGTCCGCCCATGACGAAGTTGCGTTTAACCTCTTTCTCGACGGCTTTTATGTCTCCTAAACGTGTCATCCAGTCATAGAAGACTTGGTTGCCGTGGCCTTCGAGGCATTCAGCGACTAATATGATGACTCCGCCGCGTTTGACTGCATCTAAGGCGTTGTCTAAGCCCTTGTAGGCTTGGTAGAGGTTCATGTCAGCTGGGTATCCACCGGCGCTAACGACTATGATGTCGGCTCGGCGGTCCACTGTTATCTGGTACATTTCATCCACCAGTTTAACGCCTTCCAAGAATGCGGCTTCAACGTCGCCTGCGAAGGCTTTCACGATTTCGCCTTTCTTGTTCTCAACTACGTTAACGATAAAGTCTACTTTTGCTAGCCGCGCAGCTTCAGTCATATCCACATGCACAGGGTTACCTTCGAGGATTGCTGTTCTGGCGTTGGGGTTTACTAGCATGGCGTGGTTATGCTGGATGGTTTCGTTACCGCACACCGCTGGCAAGACGCTTTTTCTTCCGCCGCCATACCCTGCATAATAGTGATAGTTCACGTCGCCAAGAAGCACTCGGACGTCGGCTTCGGCGAAGACGCGGTTAACCATTATTTTGTTGCCATAGGTTTTGGTTGTGCCTATGTTGACTAAATCTGTGGATGTGCAGCAGTGGCTAATTGCTTTGACTCGTTTGAGCGCCTCTGCTCCGAGGAGTTCGGTGGCTTCTTCGGGTTTAACTGCTCGGTGGGTTCCGCAGCCAAAAATTACTGTGACGTTTTCGTCTTTTACGCCTGCCTCATTGAGCTCGGCGAGCACTGGGATGAGCATGCGTTCGCTGGGGGCTTTGCGTGTAGCATCGTCAACTACGATGGCGACTTTGGATTCGGGCTTGGCGATTTCTAAGAGGCGTTTGGTTCCTATGGGTTCTTTTAGTGCGCGTTCGACTTCTGCTTTCTGGTCAGGTGCCGCTGCTCGGTCTTTGGGTTCAATGGTGCCGAGTAGGTTTCGGGCTGGAACGCGGACGCATACGTCAGTTTTTCCGTAAGGAAGCCAAACATCAACCATGCCAAGTCACTTATGTTGAATTTACTCGGTGCATGAAACTATTAAGCCTTATCAAGACGGGACCAAGAAAAGGCGGGTACGGCAGAGGGATATGACGAAGCTTTAAAACCAAGTTGGCGGTAGGAAGCCGTTATGGATCCTAAATTCAAGCCCTTCAGTGATAGAATTTATCGGATTCTTATGGAATTCTTCTTTCTTTTTCAAGCATTCTGGATTTTTGGCAAATATAGCGACTATATCTACAGCAATTCGGCTGTTTATTTTTGCACTGGAATGGTGCTAGTGACTATGATTCCTGGTTAGCATTATACTTTGGGATGTTAGGCAGCTTAGACAGAGCAAGCTGCATTTTAAGACTGATCTAAAAACCAAAAGAATGACTTATGCCGAGTTAGGGACAGCTATTACTGCCTTTACCTTTTATGGAATAAGCGCATACGCGCTGTCTATTTTTGATCCTTCAAACCCTGCTCTTTCCCAACTCGACATAAATAAACGGAGAATCCTCCACCCCTACCAGTCTTTATCATTTGAACTAATCCTTCTGGCGTTCCTGTTCTATGCCATTACCCTTGCTTTGTTCTATGCGTTTCTTCCCAAGCAGATAGCCGAGGAACCACAAGCTGAATCCTCAACCGTAACGACGTTTTAATGAAATACTTCTTTTATTATTCTTGTGCTTCGGTAAGTTTTTAAGCCCAAAAAACCCATACGCAGGTAATGTCCACTTCCAAAGAGATTTCTACAAGCCTAGACGTTGGCTGCGGCGTAACCCCCACAGGAACCGTAAATGTAGATTTTGTTCGAAGCGGCGAAAACCTCCATGTCGGCGCAGTCATGCTGGACCCACGCAGCATCTCTAACTTTGTTGTCGCCGACGCCTCCCATTTACCATTCAAAGACGACGCATTCAGCCTAGTATTTTCTAGTCACGTAATAGAGCATGTGCCTGACCCCAAAAAAATGTTCGCTGAACTATGCCGAGTCTCCAAAGAGAAAGTGCTTATTCGGTGCCCACATAAGCGTGGAAGCGGCGCAAAAAGACCCCACCACTTAACCTACATCGATGAAGCATGGTTCAGGGATGCTGCCCAATCGATAGGTGTAGCGCATTGTGAGCGGATTACAGCGGTTGATTTCCCGATTAGCAACCGTTTGCCCCATAAGATGGTTAATAGGATTAACAAGGGGTTTGCTTGGCGTGTTTTTAGGCATGCCGAGTTTGTGCTGCATATTCCCTATGAAGTTGAATGCCAGGTCAATAAGGCTGCCAAATAGCCTCAGTGGCATCGTTTGGCTAATCGCCCTTGTGTTGTCATTAATTCTGCTGATTGCATTCTATGGTCGGGATAGCATTTTCCTTTACGAAAATATTCTTGGTCTCATTCCAATGGCCTTCTCGATTTTGATGTGCGCTTCTTTTATCACATACTTGCTCGGAAGGAAAAACAGAAATCAATAAACAGGTAACGCTAACCCACCAAAGAGGCAGGCCCTAAAATTAGGGTGTTTTGCAAATGCGGACTGCGTCGTCTTTAATGCCCCGCAATTGCTCAGCAGTAGGTTTACCCCTAAGGTCGCCAAGTCGGCCTTGAGTGCTGTGTTCTATTGAGCCGTGGAATTCACACAGAATATACCATTCCGCTGCAACAGTGAAGCCTATGTGGTCAAAGTATTGCCCTATATCTTTGCCTACGGGGATGGCTTCATTGATTCCTGTGTGTGGGCCTGAATAGGTTACGAAGACTATGGCTTTTTTGCCTTCAACTTTTGGGGCGTCAAGCTTTATTTTGCCGTTTTCTCGGTAGAAATTGAATTTTTTTTGCAAGAACTTGGTCATTTGTTCGGGTGGATGCCAGGAGTGGGATGGGCAGCCTACGCAGACTAAGTCGTAATCGTAGTAGTCGAGGTTTTCGGCTTCTTCGGGTTTTTTGATGGTTACGTGGACGTTTGCTTCTTCTAGGCCTTGTTTTATGGCTTTGGCTACTTTTTCTGTGTTGCCGGTTTTGGACCAGTAGATTATGAGTGCTGTTTCGATTTTTTTGAACTCGAAAGGTTTCAAATTATTCGCCTAAATGACTTCAGTAGGAAATGCTGTTTCTTGCGGATTTTTATGTGTTTGCGCTTCATATCCAAAAAAGGGACGGGACAAAGACTAACGGAACTTTTCGCAGAAGCAATGAAATTAGCGGTTAGAAGCCAGTGGTACCCAACTTATCCTTTACCAACTTGCAGAGTAGGCCGCTGCAAATGCACACCAAAAACAAACTTAACCCAACAAACCGGCAGCCACCCACGCCACCTCTATGCATACGCATTGCCCCACCATCGCTGGACCCACAAACGTTTAGCTTATAAATAAGGGAGGGGGCCTCTCTGAGAGCAACAAAAGCTCTTCTTATAGGGGATAGGGGCTAGCGGAAAAGCACCAAAGCCTATTGTAGGTTGCTTTTGATGCTGCTTGCGTTTTGCTCCACAACCAGCCTGCATCATAAACCAGACGCTAAACGCCAAAAGCAATTGGCCGCACAACTGATTGGTTGTTGTTGTGTATAGGGCGATTTTTGCCAACAACTACAATAGAAAATTCTGAAATAACCCTTAGCCACGCCTTGATGCATCGGCGTAACTTCTTATAAACAAACCCGACATACTAGAAGTAAGGAATCAAGTTATGTCCATCCAAAAAACGCCCGAACCAAACACCATCTTCTTCACATGGTTCAACCAGTACAGCGGCATCCTACTCAAAACCCCCAGCAAAACCATCGTAATCGACCCGGTCGACATCAAAGTCAAAAACCTCACAACCGTAGACGCCATCCTAATCACACATGAACACTACGATCACCTTGACCTGCAATTAGTCGGAGCCATCCAAAAAGCCACAGGCTGCATAGTCATCGCTGACCCCGCTTCAACAAAAAAACTCCTCAACACTCTTATCCCACTCGATAAACTACAGGAAATTAAGCTGGGCGAGGAAGTCAAAGTCGGCGCAGTCACCATAAAAGCACAACAAAGCAACCACAACGCCCAATCCCCAAACACTTACATAATCACAAGCGAAGACAACCTCAAAGTGTACCATACAGCCGACAGCTTACCCTTTCCCGAATTGGGGTTGATGGGGCAAGAGGAACAATTTGACATAGTCTTCTGCACGGTTGGCGGTGCACCGGGAGCAAGCCCACAGTCAGGCTTCGAAATCGCATGGTTAACTAAACCGGCGCTGGCAGTCCCATATCACACTGCAACCGTTGCAAGCCAAAAAGAATTCGCTGACCTCATCAAAAAAGACCTGCGCAAAACAGCATGCTTGATTCCGCAGCAAAACAAAATCTATCAAGTCTCAAAGAGGCAAACATAAAATGAAAACCGAGAAGGTTACCCTCGACAAGAAAGATAGAATGGCAAACATACTCTATAAAATCGACGCCATAAAATTCGGCGTCTACGAATTATCCTCCGGAAAAGCCAGCCCATACTACGTTGACTTACGTGTAATCCCCAGTTTCCCCGATGCTTTCCGCGAAATCTGCGACTTCTACGCCCAACAAATAACCGACGAAATCGGATTAAAAAACTTTGACCGCATCGCAGGCATACCCTTAGCAGGCATCCCATTTGCTTCACAAATCGCCTACAACCTCAAAAAACCCTTCCTCTACGTCCGCAAAGACATAAAACTCCATGGAAGAGAACGCCGAGTAGAAGGAATCCTTAGCTCAGGCGAAAAAGTATTGCTCCTCGACGACTTATTAACCACCGGTTTGACGCTTAAAGCAGCTGTTGACGCTGTTCGCGCTGAAGGTGGAGTTGTCGGTGACGCAGTGGTGTTTTTGGATCGGGAAGAAGGCGGAAAACAGCTCCTAGAACAAAATGGCGTTAAAGTGCATCCGTTGCTAAAAATCAGTGAAGTAGCAAATACACTCTACGAAACAGGCGCAATAGACCAAGAAAGCAGAAAAACCATTCTAAAACAAGTAAAAAAGCAGTAAGCTTCTATTCGTAGTAGATTAGGTTGGTTTCTTCGAGTAGCGTATGCAATTTTTCCACTGCATCATAAACGTCCTGCTCATGTTTAGCGCCAGTGCATACAAGTTTGCCGCTGGCGAAAAGCAGAATCACCACTTTAGGTTCTTCCATGCGATAGATTAAGCCCGGAAACTGCTCTGGCTCATACATTGCATGGCCCAGTGAATAAGCGGCTTTTTCAAGGTCAATCATGCCCCCTAAGCCGCCGGAAGCAACAATATTTTGGATCTTTAATTCCGGTTTGCTGATGATTATTATGCCGCCTTTCTTGAGTTCCTTAACAACTTTGGTTACGGCGCGTTTGGCTTCTTTTTCGGATTTGGCGCCCGTGCAAACCATTTTACCGGAACTAAAAATCAAAGTCGCTGTTTTGGGGCGTTTGAGCCTGAAAACTAATCCCGGAAACTGTTCAGGGCGATATTCAACGCCGGGGTAACCTTTGACGACTGAGTTTAAGTCGACTTTTTGGTTGAGCGTTGCGGAAGCGACGACGTTCTCGATGCTTATTGTAGCTTTAACTTTTGGCAACCAATTCCTCCTCTGCTATACCGCCTGAATATTCACTTATCGAAGCCTTCGTTTATAAATACACCTATGTTTGTGGCTGGGTTTGCTGCTGTTGTCCAGTTCCGTTTTCTGGTTTCTTTATGGGTTTTTTGATGGCGGGGATAACGAATTCTACAAAGACCAATAGCATTATCAAACCAATAATTACTGGCAGCGCCCAATCGTTTTCTTTCATGAATAACGTGATTCCGCCCAAGTAGGGAATGCGCATGACTACTTTGCCCAAAACAAGGTTCTCAGGCACTCCTTGGCCGCTATTCCAAAGCGTATGTGAATCGTATTCTGATTCGCTGACATTAGTTGGCCAATGCACTCCGTTGCCGTCGCCTTTGGTTTGGAAATACCATGTACCATTAGCATCTTGGTACTTCGCTACTACTCGGTGTACGATGGGTGTGGCGTCTAAGTTGTTTTGTAAGCTGGGGTTTTGATACACGATTATGTCGCTGTTGGGGTAGTTAGCGTTCAAATCCTCAGCGTTTACTCCTTGAATGATGATTATGTCGCCGACATGTAGGGTCTGCTCAAATGGGTGGCTCCAGCCGTCACATCCAGATATTTCGGTGCACATGCTGCCGCTTTGAACAACTCGAATCGGAACCTCAGTGCCCAAAATCAGCCCCAAACCAAAAAAGAAACCCAATGCAATGCAAACAACCAAGGCAATAGCAATTGCGGTCTTTACATAATCGTTACTGAAGATTTTCTTGTAATCGGTCACTGTAAGCCTTCACCGAGTTGGATAGGTTTCATAGCTGTTAGTGGGCAATAAAACTACCGCTTTTAAAAAGAAAAATAGAGAGTGCTCTATTTGAGGCACTGAATTATAGGTTTAGATTTTCTGTTTGCTTAATACTTCGCGGAATACGTTGCCGCATTTGGGGCATTCGTAGAGGCCGATTTCTAGTTGCATACGTTTGCCAGCTTTATCTGGGCGACCTGCCATTTTCCATGTCTTTTTTGGTTTTGCAACTTCAGTTCCGCATTTTGGACATTTTCCCATTAAGTTTCCTCCGTATTATCGCTTTGATGCTTTTCGGCTGATTGGATAAAAAAGTTTCCATAGTGTTCCCATAGATATTCGCTGCTGGAACATGCGGATTAAACATGTTTATGTCAATGTCATGGAAAGTCGGGTAGGGAAATGTCGAAAGCATCCGTTTACCCCATGATGATTCGCCAAGAACAACACCAATAAAGCAGCGTACTCCATGGAGCAGTCAAAATTGCATTCTATGCCTTATTATCTGAGAGTTTGCTCCGCAACATTTTTTATAGCACAAAAATAGCTTATGTTCTAATCAATTCGAAGGTCACTTTGTATTGCAGGCAACTTCTGAGAACGCTTTTGAAATGCTTGTAAAGCCCGTGAGAAAGTTAGTGGAACAGAGAGGATTCTCTAAACCAACCGAGCCCCAAGAAAAAGTTATCCCAAAAATCCTCGACGGCAAAAACGTACTCTTAATTTCACCCACAGCAACAGGCAAAACCGAAGCAGCATTCCTACCCGTTCTCAGCATGCTTCTCCAACTGCCCAAAACTCCAGGCATAAAAGTCCTCTACATCACACCCCTAAGAGCCCTCAACCGCGACATGCTTGAGCGGCTGCAATGGTGGTGCAACAACCTCGACATCAAACTAGCCGTAAGACATGGCGACACTGAACAAAAGGAACGCACACGCCAAAGCCAATGCCCCCCAGACATACTAATCACCACACCAGAAACCCTCCAAGCGATACTCTCAGGATGGCTACTACGTCAGCACTTGCAGAGCCTGAAATGGGTAGTCATCGATGAAGTGCATGAATTAGCCGATAGCAAACGCGGAAGCCAACTGACACTGGCACTTGGAGCGTGTCCGAGGCTTAATCGGCAGGGAATTCCAAATGATTGGGTTATCCGCCACCGTGGGCAGCCCAGACAGAGTAGCTAAATTCCTTGTTGGCAGCCAGCGCCCAGTTGAGATCGTTCGGGTTTCAGTGGCGAAAATGGTCAAGTTGCAAGTGATTTATCCCAAACCTACCGCGGAAGACGTGCGTTTTTCATCTAAAATTTACACCCACCCCGAAGTGGCAGCTCGGCTGCGCATAATCCGTGACTATATGACTAAGTGCAAGTCGGTGCTTCTCTTTACCAACACACGTTCGGTTTCAGAAGTTTTGGCTTCCCGCTTCAAAGTCTGGGATGCCGATTTTCCGATTTCCATTCATCATGGCTCACTGGCTAAGCCCTCGCGCATAGCCGCCGAAAACGGGCTAAAGCGTGGCGACCTAAAAGGCTTAATCGCAACAAGCAGCCTCGAATTAGGCATAGACGTGGGGCACATCGACTTTGTTATCCAATACATGAGTCCACGGCAGGTTTCACGGCTTATTCAGCGTGTGGGCAGAGCTGGGCATACTTATGGGAACTTGTCTGAAGGCTTAGTTATCGGCATGGACTCCGACGATACGCTTGAAGCGTTGGTTATTGCAAGACGGGCATTAAATGAAGAACTCGAACCAATCACTATACCCGACAAACCCTATGATGTTTTAACCCATCAAATCGCGGGGTTACTGCTCAAGAATCGGCGCTTAACTTTCCAGGAAATCTTGGAGATATGCCAAAAAGCAGCACCATTCGAAAACCTCACAATCGCCGACATCGAAAAAGTAATCAAGTACATGCATGGACGCTTCCCCCGCCTCGCTTGGGCATCGCTTGAAGATCAAGTTGTCCTAAAACCCCAACGCACAAAGGCGTTATTCGAATACTACTTCGACAACTTATCCATGATTCCCGTAGAAAAACAGTTCCTAGTAATCGATGAAACAGCAGATTCATCCATCGGCGTCCTAGACGAGGCTTTTATGGCGGAATACGGCAAACCCGGAACCAAATTCATCATCCGCGGCAGTCCATGGCAAATCATCCACGCCACCGAAGACAAAGTTTACGTTCGCCCAGTCGATGACCCAACAGGTTCCATCCCAAGTTGGATTGGTGAAGAAATCCCAGTGCCATACGAGATTGCGCAGGAACTTGCGGAAATACGAGGCTTCGTCGAGGAAGAAACGCATCGGGGCTGTACTCCCGAGGGCATTAGTGCGTCGCTTTCACAGCGGTATCCTGCTGATGCGGAGAATATTTTGCATGCACTCGCTGAAACTTTGGAGCAAGTGCATAGCGGCTTCCCGGTTCCAACACCCCAACGGATTGTAGTTGAGGATTGGACCGAATTTATAATTATACACAGTAACTTTGGCTCGAATACTAATCGGGCTTTAGCGCAGTTGCTTGGTCAAGTATTATCCGATAAACTTGGCCGCGGCATCATCGTTCAACATGACCCATACCGTATCTTTGTTCAAACTATGGGTGCCATGAGCGCCGAACGCCTCGTTGGAATACTCAAAGAAATCAAAGACTATCCTGAACAAACCATACGCAACACATTAACGCTCTCTACAGTGAAAACAGGCTTATTCAAACGTCGAGTTATCCAAGTTGCACGCCGCTTCGGAGCGCTCAAAAAATGGGCAGACTTCAGCAACGTAAGCCTACAGAAACTCGTCAGCAGCTTCGAAGGAACCCCCATCTACGAGGAAGGCCTCAAAGAAGTATTCTCCAAAGACTTGGATGCCGACGGCTTGGTTATGGTGCTTGGGCGTCTGCGCGACGGAGATGTGCGGTTACAGGTGGTTGATACTGGCGGTAATGTGACTCCTGTGGCACGTGTGGGTCTTGAACGTGTGAGTATGAAGACTGATTTGATTCCGCCTGAACAGATGCGCGCTGTTTTAGTTGAATCTGCCAAGGCACGTTTGCTTAATGAAACGGGCAATTTCGTGTGTACAAGCTGCTGGGATTACATGGAGATGATCCGAATCAAGGACTTACCCGATAAACCCAAGTGTCCTCGCTGTGGCTCATACGCGATTGGTCTTCTAAAAGTTGAAGAGGAGAAAGCGGCTGGGTTACTTGAGAAGAAAGGTGAGCACCTCGCTAAGGGCGAGGAGAAGATGCAGTCAAACGCTAAGAAAACCGCCGAATTAATCGAAAAATACGGAAAAGCGGCGGCGGTGGGGTTGAGTGCACGACACGTTTCAGTCGCTGACATTAATGAGGTATTAGATAAGGAGCCTAAACTCTCGGATAAATTCTACGAGTTAGTGCTTGAAGCAGAACGTAAAGTCCTCAACAGGCGTTTCAATGCTAAGTAACGGTTTTTTTGAGTTTTGGAAAGCTGGACCGCTTTTTTATGGCGATAAATGTTGCTGCTTCAACTATGGTTAAGGTGGCAACCGCAACCAATGGCAACCAATCATACGCATACAATGCCGTGATGATGTCGCCTTTGACTCTTTTTTCTAGGAATGTTAAACCTATATTTTGGTAGAAGAAAAACGGCAAGTTGAATAACGCAATAAAACCGATGCTGGCTACGATGAATTTGCGCAGAGACGCTCTGTTGTACCATAGTAAAATTGGAATAGCTAACAATGTAACTCGGGGGTCAAAACAAGACACCATGACCATAAACGCTGACAGCAACGGCTTTTTGGCGAACCCAAAGTACAATGCAGCTCCTATGATTGCGGTTTGGATAACATGGGCGTTGCCTAAGGCGTAACCCCAATAGTAACTTGGAAAAGTGTATTCTGCACCAATACCGAACAAGTTGGGAAGCGGGAGTACCAAAATTATTACCGTCGCTATGGCGCCTAAAATTAGGTCTTTGTCTTTGAGGATTTTATAGAGGAAGAATGTTAATGCGAAGATTGAGAGTAACTGTACAAAATCAAACACTGCAAGTGCAGTCTGGTAGTCAAGTGCTAGTAAGGGTGCGAAGAAGACGAGGAATGAGGGTGTGTACATGAAGGTTTGGGGTTTTGGCAAAATCGCTATATCGCCTGGGAGATAGTCGCCTGACCAGTAGATTGTTGTAGGGTTATGGAATAATCGCCATTCGCCAATGTAGTAAGCTGAGAAGTCAGCAGCGAACGTTTGGTCGAGTGGTTTAACGGTTCGGGGGTAAGCGGTAATGAAGATGCCGATGTTAATCGCTAACGCAATGAGTAATATGGTGGCGAATAGTTTTTTCTTGTTTATCTTTAGCAATTGTTTTCTGTAGAATATCAGCGTTTATGCCTTTTAGGCTTTTGTAATCTGGGAAATACAGCAACTTTTTAAGTGTAGAACCGTTTATTTCTGGTTGTTTGCTTGTTATGCTTTAGGAGACTGCAGTTGTGGAAATTAGCAGAAAAAACCTACGCAATGAAGTTTTAGAACGCATAAAATTCGTTAAAACCTGCGTTATGGCGCGAGAGCTCTGTTTGCTGGTGCGTACAAACCGTGCGGTTCTGGAACCTAAGGATGTGCAGGAAATATGCCAATACATCTCGAGTCTCTGCAAAGAAGAAGGTTGCAGTGAACCCAGCGAATTATGTGCCAAAGCAGCAGCTGCAATCGGCTCGAGTGATGAAGAAAAATATCTTGAGCTCTGTGCGCAAAGCTGCGTTAAATGCGGCGAAGCAAAAAGGCCAAGACCTAAAAATGACGCTTATGTCTCGTAACATGCAAACGTCGGGTTAGATGGAGGATTTAGAGTGTTTATTGCTCCGTTTGTTCCAAGTCCCAGTACCGTTGTAGAGTACATGCTAAAGTTGGCTGGTTTGAGGTCCGGCGAAGTGCTTTTCGATATGGGTTCGGGTGATGGGCGAACGGTGATTATGGCGGCTAAAACTTTTGGCGCACGCGGCGTTGGGATTGAGTTGCGCGAGGATTTAGCAAAGAAGGCGCTGTGTTCTATTCATGAGTGCGGCTTGGAAGATCGGGTTACAATCGTTAATGATGACATGTTCAACGTTAACCTAACGGAAGCTGACGTGGTTTATCTTTATTTGACGACTAGCGCTAACGAAAAGATTAAACCGAAACTGGAACGTGACCTCAAAAAGGGTGCCCGAGTGGTTTCGCATGATTATGAAGTAGTAGGTTGGCATCCCGAGAAGATCGAGAATTTCTGCGAGAACCCACAGTTAGGGTATCCTTCACATACGATTTACCTTTATAGGAAAACCTGATTTTCCGCTTGAGACCTTTTGTGCTTTCAGGGGCCCTATCCCCCTTATTTATAGGCTCAACAACTGCTGGCTGAATCTTGGCGTATCCATGCGTTCATTGGGTAGCAGTGATCCAGCAGCTGCATTATGCAAAGGACAGCGTTTATTTTCCATGCAGTTGTTTTGTGACTTTTCCTTAGTTTCAGCCGTGTGTGCGTCTGTTGCTCTGCCGAGACCCCCCTCCCCTTATATATAAGTAAAAGGAATTTGTTAAGCAAAAAATTTAACCCACACTTATCCATCTTTGAAGCTTGATTCCGATGCAGTTTATTCCATGGCAAAACGTTTCAGATTGGCACTGCAAAGCCTGCGGTTACTGCTGCAAACTCTACAGCGTAGTCCTCGGTTTCCCAGAGTGGCTAAAATTAACCCGAACGTTTGGCCAAGAAGCCGCCGTATCCGACTTAAGCCGCTTCTACATCAAACGCCACAGCGACGGCACCTGCGCATTCCTCGGCTGTAACTCTTTGAAGTATTATTGCGGTTTGCAGGGGATGAAGCCTGAAGCATGCAAAATATGGCCCTTCAAAGTGACCGCGGCGCCTAAGTATGGTGAAGAAAAGTTGGCGGCATTCGACTATAATGGCCACCGCATCTATGTCTACGTGGATAACATGTGCAATGGGGTGCGGTATGGCATGCCGACGTGGGAATTCCAGAATAAGACTGTTGGGGAGTTTGTGGAGTTGGCGCTTGGGACACGGGAGTTTCAGCATCACGCGACTGGGCATGTGGGTTTTGAGTGGCGCTGAAGGCTTTAGTTTCATTCTTGGTTGTTTTTTGTAATGTCTCATTTTTATTAATTTTTTGTTGATTTTATTTGCACAAAACAGGATGAATGTCAAACCTGTTAACTATTTCTGATTCATATCTACAATTAACAACGAATAAAAGCAAAATTTGCACACCTACACTCAAAAGAAGTGTAGACTATGCAATTCACCAAAGCCCTAACAATAGTTATCATCAGTATGGTATTCTTATCATGTTTTATAAGCTTATACAAAATAGAACCTGCCGCAGCAGTAACTAATAATGGCACAGTAATTTTTCATGAGACCGGTTTAGCCTCGGGTACAAGTTGGAAAGTAAATATAGGTGGCATCCAACTACTCCTCAACCAGTAATACTATTTCTCAAAGCTGGATATCTAGTCGTCTCTTACTCTTGGACTATTTATGTGCCAACTGGTTACACTTCAACATCAACATTAACTGGCTTCTTTTTCTTATCTACGGGCGAAACAAGACATTTCTACGTTGACTTTACTGCTGCAGCCAGTTACAATGTTACCTTCACAGAATCCGGCTTATCTTCAGGCACAAGCTGGAACGTTACCTTAGATGGTACAAACAACGTTTCCACAAGCCCAACAATAACATTCACTGGAAAAAGCAACGGAAACTATGCCTACACAATCTATACACCTTCTGGTTATGTTTGCGGTTCAGCACCCAATGGAACCATAACCGTTTCCAGCAACGTAAATTGGCCTGTTACTTTTGGCTCAGTTTCCGGCACTGATTGGCCCATGCGGCAACACAGCAACCTGCGCAGCAGTTACTCCGAATCGGCTGGACCAACCACAAATGAAATCCAACGGACTTTTGCAACCGGCGATGTTGTTTCTTCATCTGCAGCAATTGTTAATGGCGTCGTTTACGTAGGCACCGACTCTCTGGGAATGTTTGCGTTTGATGCATCCAACGGTGATGTAATATGGAATAACCAAGACCTTCAAAATGTGGCTTCTTCTCCAGCGTCGTCGACGAAGTGGTCTATGTAGGTTCATTTAGCGATAATTATGTTTACGCCTTGAATGCGGCTACAGGAGAACAATTGTGGCGTTCTTTAACAAATGGCGAAGTAACTTCTTCTCCAGCTGTTGCCAATGGAATTGTCTACGTAGGCACTCAACGAAATAACCTATATGCTTTTAACGCTGCAACAGGCAACGAAATCTGGAGTTACCCCGCCGGTGGCTATATCTATTCTTCTCCTGCAATTTCCGACGGTATTGTCTACTTCGGTTCATGTGACCATAAAGTATACGCTTTGAATGCATCCTCAGGAAGCTTCTTATGGAGCTATACCACTGGGGCCGATATCAACCCAATTCCTGCAGTTGTTGACGGCGTCGTCTACGTGGGTTCAGACGATACAAAAGTGTATGCTCTTAACGCAAAAACTGGCGGGTTATTATGGAGTCACACTTTGGGTTCCTCTGTGTATTCGTCTCCTGCAGTTGTTAACGGCGTCGTCTACGTAGGCTGTAGTGACAACAAAATTTATGCATTAAACGCTACCAACAACGGCGCGCTCTTATGGAGTTACACAACCGGCGACTGCTGTATATTCATCACCTGCTGTTGCTAATGGTGTTGTTTACGTAGGTTCATACGACAAGAAAGTATATGGATTAAACGCTAATAACGGAAACTTGTTGTGGAGCTACACTACTGGCGGAGGCGTATTTGCGTCTCCCGCTATTGCTAACGGCGTTGTCTATATTGGCTCAGAGGATGGCAATGTTTACGCGTTCCATACCTCCGCACCTACACAGTACACTTTGACGATGAAGACTGTTGGTCAGGGCAGTGTTTTGCCGGGGAACGGAACTCAAAATGCAGGCGCAACCGTAAACTTACAAGCTATGCCTGCTGCTGGCTGGAGTTTTGGCGGTTGGAGCGGCGATGCAAGTGGCTCAACAAACACATCTATAACCATTGATGGGGACAAAATAGTTACTGCAACCTTCACTCAAATTCCAACTTACACTGTGACATTACACAGACAGGTTTACCCACAGGCACAAACTGGACAGTAACATTTAACAGTACAGCTAAATCTTCAATTACTAACACAATCTCCTTCACAGGATACGTCAACGGCATTTACTCTTACTCAATTGTAAACCCATTCGGCTATGTCTCTGATGTATCATCTGGAACAGTAACTGTAGCAAACGCTAATGCAAATCAAGATGTAACTTTTGAGTCAGCTGATTGGCCAATGTTCCAACATAACCTAATACATACTGGCTATTCAGCAGTCAATGGGCCAACTAACAATCATACTCTATGGAGCACTACTATCTCAACTTGGGGTTATATGCGGTCGGGTGCCAGTGTTGTAAATGGTTTAGTCTACCAGGGTTCAACTGACTATAAAGTGTACGTTTTCAATGCTTCTACAGGCAACCAAGTTTGGACCTTCAACACCAACGGTCCAATATTACTTCAACTCCTGCAGTAGCAGACGGAGTCGTTTACATTGGTTCAGCCGATGATTACATTTACGCTTTAAATGCCTCCAGTGGCGCTCAAATCTGGAGCTTCCAAGTTGGTTCTGATATTTATTATTCTTCGCCCTCTGTTGCTAACGGAATTGTCTACGTTGGATCAAACGACAATAAATTATACGCTTTAAACGCTGCTACAGGCGCTAAAATATGGGAATACACCACAGGCAACGACATAAATTCATCCCCGGCCGTTGTTAACGGCATAGTATACTTAGGTTCATATGACAAAAACGTGTACGCATTGAATGCTGCTACCGGCGCTAAAATCTGGAACTATACCCTAGGAGGCCCGACATATTCGTCACCTTCTATTGCTAACGGCGTTCTCTACATAGGTTCATTGGATAAACAAGTATATGCATTGAATGCTGCTTCGGGATCTAAAATTTGGAACAGCACTACTGGCGGCCAAATAACATATTCATGTCCTGCAGTTGCGAACGGAGTTGTATACATAGGTTCGCAAGACAAAAAATTGTATGCTTTGAACGCTACCACCGGCGATATGATTTGGAGTTACTTAACTAACGGAGCAATAGCCGCATCTCCTGCTATCACCAATGGTATTGTCTACATAGGCTACAAACAACAAAAGAGTCTCTGGTTTAAACGCTACCACAGGCGATTGTATATGGAGCTACTATTTCACATAGTTCTGATGTACAAGCTTCTCCAGCGATTGCAAACGGTGTCCTCTATATATCATCAGTTGGGTGCAAACTGATTGCAATTGATGGACAAGCGCCACAGAGTACACGTTAAACATGAATACGGTGGGTCAAGGCAACGTTTCACCAGGCAACATAACTTACCCAGATGGAACAATCGCAGATTTGACGGCTACACCCGCGGCAGGCTGGAGTTTTAAAGGATGGAGCGGCGATGCAAGCAGGCTCAACAAACACATCAATAACCATTGATGGCGACAAAACAGATCACTGCAACTTTCATTCAAAACAGTTACATCCTAACTATGATTACAGTCGGCAACGGAACTGTTAACCCCGGAAATGTAACAACCTGCAATTATGGCGACATCGTTGACATTAACGCATTCAATGATGCCGGATGGAGCTTTAGTGGTTGGAGCGGCGACGCTTCTGGCTCAAGCAATACTACTATAACAATGGATGGTAACATAACCGTAACTGCCACTTTCGTTCAATTTAATGCAGTGAGCAACGGAAAAACCAGCGGTCAAGTCGGCGATACAATAACCTATAGCGGCATCAGGATTTGCACCAGAAACAAGTTACTATTTGTCATTCGGCGGCTACTACATAGCAGATATCCAAACCAACAGTACAGGCGGGTTCATCTACACCGATACAGTAATGAAGATTATGGGTGCCGAATGGACAGTTGAACTTGTGGATTCCGGAAGCAGCCTTTCAGTTGCCAGCACCCAATTCACTGTCTTGCAATCCCTCACATTAAACGTTACTTCAGGCCCGTCCGGAACTATAGTTTCAATAGTTGCTACTGGTCTGCAATCAGGAACACCCACCATAGGCGATAACCTTGCCGCAACATTCAACGGAACAACAGTAACCCTAAACAGCGCTATGAGCAGCGGTTGGGGCGACTTTAACGCAACGTTCACAGTTCCCTTATCAGCACTTGGCAACTGGACGCTTCGAATTACCGACGACACCGGCGACGACATAACCGCAACCTTCCAAGTAACAGGTTACACAATCACCGTAAACCAAAACAGCCACGGCACCATCAGCCCAGCCACCCAAGAATACACCAAAGACACAAACCAAACCTACACAATCACTCCTGACCTTGGCTACCACATCGTCGATGTAGTCGTGGATAGTGTTTCAAAGGGTGCAGTTTCATCTTGGCAATTCAACAATGTAACTGAAAACCACTCAATCACAGCAACTTACGCATTAGACGAGTACACCATAACCATTTTAACATCAGGTAACGGTTCAGTTGTTAAAACCCCCAGCCACCTCACCTATCACTACGGCGACCTGGTGGAATTAACCGCGACTCCGGATGCAGGCTATTCATTTAGTGCATGGACTGGCGATACAACAGGGACAAATACAACCATAACCGTCACCATGAACGGCAACAAGACTGTCACTGCAACCTTCACTCAAAACAAATACACGATCACCCTAAACTATGATGGCCAAGGACACATTAACTGCAACGCAACTGAACCCTACACTTACAACCAAGCCGTAAACTTAACAGCAATAGCAGATCAAGGCTGGACTTTCGCAGGCTGGAGCAATGATGCCTCAGGCAGCAATAACCCCTACACTTTAGTGATGGATTCCAACAAAACCGTAACCGCCACTTTCGTGCATAACACCTACTACATTACAATAAACACAATCGGTCAAGGATCAGTTAACCGCAATGTAACCGGGCCCTATGAATACAGTCAAGACGTCAATTTGACTGCTGTAGCAGCGGCAGGTTGGTGTTTCAGCGGTTGGAGCGGCGACGCATCAGGCAACGATAACCCCTACATTGTAAGCATTGACAGTAACATTACTATCACTGCGACTTTCACCCAAGACAGCTATCTATTAACAGTAATTACTGTCGGTCAAGGGTCAGTCGCCGCTGGTAATGTGACGTATCTATCTGGAACAAATGTTACCCTTGAAGCCCTATCTACTGCTGGTTGGTGTTTCAGCGACTGGACTGGCGATATTACTGGAACCGCAAATCTCGCCTCCGTTGTTATGGATAGAAACATGACGGTAACTGCGACTTTCAAACGTAACACCTACATCTTAACTGTGATTACGATAGGCAACGGTGTGGTGCGGCCAGCGAATGAATCATTCAAGTACGGCGAAAAAGTTGATGTTGGCGCCAAAAACGATGATGGATGGAGTTTTAGCGGTTGGAGTGGAAATGCTTCAGGTGCAAACCCCAAACTTCGACTCACTATGACTGGCAACTTGACAATCACTGCAACTTTCACTGAAAACGTTTACACCTTAACCCTGCTTACAGTGGGCAACGGCGATGTCTTACCTGGCAACATGACCGCCTACTCATACAACGATTCAGTTAGATTTAGCAGGCGATCAACGCTAAAGGCTGGACATTCGCAAACTGGACAGGCGACGTAGAAGGCGTAACTAACACAACAATCAACATCATAAGAAACATGACTGTTACTGCCGCTTTCACCCAAGACACCTACAGTTTAACAATGATTACCCTCGGTCAAGGCACGGTCACTCCTGGTAACCAAACCTACCTATCAGGCACATTTGTAGACATAGCTGCAATGAATGCAATTGGATGGACATTTAGCGGTTGGAGCGGTGATTATACTGGTTCAACTAACACCACAATCACGCTAGATTCCAATATGACCCTAACTGCCACTTTCACCCAAAACCTCTACACATTGACAATCCATACAGTTGGTCAGGGCAACGTTAGCCCCGGCAATCAGACGTATCTCTCCGGAACATCCGTTGACTTGAACGCTATGAATGCGAAGGGCTGGACTTTCAGTCAATGGACAGGAGACGCTTCAGGCTCCACTAATAAAACCATCACAATGGACAGCAACCTGACTATAACTGCCACATTCACCATCAACACTTACACTTTAACCGTAACTCAAGGCAGCCATGGTACTATCAGCCCAGAAACATCAATAGTAAACTATGGAACAGACAAGTCCTTCTCCATTACCCCTGATACAGGCTACCACATCGTTGACGTCCTAGTTGATAGTGTCTCGGTAGGTGCAGTGAAATCCTGCGAATTCGCCGACGTAAACACCGCCCACTCTATAACCGCTGTCTATGCCATCGACACCTTCAGTATCACGGTTACCCAGTCAAACCATGGAACAATTAGCCCCTCCACTGCAACTGTTGACTATGGCGGTGTTCAGAGCTTCACAATAACACCCGACACCGGCTACCATATAGTCGATGTCACAGTGGACGGTAACTCGCAAGGTGCAATCACGTCATACCAATTCAGCAATATAGAAGAAACCCACACTATAACTGCAACCTTCGCAATCGACACCTTCACAATATCAGTGACTCAGGGCGCTAACGGCGTTATCTCGCCAGAAACAACCATAGTCAACTATGGCTGCAGTCAAGCATTTACTATTACAGCTAACGTGGGCTATCATATCGTTGACGTAGTTGTCGATGGTACCTCAAAGGGTGCAGTATCCGCCTGGGAATTCAGTGATGTGCAAGAAACTCACACTATCACCGCAAGCTTTGCAATTGACCAATTCACCATAACTGTTACGCAAACAGACAACGGTCTCATCACACCTGACACTACGGTCGCAGACTACGGAAGTTCAAACAGCTTCTCAATAACGCCAAGCATAGGCTACCATATTGTTGACTTAGACGTTGACGGCGAATCTAAGGGTGCTGTAAATTCATGGCAGTTCACCAACATCCAAGAAGCGCACTCAATTACTGCAACATTCGCAATCGATACATTCAATATAACTGTCACACAGAACGGCAACGGAGTTATTGCTCCCTCAACCACCGCAATCAACTATGGCTCAGCCCAAAGCTTCACAATAACACCTAACATAGGTTACCACATTGCAGATGTTACAGTAGACGGAGCATCGAAGGGCGCTGTTTCTTCATGGATTTTCTCAGATGTCAAAGAAGCCCATACCATAACAGCAAGCTACGCCCTAAACGAATACACACTAACAATCAATACTGCAGGCAGCGGTTCAGTCGCAAAGAATCCTATAAAAGCAACCTATCACTACGGCGACGCAGTCCAATTAACCGCCACCCCGAATGCCGGATGGTCATTTGCCACCTGGGCAGGAGACTTAACAGGCACAGATAACTCAGGAACGGTAACTATAAACGGCGACAAAACTGTCACTGCAACATTCACTCAAGACACCTATACCCTAACCATAACCACAGCCGGTCAAGGCACCGTTACACCAAGCAACACCAGTTACCTCTCAGGAACCACCGTAGACCTCAATGCAGTAGCTGCCCTACACTGGAAATTCAGCGGATGGAGCGGAGACGCTTCAGGTACAGCCAACACAACCATCACTATGAACGGCAACAGAACAGTAACAGCAACATTCACAAAGACACTCTACACCGTCAACTTTGCCGTCTCAGGCGTCGGCTCAGACTATAGCGGATCAGCCTTGACTGTCGATGGCACAGAATACTTGGCTAATGCGTTTCCGTTAACATTCACTTGGGAGTCAGGCTCTAACCACAGCTTCGCATATGCCTCAACACTTGGGGCAAGCAGCGCGAAACGTTATGTTTGGTCCTCAACCGCTGGTCTCGCAGATGCACAAACCGGTTCATTAATGATTGCAGATGCAGGTACCGTTACAGCAAGCTTTAACACTCAATACCAGTTGACCGCAACTTCCGCTCATTCATCAGCCAGTGGCAGCGGCTGGTACCCCGCTGGAAGCTACGCCACGGCAGCAGTATCCTCCTCAACAGAGATGTCCGGAAGCGCTGTCCGCTATGTGTTCAGCGGTTGGAGTGGCGCAGGTAATTCAGAGCTGTACACCTACATATTGATGGAAGGACCGAGAACGGTTACTGCAAACTGGGTAACACAGTACCAAGTAACCGTCTCAGTTGATCCTGTTGGCAGTGGAAGTGCAACTTCGAACACTTGGATGTCCGCGGGAACACTGACCCTATCAGCGACACCATACAGCAACTACACCTTTGCAGCCTGGACTACAACTGGATCCATAAGCATCGCTTCGTCCTCAATGAATCCGATCACAGCAACAGTCAGCGGCCCCGGAACAGTAACAGCCAACTTTAACAGCACAAACCTAATCGCGACAGTAACCACAAACGGCGAAACCTACGGCGTCGGCTTAAGCGGAAACGTTACCACAAGCCAAATGTCGAACTTAACCATCACACCGCATGAAGACATCGCAACTACCTCAGTGGCATTCACCGTTACAGGTGAACATGGCATGATGGGCTTTGGTAACTTAACACTATCGAAGAACGCCATACCCTATGGAACAACACCGCTACTCTACATCGATGGTATCTTGGCAGAAAACCAAGGATACACCGAAGACGCCAACAACTACTACATATGGTACACGACGCATTTCAGCACCCACGAAATCACCATCGAATTCACATCGGCGATAACTCAGCCGCAGCCTTTAACAAACGCGTTTGATGTACCCGTCTATTGTGCAGTGGCTATTATCGGATTGGTACTGTTTGGTTTGTTGCTACAGCGCAAAAAGAAATCAGAGGATAACCAAAAAAGCACAACCTAGGCGTTGAAAGGGGTTTCATCCCCTCGAATTTTTTTGTTAGATGCAACTAAACGGGGTGGCTGGAAGCTTAGAACATGACTGATTGCAGCATATATGAGACCACAATTATACTGCAGAGCGCTACACAGATTGGTGGTGCAGCTTTTCTAGAAAAAAACGATTCGTAGTAATCTTTGAATTCAACTTTAATTAAACGTAGGCACCCCTCAGCATGAACCCTATCCATTTTTAGCCTTCTCCTTCTCAGAAAAGGGTAGGGTTGCTTGGTTAATAAGTTCTTTCGAATATTGGGTCTGCAGAGCTTTTGATTCAAAGTTGCCTATTTTTCTTTTCACTAAGAATAGGTTATTTAGGCGGCGGCTGATTTTAACCAGAAACATTCCAGTCACACGGTGAAGTCCATGTCTAAACCTAAAGTTGGCGTTTCAATGCTCTACTGCCTCGGTGAACCATTCGACCGCATGGTTAAACGCATAGCGACACTCGACACAAAAAACATAGAGATACTCGACGATGGCACACACGAATTAACCCCCACCCGCATAGCCACACTCAAAGAAACAGCCAAAACCTTCGGCATAGACTATTCATTGCATGCACCTTTTGCCGACATCAACATAGCTTCACCCATAAAACCGATTTTGGCAGCTTCAATTAAACGGGTAAAACAATCCATCGCCCACGCCAACAGCTTAGACGCTAAACTCGTAGTCATCCACCCCGGCGCACACACAGGCATCAGCCAATTCTACCCCGGCGCTGAATGGAAACGAAACATCGAGAGTATAAAGAAATCTATGCAGCCGCCGAAGAATACGGCGTTAACATTGCAATGGAGAATTTGCCGGGTAAATACTGGTTTTTGATGAATTCCCCAGTGGAATTCAATCGGTTCTACAAAGAATCTAACTTGCCCATAGGCATCGTCTTGGACTTGGGTCACGCTAACTTGGAAGGGCAAATTGAACCGTTCTTTAATCAGTTAGCGGACAAAATCGTGCATATCCACGCCAGCAACAACGACGGATCAGATGACCAGCATAACGGCGTAGAAGACGGCAACATAAACTACAACCAATTTGCCGAGTCAATCAAGAAGATTGGTTACGATAAGTGGGTTATGGTTGAGTCTACGAAGAAAGTGCCTGAGAGCATCGCGAAGTTAAAGCAGTTGCTCGTTTAGGGGCAACTCTATTTCCAGGTAGTCTTCGGCTAGGATGCTGTTTGGGAACACTTTTTTTGCTTGTTCCAGTAGTTGCGAGGCATCTGGGTATCTTGCGCTGATGTGTGTGAGTACGAGGCGTTTGGCGTTTGCAGCTTTTGCTTGGGCGGCAGCTTGGCTTGGTGTAGAGTGCCCATCAACACCTGCTTTCTCAGTCAATGAATCGTCAAATGTGCAATCATGAATAACTAAATCTGCACCGTCCGCAAACTTGGCGAAGGCTTCGAAGGGTTTGGTGTCGCCTGTATAGACGATTTTGCGACCGGAACGGAGAGGACCCATTACGTCGCTGGGTTTCACGATTTCGCCGTTTGGTGCGGTGACTTCTTGGCCGCTTTGGAGTTTGCCCCATAATTCGCCGGCTGGGATGCCGAGTGCCTGAGCTTTCTTGGGATAAAACCTGCCGGAGCGCGGCTTCTCGATAAACGCGAAACAGTAACCTTCTACGGCATGGTTGGATTTTGTGGCTATGACTTGGTATTCTTCTTCATCACAGATCAATGCCTTCGCCTGTGATTTCGTTGATTTCATATGGGTAATTTAAGCCAAAGTTAAGTGTTTCTTTGGTGCAAATCAGAAATTTTTCAAGGCCGAGTGGACCATAAATTTCGAGGGGTTCTTTGCGGTCCATCAAAGCCATAGTCTGCAGCAGCCCCGGCAATCCAAGTACGTGGTCGCCGTGCAAGTGGGAAATGAAAATCTTCATTTTACGATGAAAACTCACTTTTCCCCCCATCATTTGATGCTGTACGTTTTCGCCGCAGTCAAACATCCACTGATTCTTCGGACACTGCACAACCACACAGGGCAAGCTCCGCTTCATCGTTGGTACGCTGCCGCTTGTTCCCAAAAACACCACACGAATACTCATCAGCTTTACACCTTTTCGAATACTGCGATTTCCCTTGTCAAAGTAGCGTGGATATAGGCGAAATGGGATTCCACATGCCTAAAGCCTATCTCTTTGCCTAATTCGGATATGTTTAATGTTTTAGGGGAAGCTATACAAATCCGTTGCCCCACCCCCAAGAGTTCACGTGAAGCAGCTAAGACTTCTATTACGAGTTGTTTGGTGGTGGATTTTAGGGTGCTTGATGAGCGGCCGTAGGGTGGGTCGGTGACTATGGCGTCGGCTTTGTAGAGGGGGATTTTGCGTGAATCCGCCATCAGTAAGCCTTCAGCGGCGATGTTGAAGAATTCCAGGTTCTTTTTTGTGCCTTTAATCATTCGGCGTTGTGCGTCTATGCCGACTGCTCGGCAGCCGATGAATGTGGCTTCGATGAGTGAGGTGCCTGTGCCGCAGAATGGGTCCAGCAGTACGGATTCGGCTTTGGCATGTGCCAGGTTGATCATGCATCGGGCCATTTTTGAGGGCATGGCTGATGGGTGGAAGAATGGTTTTTTGCGTGGACGACGTTCCGAGAAGGTTTTGCTGGTTATGTCGGTTAATTTTAGGCCCAGTATGAGTTTGTCGTCGGTGATTATGCCGATTATGGTTTTGTCTGGGTTTTTGAGGTTTACTTTGGCGCCTTGGGTTTGGTTGAGGATTTGTGCGCCCAACTCAATCTCAAGTGTCATGGTGTTTATTTCGGCGTCGGCGTAGTTTTTGATGCGGTTGATGCGTACTACGAAGCTTTCGCCGGATTGGATGATTGATTTGAAGTCTACTTTTGCTGCTGCTTCGGCTATGTCTTTGTAGGTTGCGTTTGCTACAAGGAGCTCCTGTGCACAAACCCTTGTGTAAGCGGAGCGAATCTGCACAACCTTAACGCTTTCCAACTGTGATTCTAAGCGGAGAATCTGGTCAAACTCTGAAGCATCACTATACGGGTAACCTTCAGCTTCCAAAATCGCCTTAACTTCCGATGAGGGAAGTGACTCATTTTCGCCTGAAAGCAAAAAGAAAAGCTTAGGCACTAAACAGCGCCTTTGAGAGCTTGGCTAATCAGCGGCGCCAACGAAACCTTGCTGATGCTTCCGGGGACGCTGTCGGTTCCAACGATTTCTTCTACGCCTGCGTCGAGGATGCGTTTTTCTGCGTCGCCTATGAGTAAGCCGTGGACGCAGCCGCAGAACACATGTTTAGCGCCGTTTTCGCGGAGGATTTTGGCTGCGCCGACTATGGTGCCGCCTGTGCTGATGATGTCATCGAGGATTATGACGGTTTGGTCTTTAACGTTTAAGCCTTCTGCGGTTTGGACGGTTTGGCCTGTGTAGCGGTCGCGGGTTTTGTTGAGGTGTCCTGCGTCGCCGCCTAGGACTGCTTGGGCTTGTTGGGCGATGTACATGGCTCCTTTGTCGGGTGAGAGGGCGTATGCGCCTTTGTAGCCTTTTTTAACGAAGTAGTCTGCGATGAGTGGGATTGCGCTTACGGTTTTGGATGGCAAGCGGGAATTGTTTTAGGGAAGCTTCTAGTGGAGGTTAACTGTTAAGAACTCGTCGATTCCCGAGGCTTTAAGCATCCTTGCGATGGTTTCAACGCCGATGCCTTCGCCTGCAAGGAAGATTTTGTCTTGCCTTGCATACGCCATGTAGGGTACGACTGCGGTGACTTTGGTAGCGCCCGCACGTTTAGCGGCGTCTGCCATGAATGCCAACTGGAATAATCTTCCATCCTGCATCGGAGGACAAGTTGTTTGGATAATCGCGACTTCTTCGCCTGCTACGTTGCCGTCTAAGCGGACGTAGGATTCGCCGTCTGGAAAAATCTTTGCAACGACTGGAACGTTTGGGTAACCTGTTTGGGCTGATACTGCTTCAGCTAAGTCTTTGGATGCGGGACCCGAGATAACCTTCACTGTAAATGCCTCTTTGCCTTTAGGAATGCAAACTCAGGTTTTAAGGCTTATCTCTAAAAATAAACCTTGATAAAATGGATATGAGACTAAACCGTTAGGTAAGTATGAAAACAGTACACGTACTCCGCGACATGCAAGAAGCTTTCAGAGATGCAGACCGCCTGTTTCACCAGGGTAACTATGAGGGTTCAGTTGAATGCTACAACAAAGCTCTATGTCTCTGCCAGTCGCTTCCACCGAATGCCATTGAGCAGTTCGATTGGCGCCGTTTTGAAGCGTCCTGCCAAGCTGGATTATCCGCTGCATACGGGCGTTTAGATAAACCCATCGAGAGCTTTGCAGCCGCCAATAAAGCCCTGCTCTTCTATGATGAATGCGGCGAAAACTACCCCGCAGACACAGGCCGATGGCTTATGGCTATGGTGAATCAGGGCACCGCGTTGGCGGCATTCAAATGCTTCAACGACGCCCAAGCGGCTTTCAAGCGGGCAAAAGAAATTTTCATATGCAAGGGGCTGGATACTCCTGAGAATAAACAGTGGATAGAGATGGTTGACGGAAACATCGCAGCCCTAGACGCTCATCTCGCAAAAGAAGAGCAATAGACTGCTTTGGACCTTGACCACACTGGAAAAGAGTGAGTCGTATGGATACATGGCGTTACCTTCCCCTCTCAACTAACAATGCCGCATTGAACATGGCAATCGACGAAGCCATCCTGACAAGCCCGAGTCGCCGACAAAGTGCCAAATACGCTGCGGTTTTACCGTTGGCAACCCTCCGCCGTAAGCATCGGCAGAAACCAGAACCCCGAAGCCGAAGTCTACCTTGACGCAGCCAAACAGTTAGGCGTGGATGTTGTGCGGCGGCCAAGCGGCGGCGGAACCGTCTACCACGATTACGAAGGCGAAGTAACCTACAGCGTCATCGCCAAAACCAGCGATTTAGGCACCGCAGACATAACCACCGTATACACCAAAATCTACGGCGCAATAACCGATGCCCTGCGATTATTGGGTGTTCCAGCCGATTTTAGCAGTGGAGACGCCAAAAACTGCCCCAACCTAACCGTAAATGGCAAAAAGATTTCGGGCAGCAGCCAAACCATCACCCGCGGCGTCGTCCTCCAACACGGCACAATCCTGCGCAGCGTGGACATCGACAAAATGTTCCAGCTCCTCCAGCTAAAAGGCGCAAGCTGCACCCAAGCCGCCGATATCGGCAAACGCAAAATCACCAGCATCCAAACCGAACTCGGACACAAAATCAGCCCCGACACAATCGCCAACGCATTGGCACAGGGCTTCAAAGCAATCCTCAAAATCCAACTCGAACCAAGCGAACTAACCGCAGAAGAAAAAGAAACAGCAAACAAACTCTACAAAGAAAAATACACAACAAAAGAATGGAACCTAAGCGGAAAAACCGCCTAAGCCTTCTCCTTATGCCACCTTATACCCTGCGCAGTATCCTCAAGCACAATACCCATAGCTTTAAGTTGCGCGCGGATTGCGTCGGCTTCTTTCCAATTCTTAGCTTTCCTTGCATCCTCACGCTTCTGCACCAACGCATCGATGTCTGCGGATAGGGCTTCTTCAACCTCAACTTTACCAATCACACCCAAAACTGCGTCTATGCGCATCATTAAGCCGCCGATATCTGCTGCTTCTTGTTTGCTTACCAAGTTGACGTCGAGTAAACCGTTGATTTCCCGCACAAAATCGAAGAGGGATGATAGGGCGATGCCGATGTTTAAGTCGTCGTCCATGGAGCCGCCAAAACAAGCTTCAAGTTTAGCGGTTAAGATGGCGACTTTTTCTGGGTTTGTTGTGCCCTCAGCCTCATGGAGGCGGCGCACGAAGTTTCGGAGCCGTTCTACTGCTGCTTTTGAGGCTTCTAAGCCTTCGAAGGTGAAGTTGAATTGTTGGCGATAATGCGTGGACATGAGCAGGTAGCGGATGACGATTGGGTCGTAGCCTTTGGCGAGTAAGTCGCGGAGTGTGTAGAAGTTGCCCAAGCGCTTGGACATTTTTTTGCCTTCTACTTGGAGGTGCTCGTTGTGCATCCAGTAATTGACAAACTTTTTGCCTGTCGCCGCTTCGGATTGGGCGGTTTCGTTTTCGTGATGGGGGAACATGTTGTCGACGCCGCCGCAGTGGATGTCAAAGGTTTCGCCTAGGTACTTCATGCTCATGGCAGAGCATTCGATGTGCCAGCCGGGGCGTCCTTTGCCGAGTTCGGTTTCCCAGAAGACATTGCCGTCTTCGGGAGTCCATGCTTTCCAGAGCGCGAAGTCTTGGGCTTCCTCTTTGGCATATTCGTCTTGGCTAACCCGTGCGCCCGCTTTGAGTTCACCGACTTTTATGTGGGATAGTTTGCCGTATTCAGGGAATTTGCACACTGAGAAGTAGATTGAGCCATCTTCGCCCTTGTATGCGATAGCCTTTTGCCATTAGGGTCTGGATTATGGTTACCATTTCGCGGACGTGATCTGTGGCTTTGGGGTAGACGTCGGCGGGTTCTATGTTTAGGGCTTTTATGTCTTCGAAGAAGGCTTTCACGTAGAAATCTGTGAATTGGCGTAGTGGGATGCCTTGTTTTTGGCTGCCTTTGATGGTTTTGTCGTCGATGTCGGTTAGGTTCATAATGTGGGTGACGTTGTAGCCACGGTAAACCAGCCACCGTTTAAGCAGATCCTCGAAGAGGAACGCGCGGAAGTTGCCTATGTGGGCGTAATCGTAGACGGTTGGGCCGCAAGTGTACATTTTGGCTTTGCCCGGCACCATCGGGATAAATGTTTCTTTTTTGCGTGTTAGGGTATTGAAAAGGCAGATGGATTGATTAGTGGTCACGTTCTCAGCTCAGGTAAGGTTTAGAGCCGAAATTATTTAAGGCTATATGTAGCTGGGATTCGTTGGCTTATTTGATTCTATATATCGGTAAATCAAAAGAATTCTGTTCTGCTTGCGGTTTACTCCACTACCAGCCAGCAACTTGTACCAATTGCAGAATACAAAACACAATCGGTAGTATAATCGGCTGGTTGTTGTTGAAATAAGAGGGGTCCACAGCGACAACTAACAAAACCAAAAACTGAATCATATAAAAAGCATCACCAAACCCAAAACAGTTGCATACAAATCCAGTTCAAAACCCAACAAACCCACATCAAACCAAACTCCCGCCTAACAAGCAACCAACCCAAAACGCATCCACCCAGCACTTGTTGAGCCTATAAATAAGGGAGGGGGTAGGTCGGCAGAGCAACAAAGTCCTGCACGTACGTTCAAATTTTCACTGCAAACAGTAAAAACTATAACCGTTAACCGATAACTCGTATGACCATCAGGAAGGAGCAATATGGGTAAATCAAAACTGGCAATCACTCTATTAGCAATTCTATTAGTCGCTTCACTAGCGGTTAACATCTATTTCGGAAGCCAAAATGTGGCGCTTAACAACCAGACTGCCGCTGACGCAACAAAAGTTGAAATGACCTCGCTATTGTCAGAGGTGCAAGTACAAGTTGAGGCAGAAATCGAACGCGTCGGCAACAGCGTAATCTACGCTTCACAGCAACTCTCCACCACTGGAATCTCAGGCGACCCAGCGCGCCAAATAATCAGCGCCTTAGCCGCCAACAGCAGCTACATAATCGAAGCCGCAACACAAAACCTTGACCGCAAAATGATAGTAGTCGAACCCCCAGCATGGCACACATCCGAGGGCAAAACCATCGGTGAACAAAAATGGTTAAACACTAACCCACTTGCTGACTTAACCCCATCTATGACGCCAGTTATCATGCTAATAACTAACCAAAGCGGCTGCTCCATAGTTGCCCCAATATTCAACAGCGACAAAGTATTGATTGGCACAGTAAGCTCAATTTTTGATCCGCAAGCAATGATTAACGCCTCAATAGACGGCAGTCGCTCCAAATTCAGGCTATAGCTTTACCGCTTCTCAGCTAGATGGCTTAGTAGTTTACAGTGGCAGCCCAGCTTTCCAAAGCAAGAACCTCTTCACTGACACATCACTCGATAACTTCCCAGGCATCAGTGGCATCAGAGAATCATCTCATTTGACCTCTGCAGTAAGCAGCGGCTACCACGCCTATGCAGTTGGAACACAGCAGCGAGAATCCTACTGGACAACAATCAATGCTTATGGCCAAGAATGGCGCTTAGTTATTCACCACGCAATATAAGTAAGCCCAGAAGAAGTTAATGTAGAGAAAAGGCATGGCTAAATCAAACCTAATCGCAATCATATTGACTGCAGCGTTAATCATCTCAATCGCTGCCAACCTCTACTTTGTAACCCAAAACCCATCCCTAAACAGCCAAAAAACTGCTGATCAAGCAAAAATCGACATGATTGCCACCTTAACGCAAGCACAAATCAGCACAGACACCGAATTGAGGCGAATCGGCGAAAGCCTCATCTATGCATCAGAACAGTTAGGCAAAGCTGGAATCGTTGGCGACCAAGCAGACAGCAATCCTTAATGCGTTGGCAGCAAAACAGCTCATTCATAATTAACGCTGCAACAGAAAACCTCGACAACACAATTGTAGCAGCCGAACCCTCCAACTGGAGCTACATCGAAGGCAGAAACGTCGGCGAACAAACCTACCTTAACCCTAACCCAAACGGCGAAATAACGCCCATGATGACTCCTGTTGTTCCCCTGCAGTCAGATATGATGGGTAATATTGTGGCAGCTCCAATTTTTAACAGTAACAAAGAATTGATTGGCACCGTGAGCGTCATTTTTGATCCAGCCAAACTCCTCAACGCCACCATAACAGCAGCATTACAAGGCACCTCTTACACAACTACTGTCATGCAGGTTGATGGCTTGATGATTTTCGACACTGACCCCTTGCAGCAATACAAGAACATGTTCACTGACCCCGCATACGCTAACTATACGCAGCTCCTATTGTTGGGGCATCATGTGGCGGATTATAGCAGCGGATATGGCACCTACAAATTCACCGTAGATGCAGCATCACCCATAGTTGTAAACAAAGAATGCTACTGGACCACAGTTTCCGCTTTTGGCCAAGAATGGCGTATAGCCCTCCAACATTCACTAAGTTAAAGTGAAATAATAAACCCTAAATAACAAAACTGCTACTTGCCAGTTATGTTAGGCTCAGATAATTCCACTCCGCATAAAGCATCCACTTATGATGCGCAGGTACGAAAAACCCTGGTTTACTATGACAGCTTTCACGATGAAACCCTAAACATCCTCAAAGCCAATGCGTATATCGCCTAAAAATTGGCTCGATACAGGCTGCGGAACAGGCACACTCGTTGAAAAAGCACTCAAACAATTCCCAAATACCCACTTTGTCTTGGTTGATCCTTCACCGCAGATGATAGAAGCCGCCAAACAAAAACTCGCAACTTACCCAAACGTAGAATTTCTTGAGCCTGCCCCAACAGAAAACCTATCCAACCTAAAAACCACCTTCGATGTAATAACAGCCATACAAAGCCACCATTACTCAACCACCCCCGAACACCAAAAAGCCACCCAAATCTGCTTCAACCTACTAAACCCAAAAGGAATCTACATAACCTTCGAAAACATTCGCCCCTTCACTGTTCAGGGTACAGAAATCGGTAAAGAGAACTGGAAACGCTTCCAAATAGCAAGCGGCAGAGACCAAGCCACAGCAGAAGCCCATATGCAACGTTTCGGCACAGAATACTATCCCTTAACAGTCGAAGAACACCTGTCTTTGCTGCGGAAAACTGGGTTTTCAGTGGTTGAATTATTGTGGTTTTCAGTTATGCAAGCTGGATTCTATTGCATCAAATAGTTGATTCCTAGTCTTTAGGCTGTACCAGCCACATCTGGCGTAGCATGTTTACTTTAAAACATTTATTGGTAGACAGTAATGCCTATAACCAATCCACTCATAACTCGTATCTTACATAGGAAGATATGTGCAAATGAATCGGTCTAAAATACCCCTAACCCTTTTAGCAGTTTTATTAATCGCCTCAATTGGCGCAAACGTCTACTTCGCAGGCTTCATGACAGCGCCAAACAACAATGACCAAACTAAACTTGGGATGGTCTCAGCGCTATCGCAGGTCCAAGTCAATATAGACACTGAACTGCAAAAGATCGGCAGCAGCCTCGCCCTTGCCTCACAGAAACTCACCTACACAGGCTTAACAGGTACACAAGCAGACGCAGTGCTAAGCGAGCTAGCCGCTAACAGCACATTTATCATCGACGCAGGAACCGAAGACATGAACAACATAATGGTTGCTGTGCAGCCACCATCATGCAGCAACGTAATCGGCATAAACGTCGGCGAACAAACCTGGCTAAACACCAACCCAAACGGTCCCATAACACCCATGATGACTCCAGTCATATCCCTAATCGAAGGCACAACAGGCATAGCAATGGCAGCACCAGTCTTCAACACAAACAAAGAAATGATCGGCACAGTCAGCATCATCTTTAACCCACAGGCACTCATCAGCGCAGCTGTCGCAAAAACCCCGGACAACGCCAAATATGAATTCGCAGCTATGCAGACAGACGGATATTCAATGTACGACAGTGAGCCAGAATACCAGGGCACAAACCTCCTCACCAACACTTCAGTGACCAGGCTACAGCCTCATCTATAATTCAGTAAGCCTAACTGCCAACAACATCTCTGGATACTACCTCTACGACTACCAAGGCACCAATTGGCAACTGTACTGGACAACCATAAACGCTTTCGGCCAAGACTGGCGACTAGCTGTTCACCATGCAGCATAAAACAATCAACTTTTTCCTTTTCCTTTTTTGTTAAACTTGTAAGTAACGACTAAATTGTTACGTTAACCTGTCTGGTAAATGGATTCTACAGCATTAAATAACCATATAACCCAATTCGCCGTCGCTCTCAGCTACCACGATTTTGCCTTTGAGATACGTCATTGAAGCCTCAACCACTTCAACCCTCAAAGTTTTACCCAACAAGTCTTCGCTGCTTTTAACTACGATGGGTTTGTAAGCGAAATTCCGACCAATCCATGAACCCTCCACTTTACCCTTCTCATCCACCAGCACTTCACCGCTCCAACCAACCCAATTCTTGTTACGTTTCGCCGACAGATTTTTGGCTAATTCCGCTGCAAGGGTGCTTCTGCGTTTGGTTTCTTCTTTTTCAACTAAACCATCACGCATTTCCCACGCCGCCGTTTTGGGTCGGGCAAAAAACTTTGGAGACATTGGTGATGTCTGGCTGAATTTCTTCGAGGAGTTTGAGTGTATTGTTGAAGGCTTCTTCTGTTTCGCCCGGAAAACCAACGATGACATCGGTTGCAAGGGTTATATCGGGGAATTCTTCTCTGAAAGCTTCAACAATCCCCTTGAATTCTGCTGATGTGTAGAATCTGCGCATGCCTTTCAAGACGTTGTCGTCGCCGCTTTGCACCGGCAGATGCAGGAACTTGAAGACTTTCTGGTTCTTCAAAAGAGCCAATTAGGCGTTCCTGTATGTCGGTAACCAAGTTGGGTGTCATCATGCCAACTCGGACCCGAAAATCCCCTTTTAAGCCGCCGACTGCGCACAGCAATTCGGCGAGGTTAGTGTGGATGTCTCTGCCGTAGCTTGAGGTATCTTGGGAAGTTAGCCAAAACTCCCGTGCACCCGCATCGTAATCTGTTTGGATTCGTTGGGTGATTTCGTTTACTCCATAACTTCGCAGATGTCCCCTTGCATGCACAACACAACAGTAAGTGCAGCTTCCTAAGCACCCGAAATTGATGGGAACAACGCTGACAACGGGATTTGTGCTCAGTTTAGGTAGGGTAAGTGACGGTTTTTCTTTGAGTGCTGCTAAATCGATGATGTTTTCGCCGGCTAAAACACGGTTGACTACATCGACGATTTCTTTGCCGACTGCTGGGCCGATTGCGGCGTCGAAGCGGGTTTCGCGGTTGAGGCGCTCAAAACTGATTTTGGGTAAGCATCCTGCGACAATGATTTTTTTGTTTTTTGGGGCATGTTTTATGTCGTCGATTATGCGGTTTTCTGTTGGTCCTTTAACTGCACAGCTGTTAAAAATGATCACATCAGCTTCTGCTTCGGTGGTTGCGAGTGTGTATCCTGCTTGTTTTAGGCATCCTGCGAGTGTTTCTCCATCGGCGGTGTTTGAGCTGCAGCCATAGTTTTTGATGTGGACTTTGCTGTGCATGTTGTAACCTGATTGTTAGTTGCTTTGTCTTGCCATAAAAACGTGTTCCCTAGCTTGGCTGAATTGACATTTAGCTGATGAATCCCCGTTTTTGGCTTTATATGTAGTGGTACCAACATGTTATGGGCATGTATGTAGCATAATATGTAGAAGTATAAGTGTCCAGTAGCGTTGTATAGTTGTAAAGAAGTAGCAGGGGAGAGATAACCCAATTGAAACTAATAACTCTGTATTTACCTGAGACGTATATTAAAGCTTTGGACCAGTTAGTGGACGAGCGGTTCTACCCTAACCGAGCCGAGGCTATTCGAGTTGCAATCAGAGATCTTATCAGTGCTGAAGTTTGGAGGCGAAAAGGCGTTGACTAAACATGTTCATGATGATTTGAAATGCAACCTCTCCGTCGACGACGCCAAAGTTGAAGTTGCCCCAGTTAAGCCGGCACTCATCGAATCGTCCATGGTTATTGCTGCACAGGGTATTGTAGCGCAACCGAAAAAGGTAAGGATGGATAAAGTAAAATTGACCGCTAAAAAGAGTCGCTTAGACAAAGCCACCAGCCACCTCTATGACCTCGAAGACTGCCACGGCCCAGAAAAATCCTTAAACATCGATTTGGGCCTCTATCAAATGGAAGACTACTAATCTTCCTACCCAACTTTTAGACAATTCCGCGTTAACAAAGCATATATTTTCTGCGCAATCCCTCTTCTGCTATGAGCACTATTCTTGCCCAAATACGAGCGGACCTCCAAGCCAACGTCGATGAACATACAAAACAGATTTCTCAGCATTTCTTCAAAGAAAACATTAAAGTCTACGGAATCAAAACCGCAACTGTCGGAAAAATCGCAAAAAAATATTGGCCCCAAATCAAACCTTTAGGTAAACAAGAAATTTTCCGTTTATGCGAACAATTCTACAGCTCAGACTACCTCGAAGAAGCTGGATTGGTTGCCGATTGGCTTCCACGCTACCTCGAGCACCTCGAAGCCTCGGATATAACCACGTTTAAGCACTGGATTGAATGCTACATCAACAACTGGGCAAAATGCGACAGCTTCTGCAACCACACCATCGGCGACTTAATCGTGAAATGCCCCGAAATCGTCGGAGAAGTCAAAAGCTGGGCAAAAAGCAGCAATCGCTGGTTGAAGCGTGCTTCGGCGGTTTCGTTTATTGTGCCTGCAAAACGAGGCAAGTTCCTCGCTGGATGCGTTTGAAATCTGCGATGTGTTGTTGCTGGATGGGGATGATATGGTGCAGAAGGGTTATGGTTGGCTTCTCAAAGAGGAAAGCCGTGTGCACCAAAAAGAAGTCTTCGATTACGTGGTTAAGTACCGAAAAGTTATGCCTCGGACGGCGTTGCGTTATGCGATTGAGTTGATGCCTAAAGAGCTCAAGATGGAAGCAATGAAGAAAGAATAACTGCGTTTGTTGCTCTGCACAGGGGTACCCCCTCCCCTATATATAGGATAGACAATTGCATGCTAAGATGTTAAGACGGCATTAACCGTTCATTGAATAAGCCAGTCTTGTGGCTAATGAATGCTGAGGGAAACATTGTTTTGATATGCGTTTGCAGTGGGTCTAGCCTGCGGAATGCCGTGTTGGAACCCAGTGGTCTCTAAGCCATTACGTGACCTTTAATTAACGCCCCAAAGCTGATTCAATTATTCGCTAACCGATTGAATAGCTTACTTTTTTGCTCTCCCTCGCCAAACCACCAACAAAACCAACGCCACAAAAATCGATGCCACCGCAACCAACCCTGCAACCAACACATATAGAACGCCTGGGGCTAACCCGGCAATTTGCGGCTGCCAAAGATTAGTCGCTTTCACCTCCGAAAAAACCATGCAATCATCCAGCAAAGTCGTCGCTTTCACCATAATGCCTGTTTGTTTATCCCAGTAGTAACTGGTATTGTGTGCTTCCCCAGTGAGCACGGTGCGTTGTGTTCCCGCGGCTTCGATGGTGTGGGTGCCTGTTATTGTTATGTTGCCTTCATACTGACTGAAGTAGATGTCGCCGACGGATAGGTTGGTGGGTATGATGGCTCCTTCGCCGACTAAGCCCGTGGCAACATTAAAGTTTGTGTTTGGTTCAAGCCACAACGTGCCGTTGCCCAGCATTGTTTGAATGTCAGTGTTTATGGTGGAGCCTTCAACGCTTTTGACATCTAATCTTGCCCATGTGATGTTGTGGATTGGTGTCGGGTTGCCTATGGCGGTGACTTTGTATTCTATCCAGTCGCCTTGCTTTACAGCCACAGAAGGTGCCGCCGATGCAATGTTTACAGCTAAAGCTGCAACCAACAGAATTGCCGTGGCTAATAGGGCTAATTTCTTCATTGCAGGTCGAGGCGTCTTTGTTGGTTTATGCTTAAATTTTTTGTGCATAATCACCGCTCTTATGTGGTACTCAAAAATGCAGGTCTAAAATTAGTGAGGGAATGTTTTTGGGGAACTGTTGCTTTGCAGTACCTCCCCTCCCCTTATTTAAAGCAGAAATCTGGCTTTTGCTGGGTCCAATTTTATTTAACTGTGATGGTTCCCTTGCATTTCTTGCTTCCACAAGTGCATTTCATGGAAAAGCCGCTTTCAGACTCTTTCCTGTAATCTGCGGTTAATTCATCGCCTTTCTTTATGTCCTTTTTCGCGACATAGGTAAAGTTTTCAAGGCGAACGTTAGAGTCGCATGAATGGTTAACCCAGCAATCAGCGGGAACCAAAATATACTTGCCCTCAATGAAGGAAACATGCTCCCTATCCGCTTTAGAGAGATTTTCAAGGTCTTGTTTTTGAAGTTCTCTATAAGCGTTCCATTTGATGACTATTGCATCTTTTTTGAAATTACGTGCGGCGAATATGCCAAGCCCATTAATCTTTGACCTTTTTACTACAACATCAATAACCACGGATAAAGACACCATAACTATTTTTTTCTTAAACAGTAAATTAACAACAGTGTATTTCAATCTTTCAGCAATTTCGGATGTAAAATTCCTGTTTTTAGCTAATTATTAAATAATCAGACCCAGAACAGTTCTCTTGAAGCAAAAAATGTTTTTCTGAGGTTATGTGATGAAGGTTGAACTTGGCGCAAAAAACTGTCTCTATCCCTTGCCCACCGTACTGGTCGGCGCATTAGTGAATGGTAAACCAAACTACCTTGCCATAGCGCATGTCGGAATAATGGATCTGGGCAGCGTCTCTTTGGGCATGAATAAAACCCATTACACAAACATCGGCATCAAAGCGAACAAAACCTTCAGCATCAACATACCCTCAACGAAACTGGTAAAAGAAACCGATTACTGCGGGTTAGTATCTGGCAAAGATACAGACAAAGCGGACCTCTTCAAAACATTCTACGGTAAACTCAAGACCGCTCCGTTGATAGAGGAGTGTGCCGTGAACATGGAATGTGAACTCTTGCAAACAGTTGATTTTCCACAGCACGACATATTCATCGGCAAAGTAGTTGAAACGCATTGCGATGAATCGGTCCTCACGGGTGGGGTTGTGGATTTGGAGAAGTTGCAGCCAATCCTATTTGCGATGAATGACCGCAGTTACTATCGTTTGGGTGAGCGGTTTGCGAGGGCTTGGAGCATAGGAAAAGACCTTAAACAAAAGAATAGCGAGTCGTGAGTCACAAGCTACGCGCATGATTGTATAAGTTTACCCTTGATTTCACACTTTTCTCTGTGTTTTTCCATCGTTTTCTTGAAAAAAATTAAACATTCATCCATAACCCTAATAAGGGAAAGTTCTTTTCCCCTTAAAATGGGGCAATTGGATGTCGATTAATCTTCAGAGCGCCAAAAACTTTGAGGAAACCGTTGAAACAGTTTTCAGACATATGGGTTATCACACACAAACCAACATAACCCTACACACTAGACCTGTTCATATCCATGCGGAAATGCATCACCCGAAAGGCAAACAGAAACTGCTCATAGAATGCAAACATTACCACCATCACCATGAATCAGTGGGTGTGCATGATGTCCAAAGATTCTGCGACAAAATCGCTTTCGCCAGAGAGCAATCGCGGGCAGATATTGGGTTACTGGTTTCGAATACTGAGTTCAGTCCAGAAGCTGTATCATGGTGTGCAAGGAACTGCTCATTTGTCAAATTGAGAACCTATAAGCAGGTACTACACGCTTCTACCCGATGCCGAAAGCTACTGCGAAAATTCCACAAACACATGTAGCCTAAGCTTCAGCTTTACCGCCCGTTTAATGTGTTAAACAGGGCTAATTCATCCTCTGTTATTCCCACTTTACGCAACTTAGCTACGCATTCCTGATAGCGTTCTTCAGTTAATTTTGAGGGTTTTATTGGGTCTTTTGTGAAGTGGTACGTTTTTTTGGCTGTTCTACCTCTGCATAACGCAATGGCTTGTTTTTTGAATCGGTTAAGTGCCATACAGTCTTGGCTCTGAAATCCAAACATTGTATTTGGGAATGCCTGACAGCCTTCGGGTCGAACCTCATAGATTGAACAGGTCTTATCCTTAACAAATGGGCAAGGGGTATGCGTGATGTATTGGTCGTATTTGGCTTGGTCTACTTCCCAGCGTTTACCCATCTCTTCATAGATTTCTTTTAGTTTAGTTTGGAGCTTCGGGTTTTCTAGTGGGCTTATTTTTACTTCTCCAGCCGTCAAGAAATCATCCAGTGTGCAGCAGACGCCGCATTTATCGCATACGAAGGGCAAATTGGTTGACCAACTGGTGTTTTTTGTTTTGAATTCTAAATGAAGATAACATGTGTCAACCATGCTGCATCTGCCTCAGAGAAACTGTAAACGGCGCTTTCAACTTTTCCCCAAAAAACATCAATTTAAAAACCAATCACAACAATAGTTCTATGAGCGGAATGTTGCATAGTGACGACTTGCTTGATGTTCTCTACAGAATAAAGGACAGCATTGTAGCTTTAGATAATAACTGCAATATAACCTACGCTAATCAGGCGTACGCAGACATCTTTGGCTTAGAAACTAAAGCGATGATTGGCAAAAACATTTGGGAACTTGTACCAAGAGCCGTTAACTCAATTATTTACCAGAAAATAATCGAAGCAATGAAAACCCGTACCTTCCATCGTTTCGAGTGGCAAGGCATATACACTGATGTATTCTGGGAAACAACACTCTTCTGCTCAACTAAAGGCATAACTGTCATTAACAAGGATATAACTCAACGCAGAAAAGCAGAAGAAGCACTGGAAATCAATAATAAAAATCTCGAGAAAATGGTTGAAGAAAAAACAAAGCAACTTCGGGATTCCGAAAGACTTGCCGCTATCGGCGCCACAGCAGGCATGGTCGGACACGACATCCGCAACCCACTACAAGCCATAGTGAGCGATGTCTATTTGCTAAAAGACTTTTTGCAGGATATGCCTGTGTCACAGACAAAGGATGAGGTAACTGAGAGTTTAGATGGCATCGAGAAAAACATCGGCTACATCAACAAAATCGTCGCCGACCTCCAAGATTACGCCAGACCCCTTACACCCGAATTCTCAGACGTTAACCTCTATGAATTAGTAACAAGCGTATTCGCACCCATAACTGTACCTGAAAACACAACTCCACTGATTGACATTGATCCTCAATTTTGGTTAAAATCCGACCCAACACTGCTTCGACGCATCCTAACCAACTTGATTATCAATGCTATCCAAGCTATGCCTCAGGGTGGAAACCTCACAGTCAGCGTTACCCAATTGAACGGCAACCTGCTGCTTGTTGTAAAAGATACGGGCGTGGGCATTCCAGAGGATGTTAAACCGAAGTTGTTTACGCCTATGATGACGACTAAGGCTAAGGGTCAGGGTTTAGGTTTGGCTGTGGTTAAGCGGTTGGTTGAGGCTTTAGGTGGTTCTGTTTCGTTTGAGAGTCAAGAGGGGAAAGGAACAGAATTCCATGTGACTCTTCCTAAGGCGCAACTGAAAAGTAAAAGAGATTTTTAGGGCTCGAGTTTTTTGCCGCATCGGACGCAGTAGGTGGAGTCGGTTTGGTTTTGTGCTCCGCAATGGGTACAGTACTTTGCCTGTGGGACTGAGGTGGCGACCGTTGGTGGGATAACTGTTTGGGTTGGTGGCGCTTTAATTGCCCAATATCCTTTTGCCACAAATACCCAAGCCACATATTCTATGAGTCCGCCTGGTACAGAGGCCAAAGCAAGTATATTGGAGTCGATAGAGTTGCTGTAGATTAAAACAACGAATACTGCTCCAACTGCGATGTTAATGATGGCGCCGAGGACGAAGATTTTTGCGGCACTTCTAAATAGGGATACATCTGATTTGTCGGCTAAGAGATTGTATGATTTATAATTGAAGTATATCCAGACTAATGCAGCCACCGACATTACTGGTGTTAAGGCTGAAATGTAGGGTGCAAACAGCGCCGTTGCATTGGAAGAATTAGAGGGTATCGACTGCGCGTTTAACGTAAGTATATTCACTAATGTCAGTATAGCCCATGTTGTCAAGGTTACTACCCCCGTGACAATTGCGCCTATAAAACCGTAGACGATATATTGGAATATGCGTTTGTCAGCGTAATCTCTTGAGAACCCATTCATTGAGATTAGGAACAAAATAAACCCTACAAATGATAAAAGGCCAGTCAAGCCAATTATCAAAAGAAATACAAAGTTTAGTGTTCCTGCATTGCCTATTGTAAATATGGATGAGATGGTGCCGACTACACCGGTTAATGTTAGAAGGGCACCTATGCCGCCTAAGGTTTTGTTACTCTCAATAGTCACGCCGTATACCCCAGCGCTTACTATTCCAGCGGTTAGGGGATAAGGTTTGTGCTCAGTTACTGAGTAACCATTTTTTTGGCCGGTTCTTCTGCGCCGACTCGAAGCCGGTCTACATCTGCCCGCTGAGGCAACACTACCCTGATGGATTTGTTTAGGCTTTCTTTTCCGTATTTAACGTTGGCTTCCGGGGTTTTGGCGTCGGAGTAGAAAGCGGTTAACTTTGCGGCTGTCTCTACGGCAGCTTTGGTTTTGGGGCCTTGCAGCAGTGTGGTTGGGCCAACGATGTCTGAGGGTTCAAAGTAATAGTCGCTTTTGGCTTTGTTAGTTGTTAAAAAGTTGTTTTCAGCTTGGTTTCTGCCGACAACGATTTTGTTCTCGCCCAACCGGAAGTGCCTGCCAATCCGCAGCAACGCCACATCCGCCACTGTCACGCGTTTCTTGTGTTCAAAGAGGTCACTGAGTTTCTTTGCGTATTCCTCACAGGTCAAGAGGCATCCGCCGGCAGGAGAAGGATACACCGTTATCCCAAACTCTTTCGCCAGCTCCATCTGGGGCTTTCGACACCTGCCCTGAATGCTTAAAAGGTTATTGCGATCAATCAGCCCTTTCTTTTCTGCTTCAGTCTCAGCCATCAACTTCGCCGAAAGCGGCCTGAGCAGTTTACCTTTCAAACCGGCTTCTTCAGCGATGGTTTTTAGGGCGGGTCCATGCTGCGACATCGGCCGTTCACCCAACACTTCGCCTGTGAAGAGGAAGTCGGCGCCGACTTCTTTAGCATATTTTTTAGCATGTTTTAATATGAAGATTTTGCAGTCGACGCAGGGGTTAATGTTTTTTCCGTAGCCATGCTTGGGGTTACGCAGCATCTTTATGTATTCTAAATCGACTTCTTGAACTTTAAGCGGCACCTTAAGTTGCTCTGCAGCTTGGGTTGCTTCGCTTGAGCCATCCTTCTTTGGTATGCCAAACGGCGTTTTTATGTTGTATGCGATTACTTCTATGCCTTGACGCCGAACTAGTTCTGTGGCGAGTATGCTGTCTAAGCCGCCGGAGAATAAACTGATGGCTTTAACCTTAGTCATAACAGTGACATAACTTCCCCGCAAATAATAATGTAGCTGTCCAACCCGCAGAAGAAAACCCTATGGAGACTCCATGGATTTTTTTCTTGTTAACGGTACTTCGCTAATTGGCAAAGCTCGCTTGGCAAAAATCTATATGAATTATCAATCCCCAACAGGAAACCAGAGAGCGATTGGAGGAGAAGAATCTGATTGTTGAAAAAACTGAACCCCTGATAAGCTATGAATCCTATGTATCCAAGAAACAGGATGAACCAGTCTCCATCATTGAATGGATGGATTATCGGTGGCAACTAAAGAATTCAATCAAAACCATAGAAGCATTCGAGGGCTTCATGGGCGTAAATTTCTCGAAGAAAGAGAAAAAAGAATTAGAGAAAACAGTAAAAAAGTTCCCACTAAGCATCACACCTTACTATGCGTCGCTTATCGAGAAAGAAAACATGCGCAATGACCCAATCTTTAAGCAGGCTTTCCCCAACCCAGCGGAACTAGTCATCTCAAAATATGACATGAAAGACCCCCTTCACGAGGACAAGGACAGCCCAACTAAAGGCATCACACACCGCTACCCCGACCGCGTCCTCTTTCTCATCAGCAACCGCTGTGCCATGTACTGCCGCCATTGCACGCGGAAAAGAAAAGTCGGCGACCCAGAACACATCCCCTCCAAAGAACAAATCATCGCCGGATTAGATTACATACGAAGCCACAGTGAAGTCCGCGATGTACTCTTATCCGGCGGCGACGCATTGATGCTCCCGGACGATTTCCTCGACTGGATACTAACCGAACTCAACAACATACCACACGTAGAAGTAGTCAGGATTGGCTCAAGAACCCCAGTTGTGCTACCCTACCGCATAACCGATGAACTCGTAGACATGCTAAAACGCCATCACCCCCTATGGCTAAACACACATTTCAACCATCCACGCGAATTAACTCCCTCCGCCCGGGAAGCACTAAGAAAACTAGCCGACGCAGGCATACCCATCGGCAACCAATCCGTATTGCTCGCAGGCGTGAACGATTGCCCCCAAATCATGAAGAAACTCAACCAAAAACTCGTCCAAAACCGCGTCCGACCCTACTACCTCTTCCAATGCGACCTCTCCGAAGGCCTAACACATTTCCGCACCTCAGTCGGTAAAGGCGTAGAAATCATGGAGAGCCTTCAGGGACACACCAGCGGTTTCGCAGTGCCAACGTTCGTGATTGATGCGCCCGGCGGCGGAGGAAAAATCCCAGTTATGCCCAACCACATCATTAGCTGGTCAACCAACAAGACAGTGCTACGCAACTATGAAGGCGTAATCACGACTTATCAGGAACCGGACAACTATAAACCTGTCAAATGCGACTTGAAATGCCAGAATTGCAACTTGCAGCTTGAAGCAGAAGATAAAGCACCTATTGGGATAGAGAAATTGCTGGCGGACTCTAATGAAACCATCTCGCTTGTGCCAAAAGGGAACCTTAGATTGGAACGCCGAAAAAAGAGCAGCCTTAAAGTGCCATAAATGCCCCGCCCCCTCGACATCTCAGCTTTAACCATCCGAAAAGTCGCCATAGCGGACATATCTGAAGTCTACAAACTACTCGCCGCCAACAGGCCCTATGTTGGGCTTAAACAGCCGCTACACATACTTCCTCTTAGCCAGGGACTTCTCGGAAACCTGCCTTGTTGCCCTTGACGGCGGACGCATCATCGCTTTCTCTTCCGGCTATGTCCCACCCAATAGACCTGATACTTTTTTCAGTTGGGAAGTCGTGGTGGATAGTGGATTACCGTGGCAATGGGTTGCAAAAGACGCTGCTGCTTGAGCAATTAAGGTTGACTGAAGCGAAATATTTCGAGGGAACAATTAACCCTTCAAACGGGGCTTCGGAAAAGAATTTTTTGGAAATCGCTCGGATACTAAACACAGACGTTTCCAAGAGTGTACTATTTAGCGAAGAGGACTTCGGAAATGACGGTCACGAAGCCGAGCACCTTTACAGGATTGGTCCAATCTCGCTTGTTGGGTTGAAAAATTCTGCTGATTATTCGATTTAGATTCGATATTTGTTCATCTGTACGGCGCTTGTTCCCTTGAGTTCAGAATTATTTAAAAAGCCAGATGAGAATAAACCAGATGGCTTTGAGCTTTCGGGGTTTAGCGGTGGACATTAGCATCTTCGTTCCAATATTCAAGGAGTCAACTGAACTAGAAGGGATGCTTGATATTCTGTGTCCGCAGAATGTGTCTAAAGAAATTTTTGTCACTGTTGATGAACCCACCGATGAGTTTACCCAAAAAATTAAGCAGCTGCAAAGAGAAAACGTCACATTCATCACTAATAAAGAACGAGTCGGCAAAGCTAACGCACTCAACAGCACCGTACAGCTCTCAACGGGCAAAGTGCTGCTCTTTTTGGACGCCGACGTGGGGTTACCAAACGATCCTGATTATCTGAGAAAAATCGTTATGGACATGGAACACACCGACATCTTAGACATCAAAAAAAGAGTCACCAAAGACAAATCGTTCCTCTCCAAAATGGCATATTACGAATACTTGACGTTTAACATGAGTGCTTGGTTATCTTCCAAGTTTATGCATAAATGCCCCGCAGTAAACGGCGCAGCTTTCGCGATTAGGCGGGAAATGTTTGAGAAAGTCCATGGCTTCCGCAAAGTAGTCGCCGAAGACATCGATATTGCAACCCGCGCTTTTTTGGCCGACGGCAGCTTCGCTTACTCATCAGAGGTTGAAGTAAAAAACGTGGTGCATGGCGACTGGCACAAATGGTTCACCCAGCGCCGCAGATGGTCGATTGGGCAGGCTCTTTGGCTCAAAGACTGGTATAAACCATTGATTGGACGCTTTATCAAGAAGCCCCAAGTTTTTCTGCCAAGCCTATTCTTCTTGTATCCGTCGGTTACGGTGTTCTTTTTGAGTGCCGTAGTGCCGAGTCTATGGATGTATAATGGGCTGCTATTCACTTCGCTGTTCCTATCGGTTAAATTTAACATTGCTTTGCCGGTTTTCTTGGTTTCGTTGGCGACTGCTGACGCACTAAAGGTGCTGCTGATTTCGCTGGCCGGTTTTGGCATCACTGCGGCGGTTTTCTATGGGTTCTCTAGGAAACTGGGCTTTAATGAGATGAAGTTGCATGAGTTGTTCGTGTATTACTTCTTTTACTCGTCACTTTGGATGGCAATGATAGTTATTGGTCATTTGCAAGTGTTGGTTGGGAAGCGGTCTGGTCCCGGCTGGAAAACATAGCTTGGGCTTTTCTCTATAGTTGTTGTTGCCGAAAAGCCCCTATACACAACAACAACCAACTCGGCATATGCAATAAACTGAGGGCAAACCAGAGAGAGGTCTTTTGCTCTGCCGACCCTATCCCCCCTTATTTATAGGCTAAACAACCGCCTAGCGGGGTATTTGCTGATTGTATGGGTGCAATCTTTATGTTTGGGCTGTTAGGCGTTTGTTAGGTTCTGTGGCGGTTTTGTTTGCAGTTGTTTTCAATCGGGAAGATTTGTTTTGGTTGAGGCTTTGTTGGGGTTCGTTTTTTTAGTATTAGATATGGACTAGACCCCTCTTTCTCTTCTTCCTGTGGGCTTGGCTGACGGCTGCCCGCAAGCAGATGGTGCTGCGCTAAAAACAACCTGATTGGTCTTTTCCTAGCCTCCAGCCAATCAACCGAGCCCAACAAGCAACATAACCGAACCGAAGCGGAAAAAGATTATAATAAGTGATAAGATGTCATTGTTGGAAAAGGGGTCCGTGACGCAGTACGGATAGCGTGTCAGCCTTCTAAGCTGAAAGTCAAGGGTTCAAATCCCTTCGGACCCGCCATATTACTCACTTTAGAGCTTAATTCTGCATTTACTAGGTCAACATTATCTATGTGACCATTATGACCAATTTCCGATTTATCTGTAGGTAATTCAATAAGTTTGCTGTTAATATACTCTATAGATTGTTGATGATATTCAAATTGTGCTTTACCATTCTGTCTGCCAATATAATGTCTAGCTCTACCATAAGATAACTCCCCATTGCTCCTAAAGAATAGTTGAATTGTAGAAACTTTGCCGCATTCTTCACACTCAAACTGTAAACACTTAATCTTCATACCAATTCCTTCTACTTGGAGCTGGCTGGAGAGCTAGAAGAGGTATTTAATGACCCCTAAAGAACAATTTTGGAGTGTTAGTTTAGTTAACTTCTTAAGGTTAACTAACTTACATAGTTAGTGATTGTAATGGTTGAATTATCTCCATTGGCTGAGATACTTTTTTTCCTTCAATATCTCATGTTACCATTAATTCCTTTTGTTGTTGGAGGAATTTTGTTCTATTTTAAGCCTAAGCATAGAGTGAGCATTGGAATATCATTGATTTGTTTTGGAGTTCTTAAATTATTATTTGTGTTTAATGAGTATTGGTATCTGTATATGGCATATGGTTTCTTTGGTTTTCTGACAATACTTCTAGGGGTACTCTCTGTTCTTTACCCCAAAATGCTAAGCAAAGACAATAGAATTAAGAACTAGTTTTGGAGCGTAACTCTGCTTTGTTTTCTCTTCTTATTAATACAATGAAGATAGCATTACCTATCAATGTAACGATGAATGCAAACAATGGGTAATTCCACAATGGTGTCTCCAACTCCTGTTGGTGTATATTCTATTGGACCTATGTATTTTGTGCTTATAAAAATACCAACTGAGCTCACCACTTCATTTGTGTTTATTAGTTCTGATAAAACAAATTGGCTAGACAAGACTAATACTAAACTCATAACAACATTGAAAACAATCATATTTGTTGTTAACTTACTGAATGTCATAATAGCTATTGCTTCTTTGTCTGCTTATAAAATTAAGGCATATTCACTAAAGACGCTAATCATCTAGTACAGCAACCAATCATTAAGAACTATTTTTAGAGCATAGGCTTGAGGGATGAAAAATCTATTATAGCTTAGACTACTGAAAGATGGCTATGCATAAAATAGCTAAGATTGCTATGGTAACCAATCTTATCTTAGCTCTGCTTTTTATTTATTCCAACTTATTAGTTTGGGATGTCTTCAATGGCAATAATGCTTTACATAGGACTGAGTTTGCTACTCATTGGGGATTCAATAACTATCTCTTAACATTCTATGACCATTTACCTGATGGTAGTGTTGGAGTTGTACAGGGAATTTTTATTTACCCAAATTTCCCAATCTGCGTATTCTTTGTTGCTCTAGCAGTAAATCTATTCTTTATCTATAAACTGAGCAAGAAATGATAAGACCATTAAGAACTAGTTTTGGAGCGTTAGATTTCTATAATTCAGGTATGATCTTATTGATTAAACAGTAATTTTGAAGCTTTTATGGCATTTATCGCAATCATAGACTTGGATAAAGAAAGCACTGTTCTTTAGTTCTCTTGATGGGGTTGTAACTTCGTTTTCGCAATTGGGACATTTTGCCACAGGTATCAGTAACTTCAGCGCTTACTCACATTCGGAATATGAACATTGCCCTCTGGCGTTGCCCTAATAATCCAACAAACTATTGATGCTAATCATCTATACCCCTATCATACTACTCTTGGGGGTTATCCAATTTGGAATGCCCTCATTGAAACCGAGCCATTCTGGAAACCCTCATGAATGAACCTTAGCTTATCCTCTTTTCGCTGGAGACCAATTGCGTAAATCATTGGCAAGTAATGGTCTTGAGTGGGCACCGCATAGACTGCTTCTTTTCCTAACTGGAGGTAATTAATGAGTGCTTGATGATCCCTTGAAACTAGAGCCTGCTTGATTTTCCCGTCAAATTCTACAGCCCAATCAAACGGTTCGGCATCTATATCAAAATCTATCACCCCTAAATTGTGGACAATGTTGCCGCTGCCGATAATCAGTACCCCTTTCTCCCTAAGAGGCGCAAGCTCGGAGGCTAACCTGTAATGGTACTCGATGGGTTTTGGGTTCCAATTATTGTAGGGCGAGTAGTCTAAGCTCATTTCATAGACTGGGATGTTGGCTTCTGGGTACATGTGCTTTAGAACTGCCCATGCTGCATGGTCAAGCCCCCAATCGCCGCATTTTACTTCGGTTGATTTGACGGTGTTTATTGTTAATTGGGCATCTTTTGGGGCGCCTGGGCTGGGGTAGTTGGTTTGGTATAGTTCGTCTGGGAAACCGTAGAAGTCATAGATTGTTTTGGGTTTGTTTGTGCATGTGACGTATGTGCCGTCTGTTAGCCAGTGGGCGGAGATTACAAGTATTGCTTTTGGCTGGGGGATTTCTTTGGCTGCCTTAACCAAGCTGCGGGTATAGCTGTTATCTAAGATTATGTTCATGGGTGAGCCATGCCCTATGAAGAGAACGGGCATAATTTCGGCTTGTTTTGGCATTCCAGTCACTTTTTAGCTTTTATGAAAGTTCCCTCTTCCAGCTCTTCGTAAGCTTGGTCTAATTCTTCTTCGGTATTCATCACAATTGGTCCTCTCCACGCTACAGGCTCATTTAGCGGTTCACCTGACACAAAAAGAAAACGACAGCCACCTTTAGAGCATATCTTAACTAAGTCGCCTTCACCGAAAACTACACACTGCCCCTGTTCAACGGTTTTGCCTTGAATCTCCGCAGAGCCCTCAACAATGTAAGCAAAACACAGTGTCATTCTTTGGCGTTGCATGCTCGAATATTTCACCAGCCGTTAACTCGACATCAAAATATTCAATATCAATCGCTAAATCCCGAACAGGACCCTGAATTCCACCCACCCTACCCGCTATAACCTTAATCTTTGCTTCGTCTTTGTTGACCGTTGGAATCTGCTCTTTAACTATGCCCCGATATTTCGGGTCAACCATCTTTTTCTTTGCTGGCAAATTCACCCATAACTGAAAACCCTGCATCAAACCCTCATACTTCTGCGGCATTTCCTGATGAATAATACCCGAACCCGCAGTCATCCACTGAACATCCCCCGATTTGATTACCCCTTTGTTACCCATACTATCGCCATGTTCCACTTCGCCCGTCCACATGTACGTGACTGTTTCCATTCCTCTATGGGGATGCCATGGGAAGCCTTTGATGTAGTCTTGGGGGTTGTCTGATCCGAAGTGGTCTAGCAGCAAGAAGGGGTCGAGTGTGGATTCATCGTCGTTTCCTAGGACTCTTTTTAGTTTGACGCCTGCGCCTTCGAGGGTTGGTTGCCGATTCAAGATTTTGTGTATTTGTCGTTCCAAAAAAATCGCCTCAGAATAAAGGATTTTTCCCATTTTCTAGTTCCTTGTTCCTGCTAATATTTCTAGTGAAAATTCTCAGCTTAGCATAATCCGCATAGGCTGCCAACACATAACCGATTGCTACATCGAAAAGTATAATTCACCAACCTTTGTAGGCACCTGACTTACATATCCAAAAAGAACGCCAAAGGTGAACAAAGAAACATGCCATTGGACTGCGGAAACTGCTGTAAATGCGAAAACGAATTATGGGGAAGCTTCTATCCAGGGGAAGAATGGAAAATGAAGCATTTCCAAGGCTATGTTTTCCAGCTTGAAGGCGTATGGTTCTTCCACTCGTGTCCCCACCAGCAGAAAGACGGAAAATGCGGCGTACACGACGAATCTTGGCGCCCAATACAATGCCAAATGTACCCTTGCTACATAAATTACCAAGGCGAAGTGGATGTGGATTTTGAGTTGTGCCCAAACGCTAAACAAGTCGATGATGACTTCAAAGCGTGGGTTAAAGGCATGTATACGCAACTGAATTTGAGTCTTGAAGAGTTGAAGCGTTGGGGGCAAGTTGTGGCTAAATGGAGTGAACCAGCCAAATGCCAAGTCAAGTGACTACCGCAAGTTCCACTTTTAATTCGAATACCATCAAGTTCACAAACTAAATCTCGCAGATTTCTGTAACATCAGAAAAAGATAAAACGTTACCGTGGCATGTTAAGTGGGGGTTAATTGTCCTGCAGCATAGTAGTCGTATATCTATTCTTGTTACTGTTTTCATGGTGTTGGTTCTTGTTAGCGTTATGTCATTTACTATGGTGTCGATTGCTGCAGGGTGGACTGATGCTTTTCTCCTTATGTTTACCCGAAATTGGCTTATTGGTGTAGTCGTTGCTTTACCTACTGCTCTGTTAGTTAACATTCCAATAGTGCGCTTGGTTAGAAGAATCTTCAAGAATAATGAGCTCAACGAAAAGTAAATTGAGACAAAAGGTCTGTTAACCCTGAACAGGAACCTAATCCCCAAAAGAATACCCGTTACAACCCCCGACTTAGTCGGGTACTCACTGCTAAAATACAGCGACGGACAAATCCGCTTAATCGTAAAATTCGGCGGCAGATTAGATGAAGCTACTTTAGCTAAAGCTGTTAGGTTAGCGTTTGATGCATACCCCGTGCTTGGATGCATGTTTGTAGAAAAACCGTTTCGTCCCTATTGGCAGCGTTGCAGCAGCCTCCAAGACGCTTTTGAATTCAGTGACAGTCGCTAACCCGGAGCAGGAAGAAGCAACCACCGTTTTTTGCTGGCGCCGCTCGACCCATTTGCGGAGCCGCAGGTTAAAGTGGGTTTATTCCGCTCGGACGTTGATATTTTATGCATTAAAATGACCCATATTGTCGCGGACGGTGGCGCTTCAATGCAGTATCTCCAGCTGCTCTCTAGTATATACCGAAAGCTCAAAAAGCAGCTGAATTTTCAGCCCAACCCCAATTTAGGCGGCGGCAGAAGCTACTTTGAGATATTGCGGCACACCAGTATACCCAAACTGATGTTATCCTGCGCTCATATTTCAGTGCCCAAAGTCACCTGGCAATTCCTCAAGGCAAACAATGAAAACCTCCGCCCTTGCTTACTCATCAAACGCATCGGACCAAAACATTTTCTCCACATCAAAACATATGCAAAGAACAATAACGTAACCATCGGCGATGTTTTACTAACCGCTTACTATAGAGCGCTGTTTAAAGTGATTGATCCACCAGAAAACGTTGCCTACGCACTGTTTATTCCTGTTAATCTGCGTAAATATCTTCCAGAAGGCACCCGCAAATCAATGGGTATGTTATCAGCGAGCTATTTTGCCAGTATTAAGCATAAAAAAGACGCGCCTTTTGGAGAAACTTTGTCTTTGGTGCATGCTGCTCTGAAGAAGGAAAAATCAAAACAAACCGAATTAGCCTTAATGTTCGCGATGGAGTTAATTCCTTTTCCCGGTTTTGTTATTCCAAGGGTTATTGGGCCATCGGTTTCCTCGGTCTCTGCACTGCCTGAATTCTCCAACATTGGCGTAATTGATGCTCAAATCGCCGATTTCGGCGATGTTGCCGTTGAGGAGATATTGTCTGCTGGCCCAACGATGGCGCCGCCGCTTTTCTGTTTGGGCTCCAATACCTTCAATGGCGAAATGCGACTGACCGTTAGCCTATATTGCAACGATGAATACCGTGTAAAAGTCGAGGGTTTCTTGGATAGTTTAATTACGGAATTACCGACAAAATGATGTTAATCAAGAAATTGGGGTCTACTTATTGGTGCTAATGTAGCTCTTTAAAACTATAGTGACATTTATCGCAGTTATAGGCTTGAATGGTAAATGCACAATTTTTCAGCACCTTTGAGGGCTTGTTGACTTCCATAGCACATTTTGGACATATCGCCACAGAGACACCAACCTTCCTATTGGTTGCTTGCCAGTGATAAGAATCTAATTGACACGGTTATGCAAAAAGAAAGCCTTCCTATTTTGCTGTCATGGGCTAGTGTGTATCATAAGCCTGTCTATATGAAATAACAATATATTCTATATCAATGGATAACGCATACATAAAACCGTGCAGGCAAATAAAAACGCGGAAAAACTCTAATTTGCATGGCGCTAAATAGTTTTAGAACTCAACAGCCAACTGCACAACCGCAGCCAAAAACTCCACATCCCCCACCACCCGAGTCGTATGTCCCCTGCCGCTTAAATCTTCCAAAAGAAACACATCACCCGAGCGGAAACTCCGTTTTTCACCATCACCGGCAGTCAACACTACCTCGCCATGCAGACAACAGAAAAACTGTTTCTTAGGCGCCGGATGCCAATCGCCAAACCAACCCACAGGCAACCTAAAAAAGACCATTTTGCTGGCATCCATAAAATCCGAGAGGCCGACGGGGGGTGCGGGAGGCGCAAAATTAACCAGTTCAAACCCTACTGTGGCATCTCTGAAATGCGATTCGCCATCCTTATCCGTGAAGAGGGTTATATACTCCATAAATTACCAGCCAACAATAACAAGTGTTTAGGAATTTATATTCATACTGCCGTATCTATCATGATGCCGATTTATCCCTCGGGAACTCCTGCCCTCGTTATGGTGATGGCTGTTCTGGTTTATGGACATAGCGAATGTTGCGGGTCAGGATGAAACTTGACCAAGGCGTTGGCGAATTGCCCGTGTATAATTCTTAATAATCCAGCTTATTCAAGATAAGACTACATAAACCGTTGCCACCGTGGCAGCCTTGACAAGTTTGATGGCAAAAAGACTACCTCTTTTGCTAAAAAAAGATGCATGTCACATAATTAATCATGGAAACGGGGTTGTTAGACGCTGGGTCCTGTTGGATAGCGTCCTAGTGCATCAAGAATCTCTTCAGTAGTCGTCTTTTTGCCTACGTTTCGCACAAAATCTGATGCTACCACTATTCCGACTAGCTTGTTCTGCTTAAGAACAGGTAACCGCCTGATCTTGTTGGTGGACATTATCCTTGCGGCTTCCTTAAGTGAAGTTTCTGGTTCAACTGTGATTAGTGTTTTAGTCATAACATCGGTTAATTTAGTGTCTAATGAGGCCCGTTTGGCTACGATTCTTCTTACGATGTCTCGTTCAGTAATTATTCCAACAGGAAAAGCTTTGATTACGACGATTAAGCAGCCCAATCCGTTCTCAGTCATAAGTTCTGCTGCTTCAAATACGGTTTTGTTAGCTTCTACTGTTATTACTTCTTTTGTCATGATGTCTTTAACTGCGGGCATAAATGATCACGTTAATAAATTAAAATTCTGGATAAAAGGGTTGTTATTGGTGTTATTTTTTATTTTTTTTATTCTTATTATTTGGTATTGATGCATTTTTGCTTCGGAAAATGAGTAATTCTGCTAAATGTGCGGGGGAACCACTTTTCTAATTCAAGACCGTCGTTTTTTTGGCAAATTAACCTTCTATTGGTGAGGTGTGGTTTTTGTGTCCATATACAGCAAAATATTGTGGTGCTGATTTGGTAAACGCTTATAAGGTTAGCCGTATATGGGTTGAGGCTATTGAATTAAGGAGAAAAGAAATATTGAACACTAAAAGTAAAACTGCAACTATTATGATTGCGGCATTATTGATAATTTCAATGGGAGCTTCAATATATGCACAGACAGCAACTGCAGCAACAACAAGATCAACATTTGCTTATGTTACAACCATGCCTCACAACGTTGGGGTTGGCGACACCCTCACTATTTACATGTGGGTCAACCAACTCTTCCCAAGTACTGGTATGGCTAATGACTACAGATTCCACAACTACCAGTTAGTCATCACACATCCAGATAACACAACAAAAGACACTTACACAATCGCAACAGTTCAAGATACAACTTCTAACCAAGCATACAGCTACACTCCAACAACAACCGGAACTTACAAAGTAGAATTCTTCTTCCCACAAACACTCGTTAACGCATCTAGTCACGCAACAGGTGCAACAGCTGACGACGTTTATCTAGCAAGCAACGCAACATGCACCTTCACAGTACAAGAAACCTCAATCGGCAACGCACCAGACAGCTATCCCCTACCAACCGAATACTGGACTCGCCCAATTTACGGAGAGAACAGCTACTGGTACACCATATCCTCAAATTGGCTTGGATTCGGTGCACCTGGCTACCTATGGAACAGCCCTTCAACTTTCGGAGCAATGATGGGTGGTAACGGTCAACAATATCCATCTGACGCAGTTGGCTCATTAACCAACCACATCATGTGGACAAAACCACTCCAAACCGGCGGTGTCGTCGGTGGAGACACAGGCGCAATCGCAGGCAATACCTACTTTGACGGCTCAGCATACTTCGTAAGATACGTAAACCCAATCGTTGTCAACGGATACATCGTCTACACTGAACCATTATCTTATGCCCAAGGAACCGGCGGCGACACAGTATGTGTTGACCTACGCACAGGCCAAGAATTATGGAGAAACCCAACAATGGGCACTCTATCATTCGCCTTAATTGCTGACTTCGAAAACCCCAACCAACACGGTCAATTCAACGCACAACTCGTCGCAGTAAGCGGAACTACTTGGAGATTTTACGATGCAGACACTGGCAGAGCACTCTTCAATGCAACAGGCGTTCCATCAGGCACAAAAGCAATGGGACCAAACAATGAATATCTACTATACACCGTCACAAACCAAACCGTAGGATGGAATCTATCACAATGGAACTCAAGCAGACTATGGACACAAGGCGGAACCGGTACAACAGCAAACGTTAACACAGTAGTAGCAGCAAACACAGCCGCACAGATATGACTGGTCAACCAACATAACAGTCAACGGCGCAAACTTGACTACATCACAAAACTTCAGAGTCCTTGCAGCATACTACGACGACTACATGCTATGCATGAACGGTACATTCCCATCAACAGGCACCAACATGTTCTTCGGAGCAACAGAAACATACCAACCATACACCTACTTCAAAGTAAACCTAAACGCATCTAAAGGTGCTATCGGCAAAGTCGATTGGATGAAAACTATAACACCAGCAACCAATACAACAGTCGTCTACAGCGGTGTTGACACAACTAACAATGTCTTCGTCGAAGGCGACCGTGAAGAACTCTGCTGGAGAGGTTACAGCTTAACCGATGGCTCACTACTCTGGAATACCGTATCTTATCCACAAGACGCAATGGACTACTATGGCAGCCAAGCATCAGGCAGCTTAACCAACTCATTCTACGACGGCAAGATGTACAGTGCAGCATACGCAGGCATTGTCTACTGCTATGATACAACCGACGGTTCATTACTCTGGACCTATGGTAACGGCGGCGCAGGCAACAGCACAGACAGCGGCTTCTCAGTTCCAGGCAACTACCCAACATTCGTCTCTGGCTTCGGTAGCGGCGTAGTCTACACCCTTACCTCAGAGCACACAATCGAAACACCACTCTACAAAGGCGCAATGCAACGTGCACTCAACGCAACCACCGGTGCAGAAATCTGGACCCTAAGTGGTTACACCAACGAATTCAGCCAAGGCGCATTTGCAATCGCAGACGGCTACAACACATGGTTCAACGGCTATGACAACCAAGTCTATGTTGTCGGTAGAGGCGCAAGCCAAACCACCGTCACAGCACCAGACGCAGGCTTAACACCAGGTCAAAGCGTAGTCATCAGAGGCACAGTAACAGACATTGCAGCAGGCACAACACAAAACGAACAATCACAACGCTTCCCTAACGGCGTAGCAGTCGCATCTGACGCAAGCATGAAAGACTGGATGGGCTATGTTTACCAACAGAAACCATTGCCAACCAACTTCACCGGTGTCGAAGTTACCATCAGCGTCGTTGACGCAAACGGCAACTACCGCACAATCGGTGCAGCAAAAACAGACGCAACTGGCGATTACTCACTCTCGTGGGTTCCAGACATCACTGGCGACTTCCACGTCATCGCATCATTCGCAGGCACTAACGGCTACTTCCCATCAAGCGCAGACTCAAGCTTCACAGTTGACAAAGCAGCAGCAACAACAGCACCAACAGCAACACCAACACAAACAGCATCTGACCTATACTTCATCCCAGCAATCGCAGGTCTACTCGTTGCAATCATAGTTGTCGGTCTTCTGACCATCGTTATCCTCAAAAAACACGCATAAAACAAGGAATAAATGAGAACCATTTATTCTCCCTTTTTTAATTTTTTTGTTTTAATTTTTGTTTAATCAGCTCGTTCACGTTTAGCTTCAGAATAATTCTGCTCTGTTATTACTCCGCAACAATCACATACCGTTAAAAGCAACATGCAATGAACGTTCTATCGGTAGCCACCCGACCAGTATCCTTTGGATAGTGATTGCATGAAAGCTCAATTATGCACTCGAATAGACAAAATCGAAAACCATCCCTTAATCTACACAACAGTACCGAATCCAACCCCCAAACCCGATCAAGTGCTTATCAAAGTGAAAGCCTGCGGTGTATGCTACAGCAACCTGCATATGATAGAGGGTGAACTCAAACAATTCGGTGTCCCGGCAAAACTCCCGATTATTCCCGGGCATGAAGTTACAGGCGAAATTGCAGAACTCGGCAGTCAATCAAGGGGATTTGAAGTTGGCGATAGAGTAGGCGTTCAAGTTCTATGGAAAACCGATGGCACCTGCGAGTTCTGTCTCTCCGGCCGAGAAAACCTATGTCTCAAACGCCAAACCACCGGTGAAGTAGTCGACGGCGGATACGCCGAATACATGGTCGCCCCCAGCGCCTTCGTTCATCACTTACCCGATAACTTGGGGTATGAAGAGAGCGCTTCACTATTCTGCCCCGGCGTTACCGCTTACCATGCCGTTAAACGGGCAAACGTACGCGTCGGCCAAAAGGTAGCGGTTATTGGCATCGGAGGGGTGGGTCACATGACTTTGCAGTTTGCCAAGCTGGCGGGAGCCGAAACTGTTGCGGTTGATACTTCTGAAGCTAAGTTAAAGTTGGCGCAGGATATTGGTGCGGACCATGCTTTAGTTGCAGCTGAATTGGATGAATTCGTCGTTAACACTGGGAGACCCGATGTAGTTATGGTTCATGCGCCTTCCCAGAAAGCCGTGGAGCAGGCACTCCGTATTGTGAAGCGGGGCGGAACCGTTTTGATGGGTGTCTGCGGTGATGCGCCTATGCAGTTTCCTGAGGAATACACGATTATGGGTAGCGTGATTGGGACGCGGCAGGAGATGAATGAGGTGTTGCGGTTGGCTTCTATGGGTAAGGTGCGTGTGGATTGGAGTTGTTATCGTCTCAGTGAGGCGGAGGATGTGTTGATTAAGTTGAAGCAGGGCAAAATTGTGGGCAGAGCTATCCTGGTTCCTTGATTTTACTTATTTTATGGTTAATCATTTTTTAGAATTATTCATTAGTGTAATTCAATATTTTTTATTTTTAGAATCAGCTGTCATCAGTAGCCACTTTGCAACTTAATATTATAAACTAAACTTGACGATATTTGTGGACAAGAGCTCAATTTTTGCTCTAAACAAATTGGAGAAAAAAAAATGCAAAATATAAAAAAACACTTAGCTACAATCCTAACTATACTACTAATATCATCTATGGCTATCACTTTAACACCTACAATCCATGCAAGCGCAGAAGTAATAAACGGAATAAACTACGATTCTGCAACTGCTAGCTGCAATCAAAGCTGGCATGCACTGGGACTTAAATGCAAACGCCTCCAACAATCAGATTAATTATGTGGAACAGATACCAAGACAAAGTTCCAACTTGGGTATATGGTGTCATTTCACCAAACCCAGTTGGCGTGGGCCAACAATTTTCTATCGTTGTTTTCAACCCACAGGTACCACTATGGCGCATCTGATGCCAACGACATCCGATACAAATACCACGTAGATATCACAAAGCCCGACGGAACAACAGAGAGATTGCCTTCAAGCGGATCTCTAGTATCTGACTCCACAGGAACAACTTATACACAAATACTCACCGACTACAAGTAGGCAATTACACAGTGAATGGTCGTCTTTGAAGAACTCAAATGGACATGGACAGCTGGCAGTAGCGGCGGTTTCAGCGCAGGTCAAATACGTGACTACTACGGCGTAACTTTACTATCAAGCAACCGAACATACACAGTCACAGTACAAGAAGACCCTGTACATCCAATTGCAATAACATAACTATCCACTTCCAACAGAATACTGGAGCCGACCAATTGAAGGACAGAACAACGCATGGGGTGCAGTCTCATCAAACTGGCTTAACAGTGCAGCGGACCGCGACTACGGAAGCACTAACAACAGAGTACAAACGCAAGGATCGGCACCAAACAGCGGACACATTCTATGGACTAAACCAACCGAAGACGGCGGCGTAGTCGGCGGAGACGGACTTTTGACAGAGAAGGACAAGTCTTCAACGCAGGACACCAATACCAAACAAGAATGTCTGACACTACAATCATCATGCACGGAAGACTCTACTACCAAGAACCAATAACATGGTCTGGCAGCGGAGGCGACTGGGTATGTGTTGACCTAAAGACTGGCCAAGAAATCTGGCGCAACCACACAATGAGCTGCAAACACCATCCTTCGGTTACTACTATGACTTTGACACATGAACCAGCACGGAGTTGTTAACCCAGGCTAGCTATTCTCAAGCAACTTTGGCACTGCAATTCATCCCCGCTATGGAACAACCATTGGCTCAACACCACTAAACCTTACTAGCGTACCTATCAGGAACTGAAGTATTGGTCCAAATGGCGAACAACTACGGTACATAGTCCGACAGAAGGAACGGCACAACAATGGCGATTATACGAATGGAACTCATCTAGAGTATTTCGTTGACAGACAGTGGTTCAAACGCAAGCTAGTGAGTTCGATAAATGCAAGCACTAGCAACAGCCCCGACCGTCTAACTTGGGATTTCAACGTAACAGTATCAAATCTACCCGCAAGCTACCTACAACAGGGTATCTGCAATATTACCGTGATGTACTACTGGTCAGCAACGGCACAATCCCAGCAGCAGGCACAGGCTCACTAACTACCACAACCTAGAAGAATCTACACTAACCGCCATCAGCCTCAAAGAAGGCGAAGAAGGACGAGTAATGTGGACAAAGAACTATAAAATGACCTTCAACAGACGGCTCACAGAACCTATACATCCGCTCTGGCGACGGCGTAATTCGTCATGCAACACATGCCCTGACTTGAAATTCATTGATTACGACATCTACACAGGAAACAAACTCTGGAAAGCGCACCACAAGCAGACATCAATCCATTCGGTTACTATCATCTGGGTCAGTCTCATGAACGTCTATGGCACATCCATCTCCGACGGAAAACTCTTCACAACAGGCTACACTGGCAGAGTTTATGCTATGACCTCCACAACGGAACCTTAATCTGGGAGCAACGAAGCACCAACAGGCGGCGAAATCTTCGAGTATTACACACTATTCCACGGAGTAACCGCTGACGGCAAAATCTACATCGGAACCCACGAACACTCAGCAGACACACCGCTCCTAAAAGGCGCTAAAATCTACGTGTATTGACGTAAACACGGGCGACGAAGTCTGGAGTATGATCAGCTGGGCTAATCCAGTCACAATGGCACTCGCAGATGGCGTCCTCACTTACTGGAACAACTACGACCACCAAGTCTATGCAGTCGGCAAAGGCGCAAGCAGCACCACAATTGAAATCGACCAACGACGTAGTTCAATCTGGAAAGAGTGTCATGATCAAAGGCACTGTAACCGACATTTCACCAGGCACAAAGCAGTCCGAACAATCTCTACGGTTCCCCAACGGTGTCCCAGCAGTCTCTGATGCAAGCCAAAGCGCATGGATGGAATACGTATACATGCAAAAGCCACGTCCAACCAACGTTACTGGTGTCACTGTTTACATTGAGTGTTGTAGACTCAAACGGCAACTACCGAACCATTGGAACAACAACCGCAGACGCAGACGGATTCTACAGCTATAACTGGATGCCAGACATCGATGGACAATACAAAGTGTACGCTACATTCGAAGGCAGCGAATCATATTGGCCATCACATGCCGTAACAGCATTCAACGTTGACCCAGCACCAGCACCAAGCGCAACCACAAACACAGTCGTTAGTCAACCTCCATTCGAACTCTACTTCGTAGGCAGCACAGTAGCTATCATCGTCGCTATCGCAATAGTCGGTTTAATGATGCTCAGGAAAAAGGCATAAAAACAAAAACAATCAACCATCTTTTCTTTTTTTTTTTAAAAATCTATTTATCCGCACTGATTTTCGAAGAAGTAACCCAGAAGCTCAAGAGTAATTGACCAACAGTTTTAGACGCGGGTTTCACTAAAGTTTATCACAATCGAATTTGTTCCATAACTTAACATCTGGATGCATACGGATGGAACGCAAAGATTACCTCAAAGAACCCGTAAAACACATCAAAATCAATGGCGTCTTAACCGTTGATCAATTGATGCAGCAATATGCCAACTCCGGGTCATTTGGCGCTGGGCGGCTGGCTGCTGCATGTGACACATACGAGAAAATGCTCAGAGACCCAGAATGCACCGTATTTTTGGCGCTTTCAGGAGCAGTGGTTCCTGCAGGTATGCGTCAAATCGTAGTAGATTTAATCAGAAACCACCTTGTAGACGTGATTGTCAGTACAGGCGCCTGCATGGTCCACGACGCCATCGAAGCCGTCGGCGGACACCACTATAAAGGCGGCTGGGCAGTCAACGACGCTGAACTTTACAAATACCACATTTTCCGTATTTACGACATTTTTGTTCCCGAAGAAGACTACGTCCGATTAGACTACGTATTCTCAGAAATGTACGCTGACATCGCCAAAGAACGCAACGGCCAAGCCTTAGCCTCAGACGAATTCACCTATGAAATAGGAAAACGATTAACCGACGAAAACTCCATCTTAAGAGCTGCCTACGAAGAAAACGTTCCAGTTTTCCTGCCTGCGGTGCGTGATTCAGAATTTGGCTTCATCCACTGGTTGCATGCCTCGCAGGATGGACAAAAAAACGTGCTTTTAGTAGACGCGTTTAAGGATGTTCCAACTATCTGCGGTATCTGTTCTAAATCTCCCAAAAACGGCATGATAGTTATCGGCGGCGGCGTTCCGCGCAACACTATCCAATCCTCCGCTTTAGCCTCCAAAAAAGGCTTAGATTATGGTATAGTCGTCACGTTGGATCGTCCCGAAACGGGCGGTTTGTCGGGTTCAACGCTTGAGGAAACGGTTAGTTGGGGCAAAATGAAGGGGTCCGCTGATCATGTGATGGTTATTGGCGAGGCTTTGATGGTTTTCCCCTTTATGGTCGCTTCGGTGACGGAGCGGTTGGGCAGCGGTTTTAAGCGTAATCCGTATTTGCTGCGGGAAAAAATCTTAGAAAAGGGACCTTAAAATGGCGAACGCTAACGAATACTGCGGAAACTGTGACAGCCACAACTCCTACCAGTACCCAACCAAAGTTTTCTGCTCAACCAGATACTGGCACAGCCTAAACCCAATAGTGGATACGCTTTGGCGCTGCGAAAGCTACAACCGAGTCAGCCAAGAATGCCACTGCATACGCGAAGCCCAGAAAGCTAAGAATGGCAACGGCGAAGCGCAACGCTAAAGTTATAAAACTGCGCGTTGTTTGTGTTGTGTTCGCAGCCCAGTGGTGTAGTGGTCAAGCATAGAGGCCTCTGGAGCCTTTGACAAGAGTTCGAATCTCTTCTGGGCTACCACTATAATTTCAGAATCCTCAGAATTATTTACAAGGGCATGTTCTAACAATCAAGCGTACGTACTCTCAAAAATAAGTACTTAGAAAGCAAAGCAACGAATGGGTGTCATTTTTTTCTTTAAAGTCTTTGGCGTGTTGGCTTTTTACGCGTTTCATTAGATTGATTTGACGATGTCGGTTTTGTTTCGGTTAGAAGTTGTTTTAGATGCCAGACTGTTACATCTCGGTCGTTGGGTTGCTGATTTATCCATAATTCACGGTACTCTCGAAACTGTTTTCCGTCGATTTTGCCTTTTGATTGCAACTCACTCAGCAGTCTTAAGAAGACTTTGAGCTTTATCTGTTCATCAGTTTCTGTGCTACTCATTTGTTTTTCTCCTGTTTTGGTTGCCGCTATCTCTCTACCTGGCAGCGGATAATCATTTTATAGGAAAGGAGTAAAAAATGGTATTTCTGGCTTTCTACTTTGCGTGGGTAAAATTATCTCTTTATCGGACCGAACAAAAGAGCATTTTTCCCCAACCTACCAAAAACTGAAAAACAACCCAAACCAAAAAAGACTCCCTTAACTACTGATATCGTTTGGTCCTGTTTTGTTGGTAGTAGTCGTCATAGGGGTGTAGCGCCTACTACTTCTTAGCGTTCTGCATTACACTGGGTTATTGAGTAGGTTTAAATTGTAATATTGATTTTCTGTTGTCAGGTAACTGATATGGCTGATTTGAAGGGCTACCTGACTTCCTACTGATCTCAAATGAAAAAGACCCGTTTTCTGATAGTTGCTGGCATGTTAACAATCGTTGCTTCTTTTGTCGCTTTAGCCATCGGCTTGATCGCTTTTTCCGCTGCCCAAACAAGCTATTACTATAACCACGGCTACAACTTCTACTACGCGTACTATCTAGCAACGGGTATCGTGGGTGCTGTTTCGTTTCCTTTGGGGTTGGCCGCTGGCATCCTCATCCTGATGCGTAGGCGACCGATTTTTTGTCTGTTTGGCTTGGGTTTACTGGTTGCATGCGGTGCCGTAATGACTTTTCCGCTGTGGTTCTTCGGCTTCACCATACTTACGCTTGCAATTCCGAGTGTAGTCCTTCTTGTCACGTCGAGGTCTGGATTCAATTAAGGCGTTTTGACAGGTGAATTAATAACCCTAAACTACCAATCAGTATTCAATTGGTGAAAATGTATGGCTGATTTGAAAGGTTGCCCGTTTGGTCAAGACATAAAAAACGATTGAAAAACATGTGATTATGGTAGCAAGAACCATTTTGATGCTGCATCGGGGCAATGCGTTAAACGCTAACTGTTAGGCTTCTATTCTAATAGTTTCCATGGGTCATCGGGGCCTAAAGCGCAATTATCCTTCGATGCGTTTGAGCCTTGTTTTTGGGTTTTCTTAGCTGTAATTTCCACAAGCATATCCGCCCCAATCTGCTCAGCCTGCAAAAGCTCCTTTGGCAAAGTTACGACGATGCAGTCGCCGACTTTTCTGGTCTTAACAATGTATGTGCGCAATCAAATCCGCCTTAGCTCTTTTAGTTACTCGTAGTGTCTGATGCTTTTTACCGTTTCCCCACAACTACTTGAACAGCGCTTCAAAACCGCTTAAGCTAGCCACGCCAACAGCCGTTAACCCAATACTCCATACCACTATGCCTATGCTCATCCAGAGCAGCAGCCGCCACCTCTTTGCACCAAGCAAACTGCCCAAAGCTGCCCCAATCAATGCGCCAAAAAGCAGCGGCGACAACAACCCCAACCCTACTACGCCGTATTTGTTCCAGATGCGGTAGAGGCGGCTTTGATTGAAGTCTTTTTTGTCGCCATATCGCCACTTTACGATTTTGTTTCTTATTTTCTCCCCCGCCAAAATGATTAACAGGGCACCGACTATGGCTCCCGCCGAAGATGCTATGATAATTGCTATGGGGTTAAGGTTCAATGCCAAGCCTGCGGGGATAGCAGCCCATAGCTCAATTATGCTCAACCCGAAGACTGTCAAGGGCTCAATGAAATCCATGTTATCGCTATTTGGTTTGTCTGTTGGGCTTTTAAGAATATCCATAAAATCAATACCAAACCCCTCCCGATTGAAAACAACTGCAAACAAGACCGCCACAGAACCTAACAAACCCCTAGCTGCCCAAACAAAAAGAGTGCACACATACAATCCCCAAGCGCCCAGCTAGGCACTTGTGGAGCCTATAAATAAGGGAGGGTGTAGGTCGTGAGAGCAAAAGACCTCTCTTTGGTTTGCTCTGAGTTTATTACATAACCAAGTCCGTTGGTTGTTGTTGTGTATAGACGGTTTTCGCCAACAACAACTAAACAAAAACAAAAAACCTCCCATCAAAATGACGCCAATTAAAAGCTACTGCACAAAAGCTTTAGAAACCACAAACCCCTTTAACCATTAAACAAACCCTAATATTGGCTGTGTAAAAAATGCAGAAAGTATGGGAAGAACTAAAAAGTATCGAAGCCCAAGCTGACCAAATCCAAAACGACGCCAAAACCAACGCCAAAAAAATCGTCACCCAAGCCCAAAAAGACGCAGAAAAACTCCTCGCCAACAGCAAAACCTACGGCGCAGAAGAATCCCAGAAACGCTATGACGCCGCCATCGCTGAAGCTAACAAAAACCGCGACGCACAATTAGCCGAAAACGACAAAGCAGCCGCCAAACTCAAGACACAAGCCGAAAAACGCATGGATAAAGCAGTATCAGCCGTCGTTAAAGCGGTGCTTGAGGAAAACTAGTTTTGACTCAAACAACCCGTTATGCAACTGTTCTGCCAAAGATGGGTGCAGAAAGAACCAAATTTTTAAACGAAAACAAACTTAAGGCGCTTAGCGAGAGCAAAAACATCGGCGACATCGCCTCACAGCTCCGTGACAGTAGTTATCAGGAGCAGATCGCCCGAATCGTTCCGCCCCTTACAGGACGCAAACTCGAACGCGCCTATACAGAGAACCTGCTTGAAACTTACCTGAAAATCATAAAGTATGCTCCAGAACGAGCTAACCGTTACCTCGATATTTACCTCTCACGGTTCGAGGCAGAGAACGTTAAAACCCTGATTAGAACCGCCAACGTTAACATGCCTATGGAGCAGAGGCTTGCAAAAATTTACCTTGCCGTGGAAAAGTATCTTGATAGGGTTGCGGAGATTGAGGAAGCCGCAAAAGCCCCAAACATTGCCCAAGTGGTGGCAGTCTTCAAAAACACAGAGTACGCTTCAGCCCTGAGTATGGGTTTGAAGAGTTTTGAGGAAACTGGCTCAACCACAACATTGGACATATTCATTGACACGTTATTTTATGAGAAGCTTATGGCTGCCTACAAGAGTTTGCCAAGGCGTGAGAAGCCGCATGCTTACCATTACGTAAGCATCGAAAACGACAGCTTCATATTGCTAACATTGCTTAGGGGCAAAAACCTCAATTACGACCCCAACTGGCTACGCCTTGCCGTTCCACATTGCTTCTTCAACTTAAACAAGCAGGAAGTCGAATCCATAGTTTCAGCATTAAACTTTGAAGCAGCCTACAAAATCGTAGAGGACAGCTTCTACGCCAAATACTTTGAGAGAAAAGCGACGCCTGAAGAAACGATTGCAAACGCTGAGAAGGCTTTTAGAAAAGACATTTTGGCGTATGCAAAGAAAAGTGTATCTGCGGGAAAAATTCAACATCGGCTCCACACTTAGCTTCATAACACTAAAAGAGGCTGAAGCCCACAACCTAACCGCGCTTACTTTAGGCGTGGAAAGCGGCATGAAGCCCGAAGCCATCCGCAACCAGCTTCTTTTCTAAACTTTTTGCTCTTCTTCTTTTTTAAGCGTTAAGTCGGTGTGGCTGAATTTCTGTTTAAATGGGCTAAACTCGGTTCCTGAGCCGCTATAGAATTTGCTGAACCATTCGTAAAAGTGCAGTCTTAGGGTGTGGATGAATACGATTAAGCCTTCCAATGCCAGGACGAATATGTTGCCAAACACGATGACTATGCCTGCGATTATGAAGCCTAAGGTTGTTGGTGCAGCGGCGGGGTTGATTAATTCTGCAACGGTAGAGACCACGAGAAGCAGTGCCCAGTGTGCCATCAGTAAAGCGAGTATACGGCTGTAGGATATGGTGTTGCTTAGTAATCTGGTGAGGAAGTCTCCTGCTTCGAAGAATCTGCCGACGAAGGTTTCCTGTTCTGGATGCTCATTCGCGTGTAGCACGACAGGTTTTGCAATCATGGTATACACTGGTTTGCCTGCAACCATAATTATGAATGGAATCAAAGGCACCAGTATGGGTCCGCTTAGCCAAGCTGCAAAATCCAGTTGATACACTGCAATTAAGTAGACGCCGCCTGCAAAGAAAGCAATCTTTGGCGCCGCTGTCAAGAGGGCGTCAGCTACATCGTGTTTTAGCAGGTAATTCACCATTTCAATGACTATGCCCGCAGTGATTTGCGTTATACCCACGAATAGGCTGAAGAGTAGAAAGCTGAATACGTTCTCGAATGGGCTAAACCACAGTGGCGTAAATTGTATGCCGAAGAATTCTCCGAAGAGCAAACCTGCAACCATAGCGCCAATGCCGCAGGCAGCCATAATCCAGCAGACATTCTTCATGCCCTGATTACCCTTAATTAATGAACCGACGACTAAACCGCCGATTAACAACACTAAGCCATGACCCAAATCGCCGAACATTAAACCGAAAAGAATTGGGAAGGTTATGGCGATGAATGGTGTGGGGTCAACTTCGTTATAGTTTGGTAACCCATAGAGTTTGGTGATTTCCTCGAAAGGTTTCACGAATCTGCCATGAGTAATTTTGCTGGGAGGCTCAACTGTATGCGCCGATTCTATAGCGTTGTTTTCCAGTACAAGCGCTTTTCCATCCATCTTGCTGTTAACTGTTAAGGTGAGCTCATGGAACTTGTTTTTGGGCACAAATCCCTTAACCGTCGCAAGCCTGCCTGACTGGAGAATCTTTTTCTCCGCGGTTAAGAGTGTTAAAATGTTTTCGGAGGTTTCTTTCCAAGAAGCAAGTTTATCTTTGTTTTCTTCACCCAACTTTTTGAGTGATTCAGTTACGGTTTTTTCTTTTTCTTCGTTGTCTTTTAAGCGTTTTTTAACTTCTTTATGCGCCTCATCCACATTGTTGGGCAAGTCGGGGGGCATCTGGAACATTTCAGCGTGGTAAGTGCGAAGGATGCGTTCGACTTCTTCTTGATGCTTTTTTGGAGCTGCCACGCATAGGAAGCATTCGTCTTCTGTTAGGTGGGTTTGTTTAGCGAAAAGCGGTAAGCCTGTGATGGCTGTTTGGAATGCTTCGCAGTTTTTGATGGGCATGCTTGCGAAGACTACATAGATTAGTTTGAGGTCGCCGACTGTTTGGAGGTCTGCGCCCATGCTTTCCATGGTGGAGAGCATTTTTTTGAGGTGATTTAGCTCAAGGTTCTTCTCTTTCATGCCTGTGAGGGAAGCGTTTAGGGTTTCGATTTCTTTTTTAAGTGTTACAATTTCTTGGCTGGTGTTATCCAGGAGTGCTTGCCAATTATCTGCTGTAACCGTGACTTTGATGGGTTGGGTAAGTTTGAATATGCCTAAAAGGCTGCCTTTTTCATGGACAAGCTGCTTGATTAAGCCGTCAACATCGAGAATACGTTCTTGGACTTTGGAAATGTTTGCGTTGTACTCTGTTAAGCTTGCGTCATCTTGTGCTGATGGTTCAATATGGAACTCGCCGAAGGTGTTTAGAGTATCTAATACAGACTCGACATCTTTTTTTGTACATATAATAGATGTCGAAGTCATTCTTTCGGGTCGCAACATTTTTAACAGATATATTGAATTTGCTAACAAGCATTTAAAGTTGTATTAGGTGAGGGCATGATTGGTTACGTAATTGGCGATAGCGACATGATTACTGGCTTTAGGCTAGTTGGAGTCGAAGGCGCTGAAGCAGTCACCGTAGATGAAGCAAAGCAGGCCCTAAGCAAGGCACTGACACGTAGCGACATCGGAGTCATCATCATAAGTGAAGCATACTTCACCGACGCAAGCATTCGCGAGCAAGTCGACAAGATTCGCCAAGAAAGAGTCACACCCCTAATCGTCGTACTCCCTGGAAGCAGGGGACCAACACGCGGCACCCCATTATCTGAAACAATCAGTAAAATCTTGGGCATCAAAATTTAGAGGTTAAATGATTTGAGCACTAAAAGTGGCGTAGTAGCGATAGCAGACGAAGTAATAGGCGACGTTCAGAAAGAAGCTGAAGCCATCATCCTGGCGGCACAGAACGAAGCCAAAGAAACCCTCCGAGTAGCTAAGGAACAAGCAGACAAAACCTACCATGCAATCCTTGCTGAGGCAAACCAGAAAGCTGAAGGCGAGAAAAGAAAGATTGCTTCTGTCACTGAAGTTGAGTTGCGGAATCGTTTGCTTCAAACAAAAGAGAACCTTGTCGATGAAGCCTTCGAAAAGGCTCTTGTTAAATTGAAAAATTTTGTTGAAACACCACGAATATCATACTTACCTAATCAAATTAGTTGAAGATTTAGCGAAAAAGATGGATCAGACTGTCCTTGTCGTAGAAGTTAACGCCAAAGACAAAGAATTCTTAACCGATGAATTACTCAAAAAAGTCTCCAAAAAACTCAAAATCGAATTAACCCTTTCCGAGCAAACCCCCAACTATATTGGCGGCTGCAAAGTTCAAACACAAGATGGCAAAATAGTATATGACGGCACACTTGATAATAGATTGCAGGAGCTTAAACCTGAATTGCGTGCCCAAATCGCAAAAAGCCTCTTTGGAGAAACATCCCAATGACAGCTAAAGGTAGCGTTATCCGAGTTGCAGGTCCAGTCGTTGAAGCCAAAGGCCTTTCAGATTCAGTTATGCATGAAATGGTCGAAGTCGGCAACGACGGCTTGATCGGCGAAATCATCCGTTTAGAAGGCGAATACGCCACAATCCAAGTATACCAGAACACCTCTGGCCTAAAACTCAACGAACCGGTAGTAGGTACTGGCAGCCCCCTCTCAGTAGAATTAGGCCCAGGATTGTTAGGCAACACCTTCGACGGTATCCAGCGACCTCTCGAAACCATACGGAAACTAACAGGCGCATTCATCAAGCAAACCCACGGCGTAACAGCGCTCGACAGAGAGAAAAAATGGACTTTTACCCCTAAAGCTAAAGTCGGCGCAAAACTCGTAGGCGGCGACATCTTGGGAGTAGTCCAAGAAACCGACTTAGTCGAGCACCGCGTCATGGTGCCCATCGGCGTTTCAGGCAAACTCACATCAATCGCCGCTAAAGGCGACTACACAATAGTCGAAACAATCGCCACATTAGACACAGACGGAAAAAAAACCGATGTACAAATGCTCCAAAAGTGGCCAGTCAGAAAACCCAGACCCCACACCAAACGCCTCTTCGCCACCGCCCCCCTAATCACAGGGCAACGCGTCATCGACACATTCTTCCCCATAGCAAAAGGCGGAAGCGCAGCCATCCCCGGACCTTTCGGCGCAGGTAAAACCGTCACCCAACAGCAACTCGCCAAATGGTCAGACGCCAACATCGTCATCTACGTTGGCTGCGGAGAACGCGGTAACGAAATGGTCGATGTCCTCGACTCCTTCCCTAAACTGCTTGACCCAACCACCGGGCATCCACTCATGGAACGCACAATCCTCGTCGCGAACACGAGCAACATGCCTGTTTCTGCCCGTGAAGCCAGCATCTACACAGGCATCACCTTGGCCGAATACTACCGTGACATGGGCTACAACGTGGCGTTGATGGCGGATTCAACCAGCAGATGGGCAGAAGCCCTCCGAGAAGTCTCGGGAAGGCTCGAAGAAATGCCCGCTGAAGAAGGCTTCCCAAGCTATCTACCATCAAGATTAGCCGAATTCTATGAACGCACAGGAGTCGTCGAAACATTAGGCAGCGACGAACGTGTCGGTTCAATCTGCGCCATCGGAGCTGTTTCCCCTCCGGGCGGAGACTTCTCAGAACCAGTCACCCAACACACCAAACGTTTCACCCGAGTCTTCTGGGCGTTGGATGCTGAACTTGCAGATGCCCGCCACTACCCCAGCATTAACTGGATGGCAAGCTACAGCGGCTACATCGCTGACCTCGCCGGTTGGTGGCACAAAAACGTGGATGAAAAATGGAATAGCTACCGCGAAGAAGCCATGCGCATACTTCAAGCCGAAGACGAACTCAAAAACATCGTCAAACTCGTCGGCCCCGAAGCCCTACCCGACAAACAGCGCTTAATCCTTGAAACCGCCCGAATAATCCGCATAGCCTTCTTACAGCAGAACGCACTCGACGCAATCGACACCTATTGTAGCCCGCAGAAGCAGTTTAAGATGCTAAAAATCATCGTTGACTTCCACCGCCTCGCAGACAACGTCGTGAGCAAAGGTGCGCCAATCTTTAAAGTCACCGAGTTACCCGTCACAGAAGACATTATGCGCATGAAAAGCAGCATCCCCAACGACCAGATCGCTCGGTTAGATGATGTGGAAAAGAAGATGTATGATAACATTGCAATGTTGGAGGCAACTCTGAGGTAATTATTATGGCTGGTATAGGTTTAGAGTATAAAGGTTTAGCTTCAATTTCAGGACCCATCATCGTTGTCGAAAACGTCAAGAACGTAGGCTACGATGAACTTGTCTCAGTTAAAACCCAGAGTGGCGAAACCCGCCTGGGCAAAGTTATCCAGGTTAGCCAAAAAGCCGTCATGGTGCAGGTCTTCGAAGGCACCACAGGATTATCTCTATCGCAGACACGCACACGCTTCCTCGGCCACTCCTTGGAAGTGCCGGTTTCAACGGAAATGTTGGGGCGAGTCATGAACAGCTTTGGCGAACCCATCGACGGTCACCCAAGGTTCTTCACGGATGAAAAACGCGATGTTAACGGTTTCCCACTTAATCCCAACGCACGAGAGTACCCAAGAGACTTCATCCAAACAGGCATATCCGCCATCGACGGCTTAACCAGCCTTGTCCGCGGGCAAAAGTTGCCAGTGTTTTCTGGTCCGGGTTTATCCCATAACGAATTAGCCGCCCAAATCGTGCGTCAAGCGCAGATTCGCAGTGCCAACGAACCCTTCAACATCGTCTTCATCGCCATGGGCCTCGAACACGACGACGCAGCCTACTTCAAAAAGAGCTTTGAAGAAACAGGCGCAATCAAAAACGTCGCCATGTTCCTCAACCTCGCCGAAGACCCTCCGGTTGAGCGTATCATTACACCCCGCGCAGGCTTAACCCTCGCAGAATACCTCGCATTCGAAGAAGACTCACATGTACTCGTTATCATGACGGACATGACAAACTACTGCGAAGCCCTCCGAGAAGTCAGCTCTTCCATGGAGGAAGTGCCAAGCCGCAAAGGCTACCCCGGCTACATGTACAGCGACTTAGCCAGCATCTACGAACGCGCAGGCAGAGTCATCGGCAAAAAAGGCAGCATCACCCAGATGCCCATCTTAACCATGCCAAACGACGACATCACCCACCCAATCCCAGACTTAACCGGTTACATCACCGAAGGACAAATCGTCCTCTCGCCGCAGTCTTGGAAAAACAGGGGATTTATCCGCCAATCTACATCTCAACCAGCCTCTCCCGATTAATGAAAGACGGCATCGGCAAAGGCAGCACCCGCGAAGACCACGCAAACGTCTCAAGCCAACTCTACTCAGCTTACGCCCAATATAACTCGGTCAAATCACTGGTTACCATCATCGGCGAAGAAGGCTTAGGCACACGCGACAAAGAATACCTCAGATTCGGCGAACGCTTCGAAAAAACCCTGATTAACCAAGGCAAAAACGAGAACCGCACAATCGAACAAACCCTTGACATCGCCTGGGACGCATTAAGCGACTTGCCCGAAGAAGAATTAACCTCAATCAAACCCGAATACATCCAAAAGTACCTACCGAAAACCGATACCGAAGTAAAGTAGGCACAAAGATGTCTTCGGAAAACATATCCCCAACAAGGATTAACCTCATCCAAACCAAAAAGACTCTGCGTCTTGCGGAGTCTGGACGTGAGGTTCTGGAGCGCAAACGCGACATTCTCCTCCGCGAGCTCAGGGGCAGCGTTTATGATGCTGAGAAGACGCGGGAGGATTTGTTGGAGGTTCTTGTAAAGGCTTATTCTAGCTTAAAGGAAGCTAACATGGCTAAAGGCTCTGAAGCCATCGCAAATACCGCATTAACCAGCAGCCACCAAGCGGAATACCTGATCGATTACAGAAGCATCATGGGCGTAACAGTGCCCGTCGTCAATTTCCAAGCAACCCCCGACCTTAAACCCGATTACGGCTTCGCCAACACCAGCGCCGAACTAGACAAGGCATTTAAGCAGTTCTACCGTGTACTAGAATTACTTGCGCACCTCGCCAAAGCCGAAGGAACAACTTTCCAAATAGCTAACGACGTACGCAGAACCCAGCGCCGTGTCAACGCCCTCAACTATGTGCTTATTCCACGTTACCGCAGCACCGCCAAACGGATTGAACAGGTCCTAGAAGAGAAAGACCGCGAAGAATTCGTTAGAACTAAAAAAATTAAGGGCATGATAAAAAAGAAAGAAATGCAAGAGAGGGAGATTGAAGAATTTGAAGAAGTTCAGCAGTGAAACTATCCAGAAAATTCTAGTTCCCACCGACGGCTCCGAACATAGCATTCGTGCAGCGGAATATGCTATCAGCGTCGCTAAAACGCATAATGCACAGGTGATGCTGGTTTATGTGGTTGATGAAGTTGTTATTGACCAGTTTTCTAAGGCTGCCGAGCGCGATGTGGTTGAGGCGGAATTGAAGAATGATGGTCAACGATTCATCCATTATGTTGTTGGTTTGGCGGAGAAGGAAGGCGTCAAATCTACCTCGATGCTTGTAAAGGGCAGACCCTTTGAACAGATTGTAAATATTACTAAAAGCTTCGATATCGATTTGGTTGTGATGGGTACCTATGGCCGCCGAGGCCCAGAGCGTATCTTAATCGGTAGTGTGGCTGAACGCGTCATCGAATATGCACCCTGCCCAGTGCTCGTCATAAAATAAACAATTGGAAGCCACATCCATGTCCACTTTAGACAAACTGCAAAATGACTATCGAAGCTTTATTGAAAATGTCGAGCGCACAGCGGCGGCGGATATAGAAAAAATCCGCTCAGACCTCAATGCCCTCAAAGAGAAAGCGGCGCAGTTTAATAAAACCGCTTAATTCCTTTTCTATACCGAGCGAAGACGTGCTTAAAGAGAAAAAAGTTAATAGCTAACCTTACTGTGGTTTTACAATAGTATTGGAGTTTGACGTGAGTTGAAACGAAAACTATTGCTATTCGTTATAACTACGCTTGTGCTTGTACCTCTTATGGGCATGGCCGCAGCACTAACCGTTCAAACCGTTCAAGAACAAAACACTACAACACCCGCTGGTTCTTATGACCGCGTTGCCATTGCAATCGCAGCGACATTAGCCATTAGCATCCCCGGTTTAGCTGCTGGATTAGCCATTTCTTCTGCTGGTACCGCTGCAATTAGTGCCTTAGCTGAGAAACCTGAAACCTTCTTCAGGAGCTTTCTGATTGTTGCGTTGGCCGAAGCGTTGGCAATTTACGGTTTAATTATGGGTATCTTGCTCTGGCTAAAACTTTAAATCGCCAAGCTTAACCCCCTTAAAACCGCACAAATTTTTCTTTTTTATTATTCTCTACATTCCCTCGATTTGACGGACTAGAAGGAAAAGAGCCTTTTAGCCCAAAAAGAGGTTTTTATTGCTGTTGATTCTGCGGTTTTTTCTCGTTATCCTTGATAGCCTGCTTTGAGGCTGCCATGGCGATTTCACTCATCCGCGAAATAGCATCTAATCCCCAACGAAGCGCAGTAGCTGGGTCAGAAGCAGCATACTGTGCCATAGCCGCTCCCGTTTGTCTAACATTTTCGCTGGGCTGCGACGGGTTTGAGGGATTATTCATCATATCAGAAAACGTTGACATCCCAACTGATAGGGCGGTTTCTTGAAGCGTACCCGTTAGGGCTCTGGCGGAGGATTCTTCATTGGGAAAAATCATGCCTGAAAGTATGCCTGCGATTGCATCCGAAAATGCTGGGTCACTTTTACTTTTTTGCCCCGTTAATTCCACCCATTGAAGCCACGCTTGATTCATGTTCCTATTACGCAACAAGCCCAGTATGAAGGCTGAAAGCCTAAAGCCATACCCACACTTGCCTTCGATACGTTTTGTGTAGGGTGTTAATGCTGGGGCGGAGAAGTCATTGTTTATCATGCATGTTTGGGCGGTTTCTGCTGCGTATTTTGCGCTTAGAAGCCCCATTTGGATGCCTTCGCCGTTATAGGGGTTGACGAGTCCTGCGGCTAAACCGATAACTATGACTCTGTTGCCGATGAGGGGGACTTGTTCGTCATGGAGGTTTAGTTGGGCAACCTCGATGTTGCCTTTGATTTTGGCGTTTTTGAGGCGAATCCTCATTGCTTCGTCGTTTTGGATGAGTTTTTTAAGCAACTCTTCGGGGGTCTCTGTTGGTGGAGTGCAGCCTGCTACTATGCCGATGCCCACGTTTGCTTCGTATTTGCTTGTTGGAAAAATCCAGCTGTAGCCGGGGAAGCTGTCGTTGCCATAGAACAGGTTTGCTTCGTTGGGTGCGCCTGTTACATTTTCAAAGATGGCTCTTGCAACGTATGCGCGTTCGGTTTTTGACCATTCTGTTCCCTTTAGTTTGCGGGCAACTATGGAGTTGGGTCCGTCGGCTCCGATTAGCAGGCGGGCTCGGATTGTCTTTATCTGTTTGTAATGTTCAGCGATGACTGTGACCCAGTCGTTTTCGACGGCAAAATTGATTACTGAGGCTCCTTCGAGGATATTTGCGCCTGCATTGCGTGCCGCTTCCGAAACTGCGTTCTCTAAAACTTTTTTTGGGACAATCCTTGCATACCGTGGCATGTCTTCGACAGCCGGGAAATCGTCTGTAACGAGTTTTTTGCCGCTCAGATACACGGTGGCATGGTCGATTATGTTGGTTTCTATGATTTGGGGCATGCTTGTTACGCCGAGGTTTTGGAGTTCACGCAACGCGCCTGGGCTTACGCAATAACCCAAGTCTCCCCCACGCGGGGAATACTTTTGCTCAAGAACCGTAACTCTCAGACCTGCTTTAGCCATGTAGGTTGCTGCGGTTGCACCGGCTGCTCCTGCGCCAATAACAACTACGTCGGCGTCAAGGATAGCTTCTAAACGCGGGGTACTCCTCTGTTGTGACATTAACGTGCCCTCTCTTTGTACTCGAGTTAACACTTAATGGGTTATAGCGTATTAAAAATTTGTTCATCCGCCATAATATTTGGAGTGCCTAGAGGCTATAGCTGAGGGTAGGCTGGTTTAACTTTCTCTGCTCTACCTATCAAAAATTGTTTCTATATATAAGGGAGGGGGGTAGCTGGCAGAGCAGCAGAAGTTGCCTATTTATTCTTTATATAAGGGAGGGGTAGGTGCTCTGAGGTAGGTAGGTCCGCTAAGCCTAAATCTGTTCTGTTTAGCGGATTACTCCACAACCAAACTCAACCCGCCATAAACGCAGACCAGCCAAAACACAGCCGCCAGTCAAGCCCGCTGTAGTTGTTGTTGAAATAAGAGGAGCTCAAAGCAACAATTAACAAAATGAAAACAAACCCCACCAACTTTTAATCCATACATAATAAAAGGAGACGCTCAGTCCTTCCAATAATAAATCGCTTCATCGACTGCCCAATCAACAGGCAATGTAACCCTTAATTAGCGTTTCAAGACACAAAGTACTGCGTATTAGAAGCGGTTTTTATGTCCCTTGTTGACTTTTTTTCGTCCCTAAAATACGATTTTTCCAGTTTTCTCAACGGCCGCAGCGAAATTAACACAGACGTCTTCTTGTACCCCAGTAAGTACGCGATATGTTTGCCCATGGAGAAGTTGGTAGCTGACTCAAAAGTATCACGGCAAGGTGTAGAGGTTTACAAACAGAAAATCGCTGAGAACCAAAAAATTAACCCAATAATCGTGGTTAAACATCCCCGCAAAGACCTCTACGCCGTTTTGGATGGTCACCACCGATACTACGCTTTTTTGGAGATGGGCCGAAAAGAGGTCGATTGTGCTCTTGCAGGAGATTACTCAAGTGTAATTTTCTATTTAACCCAGCATGGCTATTTTCAGCCCAGCCCCGAGTTCACGGAGGGGTTTAGGCAACCTGCAATTCGGCTGCATCAAAACTTGAAGCAGTTTTTAGCGAATTTCCTCAATAAATCCTAGCTATGGTTAGTCGTCGATTGTTTCTGTCATTTCTTTGCCGCAACACCAAGGGGCTTTTTCGATGTTTCGTTTAACGTCGCCTGTACAGGAAACCTCAAACTCCGCTCGCACTTTGCGACGGCAAATGGAGCATTCAAACATTGGCAATCTAGCGCTTAGCCTCAATTCATGTAGAAGAAATTTAATCTATTAACGTTTCCTGAGGTTCTTTTCAAACGGATTGGTAAATTCAGCGGATCTGCCTGAATATTATGTGCTTAAGTGCATAGCCTTATAAGTGTCTACGCACCTATATGTTTATGTGAATAAGTGAATCACAGCGAACAAAGAAAAACAACCAAACAACGCAATAAAGAAATTATCCATCACTTACCACAAAAACATATACAAGCAAACAAGTGACAAAAATTGGGCCGCATCAACGTTGACATCACAGACGAAATAGAAAAACAACTAAGACTAAAAACCGTAGAACGCTTCGGAGGCAAAAAAGGCGACTTATCCAAAGCGGTCCAAGAAGCAATACAAACATGGATCAAACAAGAATAACAAAAGAAGCCTCCGTTCCCCGAAACCTAATAACTAAATTATCAAGACGCCACTCAAAAAGGCACAGGGACCAGTTAGCCTCGAATATCCTGCCTGGAAAGGCGGGTATATGGGCAATCTATCTGGCAGTCCCCTTTTAGAAAAAAGTTCAAGCAATTCTCAGACGAATAAGCATTTAATTAATAAGGTGAAAAAAGTGGAAAATAAAAAATTAGAAATTGTTTTTACCGACAAGGAAGGGAAATGGTACCCCTTAGACGAAGTTGACCATGAAACGTTAGCAGAAGGTTTAAGAAAGGTTACTGAAGAAGTCGCCAAACGTCTGCAGTTGCAAAAAGAGCAAAGATAGAATTTTAGTTTCCATCTCTTTGAAGCTTAAATACACCTTAGCACTAACAGGATAATGGAGATTTACTTATGGGTAGTTTTTCAGTGACTTTAACCCCAATATGGGAAGCTTTTTTGAAAGGTTTAGCAGACGACCACGACACAGACGTCAGTAATGTGATTAGTGGCTTGTGTGACTGGGCTTTTTCCAGCTCTGATTATAAAGTGCAGTTTGAAGATTGGTTGGATAAGGCTTATCCGCCCAAAGGTCAAGCCGAAGACAGAGCAAAAGTTCAGGGCGAAGAAAAAAGCGCACGTGAAGAAGCGCTGCAAGATAGAGAGGAAGAAGAAGCCCATGAAGACAGAGACTACAATGAAGATAGATCAGAGGCAGAAAAGTATGAATGAGAAAGAAACCATAAAGAAAACTGAGCAAGAACCAACATCTCAGACCTCTCACCTAAAAAAGCAGCCGCCACGATACGCCTATGAGGACAAAAAAGAAGCGCCAAAAATCCACGAATCCGAAACAGAGGCTAAACCGAAAAAACAAAGGCAACAAAAAAGAGAACGCTAAAAGCCTATCCCTAAATGGGTTACAAGCGTCTTTAGATGCTCGTCTGGCATTTCCAAACAGTACGACGCTCTGTTGCTGGGGAGCCACAGTTACACAGGCTTAATAGCCATTTATGCCCTTATGTTGCTTAAAGGTGTAACTTTTGAGTAATCTCATTATTGATAATATGTCTTTAACAAGTCTCCTTGTAACTATTGTTGGCTTGATTATTATTTGGATAGTAGTCTCTATACCCGTATGGTTAGCGGGCAAAACAGTAACCGGTGGAAAAGGTACCTTTGGCGAAGCCATGCTTGCTACACTGCTTGGCCCAATAGTTTACGCGGTCACATTGATTTTGGTGGATGTCTTTCTGGGAACGATAATTGGTCCTGGGGCTTACATAATTGCGTTAATTTTAGCGTTCATAGCTTGGATATGGGTTTACAAAGCAAGCTTCAAAACGGGTTGGCTAGGCGGTATTGCAATTGCCATACTTGCAGTGATAATCTTTACAGTGATGAGCTTCGTGTTGGGAATCCTATTTGGTTTAGCCGTTCCTGCTCCATTCTTCCCCCACTTCTAAATGGAGGAAAAGAGCAATAATTAACTCTCTTGTTGATGTGGCAACCCAGTCACACAGCTATTTATCCCCACAATCAGTATTCATATCAAATTAAGTTGGTTTATTAATGGCAACTCCAGAAGATATAAAAAATATACTTGGCTCAAACGAGAAGGTTGAGCTCTACATTGAGGAAAAAATTTATCATCCTCGAATAAACATCGAATCCGTAATCATAACAAATGAACGGATAATTTTTAGGCACCCTCATGCACTTGGTTTGAAGAAGGATTACACCGATTACAGCTATAGAGATATAACAAACGTAACGTTGGACAAAGGAATAGTACGTTCGACAATCAAACTTACGCTCAAGCAGGTGGGAGAGCATCAGGAGAAACAGCAAGAAGACGAGCATCTGGATTTGGATAACTTGCCGAATGACCTTGCAGAAAAAGGATATGGCATTATAAGAGAAAATATTGGGAAATTCCAATCGCCCTTTTCCACCGGATACGCTACTATTCCCAACGCCCCAAAATAGTCGTTTAAGCAATCGTAGGCTAACCCTTTTTTTTATTAGCCTTTGAACGGTTACTATAACGCTAAATGTTCAACACTATTGTTGGTTTGCTATCGAATCTAGCCCATTTATCTTTTTAATTTTTTTAAATCCTCAATAAACATAAATATGTATTTTAACAAAATATTCTCGAGACCCGAATGGCAAGCGACGAAAACACCGAACTATTGCTCGGTTTAGGTTTAACCCTTAACCAAGCAAAGATTTACTTGGCGGTTATTAAACTCGAAAAAACAACAGTGGGTCAAGTCGCAAACTTTTCGAAAGTACGCAGAGAAGACGTATATAGAATTCTGCCATCACTTGAAAAAATGGGCCTGATTGAAAGGTTGCTTGGTAAACCAACTGAAATCAGGGCAACCCGAATTTCGGATGCTTTAAGCCTCTTGGTTGCCGAAGAAAAAGGCAAATATGACGAGCGACTTGTGGGTATGAGGGGTATAGTCCAAAAGTTATCCCTTCAAGACTGGAAGCAGCAACTTCCTAAAGAGGAAAGCATCTACATACTGATAGCAGAAAAGAAATCAATTTTATCTAAAACTTCCGATTTGATCACTAATTCTAAAAAAGAAGTCGCTTTGATTGCAGACAAAGGAAGGCTGATGCCCGTTTTGTTTCAGTTTTCAGATGAGTACACCCGGGCGATAAAGAACGGTACCGTAATTCGGCTGCTTTTTGAAGGAGAGAACCCAGATGCTTTGCTTAAAGAAAAAGTGGAAAAAATCATCGGTACTGCTTCAGTTCAAATCAAGTTCCATCGTGAACCACTAAACCACTTTATAATGTCTGACGACAAAGAAGCATTGATTACCACATCCAAAGAAAGCGGATTAGGAGAAAGCCCATCATTGTGGACAAACAACAGCAACCTAATTGGTGTGCTAAGAACAAGTTTTGAATCGGACTGGGAAAAAGCGGAAAGCTAATCCGAGACTCTACTTTCTCCTATAATTTCAAATTAGCCCTTTTACGTGTAGCTATTAACTGTTAACTCGCCATCCCGTTACTGGGGCTCCCCAGTCACACAGTTACTTATTGTAAGAACAACTATGGTATACTAAGATAAGATTTGAAATTGTTTTTGAAGAGATGAAAATTTATGGCAGATATATTTGATATTGCTGTTGAAGCCGGGGGCTTCACAAAATTTGGCGCTGCAGTACAAGCGGCAGGATTAGTTGAAACATTGAAACGCAAAGGACCGTTTACCATTTTTACGCCAAATGATGAAGCCTTTGCAAAGCTTCCTGCAGGTACAGTCGATGGATTATTGAAGAATATTCCAAAACTTAGGGCGATTTTGATGTACCATATTGTTATAGGAAAGTTCACGGTTGACGAAATAGGTCAACTGAAGAGCATGAAAACTTTCCAAGGCCAAGAAGTAAAGATTGACGCCGCCCATTGGTGACAATTCTCACTGGAACCCATTAATCAATGAGAGAACACATCGTAAACACAGACGTTGTAACAGACAACGGAATTATACACGTTTTGAACGGCGTACTTATGCCAAATATGGAGCTTACTTGTCCTGTATGTGGAATGGGCTTCATGACAATGGATGAAATGAGTGCTCATACAAAGAAGGGCCACGTAACTGATAAAGTTCCGGAACCAATGCCACCAGTTGAAGTGCAAAAACTTGAACCATTGCCACCGACTGAAGTAATAACACAACCCATGCCTGAAGCCACAACAGGAGTTTTTGAGATCATATGCGATTCTGTTGGTACCTTCCGTTTCCATCTAAAAGCTGCTAACGGACAGATAATTGCTGTAAGCCAATCCTATGGAACAAAAGAGTCAGCTCTAAAAGGCATTGCTTCAATAAAGAAAAACGCTCCAATAGCTGAGACTGCTGATTTAACACCTGGCGTGACTATACCAGAATCCACGCATAAACCTGGGATTGTCCAAGACACTGTTTTCGAAATTCAATTCAACGCTCCAGACAGATTCCGTTTCCATCTAAAAGCTGCTAACGGACAAATAATTGCTGTAAGCCAATCTTACCTATCCAAACAGTCAGCTGAAAATGGCATAGCATCAGTGAAGGCGAATGCTCCAATGGCAAAGATCATCGATCAAACCGTTGCAGTAACCTAAACCCAACTTTCCTTTTTTTTAATTTAGTCAGAACTGAGTCACTCAACAGAATGTCGGTGTGGGCTCCCAGTCACACGCGTTTAACTTAGCCAATGACCGCTTATATGGTAGCCTAAAATTATGTGTTTTAAATTAGACAGGATAGATAGATAATGAGAACTAAAGAATTTATTAGATAGAAGCGTTTTTGCCCTAGACGAGAAAATCGGAACAGTAAAAGGCATTGAAGTAGATCCAGAAGAATGGAAAATAACCCATCTTGAACTCGAATTGAATAAAGAAATAGCTGAATCGGTTCTTGGAGTAAAGAAAGGTGGAGTGCGAAACATGTTGGCCGTTTCATCCCTAGAGAAAGGAGTCGCCCGCTGGACCGACAATGGGTTGCACTTGAAAGTGTCAAAAGATCAACTCCACATGTACCTGAGACCAGTAGTTAAGACTTAGCTGAGGCGATTGCCATGAATACTTGGTTGACTATCGCCCTCATTGTTGTGATACTCTGGTTAGTTGGCTTCTTTGCATTACCAGGCGTAGGTGCACTGATACATATTCTGCTCGTGATCGCTGTAATCTTGGTAGTGGTTTGGTTGTTGACCGGCAAAAAGCTGTGGAAATAACCCATTCCTTTTTTTGTTTAAAAATATCTGAGAAATAAAAAAAATCATATAACGTACACCGTTAAGAACAAAATGGAAGGCTATAAGTTGCGAGAGAACGTTAAGTTTAAAGGAAACGCAAGACTAACTTTACTGAAAAACAACACTCGTTTTATAGATCTCAGACTTTAGCGGGTCTCAAGCATGAAACAGGTTTCTAATAACTCTCATTTAGAAAAAAATTCCCCCCATCTCTCGGACAACCTGCGGATGGGCTTTAGGATTTACAATGGGTTAGTCTCAAATTTGTTGGGCGTTAGGGTTCCTTTTTTCTGCGGATTGCTAGGTGTTAGGGTTCCTTTTTTCTGCGGCCATAAACTGACCTATAATTGTAATCTGCGTTGTAAAATGTGCCCCTTTTGGAAACGCCATAGCCCCGACTCGAGTTTAGACCAAGAAAAAGCAATCCTGAAGCAAATTTACAATTCGGGCGCTTGCGGAGTAGCCTTTGAAGGTGGCGAACCACTCCTCAGACAGGATCTGGTGGAGATTCTTGCTTATTCCCGCTCTTTGCCCTTGCATACGAGCTTGATCACTAACGGAACACTACTTGAATCACGAATAGACGAGATAGCTCCCTACATTAACGGCGTCGTCTACGTTTCGTTGGATGGGCTGGAAAAAACCCATGATGCCATAAGAGGCGTAGCTGGAAGCTTCAGAAAAGCCGTAGCTGGCATAAATGCGGCCAAAGAAAAAGTTCCTGTAACCATCAACACTACCATAATGGCTGAAAACGTTGATGAGATCGAAAGCTTGGTGGAGCTAGCCAAAGAGTTGGGGACAAAAATATCGGTCGCTGTCGCCCACGAATACTGCAACGCCAACTCATCTTCACCTGCCAATGGGAGAATACCGAAAATAGCGCGTCGGCTTATTGAAATGAAGCGGGCAGGTTATCCCTTTGCCAACTCCATGGGTTATCTTAAGGTGATGGCTAAAGAGAAAAATTGGCAATGCAAACCCTGGACGATGATAAACATTGACCCAAACGGAAAAGTGGTTTTGCCTTGCTATGTCCACAACGATTACACAAGTAGCCTCTCCATTTTTGAGAATGGCATTAAGGGCGCAGTTTCAGGGTTTGATTGGACAAAAATAGAAAACTGTCAAAAATGCAGTTTGCACTGTTATGTTGAGCCATCGTTGGTGCTTTCAAGAGATATTAGCGCGTACATGCATTGGGCGTTTCATGTCAGCATCTAAAATTCTAAAAGTTCCCCTGATGATGCTACCTTACGGTTACGTCACCTATCTCAGCCTTCGCCCTTTCAGCAAAAATTAGTCTGTTTTTATGGGTCCCTGCGGAATAGGCTGTTTTCCTGGTTTTGGCTGAGGCGGAGGTGGTGGAGGAACTTGACTCTTAATTTTGCTCATTTTAACCAACCAACCTGCACATGTTCTGTGTGCACAATAACTGGAATGTATGGACAAATCAAGTTAGCGATGAAAAGTAAACACGTTTTTATTTGATCAAACAGTGAAAATATGGAAGGTCGAGAGAGGAAGGTTAACTTAAAAGCAAGCGGAAATTCAGGAAGAGAGAGGGGGAAACACTTTGCCTGCTTTTAAGCTAACCTTTTACCTAATCTTATTATTGGCTCTTGAACCATAAATAACAATGTGACTGCACCAATACAACAACAATTAGTCGGATATCAGCGCAAAAAGTGGTGTTAGGCGGATTCAGCCGCGTGCTATATGCTGAGCGGACACAAAAATGTTGGACCCATGCCCACTCGACATTAGCAGCCGGACCCGCCCAACCTGTCGGGCACCATACACGCTTTTCCACACAAGACACTCTATTTCCGAAATAGCATAAAAGATGATGTGGGTTCATTGGTGTAGTAACAAAGCGATAAATCAGCGATGACTTTTGCCAATTGGTGTCCACTCAATCATGAGATTACCTGACAATGAATTTTGGCCAACACTTTGATAAAAAAAGAAAAAGGTAGAATGGTAAAAAATGTTGGGTTATGATTACCAAGGGTTTTCAATTTTTCGAGTGCTTTAAGCTTTTGTAGATTTAGAGACGTCACTTTTCGCTGTCGCTTTTACCTGTTTCATCGGTTTCTCACAGCACGTAATTTGGCATCCTTCACCGCATTCACATGGATTCTCAACCAGAATTACTAACCCGCAGTCTTCGCATTCGTATTGTTCACCTTTCTTTTTAACCAAAAAATCACCTTCTAAAAAGCAGCTAATTACTATTTATTTTCAAAAAATATAAGAATTTCTAAAGGCGCTGCCAAAAGAAGCACTTCCCGCCCCATAGGCGGCTTGAGTGATTCTTGTCTTTCAATTTCATTTTAGGACGAAATCCAGACTTTGTTTTTTTAGCGGAAATGACGTAGCGCTATCTTGTTTTAACAATAAATCCTCAACTGATACTCGCATAAGCAACAAATTAGCGCCAAAAAAATTGCATAACAAACGCTTTTATGCCGCGTTCTACATAGTGCTATATTGGTCGTATTTCTTATGGAGCGCAATCAAGCAATTAGCTACGTTAACGAAATTAAAGATGCCTGCGAAACGTTATCTCAGGGGGATATGCAGTTGATTGAAATAAAAACCAATGTTCAATTCGCCGTCGGCTATACCATTCTAATCAAATCTTTTCTAACCAGTGTCTGCAAACGCCAAGTAATCAGCATTGCCCAGAAGTACAGTTTAGCGCTGAAAGAGAAGACTGAGGGGTTAATGATTTTTCAGCCACGGTACCTCAAAAAAAGCGTTAGCTCAAGATAGGTAACAAGGTTGATTCTTCGTTAAACCAAAAGATGGTATCGAGCATTTCTTAGTTTGTTGCCAAGGTACAATCACATATTCTTATGAGTTAACTTGAGACCATCTTTTTGTGCGCTCTGTTTGGAGGTGAATGTTTTGTCAAAACGTATACGCTCAGACCGACCTGCCATGGAGCCGAAGATGACTTCTGATGGCAAATTTGTCTGTGAAGCCGACAACCGCACTTTCGACAGCAGAGACGATTTTGATAGGCACTGTTCGCAGGCTCATATGAGCAGCAAAAGCTGGTAGTCACATAAAACAAACGATTTTATCGGACCCCTTTTTTAGGTTTATTTTTTAGAAAGCGGTGATTTTATGGCGGAAAAATTCTTGTGCCCTCACTGTATAGACAACTTTTACACTGCAGAAGGTTTACTAGTTCACATCAAACTTTTGCATCCTGAATTCATGGCGTGCCTCCGAAATGTTTCCTTGGGGGCGGCATGTTACTCCCACCAACACTTAGACTAACCCTCATTTGTTTGTCCGAAAATAATCCTTGGAATAACCGTTAAAATTTTTTTGGCTATGGCAAACTGCGGTTTGTTGCGCAACCAGTCTGCAACCTAAACCAAACGCCAAACCCAAAACGCCACGTTCTTCACAAGCCTATTGGTTGTTGTTGTGTATAGTGGTTTTTAGCAACAACAACTATAGAAAAAATAGAACAAGCGCACAATTTGTGATCAAACGCATAAGGGCAGGGCGGTGTTCGTGAGCATGAGGTATAGTTCTACGTTTAGCGTTTTTGGCGGGCGCACCTTTCATGCATCATGATTGCGGGGGAGGCGTTATTTTGGGGAAAGCGGGTGGTTTTTTATGGTTTCGCTCGCGCACTTTTTCATCTATTTTTCTTTATTCTGCGGGGGCGGCTATGGTTTCGAGTAATTTTTTGGTTTGAATCGGGTTTTTGGCTGAAAAAAACCCAAAAGTCCATGGGTTTTGGCCTGTTTGGGTGAAAAGTGCTAAATTTCAAAATGGATAGCGAAATGTTAAAAACCAAACAGTACATAGTATTATACGGCTGGATTAGACTCACGAAACGCCTTCACGGGTGTTAGTCGAGGATTTTAAGGGGTGAAAAGAAACCTTTATATGAATAAGTGCCACCTCTATGTAAATTCAGCTACAAATTGCTAACCCCGCAATAATCACATGGCGGCGGCTCAACTCGTACCGAAACGGCGATACGCCTTACAGGGATGATGAAGTTGGCCTCCAATTGCGGGGACATATATGTAGGACCTGACTAATTGCTCAGTTAGGTCTGAATTGGGCTTTGACGTATAGAGTGGAATGTTTTCCCTCCAAATCCAGTTAAGTAATAGAATGCGAGGAAATTAGTGTACAATTCGTACCACACAAAAAACAAATTAAGATCCGCAGAAATCAAAACGGAGTGCATAACTCCGGTTGATCCTGCCGGACCCCACTGCTATCGGGATAGGACTAAGACATGCTAGTCGAGTGATTCAGGCAAAACGAGTCACGGCACACAGCTCAGTAACACGTGGCTAATCTGCCCTTAGGACGAGAACAACCCCGGGAAACTGGGGCTAACTCTCGATAGGCGAAGAACTCTGGAATGAGTCTTTACCTAAAAAGCTTCACGTTATCCTCGTGAAGTCGCCTAAGGATGAGGCCGCGACCGATCAGGTTGTTGGCGAGGTAATGGCTCACCAAGCCTTTTACCGGTGCGGGCCGTGAGAGCGGGAGCCCGGAGATGGGCACTGAGACAAGGGCCCAGGCCCTACGGGGCGCAGCAGTCGCGAAAACTTTGCAATAAGCGAAAGCTTGACAGGGCTATCCCGAGTGCCATCCGCTGAGGAAGGCTTTTACCCAGTCTAGAACGCTGGGGGAATAAGGAGAGGGCAAGTCTGGTGTCAGCCGCCGCGGTAATACCAGCTCTCCGAGTGGTGTGGATGTTTATTGGGCCTAAAGCATCCGTAGCTGGCTAGGTCAGTCCCTTGTTAAATCCACCGAATTAATCGTTGGATTGCGGGGGATACTGCTTGGCTAGGGGACGAGAGAGGCAGACGGTATTTTCGGGGTAGGGGTGAAATCCTATAATCCCGGGAAGACCACCAGTGGCGAAGGCTGTCTGCTAGAACGCGCCCGACGGTGAGGGATGAAAGCTGGGGGAGCGAACCGGATTAGATACCCGGGTAGTCCCAGCTGTAAACGATGCAGACTAGGTGTTTGGACGGCCACGTGCCGTTCTAGTGCCGCAGGGAAGCTGTTAAGTCTGCCGCCTGGGGAGTACGATCGCAAGATTGAAACTTAAAGGAATTGGCGGGGGAGCACCACAAGGGGTGAAGCTTGCGGTTTAATTGGAGTCAACGCCGGAAATCTCACCGGGAGCGACAGCAGTATGAAGGCCAGATTAAAGGTCTTGCCAGACGAGCTGAGAGGAGGTGCATGGCCGTCGCCAGTTCGTGCCGTGAGGTGTCCTGTTAAGTCAGGCAACGATCGAGACCCGCGTCCTCTGTTGCAACCAGCTTTGAGCTGGGCACACTGAGGAGACCGCCACTGATAAAGTGGAGGAAGGAGCGGGCCACGGCAGGTCAGTATGCCCCGAATCTCCCGGGCCACACGCGAGCTGCAATGGCAGGTACAATGGGTTCCGACCTCGAAAGGGGGAGGCAATCTCGAAAGCCTGCCGTAGTTGGGATTGAGGGCTGTAACCCGCCCTCATGAACATGGAATCCCTAGTAATCGCGTGTCATTAGCGCGCGGTGAATACGTCCCTGCTCCTTGCACACACCGCCCGTCGTTCCATCCGAGTGACTCTTGGGTGAGGCACCGTCTAATTGGCGGCGTCGAATCTAAGTTTCACAAGGAGGGAAAAGTCGTAACAAGGTGGCCGTAGGGGAACCTGCGGCCGGATCACCTCCTAAGTAAATAAGCATTTGAATGCTTGACTGGAGGAGCAAGGAGAACATAGAAACTCAGGTATACGTCAAAGCCCAAAATCAGCAACTTGTAGTTGAAGAAATCGGCGGGTTACAAAACAATAATTTCCCTTCTTCAATAGTAAATCAATTTTAATCAATTTTTTGTTGTTTTATTGTTAACTCTGTTTAGAGTGTTTTTGGTTTTTTATGCGTTGTTCTTGGCCTAATGGTTTTGTATAGTAAATTTAAATAAAATTCAATTAAAATACAAGCGGATGCCAGCGTTTTCTCTAAACTGCACGCCTAATATTATGGTTCACGCATCTCCGGACCTTCCGGGCCGCACAATTTATCCTCCACGATGGTTAAGAGTTCGCGCGGCTGGACCGGTTTGGTGAGGTAAGCGTCTGCGCCTTCATCAAGCGCCAAAACTCCGGTTTCAAGAGAAGGAAACCCCGTGATTATAATTTTTGAAGTATGCGCCAGTTGCCCGCGTGCTTTAGCGAGTAAATCGGTGCCATTCATGTCCGGCAACCGCAGATCCAAAAGCAACAGGTCATAGTGGCGTTTATTGGCTTTTGCAATCGCTTCTTTTCCGGTCTCAGCGGTTTCGATTTCGTATCCGCATTTGGTAAGTATGCGGCTGAACGTTCGCAGTATTGATTTGTCGTCGTCTACAACAAGGATTGATTTTTTCATTAGCAACTATCCACTTGACAGCTACACCAGCGCTTGAAACGCGAAGGTCTGTCATCACAAATAGCATTCAAATTCTCCTAAAAACCTGTGTTGTAGCTGCTAGTATGTAACTAACTTCTAGATTCCGCAGCTTCTTTGCAGAACTGGGCCCTCTGTTTGTAGGCGCCAAAAAGCTAAAAGGCAGCCTGAATTGTCTGCGATAAGGTTTAAACCCTTAAATTATGCCCTTACAGTAAGAACTGAGTTATTCAGGTTTTAACAGTGAGCACGCAAATAGTCGATAGCGTTATAGAAAAGACTTACAAACTTGTTGTAAGAGCAGTTAATTTTCAAAAAGATAAACCGATCAAAAATGTTAACGTCAAAGTCTTCAAGTTAGAAAAGGAACCGATAACTGTCGAGCAATGGGCTGAGAACATTAAAAACAATGGGGCTCCATTCAAAAGGTTGATGCTCTCAAAGAATACCGATGATAACGGCAACCTAACTGTTGAGCTTGGCGAGGGCGTTTACGAAATTCATGCCGAAAATTTAGGTCTGAATGTTTGCGATTTAAAGCAAGATGAAGAAATTTTGTTTGTTGAACCCAAGAAGCATTGGTGGCAATAAACCTTCAACAGCGGATAATCCCGCCTAACTCCTTTGCATATTAAGAAAAAAAGAGTCAATATCTACAGGCGAGGTTGCTTGTGCGTAGACCCCCTCCCTTATTTATAGTCTGAGCGTCTGTTGGATTGCAGCTTTGGGGGTTGAACATTCATTGGAAAAGATAGGTTGATGTTTTAGGCTTGTGGGGTTCTGTGTTGTATTTGTCTGCAACTGTTTTGGTTCGGGCGTTTTTATCTGTTTGGTTATGCTTGTGTATACAGAAACCACGCGCTTCGGTATCTTCCAAGCCACAAAATTGTAGGCTGAGAACCCTGAGGCAGAAATAAAGGAAAACAAGGGGAAATGAAACCCTCATTTTGGCGCTATGTAAATTTACCCCAGAGCCTACTCAGCCCACAAAACCCAATAAACCAGCATAGGCTATTTGAGGGTGTGTTGGTGGCGCAAGAGACAACTGACTGAAAAATTCTCCACGTGGGACAGCGAAAGTCTACTTAGTAAAGCGCTTGTTGCTCTGCTATACCTACCCCCCTCTATATAAAGCGTCAATTAGATGCTGCTGTAGTAATCCCCTTTGATGGATTTGGGGTCAATAAAGTAAACAAACGGGGAGCCGCCATAAACAGTCGTCGCATTCACAGTAACCACTCTTCCCTCATGCACCAAATAGGGCTTCGTGGCTGCCAACTGAGGCTGATGGCTCCTGATAATTCTCCCCACCCCCAGCGCCTTGCATACAGCCTCCGAAACGTCAGCGCCGAATTCAACGCCTGCACCGCGGCTATAGTTCGGGTCCTCGCCGACTCCGTCGAAGGGGTCAGACCACAACAAATCCGCCATGAGTTCCTCGGAGGGTGCTTTGAGGTCGTCGATTCATGTGAGTTTGCTTGAGACTCCGCCGTGAACCAGGAGCGCATTGTTGGGGATCAGGGCGCACAGCGGCAGGGTGTCGATGAAGGGTTTGAGTTCATTTCGGAAGTAGGTTTGCCAGCTTCCAGTTTTGGCTTGGGCTTCGTTGATTAGTGTGCATGGGTTAAAGTTGGGTTCGCCTGATTCGGTGAAGTCCTCATGGTTGCCCATTAATGCAACGACATTTTTGGGGTGCTCCTTCCTCAACTCGGCGACGGTTCGGATAACCTCAACGCCAGCTGGGCCACGGTCAGCGTAATCCCCCAAAAACACCAACAAATCCCCATCTAAATCAACAAGTTCAAGCAGAGCCACCAACGACTTGTAATCGCCATGCAAGTCGCCTACTACATCGACCCTGCCAAAGTTCTGAGGCTCAATAATAAACAACGAAGACTTCAACGACTAACACAACAGCAACAAAATACACAAACAAACAAAAAAAAGTATTTCGGCTAAAAGATAGAGTTGATTTAGGTAAATTCTTTTCTTTAAACATTACCCGCCCTATGATGGTTGTTATGGCGAAGTAGCTGACAATTATGGCTTCGAGTGAAAAGTTATGGGGGGTGTCTGAGGTTTGTTGCTATCTACCTAAGAACGTTGGGTTACCATGTTTTGCCGCCGCCCGCCGCCGTATGCGCAGCCATGCAATGCCGATCATAATCTTCCTCGTTATCAAAAGCTGCATTGTCGACTGTGCAGACGTATTTGCCGTCAGCGGTTACTTTGGGTGGGGGCATGCTTATGCGTTCATTCTGAGACAAAAATAGTTCACCTCAAAAATGATGGGTGAAGAGTTAACATAAGAGTATGTGGTTGCATTGAACCAACCAACTTGAATTGGCTAAGTAGGTTATCCAAGATGCTTCCCAAACCATAAAAACAGCTGATGTCACAGTATCGCTATCACATAGTCTTAATTTTTTAAACCCCACCTTGCTGATGGAGAGTTTTTTAGTTGTCAGTTAAGCCTGAAATTAATTCTCAAACCCAACCTACCAGAGACATCCAGCGCTCTGTCCTGCCAATTCCAGATAAACCCTACAAGGGCTTGATAGTATATGATGCTAAGAGTCCGGATGCCAAGTTTCCGCCGATTCAGCCTATCCGGGCACCCAAAGGGGCGCCAAACATTGTTTTGGTGTTGCTTGATGATGTCGGTTTTGGTGCTTCTAGCGCTTTTGGAGGTCCAATTAATACTCCTGTTGCGGAAGAACTCGCCACCGATGGGTTGAGGTATACACGGTTTCATACAACCGCGCTTTGCTCCCCAACCCGTGCTGCACTATTAACCGGACGAAATCACCACACCGTAGGCATGGGCAGCATAACCGAAATCGCCACCTCAGCCCCCGGCAACAACTCCATAAGACCAAACTACTGCGCACCCCTAGCAAAAACCCTAAAGTACAATGGCTACTCAACCGCCCAATTCGGAAAATGCCACGAAGTCCCCGTCTGGGAAACAGGCCCCATCGGCCCCTTCGATCACTGGCCAACCTTTTCAGGCTTCGAAAAATTCTACGGCTTCGTCGCCGGAGAAACAAACCAATGGTTCCCCGAAGTCTACGACGGACGAGCAAGAGTAAATCTTCCAAACGACCCCAACTACCACTTCCTCACAGACATGACTGACCAAGCAATCAACTGGATCCGCACCCAAAAAGCGATTGCACCCGAAAAACCATTCTTCGTCTACTTTGCACCCGGAGCCACACATGCCCCCCACCATGTTCCCAAAGAATGGGCAGACAAATACAAGGGCAAATTCGACGACGGATGGGACAAACTTCGAGAAAGAACTTTTGAGAAACAAAAACAGTTAGGCGTTATCCCGCAAGACGCGAAACTTACGGCGCGTCACAAGGAAATTCCTGCGTGGGATGAAATGCCCGAGAAAATTAAGCCAGTGCTAAGGCGCGAGATGGAGGTTTACGCTGGCTTTTTAGAATTCACAGATCACCACGTTGGCAGATTGCTTGATTCCCTAAAAGAATTGGGCATACTTGATGATACATTGGTTTTCTACATAATAGGCGATAACGGCGCCTCCGCAGAAGGTACCCTGCAGGGCAGCTTTAATGAGATGACGAACTTTAACAATGCAGCAACCCTAGAAATCGCCGGAATACTTGATTGAGCACTTAGACGAATTCGGAGGACCAAAATCCTACAATCACTATGCTGTTGGTTGGGCACATGCAATGTGCTGTCCTTATCAGTGGACTAAACAAGTAGCCTCACATTTCGGCGGTACAAGAAACGGCTTAATCATCCATTGGCCCAAGGGCATAAAAGCAAAAGGCGAGCTTCGCCACCAATTCCACCATATAACCGATATTGCACCAACCATCCTAGAAATCGCCGGCATACCTGAACCAGAATTTGTTGAGGGCGTCGAGCAAAGACCGATGGAAGGCATAAGCATGGCTTATACGATTTTGATGATAGCACAGCTCCCTACCGATCATGATGTCCAATATTTCGAGATGTTTGGCAACCGCGGCATATACTACAAAGGCTGGACCGCCGTAACAAAACACCGCACCCCATGGAAGCTAGGCGCAGCAAAAACAGTCCCCTTCGACGACGACAACTGGGAACTCTACGACACCACAAAAGATTGGACACAAGCCCAGAGACCTCTCCAAACAAAACCCCGACAAACTCCATGAACTCCAACGGCAATGGCTCATAGAAGCAACCCGCTACAACGTCCTACCCATGGATGACCGCGCAATCGAACGATTCTTCGCTGAACTCGTAGGCCGCCCCTTAGCAGTACGAGGCAACACACAATTCATGTACCCGGGAATGATCTTCAACGAGAACGGCGTACTCAATATAAAAAACAAATCGCATTCCATCACAGCAGAAATCGAAGATTCCTGCCTCAAATGCAAACGGCGTAATTATTGCTCAAGGAGCCAACTTCGGCGGCTGGGCTATTTACTTCCATGAGGGACGGCTGAAATATTGTTATAACTTTTTGGGTCTTGCCATCTACAACGTTGAGGCTCCAGATGTTTTGCCGGCGGGGAAACATGAGGTTCGAATGGATTTCAAGTATGATGGTGGCGGATTGGGAAAGGTGGAGTTGCAATGCTTTTTGTTGATAACGCCAAGGTTGCTGAAGGTAAACTGGAGCATACGGTGCCTGTGATTTTTTCGGCGGATTCCACCTGTATGGTCGGTGATAAGATTGGGGCGCCGCTTTCAAGTGACTTCGAAGGACATAGTAACAAGTTTAATGGTAAGATTAGTTGGGTCCGATTAGAGGCCGGCTTAGAAGAAAGTGAGCGTTTGGTGAATCCGGATGAATGGGTGAGGGTGCATATGTCTATACAGTGAGCACAGTGCTATCAAAAAATTAGTTCGCCCGATTCGGCTTCATCGCCAGTCTGCACAAAAGGTTTGGCATATCGCAAGCTACACTCAAGGCGTGAACATAATCACGTAGCCATGCTCTTCCTTCACTTCTAAACAATGCTCTTTAGCAATAGCCTCAACGGATTTCTTATCTGACCACCGATTTCGCCGTCGATGACAAATTTGGTAATTCCCTTCTAATGAGTTGGTTCTTTCGAAACTTACGGCGCTGGCTGGAAATATATTATAAATCGCCTTTAGGCAGGCCGCTGCTTCTCCTTTTTGCATGGGCTCTCAGATGCCGCTTTCTGCGGTAAGATATAAAAAGGGTATATTCAGTTTTCGAATGGCATCTAACTGTTCAACACATATACTGTTAATTTGGGCTGACTGCCTCTTTTAAGTCCTGGCATCAGGGCTATTGGGTTTTGTGTTTAGCGTTTGATCAGTAAATCCTGATTTTCTACTTTCACTTGGTAGATTGTTGCATCGTTGACTTTGGGGTGGAATAATCCCATTTTTGGGTGTGCAACGGCTTTTCCTGTGGTTACATCGAATTTTGCGTGATGATTTGGGCAGGTTATGGTGTTGCCCTCTAAAATGCCTGCTGAGAGGTCGCCTTTCATGTGGGGGCATTTGTCTTCGATGGCATAGTAGTTGCCGTTGATGTTGGCGATTAGGACGTCTGTGCCGTCGAATGGGATCTTTCTTCATTTGCCCCGCTGGGACTTCATTTGTGTTTGCGATTTTGGTAAAACCGGTTTCTAACATAACAAAGAACTCCAAAAATAGATAGGTAATTTTTAGGGTTTTTCCGTATTTAAAGCTAGCCTGCCCATCAGCACCTGTCTACGCTGTTTCTGCTATTTCTTTAAGCCGCCTGGAACTCTCCTCAAAGCCTTCCTCAAAAGCCTTGTGAACCCGTATCCTATCATGCATCGAACCGATGGGTCCATACGGCAACCTGTACTCTTCAACCATCATAACCAAAGTTTTGTTTTCACCGCTTGGCTTAAGATAAATCGCTCCCGCCGCCGTAAAGTGTCCACCGGTGGTTTTCCATGTTTGCGCACCTTCCCCTTGGTCCGTGTACTCGATGATTTCGGCGTCGAATTCATCTTTTTCGTCGGCTACTTCGCTGACAACGTGAACTTTTGATCCGACCTTATTTTTAGTTGCTGAACTCCATTGTGCGCTTTTGAAAATGTCTGACCATTCCGGAATTTTATCCCAAGACGTGAGCGGCCAAATTTTGTCTGCTGATGTGTCGATTTCTATTGACTTCTCGATTATAGTCAATAAATCACCTCCCAACAACATTTGACTTTGACTGGAACTCTATGTGCTACTTGGGTTTGGCGGAATAAATCATTTTTTTCGAGGCGTAAGCTGTGCTGTTGAGGTTAGATTCGAGAGTGATTGAGCAGCAATGCTACACCAAGTATTGGCAGCGTTAGCATCCAGAAGTCGGTTAGGTACCAGAATGACGCGTAGATCGGCACAAAAAGCGCTACCACCGAGAAGACTATGAAGAACACGCCAACTAAAACCAACCCTGCCACTAGGAATTTTTTGGCGTCTGCCCTGTTTTTGTTTAGTTTTAAGCAGCCAAAGGTGATGGCTAGAGCCGCAATCAGTAATGTGAAGATGGCATTGACTGCGCCCACTGTGCTAAGGGGGTTGTTTTGATGAGTATTCATCGGCGCCAAGGTATCAATCCACAAAAACGCATACTTGAGCCATAGCGCAAAAACGAAAAGCGGGGCGGCGATGGTTGCCCACTTCAGAATCGATGCCGTATTCTGGGGTTTACGCATTTTTTGGCTCAGAATCAGCAGTGGCGGCACAATTAGCAACGCTTGCAGCAGATACGAGAGCCCAACATAAACATCAACCATAAACCAGCCAAACGCAACACCCAAAAGATGATGCACACTAGCCGGCACCAGCAAAAGCGAGAAAACAGCCAACAAAACCAATGCCCAACGAAGCTTCTGCAAATACTTCGGGTTCTTCCTCACATAGAAGACGGCGCTTTGGAATGCGAAGATGCCGCAAAACAGTAGCACGAAACTGTTTGCCACGGAGCAGATCTCTTGTACAAAGAGTGCTGTTAATGCTGCGGTTCCCATTGAGGTGAGTATGGATATTTGGTTGATGTTTAGGAGCATTTGTGTTACTGAGTAGCCCCAGATTACGCCATTTATGAGCCAGTAGATGCTGTAGGCAAGGAAGCTGCCGGCAACGATTAGAAGGGCTAGTTTTAGGGTTACTGAAGGTTGGGTGTTTGTTGGGTTAGCCACTTTTGGTTGCACCGTAGGTTGTCTAGGTTGCAGCTCGAACAGATTTATCTCTTTTCCATTCCCAAAAAACCAGCGTTATAGATGGCTTGGTGAGGCTCTGGGTTAAACATAGAGGAGAAGAAAGGGATGCAAAACCCTATTCTTTGGCACTCCCAGAGCCCCAAGCCAACTTGCATGGGGTATGCCAACCCATCACAATCCATGGAGGGTTTTGGGTTAATTAATGGGTTTTTCATATTTACACCCAAATTGGCTCCAAATTGCTGCTGCTTAGAGTATAAACAGACTGCAATCACTCGCAGGTGGCAACCTAAAAAGGAAATTTTTGCTCTGTTTTGCCTGCTTTTTTTCTGTTATTGATTTGGCACAGTCACTTAGGTTTTAATTTTCATCCGAGACCGATAAAGCACCTGAAATATTTCCCCATTGGAGGTGAATTATTTGGAGACTAAAGATTTTGACAAGGGTAACTTAAAAAATAATTTGAAAAGTGCTGGCTTTGAGGACTGCATCGCCGACGACATCGCTGACCGCGTGAACGACCGAAAAACAGACAACTGGAACGCTGACATGGGACGCGACGAGGCACTAAAAGAAATCGAGCTGCTCATCAACCGCACACGCCAAGCCTATGATAACTTTAGGCAACGCAACCTGCCAGACAGTAGCATGCCAAGCAGGAGAACTTCAATCTCAGACGTAATGTAGACCTTTCTACATCAACCCTTTTTTTATTCGAGAGTTTTTATGTAGTCCCAGATTTTGTCGCTCACAAAATGCAGCGTTTTAACAACAGGGCCTTTCTTGGTAGTTCTAGCGGTGGCTGAATCCATCAAAACCTCGCCTATAGCCAACGCTTTACCATGCTTCATATCAACAACTAACGCTAAATCGCCAGTTGCAAACTCGCCTTCATAACGCACGATGCCCGGAGCCATAACGGTTGCGCCCTTACAAACATAGGGGATAGCGCCCATGTCTACAACGATTTTTGGTGCCTTCGAAATAAATTCATCGAAGAGCAGCGTTGGCAGGACACGGTTGCCTGACTTGAAAAGCAGTGGTTTGCCGCCGATGAGGTAGATTTCGCCAACATCAGATTCGACAACTTCTACGGTTGCCTCCTTGTCAAAACTGAGTTTTAATGTCTGGTTGGTTTCCTCTATGATTTGTTTTGCTTCTTTGGCTTTTAGGGGGTATCTGCGTTGGGTGGGCATGGTTTATCTTCCGTAATGGGTTCTTCGCTGGGCTTATATTCTTTTTCTTGAGTTCCATCGGGTTTGCGGTGGAGATATTTCTTCATCAACTTATCCACATCCACCTTTAACAGAACTACTGTGATAACAACCGTTAGAATAATCGATACCACAATCGATACTATGAACGTAGTTTCAGGCGTTAAACCAAACCATGTTTCCAGGGTATTTCCTGCCCAACCGCCTAAAAAGACACCTATAATCGTGATCAAGAGTTTGCCAAAGAAGTAGGCTGTGAAAAACTTTACAGGACTATACTTCATCAACCCTAACGGTATAACTATGGGTTCATCAGGAATGGGTGTGGCAGCCGCTAAAAACAATAGTGGAAATGCCCATCGATGAATTTTTTGGGCATCAGCGTTTAGTCTTGCCTGCCGTTTTTGGCTAAGGTGTCCACTGACAAAGAAGGTTACCATGTAATGGATTCCTTTTGCCATCGCGGCAGCGAGCGCTATTAAAAACCCAGCAATTACCAATACCGCAGGATCAGGGTTTCCTAAACCAATTGCAGCCGTGGAGGCAATGAGTAAGTTTGAGGGTCCAGCGAATGGGATAAGGTTGAATGCAAATGCGGTTGCGAAGATTATTAGGAAATCAATTGGTAATGCCATTGCTAAGGAACCACGTTCTCTCTTCAAGATTTAGTGCACGCCGCGCTTATAAGTGCAAGCTAAAAGTAATCCTGAATTTTCTTGGTCAATCTTCCTTTGGGCATTTAGAAGTTAGTGGATTGCTTGGATTTTAAGTGCAGAATAATGTTTTGTTCCGCATTCTGTTTTGGGGCATCCTTCGCAACTGTTAAAGTTGACTTTTTGGCATGGGATTGTATAGGTTCTGTCCATTTGTTATTGTTCCCTCCCATTAATGTTTCGTACGTCTCAATATACAGACGATTATGCTTAAAAGACTTGTGAAGTAGCAATATTATCTAAAGGGAATTCATCCATTACCTGTTTCATCCAGTCCTTGAGATAGGTTTAAATGGAGAGAGTTAAAGTATAGAAGAGATAAAGATACTTGAGGATTCCAATATGAGCGAAATGACAACCGAGATCCTTGAACAAAACCTCAGTAAAATAGTACTTGTTCGCCTAAAAGGCGGCAAGAGCCTCAGAGGTAGACTCAAGGGATTCGACCAACACTTAAATCTAGTCTTAGAAGAGACTGAAGACACTACCGTCGTTGAAAACCAAAAGAAGTTAGGGCTAATTATCGTTCGCGGAGACAACGTAGTCCTTATTTCACCCCCACCCCGGTGAGTGTAGATGGGAAAAGGTACTCCATCAATGGGCAAGCGCCAAGGCAAAGTAGTCCACATTATGTGTAGACGTTGCGGTAGACGTTCTTATCACGTTCGCAACCATCGTTGTGGAGCCTGTGGTTTTGGTGAACAGAAGACCATGAGGCGCTATACTTGGCGAACGAAGACTCTTCAGAGGCAAAGAGTCTGCTAAATAGCCAAAATTAATTTCTTTTAATTTTATTAATTTAGCTTTTAAAGCCTAATTTTACTTTTCTAAGCAGCTATTTTCTTCGCAATAGATAATGCTCTGTGCTGTTCTGGCTGCGGTTTATTATACAAGCATATTGTAACCCAAAACAGACGCGGCAACCAAAAAGCAATAGCACCGCAAAGTCCGCTGGTAGATGATGAGCATAGTGGGTCTAGCCATTATCTACCCCTAGAAAACCAACCTCCAACACAGCCTCAAACCAACCAAACGATTCCAGTCTGAAAACAACTGTAAACAAAACCCCAATAGAACCCAACAAACCCCTAACCACCTAAACAAAAAGATTGCACTCATACAATCCCCAAGCACCCAGCTAGGCAGTTGTGTGTCTATAAATAAGGGAGGGGGTAGGTGCTCTGAGGTAGGTAGGTCCTGTTAAGTCTAAAACTGAACTGCTTGCGTAAAACGCTACAACCAACCTGCAACCCAAACCAAACGCACAACACCAAACGCATTGCGCAATAAAGTCCGTTGGTTGTTGTTGTGTATAAGGGTTTTTCGGCAACAACAACTATAGAAAAAACCGACTAGATCACTGTTTAGGATAAGTGGTGCTATTTTTGTGCTGTTTAAACATGTTAACCAAATACACCCACAAAACAAACCCAATAGTATTAGCAGCAATCATCGAAAAGTAAATAGTATCAACAATATGCACTGCAGTGCTAAATGGCGAAACAAGCACTAAAATCAAACCCATAGCCATAGACTCCAAAACAAACCCCATCGCAGCCGCTTTTAGAAGATACCATTTTCCAGTAATTCTGGAAGCGAGCAAACCCGCGATTAACCCAATCAGAATCGTTGACACCGCACAGGGAATCGCAGTCAATCCTCCATAGAGATACCGATGGACGCCGCCGATTAATCCTGCCACAACTCCGCCGATGGGTCCAGCGGCTGCTCCGGCAATCATGGTTGCAAATTCCCGGACGTTAATGACTATGCCGCCTTCTAACTTCATGCCCCAAAGCGTTCCAAAAATCGCCAAGACACCCAACACGACACCGAATAAAACCTTGGCTAAGATGCCCTTTTTGGGTCCTTGGAGTTTGTTTAATGTTAAGCCTGAAGCGATGAGTGCTACAACAATCATGGTGCATGCGGTGCCTAAAAGACCCAGAACGCTTGCCAAATTTTCAGTTAAGGGAACCATGTATGGTCGCCCTCCTTTTTCTTAGGGTATGCATAAGAATTTATGGGTTGAGTGCATGCCAAATAACCAAGCGCCACTCCGTATCATATATCCCAATAGTTATCCAGTATGCTTCTTTGGCTACAACTTGGTTTTGGGTTTGATCAAGATTTTTAACGTAGTATTTGTAGCTGCCAAAACCGGATTGCTGCTCAGAAACTTGCCGCGCGAAGGCTTGCACTTCCGGGTACTCTGCGTATATTGGGTCGGTGAGCAGGTTTTTGCCTTGCTGTGCTGGGTCTGGGTCATAGATGAGGGTGCCGTTTGCTTGCATAGCCCACATAGCGTACTGCACTGCATCGCCGGAGCCAGACGCGATTGATTGGTTAATCAAAGCGCTGGGTTGAATAACGATGCTTATTGAACCCATGAATTTGTTGCCGCTGTCAAAAATGGGTGCTGCCATGACTGCGCCGGGAAAACCTTCTACCAGCGGAATCATGTTGCTCATGGCTGGCATCATGGTTTCATGAACGCTGATGATGTGTTCTTGCATGCTAATGTCTTCTCCGACAATGCTGCTGTAGCTGCTGGGTTGAGTTGCAACCAAAATGCCTTTCACATCTACTGAAGAGGCGCTAACTATGAGCGAGCTGTTAGCGGCAAGGTCACTTAGAACGGTTTCTGCTTGGGTGCCTGTTAATCCAGCTGCAGAAAGTTTTTGGCATGCGGACCTTAAGGCACTGTCGAGTGATGCAAGTTTACTGTTTATGTTGTTTTGGGTGTGCATAAGTTGGCTAACCATTTCTTGTTTTACGGTTGATTCCTGATTCTGTTGGGTAGCTGAGAGGGTTGTGTTATATTGGTAAATATTGAAACCCAACGATACAACCATGACGACGATTAGGGCGAAAATTACTAGTTTGGATTTAGCCATATCTCATCTGCTACCTTTTCGATAAATCAGGTTTTAAGCGTTACGTACGCTTACTAAACAAAAGAAAGAGAATAATTAGGTTTAGAGGGTGCGCGCGATAACTAGGCGCCAATCAGTGTTATAGATGCCAATAGTTGTCCAGTACCCATCCTTGTTAACAAGAGGTCTTCCCTGCGCAAGATCATCATAGTAGCTGTATGTGCCGTATCCTGACTGTGTATCTACAACTTGGTGGATGAATGTTTGGAGTTCCGTGTAGCCTTGATATTCTTGGTCGGTGAAGATGTTTTTGCCCTGTTCTCCGCTGTTGGCGTCGTTGGCATCATAGATTAATGTGCCATTGCTTTGCAATGCATAGATGGTGTAGGTGCCTTTGGTTGAGTCTTTAACGATTGGGTGTATCACTTGGTAGGGTTGGAAAACGATGCTTAGTGAGCCGATGAATTGTTCGTTTGGGTTGAAAATCGGCGAAACCATGACTATTCCGGGGAATCCTTCTACAAGTGGGATGAGGTTGCTGAGTGCGGGTCGCATGGTTTTGTGCATTTGCAAATTCTGTTCTTGGTTCTTGATGTCTTGGCCTATGATGCTGCTGTAGTTACTGGGTTGCACTGCTAATAGAATGTCGTTTTGGTCTGCTGTTGCAGCATTGACTATTACTGATGGGTTGTTCGTGTAGAGGTCACTTAAGATTTTGTCCGCTTGTGAACCCGTTAAGCCAGCGGTGGATAACTGTTGGCATGCCGTTAAGAGGATGCCGTCTAGCCTTAAAAGTTCCGCATTAATCTCGGCTGCGTCATGAATAAGGATCTGAGCCATTTCTTCTTTATCACTCTGCTTTGAAACAGCAAGGTTGCTGCTCCATTGGTAACCATTGAATGCTAACGAGGCGACAACGATCACGATTAAGGAGGCAACTATTAGTTTGGTTTTAGCCATTTTTCATCGAGAATAATGTTCATATGGTTTTGGTTTTAAGCCTTGTTACGCTGGCAAAGCAGACTGGTTGGCGATAACAAGAAAAAGAAAGATATAGGATTACTTGAGGTAATCCACCGTAGAAGTCACAGACTTCACAACAGCAGTCGCGTTCTGTTCTAGGATGAATTCGCTTAAGCCAATATGTGTTGTTGAGTCGCCCCAATCGTAGGTGTAGCCAAGGCGTGTCCAGGGATACTTCATTGGAGTAGTATGAGCTGATTATGTTGCTGTTGAACCATTCTTTGTAGTCAGAGGTTGCGTTAGCGGGGAAATTCAGTGATGCGGTTGTGTCGGTGATTTCGTTGTCCGGTGCTGGTCGGAAAAGCGATTGTGGCTTAACCCAAAGCTCTACGAAATAGGTGTTTGTGGTGTTTGCGGGTAAACCCAGTAGTTGCGCTGCCCGAATTGTATAGTTGGCGTCTGATGCAACGTGGTTTTGGAAGAAAGTTTGCATTTCCGGCGCTGCAGTTACCCATGTGTTGCCCCAACTGATTGTGATGTTTTCTCCGACTGGGTAGCTGTTGATGTATTTTGTCCATGCGACGACTAGGACGGTTGCGTTTTCGCCTTCGCCCTGCCAAATCAAATTGCTATTGTTTAGGGTTATGGGTGTTAGGTTAGTGGTGATTTCGCTTTCTTTAGCTACCATTGCATCTTCGATGGCTGCTTGGTATTTCTGGTCGAGTGTTGGCGGCGGTGCAAAAGCCGGAGCGATTACCGCTGTGTAGAGGGTGGATATTCCAAGTGTAACGATTATGCCTATTACAAAGAAAACAACGATTACTGTGCGGTCTTTCATTTTGCCCATCTTCTATTAAGCATACGATTAAGCGCTTTAGCCTAATAAAAAAATCGCAAAAGCTAGTTGGGCAAAAATTGGAAAAAGAAGTAGAGATAGGGTTTATTCGGCTGCTGTATCGTAGTAGCCTTTATCCACTTTAACAAAAATCAGTGGACCACGGCTTTGTGCCATCTCTCTTGCTTTTCTTAGAGTATTGTTGAGTGTGGTGAAGACTTTTTCTTTCTCGTCAGCTAAGCCTTGAATGCTTTTTTCTCCTAACTCCATTTTTAGGAGGTTTTCTGCTAGGATTTCTGTGCCGCATACTTCGCCGTTTTTGATTAAGGTTGATATTACGATTTCTTGGAGTTCCTGTTTATGCTCGAGTTTGCGCCATAATGGTTCTGCGTCGGTGACTGATTTGGTCATTTTGTTCCATTTGCTTGCGCTTTGGTTGCCGATGAGCAGTTTTACTCTTTGCTTCCATTTCTTAAACCAAATGTTGCACCAAACCGTTAGGAATGCGTCTAATTCGTCGGCGTCTTCTCTGAAAAGCACTTCCAGTTTATCGACGACTTCGCATTGGTTTGCCTCTTTGCCAATAAGGTTCCAATGGAATTTAAGGTAATTAGTAAAGTCTTGACAAGCCACCTGCAAGACCTTTCGATCCGAACCCATCACATCTAATGCGGAGTCCGCATCTTTGAGTTTCTCCCCTATCATTATCTCCACGAAGTTCATTATGATTCCCGCTGAAGCCCTCTCCATCCTTCTGTAAGAATGAGGTTACAATTAAACCTTATTTTCAAAACCCAATATAACTGCCTGTGCAAAAACGCGCTATATTACGAGCTTCGATATACCAAACAAGCGCTATTCAACGTGTTCAGGAAGTGAATTCACGTTTGGCAGAACTAAATCGGGGTTTTCCTGTTCAAGTTCTTCTCTGCTGTAGAGTCCCGAGAGGAACCCAATTGTTTTTGCGCCTGCTGCTTTTCCTGCTCGTAAATCGTTGACGGAGTCGCCTGCCATTAAGCAGTCGCACATGTCAAGGTCTAGGGCTTCGACGCATCGGATTAAGCCTTCCGGGGCTGGCTTTGGTTTATCGCAGTCAAGTGATGTGACGATGTGGGTGAAGTATTTGGCTATGCCGTGTGTGTCGAGTTCTTTTTGCAGCACTGCGTTGGGGACATGGCGCATAGTAAATAGGGCGAGTTTTGCTTTTTTGGCTAAAAGCTCCAATGTAACTTCTACGTTTGGCATCAGCCTTGTCTCTTTCTCGGTGATGGAGTGGTAAGCATCAAGGTAGACCGGGAGAAACTCGTCTGTTGTGCCCAAAGTGATGTCTTCTAACGAGCGGCTTAACTCGAGTCTCTTTGGCAACTCAAGCATAACTGCATCGCTTGGCACAGGTTTGCCTACTGCGCGGAAAGCAATTTTGGCTGCTTCCAAATAAGCAACTGTGGAATCCACTATGGTGCCGTCTAAATCGAGGAATATACCTTTGGCTTTGAACTTAATCTGCTGCATTGCTGTCTGGTGTTGTGGGTGCTTTGTGTTTCTTTAAGGTTGCTCTGGGTTTGACGGATTTTTTGCCGAGGATTGGTTGAAGAGTTTGCCGCAACCATTGGCGCTAAAAGAAGGGTCTTATGTGATTTTTGCCTATCCCCCCTCTATTTATAGGCTCAACAAGTGTTGGGTTGGGCGTTTTGGTTGTCTGCATTCATTGGTTTAATGGTTAAGATAAGTTGCGTTTGTTGGAGAATTTGTCGGGTTTCTATGCGCCTGTTTTTGTACTCTATTGGCTTTGGCTGGTTTGGGGTTTGTTGCTGTGCCAAGACCTCCCTATCCCCTATTAAAAGAAGCCTTTGCTGCTCTGCCGACCCTCCCCCTCCCTTATATATAGAAACAATAGGGGCAGTTTGGGCTGGCGAAAACATCTCCGCCACTATGAGATAGCGGTATATTCCAATCAAGGCGAAACCGTAGGCACAGGCACACTATTAGAGAAAATCATGACTTGTTCCAGCGCCAAATAAGCAATGAAGAAAATAATCAAATGCTCAACGATTGGAATCAGCAACCGCAACCGATACATAGACTGGCTTCGGTTTGGTTTGCCATCAATTCTTGAATATAGCCAAGTTGCCGGCAACGTAAGGAAAAATGCGAAAAACATTCCATAATAAATCGTGAGAACCTCCGATAATTCCCCGTTGAAAAATCCGTAGTATACGAAAGCTATGATTTCGAAAACAAACAAATTGCCGAAAAGGCACCAGCATAACTCTTTGATGTATCGGCGCCTGAATCTTCGCAAACCGCCAAGCTTCAAAGTTTCTGAGGGCGAAGGAATTAAACTTACAAGAATCCAACTTACAACCAACGCAATGATTATTGTGGTAGTTACCCTGAAGAAGTAATTCACTTGAGCTAGATACGAAGGCACAGTTGAAGGGCACAGGTAAGCTACGTAGGAGAGTTCAGCGGTGGCTAAGACTGTGACTAGTAGAATGCATGCATCAAATACTCTGTCTACGTTTATTCGATTGGTGCTTTCTTCATTGCCTCAGTTTTGATGGGATCATTGGTTTGTCTCTTAGCCATTTAAAGGAGTTAGCGTTTAAGATTTGTTATCGATTAATTTAACATTGCCATGACACTGAATTATTAGCAATGGAACGTGCAAATGGTCGGGTTATTCATTATAATACAGATTCGCATCGGAATAAGATGGCAGTCAACAAACCTTGACTACGAAAATAACTTTTAGTCCAGAAACGTTGACAAGAACGCTTATAACCCAACCGAAACAAAACTAAAAATGATCAAGAATGCAAATATCCTCAAGAAAACGCTGGGTTTCAATTATTTCTTTATTGCTTTTATTATCAGGGTTGCTTTGTATGGGGCCAACTTTTACCGTGAACGCTCAACAGTCAACCCAACCATTTTCCGACGACTTCAGCAGTGATTCGGGTCAATGGCAGTATTTAGGAAGCGCCTACAGAAACCAAACAGGCCAGAATCTAGTCTTAACTAATTCTGACAACGAACATGCAGGAGTTGCCTTTTTCAATGCACCAATCCAAGGCTCTTTCACAGCTAACTTCCGTTACAAAACTGGTGGAGGATACTGCCAAGGGGATGGATTCACCATTTTTTTCTACAAACAGGCTTATTCATCAGTGAATAGTGATAGTAGTGGGAACCATTTAGGATTCAACTCTTTTTCTGTTATTCCCGGATATGGCATCGAATTTGACGGCTGGCAAAACATACCTTGGGATTTCGAACAAGTAACCGGCGGAGAACAAAATCCGCAGGGTGACCCATCTTCTAGCCATATCGCGTTAATAGAAGATTTTACAGGTAATCATTTAACATACGTTGATGACCAAAGAGTTGCCGACAATAATTGGCATAAAGTTACCGTAGAAGTCCAAGCGTCTTCTGTGAAAGTATACGTTGATGAGGATTTAGTGCTTCAAAGAGAGGGCGCACTAGACCGAACTTATAGTGGATTTGGATTCAGCGGGTCTAATGGCGGATGCGGCAGCAATTGGCACATAATAGATGACTTCTCAATAACCGCCCAGAACTTAAAGACGCCAACACTAACAACGACCTGCATCAGTTCAAGGTCACAATCAGCTTTTGAAGTACAAATTAGTGGTGATTTAACATTTAACGGCGCTGGAGTCCCCAATGCACCCGTATTGCTCTCTTATAGCGTAACCGGCGGCGATTCTTGGCAAGACCTCACCTCTATCCACACCAAATCAGACGGCAGTTACTCAGCCCTGTGGTTACTTTCCGTCACAGGTGATTATATGTTAAAAGCTGTTTACAAAGGCAGCGAAAACTATCTCGGCACTACCAATGCAATCAGTTTCTCTATCGAACCGTGTGGAGAACAAAGTGTCTTCTCAGTAACCTCAAACTCAACCCTAAACGAATTATCATTCAATCTGGCTAACAAAGAGCTGAGCTTCAGAGTAACAGGGGATTCTACAACAACCGGATACGTGAACGTTTACATTCCTAAATCTCTGATAAACGATATCTCAGACCTCAAAATGAGCTTGGACAACAATCAAGTGGACTATACGGTGCAGCCTTTAAGTGAGGGCTGGTTCCTTTACGCTACATACCATCACAGCACACATTTAGTAACGATTAATTTAGGGTCAAATGCCAATCCTGCAGAATCGAACGCTCAAAGTACACAAGCGCCAAATACACAAACACAGACACAAGAACTAGATTGGGTAAAGATCGCCATCTTGGCATCTATGATAGCTCTCGCCGTTATAGTGATCATCACAGCGCTTGTATTTATGAAAAACCAAAAAAATAAAAAATAAAAAAAAGTTTTTTACATGCCGCTTTTTAGGCGTCTATAAGTCGTGTAATCAACGTATTCGACGAATGGGTTTTCTGCGAGGAATTTGACGTTGATTTTTTGGCGTCTGCGTTTATCGAGCAATTGACTAGTGGTTCTTAGGACGTATGCGTCGCTGCCTGCGCCTGAACCGTAGCTGGCTACCAAGATGCGTTCTTCGGGTTTGGCTATGTCAAGGATTGCTGCTAAGCCGACTGGGGATGCGCCGCTGTAGGTGTTGCCGAACTTGTTAATCATCAGTGATGGGCAGTATTGTTCGTCTTTGAAGCCCAACTCCTTTGCTATGCGTACTGGGAAGGTTGGGTTTGGCTGGTGAGGTACGAAGTAGTTGATGTCGGATGGCTTTGAGGTTTTGGCGTTCCATGAGTTTAGTGGCTGATTTGCGTACATGTTTGAAGTATGCTGGGTCGCCGGTGAATCTGCCGCCATGCATTGGGTACGGTTCGCCGTCTCTGCGCCAAAAGTCCGGGGTATCAGATGTGCAGCTGTACCAGCCTTCGACTTCTGCGATGACGTCTTGTTTGCCAAAGATGAATGCTGCACCGCCGTAACCGACGAAAGCGTCTAATTCGCCGCCGGGGCATCCTTTTGGTGCTGCTTGGGAGTTGTCTGCGCCGATAACCATGGCGTATTTGATGTTTGAGCGTGGGTAACTGACGAGTGCACAGGCGTCTTTGAACATGCTTGTGCCTGCTTTGCAGGCGAATTCTGTGTCGATGGCGTCTACGCTTTGTAGGTCGCCTTCTTCTTCGCCCAATTTCAGGACTTGTGCGACTTTGGAGGCTATTGGTTTCACTGCGTAGGGGTTGGATTCTGAGCCAACATAGACTTTTCCGACCCAAGCGCTGTCCAGCCCTGAGTGGATTAATGCAAGTTTGCCTGCTTCAACCGCTGCAGTCACCGCGTCTTCATCGATGAAGGGTACTGCGCGTTCTAAGCCCTCGCCTTTTACGCGGAAACGCGAAGTGTAAGCGCCGTAGCCGACGATGCCTGGCAACTCGTAGTCTTTGGTTGGTTGGATTACTTTGTATTCTTGGTGTGGATAGTACTCGTCTGCTAAGGTAAAGGCGAGTGAGATGGTTGGGATAACGTCTGCTTTGCCCACTGAGTAGCGTCTGCGGAATCTTGGAACAACCTCGCGTCCTTCGAGGCTTGTGAGGTCTACTTTTTCGCCGTCACAGGTTAACTGGTCGGTTAATCTGGCTGGGACACGGATTTTACCGTCGTGGAAAGAGACGATGCCGTAGACGAAGCTGTTTAGTTTCGAGAATTTGTTAGTGGGTTCGTTGATGAATGTGCAGAGTTCAAGTTTTCCTTTGTCATAGAATAAGTCGATGCTGTCCATTTTGCCGTAGCTTTTACGACCGCAGACACTGCAGTAATCGCGGACTTCAAAGTATTCTTTGCCACAGCAGCTGCATCGGCTGGCTTTTAATCGGTCGCCTAAATAGGATACTCGACGCTCTATTGGTTCACTGCTCATTGCGTTTTCTCTCCAAGGATGGATACGTAGGCTTTTGTGCCGAAGCCTTCGAATTCGACGATTCCGCCGTATTTTAAGCCGCCCGGCACAGTAACTTGGCGTTCTGCTGCTTCTCCGCGGAGTTGGCGGTAGATTTCATAGATTTGTGCTCCGCCGGTTGCGCCAAGTGGGTTGCCGTTTGCTTTTAAGCCGCCGTCTGTGTTAACGTGGACTTGTTTGCCGCTTAATTCGTAGCTGGTTTGGTTGTTGAGGTAGCTTTCATGGATGCTCTTCCATGCGGTGCCGGGTGCGCATAAGCCGAGGTCTTCGAGGGTAACCATCTCCATCATGGTGGATTGGTCGTTAAGTTCCCAAAGCGGTATGTCTGAAGCGGCAACTTTGGCGGTTTGGGTTGCGTTTTTCATTGCTAATTCGGTAGCTACGAAGCGTGAGAGGTCTTCGCGTGATGAGTAGTTGAGGTAATCTGTGGCTGAACCTGAAGCTAAAACAAACACCGGGCGGTTAGTCATTCTGTTAGCTACACTCTCGCTTGTTAGGATGACTGCTGAGGCGCCGTCTGACATCGGAGCGAAATCGTATAGACCCAACGGTTTATGCGCTGCTTTACGTGCGTTTATAACTTGTTCAACGGTAATTTTTCTTTGGAACTGTGCATACTTGTTTTTGACGGCGTTGGCGTGGTTCTTAACTGAGACTTGGGCGAGGGCTACGTTGAGTTTTTCTATGTCTTGCCCTTGTAAGCCGTGTTTTTTGATGTATGCACGCATCATGAGTTCATGGTTGGATTCCGGGGTTCCGCCGGCGTAGTAGCTCCATGGGTCGTCTAGGAGCATGAGGTCGTCGCGGATTTTGTCCCAGCGATCCGACATTTTCTCTATGCCGCCGACAAGCACCGTATTGTAGACTCCTGCCTGAATCGCGTGGCATGCAGTCATTAGGGCGGCGCTAAAACTGCGGGTGACCTCCATGGGTACATGCAACTCAGTTAATTCTGAGAGGAAACCCTCTTCGAGGCCGAGTTTGTTTGTGATTGGTAAGAAGCAATCAGACATGTAACAAGCTTGTAGATCTTTGCGTTCCATGTTACATTCCTTAGATGCGGCAAGCCAAGCTTCCTCGATGAGTTTCGCGGGTTCTTTACCGTAGTGCTCACCGAACTTGGTTCTGCCGACAGCAACTATGGCTGGGCGGTTTTGCATAACGTATGTGCTTCCCTGTTTGTGTTAGCATAGAAGATTTTCAAAAACACCTATTAAGTGTTTGCCATATTCAAAGAAATTTGGGGCGATGGGCTAATATAGAGAGAAATCAGATACAATGTGCAAGGGAGAGAAAGCATGGGTAAAATTAAGGGAGCACTAGCGGGACTCCAGCACCGAGTAGACGGTTTCTTGTATACCTGTGAATACATTAAGGAATGCGATAAGACTACTCCGCAGTGCCGTGAGGGCGGGAACAGTTACTGCGGCGAATACAAAAAACGCAGCCGCACAAAATAGTTGCTTAAACCGTGTGGTTATGGTTTATTTCTTTCTCTGTTATCTGCGCCTTTAAGCGTTTCAATCAGCTTTTGCAGTTTTCGCTAAGTTCTACGGGATACGCCGGTGCATTAGTCAAAACTTTGTATTGCTGAGGCAACTTTTTGAGGTTTTCAGCGGCGAAGCTGCGGATTTCCTCAAGCGAGGGCAACGCTATCAATAATTTGCCCTTATCCATCACTTTAACAAGCAGTGGCTCTCCCATCGCGGATTCATCTGTCAAAGCAATAGTATCCCGTTTGAATGTGCCGTCGCCGTTGGTGAAACGGTAAACTTGTTTTCTGCCGGGCAGGGTTATTTTGTCTTTGCTGAGCTTCATAATCGGGGCGAAGGTGCCGTCTGCTTTTTGGGTTTCACAGAGCTTATAGATCCCATCCAAATAGGGCCGGTCCGCGCTGGTGCCCATCTTTGTGCCTACGCCAAAAGAATCAATCGGAGCGTCAGCAGAGAGCAACTCAGTAACTTTGTATTCGTCGAGGTCTCCGCTGGCAAAAATTTTGGCAAATTGCAGGTTTTGGGCATCGAGGATTTTTCGGATTTTTTTGCTGGACTCAGCCAAGTTTCCGCTGTCTAACCTGACGCCGCCTAAACGTATGCCCTTAGCTTGAAGCTCTTTGGCGACGACTACCGCTTTTTCTGCCCCTGCAATGTCGTCGTATGTGTCGATGAGTAGGGTGGATTTGTCCGGGAAGGTTTTGGCGAATGCTCGGAAGGCATCGATTTCTTTGGGATAAGACATGATGAAGCTATGTGCCATGGTGCCAAACACCGGGATACCATAGGTCATGCCTGCTAGGACGTTGCTGGTGCCTTGGCAGCCTGCGATGTAGCTGCTGCGTGCGACTTTCATGCCTGCGTCGATTCCCGGTTCCCGGCGGAGGCCGAATTCGATGACAGCTTTACCTTTTGCTGCGGTTACTACGCGGCTGGCTTTGGATGCAATCATCGTTTGGTGATTAATCGAGTTAAGCAGGAAAGTTTCGACCAGTTGCGCCTCGATAATAGGTGCAGTTATGCGGATGAGCGGTTCATTCGGAAAGGCGATTGTTCCTTCGGGGAGCGCCCAAACTTCGCCTGTAAACTTGAAGTTTCTCAGGTAATCGAGGAAATCCTCTTGGAACCCCTGGTTTTTTAAGTAAGAAAGGTGTTCCTCGGTGAATTTGATGGATTGTAAGTAGCCTAATGCTTCTTCTAGGCCTGCGAAGAGGAAGTAGCTGCGGTTTTCAGGCAAGCGACGGATGAAAAGGTCGAATGTGGCGGTTTCAAAGTTTTGGTTGTCGAAGTAGGCGGCGCACATGGTGAGTTCATAGTAGTCTGTGAAGAGGCTCATGTTTTCCTCTTTTAGGTAGCCCAGAAACGGTTTCATGGGTATGTAGAGTTCTGGTTTGCGATTTAATTCTTTCCTCGACTGCCATGGCTGAAAACTTTGTTAATAGTGATTATTCGGTGTTCTAATGCGTAGATTTAAATGCAGAACCGCTAACTGACACATCAAGGGGTAGATAGTAAACGCCGCTACTGTATCCAATCAAACATGTATTTCGAAACTGGAAACTATTCGCTGCACTTTTAATAGGAATCGCACTTGCTGCAACCTTTTTCGCCGGCATAGGCGTTAAAGCTAACGTGGCTGCCGAGGATTCTCTGGATAAACAGATCAGTTCAGTCATGGTTGATATGAGTTCCCGGATTCAACTTAACATGTCAAACCTTGGGCTTGCCTACAAAGACATCACAAATGTCGAGGGCGTTAAGGACGTTGATTATTTAGCGACTTTTTCTTCGCCAGTTGGGTTACCTGCAAATAATTATTCTGGTATGGGTTATTATTCGCAGATAGTGAGTTTTCCTAATAATTCAAGAGTTCTCAATGAATGGACAAATAAGCCCTCTGATGGGATACCTACGAACTACACCTATGTGATGGCTGGTAGTAACCTCGCGAAAAGTGTCAAGGTTGGCGATATCATAACAACAATGCTTACTTTCAATAGCCCCAAATATTACAACCAAACTACCTTTTACCTTAATTTGACAGTAGCCGGTGAGATTGAATTAACCGATAAAGGCTACTCACTAGTTAGCGGCAACACCTATGCTATAGACTCCCGATCTTCCTTGGGTTCTTACAGAAATGACATTTTGGTTGTTGACTGGGATAATACTCTACAGCCTCTCTGGAAAAGTGCCCTTGACAGCAGCACCGTTGACCTCCAATTCTACATTGACGTTGACCGAGAAAGCATAATTAGCCCCTGGAACGTACAAACATCAGTAACAAAAATAAACCAAATTGCCGATAGAATCCAAAACAAGATTCTGGCAAACTATCTTTCATGGGGCTATGTAAATAACCAATTGGGTAATGCACTCCAAAATTACCAAAGCAACCTATCTGGTTTCACTATTAGTTTCGCCGTTGTTTCATTCCCCATATTCATCTTGGCATGGTATCTCGGCAAAACAGTATCAGACGTATCCTTTAACATCCGTAGACGAGAAATCGGTCTTCTATCCACCAAAGGCTTATCCAGTGGCCAAATCCAGCGGATGTTCCTCTCCGAAGCCATAATAATAGGTTTAATGGGTGGATTCCTTGGTGTCATCGGGGGTTTACTGCTCAACCAGTACTATTCTGGCTCTGTAAACCTTAACAGCCTCTTCACAGGTAAACTGTTTAGCCCCGAGATTGCCCTGTTCACCGTTATCTTCGGTGTAATTTTGGCGCTTATTTCAGTGTTTCTATCTTCCCGCCGAGCTTCAAGAATACCTGCAGTTGAGGCATTAAGAAATGACATGTCCGCCGGCGATAAGCCAAATCGCAAAATATTCCCGTTGATAGCATTGATTCTTGGCACTTACGCTGTCATAATATACCTTTTCGGATTAAACGTCCCCGCAGCTTTCAGCAACTGGTTATACGCTGGAGGAAACATGTACCTCATGGTATTAACTTTACCAATAAGCTTGATTGACCAATTTTTGAGGTTCTTTGGGCCTTTACTCTTTTTCTGGGGCTTCTGTACCCTAATAATTCGTGACTCTACAAAATTCCAAACGGTTGTGTCCAAAATCGCATCTGTCATGGGTGACTTGGGCGCATTAGCAGCTAAGAACGTACGGCGGAACCCTGGTCGCTTGGCAGCCTTAGCTTTCATAGTTGCTTTAGTCATGGGTCTAGGTGTCCAAGTAACAGGCCAGATAGCCAGCCAAAAAGACTACATAGTCAGGGACTTGCAGGCACAAGTTGGCGCAGATATAGTCGTTAACTTGGCGAATGCTACAGAAGGTCAAATTGTCCTAAACCACTTGATAGCTAACATTTCCGGCATCCAAAATGCAACGGTGGAACGTATACTAAACCCAAGAATCGAAGGAGGCGACAACAACTATGGACCCACGATGAAGCTGAAAACTATTGACCCAACCACTTGGGAGCTATCGGCTCACTATGAAGAAGGCTGGTTCAGCGGTAACAACCTCCAAGACGCCCTGAAAACAATGAAAGCAGACAACAGCACAGTCATCGTTAGCCGTACCTTAGCTAAACAGTATGATTGGAAACTCTATGACCAAATAGGCGTCAACTTCAATTCAGCCGCACGCAAACTAAAGATTGTCGGGTTCTTTGGACCCGAACCTGCAGACAATGCAAATACACCCTACTACCAATCATCACCTGCAATATCCATCGCGGAGGACAGATACACAACAAGCATTCTACCCTCCTACTATCGAAAGCGGGTATTATCAACCAACTGACTGCTTCGCCCCAAGAGACCTCTTCAACGTAACAGGTGCAGACAGCGGCATCTACAAACTAGAAAATTTCGAAACTAACATACTAATCAAACTACAGCCAGGCGTCAACGGAGCTGCAGTAGCACAACAAATCCGCAACTTAGACCTCAACATAAACACTGTCACCTCATTCGACGAAGAATGGCAAAGCTCCTCAGAAATGAACAACCTCGCAACATACACCAGCCTACAAACCCTCGACATCCAAAGCTTCGGCCTTATATTCGCCGTAATCTCCGCCTCCGTGGGAACAGCCCTCATCGCCATCGTCAGCCTAAAGGAACGCAATCGCGAAGCCACACTCATGAGCGTCCGCGGCTTATCCTATCGCCAACTAGTCTGGATGTTCCTAACAGAGAGCATGGCAATTATCACCTTCGCAGCCATCCTCGGCGTAGTGGTAGGCGTAATAATCGTCTATGGCACAGTAGCAATGGCTAACAACTCTGCAGGAATATACTCAGTATCTCTGGTCACTCAACGCTTAATCTTCCCCGCTGACGCAGTCGCAACAATCGGCACCTACGCCCTGTTAATCTATGCCTCCACAATTGGGGCAATCATAGTAATGTCGTATCAATACGTCACAAAACTAGAAAAGATGGTTAGAACAAGATGAGCGCAAACAATAACATAAAAATCCGTGATTTAGTCAAAATCCATCATACAGGAAAAATCGAAGTCCAAGCCCTCCGAGGCTTAAACTTGGATATTTCCTCAGGCGAACTTGTCTCCATCATCGGCCCCTCGGGCAGCGGCAAATCCACGCTACTCAACATCATCGGCGGCTTAGACAAAGCAACAGCAGGCACCGTAACCGTCGGCGAAAAAACCGTAACCAACCTATCCGTCCGCCAACTAGTCGATTACAGAAGAAAAATGGTCGGCCACATCTTCCAAAACCTCAACTTAATCCCCACATTGACAGCGCAAGAAAACATCGAATTCTCCATGGTAGCTTCAGGCGTCAAACGGGGGAAACGCAAACAACGAGTCGAAGAATTACTAGACACCGTTGGCTTAAAAGACCGCGCCCACCACAAACCCGAAGAACTCAGCGGCGGAGAACAACAAAGAATCGCCATCGCCAGCGCATTAGCCAACGACGCACCAGTCCTCCTAGCAGATGAACCCACAGGCGAATTAGACACTGCAAACGCCAAACTCATCGCAGAATACCTTGTTAAAGTGAATCGTGACTTCAAAAAAACCATCGTTATGGTTACCCATGACCCCAGCGTCGCCAGAGTATCAAGCAGAATACTGCGCATCGAAGACGGCCTAATAAAAACCTCGTTGGCACCTTCCGACGTTATTGTGCAGGAGAAAGCTCATTCCTACGTGGACCAAATCAAAGAGCGCATCATGGAAATCAACACTCAACTAACCCAGCTAGACAGCGACTTCCGCGGCGAAAGAATTGAAGGCGACGAATACATGCAGAAACGCCAAACCCTCAAACACGTCAGAGACAGCCTCAGAGAAGAATGCTCAAGAATGGGCGTCATCCCACCCTAATCCCCTTTTATCAGTTGATCAATAGTTTATTGGCTTGTTCTGCTTGCAGGTTATTGCACAACCAGTCTTCAACTTGAAGACCGCTTAGAAAACAAAAAGCAACTGTTCCCTTAGTCTGTTGGTTGTTGTTGTGTATAGGCGGTTTTTGGCAACAACACACTGTAGAAAAACAGATAACCCCCAACTTTAATTTTACCGTTTTATCTTTCTATCGAGATTTTGCTAACACCCGCTTCCTTATCCAAAATAATCACATGGTCGCCTTTGGCAGCGAAATCTTCACTATGCGTTACCGCAATAATCTGCTCAATAGCCTTGAATCGGCTAATTGCCTCAGCCAACCGTTCAATGCTGCCGTCTTCACTGCCCAAATTCTCCGTGGGCTCATCAAGCATAAGCATACTCAAACCGTGGCCAGTGCGGGACTGCATAATCAACTGCCCCAAACCAAGTCGGTAAGCAAACGCCAACAACGTGCGTTCGCCGCCTGAAAGGTTAGCTACTTCTCGGTCAACTCCTGCCTCGCTTTTCACGTAGGGCGTGTAGGTTTCGTCGATGACTACGTTTAGCATGGGTGTTTCGCCGCCGACTAAGTTGTCGAGGATTTGCTGTACGAAGTTGCGTAGTACTTTGACGAATTCGCTGCGTAGTTTGGGTTGGATGCTGCGGTAGGCGTCGCGGACTGCGCTGAGTAATTCGACGGTTCGGCGGATTTTTTCCATGCGCTCCAGTTTTTCCTGTGCGAAATTGATGCGGTCTTTGGTGTCGTCTAATCGGCGGGCTAAGTCTTTTTTGCGGTTCTCTTTTGTGCGTAAATCTGATTCTACGGTGTAGTATTGTTTGAGGGCTTGGTCTTTTTTGTCTTTGGCTGCTTGGAGTTCAGATAAGTCGAATTTGCTGATTTCAAGGACCAAAGCTTCGAGTTCGCCGTGCTGCTCAACCTCTAGCCGCTGCTGCATCTCAAGCTCGGCGGTTAGGGTTTTGAGGTTAGTTTCTTCCTCAGCAATCCGCGATTTCAGGTCAGCGCCTCGTGTTAGGCAATTCTGCAGGTTAGTGTAGGCTTCGGAAGCTACAGTTTTGGTTTTTTGTAGGGTAGCAACTTCGAGTCGTAGGTGGTTGATGGTTTTTTCCCGTTCGCTGTTTTCCTGTTTTATGCTGGACAATAAATCAGTCTTATAGTTGCCCAGTAAGGGTTGGCTGCAAACGGGGCATTTGCCTTCCCCAGTTTCAACCAATGTAGCGGCTCTTTTCTGGTCCTGCTGAATGCCCCGTGAGGTGGCTTCCTGTTCAGCTCGCATCTGAGAAATCTTATCATCCAAACCCGCTAAGAATGGTGCTAGCTGCTCAAAGGGCTGATTAGCTGGCAACCCCGCCTGCTCCAGCTTGGCTAGGCACAGCTTCATTTGGCTATCCAAAGAGGTTTGGCGTTGCTGGAGGTTGTCGATGATGGTTTTTTTGCCCTCAACCCGCTCGGTAAGAGACGCCAAGTTTCGGGTCATGTTGGCGATGTTGGCGTTTACCCTTGCTTCTTTGCGTTTGAGTTCTTCTATGGCGAGTTTTTTCTCTTCGGAACGTTTCAGCCTCAGGTCAGCTTCTTCCAAAGCCCGTTTAGCGACTTCTAGTCTCTGCGCTGAATCTTCCAAATCCATCTCTAAAAGCGTGAATTCTTCGCTTGCCCTGTTATACTCGGCGCTAAGCTTCTCCAAACCCACCACATCGGGGTCCTTCTCATACACCCGTTTCTCAGTTTCGTAGTCGCGTTGGTACTGGGCAATGTTGCTCCAAGCCACCTCATAATCGGATAAGCCAAACAGTTCATCGAGGCGAGTTTGCCTATCGCGGGGCTTCGCATCCAGCAGTTCCTTAAGGTGTTCTTGGCGGAACCAAACAATCTCGCGGTACAAATCTCGGTCTAAGCCAGTGATGGCTTTGAGTTGTTCTGCGATGGCGTCAGTTTTCATGCTGGCAAGCAGCTTTTCCTCTTCAAAGAGTTTTAGCTGTTCTATGTCTTGTGTTATGCTTTTGCCCTTGCGTTTTAAGCCTCGGACCAACTTGTAGGTGTTGCCATTATGGCTAAACTGAACCGTAACTCGGCACCAATCTGCCCCTTCACGCATCAAATAATCAAAACTACGCCCAACCGCATCCCCGAACAGGGCAAAATCGACTGCGTAGAGGACACTGGATTTGCCGCATCCCACTCCCCCAACAACACAGTTGAAGCCATGCGTAAAGGGCACTGTGGATTTGGTGTGGCTGCGGATATTTTCCAGCACAACTACGTCGATTTTCATTTCGATAGCTCCTCGATGGCTTGCTTAACTTTCTCGTCCTGTTTGCGTGCCAATGGCTCGATTAAGTTGAGGGCTCCATGCGCTATTTTTTGTGCTTCTTCTTTGCCGTAGCGGTCAGCGAAAATCTCCACGAAGTACTCATACGCTTTAGTTTTTAGATCTTTGAATTCGCCCTCAAAGATGGAGCGGACCACTTCATCGGAAACCGCAGTCTCCTTTAGCTGCACTATCGGGTGCACAAGTAGCGCTTTTTGGGCGGCAGCACGAATTCTGGGCACATCCACTTCAGTTCTGCTTGCCTCCGCTGGCAGGGTGCCTTTTAAAACTGGGATTATGATGGCGTCTGCTTCGTCAGCATCCTTAACCATCTGCACCGCTTGCTCAGTAATCTTCGCCGCAGCCATCCCCGAATAATCAAACTCTACAATAACGAATCTACGTGGGGATGTTAACTCGATTAGTTCGGGGTAAACTTGGCCTTTTTCGTCTACTTTGACGTGGTAGAAGCCTTTGGTTATTGTGGCTTCGTCGTAGCCGACGGTTTCTGTGCAGCCACTATAAACGAGGATGCCGTCTTTGAATTTGCTTTGAATTCGGTCATGGATGTGTCCTGCGGCGTAATAGCAGAATCCATCTGGTAATTCGGAGGGTAATATTTCTGCCTCGATATAGGGTGGTTTGACGTCTGGTAAATCGAGGGCGCCATGAAACACAAAAATGTTGGCTACGCCTGCTTTGGGTGTCGGCGGGTTTTCTTCCATGAATTTCGGGAGGGCTTCTTGGGTTTTGTGGCGGTTGTGGTAGTTTGGGATGCCGTAGACGTAGCAGGAGTCGGGTTTGCTCCAGCATGCGCCCCGATGTCGTGGGAGGTGAATGATGAGGCCTGCGCTGTCCAATGGATACAGGATGGTGCTTGTTATGGTGTTAGGCGCGGAGTCATGTGAACCGTCTACAGTTAAGACTGGGATGCCTGCGTCTTTTAGGCGCTTGAAACTCCGAATCGTATTTTCCAGAGTATGATTGGAGGGTCTGGCTTGATGAAAGAGGTCACCTGCGATAATCATGAAGTCAGGTTTTAAGCTCGATTGTTTTATCCACGAGTTCGCTGAAAGCGTTGTCGAAGTCTTGCCTACGCACTTCTAAACCGTACTGAGAGTACCCCAAATGCAGGTCAGATGCGTGGACAAAGCTAAACGGCTTCAAAGATTGCAAGACTCCCTTACGTTTCCTTCGATGGTTGTTATGGTTTGCTTGTTTTAAAGCGTTTATGCTTCTGCCGTTTCAGCTAGTTAGAGCTTCATGCTAGGACATTTGTTCTATTGGAATAGCGACTTTGCATTTCTTTAGCAAATGAGAATCCACAGTAACGAGCTTCAAGTTTTCTTTCTCTGCTAAATAAGCGTAGGAAGCATCATAGAAAGTAAGGTTCCTCTCTATAGCAACAGCTAGAACATTAGCCATTGAGTCGAGTTCAAGTTTAGTTAAAGCCTGCATTGCTTTCGAGAAAGTGGTTGCAGCTAATTGCGGGTTCTTCATTCTTCCATGCTGGGTTTCTCTCCACAACACATTACCTATTTCATATTCTGTTAGTGCGCTTATTGCGCAATCCTCTGACTTTTAGAGGAATGCCTGAAAGTAGAATAGGATAGAGTGCGGATGTATCGATCAGGTACTTACATTTCGTCCCTTGTAGCTCTGACATCTGCTGCCCACTCTTCAGGTGTAACGTTCATGGCTTCTCTGAGGTCTTTAGCAATTTGTTGTGCTTTTAATTTTTTATTGGCAACTAAATCTTCAAGCGTCGCTTCCACTACTGCCTTTACGTCTATTCCTAATTTTTCTGCTTCGTCTTTGAGACCTTTTTTGACTCTAACGGATAATACTTCAGTTGTCATAACCATGCCGCCGTATACAAATGAATAATATTGTATACGATCGTTATATAAGATTAACGTTGAACCCCCGAAACGAATTTTTCAAGCAGGTATATGTTCAGTTAGGGTTTGAGTGGCAAGTTTTAAGCCTTTAGCATACAAGAGGCTAATGCAACGCATTGGGGGTTCTGCTATTTTTTGGTTCCAGCAACCACTATCATGTCTACATGATAGAGAAAAGTTCCCTGCTTTGTCTTTTGGGTTAATTCGCTGCGCCACTTCGATAGTTCCTCTTCTGATGCGACTTTGCTCTTTGCAGCTTCAGTGCAGAGCCAATCGTCAAAGGGTGTCTCAGAAAAGTCTCTTAGAACATACGGGTACACCTCAACCACAAGGTCCACATAGCCGTAGTCATGGAAAAGCTGTAGGAGTTCTCTGCCCGCGAACCCGTTGGGCCGCATCTGAGTTGCAAAGAAGGACATAAGCCGCCGCTCAAGGGCGATGTCGCTGAAGTTTACGGAGACACTGCCCCAGTCAGTATCAACCACAACCAACCTGCCCCCAGTTCTCAAAACCCGACTGATTTCGGCTAAAACAGTGGGTGCCTCTGATTTCGGTAACACCTGAAAAAGCCGCTCCGCATGAACCCTATCAAATTCGCCCTCGCCAAACGGCAACGAAAAAACATCTGCTTGTATGTGCTTCACGTTTTTAGTTACTTTGCTTTCTGCTAATTGGGCGTCTGCTTTTTTGACCATTTCAGGGTCATTGTCGACGCCTACGATTCTGCCCTCATCGCCGATGTATTCTGAGAGCGCTATTGTATCTATGGCTGGACCGCAGCCTACATCGAGCACCTGCGAATCCGCTTCAATCTCCATTAGTTGGTGGCTTCTGGTTTTGATTTGCTCTTCATTGTATGCTGTTTTTTTGAGGTATTCGGCGCTGATATAGCGTTTATTCTCTTTTGGTTCACTCACGATTCATCAGCATCTTCTCAATTAGTAAGAGGTGTAATTAAGTCATGCTTTGCTGATGGTTTAACCGCATCATGCTTTGTTTTTTATAGTTAGTAGAAAATGGCGGAGAGCCTCTATACTCTTCTTCTTCCTGTGGGCTGGCAGGTGGCTGCTTTTTGGTTTCTGCGTTGGTGGTGGTTGCAGGCGTTTGAAGAGAATTCCGCAAGCAGATACAGTTAGCCAACCAGAAGCATTAACTTGCCTACCTCAGGGACCTCCTTATTGCTAATAGGACCTATGGTACTCTGCCACTGATCCCCTATAGTAGTAGATTAAAAGTTGGTTGGTGTTCTTGTTTTTCTTTATTGTGTTGTTGGTAGAAAGCCCCTATATACAACAACAACCAGCGGCGTTTGCGGGCGATTGTGTTTTAGCTTTAGCGTCCAGAGTTAGGTTGCAGGCGGGTTGTGCAATAAACCGCAACCAGAACAACACAGATTTTAAGGGTCTGCCAAAAAAGTCGGAAATGGGTAATGCAGCACACGATTTAATCCCCATATTGGCGTAAAAATATAAGATACCACATGCATTAACTCAGGAAAGGCGCCAAACAGTCATGAAATGTCAAGCATGCGAAAGAGAAGAAGACCTGCCATTCCGTTGTCCCTACTGCGGCGGAGGATTCTGCGGTGACCATCGTCTACCGGAAAACCATGCATGCCCCCGAATAGAGCAAGCCAAAGCAGAACGCCAAGGTCAAGTCATGCAACAACAAGGCTACGGCAATTATAGTTACAGTTACGTGTATGGGCAAGACCCTCACAAAAAGCAGTTCCATATCCGATGGAGCCCAAAAGAACTCAAACACATAGGTATTGCAGCAGCGCTTGTCATGGGAATCGGCATCTCCATCGGAGCATTCGCAACATTGCTCCCAGAGTTTTTCGGATTCAGTTTCAAATGGGATCTAACTATGATGGCTGTCTTCGGAGTAGTCATGATAATCTCATTTCTCACTCACGAAATAGCACACAAAGTCACCGCTCAAAAGAAAGGGTTATGGGCTGAATTCCGCCTAACAACCTTCGGAGCACTCTTAACGTTTGCATCAATATTCTTGCCTTTCCGCATGATTGCTCCGGGCGCCATGATGATCGGCGGCACCCTACAGAAAAAAGAGGACATCGTAACAATATCCATAGCCGGACCCATAACCAACATGGCATTCTCAGCGGTATTTCTCGGATTAGCCTTTACGCTGCCCCTTACATACGCATGGTTCGGGGTACTGTTGTTCTCAGCATACATCAACGCATTCATGGCTGTCTTCAACTTGGTACCATTCGGCGTCTTAGATGGCCTCAAAATATTCAATTTAAACAAAAAGGTCTGGGTAGCCGCATTTGTACCAGCCGCGATCTTAGCAGTATTCACTTACCTGCTTTTCGTATAACCCTATTTTATTGTCCTCGCTCAAAAAGCAAATAATGATTTACTGTATAATTCCATGCTCCACCCATCCCTGCAGTATTATAACTGTGCAGGTGCCAGCCTTGCGCTTCCCATTCAACAATAGCTCTACCCACATCTTCATGATGAGTGACTACAATACATCGCCATTCCTTCATTTCTTTCACCTCTCAAACTTGTGAGGTTACAGCGGCGAGATTTAAGGCATACGCTAAAGCTAGAAAACTTAAAATTAAAAGTTAAAGGGTTGTTTAGATTAATTCGATTGTTACGTGCACTTCTTCAGGCACACGGATACGCATGATTCTACGCATGACACGTTCTTCAGAATCAATGTCGATTAAGCGTTTGTGAATGCGCATTTCCCATCGATCCCATGTCGCTGTACCTTCGCCTGATGGACCTTTAAGGACTGGAACACGTAGGCGTTTGGTTGGTAGCGGTACTGGACCGTTCATTTTGACACCTGTCTTTGAAGCGATGCTTCTGAGTTCTCCGCAAACCTCTTCTAGTTTCGCGTAATCGGTGCTTGTGAGGCGTATTCTTGCTTTTCTTACCATTTTGGTCCATCAATCCATTGTTTTGCCGTTTATTATACGTTGAGTGCACCTATGAGACTTAAAGGGCACATAAAAACCTTGCGACGCCCCTAAAACAAAGTGTTATAGGTGTGCACTGCAAAGTTGCAGCTTTTAATACGCTCAATGGTATGGGGATTTTCCCTTTTAAAGACTATGGTTGACCAAAAACGCGGATAATCTGCAGTACACACTTTCAATTACACTATTGTTGCTCCAATAAGCGTCTAAGTTTACCGATGATAATTCATTGAATTGCAAAAAAGCGCTCTGTCGCTTGATAACATACCTTAAGTACGATTACAACCGACATAGCGCCCGGAATCAACATGAAAAAAACAGCCTTAATTGCAATCCTCATAACCCTAACATTACTCGCACCACTATACGCCTGCCTAAGCATTAACTCCACAGCCGAAGCAGCAACAACCCGAACAATCCAATTCTCAGGCTACACCTGGTACGTCGAAAACACAGTCCAACGAGCCCAACCCGGACCCAACTACTGGTCCAACAGCCCCCAAAACGTCTGGCTTGATGCAAACGGTTACTTGCACCTAAAAATCACTTACAGCAACGGCAAATGGAACTGCGCAGAATTAACATGCACCCAAACCTTTGGCTATGGCACCTACGCCTTCTACCTCGCCAGCAGAATGGACAACTTTGACAAAAACGTCATCTTAGGCTTATTCGCTTACAAAGACGACTCCCATGAAGTAGACATCGAATTCTCCAAATGGGGCCAAACCAACTACAAGAATGGATGGTACACCGTTCAGCCCCCTGCATACATTGAAGGCAGAAACCAGCGATCTTTCAACGTACAACTTTACGGCGACTACACCACACACTACTTCACATGGAGAGCAAACAGCATCTACTTTGAAAGCTTCGGCGGCCACTACACAATCGGCCAAGAACCAGCAGGCAACATCATCCAATCCTTCACTAGCAACAGCCAAGTTAGCGCAACAGGCGTCAAAGCACACATCAACCTATGGCTCTACCAAGGGCATGCACCCTCCGACGGATCCCAAGCTGAAGTTATAGTCAAGAGCTTCAAGTATACACCGTAATGGCGAACTTAGCTGCGAACGCTGATGGCTTCTGTGCCACCGGCGCGGTCTAGTTTATGCCACTTTTTCTCTTTTCCAGTTAACGCCTTTACGATGGAAACTATGGTGACTATGTCTATGAACTGTTTGTAGACAAATACGAAGAAGGGCGAATACACTGCTAACCCATTATGCTCATTATCTATGGACAGCGCCAATAGCGAGACGAAGAGTTGAATCAACATAAACATGAACATCATACGTGCAAACAGCAGCAAACCACCCGTTAACATCATCATAACTCCTGCACCTAACGCAATGAAGCTTGCAAGCGGATTAAACAGCGAAAACAGCATGATTGGGAATACAAAGCTGTGAAGAGCGCCATAACGGCTGTTAGAGAATATGTCTTTGTGTTTGATTATGGTCTGGAATGTTCCTGTGCCCCATCTTACACGTTGTTTGTAGAGGGATTTCCAGCTGGAGGGAACTTCTGTGTAGGCGTGGGCTGCGGAGCTGGAGCTTACGGCGCCGTGGGTTTTAAGCAACTTGATGGTGATGTCGAAGTCCTCTGTTTGGGTGTCAGTGTCATACCCACCTACTTCTAGCACTGTTTTCTTTTTAAAAGCACCAAACGCTCCGGGAATAACCATGACTGCGCCAAACAAGGCAAATGCCCTGCGGATGGTGTTGATTGCCATGATGTATTCGAGTTCTTGGATTTTGGTAATGGTGGATCTGCTGTTGAGAACTTTGATGTTTCCGGCGACTGCGACGTTATTGGGGTCGCTTTCCATTGCTTGAACTATTTTATCTACGGCATCTCTGGTGACCATGCTGTCAGCGTCTATGGTGATGATTATGTCGCCTTTAGCGAATAGAAGCCCAAAATTAAGAGCGGACGCTTTCCCGCCATTGGGTTTTGACACCACTTTCACCCCTTGTTTCTTGTAGCCTTGGGCAACAAAGCGTGTTAGGTCGCTTGAACCGTCGTCGATTATGATGATTTCTTTGCGTTCATACTTTAAGCTGAGCAAGCTGGTTATCGTGCGTGTGATAACGCCTTGCTCATTGTAGGCAGGCACCAAGATGGAAACCAGGGGGGTGTTTTTGTTTTCGGGAAGATGGTCTTCTAGTTCCTTGAATTTAGCCGCCGGTATAATGGGATAGGACGTGATGAAGAAAGCGATGCTAAAGCCCGTTGTAGTTAGGGTTCGATAAACGGCTTCTATTGGACTTGAGCCTAAGAAACCAAAGAAAAACAGTGCAACACACATTACCGCAGGCACCACTGCCACAAGCATTAATGGTGCGAAACGGCTGCCAACAAACATTTTCTCCTTTTGTCTAGAAAGAAAAATAACATACAAATCAGCGCCAAAGCCACATGCCATTGCAACAACGATGTCTATGGTTCCGATTAACAGCGACGCAATAGACAGGGTAAGAACCACTAATGCGCCGTAGAGGAGTGTTAGCTGCCGCACTCAAACCTACCATCCATGCCTGAAACCGCAAGGAGATAGCGGAGAACAACTTAGTTGGTGGTTGAATGCGGCAGCAGACTTCATGCTTTTGCCCCATTTACTTGTGGAATCTTTGAGTTAGCCAATGCTTCTTCGATGTTTTTGCCCTCGCTGACTTTCAAACCGTAGGCTTTTGCGTAGTTACGTGCTTCCGGAGTCAAACCAGGGATGGCGAAGAGTAGGAAGTCTGTGTCGATGTCGCTGATTTTGCCGTAGATCTGGGTCATGTCTCCGAGTTTTAGGGGTTTGCCTGAGATGCGTACTTCTACTGCTGTGTTGCCGTTGTCATTTCTTGGCGTGGTGGTGTAGGCGCCTGCTTTTTGTATTTCGACCCAGCCGACTCTGCCCAAGATTAGCATGTCAAAGAGGTGCTGTGTGCCCGATTTGCCGCTCACGAATGCCGGTGCAACTATGGTGTAGCCCAAGTTTTTGAAGAACTGATTGCAAGTTTCCAATGGTTTTATGTGTTGTAGTTCCTGTAGTGGCATTTGCGGATTGGCAACATATTTGTATAGCAGGATTTCGGGTTCGTCGTCTATGTCTGCGCTTGAGGTGCAGTCGCTGCATTTGATGGTTAGTTTGGGTTCGCTGTTGAGTGTGTTGCAGCCGAGGCATTTGTATGCTGGCGGTAGAGTGCGGTAGTCGGAGCCAATAAGCTGCAACTTTACCTTGCATTTAGGGCATAGTAAATCGCCGTTTTTAGTTTCAAACGCGCTTTGGCGTTCGACTGCTCCGCATGAGAAATGCTCAATCAAGCCTTCCTTATGCAAGCGCAGGGACCCGCATTCTGGGCAGGTTCTAAGGATTCTGACGTTGCCTGAACCGCATGTTTGGCAAACGATGACTTTGTCGATTAACTCCGCATTCAAGTATCCTTTACGTACCAAAGCATCGAGTACTTGGCGGGAATGTTTGGTGTCCCAGTCAAGCTGTGGGATGCCTTCGTATGTGTAGCCTTCGGGTTTGTTGGGGTTAACTATGGGGGTGATTTGGTTGACTTTTCCGTAGAGGAACAGTTCCATCATGCTTTGTTCGTCTCGTCGTAAGCCTTCTTCTGGTGCATCTTCTGGTTTTGTTTGTGTTAGGTTTGTTAGTGCTGCTGTGGGGTTGGTTTGGGTATTGATTTTGTTTGCTGCTTCACCTTGCTTGATTGCATCGTCGGTTGCTGTTTTGGCTGCTTTACGTTTTTCTTGCATGTTTCCAACAGCAAAGGCAGCGCCAAAACCAGAAGCTAACCCAATTTCGAGCCCTCCAAGTAAAATAACTGCTGCAACGAGTTCAGCGTTATATTTAATGATTGAAACTTCAATGCCCGCAAAAATTGAAGCGAAATTCTGGAATAACCCAATAGAATATACTGTACTGCTCAAGACGCTGCTGAATAGGAAAATCAGGATTAACCCAACCGCTCCTAAGGCTGCGGCGAAGGCAACCAGTGGAATCGGTTTGCGCTTCTTGGTTTTTGAGGGTATAGAGTTGAAGACGACACCGATAATTATCGCCATAATTACTGTAATGATGGGGGCGACTAGCATGGATAGCTCTACCATTTTTGCTGGTCACTCCATTGCTTGTAAACTGACGTTTTGATGTTTTTGGGATATCTTGAAAAAAGGGAAAAACGGATTTTTAGAATCAATAGTGTAATCTCCTTATTGAATTGTTGAGCCTTCTACAATCAACATTGTAACGATGCTTAGCGGATTAATCGAGAACCTCTTGATTTTAGAGATAACTGCTGTTAGTTTATCGAAGGTTTCCGCTTTTACTTTGACGATGATGTCATATGCGCTTTGCACCGCGTATGCTTCCTGTACACATTCGTGCTTTCGCAGGCTGGTTAGGACAGCTTTTTCGGTACCTGACGCAGTACTTAACAATATTATTGCTGAAGGCATCTTACTCTACCTCTGCACAGAGGGCATGGCGATCAAAATTAAGGGTTTTTGAAAAGCCTAGTTTGCATGTTCTGTTAAAGCGTACAAGCGTTAAGCAAAGCCCAAGAGGCTAACATTGCAAACTGGAGTTGACCCTTTGCGAAGTCAAATCCTGAACAAGCGTCAACTAGCCCTCGGAGAGGTGCCGACGAATTTGCACTGCATCCCCCTCTAAGGCTTCAGGCATCCGCCCCTGACTTTGATCCCTGTAAGCCTTACCATGCGTAAACCCTTCATGAGGCTTCATAGGAATAACGTGTACATGGAAATGGAAAATCACTTGCCCAGCCGCCCAACCATTATTCTGCACAACCCGAATACCCTCAGCTGCCATAGCATCCCTAACCGCACACGCCACTCGTTTGACAATCTTAAACAAGTAAGCGATTTCGTCTTCGGGTATATCATAGATGTTTTCATAATGTTTTTTCGGAACCACCAAAGTGTGTCCCTCGTTCACTGGGCGGTTACTTAAAAACGCCACAACACGGTCATCTTCGTAAACTCTGCTTGCAGGCGCCTCTTTGCGGATTATAGAGCAGAAGATACAGTCTTCAGACATCGGTTTTCATACCTTTCAGCGGTTTAATGTTAGGGTAATGGTTTAATAGAATTTACTGAGTCAGTAATACTTTATGGAAACTTTCGTTGATGATATCGGTAGCTTCCCCTTGCCAGCGGGAATTAAAAGAGAAGACTACGCGAAAGCGTATGAAATGGCACGGGACGCCATAATCAAGGGCGAAGACCCATACAAAGACACGTTTGTAGAGAAAACCTTCTGCACTACAGTGGTTGATTCATTCAAGCAAAAAGCTTGCTTCCGGCTTAGATGTAGTTAATTACCCCCAGCACTTCAGCGGATTACGCCAAGTCGGCGACGCCATCCACGCTGCAATGGCAACAGGCTCCTTTGTAGTAGACGAAAAAACCGCCATACTCCCCGAAATCTACGTACTAAACAAAGAAGCGAAAACGCTTAGCGAGGAATTCGGCAAAAAAATCCAACTCCGAGTCTCAATTTTTGGCCCCATCGAGCAGTACCTAAACGAAGTCGGCGCAACAGCCTACCCCGACGTACTCGACGGATTCGCCCAAACCATCAACCGCTTCGCAAAAAACAGCATCCTCAACACCAAATACATAGAAACCAAAGCCATATCCATCGATGAACCCAGCCTCGGCCACAGCAGCTTCACAGGAACCCCCGAATTAATCCGCGAAGCACTCGAAAAAGCCTACGACTTCCAAGGACCCATACGGCAAATCCATCTGCACTTTGCCTCAGGAATACATGATTTGCTAACTGTAAAAGGCCTTGATGTATTATCGTTTGAGTATGCTGCTTCACCCAAAAACATAGATGCCGTCTCCAAAGCCATGCTGGAGCAAGCTGACAAACAAATTCGCGTCGGCATCGCCCGAACAGACATCGACGCCATTTGGGCAGAGCTCTACGAGAAAGGCATAACTCAGCCTACAAGTGACCAAATAGTTGAGCCACTGGATACGATAAAGAAACGGTATCGGTTTGCTAAAGAAAAGTATGGTGAACGCATGACTTTTACGGGTCCTGACTGCGGCATGGGAAGCTGGCCAAGCCAAGACGCCGCACAGTTGTTGCTAAAAAGAGTGGTTGAAGCAGTAAAAACTGCTTAACTTTTTATTCTGTTGACGGCTCTGCCACATCAGGCTGAGGTGGCAAAGGCGTTGTTTTCTTTGCTGGTTTTTCGCCGGGTTGCCCTCTTGGCAGTTCCTTGAAGCCGAAAGTGCCAATTGGAGGCCAACCTGCCTCAGGCATAGATGAAGGCACAAGCATAATCGTGTTAGTACCTGACTGTTGCCCCAATTCATAGAGGATGTTCATCCATCTTAGGCGCAAACCCTCTGGGCTTGTCTCATACATTTTGGCGGCTTCAATCATTTTCTGTGCAGACTCAAACTCGGCCGTTGCTAGTGTAACTCTTGCGATGCGTTCCCGTTCTGCCTGTGCTTGGCGACTCATGGCATCTTGAAGGTTGCCGGGGATGATGACGTCTCGGACTTCAACTGCGGTAGCTTTTATTCCCCATGCCTCGGTTTTTTCGTCAATGATTTCTCTTAGGTGAGCGCCGACTTTTTCTCGTTCAGCCAGCAATTCATTTAGGCTGACTTTGCCGATCACTTCCCGCAGGGTTGTTTGTGCGGCTAGCTGGGTTGCTTGGTAATAGTTTTCAACTTGTAAAACTGCTTTTTCTAGGTCTATTGGCTTCATGTACATGACTGAGTCAACATTTACGGGCACGTTGTCTTTGGTTAGGGTTGATTCTGTTCGGAACTGGATTGTATCCAATCTTGTTGAGATGCGGATTGGAGAGCGATCGATTAGGGGTATAAGATACGCAAGCCCTGGGCCTCTCAAACCTACATAACGGCCTAAACGTAAAACGGGCATACGTTCCCATTCTTTAAGGATACGAATACCGCTTATGAAGAAAAGTGCAACAACAATAACAACAAAACCAATGATTGGAATTATAATATCAACCATTCTCTAACCTCAATTAGGCTATTGGATGCTTTATGGAGTTAAGCTTTTTGCTCGACAGGCTTAACCACTAAGAACATGCCTTCCATCGATACCACTTCAACGTCTTGCCCAATGGGAACTATTCCATCTTTGGTGGTGGCTTGCCAGAATTCGCCCCCAAGGCGGATTTCACCTTTTGGCGCAAGTTCGGTGGTTACTACACCTTTCGCTCCGATTAGGGCTTCTTTACCGGTTTTTATTTTTTTATACTGCGCTTGGACGCCAACATAGAATAGCCAAGCGAAGATGGCGGCGAATACTAAAAGGATAATGGCTATAGTGACTTCAACTTCAACGGCTAATCCGTAGTATATACCTAAATCTGCTGATAGGATAAGAAAGGCGCCAATAACTACTAATGCGCCAGCAAGGAAAGCGAGCCAAGCATGCATTCTAGTTGCCTCTAAGGAGTGATAGGTTGAATTTGCTTATAAGTTGCACTAGTATTGGATAAAAGGCTTAAGATATTTTAAAAAAAATGAAAAGAAGTAGTTTTTTAGTGGTTTTCTTAATGCTTAGCTGTATCTCGTTTCTGATCTGAAACGTATGTAAATAGTGGACCTGATCGTTCGTTTCCCTCTGTTTGGACTTCAATCAGCGAAAACACTTTTTGTTCTTTCGCATCTTTTAGGGCTTCCCATAACTCGTCTAATGTTTTACAATTGTAGCCTTTGCCGCCCCAGAGCTGTGCCATCTTTGCGTAGGGCCAATCTACCAAGTTGTTAATGGTGGAGGGGTGGAAAAGCTGCTCCATACCCCACACATGGTTGTTGCTGACTATAACTATGGGGTTTATGCCGTAGCGTGTGCAGTGGCAGATTTCTTGGCCTGTCATTTGAAAGGCGCCGTCGCCGACTAAGACGAGTGGGCGCTTCTTGGATTCAATCATGTAGCCTATTGCGGCCGGAACAGCGAAGCCCATAGTGCCATAGAATGAGGCACCGATTATACTGGAGGATTGAAGGCGTAGTGTGGCGAAGAGTAGTTCGCCGGTGTCTGGGATGGTGGGCATTTCGCCGTATTCATGGAAGAAGCGGTTGAGAGTGTCAATTATGCCGTCTGTGGTTACGGTCGAGGAAGCTTGGGCTGCTTGGGCTTGCACTGCTGTTGCGGGCAGGTCATACCATTTAATTTTCGCTTGTGCCTCGCTCAGCTTGGAGACTAAATTACGAAGAGATACACCCTCGAAAGTCCTGTGGACCGCTTTAACCTTGGATAAAACACACCTGACAACTTCGGCACTCCGCAAATTAGCCGCTTTCATACCTAAATTAACGTCTGAAACATCTTCGCCCAGCATTAAAACGAAGTCTGACGCATCAACCAGCTTCTTGGCTTCGGAGGTTCCAGCCTCGCCCAAGTAGACGCCGAAATAATTCTCTGCCTTGGGCGAATAGTCCCGTGCAAGCATGGTTGAAACAACCGGTACATTGAGTTGGCGTGCAACGGCAACGATTTCATCGACTAAACCATACCGTACTGCTTCAACACCGTACACAAAGACGGGTTTGTATGCTTCTGCGAGTTGGTTTTTAATGAATGTGTTTGCTTCTTCGAATTGTCCCTTATTCAACAGATTGGGCTCAAAGGTGAATTGAGGTATAACCATTGGGGCTTCAGCCATGTCAGAGGGTATTTCGATGTAAACCGGCAACATACGCTCTAAACAAACCGCCAATGCCTCTGCAATCAGTGATGCAGCGGTTTTTGGGTTATCTAAAACCACTGTTTTAGCAGTGACTTCCGAGTAGACTCCCCGCTGTGTAGCAGAGCCTTTTACGGTGTGGTGTACTAGAAAGCCGCTTTCTCGTACATCCGTCGGCGGTCCACCTGCAATCACAATCAATGGTACTCTCTCGGAGTATGCGCATGCTACAGCGTTCACCATGTTCAAAGCTCCCGGTCCGTAGGTGACGCAGGCAACCTGAGGTTTCCGGGTGGCTCTGGATGCTCCGATGGCTGCGAAACCAACTGCTGGTTCATGCGATAGGGTGCATAGTTTGAGGGTTGGGTCGTTTTCGATTTGGCGGAAAAATTTTATTATGAAGTCGCCGGGGATGCCATAGATTGTTTGGATGCCTAAGTTCTTGATTGCTTGTAGAAGATATTGGCCGACTGTGGATGTGTTCTGCAAGGTTGTTTCCTTACAGTGGTTGGTTGCTTGGATAATTTAAGCCTTAAGCTTCAAAGCTAAAAAGAAAAAGAATTGTTGAAAAGGAAGAAGGGATGTTCCTCAGTCGAATTCTGAGGGTAGAATTGATGGGCCTGTGTTGTTTGCGCTGCTGAACTGCGGGGTTATGGTTGGTCTGCGACGTAGTGGCGGTGCGGGCATTGGGGATGGCGGTTCGAGTTCAACTTGGATTTTGTTTATCAGTCTTCTTCGCCTCCGTGGGTTGTGGGGATTACGGTTGCTTCGAGGAGTGTTTCTCTGCGGATGATGGTTAGTTTGGTTTCTTTGTCGATTACGTCTTCGGCGAGGAGTCGTGGTAAGTCGTAGAAGTCGGTGACTGGTTTGCCGTTGAATTTCACGAGTACATCGCCCATTGCTAATCCTGCTTTCCGTGCGGGAGAGCCTGCTTCGACGCTAAAGATCATGACGCCTGTTTCCTGTTCTAAGCCTGCTTGTTCAGCGATTTCTTCGGGGATGCCTACGGTGTTTGCGATTATGCCGAGGTAGCCTCTTTGGGCGGTTTTGCCCGTCATGAGGCGTTCTGAGATGGCTTTGACTTTGTTTATTGGGATGGCTATGCCTCTTTGCCAAACATATGCGGTGTTTATGCCGATTAGTTTGCCTTCTACGTCGATGAGTGGGCCTCCGCTGAATCCTGGGTTGAGTTGTGCGTCGGTTGCGATGACGTTTTCCATGGCGGTTGAGCCTCGCCAGCCGCGTATGGTGCTGTTTACGCTTGTGACCATGCCGCTGGTGGCTGTGGGTTGGTTTTTGTTGAATGGGTTTGCCAGTGCCAGTACGTATTGGCCGACGTCAAGTTTCTCGCAGTCCCCCATTGTTATGGGTGTGAATTCCCCCCTCTCCGCTTTCAATAGGGCTATGTCGTTGTATGGGTCGGTGCCCACGATTTTGGCGTTTATTGTTTTTTCGCCTTGCCCGATTTTTATTGTGCCGCATCCTGCGAGTACATGGTTACAGGTGACTATGTAGCCGTCCTTTGACAGGACGACACCTGTCCCCCGTGACATCTGCGCTTTTACTGCGACGACTGACTGCGAAGTTTTTTTGATTAATTCGCTTGTCGCCTCAGAGACTGATTTTAGGACTTCTAATGAAGTGGCTAGTTGAGTCATTTTGTTTTTCACCGAAAGATGATACATCAAAAAGGTATTTGTTGACTAAGGAACAAGCAAACCTAGTCACAAAAGATTGTTTGGATTTCTTTTTTCTGGTGTTAGAAGAAGGCACAGACTCCCTTACACATCTTCTTACTATGGACTTGGCGGCGAGTTGTTTTTTAAGTTCGGAAGGGTTCTGTGGCTTACTGGCTGGTTGTGAAGCAAAAATTGCTGATGGGTAGAAGATTACTGGGTGTGATTTCTATGCCTTGTTTAAGTTAGGAAGTAGCCGCCGAAGTAACCCACGTTTCGGGTCATCGCGTGAAGCTGTCTGTGAACTTATGCATACCTTACCGATCAATGACATCAGCTGGTAAGATGCCTTCAGCGCCAAGTTGAGGTTGTTGTTGGTTAAGAATTTGGCGTCGATGTTTAATGCAGAGCCCGCTATGTTGGCTGATATTTGTATTCCGCCGTCTTCTGTTATCCATTTCAGGGTGACGCCTTGACTGTTTTCGGAGATGCCTAGCCAGCGGAGCATTCCGAACCATTTACCTTTAAGCTGCAGGATAAGCTGCTGTGTCATAAGGTCAGAGGGCAAAAACGTCTGTATCAGCGGCGTCGAAGGGGTTTCCTTTGGGGGGGTTTGGAGTTTTAGTTCTGTTATTTTTGGGGTTACCTTGTAGCCTTCAGGTCCCTTTTTGACTATGCCTTCCTCTTCTAAGCGGGCAAGGATGCGTGAGAGGGTTTCGGAATGAAGTCCTGTTCTGCGTTTTAATCCGTCGAAGGTGAATGTGGCTAAGTCTTCCGTTTCGATTAGCGCGAGCACGTCTGCATCGCGTTCGCTAAGGGAATAATCGGTTGGTTGGCTTTGCCAATTAACATTCAGAACAGGTATCATTGATTGATTAGATGGTTTGGGTGCTGCTTTTGAAGATTACGCCTGTTTTTGTTGTTAATTATTGGTGTTTTATTGTTTTTTGTTTTTTGTGTGGTTTTGCGCTTTATTTGTTGCTGTTTTAGTTAGTGTGTGATTAGTTGAGGGAGGAGGGGTAGTGTGTATATATGGTTTGTATATATGAAATGTATATATGGTGAGGTTGATTTGCGGAAAGTATTTCGCGGATTTCGGTTTGAAACACAGATGTATGAATCATTCTGTGGTTTAGCGGAAAAAGAGGGTTTGACGGCAACTGGGGCGCTTGAGAGGTTTATGGCTAGCTGTGTTGAGTTGGAAGAACTGGTTTATCCAGAGCAGCGGCTTTTGGACTTTGAGAGGGAGGCTCGAGTTCTAGTGGATTGGTTGAGTAAAGGCAGGTATCTTTACCGTAATGAGGATGGCGTCGAAATCAACATTGCAGGACGATTGTTGACTCTTTTGCCCAAAGTAGCGGATAATACGTTAAAGAATGTGGTAGAGGAAGCGCTGAAGGGTTCGGTTTTGAGGTAATGGAGATTTTTTGAGGCTGTTACTTCATCGAAGGGTATGACTCTTGGGTTTAACCTACCCATACGAAGTAAGAGACCGCTAGAAATAGTGTGCCAATTGCGGCCATCCCAAATCCCAGCGCTATTTTGTGCTTTCCAAGTATTTTTCCAAGTTGAAAGCCGTACCAGAAGAGCCAAGCAATTCCTATTATGTTAGAAATAAACCAGGCAAGAAGCTTATCTGGAAGAATTAGAAACGGCAAGGCAAGCAAAAATCCGACTGATAAATAAATCAAAACAATAGATGCCCATCCTAACGTTTCTTCTCTTGTGAATAATTTGTTTTCAGCTACCTTTGCTTGAGGCGAGTAATCAACTATGTCTTTTGCGATGGCTTTTTTTCCGTCCTCGTTGTAAGACGAGAAAAGGCTGTTATCCATGTTCTTCTCGATGTTTTCAAGGAGCATTTTTCTGGTTACGTCATCTTTTTCTTCAGAAAGCTTCCTCATTTTAAATATCTTATTTCGAAGATTGTTTCGGTCAATTGAGCTAGTGATGGCGTAAAGAAACCCGTCGATAAATCCCCAACCAGCGCATGCCCCAATGTTCACTGCTACTATATACACAAAACCAGTGTTGAGGTTGGAGAGAGCCACATAACCATTAATAATTATTACCATAAAAACAGCAAAAGCTACTTCTCCAGTTCTATCAGTAAAAGAAAGATATCTGCGGGCCATTTCTAGGGGATCCCAAAAAACTGTCGATGAGAATAGTATTAAGTGTTTGTGGCTTCACTCTTTTGCCACAATAGATGTTACCTTCAGTTAGTTATAGCTTGATAACAATACGTATCGCTCTGTTTCTTTAGGGAATGTTTTGGGGGTTCCTGACCATTTATGAGAAATTCCTATAAGCGATTATGGCTGACCAAGTTAAAACAAAACTTGAGGCGGATTTAGAAATACGGAAGGAAATAAGGCGTATGGCTCAAAAGGCTTCATTTGTAATCGTCAGTTTTGATCACGCACTAAAACTATGCGCCCAGGAGTTTCTGGTAAAGTTTTATCCGCTTTCAATGTAGCTAAAAAATTAAAGGACATTTTGAGAAGATATCAATCCGCCATTTTGACTGCACCTTCAACCGGCAAGCTAGGCGTCCCTATGTTGGAAATCTCTGTGCTTGAAAATATAGCCGATTCTTTGAGGGTACTGAGGAAGGAGGAATGCTAAAAAAATATGTGAGGGATAAAAACATGACAAATGACCAAAATCAAAGAACAAATCACGCCACAACTCAGCACCAATTGTGAGTTCAGAAGAAATTCTCAACCTTCCACTTAATGAATTACTTCCCCGTTTGGATACCTCTCCAGCAGGACTTAGCTCAGAAGAAGCAGAAAAGCGCCTCGAAACTTACAGTCGAAATGAATTTGCAAGAAAAAAGAAACGCGCTGCAATCCTTAACTTTCTTGAACGCTTCAAAAGCCCACTTGTAGTAATACTGATCATTGCAGGGGGCGTCTCTGCAGCCCTTGGTTCAATTCCACGCGTAATCGTAATCTACAGCATGGTTTTTCTAAGCGTAACTCTAGCATACTATCAAGAAAATAACGCTTCAAAGCAGCTGAGTTACTAAGAGAAAAAGTTGCCACTCTATATCTTACGGTGCCTCTGAGGCTTGTTGGTCACTATTGAAATCAGTCATGCGAACGAACTCTAAAATAGTATGGCACAACGGTCGCTTTATAAAATTTGAGATGCACTCAAACCAGAGGTGAAGTAAAGACACATCGCACCTCAAAGGTGCTAAACAGACACAGAACTTGCAAAGCCGTCACTTAATCAAAGACGCGACAATAATTTCCTGAATTTCTTAACAAGCACTATCGAGCTAAAACTGGCAATAGTTGTTCCAGCTGCTATAAACACAAGACTAAGTTCTGCTTCTTGCAAGCCACAGGTTATTACCAAGAAGCCTACCAATACAAAGATAGCGACGAAGACCCAAGACTCCAAGGGCATCACCACTTACTTTTCAGTAGTATGCGCTTATAAATTATCGCATAAAAAACCCCGTTTTGACAATTGCCCAACAAATCTACGATATATGACAATACGCTACGAAGTTATCTACTTTTTTGAATGAAGATTTAGTATAATCGAGCGCTTAGTTTTAAATAACTAAATTCTTAATACGGTCAACATGGCTGACCCAACCTCGTTCGTTCTTCAATTATCCATACTATTGGTAGCTGCAATCGTCGGTGGCTTACTGATAAAGAGGTTCGGTTACCCAGTAGCTTTAGGCGAACTCTTAGTCGGAGTCTTAATTGGACCCTCAGTATTTAACTTAATTTCAGACCAAGCAACAGTAAGCGTCTTTGCAGAGTTAGGCGCAATTATTTTACTGTTCTACATTGGTCTAGAAACAGAGATGGGTGACCTAAAAAAACAGCTCATACCATCACTTTCCGTGGGAGTACTAGGCGCAATAGTGCCTTTAGTCCTCTGCTACTATACTGCGCTTTCTTTTGGAATTTCAAGTAATGAAGCACTTTTCTTAGGCGTTGTTTTTACAGCCACAAGCATTGGCATAACCATTCGATTGTTAAAGGACATGGGTAAACTAAACAATCCAACTGGTTTAACGATTCTGGGTGCAGGTATTGTTGATGACGTAGTAGCAGTTATTCTTCTATCCGTTGTTCTGAGTATTTTATCTGGTGGCGTTAATGCCCTTGATCTAGGGCTTGTTGTCGTAAAAGCTGTAATATTTTGGGCTATCATAGTTCTAATAGGCTCAAAAGTTCTAGTTCGAACCATTGACAAAGTCAAACTTGATGATGAATACATGATTCTGTTGATTTTGGCATACGGCTTCTTTGCTGCCTATATCTCTGCATCAATTGGATTGTCCGCAATCGTTGGGGCGTTTGCTGCTGGTCTACCGTTATCAACAAGACAGGTAAAGGTTAAGATGGTTCTTGAAAAAACAAAGAGCCTCTACATGTTCTTCGTACCAATATTCTTTATTTCCATAGGTACTTTGGTAAATCTTAGCGTATTTGGCGAAGCCGCATTCTTGGGGTTGGTTATCACTGCTATGGCTTTTATAGGCAAGATAGTTGGTAGTTTTGTTGCTGCACGCATGACAAAGTTCTCGACAAAAGAATCCCTCAAGATAGGCCTCAGCATGACGCCCAGAGGTGAGATGGGTCTTATCATTGCAAGCCTTGGATTAACAAGCGGATTAATTTCGACGGGAACATATTCCATAGCTGTAATGGCAGTTATCTTAACGACCTTCATAGCGATGCCAATACTAAAGAAATTGTATGAAACAAAAAGAAAGAGTGTTCCGTTAGCAGAAAAGACGTAGGAAATAAAGACGTTAACTTCTACTGGGGGCTTGCTATCCAAAAAAAATTGGGAGCGGTCGTTCCAACATGGAATTCCGCCTGCGCGGCTGCGTTATTAATCAACGTGGCTTGTCCAGATGCGTACGATTTCTTTGAAGTCCAGGATTTTAGCGCCAAACGTGTGGCTTGCGGTGATCTTCAGCTTGCGAGTCTCGATTGCTTTGTCGGTTTCAATGAGTAGCTCCCGTTTTGGAGTCAATGCGACTGCACGTTTGCCTCTCATAGCAGAAGCACAAATCCACAGTACCGGTGCCTGCGTTGGTTCTTTGCTGGCTTGGTCTATAGCCGCCCACGACTAAGCCCACGCCCATGAGTTCCTCGATTTAGAGCGTACGCTTGAAAATTGGCATTATTGATTTTACCGCCATGGCCTGCTCTTGTGACTCTCCAGCCCCTCAATCCAGTGCGAATCAGCTGAGGATTACTCGCATAAGAGTCAAGTTGTCATTATCGGGGAACAATATAGAGGAATGGTTCGGGTTCTGTTTCTTTGCTTGCATAACATGCCAACGCCAATGCAAAGAGTTGGTCGTCATGGCGGCCTCTGGGATGTTGGAATTTGATGTGGATGCGTTCTTGCGCTGTGTTGGGTTTTAGGTATTCGTATTGTTGCTCGTTAATTTGGGCTATGAGTTGCTTGTCTTCTCCGCGGATAGCGAGCTGTTTTTTTTCCATGAGCAGTTTGAGGTAGTTTAGCATATTTTCTTTCTCAGCGTCCGTAAAGAATATCCCTTGCACGTTTGGGATTTCTATGCTTTCCAATTCATCCACCACTGCGTCTCCGATTCCTGTCTTGTCGACAAATAAGCCGTTTAAGTCGAATGTTTGGTGAGCTTTAGCAGTGTATGCGCTACTTCAGGGTACGGTGTACCCAATGGAAACTCACGTTTATGAACAAGCCTAACCTGTTCTGTATCGGTTAATTCCACAATAGCTAAGACGAGTGGTCTACTTGTTTACCTAAGTCGAGTCCGCCAAAGTATCTGCGGCCAGTTTGTTCGGGGGTTATCTCGTCTAGTTCTTGGATGTACTGGTTTGGAGAGTTAGGGTTGTCAAGTTCTGGGTCGATAATGGATGCGATGAGATCCATGGGGAAAAATGTTTGACTTAGTTTCTGTCCAAAGAGCTTCGACTTCTCGTTCCCACTCTTCTTTTGTCATCATTTGACGCCATTCTGCAGCTGGGGTTTGCTCACTAAGTGGGCTGGATATCGCTTGGGTAGTGATGAACTGAATAGCGTTGTGTGTCTAGGAATGCTTTGCGAAAGACATGATCAAAAGCCATAGGGGTTCCACTCATAACTAAAGAAGCATTAGGTTTAGTGAGCATCATTATTATTTCGCTTGTAATCATTTCAGAGGGGACAATGCTTGCTTCATCTGACGAAAATCCAGTCGGGATGGTAGCCTCTTAGTTTATTGGGGGAGCATGGTAGGGCGATAAGTCGGCTGTTGAGGGGTGGCTTGAGTTTTATGATGGTTCGAGTTGACCCTGGATGCTGAATCATCTCACGTAGAAGTGGATTACCTAGAATAGTTGAGTAGCAGTAATCGAACATAATCATACTTTGGCGCTGGGTGCTGCTTATGATTAGGCTTTCGATGTTGGGTTTGGTGAAAAGTAGCCAGAGATTTTTTCTGCTAAAAACAAGGCTTTTACCCCAACCCCTGCCGCAGACAGCCACTTGCCTTGAACTTAGTCTCTTAGAAGTTTTTGGTGATTAGGCGCATCAACTAGCCAGTTGTCGCCGCACATTAATAGTAGCGAAGAAAGCGGGGTCATCGACTATTTTTTGTGCGATTTCTTTGTGGGCGAGAAGTTGTTTGAAGGCTTTTGGTCTCTGCCGCAGATCAGTGTAGATTTGAGCAGAGAAACTTGGGTCGTTTATGACCTTCTTGACGAAAGCGTCCTCTGCCATACTCTAAAATCACGCCTAAAATGTCTAGCAATCCGCGGCTCAATACCCCTAATATAATCGCCTAAATTTTGCTCATCAAACTCTAACCTTGACCCGCTCTGCAACAACAGCTTATTTAAAATGTTAACGTGGAAAGCAAGGACGTTAGCCACGCCTGTTTTTTCTTTAACTGTAAGTTGTGGATCACGTAGCATATTCTCTAATTGTTTAATTGTTGCCCATTCACTCGAAATTAATTCGTCCTGTGTTGGGCGTTTAGTTTGTGTGTTCTCTTGCGGGTTCTGAGGTTCCATTCCTTGCTACCCTTCAGCCAACAGATAGTTTGGTTAATTGGTTGTATAGTTTTCAAGCTATAAGTTTATTGTTAGTTACTATAGTTAACCGTGAAACCGAACATTGGCTAATATCTAGCGTTTTACAAATCAAAGCTCAGAAATGTTGCTTTCTGGATAAAAAAGAAGCATTTCAAGGGAAAGGAGAATGAATAATGAAAGGCTACCTAACTTAACTATAGAAACTATATTGACGATATTCTTATATTCATATGAGAAATCGTTTGAGGTTGAGGTTTAATGCCCAAAACAAAAGTCTTATTCCTGTGTACTCATAACTCCGCTCGATCTCAAATAGCTGAAGGTCTTCTTAGATCTCTTTACGGCGACAAGTACGAAGTATTTAGTGCTGGAACAAACCCTACACAAGTAAATCCCTTGGCTATCCAAGTTATGGCTGAAATAGGGATAAACATATCAGGACAGTATTCCAAAAGTCTAGATGTTTTTAAAGATACTGAAATCGAGTTAGTTGTGTCAGTTTGCCGTAGTCGGTCAAAAATAAACTGTGCCATCTGTGCTTCACCGATAGTTATGGGAAAGCCTGAGTTGATTACCTCAAGACTGCCCAAAGCCAAAGATTATTTAGACCATCCTTTCGATGACCCATCTGAAGTACAGGGAACAGAACAAAAAAGACTTCAAGCTTTTCGTCTTACAAGAGATGAAATGAAAAAGTGGATTAAAGAGAGGTTTGCTCTTGACGAAAGCTAACATACAGCTTGTTTTTAAAATTAAATACTTCTTATGGTATACAAATGGACGGTAAAAGTTAATGGTTAAGGCATTGATTGTTTACGGAACTCGTTACTGGAACAACTGAGAATACTTCTGAGGTAATCGCTGATACTCTGAGACAAGTAGGCTATGAAGTCAAGATTGTGGATGCTAAAAAAGAAAAAGTTCAAAGCATAAGCGAATTCGACCTAATTATAGTGGGCAGCGGAATCCAAATGGGTAAATGGACAAGCGAACCTGAAGACTTCATCAAAAAATACCAGAAGGAACTAACAACCAAGAAGTTAGCGCTCTTTGTCTCTTGTGGTGGTGCTAATCCTTTGTCTGAAGGGGAACAAAAAGACAAAGAGTTGAAAAATGCTAAGACTAAGTATCTTGAGGATAAAGCTGTAGAACTCAAGGTAACTCCAATAGCATTAGGTTTCTTTGGAGGGTGCTATGACTTTAACAAAATGTCTTGGTTCTTCAAAAAAACTCTATCATCAATCAAGCCCAAACTCGAAGGTGCTGGTTACAAAGAATCAAAAGCCGGCGTTTATGATTTAAGGGACTTGGATGCAATACGTAATTGGACAAGAGAAGTCGCCAAACAATTGACGGTAAAATGAACTGGTTTGAATTACAATAAATCGAGCTTTCTTAGCCCAGAAACTGTGAAATCTCGCATAGTAAACTCAACAACTGAGTCGATGATACAATACCCGAAGAAACGCTCAAGCTTAAAAAGAAGATTGCTGGCCGAATCAAACGTTTAGCCGGGTAGTAGAGGAGAAAGGGCAAACTCTGTGATGGAATTGTTAAACGCTGATTCGCCAGCAATTGCTCGTTTGTGTGTTCATGGGCTACACTTACTAATTACAAACTTTTTGCTCTTAATAGTTTCACAAATAATCTATAGAGACTCTATTAGAATGCTTCAAATTGTCCAATCCCCAAAATATTAAAAACGGGACGAATGATTCAAGGTGCTGATATTTGAGTAGTAGGATTAGGCTCGCCCTTCTGTGTATTATACTTCTAATTCATCTATTAGTTGGAGCTGTTGTTTGGCGGGAGAAGGCAGATTTTGACCCCAATCATACGTCTATAATCACCATAAACCCTCCATTGACTGATGAAATTTATAATTCTTCAAGTGTTCGATTGAATGTTGATGATTTTGGTCTTTATCCTTGGGATTCAGACAACATAACCTCATTAAGTTACTGTTTAGATGGGCAAAAAGGTGTGCCTTTAACTTTCACATCAATTAATGGGGATGCTGCTTTCAAAGCGAATGCAACACTTGACGTTTCATATGGCCTTCATAATTTGTATGCACCTGGATTATCTATAAGGAATCATTTTGATGAGCAAGAGAAAGAACCAAATAATGTAATTGTCACAGCGATAGTTGTGCTTACAATCGTTGAAGTGTTAATTGTTATCGTTACCAACACTAAGAAGGTTCGCAGGTTTATGAAACCTATGCCTCGGTACGGTTTTTGATATTTACGGGATTAAAACGCTAAATAAACAAGAGCTATATCGTTTCTATTTATTACTAACAAATTTCGCTTATTCCTAAATAGCCGAGTTGTATTTAGCGAGTGAGCGTAATGCAACAACTTGGAAGAAATCCAAATACAATTTATTTGCCCATCATGAAAGATGACTATTATCTTCATATTCTATGTACAGGTGCTTTATCTCTAACTTAGATTGTTGATTTCAAAAAGCAAATCTCTTCATTTGGAGAATAAAAGCGGAAGTAAATATCAAAATATAATATCATTAATCTACCTTTAGTGTGCGAATACTGAAAGAGACCGCAGACAGAACAAAGACCATTTAGAAGAAGAGACTCTTGATTAGACTTAATTTTTGCTACTTATCAATAGCTCGTTAACGCTCTTTTGAAACAAACTCTCACTTTATTATTCCATCAGGATTCACCTTTTCTTTAAACAAGCTTTTAAACTCATTGAATGCGAGTATTTAGTCGAGAAGGCGAGTGGGCTTATGCAAGATAAGGGCGAAATCATCCGCAAATTGCGTGAATCGAAATCTTTCTTGGCCGAACACTTCAACGTAGCTACTATTGACTTGTTTGGGTGTTACGCAACCGATGAAGCGGATGATGAAAGTGAAATTGGTTTATTGGTCACATACACTGAACCATTAGACCCTACAGAACTATCTCAACTTGCTAAATTTCTGCACGACAAACTCACTACTGATATTAATCTAGTGTCAAAGAGTTATCTTAGTCCATCATTGAAGGAAAAAGTCCTGAAGGGAGCAATCCCGATTTGACAGGTGTGTTATAGAGACTATTTAGTGTATATTTGTAATGGATAATAGAAATTCTCGTAGCTAAAGGCACAAAAGTGTTCGACGACTGGTTGCAAACGTTGGCACAACATAAGTTTCAAGGATCGATAACTAGTTGTATGTTGGCGTAACTATACAATGAACATCTAACTGTTTGTCGAATGCATCATAGAATGCTTGTTTGTTTTGTTCTATACTCCATTCTTCAAAACTACAATCGGAATCTGAGTAAAAAGAAAGCAAAACCTGGTCCGCATCAATAATGCCGAATTTCACCTTATTTACAAGTTCACAATGACTGCGATCAAGCTTCTCAGCAAACCGGAGAAAAGCCGAAAGTACCACAACATCGCTTTTTGCTTTCTCATCTAACCCAGTGTTTTTAAGCGCTTTTTTAGAGGGCAACTTTTTTCTATGAAAACGGGCAACATTCGCCATAATTTGAATATCTCGACGATCAAATCCCAACAATTCAGCATTACTAATGATATATTGAGAATGTAGATGGTGGTCATTAAACGACAGAAAATCGCCTACATCATGCAAAACAGCGGCATACTTTAAAAGTTCCCGCTCCGGCTCACCCAAATTATGCAACCCAACTAGTTTGGCACTATCAAAAAGCTGCAATGCCAAAGAGGAAACAGCCAAAGAATGTTTCTCGTCAAAATTGCAGGACCTGCCCAAATGTAAAACACTCCTGTTACGCATGGGAGATTTCTGCAGCTCCCTAAATCCCTCAAAACCGGATAAATATTCGACGAGAAGTCCATCCCGCAGTTCACGGTGGCTGATGATGATTTCTTCTAAACCAAACTCTTCCATAATGGCCTCAATTACTGCTGCTCCACCAATTATAATATCACTTCGTTCAGGGTTGATTGCTGGAAGTTTCTTACGTTCTTCAAGAGTGAGCGAACAAAGAATCGGCACCAATTTTTGGAGATTTTTACGAGAAATGATTAATCCATCTGCATTATTGGTCTTTTTAAATAATTTGTTTGAAATTTCAGCCAAATTAATTATCGTACCTGATGAACCATAAGCCAACCTAGCTCCATAATCCAGTACCCTTCTTTTAACAACACCAATCTTTTGACAGGCAAATCGTTTAATCTCCTTGTAAGTGTCTAATCGTACTGGATCGGTCCAACCTTCACCAATAAATTGAGCAGTTAACCTAATTGCACCTAAACGAAGAGTGTCCAAAGAGAAATATTCATATTGATTTCCGATGGCAATTTCAGTGCTACCACCGCCTAAATCGAGGAAAATGGCTTTTTGTTCCCCAATATCAATTCCACTGGACACACCCAACCAAATCAAACGGGCCTCTTCTTCCCCTGAAATAACTCTAACTTCAAGACCGATTTCTTCTTTGAGGAGTTTGAGAAAATCGGATTGATTTTTTGCTTCGCGAGTTGCTGATGTTGCAACAGAAATTATTTTTGAAGCCCCATATGTTTTGGCGAGATTAATGAATTTTCCACAAACGAGAACGGCTCGTTGCATCGCTTTGGGTTTAAGTATGCCATCTTTAAATTCCTGTTCGCCAAGCCTAACAACCTCTTTTTCTTGGCTAATTATGGTATAAGAGAAATTCTGGTTTATTCTTACTACTAAAAGTCGTATTGCGTTTGTACCGATATCTATGAACCCAACGACGTGGTCAAGTGCATTTTTTAGGTCTGTTTCCATACAAGCACCAATTTCTTGTTGAAGACCTTTTCAAAGGATGTGAGTTGCCCACTCATGCCAGATACCTCGATTTTGAATTAGCCAAAACTGAGAGTTAATACTTGTTTCTCCCTCTTTAGGGGTTACTCTTTGGTAAGTTCCATCGGGCAGGAGTCTTCTAGCTTTAACGTTGTCTTGAATGCTTATCCTGAGCATGTTTTCAAATATGGCCCTTCGTATTTGTGGATCGGGTACGCTGAAGAGAACTTCAACTCGGTCGTTAAGATTCCTGAACATCAAATCTGAACTGCCGATTAACACTTCACTCTCTTCATCGCCTTGGAAGTAATAAATTCGGGCATGCTCAAGAAAACGCCCAACTATAGAAACTACCGAAATATTATCACTAACACCCTTGACACCAGGCTTTAGGCAACATAATCCTCTAACGTTGAGGTCAATTTTGACTCCAGCTATTGAGGCTCTATAGAGAGCTTGAATGACTTCTTTTTCTTCCAGGTTGTTTAGTTTGAAGGCTAAGTAGCCGTTTCCAGTTCTTTGATGAAAGGCAATTTCTCGATCGATTCGCTCTAATATTTCATGCTTTAAGGTTTTTGGAGCTACAAGTAAGTGCTTGAATTCTTTTTCTTGAAGCCCATTTATTAAAATGTTAAAGAGTTCTTCGAGTTCAAGCCCTACTTCTTTGTTAACGGTTAAATAACCTATGTCGCCGTAAATTTTCGCTGTAACCGCATTATAATTTCCTGAGCCTATGTGTGAATATCTGACAAGGCCAGTCTTTTCTTTTCGTTCAATCAGGCAAAGTTTTGCATGGACTTTAATGTTAGGAAAATTATAGATAACATTGACACCTGCGTCTATAAGTTCTGAGGTTAAGATAACGTTATTTTCCTCGTCAAACTTTGCTTTAAGTTCAATAATTACTGTAACTTTTTTGCCCCTGCTTGCTGCATCCATCAAAGCTGCAATAATTGGCGATTTATGGTCAACCCGATACATTGTTATACAAATGTTAAAGACATATAGATCTTTGGCAGCTTCTTTCAATAAATTGACTATAACATCAAAGCTATCATAGGGATGGTAGAGGACTATATCCCTCCTTGAAATTGTAGCAAATAAGTCCTTCTCAGGTGCCAGCAAAGGCAGAACTGAAGGCAGAAAAGTTTTATCCTTAAGGTCAGGATGGTTAATTTTGAGTACTTGCCAGAGATCAACCAATCCAAGAGGGCTTTCAACCTCATAACACAGCTTATCTGGTAATCCCAAACTCTTTGTCAATGCTTCGCGGATTTTAAGAGGCATTTTTTTATCAAATTCTAGTCTACTTGGAAAACCTTCTTTTCGGCTTGAAAGGCTTCTTTTTACTGAATTAAGGAAGTCTGCGGATTCATCCATTATGATGTTAATTTCACCATTCCGAGTAAGCCTAAAAGGATAAGCAACTAAGGCTTGTTCATCGGGGAAAACAAGATCTAAATTTGACATGATTAAATCTTCGAGAAATACAAAGTAGTATTCCTCGGTGGGTAATCCTGTTTCTACTCCAACCATCCGACCCCTTCTTGAAATCCTTATTAATCTACCGAATTTTTCAGTAGGAACATTAAGTATATAACAGGTATTCCTTGAAGAGAAACCGGTTATATAGATGGATATATGTAGATTTTCTAGCTCAGCAATGTTAATGTCTTCCTTTGGAATTCTCAGATCAGGAAGAATGGAAATTTGGAAGAATTCTCGCAGGTTCTTTTTTTGTTGCTCCTGCAAATCAGCGACCTTTGTAAAGTGAATAAACTCTTTCTCTAGAGCAGGTATAATTTCGTTTTTCCAGCAATTAGTATGTTTTTCTATTAGAGGAAGTATTTCTCTTCGTGTTGCTTCAATTTGTTCGATTGGTGACATACCATCCATTGATTTTTCTTTCGACCCTTTGTTAATCTGCTTCATGAGACGAGGAATTCTAGTCATAAAGAACTCGTCTAGATTGCTGCCGCAGATAGCAATGAATTTTACTCGTTCCAGCAGAGGATGCCAAAAATCACTTGCTTCCTCAAGGACCCGTGCGTTAAATCTGATCCAGCTGAGTTCTCGGTTGAGAAAATAGTCAGGGGCATCAAGTGCTTTTTCTAATTCTTGGTTTGGTGCTTTTTCAGTGTCGGTACAACTCTTGAGCAAATGCCTTTGTCAACCTATGCAGAGGGTATGTTTCGTTGTGTTAATACTTTAGCGATTATTTTTTTTGGGCAAGTCTTGAAGTCCCTTTGATTTTGATTTACGTACAGCGAATGTTTCGTATTCGAAAAGTGGGGCTCTTTTATGCATTCAGGTTTCTCCTATTTAGAAGATAAGAGCTTTTATCGGCATTAAGGCCTTTGAAGGTAGAATCTATAGATAGATATAGAATATATAGGAAAGATTAAATTTCACAAAGATTCACCTAGAATTATGAATTCTTCAACACTCAGGGACAAAGGTTTCGTAGAATTTGTTCCGATTAAACAGTTATCGTTTTCAGCTATTCCATTAGACAAACTCGTAGTTTTAGCTCTAGCTGATAGTTCCTCTACTGAAAAATCAACATCAGATCTTTTATTCATAGGTAAATCAAAGAAACCCGCAAAAAGAATCTTCGCCGGATACTTTGCGGGGTATGGTGGAAAAACAAGCAAAAAAATCAACTCCAAACTTTTTAAAGATGGATATCTGGAGAAGGTTTCAGTCAGCTGGATGCTAAGTGATGACCCCAAGGCAGCCCAAAAGCAATTACTGGAAGAGTTCAAGAAAGAGCACGGGCAATTTCCTGAATGGAATTCACCCAGTAAAAAAGCTGAGAAACCAACTGTTGTAAAGAAAAAAATGCAGGCACATCCGACTAAAAAGCCAGCTATAGTGACAAAATCTCCAGCCTAACCCCAAAAACAATTTGTTTTCAGATTCACCCTTCTCTTTGTGGGTCTCATTCATTGTTGCAGCAGCAGATATACGCTCGGAATTCTTCGTCAAGTGCAATAAAAAGCTACCATTAACTAACTTTGTAACCTACCGTGTACGTACCTTGACAAACTAGTCTTTAATTTGTAAATTGGAATAACAGGGAGTAATATTGTGGTAAGTAGTACAGAGCTAGATCGATTCTGAAATTCTCTGTAGCTTATCCTAGATTGGTTTTTTCTCCTGTCACTATATAGAGAATGGATTCACAGATGTATACGGCGTGGTCGGCTATACGTTCAAAGTAGCGTGTGACAAGTATGCTTGAGGCGAGACATTTACTATTAGATGTTTCTTGGCTGATTAACCTATTAACGTATTCAAGATACATCCGATCCACTTCGCGTTCTGTTGGTGTTATAGTTTTGGCAAGGGCAACATCATGTCTGCGGAGCGAATCTATGCTTATTTTAACCATAGAGAGAACTTTTTCACTCATCTCTGAGAGACATTGTTTTGTCCATGATTCACACTGTGTTAAGCCGCCTAGTTGGTCGCCGATTGTGGTTATGTCTAGGGCGTATCTGCTGTATCTTGCGAAGTCGTTACCGATTTTCATATAAGATTTTATGGCACGAAGGTCTGAAGCGACGGGTTGGAAACGTGCGATTAACTCAAAGGTTTTATCCTCTACTTTTGCGGCCATGGAAACGATTACTTCTGACATTTCTCTAACTTGGGCTTGGACACTTCTGCCTTCTAAGTAGCCATGTATGGATAATGCAAGGGTTTCGTAGGTTAACTCGCCCATCTTAGCAAGTAGGGTTGATTGTTCTTCTAATCCACTGTCAATTATTCTGCTCATATGGTTTTCCTCTTTAGCTGAATTCTCCTGTTATATACTTCTCTGTCAGTTCGTTTTTGGGTGACTCAAAGATGTCTTTGGTTTTGCCATACTCGATTAAGCTGCCAAGGTACATGAAGGCGGTGTTTTCTGAAACTCTGGATGCCTGCTGCATGTTATGAGTTACTATAATCACTGTGTAATCACGCTTTAATTCTACTACTAGCCGCTCAATTTTTGCGGTGGCAATAGGGTCCAAGGCGGAGCAGGGTTCATCCATCAAGATAACTTCAGGTTGCAGGGCGATGGCGCGGGCGATGCAGAGTCGTTGTTGTTGACCGCCTGAGATGCTTGTGCCGGGTTTTTTTAGGTCATCTTTAACTTCATCCCAAAGTGAAGCTTTTTCTAGGCTGCGTTTGACGATTTCGTCGAGGTTCTTGCCTTTTTTTGCTCCGGTTAGTTTGAGTCCTGCGGCAACGTTGTCGTAGATGGACATTGTTGGGAAAGGGTTTGGTTTCTGGAAAACCATACCGACTCTTCGGCGTATCATAACTGGGTCAACGTTTTTGCTGTAGATGTCTTCGCCGTCAAGTAGGATTCGCCCGGTCATTTTGGCGTTTGGGACAAGTTCATGCATGCGGTTTAGGCATCGGATTAGGGTGGATTTGCCGCAGCCTGATGGTCCAATGATTGCGGTTACGGCGTTTGCTTTGAAGCCTATGTTGATGTCTTTTAGGACCTGCTTTGGTGCCAAACCAGCCGTTTAAGCCGATAGTTTGCATTTTATAGGTTAAATCTACGTTTTCTTGTTTGGTGGTCATTTTTTGAATCTTCCTCTACTTGCAACTCTAACTAAGATGTTTAGTGCTAACACGATTAAGATGAGAATCAAAGCTGCACCCCAGCCTTGAGCTTGACGTTTGCGTATGGTTGAAGCGAATCTCGCCAGATTTCAAGAGGTAACGCAGCCATAGGTTCGGTTAAGCCTTGGAAGAAGTACCTGTTACCCAAGATAGTAATGATTAGGGGTGCGGTTTCGCCGGCGACTCTGGCTATTGCGAGCAGTGTGCCGGTGATTAAACCGCTTTTTGCTGAGGGTAATATGACACTAAGTGTTGTTCGCCATTTGTGTACGCCTAAGGCGAGGGAAGCTTCCCGGATGTTGTTGGGTACAAGTTTGAGTGATTCTTCTGTTGTTCTCGCAACGACGGGGATTAGGATAAATGCTAATGCGATTGCGCCCGCGATTGCACTATAGCTTCCAATTAATGCGATGACGATGACGCCGTATGCAGTTACACCCACGATAATCGAGGGAGAACTTGTTAGAGTGTTGTTTATAGTGCGCATGGTGGATCCATAGTGATTGTCGCCGTATTCGGCTAGGTATATGCCTGAGATTATGCCGATTGGGACGCCGATGAGACTGGTTAAGCCGATTAGGATTAGTGTGCCTTGTATGGCAGGTCCAATACCGCCAGTGGCATTGGTTCCAGTTATAAAGCCTATGCTTAGTTGAGGTGCACCTCGTAGTATAACTTCCCAAAGAATGCTGAGTAATGGCACAACGGCTAAGACTATGCATATTGCGCATATGACAAAGAAGAGGCGGTTCTTGAATTTTCTGAAGGCATAACTGTTTAGGTTCACTCTATTGCGCCTCCCTTAACCTTGAGCACCCTCGTCACCATCAAATGTGCTCCAAAGTTGATGGCTAAGCTCATGACAAGCAAGATTAAGCCGACACCGATGTAGGCTGAGATTTCCAATGAACCTGTAGCTTCCAAGAAGCCATTGGCAATTAGTGACGCCATGGTTTGTCCGGGTTTAAAGAGCGATGTTGGCATGGCTGCTGGGCCAGTTGCGTTGCCGATGAGCATGGCTACCGCCAAGGTTTCGCCGACTGCTCTGCCTAAGCCCAATATGACTGCGCCAAATATTCCTGAGCGGCCATAGCTTATTACCCAGTGGCGTATGACTTCCCATTTTGTTGCGCCGATGCTGTAGGCGCCTTCTCGGATGCTGTTTGGTACTGCGCTTATAACTTCCCGTGAGATTGAGGCAATTGTGGGGATTATCATGATGGCTAATATGCATCCGGCGGTGAAGATGTCTAAACCGATGGGTGATCCGCTAAATATCGGAATCCAACCCAGATAGGTATTGATGGGTATTTCTATGTAGTTTAGTATGAAAAAGCGAAAGATGAAAAGCCCCCAAAGGCCATAGATGACGCTTGGAACTGCAGCTAAGAGTTCAACTAAATAGCTTATTGGAACTCGAAGTTGTCGTGGGGCCATTTCTACAAGGAACACGGCTATGCCTATGCTCAATGGTACCGCTATAATGAGTGCTATTGATGAGGTGACAAGGGTACCCAGAAGGTATGGTAGGGCACCGAAGGCTTCTCTGCCTTCTACTGGGTTCCATGCAGTGCCCACAAAAAAGTTTGCTCCAAAGGTCTGTATAACCGGCGCTGAACCGGAGGTGAGGACATATCCTGTGATGATTAGGATGACTAATGCTGATGCTGCTATTACGGCGGCTAAGTTTTGGAAAACAAAGTCGCCAGTAACTTTAATTTTTTTAGTAAGAAACTTTGGGTTTAATTTTTGAAACAGGGCTATTCCACCTATGAAGTGGGTAGAGTTTGTCCATTGAAGGTTATTGACGCAATCGTTGTTTCATCGAGTTGTACTACGTTGTTTGGTAGTGGTGCATATCCGAGTGCAGGTCCCAATGCTTGTCCGTCGTGGATTACATAAGAGAGAAATTGCACGAGTGCTGTGGCTTGTTGTTCGGTTAGATTCGGGATTACGTTGAGTTCTTTGTAGACGATCAGGTAGGTAAAGCTTACAATTGGGTATGCGTTTGCATCGCCTGTGTTGAGTAGGTTCACGCTTGTCCAGCTTGCACTGCCGGCTGGTAATCCAGTGACTGCTTGGGCTGCTGCTGTTGTTGATGCTAATGTTGGGAGGATATAGTTTCCTGATGGGTTTTGGACTGCTGCTACGGTCATACCGTTTGTTACTGCATATGCAAGTTCAACGTAGCCGATTGCATATTGTGTGCTGTTGACTGTTGATGCTACACCTGTGTTGCCGTTTTGGCCAATTCCGCCTGTCCAAGATACTGATTTGCCTGAGCCGATTGTGGTGTTCCATGATGTGCTTGCTTTACTTAGGTAGCTTGTGAAGATGAATGTGGTTCCTGAGCCGTCTGAGCGGTGGACTGTTGTGATGACTTGGTTTGGAAGGGTGATGCCGGGGTTTAAGTTTTGAATTGCGGCATCGTTCCATTTTGTAATTGTTCCTTGGAAGATGTCTGCGATGACCTGTCCGCTAAGTTTTAGTCCCGAGGATACACCTGGTAGGTTGTATGCGATGGTTACTGCACCGATTGTTTCAGGAATGTGGAGTGCGTTTGGTGCGTTTGTGGTTTCAGAGGCGGTTAGGGGTGCATCTGAGCCTGTGAAATCAGTGTTTTTGCTCTTTAAATCCGAGATTCCGCCGCCGCTTCCGATTGCTTGATAGTTTATTTGGACGTTTGATTTTATTGTTTGGTAATGTGTTATGGTGCTGTTTAGGAATGGATATGGGAATGTTGCGCCTGAACCGTTTAGTGTTACTGTGGCTTCGGTTGCGCCTGGTTGGGAAAGATATGCGTATGCTGCTACTGCACTTATTGCTATGACTATTGCAAGGATTGCGCCTATAATGGTATATTTAGTACTCATATTTTTCACTCTTGTTTTTGTTTACCATTACAAGCTCCATTTGTTATATAGTAAATCTCCATAAACTTTATAGTCTATATAGATATAACTAATATAATGATTGACCATAGAAAGAGTAACTTGGAGTCAAGCGTGACAACAATAGCAACGGAAAAATTAAATGAAGAACAACGCAAACTACAGGTCACTGGCGGATCAACATTTATTCTCTCGCTTCCAAAGGATTGGGCCATCAAAAACGAGCTTAAACGAGGCAGCTCTATGCTGGTCCGGGAAGAAGAAGACGGTTCACTATCAATCACACCTTCCAGTTTTCCTCAAAAAGAAAAACAAGACGAAGCCTACATCAAAGTAACACAAAACGACAACCCCGACGCAGTAATGCGCACTGCGATCTCAGCCTACCTAAACGGCTACAACGTCCTACACGTAAAAGCGCAAGGACAAAAATTGCTCTCCTCCAAAACACGCAACCACCTTAAAAATTTTGCCAGAAACTACCTAGTCGGCACAGAAATAGTCATAGACACCCAAACCGAATTAACCCTCCAAGTGTTGCTGAACTATCCTGAACTTACCGTACAGAATGCGCTAAGCCGCATGTCAATCATTGCTTCATCTATGCATAAAGAGGCCATGGCTGCACTCAAAGAACTCGATTATGGCAGCTCCAAAGAAGTTATCGAAACTGACCGCGAAGTAAACCGTTTTGCACTCTATATTGTGCGGCTGTTAAAAATAGCTGTTTCTAACCAGAGGATCGTTAGAGACATCGGTATTGAATCGCAGAAGGAATGCTTAGGGTACAGGTTGATTGCAAAGTCTGTTGAGCGAACTGCAGATCACTCAACAAAAATTGCTGAAAACACTCTGTTGTTAAAGGACCCAGTAAATGCGGAAGTCTTTGAGAAGTTATTTTCACTTAGCAATTTAGCAAACTCGATGTTCGAGAGTTCCATGGAAGCTCTTTTCAAACATGACTTTAACTTGGCAGAAAATGTCATTGAAAAGTTAAGTCAAGTTCAGCAGTTAGACAAAGAGACGGTTCTCAGCTTACCCAACGCAAAGGTTGATGAGATGGTAAATTTGAGGTTGATTATTGAGAGTATTAGGCGGATTGCGGAGTATGCCAGTGACATCTCTGAGGTTGTGCTCAACATGAACGTTGAGTCGGTTTTAAGTTAAATCCAAAATTTTTTATTATTTTTTAAAATATTAAAAGCGATTGCTTCAACTGCATTGAGTTTCCATTGGCTCATAAAATAGCCCTAATGGATGACAGAATTATGCGGTGCAATAAACACTGAAAGTTCTTTAAAAAAATAAAAAAGAAAAGTTTAGGGTTGTTTAGGTTGTGGGCAAACTTTGCCCGTTGAAGGTTATCGATTGTATTGTTGCTTCATCGATTTGCACTACGTTTGCTGGCAGTGATGCGTATGATAAGCCTGGTGCTAAGCTTTGGCCGCTGTGAACCATGTACCATAGGAACCGTACTAGTCCTGCTGCTTCTGCTTGTGTTATGTTGGGTATTGCGTTGAGTTCTTTGTAGACTATGATGTAGCTGAAGCTTACGATTGGGTAGGAGTCTGTGCCTGCTGCATTGAGGATGTTTACGCCTGTCCAACTTGCACTGCCTGCTGGTAAGCCTGCGGATGCAACTGATTGTGCAGCTGCAGTTGTTGAGGCTAATGTTGGCATTACCCATGTTCCCGCGGGGTTTTGGATTGCTGCTACTTTCATCGAGTTGGCTATTGTGTAGGCTAATTCAACGTAGCCAATGGTGTATGCGTTGCCTTCTACGATTCCGGCGACGCCTGAGTTGCCGCTAGAGGCTAATCCTGCAACTGGCCATGACACTGATTTGCCTTGTGAAACGCTTGTACTCCATGTGGAGCTTACTGCACTGAGGTATCCTGTGAAGACAAAGGTTGTTCCTGAACTTTCAGAGCGGTGGACTGGAACTATGTCTTTGTCTGGTAGAGTTGTGGTTGGGTTGAGAGCTTGGATTGCTGCGTCGTTCCATTTTGTGATTGTTCCGAGGTATATTTTTGCGATGACTTCACCTGTTAAGTGTAGGCCTGTTGGGATTCCTGGTAGGTTGTATGCCATGGTTACTGCGCCGATGGTTTCTGGGATATGTAGTGTGTTGGGTAGGTTTGCTGGCTTCTGTGGCGCTTAAGGGTGCGTCTGAGCCTGCGAAGTCAACGGTTTTTTCTGTTAATGCTTTGATTCCGCCGCCGCTGCCTATGGATTGGTAGTTTACTTGTGCCCAGGTTCTGGTTGCTGTGTAGTCTGTGATCATTGCGCCGATGAGTGGGTATGGGAAGGTTGCTCCTGCTCCGTTGAGTGATGCTGGTTCGGGGGTTGGTGTTGGGCTAGGCGAGGCTGTTGGAGCCGCAGTTGGGGCTACTGTTGGCTTTGGTGTTGGGGTGTGGGTTGGGCTGGTTGTCGGTGAAGCCGTTGGGGTTGCTGTTGGGGTGACTGTTGGTGTAACAGTCGGGGTTGGTGTTGGGTTTGTGCCTGGTTGGCCTTGGGTTGGGCTTGATAAGTATATGTAACTGAACACTGCTACGACGATGATTACGATCGCGAGTGCGCCTATAATTTGGTATGATTTTTTCATTGTTTTTCGTTCTCCCTATAGCTTCCTTGTAGGGGAACCGCGTAAAATAATCGATGAGCATAGAATACAGATGCCACTATAGCTCAATATAGTGATGCATAGAATATAGCGAAGTACTGTTTCAAAAGCAAATAATGAGCTAAAAATCTGATTAAAAATATGAAAATAAAAATTGCTGGTTCTTACGCTTCCGTTTTGGCACTATTGTGCCGTCTGCTGAATTTAGAATGATTCAAAGAAACAAATGACTTCTGGGCTTGGATAGACGCTAACGCTTGCGCTGTCTATTAGATGGGCTGTGCCATCTGGGCAGTAGACTTTGTCGCCCTGGTTTGCTCTTTGGAAGCGTTTGTTGCATGATTTTAGGCTTGAGCAGCCATCACAATCTCGTGATAACAATTTTGTTTTCATCTCCACTTTATTCAAAAATAACATAGGGCCTTGGCTGCCTATAGAGTTAGCCTCTATAAAATATATAGTGATATAGAGAGCGTTCTCGCGGGAAATTCCTCGAAAGCCTTACAAGTACCATTTCACTCAAGCTTAGATTGCACAGAGTTGCACTTTTGGAGGCTTTTTTATGTACTGTGAAATAATGGAATGCGAAGTCACGGTAGAATTGGGCAAATGCAACTTGAAGGTAGGTTCATTGCTTGGCCAAAGTTCTTGCCCCTACAAAAACAGCGTTGCCTGCCCACTCAAAATAACTGACGAGTTACAGCCCATTAGCCAGCCCAGTTGAACAAAAATAATTAATAGAGGTATTTTGCCCCAGAATAGAGGTAACTATGTTCCTGCACCGACCAAAAACAGCGTGGTTCGAATACATAAACAAGCCAAAATAAGACCAAATTAAGTCGTATTTTATCCAAATAACGCCCTACAATAGCCATCGATAATAGAAACCTAAAAACAGTGGGAATCCATAGGTAGACGAACTAAACCAAAAAATAAATTTGCCATCGCTCTTGAAATTGGGTTTTTTAAAATTAAAGTCTTTCTTCTTTTTCGATCTCTATTAGCTTTCCTGAATCATCGCCTAGCTCTAAACACTTCATCGCAATTTGGTCTACGAAATAATCTAGTATTGCAGTAAGGTCATTCGAAGTTATTTGATTACATTCCGAATAGCCAGTTTCTCTCTCAATACGCCAATAAGCAGAGTCTTTAGCAAGTTTCAGGCCAAAACTATAGATGATTCAAAATGAAACGTATGCTTCTAAATATTTTGTGCGACTTTTTCCCTTGCACAATACTAAGCTCAAGGCTTTTTAATTCCTTTTTTAAGCATTATATTCATTATGTTCATTTGCAATAAGATTTTAGCAGATTCGAGCCCGCCACCATGGTCATCTATGCCAATATAATGACCCTCATAATTCGCTTCAATTATGCTGTTCCAATCCCTACTTTTGGGCATTTGATAAGTACGTCTAAATGTGTAAGTTATCGTTTCTCCATCAACTTCTAGTTCACCAGTTATCGCTTTGCTCATTTATTTCACAGGAGTTCATTCTTCTTTTCGCTTTTTAATTTTTCCTCCAACAACAACCAAAAAACAGTTTAACCCCAACCCAAAACCCCTATGCCCAGACACCGCCACCTTACCACAGTTACTGGTAAACACTTAATAACTCCGTGCAATTCTTCAACTACCAAAGGAGAAAAAAAACAATTGTTTCTCAACGACATCCTCCAAGTCATATATGCACCAAAAAAAGCATTCAAAAACATAATCACTAACCCAAAATATCTAGGCATAATCGTAATCCTGGTCTTATTCATGGGTCTACAATTAGGCTATGAAGCCTCCCAATTCAGTAAAGTCCACATTGAAACCACCTCTCCAGTAGCTGGTGTAATGCAGGACTATAACAACGCCACAAACTGGCAAAGCGGCCCAAACGTATTGTTAACGAATAACTTTGACGATTACTTCAACAACACAGTATACCTGGCAGATTACGCTCAATACTACTCATTATTCGGCAACAACAGCATGCAGATACAAGCCAACAACACCAACACCATCCTAGTAGCCCTAACGAACACATCGAACGTTGATTGCACAGCAAGCGGCTTCCAAAACCTCTCCATAACCATGAAATTAGTACAGCCACAGTCAGCACCCTCCAATGCAACTTTAACCCTCTACTCATTAGGAGACGCTAACTACTACACCTATGACTTAACGGGCACATTATCCAGTGCAGATGCAATCAACCAATGGGGCAACCTAACCGTTCCACTGGGTCCAAACGCAACCGGTTGGACAGCATCAGGTAACCCAACATGGCAAAACATCACATCACTAACACTCCAACTAACCTACCCCAACAGCCAAGACATAACCGTGCGCGTCGGCGCATTGTTCTTCCGAGGAGAATTCGTACAGCCACTCATCGCAAACGCAAGCGGATTCCTCTACACATTCCTGCTGCAATTCTCACTGCAATTCCTCGCTTCATGGCTTATCCTAACAGGCATGATGTATGTGATGTTCAGAGTACTGAAAGGCACTGTACCATGGAAACCAATCTTCATCGCAGCAGGCTTCGCCATGACTGTTATGGTTATCCGTGCACTAGTAAATGTCATTGCAACATTGACTCTGCCAGCACTCTACTATCCATATGATGCAGCATTAGGAGTAGTTTATGACACATTCGGATCACTCAACTATCCAGCAGCATTAACTCTACCAGTCGCGCAATCAGCAGCCGCCATAAGCAGCATCAGCGCCTCGATGGAAGCTTTCAAGGCAATCCTAACAGGCATGTTCATAGTATCCTACATTTGGCTAGCAGGCTTAGCTGCTTTGATAGTCAAGGAACTACAACCAACATACACAACCATGAAGTGCCTGCTAATCGCCGCTGTAAGCGTCGGTGTCACCCTTCTGGTGCTGTTCCTCTTCATCGGCTTTGTTTAGCCGATCCCACACTATTTCTTTTTACTTTTTTTGTCTTTTACTGTTTAGTTAGGGTTCTGTAAAGTCTCTGTCGGAAGCTTCTCCATGTAAAATTTCATCGGATAAGTACCTCAAGCAGTTTTTCCAGTTTTTATGGGGATGACTTTTATTACTAACGTATTATTTTCAACAACAAGCGACCAATCTAATTCATCATATTCTGTTAGTCCAAACTGCTTGATGATGCTAAAAGGGATGGTCGTGCTAGGGATTGGCTTTTTGGGGTTTGTTTGTTTTATTTGGTGATTTTGCCCAATGTGTTAACCTCTATATTGGTGTATTTGGTTAAGCACTATATTAGGTTTACCAACTCATATACCAACATCTTTAATAATCGGTTTGTGTATTGGTAATTGGTTGGTAAACATGTGCAAGTAATGACACCAAGAGAAGAAAGAGGACAAACAATCGCACAGCACAACGGACAAGTCAACGAATAGACGAATGCTCTACATAGTAAAATCCCAAAGCGGAAACGGCGAATACACAGTCAACAAAATAAATGGCGAATGGATATGCGCATGCCCAGACAACAAATACCGACAGCACCATGCAAACACATCTACGCAGTAAAATTCTCACTAACAATCAGAGCAGAAGTAAAAGTAAGAACAATCAAACCAATCGAAAACCTAACCAAATGCATCTATTGCGGTTCAACCAACATAGTAAAAGACGGCAGTACGCAAAAACAAAACAGGAAACATCCAATATTCGAGTGCCAAGACTGCCACAAATACTTCACCTTCAACATAGGCTTTGAACACATGAAACACAACCCACAAGCAATCACATCAGCCATGCAACTATATTTTAGCGGAGAAACCCTAAGAAACACAATGGAATCCTCAAACTTTTAGGCGTAGAAGTCTCACACCAAACAGTTTACAACTGGATAAAGAAATATGTTCGATTAATGAAAGACTACGCTGAAAAAATAATTCCAAACGTAAGCGACACATGGAGAGCAGATGAAATCTACATCAAAGTAAAGGCGACATGAAATACCTCTTCGCAATGATGGATGATGAAACACGCTTCTGGATAGCTCAAGAAGTAGCAGAAACAAAAGACAAGCATGATGCAAGAAACTTTTTCAGAATGGCTAAAGACCTCATGGGTAAAACAACCTAAAACCTTCATAACCGATGGATTACCATCTTACTCATGATAGCATGCAAGCAAGAGTTTTTGACCAAACAACAACACATACGACGAAATCACCCTAAAAGGCAAAGTACACAACAATAACAAAATGGAACGCATGAACGGTGAAATCCGAGATAGAGAAAAGACCATGAGAGGACTAAAAAAAAACGACACAGCCAATCTTAAAAGGCTACCAAATATACCACAACTACATACGACCACATGAAGCATTAAACGGAAAAACCCCAGCTGAAGCATGCGGAATAACATCGAAGGAAAAAACAAATGGATAACCCTAATACAAAACGCAAGCAAAAACCAAAAACACCACATGACTTAACCCTAACCTTTCCACAACTCTTAAGTTAAGTTAGCCCCAAACTGCTCTGCTTGAGAGAAGTAAAATGCGAAAGGTGACGGTGCAACCTTCTGATGACTTACTAAAAGAGATTAAAGATGAAAGAAGAACAAGAAAAATCGAAAATCTGCCCGACACAATAATAGCGATTCTAAGAGATTATTTTAAACTCCCGAAAATACAACCACAAGGCAACCCGAACCGTAAGAAAAGCAAGATGCAGAAAATCATTATCAACAGGAAGTTTAGAGGTTTCTTAGTTTTTATTTACATTATGCTCATGCTTGTGATTTTGGTAAATATATCCGATTGGCAAATTCCTTACCTTAACGTTGAATATTTTGTTGTGAATACCCCGACTGATTACACCTTCATACAGTCATATCCACCTAGTATAGATGGGATTGAAACCACACTTGCAAGTGAAACTATAAATTTTCAAGTTCACATGCACGCTGATACGATAATCACCCAAAATACAGAAGTAAATATTGAAGCCGAAGCAGGGGTTGGCGCCTCTTTTGCACAAAATATAAACCGCACTAGGTATCGGTTTTTACGATGCGAATTACATCACATCTCAACAAACTATTTTTCAAATACCGAATGGTAACAAGTACGAATTATGGACTGGATGGGCAGGTGAGAGGCTTTACCCAAATACTTCGACACAGTCGATGCTACTTATAATACCTGATGGCGGTACGACTTTTGGAGGAAATAATGCGACAGTTTATTGGACTGAATCAGGAAATAAACCCATTAGCATAGTTTTTGAGTGGAAAGATCACACCTATTTTTCTAATAGCTTTACGTATGAGCATTCAACAATCCATGTATATGCTAAAGAGGACTTGAGGGCTAACCAACTTGCCAGTAATCTCAGAACTGTTAATAGTTTTCTTTGTGTCAATATTTGGTGCTGTTGAGGTTTACAAAGGAATCTATAGGAAGGCGTGAAGAAGAATAAATAAACTATTTTTTGGATACTCCTATTGAAAAAATTATTGCTCCAATAATAAAAAGTATAAACGCAAAGTAAACAACCATTAAGGAAAATCCAGAATAAATAACTTGATCCCCCACATGGTTGTTTATTGAAAATTCGATGATGGCAATAAGAACTGAAAGAGCTAATAAAACAGACCCTATTTTGTAATAAAATCGTTCTCCGCAATTTCACACTGCCAAATCGCCAATCCCCCATACAATCCCTAAAAGAAAAAGAATAATCCGATGAAATTTTACAGAGGTTATTCATCAGCGCCTCTCCGATAGAGACTTGACAGAGCCTTAG
>CAWALK010000021.1:0-15986 GCA_963782915.1 uncultured archaeon
GTTGCGCCTACTCAACCTTACCGCAGAAAAGATGAGAAGGATGAGAAAAACGAAAAGAACGAGAAGAATGAAGACCGCGAGAAACAGGAGAAGGGCGAACGAGGCTTCGTTGGCTTTTTAATCGGCGGATTGATTCTAATCACCTTCGGCTTGTTCTCTGTATTGCAGCTAAGCAATGCGTTACCCGATTCAGGTCAGAATTGGGCAATTATGCTATTGATAATCGGAGTCATCATCATAGTCGGCGCAATCTACGTAGCCACAACCGCACGCAAACATACACCAACGCCGAATTAGAGCAGCCAACCCAAAAAGGCTCTGTAGAGACGATGCTCCAAAATGGTAGCGGTGTTGTTTCTTCCGAATATGCGGAAATAGTCTTTTCCTGCCGCTTCAACCATGTCGCCGATGTCATAACGCGGTAGCATACAGGATGAAACGATTAGTCTGCCCCATTCACCCCGTTTTAGTTCATGGAGCATTTTGACGCCTTTACCTGTAGCGACTTCAAAGAGGTATGCGTCATAGTTCGGGGTTATGTATGGGTAATCGTCCGGTTGTTGCCCAAAGGTGCCTTCGGTGGCGGTGTACATTTCCACGATGGGGGCGTCGCCATAGTATTTTTTGAGGATCGGGCCATTATTTGAATTGGATTTTGCGTACGCTGGTGCAGAAGAGTGCTTGGGGTTTCCAGATGTCTTTGGGGGATTTGCCATATTTCTGTTTGATGTATCTGGCAAAGCTCAGGATAACGGGGGTTACTCCCATGGTTGCGGTGACGGTTTGGTCCTTTGCCATTTCGTAGACGAGGTCGAAGCGTTTTTCCCAGTCTTTTCTGCCAATCCCGCTGCCGAGTTTGTCGATTTCTTCTTGGCGGGGCAGGAGGCTGACTCGGTCAAACATGGGGTTTAAGCGTGCGTAGGTGCCGCTGCTGTAGCCGTAGGTTACTTCTTTGCCGTCCATGTTCATGGTGTGGACGCTTGAGGGAAAATTCAGGTTTAAGATGACGCCTAAGAAGACGTCGTATTTTTTGCGTTTGTAGGCGAAGTTGATGATGGCTCTTGCTCCGCAGCTATAGATTTGTTTTAGGTGGGTTTCTGTTGCTGGGAGGACTTTGCTGTTTCCTGTTGAGCCGCGGGTCATAACCCAGGTTTGGGGTGGTTCAGGCAAAAACGCCTTGTAACTGCGTTCTCTGACTGCTTGGAGGTACGGGGCAAGCCCTGCATAGTTTATAATGGGGAAATTCGCCTGATAATCGATGAAACTGCTTATTTTCGAGGCGTTATATTTTGCGCCATATTCCGTAGTGGCATATTTGGGTAGCAAATCCGCGAGAACCTTCTCCTGTGCCTTCTGCGGGTTCTGATAGAGTCATACCATGGCTGCACATACGGTTCCAAAATGCTGTTAATGCTATCAGGGTCAGGCAACATAGCGCTCACAACATTGATGGTTGGAATCTGCTTATATGCTTCTCCACAAAATACTAGCATATCCACTGCTTTAAGGTTGAAGATTATGGGTGACTCTGTAGAAGTTACGGCTGAAAAGATTCGCAGAATTGAAGTTCAAGGCGCAAGAAACGTTGCCATCGCTGCTATCAAGGCTTTTCAAACGTTGGCTGAGCAAACTAAGGCAGAAACCAAGCCGCAGCTGCTGTCCGAGTTAAAAGATGCACAGATATTGTTCTCCTCTGCCCGAGAAACCGAGCCGTTAATGCGCAACGCCATGCGCTACATAATCAACCAAACCCAAAACGCAGAGACCGAAAAAATCGGTGCTCTCCGTGAAGTAGTAATTGCAAACGCTGATCTGTTCCTCAAGGACTTGGCAGCTTCCAGCCAAAGTGCAGCGGAAATCGGAGCCAAACGCATCGGCGACGGCTCAGTAGTATTCACACATTGCCACAGCTCCACCGTCACCCGCATGCTAGCAAAAGCCAAAGCAGACGGCACAGACTTCCGAGTAATCTGCACAGAAACCCGCCCAGCCTATCAAGGGAGAATAACCGCAAAAGAGCTGGTTGGTTTAGGGATTGATACTACGTTTATCGTTGATTCAGCTGCACGGACCTTCATGGGCGAAGTTGATGTTGCCTTTGTTGGCGCTGATGCCATCACCTCGGAGGGTAATGTCGTTAACAAGATCGGCACCAGCGGAATCGCAGTACTCGCCAGTGAAGCCCGTGTACCATTCTATGTAGTATCTGAACTGCTCAAGTTTGACCCCGAAACTTTGAGCGGCGGCTGCGAAAAAATCGAACAACGCAATCCCAAAGAAGTCTGGGCAGAGGCGCCGCCGAAACTGACAGTGCGCAACCCCGCTTTTGATGTAACCCCAAACCGCTACATCCACGGCATCATCTGCGAAGAAGGCATAATCCCACCCCAAACCGTTTTGGAGGTTATGCGTAAACGGTACCCATGGGTTTTCCTCTAAGGCCTTAGCCTCAGAGAAGACATGGTGGCAGGAAGAGTCATGTGTCCCGCCCTTTTGGTAAGGGTGTTGCAGGTTAGACGGCTGCAAATGTGCACCATACACAAGTGTTTCTCAATAACCATTGCTAATCTATAGCGCTCACTCAACGAGTGCAGACTACTTTAACAAAAAAACCTGCCAAGTGTTCTATCCTATATATAAGGGAGGGAGGGGGTCCATCTTGGAGAGCAACAGAACAAAGAGCCTAAGTCATAAATCGCCTTGGGTCAGTGTCAATATCCACAATCGTTGGCTTAGTAGATTTCAGTGCCTTATCAACAGCTGCTTCGAGTTCTTGAGGCTCCCTGACTTTTATGCCCATTCCGCCTGAGTGCTCTGCGAAGTCGGCGAAGTTGTAATCGTGCAGCTCTGTTTGCCAGCCCTCGTAGCCTTCGACTTTCTGTTCCTGCATGATCATGCCAAGCCGTTTGTTGTTTATGACAAACACTTTCACAGGCAGATTATACTTCAAGGCTGTTAAGAAGTCGCCGAGCACCATCGTTAAGCCTCCATCACCCGTAATGCAGATAATCTGTTTTCCTGGATACGCCAACGCAGCTGCTAAAGCTCCCGGCAAGCCAAAACCCATCGTCGCCAACGTGCCGCTCATAACCATCTTCTGGGTTTTCTTCATGCCGAAGTTGCGTCCGAACCACCAGCAGTTCTCGCCTACATCAAGCGAAATTACTGCGTCGTCGGCGATTTTTTCGTTAAGCACCTTCATGATGTACTGTGGCCTGATGGGTTTGGCGGTTGGGTCTGCTTCTTTTAGGAGTTGGGCTTGCCATGCTTGTTTTAGTTGCCCAATCTCTGCAATATACGCCGCATTATCCTTCTGCGCAACCTTCTCAGTTAGTTTAGGTATCAAAACTGCGCTGTTCCCCAATAGCGAAACCTCAACTGGGTAACGTCGTGCAATCATCAAGGGGTTAATGTCGATTTGCACCATGCGTTTCTGGGGTATCTGCGACAAATCCGAGAATGAAGTGCCGATTGCTATGAGCAAATCGGTTTTATCCATGAGTTGACCTGCTGCGGTTGAACCGACTCCACCATGGCAACCAACATACAACGGTTCGCTGTCATCAACGAAACCTTTGGCGCGGAATGTGGAAATGATCGGTGCACCAAGCTTCGATGCCAGCTTCAGCAGCTTAGTTCCTTGACCGCGGCAGCCGAAACCAGCCAAAATCACCGGTCTCTGCGCACCATCAATAACTTTAGCGGCTTTCTCAATCACCCAAGTCTCCTGCCCATAAGCCAAATTCGGCATCCTGCCCTCAAACGGCAACACTTCAGCTTCAAAGGGCAGCTTCTGAACATCATTAGGAATCCCAATATGTGCCACACCCTGATCCAACAACGCATGCTTAATCGCCAAAGTAGCCAACGCAGTCGTTTGGTCCTCCGTCATCAGGGTCTTGTTGTAAACGCTTAATGGCTCAAAGAAGGCTTGTTGGTCGATTTCCTGTGTTGCACCTCGCCCAATCAGTTTACGTGGCACCATACCAGTCAACGCCAAAACAGGCGAATGATCCAACTGCGCATCATAAAGCCCCGTAACGAGGTTTGTTGCGCCCGGACCGGAAATCCCCAGAACCGCCGCTACATGCCCGGTCAGTTTGCCATAGGCTGAAGCCATAAAAGCTGCGGTTTCTTCATGGCGAACTTGGATGTATTGGACTTTGCCGTTGGTTTTGCGTATGGCATCGACGACTCCGAGGGTGGATGTGCCTGGGATTCCGAAGACGTATTTTACTCCCCAAGCAGCAATCTGGCTTATCAGCACATCGGAAACCGTGGTTTCAGTCTTCTTAGGTTTAGCTTCTTTCTCCCCTTTCTCCTCAGACAAGAGCACAAAAGCCGATTTGGGAGCGCCACAGATTGGGCAAACCCATTCCTTCGGTAAATCAGTAAACTTTACTTTTTCTTTAGCATCATCATAAACCCAGTTGCAGACTGTGCATCTGTATTTCGCCATAAATAACCCTCAAAAACACTTAAAACTAAGCTGTTTCGTCCTTATCAGTTTTTGCTCACCCGAACAATTCATAAACTTCTCCAACCCACTATTCAACAAGTAGAGGATGTTATTCATGGAGAATTGGGATGTCATAATCGTTGGCGCTGGTTCAGCCGGATGCGCGGCAGCCATCTATGCAGTACGCAGTGGACTAAAAACATTGGTTTTAGACGAAAAATTCGCTGGTGGAACAATCGCCGATGCCCCAACCATAGTGAACTATCCTGGATTCGCCGAAATCAGCGGTGGCGAATTGGCGCAGAAGATGGTTGACCATGCACGGAAACTGGGCGCAACTATCCATGACGTAGAAGCCGTAACCGCCATGAGCTTATCAGGGGAATCAAAAACTGTAACCACAACCGCAACCACCTACGGAGCCAAAGCCGTCATAGTCGCTACAGGCTCCCACTACAAAGAGATAGGTGCTAAAGGCGAAAAAGAATTCCGCGGCAGAGGAGTCAGCTACTGTGGAGTCTGCGATGGACCCTTCTTCAAAAACAAGAATATTTTGGTGGTTGGCGGAGGAAACTCTGCTTGCATAAGTACGCTATACCTTTCTGGGTTGGCAGCGCAAGTTACGGTTATTCATAGAAGGGAAATGTTCCGCGCCGAAGAATCCCTTGTCAACGATATCAGCACCAAATCTAACGTCAAAATTATCTGGAACACAGAAATTCAAGAAATAAAAGGCGACAAACAAGTCCGCTCTGTCACATTAATCGATAACTCCACTGGGCAAAGCAGCGAATTAGCTGTTGATGCGGTGTTTGTGCAGGTCGGCGAAGCCCCAAACAGCCAACTTGCAGCGGCTGCTGGGGTTGAAGTGGATGAGCATGGCTACATCAAAATCGACATACGCCAACACACTAACCTTGATGGCGTTTTTGGCGCAGGCGACATTACCAATCATCCAGTCAAGCAGGTTGGTACAGCTGTTGGGCAAGGTATAACTGCGGCATTGGAAGCGTATGCTTTCATACGTAGACCTTACTACAAAAAGTAGTTGTTTGTCACTAGTTTGATTGACAAACAACCTTTTGTCAACAACGCCACCATTCCCACTTGACTTAAAACCCGCCAGATGATACGTTTGTTAACTTCGACTTTTATAGGGGATTTTCATAATTTCCAGAGGAAGGATTATATGATTCACAAAGCCTTTTTGTGTTTCCAGTTTTAGCCAACACGCTAAAGCCTTAAAGTTAACCAGGGAAATGCAAGAGGTTTACCAATGAGTGAGAAATGTCTCGCTGTAGTTGAGGTTAATCAAGACTTATGCAGTAGATGTTATGTTTGCCAATCCATCTGCCCCTACGAAGCCATAAAACGTGATGCAGAGGGCAAAGTAAACGTTAACATTCAGGATTGCCAAGTCTGTGGCATCTGCTATAGTGCTTGTCCAGCTTCAGCCATAAAAATGCAATATTACACTTACGATAACCTGACCGATTACCTAAAACAGGCGCAAGCTAAAGCACCCAAAACCGAAACCTTGGTTTTGATGTGCAGAGGCAACTCGCCAAACAACGGGGAAGTACAAGATATCCTCAAAGAGCAAGGACTCAAAGTCGACGATTATCTTGCATTGCGCTTGCCATGTGCAGGCAGAGTTCCAACAGACTTTGTCTTTGAAGCACTAAACTTAGGCATCAAAAACATAGTCTCAGTTCAATGCGAAGACCCATTCTGCCGCTATAAAGAAGGCACAAAAATCAACACCCGCAGACTCACACTTGCAAAGAATGTGCTCAAGCAACTCGGCTACGACGAAAACGCAGTCAAAGTTGTGAAGTTCTCACGCAAAGCAGTATACGACGTCTTGGAATGCGTTGGGTGCGACAAATGCATATTCATCTGCCCATACGGAGCATTAGAATTCGAATCCTTCGCCACCCCAAAAATCAACGAAGACAAATGCGTCGGCTGCGGCGCATGCCAACTGGTCTGTCCACACCACGCCATCCAAGTCAAAGGCTTCGAATTCGAAAACGTCCTCAAACGCTATGGCGACTGCGCAGCACAAGTCAAAGCCAAACTCAACGGTCCAGCTGTGCTCGCATTTGTTTGTCAATGGTCAGAATTCTCAGCACTGGACAACCCCAACAAAGCATTCGAAGGCAAAAACGTCCTGGCACTCGAAGTTCCATGCTTCAAATCCCTCGACCCAGTCCACGTAGTCAACGCATTAAACTGCGGATTCGACGGAGTCATGGCAGTAGTCTGCTCATCCAAAGACTGCAAACTACAGGAAGGAAGAGACACCGCAGAACGCAACCTAGCCGTAATCCTCGACGTACTTAAAAAGAAAGGCTTACTAGACAGATTCCAACTCTACGAGGAATCACCACGCTGCCAAGGCGACTTCGAACAGAAACTCGAAGATTTCTACCAAAAAATCTCTTCTCTACCAAAAACCGAAGCTAAAGTGGAGGACAAGCAGTAATGTACAAAATCATCACCAAAACCGAACTGGTACCAAAGATAAAACTCTTCGAAGTAGAAGCACCCGATGTCGCAGCTAAATCACATCCTGGACAATTCCTAATAGTAATCCACGGCGAAAAAGGCGAACGCATCCCATTAACCATCGCAGGCTATGACGCCAAGAAGGGCACAGTTTCGTTTGCTTTCCATGAAGTCGGCAAAACCACCAAAGACCTGGGCAAACTTGAGCAGGGTCAAGAAATCGGCAACGTCACAGGTCCATTGGGCAATCCGTCCGAAATCAAAAATTATGGTAAAGTGCTTTGTGTCGGCGGCAGCGTCATGATAGCTCCATTACTGTTGCAGTCTAAAGCGATGAAAGAAGCAGGCAACCACGTAACCACTGTTCTCGGTGCACGTAGCGAACCCTTCATAATGATGGAAGAAGAAGCCAAAGCATACAGCCACAAAGTCATCATCTCAACAGACGACGGCTCAAAAGGCTACCAAGGCTTAGATTTCCTCAAAGAACTCTGCGAGAAAGAAAAGTTTGACCGCTGCGTCGTAATGGGACCAGTCATACTCATGAAAGACGTAAGCGCCATCACAAAAGCCTACAACATCCCCACAGTCGTCACCTTAACACCCATCATGATTGACGGTATGGGCATGTGCGGTGTCTGCCGCGTTACAGTCGGCGGAAAAATGATGTTCGGCTGCGTGGATGGAGCAGAATTCGATGGTCACCTAGTAGATTTTGACGAATTAATCCTAAGACAACGCACAATGCTTCCTGAAGAACGGTTAAGCAGTGTGTTGGCAGATATGAAGGGAGGTTGCAAGTGTGGCAGAAATAAAGCCTAAACCAAAACTAAACAAGAAAGCCGTAGAAATGGCTAAGCAAGAGCCTCATGTTCGCGCGAAAAACTTTAGTGAAGTCGCATTAGGTTACACTGAAGCGGAAGCACAAGAAGAAGCAGCCAGATGCCTCTGTTGTCCAAACCCAATGTGCCGAACAGGTTGCCCCGTTGAAGTTCCAATTCCAACATTCATCAAATGCATCAAAGAAAAGAAATACGCTGAAGGCATAGCCGCCATCAAAACCAAAAACGCTCTACCAGCAGTTTGCGGAAGAGTTTGCCCACAGGAAGTGCAGTGCCAAAGCAAATGTGTCATCGGCAAAATGGGTGATCCAGTAAGCATCGGACGCCTCGAACGTTTCCTTGCTGATTGGGAACGCGAAAACGGCGCAGTAATGCCACCAAAAGCAGAGCCAACAGGCAAAAAAGTTGCAGTTATCGGTGCAGGTCCAGCGGGCTTAACCGTTGCAGCAGACCTCGTCAAACTCGGACACGAAATCACCATGTTCGAAGCCCTGCACATCGGCGGCGGAGTGCTATCTTATGGTATCCCAGAATTCCGTTTACCAAAAGCCATCGTAAACAACGAAGTCAACTACGTCCAGAAACTCGGCGTAGACTTACGACTTAGGCAACTTGGTTGGCAGAATCCACACTATCCCCGAACTCATGAAAAACGGTTACGACGCAGTCTTCATCGGCTCAGGCGCAGGCTTACCACAATTCACAGGTTGCCCAGGAGAAAACCTCGGCGGCATCTACAGCGCAAACGAATTCCTCATCCGCGTAAACCTCATGAAAGCCTTCCAATTCCCAGAATACGACACACCAATCCGCATCGGCAAACACGTAGTTGTCATCGGCGGCGGAAACGTAGCTATGGACTGCGCAAGAAGCAGCATGCGACTCGGCTCAACGGTTTGCTTACTCTATAGACGTGGACGGGACGAATTACCCGCAAGGCACGAAGAAATCGAAAACGCAGAAGAAGAAGGCTTAGTCTGCAAATTCCTCGCAGCACCAGTAGAATTCTACGGCGACGGCAAAGGCTGGGTTAAAGCCATGAAATGCATCGCTATGGAACTCACTGAACCAGACGCAAGAGGCAGACGAGGAGTCAAAACAATCGCAGGCTCAGAATTCATCATGGACGTCGACACAGTCATCATCGCAATCGGACAAACACCAAACCCAATCATCCAACGCACAACCGACGGCTTACAAAGCGACCCCAAACACGGCACAATCACTGTTAACGAAGTCGGCAAAACCAGCTTAGACGGAGTCTACGCAGGCGGAGACGTCGCCACAGGCGCAGCTACAGTTATCAGCGCCATGGGTGCAGGTAAACGTGCAGCTAAAGCAATGCATGAATACCTCATGAACAAAAAATAATCCCCTAAAACCTTAGCCCTTTTTTGGGTACCAATTTTCTCTTTAAGCTAACTTCTCCAAAACTTCATATCCCTAAAGGTTACCTGTTCAAGCGGGGAACCGATGGTAAGCTTCTCGATTAGCAAACGGGAAATTTTGATTCTAACAGGGTTGCTCTCTGTTGCTTTCGCCATAAGGCTTCTTCTGTTTCCAACGCAGGGTCTCCAAGGCGACATAGATACTTTCCTTTCATGGTTTCGCACTGCCGTCAATTATGGCGTAAGACCATTCTATAGCATGGTTGGCTTCTGCGATTATCCGCCCTTTAATGTTTACATCTTCTGGGTAGGCGGTTCCTTGGCGAATGCGTTTTCAGCTTTTGGTGTGAGCGCTGTTAACATCGTAAAGTTGATTCCAACAGTCTTCGACCTTGCCACGTCAGTGCTCATCTACCTGTTCGTGCGTAAACAGTTATCTTTCAAACAGAGTCTGCTGACAACTGCACTCTATGCTTTCAACCCAGCAGTAATCTTTAACGTCGCCGTTTGGGGGCAATTCGATGCAATCTACACATTCTTCCTCGTACTTTCCCTGATGCTGGCACTGAAAAGCAAACCCAAACTAGCTGCAGGCGTCTTCGCAGTTGGATTGTTGACTAAACCGCAAGGCATCGCATTAGCGCCCCTGCTAATCTACTTGATTTACAGAAAAAATGGCTTGAAGAACCTATTGTTTTCTGTAGGGGTGTTTGCCGCCACTGTTTTCGCGGTGATTTTGCCGTTTGAATGGAGTAACCCCATAAGCTTTTCTGGGCAACGCCTATTTTGGTGCCTATAACCGCTATGAAGTGACATCGGTTAATGCTTTTAATTTTTGGGGGCTGTTTGGTTTATGGGCACCCGATGTTGGATTGTACTTGGTTGGGTGGGTGCTTTTCGGAGTTGCCGCAGCCTTCACGTTAGTCGTTTTGCATAAGCGGTTCAGAGTCTCAGGTGATTGGCTTGCAGTGTTCGGTGCGTTCATGCTTTTCTTTGCCTTCTTCATGTTGCCAACCAGAATTCATGAACGCTATCTTTTCCCAGCCATCAGCATACTAGCGCTGATGTTTTTCACTCGTAAAATACAGTCGCCCATTGTATGTAGCTTTAACTGGAACTTTGCTTGTTAACGAAGCATATATTCTGTTTACGTCAAACGCTGCTGGAAACGCTGGCTTAAACAATCCTAACCTGACAGGCGATCCTGTGGTGCTGGCGGTTAGCGCTCTTAATTTGGTTATGTTCAGCTATGCCATTGTGCTTTTGTTGGCTGAATTGAGGGGCAAGGGCGTTTTCAATCGGGGCACCATTGGCAAAACTGAACCTGCAACTGCAACGCCCTCCTTTGAAGCAGTTGATGGTGGTTAAACTTTAGGTTCCAAGAGTCGGAAGCTAACACAGAGAGAAGGGCTTTTGTTGCTCTCACAGGGGTACCCCCCTCTATTTATAGGGTAGACGCGTGCAGGTTGAGCATTGTTGAGGCAGTATGCATTCGTTGAGTATACGCGTTGCATAAGCAATGCTTGTTGAGTCTGGCTTATTTTTATTGCACGTTTGCAGCGGTTTAGAATGCAACTTCATGCGAAGAGGTTCTTAGATATCGCCTTTGATTGGTTCCTTAACCAATGCAATCCAGACTACAGCGCCCAATATACCCAAGCTGCCTAAAACCAGCCCAACAGCTTGATAGCCATAGCTGTTTAGCATGAATCCTGCAATAAGCGAAGACAACAGCATGCCCACATTCATGAATGCCGTATTAAGCGACATCATGGTGCTTCGGAATTTGGGCAATTGCTCAATAATTAAACTGCCTCCCGCCGAGAGCGTCATTGCAGCAAACCAGTAGCGTATAATGCTAACGGCGGCTGAAAGCTCAGCAGTTGGCATAAACATAAAAACCAAAGTAAGCACACCCGTAACTACGCAGGCGACTGTGCCTAATCGTTTGCGCCCCATCATATTTACCAGTAAACCCGCGACGAAACCGCCAACGGCGCCCACGAGGCTTCCTACCAAAACAAAAGTTGACCCCCAAGCAACAGTCATACTGAATTGTTCCCTAAAGAAAGAAACTGAATAATACGCTATTGCACCCTCACAAAGCATTAGCACAGTTACAGAAAGCGCGGCAATGGTTGATAGGTTGGAGAAAGCTTGTTTGCAGCCAAGGAAAAATGGTTCCTTCGGAAATGAAGGGATTGTTTTGAGCCTATTTGGAATTACTATCGCTGCTAAGGTAAGACTTACTAATGAAAATGGCAGTGATAAGAGAATCGTTGCTGTTCGCCAATCGCCAAAAGTAGATATTAGTGCGGTTGCTGGTCCACCGACGAGGTATGCAAGCGTTATTGCTGCAACCATCACACCGACTGCTCTGCCTCTTTTCTCCAATGGATACACGTCACCGATTATAGAGTAAGCCATGGCCGTAACCATAGCTATTCCAGCGCCTACACCAATGTTAGCCGCTAAAAGCACGTTGAAATTTGGCGCAAAATAGTATCCCAATGTAGCTATGCTTGTACAGGCAAGACCAATCAACAGAAACAGTTTATGATTATAGCGTACACATAAAACAGCCATCAACAAGCCAAAGACGACGCCTGATATTGAGCCGACAGAAGCTGTCATGCTTGCGGTTCCAACTTCAACCTGAAAGTTATGGGCTATATCGACCATAAGTATCTGGAAAGTGACAGTGATTAACCAAGTGGACAGTGCAGAAAGTGCCAAAACCGGCAACAGAAGCCTACTGTGATGTAGGTTACCACTATTTGTACTGCCCATGCCCCTCTCTTTCCGCATAAGATGTATTTAAAACAAAAATTAAAGAATTGGAAACGCCGATGATCTTATCCGACGCACCAACCGAACCGCTTGATATCAGCCGGCGAAACCTTCTCAGCAACCATCAAATCCTTCAAGCACACCGGGTCGGTTTCTAAGTAGTCGCCTGTGCATGCGTATGCTCGTCCTCTGCAGCCGCCACAGCCTTCCCTGTATTCGCAGCTTCCACATTTACCCTTCAGTGTTTGACGTTGCCGCAGAGTATTGAGAACTTTGGAGTTGCGCCATATGTCACTTAGGCTTTGTTCTCGGATATTGCCGACTTTGATTGGTAAGAATGTGCAGGGGTAGATGTCGCCGTTTGGTCGTAAGCTAAAGTACATGTTACCGGCATGGCAGCCTATTCCGTTGTGTATCCAGAATTCTTTGATGAGTAAGTCTTTGGCTTTGGTGCCGTGGTTGCGATGCATTTCGCAGGCGATTTCTGGGTAAAGTGGGGTGCCGCCTGACATGGTGAAAGTCATTTCTGTGTCTTCTTGTTTGCTTTGTAGCCATCGGATGAGGTTGACTCTTTGCTCCATAGTCATTGCTTGATCCATTACGTCTTTGCCTCTGCCTACAGGAACCAAATCATAAACTGCAACTTCATCTACGCCCAAATCGTTTAGGAACTCTATGCGTTTAGGCATCTCACTGTAGGTATCCTTCATTGCCATAGTAGTTATAACGACTTCTAAATCGATTTCGAGGCAGGTTTTGATGGCTTGCACTGCCCGGTTAAAGGTCCCCGGCAGATTGCGCAGGTGATCATGTTTTTCGGGAACCACCGAGTCAATGGGCATGCCGATGGCTTTGATTCCTGCTTCTTTAAGCTGCAACGCCGTATGTGGGGTAATTAGTAAGCCGTTGGAGAGTACTGCTGTTATGATGCCTAAGTCGTCGCAGTGTTCAGCAAGGGCTAGGACAAAATCTTTGCGGAGCATGGGTTCGCCTCCGCTGAAAATTACTGCTTGCGTACCCAAACTGTGCATCTCATCAATTGCATGCATTGCTTCTTTGAGGTTTAATTCGCCGGGCATGGCTTCTCTGGCAGAAACATGGCAGTGTAGGCACCGTAGATTACACGCTCGGGTTACTGCATAAGAAACAATAAGGGGTGTATTGGGTTCACCCTTCAGTCCCTGCCCTAAGAGTTTCTGTCTCAGCATCAGCTCGAGCAGTTTAAAGGTTGTACCCACAGCATTTCATCCCTTAGATTTTGGGTTTTATTATCCAGAGCTGGATTCCTCTGCGTAGTAGCCAAGCCACCGCGAAGACTATGGAGACAACGACGATTACTATGACCATGTTGGGGCCGATGTCGAAGCTGTTTTCGATGTTTTGTGCTAAGTCTGTGATTTTTATTTTGTCGATGGAAGCTAAACTGTCGTGTCCAAAGTAGTATTCTGTGCCTTGTAGGATGTTGCCGCTTGGATTCTGTGTGCCCGATAAGACTTTGACGGTTTGTTCTTGGTTGTTGATGTAGAGGTGCATGCCTGTGGCTGTTCGGGTAAACTGAACGTTTATCCACTCGTTCAGTTGGATTGGCTGGGTAGTTACGATTTCGTTGAAGCCGCCGGTTTCCGTCATGACGAAGCCGCTGAGTGCTCCCTCAACGTATTCTTCGCCGTTGCTTGGTGCCCCTGCACGCAAAGCTAAGCCGAGGACGCGGGTGGTGTTTTGCCATGCACAGGCTTGGTCGGGGTGGTCGCATTTGATTACAATGTTGTTGTAGGTTGCATCCTTGTAGCCGGGAACGTTGATCCACGCATCTATTGTGAAGTACTCTTGGATGTCGAGGTTGGTTGAGATTGGGACATACATGGGTTCATCCATCGGTGGAAAGCCTACGACGAATTTGATAGGGACATAAATCGCGTTTTCTCCATTGAACTGCATTGCTTTGCCCGATTGCCCATCAACAAGGCTTGGGTATGGGTCGCCTGCGAGTATTCCGTTGTTGACGCCGGTTGCGTCGGGGGTTATGGTTGTGGAGCCGCTGATTTTAGTTTCGTCTAGTGCCCACTCGCCAACTGTAGTTGAGCTTTGAGCTTGGGTTGATAAGAGAAAGATTGGGCTTAGCATGGTTGCTACCAGCAAGCACAAGGTTAAGGTTTTTGTGAAGGTTTTTTTGGTTGCCATTTGTTTTACACCGTTAGGCACTGTGTGGTATGTGCCTTATTGCTCTCCCCCGGGAACAGCCTGTTCCCCCGGAAGAACAGCAAAAACGGCTTCTTTGGTATCCCATAGCATAATATATTATCAAAGCTAATCCTGTCGTATGCGTAAGATTAAAGCGTCAAGTAGCTACCTCAAGAACCAAACAAGAAAAAACCTTGCCAAAGCTGTCCTTTGTCTAATTGTATTTGGCGTTGTTTTGGCACTAATTATCTTTGGGATGCTTTCTTTGGTGCAGATGGGGCTTTTTAAAGAGATTGGACTGGTTTTTCTGATAGGGCTCATCTTTATGGTAGCGGCGCTAATCGGTTCCTACTATTATCTGCGCAAATACCACATTTTCAACGGCGGCTATCAGGGCGAAAAACAAGTAGCTAAACTGCTAAGCAATAGCTTAAGCGATGATTACTACCTCATAAACGACCTCTACTTACGTGAAGGCGGCGGAGACATCGACCACATCGTTTTGGCTCCGGGCGGCGTTTTTGTGTTAGAGACCAAAAACTGGAATGGCAGCATATCCGTTAGCGGGGATGAGTGGCATAGAGGTGGAAAACATGATTCTTCTTCGAGCCCAAGCCGCCAAGTTAACCGTAACGCTGGAAGAATTAAGCGCATAATAGATTCCTCGCCGAGTTTGCGGTCTTTAGGCATCTGGGTTGAAGGCATCGTCGTATTAACCAACAAACATTCAACATTACACGTAAACAATCCAACGGTGCCCATTCTCAAGCTTCCACAGCTACCAAACCACTTATCCACACATGGAAGCGCCCGAAGATTCAGCCGTGAACAGTTAGAATCAATAGGAAAAGAAATTGCTAAGCAAAAAGCTTAGGCTGCTTAGGTTCAGGCGGAGTAATCTTTAGCCAATCTTTCCTTGCCACGAAGGCAAAGGACATTATGCCTGTTATGAATAAGCTGACTATTCCAAACGAGTTAGGTAACCATCGGGTGAAATCATCGGCAATGGTTGAGGCAAGAATTGAAAGGGAACAGTACATCGCAAAGATCCCGGTGACAAAGGTAGCTACATGAAGACCCATTTTTATGCAGCAAGCCTTAGTTTTTATCCAATTCAAACAGAACTCAGTTCTCCTCGAAACATCAGGTAAATCATCCAGCAACATAGCTAACCCTGCCAAAAAGAACACTCTCGCAGCGTTAACCGGTATATCGTTAGAGTCTACAAAAAACAAACTAACAGCCGAAACAGGCGTCAAAACAGTAACTAACACTGAAGTTATCGCTAACACAAAAAAGCCATAAACATAATGGTGAAAGAGAAATCTGCCCGTATGAAGTGATCTGCCTGTTGCAGCGGCTGGGAAGACACAGATTATGCCTGCGGCGAGTGCCAACAAAAACAGGTTTCCATCAAGCAGATAAGGCGCATATGGATGCCACTGCGGGTTTGATCTGTAGAATCCGTATAGAATGCCGGCGACTGTAGCTATAGTGATTAGCGCATTAAAAATTAACGCTAAACTGAAGATTTTCTTAAGTATTACCCCGACGGAGTCAGCCATGTATATGCCATGCCCTAAACTTAGCCTTTAGCTGTAATTTTAGTAACATGGTTTAGTTTGGCGTCTTTTATAAGTAACGCATGTTTACCCGTAAATGTTATCTGAATCGCTGCCCCTCGAACCTTGCCAGCGAATTATCGACAAAAGCTCGCTTGCAAAAATCTAAATCCTTTATATTCAAAATTTTTTTTAAGCAAGCACACAACTTACCGATAGGACATAAAAAACCAGACAGTGGTAAGAGAAAAAT
>CAWALK010000022.1:0-329097 GCA_963782915.1 uncultured archaeon
GCCTTCTACGCAGTACAAGACGTACCGATTTCATGCCGGCTTCACACACGATCTAGCCCGGATAATCCTCCGCGATGCACTGAAAGTCTCCCCCAACTATTACTCACAGGCACTAAACGATATCTATCGAAAAGCAACTGGCGGCAATAAGAACGCTGATGAAATAGTCCAAGAAGTGCTAAATTCAAAGCGGATTAGGACTTGCAGCTTCGAAGAAGGCCAAACCAACCTCGAAATCGATGGGTTAACCATAAAGGCGCTTAGGGCAGGCCACATTCCGGGAGCAGCCAGTTTCCTAATCGAAGGAAAAGCAGGTTCAAGGGTTTTGTATACGGGCGATTTTAGCCGAACCGACTTCTTAACAGTCAATGGTGCTCCAGACCCACCCCACGAGCAGCAGAAAATTGATTTAATGATAACAGAAGCCACATATGGCGACTTGAATCAATCTCAGCACACAAGAGAACAAGAAATAACCGATTTCGTAACCCAAATCCGAGCCATCCTCTCCAAAAGAGGCAGAATCCTCATACCCTCATTCGCATTGGGCAGAGCACAAGAAATCCTAGCCATTCTTCTGAAAAGCATGAAGGAAACCAACACCCTCCAATCTTACCCAATTCGAATCATGGGCATGGCAAGAAACGTAACTTACCTATGCACTGAAGACCAGAAAAACGTCTACGTCACCGCTTGGGCAGCTAAGAACTTCGGTGAACTCTTCCGCAGTTGCATGTACGCTGGCTGCTCACAGGGGCTGGTACAGTTTCCATCGTCAAACTATGAAGTGGAACACACGTTGATTTACGATAATGGTCCTGCACTGTTTATTGCGCCTTCTGGGATGCTGTCAGGCGGCTGGAGCCCTAAAATCGCCAGCTACCTCGCTAAAGAAGCGGAATCCGCGATACTGTTTGTGGGATACCAAGACGAGGAAAGCCCAGGCAGCAAATTCCTAAAGCTACTAACCCAAAAACAGCAAGAACCAACCGTGCAACTGAAGGTTGAGCCAAATGAACCTCTGCAAACCATCAAACTATCCTGCTTAATCGGCGATTACAGGCTCTCCGCGCACGCAACAGGGAAAGAGATTGAGGATTTCGTGGTTAAATGGCAGCCTAAGAACGTTTTCCTCGTCCATGGACCTTCGATTAATACCAAGCGCGTTTTAGAATCAGCTATCCAGAGTAGGATAGATGCACATGTCACGATTCCAAGAAATGGAGTACAATATAACGTCTAATTTGTTTTGGTTAAAGAATAGAAGTAGGGAAAATTATTTTTTAGAAATCTTTTGAGTAAGCAACTCGCAGATGCCATCGATGGCTTTGACCGCTTCAATATCCTTGTTCTTCAGCGGCGTCACACCCAGCATGTCGGATTCGATAATTTTTTGGTCCCATGGCACAAACGCAAGAACGTTCATGCCGTTTTCTTTAGCGAAGGTTTGTATGGCTTCTTTTTGGGCGTCATTCATGACTCTGTTGCCGATAAGATAGAGCTGTTTCATGCCGCCAGCTGCTGCCATGTCATGGATGTGTTTGGCGATTTCAAGCGACTTCATGTTAGAGTCAGCGACGATGAGCAATGCATCTACTTGTTGTGCGGTGCCTCTGCCGATATGTTCCACACCTGCCTCTAAATCCATAACGACTGCTTCGTTTACTTCAACCACAAGATGCCTAAGCAAAGCCCGGATGACAGCGGTTGGTGCACACATGCAGCCGGCACCCATGGTATGGACTGTTCCCATGACAATCAGGTTTACACCCAACGGTGTAGGCACAGAATACTGTTTTACGATGTCGTCAACGCTGAAGTTAAGGTTGTAGACGCCTGAATAACCGGTGCTTGTTTTGGACTCAACCAAGGGCTGATTATCTGAAATAGGAACGATTTTTCGGGTTTCCTCCGCAGTCAACCCCAAAGTTAAACCTAAATTGGGTGAAGAATCTGCATCAATTCCAATGGTTTTTAATCCGCGTTCAACAAAACCTCGGGCTATACCGCCTGCGATGAGGGTTTTACCTACTCCGCCTTTACCTGCAACAGCAATTTTCATAACAACCACAAATACTAAAAACATGCGTTTGCCAAATTTATTTACGTTTCCTTGCAAAGAAAGAAGAGTTGCAAGTCAATATCTAAGGATTAGCTTTTGTGCGATAATCACAAAACTGTAAGCAAAACAGGCTATCATGCCAGTGCTTACCCATTCAACACTTTTTCTATGGGAAACGTAAAGAACGGCGGTGCCAACAGAGTATTCTATTACGCCTGCAATGTCGATTGGGTATAAGACAAAGCCAAACAGGCTAGGATAAAAGTTTCTTGCAATGTAATCCATTACGCAGTCAAAAGAGACAAAGCAAGCTATAACAGCCGTTATCATTATGACTCGTTTGATTCCCTTTCTCATGCCAGCCCTCTCCCTTCTGCGAAGCTATTCTGCGGTTTGAGGCTCAACTGAAACAGCATCACATATAACGATGGTCATAAGTTTGAGTGGCGTTGGGTTACTTTTCTAGTAGCAACAGCAGAACCATCGGAACAATCCCCAACACCAAAGACACCAACTGCAACCCAGACTTTTTCAGCTCAGGAGTATCTTTACGAAGCTCAGGAATCAAATCGGACCCAGCGATATAGATAAAGTTGCCAGCAGCAAAAGGCACCAATAGAGGCACAAAACCATCAAGCATTGAACCTAAAGCAAGCGCAATAACAGCGCCAATGACTGCGGTTAAAGCTGTTAAGAAGTTGAAGCCCAGTGCTTTCTTTTTTGTGAAGCCGCCGTAGATGAGGACGCTGAAGTCGCCGAGTTCTTGGGGGATTTCATGGAAAATCACAGCTATAGTGGTAGCGATGCCTAATGGTATGCTTACTATGTAGCTGCCTCCGATGATTAATCCGTCGATTAGATTGTGGACGCTGTCGCCAAAGAGGTTCATGTAGGCGAAGCTGTGAGGATGCTCCTGAGACGTGGGAATATGGCAGTGACGCCATTGTAAGAAGCGTTCTACCATAAAGGAAACCAGGATGCCAGTGATGAGTATAAGGGCGGTTTGGGTTTCGAAACCTGTTTCGATGAGTTCAGGCATCATATGTAGAAATACGTCGCCTAGTAAGCCGCCGACTGCGAAGCTGACTAAGTAGGTGAATATTTTTTTGAGTTTGGTCTCTGTTAACCAGATGAAGAGTATGCCGATTAGGGAGATTGCGCTGATGGCGATGACGCTGCTTATGGCGAGTATCCAGTCTAACATGGGTGGTTCGTGTGAGTCACCGCTGTGGGTTATTAAAATCTACCTAATTTCTTAATAAAACCTTATATGAGCAAACAACCAATCTTAATAAGACCAGCCATGAGCATAGTAAGCCTCTCCATACCAAAACCCCTCCTAGAAAAAATCGACACCTACATAAAAGAACAAGGCTACGCAAACCGCTCCGAAATCGTACGCCAAGCACTCAGAACATACATCTCAGAAGCCAAAAAACTAGAAGAACTCAAAGGAACCATAGCAGCCACAATCACAATAATCTACCACAAAGGCGCCAAAACCGCACAAAACACAGACAGCCAACACCACGCCAGCAACGTCGTACTAACCTTTCTGCATACACACATTGAGGAAGGCTACTGCATCGAAGTTATTATCGCAAAAGGCGATGCACAGGTTATGAAGGCGTATATTGCGGCTTTGAGGGCGAATAAGCAGATTTCAGAAGTCAAAGTCACCCTGCTTTAACCAAGCGCTATTTCGGCAACGTTTATGTTTCTAATACAAGCTATTCGATAGGAGGACCCCTAAATGTTAGCTCAAATACCAATCAAACTTGAAAAATTAACTAAAGTTACCAGTGACAATGAAATCCTAAGAGTAGGAATCATCGCGGAATTAGACGCAATAAACCTCTATGAGCAGATGGCAGCGTTGGCAGAGAATCCAGGCATAAAGAAGGTGCTACTTGATATTGCTAAAGAAGAGAAAACTCATGTTGCCGAGTTCCAGACGCTGCTTCTCATGAATGACAAAGAGCAAGTTGTTGAAAATGAGGCTGGCAAAAAAGAAGTTGAAGAATTAGTCGGCTCTAAATAATTTTCGTTTTTTTTGGTCATTATTTTTCTTTTTTAATCTCAATTTAGCCGAAAAACTCTCTTGTTTCAACAACAACCAATGGGTTGTGCTGACGGTTGCTTTTTGGTCTGCGTCGTGTTTGGGTTGCTGGCTGGTTGCAGCTGATTCTGCAAGCAGTGAAAAAACATCAACACTGACCAGTTAGGTCTGCTTGCGATTTTTCTCTATACCCCCCTCTATTTATAGTCTCAACAGATGCAAACGAAACCAAGATAGAAGTGGGCGTTTGTTGGTTGTCGGCGGCTTTTTTGATGCGGTTGCTATCTGGCATCTTTAGTTGATAGGCAGTTGTGCCGAGCGTCCAGCGGTTCAGGTGTAGGATAAGGTTTGTTGCTCTCAGCGGACCCCCTACCCTTATAAAAAGGCGGATTTTTGACAAAGCAAAGGTCAAAAACAAATAATTCTTCTGAGAGCTATTTTTTTAGTTGTTTAAGCTGGATTAGTCTAGGCAAAAACCCGTAACGCCCATAGAAACCAAACACTTGCTCGTTGCCCACTGAGGCTTCAACAATTTTTTCCACTGAACCGTTTTGGTCCATCCATGCAAGCGCGTTTTTCATCAGCTGATCGCCAATGCCTAAGCCCCGATAAGCCTCACAGACGAAGATGGATTCGATTTCACCCATCTTTTTAGTATTAACACTGCTTACGAGGTACCCAACACTCTGCCCTGTTGCCTCATCAACTGCTAAGTCAATACGCATTATGCCTTTGGCGGCTTTCTCCAACAAATCCGCCTTCCTCTTCGCCCAAGTCATAGCTGCAAAATGCTGCTTAAAATAGGTGGAACGTTCGCCCATACATCTGTTAAGCCCTTCCCATAAAGCCTTGATTTGATCGAGTCCGGTTTGGTCACTGACTGTATACATTAATTTTTACAGCGACTGCTTTTGTTGGCATTCGAGATTCACCGTTGGGTAGCAGTGTTGTTGATTGCTTTGGCTTAAAGCTTTATTTGCGCAATACGAGCTATTCAATATTAAAGGGCTGGTTGAAGTTTTAAATGGCGTCTGAACGTGCAGAAAAAGTTCAAGCTTACAGAGCACAAGACGATGAGAAACTGGAAAAGCAATTCCTCTCTGGGGAAAAGGATGAGGATTTAGGCGTCACCTGCGACGTATTTTCCGCAAAAAGCAACGTCGAGGGTCAGGATGGCGGAGTAGTCACCGCACTCCTGCAGAAGGGTTTTCGTGAGGGTTTGTTTGATGCAGCCATCGTTGTCAAACGAGTGCAGGGATACACTGCAGAAGCATTCGTTGCACAAAAACGCTGAGGATATTTTGGCTTCGAAGGGCACCACCTACCTGAAAGTTAACGTCTCAAAGAAACTCCGCGAACTCATCAGCCAAGGCAAAAAACACATAGCCATCGTTTGCACCCCCTGCGAGGTAAAAGCAGTGAGGAAAATTCAGCAGACAATCGGCAAAGACTGCGAAGTCACGGTGATTGGGTTGTTCTGTTTTGAAGCCTTCAATTCAGCCAAACTTAAAGAAGAACTCAAAACCCGTTTAGGCATTGATTTAGATAGGGTCGAGAAAACGCAGGTTAGGCAGGGAAAATTCACCGCTAAAGTAGAGGACCGAGAGGTTAGTTGCCGAGTAAAGGACCTTGACTGCGCCTCTGAGGTGGCGTGTAGGTTCTGTGATGATTTTACTTCGCGGCTGGCGGATGTTTCTGTGGGTTCAGTTGGCAGCAAACAGGGGTATTCGACAGTGATTGTCCGCTCAGCAGTCGGAGAACAACTGCTAAGAAATCATGAATTCGCTGTGGAAGCCGCGGATAAGCAAGAAATCATCAGAATAGCCAAATTCAAACGTGAACGCTCCAAAAAGAGCTTCGCTGACCTAAAACAGCAATAACAAACCAGAAATCGCCGAGTAAACCTGCAGTCAAGCGCTGAAAGCAGGCGAGTAAACGTATTGTATGCAAAAGATTTTTTAACCCAAAAGCCTCCCCTCTTAAGCTGAGATGGAAACTCCATGAAAATACTAAATGAGTTTGTACCAACACGTAAATTCTTCAAGCTTGCAGATGAACTCAAAGACCTAGTTGATGGATGGAACGTCACTGACAGCGCAGCAGGCTATCCAGCGCCAAGCGGCGTAGTCGTAAGCTGCTTACTCAAAAACAAATATCCAGAAAAATATGTCTGCCCAATCTTCATATCTACACTATAAAGGCCCAGTTGAGGTTGGAGGATTAGCCCTTGCATCCGACATCGTTGGATTAGACGGTTTAGCAGTAACCATGGGCGACAAGCCAAGCGTTGGTGAACCAATCAAAATGCTTCCTTCTTCAGAGGCTGCACGAGACTTCATACGAAGCGACAAAGTTAAAATCAAAAACCTAAAACTCGGCTGCTTACTCAGCGCAAGATCTAACGTTGAAGACGCAATCAAACGCGCTAACGAACCATGGGACTTCGTTTACTTCATGAGACTAAATGACGACTCATTCGAGCAACTTAAAGCAGTTTCCGCGGCATGCAAGAAAATCAACAAACCACTCTTCGCGTACTTCCTAGTTGGAACAGAGAAGAACAAGGAAATTGTGAAAATCATTGGTTGGCCAGTAACTGCCACAATGGACACTGTTGAAGAGAAAGCGGCAAGACTCGTCGGCTTAGTCGACGGTATCATCGCAACATGCGCTGGTGATGCTGAAGGCGACAAATTGATGCTGCAGAAGCTTCAGAAGTTCCGCACAAAATAAAATAAACCATCGAGACCTACTGGTCTCTTCCCTTAATTTCAATTTTATCTTTTTGTTTTTTGAGCCTAGATTGTTAGGTCTATTGAGTCGGCATTGGGTTTTGGCTTACGCTTGATTGCGGGAATAATGAACTCTATAACTAATAGCAATAGTATTAACGCAACGATTACAGGTACTCCCCACGAGTTTTCTTTCAAAATGAGCGTTATCCACCCAAAGTAAGGGATTCGAAGAATAACTTTACCTTCTACAAGATTCTCGGGAACACCTTGCCCGTTGTTGTGATAAACTGTGTTTGAATCGTATTCACTGGAGGATGGTACTGCGGGCCATTTTTGGCCGTTTCCATCGCCTTTTGTCTGGAAATACAGGGTTCCGTTTACTTCATAGCTTGTAACAATACGGTGTACAATAGGGGTATCTTCTGGATCAGTTGGGTCTTTGTAGACTATTATGTCACTGTTTGGATAGTTGGTGTTGAGTGTTTTGGGATCAACGCCTTGGACGATTATGATGTCGCCTACGTTGAGGGTGCGGTTGAATGGATGCATCAGCGTCCATAATACATCATCGATCGTGTAGGGGGAAGAGGGTGGCCCTGAGATAAAGGGGCCGTCTATGCTCATGCTGCTGCTTTCCACCACCCGCAAGGGCGTAGCAGTGTTAAGTATAAAACCTAAGCTAAAGAAGAAGCCAAACACTAAGCAAACGATAAGCACAACAGGTATGATTATCTTAGCGTACGGGTGATGTCGAATCTTGCTTATGGCACCCAATCTATAGCCTCTTTTCCATGCTTAATTCAATGCAGGTTAATAAGAAAATGGGGAATCAGCGGACATCCATAAAGCGTTTCACTTTTAAAGAATAAATTTAAGTTCTTGCACAGTCAGGCATGTTTAGGAGAGACAGCTACGAACATAGTTCAAGTAATCCCAGTAGAAGGCTTACCATTAATCCAAAACGGCGACAACCTCGGCAAACTCATCGTTGAAGCAGCAAAAAAGCAAGGCACACCAATCCAACCCCATGACGTAATCGTTGTTACCCATGTGGTTGTTTCGAAGTCAGAGGGCAATGTGGTTAACTTGGATGAAGTTAAACCCTCGGAGAAAGCCATCGAAATCGCCAAGCAAACCAACAAAGACCCAGCGTTAGTCGAGGTTATTCTGCGGGAAACTAAAGAAATCGTACGCATCGGCCAAAACAGCATAATCACCGAAACAACCAGCGGCATAGTCTGCGCCAACGCAGGAGTTGACCGCTCAAACGTAGCAGGCAACAGAAACGTCGTACCATTACCCAAAAACCCCAACGCTTCAGCCGCCGCAATCCGTAAAGAAATCATGTCTCAATCGGGTGCAGAGGTAGCCGTGATTGTTTCGGACACACACGGAAGACCGTTCAGGATGGGCGAAATCAACATAGCAACTGGATTCGCAGGGTTCAAACCCATCAGAGACAGACGTGGCGAAAAAGACCTATTCGGTTACGTCTTACGCATAAAACAAACCGCTATAGCGGATGAATTAAGCTCCGCTGCTGAACTTGTTATTGGGCAGGCTAACGAAGGCATCCCAGCAGCCATAGTCAGAGGCTACAATTACACCTCAGACGAAAACGCCACCACAGTGCTTACTCGGCCAAAAGAAAAAGACCTCTTCCGATAAGAGGGAATTCAAGAAGGTTCAAAAAGAGGCAACCGAGTAAACACTTGTATAAATCAAGAGTTGGAAAGGATGGAAGCACACTACACCCACAAGAATTCTTCGAAAAAATCTTACCCACACGATTTAAAGCTGAAAAAGCCGCAGGCGTAGATGTAGTCGCTCAAATCAATGTGTCTGGGCCTGAAGGCGGCAACTGGGCAGTAACTGTGAAAGACCAGAAACTAACAGTCACTGAAGGAGTCAATCCATCACCCAGCCTAACATTAAAAATGAGTTTAGAAGATTTCTTGGATTTAGTTAACGGAAAATTAAGTGCAGAAAAAGCCTTCTTCACTGGAAAAATCCAGTTTAAAGGCAACATCGCAGTCGCACTCAAACTGCGGGATGCTGGTTTTCTATAAATCCAGCTTTCTAATTACTTCAGGCGGTAAGGGTTCCTCACAGAACTTGAATGTCTGCGGCTCCTCAATTTTACATATCGCCCGCAACTCATCAGCGCTTAATTGTTTGATTAACTCAACAATCTGTTCTCGAGCAACTAGATAATGTTGTTTTAGGGTTGGTTTATCCTTGAAGAGAACACCCGCGTAAGCGCAGATTTCAGATTTCTTAAGGAAAAATTCAACCATGCTTGTGCGGAAGTTAATGTCAAAAGTTATTGGCCCCGCAACGCAGGTTTCAGGTTTAACTGAATGCACCATGCATCGCTTAGTTTTTCGGTCGTTGAAAACGCAGACGCAGTCTTTGTCAACTGAGGGGTAAGAGTACGTCTTCAGTTGAGAAAGGCTTTTCAACAGTCATATTCTGGTTTTTTAGGTATTCGTTGATATATTTTTTTTCGGTTGCCACTTAAAGGGGGTTTTGCGTCTTGGCAGCAGGTAATTTTGCATTGGCTGCAGACGTCGTAGGAATAAGTTTTTCCGTTATTGTCTTCAGACATGCTAAGACCCTTAGAACGGTTCATTATTTCGTAGGCAATTAATAAGTGTTGAATAGACATCGACGATTGCTTCATGATAAACTGTTTTGTCTGCGCGCTTCTGTACTTTGGAGCGTATGAGGTCTGAGAGGTTGCCTTCTTCGATTCGGCGCTTTACAAGTGGGAGATATTTTTTCTCGTCGGCGTCGGCGTTTTGGGTGGCGATTTTGAGGTAGTGCTGGCAGACTTGGCGAGCGGTTTTGCCGTTTGAGCTGGATACTTTTGCGTTTAACCCGTCTTTGATGACAGCATTGAAGTCTTTAACTAACAACTCATGTGGCAGCAAGTTCAGCGTTATCTGCGATTAAACCCCGAAGTGCAGAGCGAACAAAACATGCCAAAGCCACATCGGATTTCACGCATTCCTGCTCATCCATCACCCGCACCTCCAATGCACAGCGGTCAAAACGGATGATGATTCCACGGGAGTTGACCCATTCCCGATTCAGCAGCGTCTTGTCTGCGCCAGCTTTAGCTAAATCTGCCGAGTACCGTCCAATCACATCACGCTTGTACCCATCAAGCGAGGAAATGTAATCGGGGATGACATCGCCTGCGACTGTGGGAACTTCTTTTTGGTTTTGTTTGTAGAATTGGAGGCGATTGTCAATGTCTGGTCCTTCCTTGCCCTCAAGATAGGTGAGGAAGCTGTGATTGCTGGAAGGTATGCGCAGAGGTTTGCGAGTTGGTTGTGGATTTGGATGGCGTCAGGCTTCTTTTTCATAGGGCAAATTCAGGTGGAAGCTTTGGATGTTTAGCCATCCATGCCTGTTTAGGTCAAAGATTTTGCCGTATTCTTGGTAGATTTTTCGGTGATGATGCGGCCAAACCCCCGTATCTGATAGTTGGAGGAGGGGATGCATGCCTGTACCCAAAAGATTTGCGCCATGTTTCCCAACGATTCCGTTGAGTGTGGAGACGGCGTTTTGCATAGTCTCCTCAAATGCATCAGGTGTCTTAAAGGGTTGGTTGGCTTTGATTTCCATAACATGCAGTTGCATCTCTTTGCCAAAACTGAAATCAGGCAACTCGATGAAGTTTATCATTCTGCCGCAGTATTCTTTGATGATTTTATCGCTGATCGGCAGAGGCTTCAAGTCTTGATCTACAAGTGAAAATTCGTGTTCGGGTCCTAAGACTTCAAGGGGCTTATACGTCAAGGTTCATCTCTAAGCTGAGTTGGATGCAGTCTATTTGGCTGAGTCGATTTTTAAATATGACTGATGGTTTCATCCATTCGGTCCTTTGGTATTCTATACGAGAATTTAATCAAGATAGGGCGTAATGAACGCAGTAACGATTGTGGCGACACCGATAATTGGCAATAAGAAATCGCTGGTGACACCGAAATCTTGCCCCGCTTTGGCGACGATGAAGGCGAATTCGCCGATTTGAGCCATACCCAAACCAACCCGTAGAGAAGTTGTTTTGTCATAACCAAACATGCGGGTGCCAAATCCGCAACTTGCCAATTTCGTCACAAGCACCGCTACTAGTGATTATAACTGCTGGAATCCAGTAAGCACGGCTATCTGGGTGATATCCATTAAGGCACCCATGGAGACGAAGAAGATGGCGCCGAAAACGATTTTGAAGGGTCCGATCTGCTTGTTAATTTCTTCGCGGTGATGGGACCGAGCGATGACGACGCCGACGATGAAGGCGCCGATGGCTGCTGAGAAACCGATTTGGGTTGCCAAGATGGCGAAGGCAAAGCAGACACCCAACAGCAAAATGTCAAGTAACTCTTGATTTTCAACTTTCGCAAATCTGTCAATGGCTTTTGGCAAAAAGAAACCACCAACGACAAGGGTGCCGCCGATGAAAACAACCAGTTTAACCACAAGCCAAACCGAGGAAGTTACTGAGATGACGCCGACGGCAGCTACGTTTTGGAGCATCGCCAACAAAATAACAACCACCACGTCTTCAACCACTAGAATTCCAAGCATGATGGTGGAGGAGATTTCTCGGAGTTTACCAGAGTCACCTAAAACTTTGGCAATAATAGTTGTGCTGCTGCTGGCAAGAGCCGCCCCCAAAAAGAGGGTGTCATAGAATCCCCAACCCAGAAAACGTACCCACAGCCCAACTAATGACAAGCATTAAAGTAATTTCTATGGCTGAGACGCCGATGACGACTTTGCCAATCGAGCGCAGTTTGCGTATAGGAAACTCGAGTCCGATGGTGAAGAGGAGCAGTACAACGCCGATTTCAGCGAATACCGAGAGGAAATCGGTTTGTTTAATGAAGTTGAAGGGTGGCGTGTAGGGTCCAATGATGATGCCTGCGATTAAGTAGCCGATGATGAGGGGTTGTTTGAGTTTATAGAAAATAAACGCTACTACCGAGGCGATAACCATGACCACGGCTAAGTCAGTTATAACTTGTAATTCAAAGCTCATCCTAAAGCTGATTTAGGATTTGACTGTATATAAGTTTAGCCCAAAAACAAAGCACCTTAAAAAACCAGCCGAAAACTGTTCTGAGGCAAAATACGCCCCTTTTCTGGCATGTTAACGCAGATTTCTTGTCGGTGTATCGCTAATTTTAAATACGACCAGACTAATAACGCCTCTCAATACCCTGGTGTACTATGACCGTGTTGGTCGTCTCAAGCATCGACCTATCTGATGATTTACATACGTTGACTCCATCAGCGTTTCTTGAATCATCCAAAAAAGACTTAACAATCAACCTAACAAACGATTATCGTTACCTAAAAACTGGCTACTATGTATCTTTGCATGCAGAAGTTTTAGGCAGCGATGTTATTCCTTCATGCGAAAACATAATCGACTCCAGCCGAACCCCGATTCTGTTGCTAAGAGCTACTCGTGCAAAGATTCCCACCATGCCGTTTCTGGTTACGGATAACGTGAAGAAAATCATGGATGAAGTAGGCTTGCCCGTGGTGGTTTTCGCAGTTAACCCATTTATTTATACAGGTTACCAAGTGGCCAAGAACAAAAGCGCCCTCTACCGAGCAATGAAAAGCTTAGGCATGAACTACAAATTCACCGTTTGCGCACAACCCCTCAAGGGCGAGTTGAAATCGGTGAAATCAGTCTTCGGAAAGAGCGACTGTAGCCGATGAGCAAATTAGCGCTCTCACACAAAAGGTTTATGAGCTATTTCGAATTCCACTCTGTAAAATACATGTTCAGAAAGCAGAGGATAAAGCGTTCCTGTGTGGCCTTGAACCCTTGAAAGAAACCGAACTGTCAAAAGCTGATAAAGACGTAATCTCGAGAGAGATTTTGCTGATTTCTCAGCAGGGTGAACACTTCAGTGTCTAAAATCGCCTGTTTTGTCGAAAAATATAATTTTACTGATCCCCGCGAGCTTGGTGCTCTTCAGAACTTTAAACAAGCTGCAGAGCAATCTGGAAACCAATTTAGCTTCTTATTCCGCGAAAACATCCAGGACATACCAAACTATGATGCAGTCTTCATACGCGCAACCACCGATCCACTATTCACAGCCTACATAGTCTCAAAAACCGCCTACGAATATGGTTTACGAGTCATCGACGACCCAGAATCCATCAAAATCTGCGCCAACAAAATCCACCAATATGCCCTCTTCGAAAAATATGATGTCCCACGCATCCCCACCATGTTCCTAAGCAAAGACGACATGCACCACAAAAAAATCACCGAAATCTTTGACACACTAGGCAAACCCGTTGTTATCAAAGCACCCTACACAAGCTTTAGCCGCTATGTCGAAAAAGCCGCCTGCGAAACCAGCTTCCGCGAAGTCTCTAAACGCTTCTTCAAAAAATCCGATGTCCTAGCCATCCAAAAGTTTACTCCGACTGGTTTTGATTGGCGTGTCGGCGTCTTGGGCAACGATGTACTCTACGTTTGCAAGTACATGATTCCTAAGGGTAAATGGAAACATGGCGCAAAATTGCGAGGTAAACCAACGGTGGTTTGGGGTAGAACAGTCAGCTTCAGAAAAGAAAGACATGCCACCACGACTAAGAGAAGTCGCACTTAAAGCCTGTAGCGTAATCGGCAAAGGCCTCTATGGCGTGGACCTAAAAGAAGTCAACGGCGACTACGTCGTAGTCGAAGTCAACGATAACCCAAGCATCTACGCAGGCTACGAAGACAGCAGTGACCCCGACATCTACAATCGGATAATCAACTACTTATCCAATTAGCGCCAGCCTTTTTTCGCTACCTATTTATCTTCTTAGTTGTTTAACCTCTGCAACGGAGTTTACATTTATGGCTAAAGAAGTGCAGGAAGCACATAAAATTGCAGTTAAAGATTACCAGTTTACTGAAAACATGACTGTAGATATGCTTGTTGGTCAAATGGAGGATGCGTGGGGTTTTACCGCAGGCAAATTGGCTACAGGCGTTAACATATTGGAAGCCATGATTAACGATAAAAAATGCGTCAAGATTCCTATCATTCACCGCTGACATCGTCGCCACAGGCACAAGAGGCGTCATCAAAGAACTTGTTAAACGCAAACTAGTCGACATCATCATCACCACCTGCGGCACACTTGACCACGACATCGCCCGCTGCACAAGAGACTACTACAGAGGCAGCTTCATCATGAGCGACTCCAAACTCCACCAGGAAGGAGTCAACCGCCTCGGCAACGTCCTAGTCCCAAACGACAGCTACGGCATAGTTATCGAAAAGAAAATCCAAGCCATGCTAGCAGACCTCTACAAGGAAGGCAAAAAAGAATTCTCAACATCCGAGCTATCCCGAGAAATCGGCTTACGCTGCTGCGACGAAACCTCAATTCTCTACTGGGCAGCTAAAAACGACGTCAAAGTCGTCATCCCAGGCATAACAGACGGCGCAGTCGGTTACCAACTGTGGATGTTTAGCCAAGACCACAAAGACTTCCGAATAAACCTACTCAAAGACGAAGGCGACTTAAGCAACCTCATGTTCGACTCCAAAAAGAGCGGCGCACTAATCGTCGGCGGCGGCATCAGCAAGCACCACACGATCTGGTGGAACCAATTCAAAGACGGCTTAGACTACGTCGTATACATCTCAACAGCGGATGAGTGGGATGGAAGCTTAAGCGGCGCACGACCACGAGAAGCGGTGTCTTGGGGTAAAATCAATGAAAAAGCAAAGCACATCATGATAGAAGGCGACGCAACGATGGTTATGCCAGTAATGACAAGCGCTTTGATTGACCGCCTAAGTAAAAAGAAGAAAAAGCTATAACAGCCAAACCGTCTTACGGCATTATTTGCCAATTTTCTCATTTTTATCTTTCATTGGAACACTCGGTGTTTTTTGGGCAACATAAACAAAGCAGATCAGCATAAGCAAAATGCCTGTTGAGTGGAAAGTCTCCAAATGAATCTGACTTCACGATTCTACTTTGCTCCAAGGTTTACTGCCAGACGATTGGTACTGCCAAGAAGATAATCATGAATACACTCTGAGAAGCTATTCCATACTAATGCTAATTGATTTAGCAGACAACGGCAGGATCAAAATAATAAGCTCAGCATATGTAAAGTTTGAAATCGAAGCATATACATGAGATTGACTAAAATGAAAAACATTCGAAGCTTCGAAGAAGATCATGAGCAAAGTGAATGTTTCTATGTTAACAGAACAACTAAACGCTTAGCCAACGATTTTCAAGTGCAATCGCAATCTTGGCGCATTAACGCCTTACATATGGGCAGCTTGCAAGGTGAATGGCTGTATTTTCTATTAACTTGCTGATGACGAGATAACGAGACACCCAACTTAGATTACTTATAGAACACTATATCATGCTAACCCAGAGGGATATCAGTGAACAAGATAAGAAAGGCTACAATAAAACGTATTCTGAAGGCAACTAGCACTCAGTACAGGCTTTGGTTGGTACCGTAGTTTTGACCAAGATGCCAAAGAGAATAAAGCATTTGCTGAATTCAGGAGCCAAAATCGATACGCCCTTCTTTATTTGCGTGGAGATCATGAAGGCGGCGACATTAGCGAGTATATGGCAGGATTAACGGAAATCAGGAATAACAACTGTATTAAGTGCCAAATTAAGGAAGCGGTCACTTTGCACCTGAAGAACAGCCCGAAACAGTATGTCGAATAATCAACGAATTCAGTAGACATCAAAAATTGGTTCTAATAAAATAAAAAAAGAAAGAAAAGATTTTTTATGCTTTTGGCATATCTTTGAAGATCCAGCTCATGTCTGGACCTTTACGTTTCTCTGTTACGCGCTCAGCAAGTGCGTGGCATATGAGTGGCAATGCGATGGTTGCGTCACAGTAGCAGACTGCGCGTGTGCCTGTTTGGCTGTTGATTTTACCCCAAGATATTGCTTCTTCGAGTGTGCATCCGCTTAAGCCGCCCCATTGTGGGCTGTCAGTGGTGATTTGTATGGCGTATTTGTGTGGGTAATAGTATTCTTGTATGGATTTGCGTAAGCCGCCTTTTCTGCCTTTGACGCCTTGGTCTTCAGTCATTGGTGAAACGGAGATGGCGATGAGTTGGGTTAGGTCTTTTGGTACGCCGCCGCCGATGTAGACTACGCCGACGTCTTTGGTTTTTGTTCCGATGCTGACGAATTGGTCGAATTCTTTTACGCTGTCGATGTGGACGTTGTGGCCTTTGTTCTTTGCGAGTAGGAAGGTTTCGCCGTATGCGCTGTCAACCATGGCTGGGCTGAAGATTGGGACGCCGTTGGCTGCTGCAATTGCAGATATGGCGGGAATGTTTTTCTTGCCAAGGTATTTGCCTAGGCCGTTGAGGAATTCGGCTGAAGTGTACATGTAGTCTTGGTTGCAGGTCATGACGTAGTCTGTGACGACGTCTTCCATTTGGCGGTAATCGGTTTCTTTGCCGTAGACGTCGTAGTATCTGTTGACGTCGTCGTTGAGTAGTTGAGTGTCATCGACCATGTGGCTGCCTTGATAGTAGCCCAAGTCCCATGGCGTCAACGATGTCTTCGCTTACGTTTGCGCCTGTGGAGACCAAGACGTCGATGAACCGATTTTCGATAAGCCAGTTAATGATTGTCCATTGTCCCGCTGTACTCATTGAGCCTGCGAAACCCAAGGCGATGACGGTGTCTTTTTCGCGGATCATGTTTTCCCAGACATCGACGGCTTCGCCTAGTTTGCGGCCTTGATATGCGGTTTTACCCATTTCTTTTAGTAATTGTGAAATTGGTTTTTGCTTGGTAACTTTGATTGGTTCCAGTTTCTTACTGAAGTAATCGTTAGTCATTGTTTAATTCTGCACCTCGTTTTACATTAATAGCCTTGTATTTGAAATTTGTTATTGCAAAAAAAGCAACTACAATATATGCAAGCCATAACCTGTAAATGGGTGACTTTGGAAAAAGCCTTATACCATCTTACACAAAAAGGCATTTAGGCTGAAACTATGTTGAAATTCCGTTCGATAGATTGGAGTGCTTATGTTTAGTTATTCTTTGCAGTTCTCTTTTTACATCCGTTGCGGTAGCTGACTCACCAAACAATGAAGCATCTCCAACAGAGCTATGGAGGTATACTGCGACTAATACCACGGTAACCACCACTCGCATGAGTTGGGCAGTTCCCCAGATAGGCAATGGTATTGTTCTAATCGTAAATAACGAAATGTTCGCCACAGAGGAGGGGGGTTATTATCCTTATGGTCCACCACAGCAGCTAATACAAACGCTCTATGCCCTCGATGCAGATACTGGGGCTAAAGCTTTGGAATTTCACTGACTTCTCAAGCATCCAAGAACCGATTATGGTTGACGGCGTCGTATATTTTGGGGCAAGCCACCACTTCTACGCAGTAGATGCAAAAAGTGGTGCACAAAAATGGGTCTATGAAACGGGAGTCGGTGTTACGTGTGAGCCATGCGTTGTTGACGGGGTAGTTTATGTTGCTACAGACGACCTCCAAAATCAAAGTATAGGTGATTACGTTAGTGCATTGGATACAGTTAATGGTGCAGAGTTATGGAAGCATGACCTTGGTTATGGTATTTGTATTTCGTCGCTAACGGTTCAAGACGGTGGGGTATTTTTGCGTGGTCCAGACCGAAACTTGTATGCCCTAAAAGCTACTGATGGCACGGAACTTTGGAACTTCAGTAACGATGAATCTTCAGCTTCAGGATTAACTGTAATAAACAATACGGTATTCTTTAGCACACACCAAGAACTCTATACCCTTAATGCCCAAGACGGCTCGAAGATTTGGGGCCACAACACTGGCAGCTCTCTTTATGGCTCCCCAATCATCGCCGAAGGCTTTGTGTACCTGAATTCGCCTGAACCAGCGAACTTGTTGGCTTGTTTATACGGAAACGTCTATGCACTCGACGCAGCTAGCGGCGATAAGCTTTGGAATTACTCTTACCCTACAAGATACTCAACCATGTCGCATCTAGAGGTAGTCAACGACGATATCTACTTCCATTCACGCGACACATTATTCGCTCTAAACAAAGATGAGGGTTCACTTCGCTGGAGCAAAGACATCGGCAATGTAACCTCTTTTGCCGTAGACGACGGAGTAGTATATTATAATTCAGGCAACGGTCTATGTGCTTTAGACGCTGTAAATGGTGATTCTGTTTGGAGTTATACTACAACGGTTTTGCAGTCACAGGTTTTTGCTGTTGATGGGGTTGCCTATTTTGGTGCGGGTAATACATTCTATGCTTTGGGGACTTCGGTTTCGAATCAGTCATGGCTTGATATGGGATCAACCAGCACATTGCTGGTAGTTGCAATAGTTATTGTCTTGGTTGCAGCTATAGCAGTGATAGCATTGGTAAAGAAAAGATCTAAACACCAAATGGGAAATTAAAAAAGCGACTCAGCTATTGCTTTGGCGATGTTGGTCTTGCCGGCGATTTTTTTGCTTAGACAGCGTGTTCCATGCGGATTGAAAATCAAGCTGCAAATTGACCTTGGCAAATGTTCAACAGAAGCCTGTTTTATCCAGCAATCGCCTACAAAAAACAGTACCAAACCAATGAGTGAATAGTGTTTCCACCATTCAACAGGCAGTTGTGATTCTATATATAGGGGAGGGGGTACCTCCTGAGAGCAACAACACCAGCTAATCTACATTTTTTCCGGTGCAGTAACCCCAATCAAGTTGAGAGCATTTCGCAGGACGGTTTGGATGGCTTTTGTCATTGCTATTCTGGCGTCGCTGAGTTGTGGCGAGTCGGCTTTTATGACTGGATAAGCGTTGTAGAAAGTGTTGAATTTGTCGGCTAAGACGTTTGCGTAGTCTGCGATCATGTTGGGTTTGAGGTATTCGGTGGCTTCTATGAACATGTCTGGGAAGTTGGCTATGTTGAGGATGAGTTCTTTTTCAAGCCGCTCAGCGAGCAATGCGAACTCTGGGTTTTCCGGTTCATGGGCTGCTTTGCGCAGGATGCTACATGCTCTTGCATGGGTGTATTGCACGTATGGGGCGCTGTTGGTTTCAAAGTTTAAGACGCGTTCCCATGTGAACATGACTGGTTTGCCCGGATCAACATCGACCAGTGCATAGCGGACTGCACCTAAACCGACAAAGTTAGCGATGTTGCTTCTTTTCTTCTTCAGAAAGCATTGGTGAACGTTTGGAGACTTCCTCGTAGGCCCGTCTGACTGCTTCGTCCAAGCACCTCGTCAAAGGTGATGTAGTGGCCGCGTCTGCTGCTCATCTTGTACCCAGGCAAAGTAACCAAGTTGTAAGCGAAATGCACAAGGTTGTCTGCGTCTTTGCCATAACCCATCGCGTAAAGCGCCAGTTTGAGCTGAAGCTGCGCAAGAGACTGTTCCATGCCGATGACGTTGATTACTTTTTCGGCGTGCTTAAACTTCCACAATGTATAGGCGATGTCGCGTGTGGTGTAGAGTGTTGTGCCGTCTGCGCGGACAAGCGTTAGGGGCGGAACTTCATTGTTAGTGCTCAATCCCAGTTTACCTTTCAAATCAAGGGCATTAACAGCTTTGTCAGCATCAAACTGCAACACACCCTTCTCGTTAAAGATAAACGGTGTCGCTTTGAGTTTCGCCATGACTTCGTTGACTTGTGGAGTCCACACGAAATCGCTTTCCCAATCCCACGAATCATAGGATACGCCGACACGCTGCATAGTCGCGCGGAAACCATCTAGGCAGAGGTCGCTGACTTCGCGGACAAGTTCCTTCGCCGCTGGTTGCCCATCCTCGTAGGCGCGGTTTAAGCGGTTGATTTCTTCCTCGGGGTTTTCGTCTTCACCGATTTTAGTCATCAACGAATCAAACAGCACAGGATACTTTTCTTTAAGTTCCGCTGCAATGGACATCCACTCATCGATTTCCTTGTTGCATTTAACCAAGTCATCGGCGTTGTGCAGTGCGATGGCTTGTTCTCGGGTTTTTTTGAGGCGGTTGATTTCGACTAGGCAACAGGTGACGGTGTAGATTTTGCCCACGAAATGGTCTGATTTCTCGGTTGGTTTAGGTTTGCCCAACTTGGCGTATCCGTAAGCGACTACGCTGGATTGGCGTCCTACATCGTCGATGTAGTAGTGCCGAGAAACATCGTGTCCTCTTAGCTGGAGTATTCGGGCTAAGGTGTCGCCGATGGTTGGGTTGCGTGCCTGCCCAATATGGATGGGGTGGAGTGGGTTGACGCTGGTGTGTTCGACTATGATTTTTTTGGGTTCGTCTGTTTTGACGAAGCCGTAAGTTTGATCTAGTTTTTTGATGGATTCCAATGTTAGGGCGCTGAATTTGGGGAAATCCACATAGAAGTTGATGTATCCTGCGCCTGCTGGCTCAACTTTCTCGATTAAATCAAAACCTGATTTATCAACCGCGTCGACTAGGCGTTTTGCGAGGTCGAGTGGTTTCTGGTTTAGTTTCTTTGCTAACTCAAAACACAGCGAAGTCGCCAGTTGCCCATAGTCGATGTTGGGTGTTTTTTTAAGGCTAATGCTGGGTTGAGTTATTTCCGGCAGAGTTTTCTTCAATGCGCCTGCTAAAACGGTTTGGCATTCCTGTCTGAACAGTTCAAAGGGATTCTGTGAAATCATGAATGTTGCGCTCCAAATCTTGTTGGCTAAAATAAGGTTGGTAACGTTATATTTTAAATGCGATGGCAGTCTTATTGTATACTGGATGCAGGCAGCGATGAATACAAAGATAGTGTATTCAGAAAAATGTTTAGGTTATGGCACATGGCACATTGAAGGGCCTCAAAGAGTGAAAATTGCACATGACGTTTTAGCGGCTAAAGGTTACGAGTTTGTGGAGCCAATAGCTGCAACGGAAGAGCAGATTCTTTCTGTGCATGATATGGAATACGTGTTTAACCTCAAAAAAGGCTTAGTTGAAGATTCTGATACGCCGGCTTACGATAAAATCTTTGATTTTGCTCAGTTATCGGCGGGCGCAGCTTTGTTGGCTTCTAAAATCGGCGGTTTCTCCATTACCCGTCCACCGGGGCATCACGTTGGAAAATATGGCGCGGCATTGGGTGTTTACACAAGGGGTTTCTGTTACCTAAACAACATCGCCATCGCCGTTAAAGAATCAGGCAAAAAAACTTTGATACTTAGACATCGATGGACACCATGGCAATGGCACTCAAGAGATTTTCTTAGGAGACGAAAACGTAACGTATGTTTCGGTGCATCAGTCGCCCAATTATCCGGGAACAGGCCAAACAACAGAGGCGAACTGCATCAATTTTGCACTGCAGCCAAATGTAGGCGGCGAAGTATACCAAGAAACACTCGATGCTGCTTTGAAGTGTGTTGATGCCAAAGAGTTTGAGGCTCTTGCGGTCTCCGCTGGGTTTGATACTCACAGTTGTGATTTGGCGTCGCTTGGGTTAGTTACTAAGGATTACTTTGAAACAGGTAAAAAAATCGCTAAACTAAATCTTGCCAACCTTCTTTGTGTTGGAAGGCGGCTACAATGGACAAAACGTCGGGTTAGATATTGATTCACTGTTGAGGGGTTACGAAGAAAACCGTTAACCCCAAAAATATAGGGTTTTATTGTTGTTTTTGTTTTTTGGCGTCTGCGCGTTTGTTGATGGCGTCGATTTTTTCTGCGATGCGTTCGCTGCGTTGTTCTGCTGATGCGATGAGTGGTTTCCAGTCTTTCTTTTTGACTGTAGCTGTTAATTGGTCGGTTTGTGCCGGCAGTTTTTCTAGGGCGTCGTTGAAGTGTTTGTCTGCTGCTTCATCGGATTCGACTATGTCGAGTGCTTCTTCTGGGCATGCTTGGATGCATTTGGGGTCGCCTTCACATAGGTTGCATGCGATGGCTTTGCCGGATTCTGCGTTGATGGCGATACCGCCGTGTGGGCAGGCTTGTACGCACCAGTCGCAGCCTTTGCATTTCTTATCGTCGATTATTAGTAAACTGTTAACTTCGCTTTGGGTTATTGCGCGTTCGGGGCATGCTTTTACGCATCGGGCGTCGTGGCAGCCACGGCAGGTTAATGCAAAATTGAATACGGGTGCCATGCGGACTACGCGGATTCTGCTGCGGATGGGGTTCCAGTTGTTGGCTTCGCCTTTTTCGCTTGTGCAGGCGTATTCGCAGATTCCGCAGCCGATGCATTTGCTGGGGTCCACTGAGACAAATTTTCTTGGTAAGGTTTTAGCGGACATTAATTGACCAATCCTCTTGGTGTTAGTTATTTTACTGTGCATCATTGGCTTTTATGCGTTACCCAAGAAAAACAGTTTTTCCATGACTGGAAAACAGCGGAAGTAACATTTTGTTGTAAAGAGTTGTAAACGTTAGTTTTTAGTCAGGGCTTGTAAGTATTTTAAAACTCTTGACCTCATAAAAACTCATATCTCTTTCTATGAGTAAATTAAAGATTGGTTGTGTCTTTGCTTTTATAGTAGTAAATAATGGCGGGCCCACTATACTTTTCTTCTTTCTAGGGGCTTGCCAGCGATTGCTTTTTAGGTTTTACGTTTGGTTTGGGTTTTTGGCGAGTTTAGGTGATTTCTACAAGCAGAAAACCAGCTGATGGCGCTTTTTCTGTCGTTTTTGTTTTTATCTCATTGCGTGGATGCTCTGCGGCGACTATACTCTTCTTTTTTAGAGCGCAAGCATGGATAGAACTACTGAAAAAGAGCTCACTTCTTTTACCTACCTAAGGTGGAATAACCTTCCGTTGAGAGAAGTTCTGCCGCTCTCCTGCTACTCTTTCTTAGCATTGTTCATCAAACTTATGTTTAGGATTTATTTAGTTCCCCCGTTATCTTCCAATAAAAAAACCGGGATGCCTTTAGCTATCTGCAGTAACTGGTCTGCCTTTTCTATGGGTAGCTTCATGTCCTTAAGAATGGTCTTTTGTGCATTTTTTGATTGATCCAAATCACTAGTTATGATTGCTTCCACAATAGGACAAATCTCCTCTGTCGGTTTATCTCCAAACACCTGTTACCCTTTTGCGGAAAGCATGAGTCCAGCCGTTTGAGGTATACAATTGTGGGTGCCATGTAGCTTCCCACTGATTTAACCTCAAGTCGTCTATAACCTATCACAGGATCATCTAAACTTATGAGGAGTTGTTTTGAAATTGAAATATTCAAAATAACAAAAATAAAAATATATAGGAATATCTTAATGTAGCCTAAAAGAGCTTTTTTAATTATTCTTTTTGCAAATAGCTCTTTTAAAACATTTAAAGCTTTATTAAAATCGTAGGTTCAAGGTCTTGGATAACATCTTTTCTTTGAGTAACGATTATTTGTTTTCCTTTAGATAACGTACTAAAGCGATGCGTTACTAACCTAATACCCTTGCCCTCAGTTAAATGCTTGTTGTCGCCCCCTAAATGGACTGCCCAATCAGCTGCTCTTCCCGAGCATTTGCTGCAAAACTTTACGTATAGCATCCGAGGGATTGGAGTATATATGGTTCGTAAGTATTGGAATTAACGACTACATGCTGAGGGAAAATTTCAAAATCGAGATAATCATATCATAAAGTGGTTATTTGAAATACTAATCACCTCGACTGATTAGCATAGACACCATACATGTCATAGGTGAAGTAATCGCCGACGGCAACACCAGGTACCCATTTTGTTTCAGAGGCGCATACACTTGCAAGCAAGCCAAAAAGCAGCAGGAAAACGGTGACTTGAATTATTTTCATGTTGCAACAGTGCCTTATCTGCTCTTAGCGTTTAAAGAACTTTGGATAGTTTGCTTTGCAAAAGTTTTAATGATGACTATGCAATATATTTGGAAGCGGTTGAGAGCGGCGTGTCTGACGGTAAAGAAGAAATCTACTCAATCATGTTCAGTTCGCTTAAGCATCCAGTCCGCCGCAAGATACTTCGCATTTTGGCAGATAAGCCATTGGCGTTTACTGAAATGCTCGATTTGCTGGGTATATCCAGTTCCAATTTAACTTATCACCTTGACAATTTAGGTGAACTATTAAGTAAGGACGAAAAGGGTGTTTATCGGCTCTCCACGTTTGGGCAAGCCTCCGTTAGCACCATGAAAATTGTAGAAGAAGTCCCGCAAGTTCAACCAAAAAGACGAACTTCATTGAATAAGAAATGGCGATTAGTCACAGGAGTTTTGCTTATCGGTTTAATCGTGTTTGCAAGCCTCGCAACATTAGAGGTAACTACCCTTAATGCTGCCCTAAGTGAACGGGATTCTTTACAGTCAAAGTATGACCAACTCCTGTCGTGGTCAAGTACCACAGACAACGCAATCGATTTTCTCCAAACTGTAGTGCAGTTGGATACGGCAAAGTATCAAGCGAACTTACTAAGCAGGACCGTTGAGACAAAAACGGAGTTAGGGAGCATAGCTCAGGAAGTAATCAAATATTCTCTGTCAGGCATTGATGACAGTGGTGCCTCAAGCAGGTTAAGCGTTGCATTCAGATTCCGCAATGGACAATTTTCACAGTACCAACTAACAGTTGATGAAGGTTCCCCGATTTACGCTGAACCCCAGTCCCCATTCGTATTGGATGCAGCCAAAAATGTCGTTGACAGATTACAGGGCTACGAAAGCGGCCCTTACTTATCCAACATGAGCCGTTTAATGTCTTTAGTTAACACCTCTGAAAGTATAGAAATCAAAGAAGGAAACTTCAAACTTAACGCTACTGTTTCCGGTAATGATGCAGACGTTGTAATAGAGTACACCGAAAACGGAGTGGATTTTGAACAAAAGGGCGTAAACTTGGTTTTCAAGGATGGCGTCCTTAAAGAGTTGACTGACGGTTGGGGTCTATACAGCATCGGAAGCACCACTGTCACGATTGACAAAGAACGTGCCGTATCCTTAGCAAAGAACGCTCTTAGTAATTATCAATGGGCAGACAACGGTGTAGTCGTTTCAAGCTTCCAGTACAACCCTGATCCTGCAGTAGTAATCTTCCGCCCAAACACTAAAAACGACTTAACCCTGTATCCGCAGTGGTCGGTAACTTTCTTCCTTGACAAGGTCTATGCAGGTGGCGATTACATGATTGTAGTGTTTATTTGGGCGGACACTGGCGAAGTGGCGGCGGTTACTCCACGGGACAGTCCGCTGACTTTTAGCAGCTAACCAACCCTTTTTTGTTATAACTTTAATCAAGATTCTCTGTTGTTCTGCTTGCGGTTTATTGCACAACCAGCCAGCAACCCAACTCCAACTCCGAAACTAAAACGCAATCGCCAGCAAACACCACTGGTTGTTGTTGTGTAAAGGTGCTTTTCGGCAACAACGACTATAGAAAAAACAAGCACCCACCCAAAATATAATCCACTAATAAAAATTTGGAGTCTACTAAGAGCAGCAACCATTCTCCTGTATACAGAAGCATCAACCAAACACACAAAAAAGAAAGCGGAAAACTAGTATTTTCTTAGTCTCGAACCGCATTCTCCAAAGCAACAACACCCGGAAGCTTCTTACCCATCAAAAACTCGATAAGCGCTCCACCGGCAGTGCTGATGTAACCGATTTTTTTGGTTAAGCCGTATTCTTGGATGGCTGCGATGGTGTTTCCTCCGCCTGCTAAACTAAACGCTTTGCTCTCAGCGATAGCTTCTAAAACGCCTTTTGTGCCGTAGCAGAACTGTGGGTTTTCGTACACACCCATTGGTCCGCTGACGACGATGGATTTTGCTGAGGAGAGGATTTTTGCGTATGCATCGACTGTTTTGCTGCCTAAATCCAAAATTGGATATTCAGCGGGCAATTCTTCAGCGTTGATTTCTCGGCGGTCGCCATAAACGTTGAGGGCAACATCGAGTGGCACTTTGACTTTTTCGCCGTACTGTTCAATCAACGCTTTGATGCCGGGGATAAACTGAGTCAACTCTTTCTTCGCTAAATAGTCCATGGTGGGTTTGCCTAAGTTAACGCCTTTAGCAGCCAAAAACAACTGGCAAGTGACGCCGCCAACCAAAACATAGTCAGCTAAGTTTTTGCCTAAAACGTATTTGCTGATTTCGAGGCTGTCATCGGCTTTGGCTCCTCCGAAAACGTAAACGGCGGGTCTTTGAGAGGTCTCCACGATTTTGCTCAGTGATTTGAGTTCTTTTTCCATGATGCGTCCTGCCGCTGAGGGCAAAACGGCGGTGAAGCCAACAATAGACACATGCCCACGATGGGCAGCTGAGAAAGCATCATTGACGAATATGTCTGCGAGCGGCGCCAAATTCTGCACCAACGCCGTTTTTGATTGCTGTTCAGGTGTGCCGTTTTTGGTTTCTCCATCCCAGCTGCGCACGTTTTCCAGCACTAAAACTTCTCCGCCTTGCAAGCTTTTGATGGCGGCTTTGGCTTTGTCGCCGTATAAGTCATCAACATATTTTACTGGACACTTCATAATGCCTGCCAACACTGCAACATGGTCTTTTAGGGTGGTGTAGTCTGGGTCGCCTTTGCGTCCTTGATGCGCAAGAACCACAACTTTGGCGCCTTTCTCCGCTAACTCTTTGAGGGTTGATTCAGCATGCGCACGAATACGCACGTCGCTGGTTACCTTTTTTGTTTGGGGATCGATTTCTGAGTTAAAATCCACCCGAACAAGCACAGTCTTGTTTAGGAAGTTAAAGTCATCTAAAGTTTTGTATGTAGCCATTCCTTTCACTCAACTTTAGCCTTATCTACAAAAAGAAAAGAAAGAATAATTAAAGCTTGCTCGGTTGCTTAGAGGTTTGCTTTTTTGCCGACCATTTCGATGAAGTCAACCATGCGGTTGCTAAAGCCCCATTCGTTATCGTACCATGCGAATACTTTAACAAAGTTGCTCTTCTCACCCAGTACCATGGTTAAGCCTGCGTCGAAAACGCTGCTGTAGCTATTGTGCAGTACATCGCTTGAGACAATTGGGTCTTCAGTGTATTGTAGGATGCCTTTGAGTTCGCCTTCCGCTGCTTTCTTCATGGCTGCATTGATTTCTTGTTTGGTGACGTCTTTGCCTAAGACTGCGACTAGGTCTACGATGGATACGTCTGGGGTTGGTACACGCAGTGACATGCCGTTCATTTTGCCTGCGCAGCTTGGTAGGACTTCGCCGATGGCTTTTGCTGCGCCTGTGCCTGTTGGGATAATGTTGATGGCTGCGGCGCGTGCGCGTCTGAGGTCTTTGTGGACGAGGTCTTGGACTTTTTGGTCGTTAGTGTAACTGTGGCAGGTGGTCATGAAAGCTTTTTCGAGTCCAAAGTTGTCGGATAAGACTTTGCTAATTGGGGCTAAGCCGTTGGTTGTGCAGCTGGCGTTGCTTAAGATATTGTCTGTGTCTGGGTTGTAGGTTTCATCGTTTACGCCTAAAACGATGGTGCGGTCAGGTTTTTCTGCTGGAGCGGATATGAGGACTTTTTTGGCTCCTGCCGTGAGGTGTTTGGATGCGCCTTCGCGGTTGGTGAATAAACCTGTGCTTTCCACTGCAAGATACACACCAAGTTGTTTCCAGGGTAAATTCGCTGGGTCTCTTTCCTGGAGGCATTTGAGCATTTTGCCGTTAACTACAAGGTCACTACCTTGTACTTCGACTGTACCTGGAAAGCGTCCGTGAACAGAGTCATATTTGAGCAGATGCGCGTTGGTTTTTGCGTCTGCTAAATCGTTTACTGCAACAAAATCAATGTTAGCGTTTTTTTCGATGGCTGCTCGGTAGAGAAGTCTGCCGATTCTTCCAAAACCGTTAATTCCAACTTTGATTGGCATAAACCGTTTCTCCAATATGAGTTTTTAGAATCTGTTCTTGGTTAATTAATTTTGCTACCTCACAAAAAACGCCTAAATGAGAATCAAGCGCAACTTTGTGGTTCTATGGGTTTTTCTGTTTTGCTATTGCGGGGCAAACAACTTTGCTGTTTGTTGATATTTATGGGTCTGTTAAATACACGATTTAATGTTGCCAGAACTGCGCGGACTGTTGCTTGGGAAAAAACTATAGCCCCTTATTTATAGGCTCAACAATTGCTGAAAGGCAGCGGGTAGTGGTGAGCGTTCATTGGATGGGTGTAGTTTTTTGTAGGCGTTTGTTGACTGGAAGCTTGTGTTTGTTGTGCGTCTGTTTTTGGGTACCGATCGGTTTTCAAGTTGCAAAGGGATTTTGTTGCTTTGCCAAGGACCCCCCTCCCCTATATATAGAATGACAAATGCCGTCTAACCCCATCGAGGTAGCGAGCATTCGTTGAAAATCGGTCGTATTCAAGCAATATCTGTTGGGTGCGGCTTGTTCAAAGTGTGCGTTTGCAGGGAACGAGAGGGAGTTATCGTGTTTGAGGTAACTCCACCGTGAACTTTGTCCCTTTGCCCGCTACACTCTCAAACACAATATTACCCTGCAACGCCTCCACCAACCGCTTAACCACAGCCAAACCTAAACCTTGACCCTTAGATTTCGTGGTGAACAGCGGCGTAAACATCTTCGCCTTAACCTCATCAGGAATACCTACACCAGTGTCTTGAACGGTTATTACGGTGACATCTTTTGTCTTGGTTGCTTGTATGGTGAGTTTGCCCTCTTCCTGCATAGCTTGAACCGCGTTAGTCATCAGGTTAGTGAGGATTCGTCTCATGTATGCAATGTCTGCCTTGATTGGCTTAGCATTGTTGGCGACGTTTGTTGAAACCTCAATGCCCTTAGGAACGTTGATTGTTAGCAGCGTGCCTTCGATGAGTTCAGACAGGTTGGCGTCTTGCAGGTTCGGTTTTAGGGGTCTGGTGTAATCCTGCAAGTCACTGACGATTTTGTTGATGTAGCCAAGGTTCTGGTTGACGGAGTCTATGCTCTCCATGATGGCTTCTTTGTTTTCGCCGTCTTCCATGTCTTTGGCTTCTTCTGAGATAATGTACATGTCACTGGTTATTGCCTGCAAAGGATTGCGAATGTCATGTCCAACCATGCCTGCGGTTTGCCCGATTGCCGCCAGCCGCTCAGCGTTTTGGAGTTGCTGGGCTCTTTGCTCGGCAAGTTCCTCCATTTGGCTAGCATACTCTTCAAGCATGACAGCGTTCTCTTCCAATTTCTCCTGTGCTCTGGCGCGTGCTTGTTCAGTCTGTTTTAACTCATCAATGTCTATGGCGTAGATGCGTATCTGCTTGGTTTGGGGGACTAAGTAGAGTTGTTGGTGGTACCAGTGTCCGTTAATTTTTACTTCTCTTCCAAACGTATTTGTGCTCTTATCTTCAAAGGCTGATTGGACATGTTCCCAGTCGTAGAAGAAAATATGTTTTAAACCTTCTACTTCAAGGGTATGGAACAATCTTTTGGTCGCAGGGTTAATGTAGGTTATTTTGCCTTCAACGGTTACTTCTATAACTGGGTTGGGGTTAAGAGTTGGGAATGAGGCTAAACGAGCAATTTCTTTTTCAGCTCTCTTGCGTTCAGTAACATCGAGGACTTGGGCAAGAATAGAAACTAGTTTGCCATTAGCATCATAAATTGCAGAGTTATACCATTCACAATCAACGATTGAGCCATCTTTTCGCAAGTTTCGGTTAGAGCTGACAATACGTGGTCTTTTTCCATTTAGCAAATCTGTGGATATTTGCTGAACTATCCCAATATCATCAGCATATACCCATGGCATCTCTGCGATGGATTTACCTAATATCTCCTCTTTCGTCCAGCCGAATACACGCGTCGCCTGTTCAGACCAGCGGATAACACGGAACTCTGGGTCAAACTCAATCACCGCTTCTGGTGAATTATCCATATGAGCATCCAGACGTTGCTTAGCTTGGGCTATTTCCACTTCAGATTTCTTGCGTTCTGTTAAGTCAACGTTTGATTCCAGGATACTCTTTATTTTTCCTTGCGTTGTTTCTTCTGCTTGCCACCAACTTTGAACGGTTACTTCTTTTCCACTCTTGGTTCGGTGAACAAGTTCTCCTGACCATTTCTTGTTAACATTTAGTTTATCCATAATAGAGTCTAAGGGTTCTGGGAATTTTGTTTCGAAAAGTGCATGAGTGCTTTTTCCTATAGCTTCCTTTTTAGTCCACCCATAGAGTTTTTCTGCACCTTTGCTCCAGAAATTTATAGTGCCGTCTAATGCTCTAACGATTATGGCGTCGGGACTCAAGTCAATTAATGCGGCTTGACGTTGAATTGCGTCCTCGTTTTTCTTGCGTTCAGTTATATCTCGGAAAACAAGGACTACTCCGCGAATTGCTCCGCCGTCTTCAGTGACTATAGGTGCTCCACTGTCATCTATGGGAACTTCCGTTCCGTCTTTACGAATTAAAAGAGTATGGTTAGCTAAACCAACGATTAGACCTTCTCGTAGAACCTTGGTAACTGGGCTCTCTACTTCTTTTCGGGTATGTTCGTTTATGATATTGAAAACTTGTTTGATAGGGATTTGTTTAGCTTCATTTAAGGTCCAACCTGTCAGTTCTTCGGCTACTGGATTCATGAAGGTAATTTTTCCTTCAGTGTCTGTTGCGATGACAGCATCGCCTATACTTGTTAGTGTGGTTGACCAGCGTTGCTCACTTTCATGTAGTGCCTCGGTTCGCTCTGCAACCATTTGCTCAAGGTGTTCTCGGTATTTCTGTAGGTCTTTCTCGGCATGTTTCCGATCTGTAATGTCAAGACCCATTTCCAAAACTGCTGTCGATCCATCTTGGTTGACGAATGGAAAATCATAGATATCGTAGTCTCTTTCGTTTGGACCTGTCCATTGCCAGCGATGGGGTTTATTGGTTTTTAGAACTTTGTAGGTTTCACAGTTTTCGCAGGCGGAATCGCGGTTGAAGAGAAAACCGTAGCATGGTCTCCCTTTTGATTCGCCGAAAGATTCACGGAAAACTTTGTTGGCGAAGAGCGTTTTGTAGTTCTTATCAAGCAGGATAACGTAGGAGGGGAGCGTTTCGAGCACTTGGTATAGGCGTTGACGTTCGTTATCAGCTGCCTTGGTGCGTTCATGGACCCGCTGCTCCAAGGTATCATTCAGTTTTTTGAGTGCGTCTTCTACTTGTTTTCTCTCAGTGATATCCTCGAAGACGGCAATGAAGTAGCCTTTTCGTTCGCTGTAGACGGAAACTGAAAACCAAGTGGCAAGCGGCTTGAAATATATTTCGAAGCGTTCTTTTTTGCCTGTTGAAGCAACTCTGCCGTAGGTTTCGATTAATTCTGGGTTTGCTTCAATTGTTCCTGGTATGGCTTCAGAGACTTTCTTTCCTACAACTGTTTCTCTTTTTAATCGTGTCAATCTTTCGAAGGCGTCGTTGACATCGAGATAAACAAAATCTATCGGGTTACCTTCATTGTCATATAACATTTGGCAATGAGCAAAGCCGTCAATCATGTTAGCGAATAGGCTTCTGTATTTTTCTTCGCTCTGTTTTAGGGCTTCTTCTGCTTTCTTACGTTCGGTTATGTCTATGAGGGTCGTTAAGAGATGGTCTTCGCCGTTAATGGTCAACTTTTCAACGGAGAGGAGCGTCTGTATAATTCTGCCGCTTTTTGTTTTGAAAGCCATTTCTTGATTGCGTATTCTGCCCTCTTTATTTAAAAGGGATAGAAAAGCTGCTCTGCCTTCAGGTGCTGTGAAGACATTAATTTCAGGGGATGTACGACCAATAACTTCGCTGCGGCTATACTCGAATATCTGTTGGAAAGCGTCGTTAACATCCACATAGCGTCCGTCTGAGAGACGAGTAATAATCACCGCAACAGGGCTCTGACTAAAGACTTTTGAGAATCGCTCTTCGCTCTGTCTGGTGGCTTCTTCAGCCTTTTTACGTTGAAACGCACCCACGATAACTGGCGCTAACGATTCAAGAGCGGCTAACTCAGTGTCTGTAAAGCCGCCTTCACGGTTACCCACAGCAATCATACCAATTGTTTTGCCATCGCTTTTAAGTGGAACACCCAGAAAACTTGCCAGCGGCGGATGACCTGCAGGTAAGCCAATACTATCTGGATGATGGGCTGGGTCGTTTGTGTAGAAGCTTTTCCCATCACTCAATACTTTGCCATAAAGTCCATGAATCTTAAAGTTACCCGGAGGTCTGCGGTGCCCATTGGAAGCTATTATTTTACAGGCTTCCCAACCGGGATTGCTAATCGCAATATCTTCAAGCCCCTTTGGATTGATTTCGCCGATAAATCCAAACTTGCTTTGGGTAACTTGTTCAGCTACTAAAAGGCATACTTCACCGAGCGCCTCTTCAGTTCCTTTTAAGGCGGCTTCTAAAATCGTGTTGGCACCCTGTTGAATAAGATTCTGCCGTTTTGCCTGTTGCTCTGCAATCTTTCGTTCACTAATATCCTCGAAAATAGAGACGAAATAGTTTTTTTGCGGACTATAAGCGGAGATGTGATACCACTTCTTGCGGACATCAGCATACCGCTCAGTAACAAGTGATTCACCAGTTAATGCTACTTTGCCATAGAGGTTAATCCAATCTGCAGGGTCACTTTGAATATTTGGCAAGAACCTCCGTGGCTTTCTTACCGATAACATCTGACTTTTTAACCCCATTTATTCGTTCGTAGGCATCGTTAACGTCTAGGTAAACCCAATCAAGTGGTTTCCCCTTTTCATCAGTGATTATTTGGCAGTAAGCAAAGCCCTCTGATATTTTTGAAAAGAGAAAATCTATCTGGCTAAGGTCAGGTCTTGTGTCACGCATAGTATAACCGGCCCAGTAAGTTAACCTAAACAATCCGCTTTTTCCATTAATAGGGTTTTTGCACATATAATAAATGAAAATCAGGCAAACCACAGGAAAACAAAAGCCAAACGAGAGGATAACATGAAATTTGGTTTGGATAATTCTTAAATCTCCAAACTGCGTTCTCAAACAAGTCAAAGGATGTAATTAAATTGACACAACAACCACCAACATACAAAACAGTATTCGTTTTCCTAGACACAGATAAATACTGCAGCCCATTCGACATGCTCGTCGCCATAGACGCATTCCCAGACTCCATGATATTCAAATACGAAAACGTCAACAGCGAAGACGCCCCAAAAATCGTTTTCGACCTTCTCTTCCCACGCGGACCAGAAGGCGCAAAACACACCAAAGTCTTCATCAACGGCAGCAACTTTGAAGAAGTAGAAAAAGTAGTCGCAGCCACCCAAAAAGCCATGAAATCAGCCCCATGGGGAAACAGCATCATCGTTGACCCAAGAGGCGGATACAGCACAGCCGCAGCCGCAGTCGCCAAAACCTTCGGTGCATCCATGGAAAAAGGCATGGGCATCTTAAAGGGCAAAAAAGTCACTGTTCTCGCAGGCACTGGCCCAGTCGGTCAAACAGCCGCACGCATCTACGCCAAAGAAGAAGCAGACGTAACCATCAGCAGCCGCAGCTTAGCTAAAGGCCAAGTAGTCGCAGACAAAATCAACGCTGAATGCGGTGCATCACGCGTTAAAGTTGTTGAAGTATCTAAGCCGGAGCAGACAGCCGCAGCCGTTAAAGATGCAGAAATCATTTTGGCAGCAGGCGCAGGCGGAATCCAGCTTCTTAGCGCAGCAGACTTAGCTACAGCAACTAAATGCAAAATTGTCGCAGACATTAACGCCATTAAACCACTCGGTGTCGAAGGCTTAGGTCCAAACGATGATAAAGAACTTAAACCAGGCGTTTGGGGCATCGGCGCATTAGCCATCGGCAAACTAAAAATTAAGACCGAGACTGAAATGATTAAACGTGCAACCGCTGAACCATCGGGTCTCTTTGACTACGATATCGCTTATACCATCGCTAAAGACGCAATTTTAAAGAAACTCGCAAAAGCAGCTGCCAAATAAGCAGCTCTTTATCTATTCTTTTCTTTATTATTATTCACTTGTCACAGATAACTAGGTTTATAAGATAATTTGTTCATTCGCTCCCTCTATCAAAGCATGCCATAGGGAAAGGAAGAGAGAGTAAATGGCTAATCTAACAGTTACATTAGAGCAGACACTGGGTACGAATGCTATTACATCAGAAATTTTAGCGTCAATAATTCTGTTCATAATCGTTGCAGCAATTGGCTGGGCGGTTTATTTTGTTTTTAATAGATACTTCTCAAAGTGGGCAGAGAAAACCACCACTACACTCGACGACGACATCATCGACGCCGTGAAAAGTTTCGTAGTAATCATAGTAACAATTCTAGGTATCGAGTATGCTCTCACGCCTCTTTCGTTCCTCCAACCATACATGGGCACGTTAAATCAAGTGATCATATCTGCCGAGATACTTCTAATCGCATTCGCAATCACACGAGTTTCAAACATCGTCGCTGACTGGTACACAGAGAGAAAAATCCAACCAAGCAAAAACCAGCGCCACATGGTCTTCATAATCAAAAAAATTATACAGATAATCGTTTTCATATGCGCCTTCATCGTGATTGTTTGGGCTAACGGCTGGATAAACAATGGCGACCTCTCAAGCTTAGCAGTCACTGCAGGCGCCGGAAGCATCGCCATCGCGTTCGCGTTACAGAGTACACTCACCGACTTCTTCAGCGCATTTTCAATCTACTTCGACAGACCCTTCGAAATCGGAGACTTCATCGCTGTAGGCAAATACAATGGCACCGTAACAAACATCGGAGTAAAATCAACACGACTAAAACTCCAATCAGGCGAAGAACTTGTCCTATCCAATAAAGAACTTAACAGTGCAAGCATCCAAAACTTCCGCAAACTAGAGAAGAGACGCATAACATTCACCATCGGCGTAGCGTATGAAACGCCATCAGAAAAACTAAAGATAATCCCGCTGATACTAAGAGGAATCATTGAAAACACAGAGAACGCAGAAATCGAAAGGGTACACTTCACTGAATTCGGCGACTTCGCCTTAAAATTCTTAGTGAGTTACTATGTTAAGGTACCAGACTACGCTGTCTATCTTGACACTCAGCAAAGCATCAACTTTGCGATAAAAGAGGCGTTTGACCGCGAAGGCATAGAGATGGCGTATCCAACAAGCACTGTCTATGTTAAAAGAGAAGCCGCCGCAAGAAACTTAGCACCACTGAAAAAAGAAGCCACTGGGCCTCTCCCAAATTTCTCTTCATAAACTAAAAGTTGTAGAATAAAAAAGAGAAGCTTAGAAGGCTTCTTTGATTCGTCTGCAGGCTTCCGCAATGCGTTCTTTTGGCTGCGTAATCGTTATACGCACATAACCTTCACCATGTTTACCGAAGCCAACGCCCGGAGTAACAGCGACACCGACATCCAGCAGCTTTTTGGCAAAAGCCATTGAGTCGCCTTTGCAGTTTACCCAGATGTAGAAGGTTGCTTTGGGCTTCTCGCATTTGTAGCCGATTTTGCATAAGGTATCGACGAGCAGGTCGCGGCGTTCCTGTAGAATCAGATTGTTTTTCTTGAGGAATTCTGGCGCTTCAGGACCCTTATAGCTGCCTAAAGCTTTCACTGCGACACGTTGCGTGTAGACTGGTGGGCCTGAGTCGATTTGTGATTTGACTTTGGTTAAGCCTGCGACTAGTTGCTTGTTGCCGACTGCGTAACCGATGCGGTCGCCAGTCATGTTAAACGTCTTGGACAATGAATGGAATTCGATTGCGACATCCATTGCGCCGTCGATTTGCAGAATGCTTGGTGCACGGTAGCCGTCGTAGGTGACTTCTGAGTAGGCGTTGTCGTAGCAGAGGATGATGTTGTTGTCTTTGGCGAATTCCACTGCTTCTTTGAGGCATTTGAGGTCGACGGTTGCTGCGGTGGGGTTGTTGGGGTAGTTAATGTACATCATTTTTACGCCTTTGGCATCGACTGATTCAAAGTCTGGGCGGAAACCGTTCTCTGCCAGTAAAGGCAGGGGCACGGTTACACCGTCACAGAGTATGGTGGCGCCATTAGCGTAAACTGGGTAAGCTGGATCCGGACAGAGCACATGGTCGCCTGGGTTAACGAAGGCCCGTGCAATGTTTGCTAAACCCTCTTTAGAACCCAACATCGCAACGACTTGGTCGTGTGCTATGTCAACGTTAAAGCGTTTCTTGTACCAACCCGAAACGGCTTCGCGGAAGTCAGGTTCACCCTGACTAAAAGAGTAATTATGGTTTTTGAGGTCAGCTGTTTCCTGCTTAAGCGCATCCACGACGAATTGCGGAGGCGGCAAATCAGGGTCGCCAATACTCAAAGAGATTAAATCGACTCCTTGGGCTTTCTTTTCGTTTTGGATTTTTTCCATTTCAGCAAATAAGTACGGTGGTAACCGCTTGATTCTGTCAGCAAACTCAAACGTCAAATTCTCTATATCTCCTTGAATAGTGTGCCTTCGAAAACTTTCTCCGCTGCTCCGCTTAGAAACAGTGTATCTGAAACTTCGACTTGAAGGTCTCCGCCCAGTACATGAACGGTGACTTTGTTGCCGACTTTGCCCAGTTTATTGGCTGCTGCTACTGCTGCGCAGGTTCCTGTTCCGCAAGCGAGGGTTTCTCCGCATCCGCGTTCCCAAACCCGCACCTTCAACTCGTTTTTGCCAAGGACTTGGACGAAGCCAACGTTGGTTCTTCTTGGGAAAGCCTTGTCGGTTTCGATGCAGGGTCCTACATAGTCAACGGGGAATTCATCTACGTTTTCAACGAATGTTACGCAGTGGGGGTTGCCCATGGATAGGCAGGTTACTTTGTAGGGTTCGCCATCGACGAGTATTGTGTCGTTTATGGCGGTGCCTTCGCCGACCATTGGAAGCGCTGACCGCTCCCACTTTGGCGCACCCATGTCAACACGGACAGAAGCAACTTCGTCGCCCTTGAGGGTTAACCAGATATGCTTGATGCCTGCTAAGGTTTCAACTGAAAACTCAGTTTTCTTAACGATGCCGTTTTCATAGCAGTATTTGCTGAAGCATCGAATGCCGTTGCCGCACATTTCTGCTTCGCTGCCATCTGAGTTGAAAATGCGCATCTTCACATCGGCAACTTTGGATGGGTAAACAATTAGGAGCCCATCTGCGCCGATTGAGAAGCGTCTTTCACATAGCTGCTTAGCTATTGGGTTTACTTTGTCTTCGGTTATTTTTTGGTCTCGGTTATCGATGACAACGTAGTCGTTGCCAAGTCCATGCATCTTCCAGAATTGCATCAAACTTCACTCTGCACTTTCTGATTTGCCATCAAATCTTTTAGCTGTTCACGCTCTCGGACAATAACTGCCTTGCCGCCTTTAATCATAACTTCGGCTGCGCGTGGGCGTGAATTGTATTGTGAACTCATGCTAAAACCATAGGCGCCTGCGTTTAGAATCGCCAGTACATCGCCTTCGTCTGCTAAGGGTAGTTCTCTGTCTTTTGCTAAGAGGTCGCCTGATTCGCAGATGGGACCAGCTACATCGAAGGTTTCTTTTTCTGTTGAGTCTAGCTTGTTAGCGACGAGGATTGGGTGGTAGCTGCCATACATTGTGGGGCGTATGAGTGTGTTGAAGCCTGCGTCTACGCCGAGGTATTTGTGGGCTGGAGTAATCTTGACAGTGTTCACTGTGGTTAAGAGGATTGTTGAGTCGCATACGAGGTATCTGCCGGGTTCAACGAATAAGTATGGTTTGCCCAGTCCGTATTCCTTGATTTTATTCTTGAATAAATTAACGACTTTGTTTGAGAACTCTGTTAAGTCAAGTTCTTTGTCTTCCGGCTTGTATGGGACACCCAGTCCGCCGCCGATGTCGATGAATTCGAAGTCAATGCCTACTTCCTTGTGGACGCGCTTGGCTATGCTGAGTAGTTTCTCAACTGCCAGCATGTAGGGTTCTGCATCAAGGATGCCTGATCCGATGTGCATGTGGATGCCGAAGCGTCCTACACGGGCTCTTTGGGCAATAGCGTATGCTTGGATAACCTCTTCTTCCCAAAGTCCAAACTTGGATTCGGGACCTGCGGTAATACAGTGGCTGTGATGACCTGCGCCTACTTCGGGGTTAACACGAATTGACAGAATCTGTGGCACTGATATCTTTAGTAGCCGGTCCATTTCAGATTGGGAATCAACGTTTATGGTGACGTTGGCGTCGGAGAGCATCTTTAATTCGTCATTTCGCACGCTTGTGCCAGTGAACATGATGCGGTCTGGTGTATAGCCGCTGCTTAATGCCAAGAAGACCTCACCGGGGCTAACACAATCAAGGTACGAGCCCTGAGACTGTAATATACGCAGAACGTTGAGGTTTGTGTTTGCTTTAGCGGCATAGTAGATGCGCACATACTTGTAATTGTTGACTAATGCACCGTATAATCGGTCGTAGTTATCTCTGATACGCTTCTCGCTAATCAAATACAGTGGAGTATCGTACTTCTGTGCTAATTCCGTAACCGAGAAACCATCAAAGTAGAGGTTCCCCTTTCGGTCTTCTAGTGGTTCACGTAGTTTTTTCTTTACCATGCCGCTTCACACATCCAGTTAGTATTGTTAGGGTGGCTGTTTAAGCTAAGCCTTTAGCTACATACAGCTCTGCGCTGAGTATGCCGCCGCCTGCTGCGCCCCTGACAGTGTTGTGACTCAAACACATGTACTTTAACGTCATGATTGGGTCTTTGCGAAGTCTACCAACAACAACGCTCTGTCCGCATCCTGCATCTCGATCAAATCGTGGTTGAGGCCGGTTCTTTTCGTGTCTAACAATTATCGGTTGCGTTGGAGCTGAGGGTAACTTGAGTTTCTGTGGTTCACCTTGGAAGTTTGTGAATGCTGCCTCAACTTCTTCGAGTGTGGGTTCCTTTTCGAGTTTAACGAATACGGATTCGAGGTGACCGTCTTTGACGTTGACTCGGTTGCAGCTGGCAGTGGTCTTGAAATCGGCAAACTTTATGCCTTTACCGTCGAATTGACCTAGGATTTTGTTGGCTTCGGTTTCCATTTTATCTTCTTCACCTGAAATAAAGGGAACAACGTTATCGATGATATCCAGTGAAGGAACTCCGGGGTAACCTGCACCGCTAAGCGCCTGCATGGTGGTTACCATGACTTGCTTTATGCCGTATTGCATAAGCGGAGCTAAGGTGATGGCTAAGCCGATGGTGCTGCAGTTAGGGTCTGTTGTGATGAAGCCTTTCCAGCCGCGTTGCTTCTGTTGAATCTTGACAAGTTCGATGTGGCTAGAATTGATTTCTGGAATGATAAGAGGCACATCTTTGTCCATGCGGTGTGCACTTGCCTTGCTAAAGACCGGATACTTTGCGCCGAATTCATTTTCAGTTGGACCCGCCAAATCGCCTGGCAGTGAAGTGAATACTAAGTCGAAGTCGCCTGTTGCTTCGCATGATTTAACGTCTATGTTGGCGACTGGCATCTCCGCGATTTCTTTAGGCAGGTCAGTCTCCAAAACCCAGGTGGCTGCGTCCTTGAATTTTTTCCCTGCACTCCGCTCTGAAGCGGCTAGCACTGATATCTCAAACCAGGGGTGTCCCTGTAAGAGTTGAATGTACCGTTGTCCAACGGCTCCGGTTGCACCTAATATGGCGACTTTTCGCTTATTCGGCATTTTTACTTCTTCCTCTGACTGTTCTTTTTATATTGTTCTTGATAAAAAAGTTAACGGGTGAAAAATGGGGTTAAGTTAATCCCAATACGTCAGCCATCGTGTAGATTTTGGGCTCGTTTTGCTTGGTAATCCATTCTGCAGCCAAGACTGCGCCTTGAGCGAAGACATTGCGTGTGAACGCTGTGTGTTCGATGCGTAGCATTTCATTGGGACCTGCGACGATAATGTCATGGATTCCAGGGACTCCGCCTAATCTAAGGGCAACTGATTCAAGTTCACCTGATTGACGTGGGCTTATACCTTCTCGTCCATAAACTGTCTTGTTGTAATTGCGTGCTTGGGAGACGATTTCTTCTATTTTTTTGGCGGTTCCGCTTGGAGCGTCTTTTTTGCCCGTGTGGTGGATTTCGCTTATACTTACATCGTAGCTTGCTGGGAAGGCTTTGAGTTGCTCGGCTAATTTGAAGAGTATGTTGACGCCTATGCTGTAGTTTGGTGAGAACACAGATGGTACTTTGCCACGCATTGCGGTGGATACTTGTCGGTGCTGTTCCGGAGTGAAGCCCGTTGTGCCCAGTATGATGCGTTTCCCCATTTCTGCAACTATAGGTACGTTGACTAAGTCTGCGACGGGAGCAGTGAAAGAGATGAATACATCGGAGGATGCTACTGCTAAGCCAATGTCATTGGCACCGAGGATTTTGGTATCCGAGTTCATGCCTATGTCACGCAAGGTTTTGCCTACTGCGGGGCTGCTCGGGGCTTCTATAGCACCACTGATAAGGTGACCTTTAGAGAGGGCATCGTTTATGATGGCTTGGCCCATACGACCGGCTGCACCTGAGATGCAGAGCTTAAGCATAGTAGAGTCCCTCAAGGTACTTCTCGTTGTATAGACGGTCGGATAGTTTGACGTCGAAGGTGTCTTCGATGGGTTTTAGGATTTGTGGGTTGGATTCCCAGATTTTGCGTGCGTTGGCTAAGACGATTTCGATGCCGTTGCGGGTCATTTTGCCCAGTGGCTGGCGGCAGGGTCCTGAAGGCATACCCAAGATGTTCATCAGGGTTTTTACTGCCAATGGATTACGCGCCTTACATGCAACTGGCCCATATGGCGTCTGCTCCTGAGTCTTAACGGTGACTATACTAAAGAGCGGTTGAAGTGCTTGTGAAATTACGTTTGCTGCTTCCTCATTTCCGTCAAGGACATAGTGTACCATATCGACAAGCGCGCCTGGGGCAACGTTCGAGATAACTGAAATCACGCCGCTTGCGCCGATGTCAGGCGAAATCATCATAGTGAAAGTCTTGTCGTCGTCTCCTGAGAGGATGTCGAAGTCTTCTCCGCAAAGCTGCCTTGTCAACTCCATGTTTTTGAGGTCACCTGTTGCTTCCTTCACGCAGCGAACGTTTGGGTATTGTGCGTGTAGGGCGGCGAGGTCTTGTGGGAGAAGTTGTGTGCCTGTTCTGCCGGGGATGATGTATGGTATGATTTGTACTTCCGGGAACTGTTGTGCGATGGGTTCGATGTATTCGCGCCTTATTTCAAGTGAGCTTGGCCCATTATAGTATGGGTCAACGAGCAGCACGGTGTTTACGCCTGCACTTTGGGCATGGGCGGTGCCTTCGATAGCTTCCTGTGTGCTATTGCTTCCGGTGCCAGCGATGGTTTGGCATCGTTTGCTTGTGAATTCATGGATTTTTTCTATTACTTTGCTGTGTTCATTCCAGTCTAGCGTGGGGCTTTCGCCTGTTGTTCCGACGGCTAGTAAGCCTTTGGTTCCGGCTTCTATTTGGAAATCTACTAGTTGTTGTATTCCTTCGTAATCGACTTGGCGATTACTGTTCATGGGGGTTATTAATGCAGTATAACAACCGCTGAATGTTACCAATTCGGATTCCTCTTTTTAGACGCATAACAGTGCACTAGATAATATTTAAGTTTTACGTTTATCATTTTATTTTTACGAAAAACGTAACAAATACTTGATGAAAGCAAAAATCTGCTCCTTTGGAAAACAGTTTCCGCAAAACAAGCGCCCTCAACATGTAACCGTATAAGCGGTAAAAATCCCATCGCAGTCGCCATAGATCCGCCGCAGATAAGCCAAGGCATCATCAACACTTTGCGCCGAAGGAATAACCTGTCTAAAATTGTCCTCTCGAATCACTTCTGTTAACCGCCCGGATCGAGTGCCGGTAATCCGCATCGCCAATCTATAGGGACCGCAGACAAAAAGGGCATTACCACCACATTTGGGATTGCCTTTCCTGACGTCGATTGTTTTTTTGCCCTGTTTTAACCATTCGAAGACTTCTCTTTTCGCCAGAAACGACGGCAAACTTTGTACCCTAAATGGCATGTAACCTAGCTAGAAGATAAGCATTAAGTTAAAAATCGAATAAAAACAAAAAATGAAAAGGAATGATGATGTCCAAAAAAAGCTTCTGGTTTATCCTTTGCCTTTTTCTTCTTTACCGAAGTACTGAGTCCACTTTAGCTTGCGTGCATCACGTTTGAACTGTAAGCTGCTCTTCTTGCATTTGCTGGAATCGAACCATAGGATTGAGCCGTCGTTTTTAACGTACATCATGCCTGTGCCAGCTGGGAAATCAGCACCACAGAACGAACATTTTCTCGGTTTTGGCATGACAAATTCTCCATGTAGATTTATCGTGTAATTTTCTTTGCTTCTCGTTCAGTTTCTCGCAGCATCAGGATATCTTGAACACGGACGGGTCCTTTAACGTTGCGTGTAATGATTCTTCCCTTGTCTTTGCCTTCCATGATACGGACGCGGACCTGTGTGATTTCGCCCGTTACGCCTGTGCGGCCGATGATTTGTATGACTTCAGCGGGAACTAATTCTTCAGCTGCTTCTTTACTCATTACTGAGTTCCTCGTTTAACCTGATCGATTCGTGTCACGATTTCTTTGATTAAGCCTGCTGCTTCGCCTTCTCTCATGATGACAGCAGCTGCACATGGAACTTCGATGCCGATGGATTTGCCGAGTTGTTCTTTGCTTGGGACAAAGACGTATGGAATCTTTCTTTCGTCGCATAGCAGTGGTAAGTGTGCAATGACTTCCGGTGGGTCAACATCTTCAGCGATGACGACAAGTTTAGCTTGTGAACGTTCTACAGCTTTTGTAGCTTCGTTTGTTCCTTTCCTAACTGATCCTGATTTTGAAGCAATCGTTAGGGCTTCATAGGCTGCATCTACGAGTTCTTTAGGTACTTCATATTTTACATAGAATGGTTTTGATGACATATTTCTTAGCCTCACCCTTTTAAGGCACAGTCTTATCCAGTAATCTTGTTTAATAAGTTTTCGACTCAAAACCGCACACTTGTAGCGCCGCCTTATATACCACCCAGAAACCTTTAAATTCCAAGCTACGGCTACGTACATGTTTTCGAGAGGGGAAAATCGTTTGCAAAGATTGGGCAAAATAACAAATGTATCTCCTTCAGGAAACGCTATAGTTAAAGCTGAAAATCCCCCGAAAATCGGATCCGAAGTTGTCGATGAGAACCTAAATGTTATCGGTAAAGTTTTCGATATTATAGGCCCAGTCTCAGCACCTTATGCAGTAATCAAACCCAGCGTTAGGGAACCCGAGAAATTAGTTAACAAACCAGTATATCTGCTCCTCCCGAAAACAAAACGGGAGCAGAGAAGACAATGAGTAGGGACATCAAGTTACATGTACCAGTAGAAGAACCAACCGCATCCCCGGCAGAAACACCCAAAGCGCGGGTTTGCCCTGAATGCGGAAGCAACAGGCTTATGCATGATTCTGAAGCCGCCGAAATAGTATGTATGGACTGCGGAGTTGTTGTTCAACAAAAACTGGCTGATCGCGGACCGGAATGGCGAGCATTTGATGATGAACAACGTTCTAAACGAACCCGTGTTGGTGCACCCCTAACTTATACAATTCACGATAAAGGCCTCTCAACAACCATTGATTGGCATGACAGAGACATATACGGAAAGAGTCTCTCGCCTGGGCAGAAAGCGCAAGTTTACCGCTTAAGGAAATGGCAGCGCCGCATCAGAGTTTCAGATGCAACGGAACGTAACTTGGCGTTTGCACTCTCAGAAATAACAAAGATTTCTAACAACCTGAATTTACCCAAGAACATTTTGGAAACCGCCTCGGTTATTTATCGAAAAGCAGTCAAAGAACGCCTAATCAGAGGCAGATCAATACAAGGCGTTACCTCAGCAGCACTATATTTAGCATGCAGACAATGTGGTTTACCCAGAACCCTAGACGAAATCGCACAAGCATCCAATGTGAATAAGAAAGAAGTTGGAAGAAGCTACCGATTCCTAATCCGTGAACTCAACTATTCCATTCCGCCACTACGACCAAGCCAATACATCACAAAATTCTCCAACCAACTTACAATGCAGGGCAAAGTTGAAGAAATCGCGCATAAAATCTTGGCTGCAGCTAAAGAATTAAAATTAACTTCAGGCAGAGGACCCACAGGCATCGCGGCAGCAGCAAGCTACGTAGCATCCGTCTTAACAGGTGAACGCAAGACACAACGTGAAATCGCTGAAATCGCACAAGTCACAGAGGTTACAATCAGGAACCGCTACAAGGAACTCGTGGAACGTTTAATGTTCCAAATAAGCATCTAACCATGCTTTCCTCTTTTTAATCAAGGGTTAAAACATGGCTGAATTTAACCAAGAAATACCCCAAGAAAAATTAACTGTGACTGAAGCCTTTGCTAAACTTAAGCTGATCCAGCAGGGGCTCGCAACAGTTATGGCTAATCTGCATGATAACATCCAAGCCTTGGATGATGACCCAGACGTTCAGGACAGCTTAGAAAAGCTACAAAAAAACACTGAGAATAGAGCCAGAGATTTAGAGACAGAAGTAAAACGGTTACGAACCGACTTAAAAACCATCAAGGATTTGTTGGGCGACAGTGTTGATAAAAAGAATCCAACTGATTCTTAAGGGAACTGTATAGCTATTTTTTTAAGGGCGTATTAACCTATGCATACATATGCCCTATAAATTCACTTTCGACCTGTCCAAGGTGCCACGTTTTTTCTTCACAGAATTAGCTATGATTAGTTACCAGAAGGGCATGCATAAGAGCTTCCTTAACACCGCTAACGAATTAATCCTAAAATTCCATATTCAAGAAGCCACTGGACTTAACCTTTCAGATGCGGTGGTTCTGCTTCAGGACCTCATGGATTTACAAGCGATTAACTTAACTGAAAGACCCAAATTTTTAGAAACCAAGAAACGGGCGCTTTTTCTTCCGCACTGCTCCCGCAAATACATGGATAACCGATGTAAAGCGAATTTTGAACCGAGTATTCCAACTTATGTTTGCCAACACTGCTCTGAGGATTGTATAGTTAACAAGACAGTCGAGTACGCTACTAGCAAAGGCTATGATGTGTATATTGTGCCAGGTGGGTCATGTATTCCGAAAATCCTCAAAAACAACAATTATGAGGGTATTGTTGGGGTTGCTTGCGGGGAAGAAAGCAAAATGATGGGTCACCTTTTGGAAAGCATGAGCGTTACTGGCCAAGCGATTCCACTGATTAAGAATGGTTGTGCAAACACCGTTTTTAACATGGATACAATCGTCAAAACCCTCTAAGAAGCGACTACACGCTAACAATGCAACGAAGAACAAAATCAAGGACTCTGATGCCGTCGTCTCTTATAATGAATTACTAAACCAGCCCCAATCCCGATTGCTGATACCCCGAAAACAGCCGCTACTGCTGCAGAGGGGAAAACGTCTGGCACAGATACAGTGAAACTAAACGTTTCCGAACCCATGTTTCTGAATGTATCATTAGCATAAATCGTAACCGTATGAACCCCATTGGGAATGTTAGTTAAGGTTTCATTGCCACTAAGGGTAACGTTAAATTGTCCATCAAGACTATAACCAGCCCATTCTATCCGTTTGTCAATTGTAAACTGTAAAGGCACGTTAGAATCATTGTAGGTCTGATCGGGCAGTGTTGATATGGTTATTTTTGGTGGGCTTGTTCTAATTGCATAAAGAGTGCTGTTGAATGGTTCGAGAAGTGGATAGGGATCCTGATTGTTGGTGTCAATTTGATAGGCTATGTCGCCTATTCCTGAACCGTTCAGTTCCTTAGCAGTGGGATATTTTGTTTTGTAGTCGCCCCAGTAGTTGCCGCCGTCTGGAAAACCATTGCTCCAACTGTTATTCGCTATAGGCGCTGTTCCTACTACACCGACAGTAACGCCTCCGTATGCATTGACCTTGTTGTAGAGGAAATTGTTATGGTAAACCTTGTTGCCTGAGGCATCCCAGAAAGCGAGACCTACAGAGGAACCCCAAGAGTTAGAGCAGCCAGCTATTCTGTTCTCAACTACCAGATTATCTGTTGATTCAACGAATATTATACCGTTATAGTTACTTGATAATTTGTTGCCCTTAACTACGTTCGAGTTGCCCCGTTCAACGTAGATTCCTGCGCTTTGTTGTTGTATTGAATAATAGGCATTCCCTGTCCCAGCAACTGTATTATTGGTGACAAGTGGAGTTTACTGTATTTACCAGGGAGATGCCAAAGATGCCGCCATTGACCTTTAGATTCTTTACGGTTACGTTAGTTGCGCCTGTTAAAGTAGGCGGCGTAGAATAGGCATTGAGACCTACGGTCAGTCCCTCTCGTCCATGGCGTAAATCTCCTATGGCTATAAGGGAACATGCGTTTCCGTTAAAAATTATGTTGCTTTTCAATATAGATATGCTGCCTGTGACATCGCCAGTTAATGTGTAGACATCACCTTCTTGCAGGATTAGCGCTGTCGAGGGGGTTATTGTGCCGTCGGCGTTTATTGTGATAAGGTTTTGAGTTGAAGTCTGTGCTTTGAGGGGTGGGATACAAACCATGGTCAGAACTGCCAATATTAGGAAGGTTACAGTGGCGCTTTTCTTCATGAACAGTCCTACTTAAGGGCTTGATAGGTACAGCGATATATAATTTTGCAATAAATGTATCTGCCATGAAGCTTTGTAGGCACCGAAAAATTGGCATATATCTGTTGATGTTATGAAAGCTTATAATTGTCAGGCTATCCAGAAGAAGGGTGATTTACATGCCAGAGAAGAAAAGCGTCAAGAAAACTGCGCCAAAACCAAAAACAGCACCTAAAGCAAAAGCAAAGGCAGCAGTAAAAGAAAAGAAACAAACAATCTTCCGTACAGGCGAAAAATGCCCTGAATCAGGATTATACTCACATTTCTGCAAGGATAAAGGCGAAAAAGCCACAATTCCGCTGTCCAAAACCGAAACTTTTCCGCCATGTCGTACATGCGGTTCAGTGAAATGGACCCTAAAGATGGCGGCATAAGCCTCCTTCTTACAATTCCATTCATTTTAACAAAAAAAAGTTTTGCTGTTATTTCTTGCTGCTTTGGTTCTTTTGAGATCGATAGCTTATCGTTGATGTTTTAGTCCTTTAAATAAGGGAGGGGGAGGTACTTCTGAGCAGGTCGAGTGGTTTCTATGATTATGGCGTTAATCTCACTCTGTCTCTTGGGTACAAAGTGACTTCGCGGATGTTCTTAATACCCGTCAGCATCATGGTTAGGCGTTCTAAGCCGATTGCCCAGCCTGCGTGTGGTGGCATGCCGTAGTCGTAGGCTTGTAGGTGCATCTTGAATGAGTCTGGGTTGAGGCCTTTCTCTTTGAGGCGCTCGATGAGTTGGTTTTTGTCGCAGATGCGGGTGCCGCCTGAAGTTAATTCGATGTAGTTCCACATGAGGTCGAAGCCTTCGCTGATTTCGGGGTTGTCTTCGCGTGGTTTTATATAGAATGCTTTGGCGTGTGTTGGCCAGTCTGTGACGAAGTAGAAGCCTTGGTACATTTCGCCTAGCACGCGGAAGGCTTCGCTTGTGATGTCTTCGCCCCAAGGTATGACTGTACCTTTGGCTTTGAGGTCTTCGAGCACTTGGGTGTAGGTTAAGCGTTTGAAGGGTAGCTCTGGAACTTGAAGGTCATTTTGGAGTAGGGCGAGTTCGGCTGTGCATTTCTCTTTCACAGTCTTAAACGCGTTATGAACAACTTGCTCGAGCAGTGCCATAACGTCAGTTGCGTTGGCAAACGCCATTTCGATGTCCACTGAGGTGAATTCGCTTAAGTGCCGTCTTGTATGAGATTCTTCAGCTCGGAAAAACGGCCCAACCTCGAAGACTTTCTCGAAGCTTAAGGTGAGTTCTTCTTTGTAGAGTTGTGGGCTCTGTGCAAGGTATGCTTTTTGCTCGAAGTAGTCAATGCAGAAAAGTTCTGCGCCGCCTTCAGTTGCTGAGCCGATGATGCGTGGGCTGTGAGCTTCCATGAAACCTTTGTCATAGAGGAAGTCTCGGATGCTCTTGAGTGCGACGTGCTGGATTTTGAATATTGCTAGGCTGGTTTCTAAGGTTAGGTCGAGTGCACGTGCATCTAAACGGACTTCAATGTTAGCGGGTGTTTTACCGGTAATATCGATGGGTAATTGCTCGCTTGCAGTGCTGAAAATTTTTATCGCGGTTGGGACGACTTCGACGCCGCGTTTGGTTTGGTTGGTTTTTTTAACGGTGCCTTTCAAGCCGAAGCTGAAGCGTTTTTGAAGTAAATCAGATTTAGCTAAAACTTCTGGGAGCACACGTTTTTTGGGTATGGTGATTTGGACAGTGCCTTCTCGGTCCTGCATAATGATAAATCGGAGTCCGCCGAGGTCACGTACTTCTTGAACCCAGCCAAAGAGGGTAACTTCTTTACCGTCTAGGTCTGGAGACACCTGTGAGGTATACTGAGTTCTAACCCAGTCGCCTATAGAGTCCAAATCCATACTGCTTGCCAACCTTTTTAGTCTGCAATTTCAACACGTAAAGAAATTTTACGTACTTTAGTTGCAATTTCCTTCAATGCTTTAAGGTCCATTGGCAGTTGTGCGCCGCGTTTCCGTTTTAGAATTACTCGTGTTTCAGTTGTTCCGTCTGGAAGCCAGATGGTGTTGATGGTTAAGATGCTGAAGGGCACGAATAGATCTTCGAGGAATTTACGGTCATCAACACCGTACTCGAGTACGCGTACGTTTTTGCCAGTTTCGTCACCGATGGTTTTGACGATTTTACCGCCGTAACCCAAAAGTTTAGGGACATCTCCATGTCCGACGAGGATGGCTAAGGTTTTTTCAACCTCTACTGCTCGATAGAAGCAGACGTTTTGCAGGGAAGGATACTTTTCTTCTAGGCCTAACAGTAAACGGGCGACTTTCAGATCAATTTCACTGATTTCGCCAGCCTTTACTTTAGCTGAACACTTTTGGCATAGTATGCCGCTTTTTAAGCAGAAACTGCATAGTTCTGTTTTCATTTGAGAGTCGGTATTCCTGCAAAGAAGGAGTTCCGCGATTATTCCGTGGCTTAACGCATCAGCGTGATTTCGATCGTGCTGACGTTAGTGGAGCCTTGACTGCCTTCCTCTTGGTCTATCGGTAAGAATTGGTCTGTGCCGATGCCGATGCTTTTAATTCTGACATCTGGAAGGAATCTGTGCCTAACCACTTCAGCTACATCGATGGCTCTGCTGATTGATCTGCCGCGTGCTTTAATGCTGACTTCGGTTGCGCCGCCGTGGAAGAAGGTAATGCATGCGAGGACATAGTTCATGATTGGTTTTTTGCCGATTAAGACTGCGCTGGTGGTGGTTTCCGTCACGGGTTCCGCTTCACTCCTAGTTTACTTTTAAGTGGCTTCATTTACCTTTTTTTGAGCATAAATACGTTGTGGTATAGGTGAAGTGTTCCTGCTGGAAATTTCAAACTTGATAGTGACACAACTTTGTCAGTCGCTGTTTTGCCAACTACTCGGAGCGCTCAATTGAATTGGAAGCATCAAATTCATAAGGAACCGCACTATTGTAAAGGTTTAACACAGTAAACATTAACATAAGTGAATAATTTGGAACCATTAACTAAACGTTCAATCCAGCTGCTAAAAACCCTCTTTGAAAAAGGAAAATCCACCAACACCTACACCCTAAGGGTTAAACAGGATGAGTTATCAAGCCAATTAGGCGTTAGCAGGCAAGCATTAAACGTCCATTTAAGAAAACTCAAGAACCGCGGCTACATCCGCACAGGCAGAGGCTTCATCGATGTCACCGAGAAAGGCTTAGCTGCACTAGGCGTATCTACCACTCCAGCGTTTATTTTGCTCAAAGTTTCCCCAATCAAACGCATACATGTCTATGAGCAAATCCACGAGTTAGCCGTGTCAAGGGCTTTTCGCATTGCAGGCGAAGTAGATGCACTAATAATCGTTGAACGCGAAAACCTTGATGAAATCCTAAAGAAACTCTACAGCATCGATGGCATTGAAGATACCCGCTCATACGTAACTATCGAAGTAATCAAGTAACCACGATTCGAGTGAGATATCACAGAGTCAAGACAAAAGGTATATTTGAGACTCTACCATCAAAGACTTAGCCAAAACAGAAGGTTATCAATAAAATGCCGATATTAGACCCAGTCAAGAAATCCATAGCGCAGAAGGCTCGCTTGTACATGAAAATCTGCAGAGACTGCGGCGCACGCAATGCTGAAACCGCACTGAAATGCAGAAAATGCAAGGGTAAGAACTTGCGCTGGAAGAAACGAGAAATCGTGAAGTAATAGCTTCTTTACTTTCCTTTTAATAATTCAAGCACTCAAAGCAGTGCTCTTTTTGTCTTGTTATTTGATTTACATTTTGTTATACAGTTAACTATCTTCTTGTGCCTATGGGCTTTGCTGGCGCCTGCTTTGTAGATTCCGCATACACAAAAGATTAACCACACTTCATACAACTAAGCCCTAACCAGAGGCGCGGTTATCTTGCAAACAAAGTTTACGGTAACAATAGCCATCGCAGTTTTACTCATATCAATATCCACCCCACTCACCCAACTTAGCCAAGCAGGCACCCAAGTAGGCTTCAACAACCAAAACGTTGACTCCACGACGGGTCTAGCTCAGCATAAAATGTCTGCAGCAGAACTCCAAACGTACAAGGACAGTGCAGGCACCTACCAGCCAGAACAAAACTACAACAAGATAGTCGCTGGATACGGAACAGGATTGCACCCTCCAACAGAGGAGGGATGGACAGAAATCGCAGAAAACGCCTACGTCGTAGAAAAAATCGCTTACCAAACAACCTTGCCTGCTGCAGTAGACCACACCACGGACCCATGGTTTCCGCCCATCGGAGACCAAGGCCAACAAGGCTCATGCGCCTCCTTCGCAGTCGGATACTACTGCAAAACCTACCAGGAAGCAAAAGAGCATTCATGGGACTTCTCGGGAGCAACATGGACTGGCGGGGCAACCGACGGCAACATTTCAGCAAGCTACCAAAGCAAAGTTATGAGTCCAGCGTTTGTTTACAACTTAATCAACGGCGGCAGGGATGTTGGCTCAGACTTCGAAACACCCATCGATTGGTTTCTAACGTGGGGGTTTGTTCTTGGATGAATATGCCGTATTACTATCAGGACTGCACAAGGTGGCCCACAGAAGCCGCATGGAGTGAGGCGCCGCTTTACCGCTCCAATAGCACCTACAGTTACCAGTACCTATACGTTAACACTACTCAAGGCGTAGAAAGTTTGAAGAATTGGTTAGCCGCAGGCAACCTCGCAATTATTGGGATTGATGCCTCAGGCAATCTACTCGATTTCACAACCAGATCAAATCAAGATTTGTTCACCACCGACAATTACGTAACAGGTGAACTTGACCACGCTGCAACCATAGTTGGCTACGACGACCTCTATACCTACATGGAAAACGGCGCAGTGCATCATGGAGCATTCAAGATCGCTAACAGTTGGGGAAAAGGCGATTGGGAAACTATCCCAGACGGATGCTACTGGATATCCTACAACACAATGCAGGAACTATCAGCATTAGAGGTAAACCCAGCGATGCTTTTTGAAAACCTCGACAGTTACCAGCCAGAAATACTTGCATCCTTCAACATTACGCATGCAGCCAGAGGCGACTGCAACATAACGTTTGGTTTAGGCACCCCAACGCCCCCATTGCCACCAAAAACTTTACTGACTTCATCAGCGGAGGAAACAGGTCTTTCTGCCCAAACAACATAGTATTCGATATAACAGAATTCAAAACCAACCTGAGCAGCCTCTATAACCAAGCCTTCTACATGCAGGTCTATGATAAAGGCACCGAAACCCACGGAACCGCTAACACGGGGACAATAAATTACTTCGCAGTGGCAAACACGTGTTGCACCCAAACCCCACTCGCCACCGCCAATGAACACTATGTTAACTTGACGTTGACCACCTCTTTTGCACCAACAACCCTAGAGGTTACGCCTTCTTCAGGTCCCTCAGGGGCAGAAATAGTGCTTAGCGGCGTCGGGTTCAGGGGCAACACAGTTGACGTTTCATACTATGACCCCATTGTAGGGCAGTGGGTTCCAGTACTCAGCGGTTACCCTGTATCAACAAACTTTACCTATGCAACTCATGCGCCTGACCTAAAACAGTGCAGCAGTGCAGGCGACAACCCGCCAATCTATGACAAGTAGTTTATCGTGTTCAAGATAACGGAAACTGGTACAACGCATCATGTAACGTTTGGCGTAGGGGTTTAGTACAGGTAAATAACCAAACAGCAAACGGAGTATTTGGCAACAACACTGATTTTTCGAAGAAGGTTTTTGTTCAAAATGGGCAAACGCTTCAGGTTGCAGGTAAATGGTTCAATCCAGGTTTAATCGTCATTGGGTGGGATGACCAAAACTTTAGTTCAACAACCACTGACAGCACAGGATTCTTCAATACATCCATAACTGTGCCATCGACAACTGCGGGAAAACACAACGTTACATTCTTCGACCGATACTCCAACCTATCAACAACCATAACGCGGTTACCAACAGTATCCACAAATTATACTGATGCATGGTACACTCAAGATTACTCCGTTAACATTGCAGCCGATTATCCTGTTTCCGAGACATATTACCGAGTAAACAATGGGCAAACCTGCACGGTATCCGCAGACGGGCAACCAACATTCACCTCAGACGCAGCCGATAACAAACTGGAATACTGGAGTACATGGAGCATTTATGGAACAGGCAACATGGAACTCAACCATAACGTAATCACCGGAATGAAACTGGATAAAACCGTGCCGACTGCATTATTGCGGATTAACGGCGGCTATTTAGTTACAACCTCAAACACCGTCGCTCTGAGTTTTGCGGCTTCAGATTCCACCTCGGGCATCAAACAGGTCCGCATTAGCAACGACGCCTCCTTCACTCAAGCATCATGGGAAACGTATAGTACCTCTAAAAACTGGCAACTCACAAGCGGTGCAGGAGCCAAAACCGTTTATTACCAAGTCCAAGACAACGCAGGTTTAACCACAACAGTAAGCGCCTCAATAGTTGAATCAGTGCACCTCAAGCAAGCGACAGCAACGCCCTCGCCGACTGCCACTCCAACACCAACACCGACAGTGCCAGAATACAGCACTCCACTGTTCATTTTGCTGCTTGCCATATTAACGGCTTCAATGATGCTAATGCTTAAAACACAAGGCAAACAGAGGACAAAGTTAGGCTGTGGCTAATCTACAGTTTTTCTGTATTAGTTCCTTGGCAAAGCCAGCGAGAACTCAACGTTAAGCTTAGTCAGGTACCAAAACGTCACTGCACTCAACCTTGAGAGGGCAGCGAACGGGGTGAAAATGAATCTTGCAGCCATTCGCCGTGCAAGCTTGTAAACCCCAAAATGCCCATACCGCCGATACGAGATGCCAATGGTAACATAATTCTTTGGAGGTGCCCAAATGGGTTGCACCCAAAAAGGGCAGGACCTTCCAGCGGTAACCTGTTTTTTGGACGTAGCGTTTGAAGTATTGGTCTTCGCCGAAGAACAGTTTTGGCGGGTTATAGTTTTCCATGAGTTTGCGGCGTATGAGGATGTTGTTGATGTGCGGGTTAGTATCCAACTTGCTCAGGTTGTAGACGGTGCCGACGACGCGTTCGTAAGCTGCCGCATGAGGGTTCTTATGCACAGCAACCGTGCCAATAGCCCCCACATTAGGCTCAATTGCTTTAGTTACCAACTGCAAGCCAATTCTCGGGCAGCAGCATGTCATCGTCAACCATCGCCACCCACTCCGTCTTAGCCTGCAAAACGCCGTTCTTGCGTGCAGTGCTTAGCGGTTTTTCGTGTGTGTTTATGATTTCTCCGGCACAGGGCATCTGTTTGATTTGGCGAAGCAGGGTTGGGTTAGCTTCGTCGCTTGAAGGGACAACAAAATCGACTTTCCGGTCTGTGCTGGTGCAGGATGGCATAGCCTCTTATGTTTTGTATGGTGGATAAATAGTTTATCTGAACCCTGGTAGCATCCGGTTTTTTATCAGTGTGTTGTTGGCAGAAACCGCCTATACACAACAACAACCAATGAGCTTTGCAGGCGGCTCTGTTTTTGTGATGGCGTTTATGTGGGGTTGCGGCTGGTTGCATCTTAATTCTGCAAGCAGATTGATTCCTTGAGCATGGCGGGCAAATCTAAGCGGTGCGTTTTGCTCCACAGTTGGGGCAGAAAGTATCCAACTGATTAAACAATGTCGAGCAGTATTTGCAGGGGATTTTAACGATAACAACCTCTTTAACCACTTGAACCGGCGCCTGATTAATCACTGGGGCAGGCTGCAAAACCTGAAACTCAAAAGAGTTAGTCGCCACATCCGGGCGCCCATCCACCGCAACCACACCCTTAATGGTCCAAACCAGCCTCTGACCAACACCACTAAACGTAACCCTCGAGGCAGGGGGAATCACAATATTAACAGGAAAACTCCGTTGCTCTCCCCTGGTAAAGTGGGTTGCACCACATAACGCCGGCTTAATCGCGTAAAGAGTGGCTGTTTCTTCTGATTCATGCGGCACCGAACGCCTAAAGTTAGGATCATAAACGTATCTTATAACGCGGGCGGTCTCAACACAATCAACCTCACACCGCACCTCTGTACAATCAAAGTCTTCTTGTGCACTAAAAACCAAAGAACCCACCAAGCTGCCGCCCAGAGGAACCGACCAATTATCAAACCGCAACTCAAGGTTACCGTCTGGCGCAGAGACTTTATCGTGTAACTTTTTAAGGAAATCCATTTACCCCACCCAATTCAGTGATTTCTGGGGGCTAAAACAATTTAAAGGTAACTACCAGCAATAGCGGTATAAGGAATAGTATTAAGTACTAATAGAATCCATAGGGCAACGGTATATAGTCGAAAGAGGTACCTTGCGATGGCTGTTGGTTCTAAAAAAAGAGATTTTATTTTTAGAATCCCCAAATCTGATCATCGAGAACTTCAAAAATCGCATGGTGGCGAACCTTACAGTGCAGAGGAACATGAGGAATTACTCGAAGAAATCGCTGAAAGGAAGCTTGATGAAAAATTCCAATCTACCGTTACGGCCATACGGAAAAAAGAAGTTAGAGATCACGGCGCTATGTACTTTGTTATTGAAATGGATGGGGTAGCGCCAGAGAGTCAAAAGGATAAATTGTTAAAGAAATTGGAAGCTACTGTTCACGATTACATAGATGAGTACCATTCAAAGGCTCTTATTTCTATTCCTACAAGGCTTGCCAGTAGGTATACTACAAGGAATTTACCCTTAGAGGTTAAGGAGCCCCTGCAGAATATTCGAGAAATAAAAAATGAAGAACAACTTAGCAAAAGCTTGCTAAAAAATGAAGGCTGGGTAGACTCTGGGAAAAGCATTTTGATACATATAATGCCCAACACGGACGAAGTAACAGCGATAAAGTATCTCAACGGAATTGTTCAGTACTTGAAGCAAAAAAACAAGGACATAATCGCTGAAATGAACATCAAGTTGCACTTGTTAGTAGCCGTAATACAGCGTGCTGAAGCTGATGAACTGCTTAAAAAGGCAAACACAGTTTATAAATTGGAGCCCGTTCCTTCAGCAACAGTCGCAAGTATAATTGGGAAAAAACCCCGTATCAAAGCTAGGCCGGCTTCAACTTCCTCAGGTGGCAGTGGAAGATTACCTATAACTGGTCTCCCTTGGGTTTGTATACCAGATACAGGCGCAAACCCAATATCACAAATTTGTAATGTTCTCGAGCGGGATAAGGACATTTACTTCCGAGACACAGATGATAGCGACCCCAAAGGTCATGGTACACCCATTGCCCACTTAGTTGCCTTTGGCGAAAACGGCACCTTACCTCGAGCAAGAGTTATTTCCTATAAAATATTTTCGCCTGAGATTAATGATATGGCTCTCGAAGGTATGGCGAGCGCACTTGAAAAATACTCACAGAACTGTAGGATTTTTAGCTCTTCAGTAACTTTTGATGCAACAGATAACGATAGTTTGTTTGCTTATTCAAAGTTGGGCCAAATAATTCAGGAAAAAAATGTGTGCTTTGTGGCCCCAGTTGGAAATATCTATGACGAATTAATCGACCGAAGGCGTTATCCGGGCATGCTTGCCAATTACCCTATTGATTTCCCAGCACAAAACCCTCAAGTCATCGCTGTAAGTTCAATTGCTAAGAAAGTAAAACCTGGCTCAATAGCCCCACCATATTGCCTATCGCCATTCACTAAAGCCGGAGGAACATTAACCGACATTTTGGATTCGACAAAACCAGATTTAGTGGAACACGGTGGGAATGTTTGCGATAATCTTGACTCAACAGGTATTGGTGTGTGCTCCTTCCTCAAAGATGGAAGTCCATGTGACGATATACGCGGTTCAAGCTTTGCGGCACCTTTAGCAGCTGGAAAACTAGGACAAATCCTAGAGGAGAGTATGGAGAAAGAATTAAGAATGCTGAAACTTTAAAAGCAATATTATTGATGTCATGTGATAGGAAAGGCTTGGCCGGTTATGGATATGGATTACCAGGCGCATTTTTAAATGCTGATGAAAACCAAGCGGTATTCATTTACGAAGGAATTATACGATTACCCGATCGTTCACAGGAAAAAGTTGAAATCGAATATCATGACAAAGTCTCAGTACCAGTACCGGCTGGGGACTGAAACGATTGATATGTGTTTGGTACATTCTGACAATTATATGCTCTCAAAGCCTTCTTTAAACACCTTCCTGCATGTGAAGGCTTGGAAAAGTGGTCGTCCAAGTTCGCCAATTCATCCAGATAACCGGGATGAACAAGATAAGAAAACTAATGTTAAATTTTATAGATGGACCTTTGGGACTAAAAGTATGCAAGCGACTTGGGACTTCCATATTATTCCTGCACCAACGCAGTTTATAGATATTGCAAATTCACAAAAGACTTTTGTAAGATATGGATGCGTCATACTTTTAAGCTCGTTAGCGAGAAGATTTCGTCCACTTACTGACGACGTGTGGGCGGAGATGAACAGGTGGAAATAAAGCAAATGAGTAATGCAATTACATTAAGAAAATCATGCAAAGCAATGGGTAAATATGAAGCACCTTTAATCTCCAACCTCTGTAACCATTTCGTTTCTTCTGGATTCAGTGCTTTTCCCCACGTTAGGCTTAATGTTGCATGGAGCTCAGCACTTTCGGATATTGACGCATTACTAATAAGAGACCAAACAGTCGTTGCAATCGAGGTTAAATCCCGCCAAGACAACTTCTCAAGAGCAGAATACCAACTTGAGCGTCTCCGTGATTTTGTCGATTACTCCTACATAGCTGCGGAAAAAATACCGCACAATTTCTCAAATGAACGCTTTGGCCTTCTATTGCTTAATAATGGGAGCATTAGTGTCATAAAAAAAGCACCTACCCTAAAGTACAAACCAAGAATTGAGTCTTTAATGGCGCTGCCTAGAAAATGTCTTGTTGGTTTCTTAGGACCTTCATGCCCCAGCAGGCTCACAAAAAACGAACTGGCTAGAGGAATTGCAAGCACTATCGATGATGACACAATCAAGAAGCGAATGAAAGCAATAGTCTTATGTTCTGGCTGCACTGGTAAAAAATGTGGATTAATAATTTAATATATTTTCAAAAATCAAGTAGACAGAGGAGATTGCGGTTACATGTTGAGGATTTTAACCGCTTTCTGTGCCGCTCGTTTGTAGCTTTTCTTGGTTATCATGCCTTTCTGTATGCCGTTGAGTAGTTGCAGTATCATGCCTTGTTTGACGTGTTCGACCATCTGTTGTTCGGTGATGCCGGGGAGGCGCATGCAGTTGCCGATTTTAACGTTGTGAGTGGCGATGCCGTATTTTTGGGCTATGTGGTAGAGTTTGCTGCCGATGATTGGGTTAGTGATTGACCACGAAATGTATTCGATGAGGTTGTCTCTTAGGCAGTTTTTGGCGAATTCCAGCGTGTTGTTGACTTCTTCGGGGGGTTCGTATTCGAGTTTGCCGTTGGTTTCCCAGGCGTTGTAGAGCATGAGGAACCCGTAGACTTTGATGCCGTATTTCTTTAGCAATTCGAGTGTGCGTACGTTGTCTGCTTGGGATGCGTTTTTGCCGATGCCTTTGAGCACGCGGTCGTTGGCTGATTCCAAACCGATGTGGACAAGCCAAACGTTGACGTCACGGAGTTTCTGCGCTAATTCATCGTTGAGTTTGTCCGCTCTTAGGTTGCATTGGAAAGTCATGCCCTTGAGGTTCAGCTTTTGGATTTCGTCCAGTGTTTCGAGGCACCATTTAATATCCACGTTAAACGTGTCTGAACGCAGATAGATTTCCCTGACACCCCTGTCATAGAGGTAGTTTACTTCTTCAGCTATGTTCTTTGGTGAACGCTGGCGTATCCAGGGCTTCTCCAGCTTCCAAACTGGGTTGCTGCAGTAAGTGCAGTAGTTTGGGCAGCCGCGAATAGGAATAAATATGCCAGGCGTTTTTTTCTGCTTACGGCGGCATCATAGTTTTCGAAGTCGATTAGTTCCCAGGCGGGGAAGAAGTCGATGTCTTTTAGCAGGGGTCTTATGCCGTTGTTTTTTTGCTTGTTAACAGTGCCGACTATGTCGGTGATTGGTTGGTTGGCTTGGACTTTTTTGAGTAATTCACAGGTGGTTTCTTCGCCCTCGCCCACAATGCAAACTTCGACGGGGGTGTTGTTGAGGACATCTTGGGGGTCAATGGTGGGGTGTGCTCCGCCTGCAACCATTAGCATATCCAAACCCAACGCTTTGACTTTCGCTATAGTCTCAAACGACAAGTCTCTTCTCGGGGTTGTGAAAGAGATTGCGTAAACATCAGGCTCAATCGCCTTGACCTTCGCAAGATGCTCTTCGAGTGAGAGGAAGGGTTCGAGATAAGTAAATTCCACATCAGGCAACCGCGGCTTAGCGTAGCCGATGAGGTATAGGATTCCTAGGTTCGGTGATTCAGTTACGGCTTCCCCTTTCGATTCCAATCCAAACGGTGGATCCGCAAAAACAACTCTAAGCTTCTTTGTGTTGGGTGCCATGTGTTTTGTCACCGAAATGCCATCCCACTACAACTTTCCACTCATGCGTATATATTTTGCTGCACCCAGCCCCTATGCTCGCCTTGGGGGTTCGATCTCTCGCTGAATCAGCATCACATCATAAACCTTCGGTTCCCGTAGCACTCTGAATTTCTGGAGGTTAACCCCATTTCCAATGTTAGTTCCGCCAACTTTATTTTTCAACCATTCAGAAACACATAGCTTCCTTAGTGGCAAAGAATATGTAAATTTTGCCCTCTCTACGCGCTGGGTATCCTTAAAAAACCAGGGTTCATAATGCTGTACCAGATAAAACCCCTTACCTTTATTGCTGTAATAAGTGGGAAAAGCAGTAAAACAAAAAGTAGCAACATTAATATCACAATTGGGAATCTCACCCATTATACGCCTCTCTCTATCCTCAAGATGGCCGTATCCATATTTGGCTAAGTATCTTCCAAAATATTTTCTTTCAAACCTATCTGTAAAGCTGAAAGGTACGTTTGGTACATTAATAATTTCAGCTTTCACATCTGGAAACCAATCGTAAACACTTTCGTCTCCAAGATGCGTAATTGTAACTTTATGGTTAAGTTTTACAAGACCGTTTGACAGCTCAAAAATAAATCGGGTACCACCAGAAAGATTCAGCCCTAAACTGTTAAAGTTAATGTGCATTATACCCGACCTAGGCTATTACTGGAAGGCCCAAGATTTATTTAAGTTGCCGTAATTACCCTCAAAACAGTCAGCAATATTATAGCTCGATAACGATATGCAGAGCAGGTTACTAACTAAAATAACGAAATCTTTGATTAGCACTCAAACTAAACTGTAGAGGTGGCGATAAAGTGGCGAAATTCCTAATAGTTCACCCATACCTTGACATCTATGGCGGCGGAGAAAGAGTCTGCCATAACGTAATCAAAACTCTAGTTAACCATGGACAAAAAGTGGAATTGTTAACTTTTGACTTTGACCCAAGCAGATATCGCGACATCGTAGGTGAAGATTTCCCAAAGCAAGTGAGGTTCATTCTTTGGGAAAACGCACAGAAGAAAAGCCACCCTTTACAATCTATAAGCGACACCGCAACTTCGTCAAATTACTTAAAAAGTACCGAGGACAAGCTAGAATACGATTATCTCTTCTCCACACAATCCTCCTCACCATTCGAACCAGTATTTTTGAATAAAGCCAAAAAGAATTTTGCCTATGTACATTTTCCAGAAATCCACTTTGACTATGCCAAAGGGACCTTCAAGAGGAAGCTTTACCTGTGGCTGTTTAAGCATTGGGTTGAGCAGGGCATCGACAAACTCGATATGGTTTTTTGCAACAGCAACTACACCAAAGAAGCCATGCTAAAACTCTGGAAAAGCCATGGAGTAAAAGACCCCATCGTAGTTTATCCTCCTGTTAATTTGGATAAGTTTTGGTGTGATAAGCCCTTGACGCAGCGGCGTAAGAGGGTTGTTTATGTAGCTCGGTTCATTCCAGTGAAGCGACACGAGATATTAAAGCGGTTAGCGGTGGACCTGCCCGATTGTGAGTTTGTAAGTGTAGGTGGCTTGATTGATGCAGAAAAAGCATGGTTTAACCGATTCCAAGAAAACCTTCCGCCCAATTATGGCTTAAAAACAAACCTGCCTGGACCTGAGCTGCTAAAGATACTGCAGGACTCCCGAATCTACGTTCACTTAATGCAGGGTGAACATTTCGGCATTGCCCCAGTCGAGGGATTAGCAAGCGGATGCGTCACGTTGGTCCATAACAGCGGCGGCATGAAGGAATTTATCCCGGAAGAATTCCGTTGGGAAACATATGACGACTTGAAAGCGAAAATACAAAGTTACATACAAGACGACTATGGCAACACCAAATGGGGAAGCAAACGGGAAGAGTTATGGAGCAAAATCAAAGCAGTGGATCCACAAGCATTCGAGCAGAAAATATGGAGCAACATCGAGACAGCCCTTGAATAATCGTCTTTAAGTTGCGCTCACACATTTTATATGCTCTTTTACCTCATTAGGGCAATAGTATGCATATTTTAAGAGGCAAAACCCCAGAAATGAAGGGGATGAACGGATGAAAGCATATGGAATAGTCATTGCTACTCACATGCCCCCCGAAAGCTTTTTTGAGACCATAGAGAAACTCTCAGCCACCCCTAATCTGAGAGTTACATAGTAGATACCTCTGACACTGCTACCTCACAAAAAATAAAAAAACACATCCAAAATCTAAACGCCAAAACAAACCAATCTCCACCAAATATGGGATATTATAAAATTTCAAAACGCCGGCATCGGCTACACATACAACTTTGGAATAAAAAAACCAATAGCCGACAACTGCGAGTTAATCACCCTCTTCACCGACGACGTAAGAGTACTAAACAAGGGATTACCCTTGGAGAATATCCGCAAGTTTTTTGAAGCAAACTGCAAACCATCAAAAGATGCTCTCGTGCTACCTCAGAATCCAGCCGAAATCTTGATGAAGAAAGAGAGAGCAGCGGATTCTGGCTTAACCTTCTCAGCGCAACTGTTTAAAAAAATCAGGTTTAGAGAAGAGTTCATTTTGGATCAAATCGACTTTGACTTTTCGAGGCAAATTCGACGGAGTGGCGGTAAATTTGTTGTTTACCCCGAAGTAGTGATTGATGTTTTGCCGATAGGAGGAGAGGTTCAGAAGGGGGAGCATGTGCTGCCTTTTTGGCGGTTGTATTTGTTAACGAGGAATTCTATTACGATGAGTTTGGAAAGTGATACAAAGCTTAAGGATTTGAGGGATGAGGCTTTTTCTCAGATACTGCAGTGGGGCTTGTCTGGTTTTAGGTCTGGGCAGAGCATATTTTTGGTTTTAAAGCGTATTTTTTGGTTGCGTCGATGGTTTTACTAAGCATTTAGGTGTTACTGCTTTTTTGCAGAATCTGTCCGGTAACAGGTTTAGCAAGCATTAGGGTGCAACTTTCACTGGAATTAACAGTTACCAATTTTTTACCGTCAACTTTTTCCATGCGTTAAGCTTCAAAAGCAGACCCTGAGCTAAAGCCCCTGCTTTGCAATAACTTTAAATCAAAAATAACCTTTACACCTAAAGGGGCGCAGGTACTTCGCCTGACAAAAGAAAAATTAGCCCACCAAATAATGGTGTTTAGAGGGGAAAAGTTGGTAAATATTAAAAGAAAATTTCGCTTTCTGCCTAACTTAAAGTTGGCAAATACCCAGAATCCTACTGATGATGCAAGCAAAAGAGGCGTCTCCAAAGGCGGCAGTGGCAAACATTTTAGCAAAAAAGGAAAAGCTACAATTGGAGTTGTACTTATTGCGGTAGTTTTGGTTTCCTGTTTTGTATTCTACCCAAAGGCGAATACAACTGCACCGCCAATAAATAATGATCCGACTGCTTCACCAAATGCCACTCTTGAAGCAACTACAACTACCAACCCTACCGCTACCCTAAACAATCCCACTCCTAGACCGTCTACACCACCCCAACCCATTCCTCAGCCAATCATCCCCCTTGATGAGAGTCACAAACTCATAAAAAACAACAACCTGACCAAAGAAACATGGAAAAGAGTAGGAGAGTACGCTTGGGCCTATTTCCAACCTGGATCAGGAGTTGATTCAAATACAGGACTCCCAGGATCAGGCCCATGGTGCCCGTTCTTTACTGATTGGGACTTAGGAGTATATGTCCAAGCTGTCCTTGATGCACAGGCAATAGATTTGATTGGTACAGGTGGACCATGGGGAGCTAACGACCGCCTCGAAAAAGTAGTTACTTTCCTTGAGAACCGCGAACTTAACGCAACCACCCATTACCCATACTGGTTCTATCAAGGTAACGGCGAAAACTACGCATCAGAATCCGACAAAGCCACAGATGTAGTCAATGTATGCTGATACTGGTCGATTATTCGTCGCACTCAACAATACCAGAACCTACGCAGCAAAAAATGACCCCACCTTAGTCACCCGTATAAACAACGTAGTTTACAATACATACGGTAACAGGTCTAACTATGCCGCTTTAGTGCCAAGCTTGAAAGCTGAAAGCACCTACTCAACCAACATCTACGCGTACTACATAATCGCCGGCTTCGCTGGTTTCTGGCCTAAAGAACTCGCCGACGCACAAACTTCAATTATAAATAACATGATGAACTCAGGCACCGTAACTACCCCAGAAAACGTAACCTTACCAAAAGGCAGACTTACAGGCGACCCACTATTCGGCGCAATATTTGACCTCACCAACAACCCACCACAATTGACAACGATTGCAAAACAAGTGTACCTCGCACATGAAGCCTACACCAACAGTACGGGTATGTATCGAGCGTTTAGTGAAGGACCAACAGGATCCACTGAATGGGCTTATGAATGGGTAGTGTATGATAACCAAACATGGGTTGTGCGAACAGGAGACGGAGACTACAACATAACGCCCATAATCTACACCAAGATAGCATTCAGTTTCTTAGCTGTCTACAATTCAACCTACGCTAGAAACATGGTAATTTTCCTTGAAGATAGACTCGAAAAACCCGACAGGGGATACTACAACGGCATCAACGAAGCTGGATCAGCACTTATAGATTCAGGCATACATACTGACGGCTTAATTTTGGGCGCCTGCAAATATGCTATTCAGCATTACCCCAGCCCCTAATTTTTTAGGGGCACTCTTTAGCTACGCAAGCGTTTTTTCCAAGTTTTTTGCACTGGAAAGGGTTTATAATATAAACAGCGTTTCAGTTACGCTTGGCAAAAGAAGAAGCAATGATAAAACTAAGAATCGACGTTGACTACCCTTACCCTTCAAGAGCTAAAAGCTTCCTATACGTAGCCTTGCGAATTAAAAATGGAAAAAACAAAGATTACCTCAGAAACGCCGCGTCATAGCACAGATGGTTAATGAATCGACAACCATGTTATGGCTTATTGGTTTTTCACTCCATACACTATCCCAGACAAAGGCTACTTGACCTGTTAGACCCAAACAAGCATGAAGATCGCCCTCCACGTAGCAAATAAGCCCATCGAAAGAATGGAAAACCCTGGAGAACGAAACCAGACCGCAAAATCAAAGTACTACACTATCCATGGTACACAGCGGCGATTTGCCCAGATTATTGTGGGGCCGTAAACATAGGCCAATCCCAAGCTAGTCATTCCAAGCGGATTTTCCTTTAACATCCTTTCATGACTTTACAACTATGAGTTTAGATAGGGAACGTTATCTTCGGGGGTGCCAAGAATGTTTGGAAGCAATCCAGAATTGGCTTGAACAAGAAGTTGTTATGTCGATTCATCCGGAATGGCTTTTTGAAAGCACTAAAAAGACCCAGAGGGGACCATACTACGATGTATTGAAGAAGATCCTTAAAGTGGATTCAGAACTTGACACGATAAGCACACGGAAGGCAATCTCGGTGTCAGAATTGCCCGAGACTACAGGGAATACTACAAAAACATCAATCCAACCGATGATTTGCTGTTTAAACTCGCAACTTAGAAATGTGGATATATTCACGTTTATCGAGCGCAAATGGTGCTGCCCCATCTCCAATCCACCAAGTAACATGGGTAAAAACAGACGACAACATCGGCCTACTAGAAATCAAGGACTATGAGACTTGGTGGAGCGCCATCGGCAAAAAAACACGTAACATGGTGCGCAAAGCTGAGAAGGACGGCGTAAAGGTTTCAGTTGTCACTCAGAGTGACAAGTTAGCTGAAGGGATATTCAATATTTATCATGAAACCCCGATTCGCCAAGGCCGTGCTTTTCCACATTACGGCGAATCACTCGAACTAGTCGCCGCCAACATGTATGCAGAGAAAAACTCCACATTCATCGGCGCATACATCGGAGAAGAACTTGTGGGATTCATACAGATACTTCACGGCGACAACATCGCAATACTCTCTAATATCCTGTCGATGCAGAAGCATTGGGACAAATCCGTAAACAACGCACTCTTAGCTAAAGCCGTTGAATTCTGTGCATCCAAGGGTGAGCGGTGGCTAATGTATGGACGCATAGGCAACCATCCCTCGCTTGATAAATTTAAGGATAATAATGGGTTTGTCAAGTATCCAATAACCCGCTACTATGTACCCATCACATCCAAAGGCAAACTAGCAATTAAGCTGGGTTTGCATAGGGAACTCAAAGATGCCCTGCCGGATTCAATCAAGTATCCGCTTCTGCCAGCGGTAAATTGGGTAAGCCGAACAAAAACTAAAACAAAAATGGCTCTAAGAAAAACCCGAAGCTAACAGCGGATTGTCCTTGATAGGGAAATCTTGATTAGCCGAAAAAAAGAATAGTGTGACTAATTGGTTGGCACTTTATGGCGAAATTCCTCGTTGTTCATCCTAACCTTGACATTTACGGCGGCGGAGAGCGTGTCTGCCACCACATCATCAAAGCCCTCGTTGCACATGACCAACAGGTAGAGTTGTTATCGTTTGATTTTGACGAGAATCATTACGCCGAAATTATTGGGGAAAAGCTGCCAAGCGGCATAACCATTCGCACTTTGGGCAAGCGGGAGATTGTTGAGGCAAAACCGCCTCTATCCGTCTATAAGAGACGCCGAAACATAATCAAACTGCTAAACGCCTACAAGGCAACAGCAGAGTATGATTACACTTTTAGCACTCAAACACTCTCCGCATTTGAAACAACCCTCTTTGGCAAGGCTAAAAGGAACTTTGCTTACGTTCATTTTCCTGAAATTCCCTATGACTACGACCACTCCAAACGCAGCAAACGGATGTATCTGTGGCTCTACAAGAAACTGCTTGAACGGCACATCGGCGAATTGGATCTGCTCTTCTGCAACAGCAATTATACCAAAGCTATGACTGAGAAGTACTGGAACCGATTCGGCATCAAAGAGCCAGTCGTTGCTTATCCGCCTGTTGAGGAGCCTTTCTGGTCAAGTAAGCCTCTGGAGAAGAGAGTTAATCGTGTAGTGTATATTGCTCGGTTTATTCCGCAAAAACGGCATGAGATACTAAAGCAGTTGGCAGTCAGTTTTCCACAGCTGCAATTTGCCAGTGTAGGATTGCTCAGGGATACCGAACAAGCTTGGTATGAAGGCTTCTCGAAGGACCTCCCGACCAATTACACCTTGAAACCTAACCTGCCGGAGAAAGAGCTAACCCAATACCTGCAGGACTCCACCATCTACTGCCACTTAATGGAGGGCGAACACTTCGGAATCGCCCCGATGGAGGCCTTGGCAAGCGGCTGCATCACTTTGGCGCATAACAGTGGCGGTAGCGGAGATTTCATACCTGAAGAGTACCGCTGGAATACGCTAGAGGACCTTAAAGAGAAAATAGCCAAATTAGCGGATTCAAGGTATAGTGTCTCCGCTTGGAACATGAAAAGTAAACTACTGCAGGAAAAGATTGCTGTTTTGAAGCCTAAGAATTTTGAGGAGCAGATTTGGGTTAACGTGGCAAAGTTGATGGAGCAGTCTTAACGTGGCATTGGACACATGTGTTGTCATCGTTAACTGGAACGGCCGAGAGTTACTCAAAAAGTGCCTTAGTTCCTTGTTTGCTAACACCTCCGACACCAGTTGCAGGGTAGTTGTTGTAGATAATGACAGTCGTGACGGTTCAGCCGACATGGTTGAGCAGAGTTATCCTCAGGTTAAACTATTCAGGAACTCAGTTAATGTCGGTTTTTCGAAGGCCAATAACAGGGGCATACGATATGCCCTACAGAACGGCGCAAAATATGTCATGTTACTAAATAACGATGTTGAGATAACCGACAAAACATGGCTCGAAGAATTCACCAGTGTAATGGAATCCGACAGCAAAATGGGCATTGTAGGATGCAAACTTGTCTTTCCCGACGGAACTCTACAGCATGCTGGTGGATTAGTCAAGCTCCGTGTACCCTCTCATAGAGGAGAATGCGAGAAAGACAAAGGCCAATATAACCGCTTCGAACTTGTTGATTATGTGACAGGTGCAGCTCTAATGATAAAGGCAGAAACCATCCGAAAAATAGGACTCTTAGACGAAGGATACTCACCGCTCTATTATGAAGACACAGACTGGTGCGTAAGAGCAAAACTATATGGATACACCATCGCATACACGCCAAAGCCCACCCTGATTCATCACTGCGGCGCATCAAGCAACAAGCTAGGCAGCGAACACAAAAAATTCTACGCCAAAAGAAGCTTCATCCGCTTTGTACTCTTAAACTACCAAACCAAAGACATCCTCAAAAGGACATTATGGTTTGAGTCCAGAGAAGTCATCAGGTGCTTTGTGGTTAAGCCTAAACGTGGACTATTGCCGCTTACTCTGAGGTCTGATGCTGCATTCAGATTAACGCTTTTTTGGCGGCCTTGGTGGGCAAACATAGGCAACCTCAAAGAAATAGTGTATTTGAGGCGTCAGCGTTTCATTTATGGCACAAAACTGCATGTTTAGGATTCAACAAATGGATTAGGCTATAAGACCTTACGGTAAACATCGGCTATCTCGCCTGCTACCTTGTTTGCTTCAAAGCGTTCTAATACCCATTTACGACCATTATCGCCGTAGTTATCTCTTAATTTCTTATTACTCGATAGCTCTTCAAGAGCAGAGGATAGGGCAGCGGGATTATGGGGTTCAACCAAAAGGCCAGTGCTATGATCCTTAACTACTTCAGGTATAGAGCCACTCCAAGTGGAAACAACGGGTTTAGCGCAAGCCATCCCCTCGACTAGTGAATTACCAAATTGTTCGGCCCAAAACTTTGTTTCCGCACTGGGCAAACAGAAAATGTCAGCTATATTGTGAATTACAGGCATTTCAGCGTATTTTATGGAGCCTAAAAACTTGACTTTATCATTAATCATGAGTTTTGTGGTTTGTTTGTGTATTTGCTCGGTCATTTCGAGGGTGCCGGAACCAGCTATTAGTAGTTCAAGGTTGACATTGTTTTTTTGTATAGTTGAGAAGGCGTTGAGAAGATCGAATATGCCTTTTTCTTCAACGAATCGGCCTACAAATAGGATTTTAAGAGTGGAGTCGGTGAGACCGAGTCGCTGCATTGTTTTAGGGTCCTTACTGGCTGGTTTGAATAAGTCGCAGTCTATACCTGAAGGTATAACCGAGATACGATTAGGGTCTGTTCCTTCAGTGATTAGCATCTGTCGCGCTTTTTCTGTTATTGCGATAAAATGAGCTACATGTTCTCGGTTGTACTTTTTTATTTTTGAGTATGGGCGCCCTTCATGTATAAAGGGGATGTTTTCCCATTCTGTTGTTACTGTGGGGATTCCTGTTTTTACTGCTTGGTAAGTGAAGGGGTACCAAGAATCGGCTGAGTGAAGTACATCTAAGTCTTTAGTTAATCCTTTTAGATTATTTACTTTGAAGTAGAACGATTTGAAGTTATAGCCTGTTAATTCTGTTGCTACTCCTAATGCTAATCCGAGTTTTCCTCTTGTTACTGTGTTAAAGTTGCTTCCAATTCGGAGCTGTAAAGGAACCTCTTGCTTAACGGGATTATCGGAGGTGGTGATACCTACCGGCTGAAACCCATAATTGGGGAGTTTATTAAAAAAGTGTCCTTCAGATGGACCCAGACCTGAGCCTCTTAGAATGCCTACTTTATACAAGAATCAGCCAGCCACCGAGCAAATGTTTCATTGTAGACTCAATATGTTAACTGAAATAATAATTTATCACACGCTGAGATTATAGCAGCAGCTTAACCAGATAGTCCATGAGTTCGGTTTTGCTTTTCATGCCGCGGAAAATGGCTTTGCCGCTTGCGTAGAGCCGAAAAGAAACCCCTTCATACGTTAACTCAAAGATGATGCCGGCGATGGTGTTTTTGAGGGTAGCTCTTTTCATTATTATGGCGATGGCTTCATCTTTTTTTTCATACTTGAAATTGACTATAACGTCGCTTTCTGCTCCACAAGTACCCTCAATACGGGAAACGTAGTCTGTGACCGTGGACATTAGAGTTTGTCGAGCTCCCCAAGGATTTCTACAAATCGGTCTATTTCTTTTTTTGTATTGTAGAGGTAGAAGCTTGCCCGAGCTGAAGAGGACAGCTTGAAGATTTCGTGGAGGGGTTGTGCACAGTGGTAGCCGCTTCGGAGCATTACGCCGTAGTTGTCGAAGAATAGTGCGATGTCATGGCTGGACATGCCTTTGATGCCGAACGGTATTATGCCGCATTTTTTGGATGATGTCGCTTGGGCCGTAGATTGTTGTTTTGCTGCATTCTTTCATGCGTTCAGTGGCATATCGGGTTAGTTCTTTCTCGTGACTAAAAACAGCATCCATTCCCAGTGCTTCGAGGTATTTGATGGCTGCGCCTAAACCGACTGCGCCACAGATGTTCGGTGTACCTGCCTCGAATTTGTATGGCAACTCATTCCATGATACATTGCATTGGCCTTGGCGGACTGAGACTTCCCGTATCATTTCGCCTCCGCCTTGGAAGGGAGACATTTTTTGGAGAATCTCTTTTTTGCCGTATAATGCGCCGATGCCTGTTGGTCCAAGCATCTTGTGGCCAGAGAAGGCGAGAAAATCCGCATCCAAGTCTTGGACGTCGATTTTCATGTGGGGCACGGATTGGGCTGCGTCAACGAGCATTAATGCGCCATTGTCATGGGCTGCTTTGCCTATGCGTTTAACGTCGTTTATGACGCCTGTGACGTTTGAGACGTGGCTTAGGCAACAAATTTTTGTTTTACTGGTGATTTTGCTTTCGTAATCTGCATAGTCAAGGGTGCCGTCGTTCGTTGACGTTTGCGTATTTGATTGTGAAGCCCTTGATTTTTGCGGTGATTTCCCATGGCACGATGTTGCTGTGGTGCTCCATGAGGGAAACCAGCACTTCGTCCCCTTTGCCTAAGTTCTGTAGTCCCCATGAGTAGGCGACTAAGTTTATGGCTTCAGTTGTGCCCCGCACGAAGATGACTTCGCCTGTGGATTTGGCGTTTATGAAGCGGACTACGCATTCGCGGCCTCTTTCATAGAGGTCAGTTGCTTCCGCACTAAGCGTGTGGACGCCTCGGTGGACGTTGCCGTTATGGTTTTCGTAGTAGTCGGTTATGGCGTCGATGACTTGGCGGGGTTTCTGGGTCGTAGCTGCATTGTCAAAATAGATAAGGGGATAGCCGTTGATCTTCCTGTTTAAAATGGGGAAGTCTTGGCGGTGGGCTTCCATGGATGTTATTGTTTTTCTGCCTCAGGTTTTAGCCTCTTAGAGAGTGTTTTTGCCAGTTCCTCTTCTTCGAGTGCCTGTTTTTCTTCGAAGGTGTGCTCTTTTGATAGCCATGTTGGGAGTTCTGCGCCTTTTTGGGTGAAGTATTGGCGTATGGCGCGTTTGAGTGCGCCGACGGCTAGGACTCCGCAGTGGAATTTGACGCTTGGTAAGCCGCCGATTTCGTCGGTGACTTTTTTCCATGTGATCTCGTTCCATGCGACTTCAAGTGTTAGGCCTTTGATCATTTCGGTGACTATGCTGGATGTGGCGATGTTGGCGGCGCATCCGTAGCTTTCAAACTGGGCTTTTTCGATGACTTGTTTGGGTTCGTCGATTTTTAGGTAGAAAGTGATCATGTCTCCGCATGCAGGGTTACCTGCGACGGCGACGACTGTTGCATCTTCCATTTTGCCCAAGTTTTTGGGGTTGCGGAATAAATCCATGACTTTAGGGTTATACGGTAAGGGTATACGTGACATATTTAATGCACTCCTGTTGAGCCAACTATCCCTCTGATACGATTCACTGCTGATGGTAAGACTTTCAGAACGTAGGCTATATCTTCTTCTGTGTGGTTTCGGGTGACTTTCATGAGGATGCTGCCGTGTGCTTCTTCGAAGATGCGTCCGATGGCGATTAAGACGTGGCTGGGTTGCAGTAAGCGTCGGCTGCATGCGCTTCCGCTGGATACGTAGACGCCTTTGAGGCTGAGTTCGATGGTTAGGGCTTCTCCTTCGGCGCGTAGGATGCTGACGTTGGCGTTGTCTGGGCTGCGTTTGTCGCCTTTTGGTCCGTTAAAGCGTAGGTCTGGTAGTTCAGCGAATATGCCATCGACTAGTTTGTCGCGGAGCATGCGCATTTTGGCGGTGTTAGCTTCAAAGTTGGCGAATGCGAGTTCGGAGGCTTTGGTGAAGCCAACGATTAGCGGAGTGTTTTCTACGCCTGGCCAAAGTTTTTGTGTGCCGATTGGCCCTTCGAGGATGCGTTCGAGGTTTACGCCTTCTTTGAGGTACATGGCGCCCATGCCTCGGGGGCCTTGGATTTTGTAGCTGCTGACTGTTGCCATGTCTACGCCTAAGGTTTGTACGTTTAGGGGTATTCTGCCGTAGGCGTCTGAGGCGTCTGTGTGGAATAGTGTGTTTGGGTTTTTTGTTTTGACGATGTCGACTGCTTCTTTGATGGGTTGTATGGTGCCGATTTCGTTGTTTACGCTTTGAGATGCTGACCAATGCGGTGTCGTTGTCGACGGCTTCTTTGAGTATCTCGAGGTTGACGAAGCCTTCGCGGTTTACTGGAATTTTCTGTGTGATGAAGCCGAATTTGCCCATCATTTCGGCGACTTGCAGTACGTTGATGGGTTCGATTTCGCTGATGACGATTTTTTTGGCTTTGCCTTTTTGTAAGAAGCAGCTGCCCATTATGGCGAGGTTGTTGGCTTCTGTTTCGCCTGGTGTGAATGTGATTTCTTCTAGGTTTTTTGCGCCGAGGTAGCCGCTGACTTTGCTAAAGCAGCCCATGAGGGTTTCGAATGCTTCCCAGCCTGGCTTGTGGGTGAGTGTGGGGTTAGCGTAGGCTTTTTTGTTCCAGTAGGGCAGCATGGCGTCTATGACTTCTTGGGGAACGATGCTGGAGTTTTCGTTGTCGAGGTACACCTCGTGGGTGATGCCTTCGTGTAGTTTGAGTAGTTCTTTTACGTTTTCAACCATACAGTATCCTACCATAAGTTTTGTGGATAGATAACTCGTCACTTTGCTAGTGCGTGTTCAAGTAAAAAAACCTAACCACAAAACGCCTCAGACAGACCGCTTGAGTAACAAGCGCTGAATCAAAATCGACAATCAATTGTTGACTTGCCCTTGTCAATCCAAGGTGGCTAAACAGGCAAAAAATACTCGGGCGGCTAAAAAACCCTAATAAACCCATAGGGCATAGATACGACAATCAAAATTATTCGGCGAAATCCAGTGAAGATTGCAGAGTTATCAGTACTAGATTCAGTCAAAGAAGTCCTAGCGGGCGTAGGCATATGCGAGTTGTTCCCGCCCCAAGAGGAATGCATACGCAACGGAGTGCTCACAGGGCAAAATATCTTGCTTGCCAGCCCCACTGCTTCGGGTAAAACTTTGATTGCTGAACTCTGCGCCATGAAGCATGTTTTGGAGAATAATGGCAAAGTCATCTATCTCTCGCCGCTAAGGGCGTTGGCGAGTGAGAAGTATGAGGAATTCAAAAAGTATTGCTCTATCACTAAAGTTAACGGCAGGAAAGTGAGTGTCGGAATCAGCACAGGTGACTTCGACACCGCCGACAATTGGCTTGAACGCTATGACGTAATCATCACCACCAACGAGAAGGCAGATTCGCTTCTCCGACATCGCGCCAAATGGATGGAAAGCATCAGCGCAGTCATAGCCGACGAAGTGCATCTCCTAAACGATGGTGGGCGCGGTCCGACACTCGAAATCGTTTTGGCACGGCTGATGCAGTGCAACCCAAACATCCAAATCCTCGCCCTATCCGCCACAATCAGCAACGTGGACGAAATCGCAGGTTGGCTAAACGCTAAATCCATCGTCACCACATGGCGCCCCATCAACCTCAAAGAAGGCGTAATCTTACAAGACGAAATCAGCTATAAGGATGGCGAATCACGCAAGATTGAGCGGGAAACCAGCTTTACAGTCATAAACTTGGTTCTAAACACCCTTCGCAACGGTGGTCAAGCATTGATTTTTGCGTCTACCCGCAAGAACGCTGTTTCTGCTGCAAAGCAGGTTGCCAGCCATATGGACAAGGTGTTGGTGCCTAAGAGTGGCTCAAAGATTGTTAAGAAGGGTCTTGAAGAGCAAACCAGAGGACCACTGGAAAAAGAAGCCAAAAAAATTCTTGAGGCTGGCGAACATACACAGATGAGTGAGGAACTCGCCGATTTAGTCCGCTGCGCTACGGCTTATCATCATGCAGGGTTGTCGGGTGCCCACCGAAAAATCATAGAGGATGCGTTTAAGGAGCGAAAAATCAAGGTTTTAACTGCCACTCCAACGTTGGCTTGGGGCGTCAACTTACCCGCAAGAACAGTCATCATTCAGGATTACCGCCGCTTCGAAGCAGGCTTAGGCAACTACCCCATCCCCGTCTTAGACTACAAGCAGATGGCTGGGCGTGCAGGCAGACCGAAATATGACAAATTCGGCGAATCCGTCATAATCGCCAAAACCGCCGACGAAGCAGACTACCTCATGGAAAGCTACGTCATGGCTAAACCCGAACGCATCTGGTCACGCCTCGCAGTCGAAAAAATCATCCGCACCCACGTACTCTCAACCATCGCCAGCGACTACGCCCACACCGAAGAAGGCATCTACGAATTCTTCCGTAAAACCTTCTACGCCTACCAATACGACGTAAAAGCCATCCAAGCGTCATCAACAAAATCCTGCGCTTCCTCCATGACGAAGAAATGATATGCGTCGTCGGCGACCAAATCCTAGCCACCAAATTCGGCAAACGCATAAGCGAACTCTACATTGACCCACTCAGCGGCGTCATCATACGAGACGCACTCCAAACCAAACCGCCAACCCTAACAGAATTCAGCCTACTCCAGCTAATCGCGCATACACCCGACATGGGACCCATCATGCGCCCCTACCAACGTGAAGTTGACAAGTTATCGCTTGAATTAGAAGACCACCGAGGGGAACTCTTCGTTGAAGTCCCAGAACAAGCAGGCGACTACGTGGGTTACGCAGAGTTCTTAGGCGAAGTCAAAACCGCCATGGTCATGAACAGTTGGATCGACGAATTACCCGAAGACAAAATACTGGAACGCTTCAATGTACAACCAGGCGATTTATACCGCACTATCGAAAACGCCAAATGGCTCCTGCATGCCATCGAAGAAATCTCGCCAGTCATCGCTAAAAACAAAGAAGTCACCGCACTCAGCACAGAACTGGTTGAGCGGGTTTCAAAGGGCATAAAACAGGAACTCATGCCCATCGTTGCAATAGAAGGCGTCGGCAGAGTCAGAGGACGCATCATCTTTAACTCAGGTTTCCAAACCGTTGAAGACCTCAAAAAAGCTTCAATAGAAGAATTAACCGCATTGCCCTCTGTTGGTCCGAGATTGGCTAAGAAAATTAAGGAGCAAGTCGGCGGATACATAAAGAAGGATGAATGGGAAAGCCTCAGCAAAGCCAGTAAAGCGCCTGAGGAAGCCCAACAAAAAGGGCTTTTTGACTTCTAAGCGCCCGCTGCGAACCGTTCAGCTTGCGCTACGGCTGTGCCCAAGTAGTTTTTGGGGTTCAACGCCGCATCAATTTCTTTCTCGCTAAGCAGGCTGCTTACAGTTTTGTCTTCTTGCAGTGTTTGCTTGAAGGGTTTCTTTTCGACTGCACTTTTGATGGTTAATTGTCGGAGCAGTTCATGTGCTTCCTGTCGGTTGTACCCTTTTTTGGCGAGTGCCATCATGACGGATTCCGACATTGTGCGTCCTTCAGTTATTGACATGTTTGTTAGCATGCGTTGGCTGTCGACTCGCAGGTTTGCGGTGATGTTAACCATGAGGCTCAGGATGTAGTCGAGGAGTATGCTTGATTCGGGTAGTACGAAGCGTTCGGTGGATGATTGTGTTAGGTCGCGTTCATGCCAAGTTATCATGTCCTCGAGTGCGGGCATGTTGAGGCTTCGTACGATTCTGGCTAAGCCGCAGACGCGTTCGCAGGTTTCGGGGTTTTGTTTGTGGGGCATGGTGGAGCTGCCGACTTGTTTTTTGGCTTCGAAGGATTCGAAGATTTCGGCGATTTCGGGGCGTTGGAGTTCGCGGATTTCGGTTGCAAAGTTTTCCAATGAAGAGGCAATCATGGCGTAGATTGAAATGAGTTCCGCGTAGCGGTCGCGTTGCACAATTTGGGTTGAAATCTCGGCGGCACTGATGCCCAAGCGTTTCATTACCAGCGCTTGGATTTCGGGTGCATGCTCGCCAAGTCCTGCTTGTGTGCCGACTGCGCCACTGACTTTGCCAGCCACGACGCGTTTTTTGCATTCGTCGAGGCGTTGGATGTGCCTGTTTACTTCATAGCCCCAGACTGCGAATTTGAAGCCTAAAGTGATTGGGAGGGCGTGTTGACCGTGTGTTCTGCCAATCATTACAGTATCTTTGTGGGTGAGAGCTTGTTTTTGGAGGATAACTTTGAATTCAGTTAATCGTTTTTCGAGGACTGCGATGGCATCTTTCAATTGTAGCGCGTTGGCTGTGTCTACAATGTCATAGCTTGTAGCACCCAAGTGCACGTATGCGCCGCTTTCGCCACACTGCTCAGACAAAGCCCGAACCAGCGAGGCAATGTCATGTTTAATCTCTTTCTCGATGGCTTTAACCCGCTCAACCTTAACGTATTTGGTGGATGCCATCTGTGCGATTTTTTCTGCATCCTTTTGGGGGATGTTACCCACTTGGGCATGCGCCAGTGCCAACGCTGCTTCAACATCCAAGAGTTTCTGTGTGCGGGTTTCTTCATCGAAGATTTTTAGCATTTCGGGCGTTCCGTAACGTCCTGTGTCTATGGGTAAGATTGGCAAGGGAAAGTTTCCTCAGGTGAAGGTATTGGTGATTAAAGATTAATGTTTTTTGAGAAAAAAATCGTTAAAGATAGGTTTGTTTCAACTTTTCACGATATTGAAGTTTGTGGGCGCAAACAAGCGGAGGAGCGGATTTGAGCGACAGAAAAGGTCGCACCGTTTTGGATTAAAAAGTGTTCGAGAAAATGCCGATAAAGACAGGAATGTCTGTTCCAGCGTGAAACAAGGTTGAGCCTAATAGGCTATCAGTGCGTTGCATGATATAACCCCAAATAAGTCCCAGAGAGAATGTGAAAACTACTAGAACCCAAATAAAAGGTGTGTAAGCGTTGAGCCCTACTCCCGCTACTGAGTGACTCAGAGAGAAAATTATCGCCTGTAAGAGGTTAGACGTTTTTAACCCGAGCTTTGGCTGATATTTTTTCAGGAAAAGCCCTCTATACAGTAATTCTTCTCTAACTCCATTTAGCAGTACAATCGGTATTATGTAGGGCAGCCAAGCAATTACTTTGTCTACGTTTAGATTTTGACCTTGAAACAGGTACTGTGCTGCTGGAATAGAGGTTAAAGCAAAAAAGAAAAACCCGATTAACCCAAATATCAAACCTAATTTGATGTTTCCTTTCTTTAGGAAAATCGAGCCGAAAGATACTCCCGAAATTCGAGTCAAAATAATTATGGTGCTTACAATTATTGAAGTGCTTACCAGCATATCTAGAAATAGTCCACTCATTGTTCCTGATGGCAAGTTAACCAAGAAATCGAAAAATATCGCCAAAGAAGCTATGAAAAAACCAAAGAAGATTTGCCAATAACACTTCAACGATTTGCGGCTGCGCAGAAAAAATGCCGTGGATAAAAATATTAATGAAAGAATTAGGGTGTATGCAAGAGTTAATTCATTTGGTACTACTGAAAAAGGGAAAACCAACAAGCCTGAAAGAGAAGGTAAGCTAATACCGCACAGTAGTAGCAACAAGAATAGGTATATGCGGTGTTTCATTTTCAGCCCTTGTCTGATGGTATACTTCATTTTCTTTAAAAGCTTTAACAATCAGTACTTGAGCGACAGAAAAACTCAGAATATTAATGTTTACCGATACCACTATGTTTGATGTATATTGTTTACGGTGCATTTACAAATGAAAGTTACAGTTGCAGTGTTGAATAAGCATGGGGACAGCGCAGTTACAACCCTTCTTGATTTGCTAAATACGTTTGATTTCCATCAGGTTTCACATTTCGGAGTCGTTACGCCTAAGAAGAGCTTTTTTGAGAAAAGCCTGGGCATAGTTAACAGGCAAGGGTTAGACACCTCGACCTTATTGGGCTGTATTAGCTCAAGAGCGATAGTGTCGAGCGGCTACGATTTTCTGCAGTTAGATGATGCTGCACTTGCGGTAGAGGGAAGGATATACAAGCCTGTTCCAAAAACTGCACTCACCGAACAGGTTTCAAAGGAGCCCCAGCATTGCGAAACCATCTTGCAGACCCTCATAGAAGCAAGCCGACGGAGACTATGCGTTTTGGATGCTCAGGGAAGGCTGGATAGCAGCAGGAAGAGACCCAATTGGCGTTCAACCGCTCTATTATGGCGAGAACAGGGATATTGCAGCTTTTGCCACTAACCGTACGGCTCTTTGGCGATTGGGCATCGAAAACCCATCCTCTTTTCCGCCTGGGACATTGGCGTTTGCTGATAAAGACGGCTTCAAATTCAAACCAGTAAAAACCCTAACTTACACAGAACCCAAACAGGTCACACTGGACCAAGCGGCGGAGACGCTTCAGGCACTGCTTACCGAATCGATTGAGCGGCGAGTGCACGGCTTAAAAGAAGTCGCTGTCGCATTCTCGGGCGGCTTAGACAGCAGCATCATCGCATATTTGGCGGCTAAACAGGGCATCAAAGTCAACTTGCTCCACGTAAGCATGGAAAACGAGCCCGAAACAGAAGAAGCCATCGCAGCAGCAGAGGCACTAAACTTGCCCATGCAAGTGGACCTCTACAAAGACTCCGACGTAGAAGCAGCCTTGCCCAAAGTTGTAGAGTTAATCGAGGAGGCTGACCCAGTCAAAACAAGCATAGGAGTGCCTTTCTATTGGGCAGCAGAACAGGCAACTCAAGCTAAACACAAGGTTATGCTGGCAGGTCAGGGTGCAGATGAATTGTTCGGCGGCTATCAACGCTATGTTAATGAATGTGTAAAGGAGGGCAGCGAGAAAGTTCGCAGAACTATGTTTGACGATGTGGTTAACATTCACGTAAGCAATCTTGAGCGTGATTTGAAGATTACTGGGTCCTTTGATGTAGAGTTACGGTTGCCCTTTGCATCTTACCAACTTGCAGAGTTTGCGTTGGGTTTGCCCCTTGAATGCAAAATCGAGAATAAGCCCGATACGCTTCGGAAGCTTGTGCTGCGCAAAGTTGCCCAGAACATCGGCATGCCAGCGTCTATTGCCGACAAACCCAAGAAGGCAGTGCAGTATTCCACTGGAATTAACGATGCGGTGAAGCGCATAGCCAAAAAGCAGGAGAAAACGGTCAACGAATACGTTGGCGAACTGTTTGAGAGTGTAAAAAGCCAATGAGTTGAACCCAACAGTTCAACCTCTGAGTTAACCGCTGGTTGAAGCTATATATCAGTAGCTCAAAAATTCTCTATTTTGTATAAAAACAGAGTCGAACAATTTTTACTGTTTTCATGTTCTAAACAATAACCCATCGGTTTTCTCCGATGGACAAAAAAGCAACCAAGACAGCGGTTTAGCCTCTATTGGCGGTTAGTTATTTATTTATTGCATGATTGAATAAGCAAGTTAGTAGTTGCTGTTGCTGCTGTTGCTGCAACCCTGCTCCGCATAATAGTTGCAACTACTAACAAAATTACACCACCTCACACTGGTTGATGATAACCAACGAATATTTCTGTGGTCATCATCAACTAAGCCAATCCCAATCAAATGACTCGCCAATATGCTAAACCATTGGTGCTACTGCAACACAACCACACGGGGAGCACACAAAGAAACAACAAAAAACAACTAACACACAACATACCTCCCCATCCTCATCCCATCCCAACCAACATAGCCCATGCAGCGGATGGGACAAAAAAACCTCTTGCCCCATCCCAACACAAACACAAAAATCAGCCCAAACCAAAAAACCAACCGCCCCCACAACCTAAGCGTGGGATGGGAAAAATCCTACACATCCCGTCCCCACAAGAACAAAAAAGAAAATAAATTGGAACAGTTTATGGCATCACAGATCGACACAACGCAAAGGGATACATTCACCCACACCTACACCCACACTCCACCAACATAGCCCCATGTACGGAGTGTTGAGACAATCAAGGATCCCACACTGCAACACAACCAGAAAATAAGCCTAAACCCAAAAAACAACCCATACCAAAGCCCACAGTGTAGTGTGCAACCCTATAACCGCCACACCCACACAAAGAACAAAAAAGTACTTGATATGGAAAGCGCGACTCTAACAACAAGTTACAGCATGCAATAAAAAAACCTGGCAACAAAAATGAAAACTGTTTTTTTACAGCCATAGGCTTTCTATAGTTTCAATAACAGGCTCAATTCTTTGCAGTAGATAATAGCTGGACCGCTTATGAATTCTGCGTTTAACATGGTTGTATGCTGGTTGTAGTGTAACTCGCAAGGAACAAAATTTTTTCGATCTACTGATATAGGGGAGGGGGTAGCTCGGCAGAGCAACAGATGCTTTCTGTATACAAAAGCATCACCCAAACACACAAAAACACCACACAACCAAAAACAACTGCACACAACCAAACAGCAAAACCCAACAACCCCAACCTAACCAAACAAGCCACCCCACAAACAAGCAAACCCCAAGTTTTCTCCCACCATCCGTTGAGCCTATAAATAAGAGGGATAGAGAAAAAAACACAAGCTAGAGCTAGATGCAGTCTGGACGAGTTTTTCCTCGGCTCTGCGGAAGAATAAGGTTCTTGTCACCCGTCAAGTCCCTCTGTAAGCTTCTCAGCCCTTGCAGCAACTTTTTCGGCTTCCGCTTTGATTTGGGGGTCTTTCATTTCCTCTTTACGCTTCTCGTTAGACGCCAAAATGAAGCGCAACATGTCTGAGTCATAGGAGTTTAGCAGCAGCTTCGTGTTAGGAATCAAACAGTGCCCGCCAATGAAACCTGGAAACATAATCGGGCGATCCAGCCGTTGGCGATGGGTATCTTCCAAGAAGTCTACGGTGTCATTGAAGTCTGCGCCATTCGCTCGTGCGATGCGGTGCATTTCTTGGAAACCTGCGATCATTAGGGCTCGATAGGTGGTTTCGAAGACTTTTGCTAATTCGGTTTCGCGGCAACTCTTAAGGACCTTAACTGTTAAGCCCAACTTCTCAAAATGCGCCTTTGCCAGTTTGCCTGCTTCTGGTGTTGCGCCGCCGACGTATTTGGGCCAGCGCTTCATCTCCCACAGCATATGCTCATCAGTGATGTGGACGCCGCGTGCGGGGGAATGGACAACAAGGCAACCGCATTTCTCAGCAACCTTCAAAGTAGTTCCTGGCGGAACAGTGCTGTTAATTATTGCAAGTTTCGGGTTGTATTCTGCAACATAGTTAGCTATGATTTCAGCGAATTTATCGGGGCTACCACAAGGCAAAGCAACCTGCAACGTATCCACTTTTTTGGGCACCTTAGCTTTGCTTTGGCCAAGGTCACGCATCTTAGCTTCATCTAAATCTAAACCGTAAACATCAAACTCTGATGCCTTCTCTTTGTACAACGCAAAAAGCGTATGGCCGATTTCGCCTAAACCGATTAGCAGCACTGTTTCCTTAACCAAACCGTAAGCCTCCGAGTATTGAAACTCAAGTTAATGTTAAACTATTTAAATCTGGAGCACGAAAAGGACAAGCATGCAGAATTCAAAACGCGGAGTCGGCATCATCCAAGGCGCCAACGTGCAGATTGGCGAAGGCTGTGCAATCTGGAACTATACAGTCATCGGCGATAACACAAAAATCGGTGAGGGCTGCATCATCGGCAGCTTCGTTGACCTCGGCAAAGAAGTAACACTAGGCAAGAACTGTAACATACAAGCACACGTAACCATATCAAACGGCTGCGTACTTGGCGACGACGTCTTCATCGCGCCTAACAGCAGCCTGCTAAACGACAAGTACCCTAAAAGCAGCTTCATGACGCCCCCAACCATAAAGGACGGCGCAAGAATCGGCGGAGGAGTAACCATCCTGCCAAACGTGACCGTGGGCGAGAAAGCTGTTGTTGGCGGTGGAAGCGTAGTGACCAAAGATGTGCCAGCCCGAACTGTTGTTGCTGGTTGCCCCGCAAAGAAAGTCATGACACTCGAGCAATTCGAGAAGAAACGCGAAGCATTCCTGGCTGAAAAACAAAAGGTATCTCACTAATGCGAGTCTGGTATGACGCCTGCACTGGCAAACACACCAGATACGGCTCAGCCATCGGCAAACAACTACGAAAACAAGGCAACGAATTCATCTTCACCACCCGTGAACACCCCGACACATTACCCCTGGCGAAGTTACTTGGGGAAAAACCACTCGTAGTAGGAAAATACAACCCCTCAACACTCACCTCACGGTTGCAGGAAAGCGCTGAACGCATAATCGAATTCTCCAAAATCTTCGTAGAAAAACAAGCCAGACGTCGCCATAGCCCACCAATCAGTCGAACTGTGCAGAACAGCGTTTGGTTTAGGTATCCCAATTATTTTAACCGCTGACACTCCACATGCACTTGCCGTAAACAGGTTAACCATACCATTCGCGCATACCGTTGTAGTTTCCGAGGCGTTGCCGAAGAGTTTTACATGTACATACTGTGCGCAGAGAGTTATTCCGTTTAAGGGCGTTGATGAGGTTGCATGGATTCAAGGATTCAAACCCGCAAAAATGCCCGAAGTGAAGAAGCCGTTGATTGTGCTTCGGCAAATAGAAACCAAAGCAGCCTACGCCAAAGGCAAACATGACAACCACCAATCAGTCGCCGAAAAACTTGCAGAGTTAGGCAACGTCCACATCGTTGGAAGATATAACGAGGGAACTGAAGAGTTTGGCCAAAAAGCAGTGTTTGAGGATACGGCAAGCCTCGTCGCCAACGCTGACTTAGTCGTCAGCTACGGTGGAACCATCAGCCGCGAAGCTGCACTCATGGGCATCCCAAGCATCGCCATCTCAGACATGGCAAAAACCCCCGTCAACACCTACCTCGCCAAAAAAGATTTTCCGCTCTTCATAACCACAGAAGACAAAGTGCTTGGATTGGCAAAGAAGTATCTGGGCAAAAAATTCGATGTAGCCGCCAAACTTGCAGAACTCGAGAACCCAGTCGATGTTATCGCAAAAGTTGTTGAGAGTCTAAAAGCTTAGGCTATGATGATTTCTATTCGGTCGCCTGCTCTTACACGGTATTTTTCGGCGAAGTTGCCCTGGTTTAGGGCTAACTCCAAAAAGCCATGGCTACCAATCAACGCTATGGGTTCCTGTGATTTGGCTTGCGCATACGTTTTGGTTAGGGTTAGTTGGAGTGAAATGTGGTGCAGGTTTACCTTCACTGCTTTAGCGGTGGATAGTTCGTTTTGGGTTATATTTGTTATGGCGTTTCCAAAGCCATCTACGTGTAGGACTTCGCCGAATAGGGAACCATCATTGCGCTCAACAGTAGAGAACTTGGGTGTTATTGCATCGGTGATTTCTGGACCGAACTCTTTGGCATCAACGCCTTTGTCTATGTAGGCTGCGGCTGGAGCAAAAATGTCCCGGCCATGAAAAGTACAAGAAACTTGCGGAAGCATAAACTTAGGATTCGCCAACGTGTAAACATGCTCGATGCCCTGTGCCTGCGCAGCCAACATCAAAACGCCATTGTCGGGTCCAACAAAAAAGCCCTGTTTAGTCTGCACCACAATTGCCCGACGCTCTGTTCCAACGCCAGGGTCAACAACTGCCAGATGTATGGTGCCTTTGGGGAAGTATGACGCAGCTGAAGCCAACATGAAAGCGCCCATTCTCACGTTAAATTTGTCAACGCCGTGGCTGACATCCACAATGTTGGCGTTTGGGTTAATAGTTAAAATTACACCTTTCATTTCAGCCACATAAGGATCTTTTAACCCAAAATCGGTAGTTAACGTAATCATACGTTCAGCCGCCATGGACCACTGGGACAAAAATGATTTCGTCCCCATCACTGACCATAGTCGCATAACCGTTTAGGATGCTGATTTCTCTGCCATTAACTAGCACCAGCGAATTGGATCTTGCATCATTGAGGTCACTGTCGCAAAAAGTATGCTTTAACTGCGGAAACTCTTGGCTGATGCTATCTACAACATCTTTTATGGAAGCGCCCTCTTGATAATTTAGGGTTAACTGGGTTTTTCCTGATAAGTGGCGCAGGGCACCAACAAATTTTACGGTTAACGTCAAGTACACACCCATAGGGGAAACAGTTTGGGTTTGTATAAAGTTTTAATTTCAAAAATTATCAATCGATGATAAAATAGCTTAGAATAGTAAAGGGAAAATAAAACAGAGTTAGGGCAAAGAGCCCTATTGTTGGGAAACGGTTTTTGTACGTCTTTTTAGCACGGCAAAGATTGCAAGACCCAGCAGAACTACTGTTAGCGGCAGGACTACTAGGGGTGTTAATTCTGGCACTGTGGGGGTTGAAGATGGTTTAGTAGTGTGTGTTGTTGTTTGTGTGGGGTTAGTTGTTGGATTAGTTGTAGGTGGGTTCGTAGGTGTTGGCGTTGGAGATGTGCCCACAGCCATAACTATTGAGTGGCTGCTATGGTGATAGCCTAAGGTAATTATCCATACGTCGCCTTGTGAGAGTGCATTGAAAGTTACATCGGTACCGTCTAATGATACTTTGAGAGTTGATGCATCAGGCAAAAGTGTTTTTGGAATACACGCTTGAACAAATCCGACTGTGCCACTGGCGCCCGATACAGTGAATGACAATCGGCCTGTTGTTGAATCAAACGCTAATGCTGAAAGCGTCGAGTTCGAGGTTACAGAGAACATTTTACTATCTGTATTGGGAGTTACTGCAAAGCTTACCTCACTATTTACACCTTGGTAAACATAGTCGGTTGCCCATGTTCCTCTAACGATATAGTTACCTGAAGCAGATGGCATCCATACCGCTGAGAAGTTTCCGTCGTCCCCTGTAATGATGTACGCCAAGTCATGCCATGTGGCACCGCCTGTGGCGCTGTAAGAAAATACTATGCCTGCGCCTGATAAGCCGATTTGGTTGTATGCTAATGCACCCTGAATTTTTACGTTAAAGCCAGTTGTGGTTGTGGAACTTGTGCAGTAGAAGGACAGGGTTGGTTTTGGCAAATTTGGATTTGCAGTTGGAGCTGGTGAGGGGGTGGCTGTTGGTGCGGGTGTTGGATTGGAGCCATTTCCCGAGAAGAAAGCGCTTAGTTGGTGATCTGAATTCATTGTTACAGTTATGGTTGTTCCCGCGCCCTGATAAATTCCATCAAGGTACCAGCCACTAAAGGTGTTAGACCCAGCGGGGTATGCTTTAATTTGAGCTGATGCACCAGCGCTGTAATTCCATATTCCGCTACCTGGAGTTGTTGATCCAGCATCACTTGGATCCGATGTGATAGTCAGGATTGCAGTTCGTTGACTGAACACCGCGTAAAGCTCATAGTTCTCCCACATAGTTAACGTGATTGTGGAAAGTTTACCTTGGTAAACTCCGTTTAGGTACCATCCGTCAAATACATAGCCTGTGTAGGTGTAGGCATATACCGTTACGGTTTGTCCGTAATAGTACAGCATGTTTTGGCCTCCTGGAGAGACCCAACCAGCACCTGAATAGTTAACGGATGTACTCAAACTACATTGAGAAAGAGGATAATATGCAGATGTAGTTGATGCAAAAGATAAACTAGTTACTACTAAACATATGATTAATAATGAAACACTTAACTTGTGAGCGCTAATTTTCATGATAAACCCCAATGTTGTAATTATAGAGAGCGGATATAAGGTTTTATTCCATTTCTGACTAAGAAAACACAACTCAACCCTCAATATTTTTAACAAGCCCAGAAAAACCATTAAAGATAACCCTAAAATATACAACAATACATTAGGCATCTGTAATGGTTGACAAAAGAAACACCACTCTCTGGTTATTGGTAATATTAGCAGTCGGATTCATCTACAGGTTTGCGCTCACAACATTCAATGTCTTTCCGCCGGGAGCCGACATCGGATTACATCAAAGTGTAATAGACTCAATCATGTCTCCAAAAACAACTTTCCTCTATAACTATTACCACATGGGTGGTGGATTATCCGCAACAAACCCAGGTTACCATATCTTTTCAGCATTCATCATAAGCATGACAGGCGCAACCGATTACCTTGTTCAAGCATCAGTTTCCTCATTATTCTCTGCACTGATAATAATGGCCGCATTCATGGTTGTCAGGCTGGTTTGGGGACAGAAAGCCGCATTTGTAGTCGCAATCTTAGTCACCTTCTCAGCAAGCGACATCATAATGTTAAGCTGGGCAGGGTACCCAAACATCGTGGCGTTAGCACTAATTCCTCTGATGTTCTACTTGTTTCTTCAACCAGCAAAGATTACTCAAAAAAATTATCTTGTAGTAACATCAATTATTGCTAGCGCACTGTTTTTAACACACCTGTTTAGCGCAATAGTGTTTCTGGCAATCACTCTCTTTGCATTGCTTATCAGCAGTGTCTTTTCAAAATCAACTGGTCTCACAAAAAGAAATGCTCTCTACTGGTTGATACCCATCTTCTTCGGTTTCATCATAACTTCACCCTATCTGCTCAGTGTAATCCCCATCTATTTTGGAACCGAAGGAGCAATCACAGGCGGGGTTGGAGTAATGAAGCAAGCCGTAGTTGAAACCAGAGTTATTTCAACTGTAACAATGAGTTTAGCGGTAGTCCCGATCGTAATGTTTCTGGTTTTTTCCAAGAGGCAAAACGGCAAAGTCTTCACGCTTCCCAGTGTGCTCTTTGCCTCAGCGATTCTTGTTCCGCTTGCAGCTGCGCAATGCTACTTGTTTGGTTTCTTTTTGGATTATGAACGTTTCCTGTACTTTTTGGCGTTGCCAGTTATTGTCTGTATTGGCCTAATCGTCGTTAAGGCATCGGAAATTTTGCCTATAGGTTTAGCCAAAATCAGAGTGAAGGTGTCACCTGTTAAGGCTAAACCCGTTTTGTTGTCTGTGCTGGTGATCGCATGTTTGCTGACACCCTTGTTTGTCCTGCCATATAATCCGGTAGCAACTTATGGTTTCGACCAAGCCAACTACTTTCAAGTAATGAATCCAACCAAATATCAAGCAATCCAATGGATAAAAGACAACACGCCAGCGGATTCAGTAATCGTCTCCGATGCAGAACTTGGCTGGTGGATATCAGGATTCGCACAAAGACCTACTCTTAGCTCCGTTGACCCGCAATATTTGATTTTGAAACGTGAGTTCCAACCGGCTCTTATAGCTGCGAATTTTCTGGAGGCAGATTACTCGGCGGATAATGGTATTTTACAGATTCAGCAGCCTGGAGCATACGCCAACGGCAGCACCCATGACATTTATGCGGTGCTAAATAGTTCAATCATTAAACCGCTTGTTTTTGCCCTTAACGACACCCAGATTAGTTTACTCTATCGCGATGCTGGGGCGCCAAAAGAAACAAAGTTGGGAGCATTCACTGACTCCAGCACTCAAGTAGCTAATGATAGCACCTCAACCTCATTTATTATAGCAAGAGAAAACGAACTTTTCAGAGTAACGGAAGAAATTACGATTTTTCAAGGCTTACGCTTTGCCAAAGTTACTTTTGTTTTTCAAAGCTTAGGAGAAGTAAATTTTGATTGGTTGCATATTCCTTTCAAATCTCGCGGAGAATTGATAGAATACGCCAACAGCATCGGAGTAGTGGATAACACTTTGCATATGGTTAACCAGATTGTTCTTCCGGAAAACAAGCTTGGAGGAGATGTTAACCTGCAACAGAACCCGGATAACTATGAATTAATCTGTAAACTTAATGGTAACTCTACTGCGGTTATGAGTTTCTTTGTTGGGTTATGCCCATTTGACGCTGATAGTTTTAGTCAAACTGAATCATACAACAGTTTAATTGAGGTAAACGCAAACACATACCTAAACGTCGTCTCTGACCAACCTGTAACATGCTTCGATTACAAGACGGCCTTGCGTGAATGGAACATTTCATACATTGTCGTCCGTGACGCTTCAGCAATCGCCCGTTTCGCAGAGGACTCAACTTTTAAAGTGGTATTCCAAAATAATGAAGTTACGATTTTTGAGGTTGCTAGAATTTAGCATCCGCTGGAATCAGAAATGAAATAGCAAAATAAGTTGGTTTTAGCTGAAGCTCTCGAATTTTTCCTGCGTCAAGGTTTCAACAATGTCAGTGGCGATGTCAACGATTGAATCCGCCTGTTTCATCACGGCGTCACCGTTAACTTCTTCCAACTGTGAAATCTGCTGGACTAAAGTTTCGATTTCGATTAGAAAACGCAGGACAGAATCATTCGTCGGCTGGTTCTTGCTTACTTCTTCGCGGATGAGTATCTCGATGAATGCTGGTTCGCCAAGGCTGTAATAGATGGCGTTTCGGGCTTTTCGGATAGCCTCTAAAACTAAGCTTGGTGCCATGTAAGGGATTTTTCGTGCGGCTTCCAATTCAGCCTTTGCTTCACGAAGGTACCTTAGCGCCCAACCTTTACGATACTCATCCATCATGCAATAATACCAGTTTACTCGGCGATTTCGTCTTCTTCGTTTTCAGATTCCATTGCAGAACTGGCTTGAGCTAATGCGTTTGTTCGTGTAATGTATCCAGCTACTTTGTTTCTTACGCGGGTAGTGGTGCCTTTGGTTAATTCGTCCACTGTGCGTTTGTTTTCGTCAAAGTTAGTAGTGAATTTGCTTGGAAAGCGTGCCATTAGTTCTTTGCCAAGGTGTTTGATCTGCTCAGTCTTTACTTTTCCCAAATTAGTTTCCTCCGATATTGACAGTTCTCCGACGTTTAAAAGCGTAGGAGCAACTCTCAATAGAAGATGGGCGTAATTTAAGCTTGCGCCTCAAATAATCGTTTTTAGCAGCCGAGGGGTTGCGAGGAGAAGCACCGCAGGAAAACTAGATGGGTTAGTTTAGTTTTATATCAAAGAAGCTCTCAAAGTTCTTAGCTATTTGCTCGGCAACCTCTTCAACTGGCAATTTCTTGATTTCCGCAACTGCCCCCACGACGTTGCGTATGTATGAGGGCTTTGTTAATTGCCCATTGTAGGGTTGTTTCCAATAAGTAACTGGTCCATCAGTTTCCGTTAACAAGTTAGTGAGGGGCGCTTTTTCTACAACTTCACGTATGCCATTGGAATAGGTGACTGGTGGTCCTTCGGTTATGAAGTAGCCGTTGTCCATGGCTTTTGCGAGTGCAGTCATGGGGTAACTAAACCAATGGAGCAGCACACGTTTTAAGCGATAGGATGGGAGCATGTCGACGATTTTGTCGGTGGTTCCTCTTGAATGTATGATTACCGGAAGGTTAAGTTGCTCGGCTAAGTGAAGCATTTTGTCGAAGACAAGGGTTTGTTTTTCCCAGATGGTTTCGTATTTGTTGTCTAAACCGATTTCGCCGATGGCTTTGACATAGTCCTTGTTTGCCAGTATAAACTGTACTGTGTCCTCTAACTCGTTTTCTTTCAAGATGTTAACGTTCCAGGGGTGGATGCCCATTGCCGCATAAACAAGATCAGGGTATGTTTGGGCTAGTTTAACATCGTTTTGGCAGGTTCGAAGATCCATAGAGTTTGTCATCAGCGCCTTTACGCCTGCAGTTTTTGCATCCGCTATTAACTCTTCAATATGTCCGGTGTATTCTGCATCGGAGAGGTGCACATGTGCGTCTATTAGTTTCATTATTCTCAGCGCTATACTGACGGGTTAAGTGTTTTTATAATTTTTCTTTCTTTAAATGACAAGTTCACGGTTGGCGTCGTTTTAACGCAAAAAACGATAACAAAGGTTAAATATAGCTTTAAAATGAAAAAGAAGCTACAGAGATGTCGATATGACTGAATTAGAAATAGCTGTAGCTCCCATGCACAGATTATGTAAGAAAGCAGGCGCTGACAGAGTGAGCGAAGCAGCGGCAAAAGAACTTGCAAAAGCACTAGAAGAAATCGGCGTAAAAATCGCTAAAGAAGCACTCGATTTCGCCATGCACGCTGGCAGAAAAACCATCAAAGCGGAAGATATTGAAATCGCCGCAAGAAAAATCATGGGAAAATAAGTTAACTAATTGTACTTTTCTTTCCCTTTCTTCTTTTTGTTTTAATTAATCAGGCTAATCAGCGATTTTTTAGCTACAGTGAATGATTCTGTAAACTGCTTGCGGTTATTGCACAACCAGCGTACAACTCGACGCTTGATCAAAAGCAGCCACCTGCATACGCCAGTGGTTGTTGTTGTGAGGGGGTTGCAACAACACACTGTAGAAAACAAGCACTCATTCAATTAAAGCTCCCAAATGCCCATACAACTAAAGGTCAAATATTAAAAAATAGAAAGAAATTTTGGTTGTAGATTTACACGATACTAGGCTATTTTAGCTTTTTTTAGTAAGGGTTATCTCCATCGTGGAAACCATTCTGGACTTGCTCTCGCCCTCACGAGGTGGCATCTCGGTGGTACCAATAGCGATTTTGGATACTTTGAGGTCTTTTATGAAGCGGTTTCTTGTGATCTCTGCTACGTCAACTGCGGTGGTTATGGCTTGTCCTCTTGCTTTGAGGGTTATTTCTTTGAGGTTGTTTGCTGAGAGGCTTGTGATGATTGCCAGAACATAGCTCATTGGGGGTTTGTTTCCGACGAAGATTACGTCTGCGTTTTCAGTCATTTCATTTTACTCCTTTTGTATGTCTTTGTGTAACGTTGCTGTTTTGCGCTCTGTTGCGCCTCAGAACGTCACTGCCAAATATTGGAGGTACTTCCTAATAAGTCCATTGAAAAAGCCCCTATCGACAAGCAGAGGTTGGGTGGTTGGGGTTAAGAAAGGCTTTTTTACAGCCGACCCATAATTGGCTACCACAAGTTGAGATGCGAGAGCTTTGCTTACCAAACTCAAACAGCAAATCCAGCAAATGCTAGCCGGCGAAGCAAAAATAGCCCATAAATTAGGTCTTACCCCGAATCGCATAAGCGTCATTGGGTTCATATTGGCATTGGCTTCTGCGGTTAGTTATGCAGTGGCGACTCCAGCGTCGCTTTGGCTTCTGCTTTTGGCAACTTTCTTTATGTTGGCGTCTGGATTCTGTGACACCATGGATGGCATCGTTGCCCGAACCTATAAGCAGACAACTGCTTTTGGGGGTTTTTTTGATTCGGTGCTGGATCGGTTTGCTGATGGAGCAGCCTATGCAGGGATCATAATCGCGGGTTTGTGCAGTGCAGCTTTTGGCAATTATTTAGGGACCGTAGTGGCTTTGGTTGCTTTGGTTGCGTCCATGCTGGTCAGTTATACTCGTGCCAGAGCGGAAGCAATTGGGGTAAAGATGGAGTCGGTTGGTATTGCTGAGCGGGCGGAGCGTATGCTGATTTTGGCTGCAGTTAGTATAATCGGGTCAATCGGAGTCGCTTATTTACCTGTACTCGGTTACGGAGTAGCACTGATAGCGATTCTATCAATAATAACCGTTGTCCAAAGAGTGCTGCATGTTTACAAACAGTTGAAGAAAGCTTAAGAATTAAAGAAAGAAAAACAGTAAAAACTGTTTAGTTTAGTATCTTCTTTTAGCTTTAGAGTGTCGTTCACTTTCTGCTCTAACGTGAACGATACCACGGTGAACTGCGCATGAAATACAGTAATATTTCGTGTCCACCCAAGAGGCTAAGAATGTACCGCTTTGTCTAAGTTCTTTTGCTAATTGTGGCTCGACGAAGGATACTCGACGTGTGGAACGTTTCGCTTTGTCACGTGGTACCGACGCACCGCAATTTGCACATTGAACTAAGCTGCTGCTTCCTTTGCTTCCTTTTGCTCTTCCTCGGCTTTTTCGCTTAACGGGCATTATTTTGACCTTCTTTATTTCCTATTGTTCCAATTATTAAGTTAACTATCTTATATATCTGCTCTTAACTTTAACAGAGAAGCGACGTTCGCTCTCGGAGTTATCTGGGGAACAATTTTGCCCTCAGCTGATGTCATCAACGTTGTTACTCCTGGTCCGTGTCCAGCTGCGAAGCAGTTTGTATGGACCACGACGCCTATGGAGATGGCGCCTTGTCGGTAGATTCTGCCAAACGTATGATCTGCATCGATGATTCCGACGATGTCGCCGAGGCGTAGGTTTTGTAGCCCATACTGTTCGACGATGGTTTGGTCGAAAAGTTGAATATCGTAGTCGCCTGAGTTAACTTGGTTGCTCCCTAAACCTGAGCCCATGATGGCTGCTGGAATAATATGTGTGACTGGTACGAGGAGTTTTTCGCCGCTTGGCTGCGGATTCAGTGCCTCCAGTAGTGAGGGGTCTGTGTTGAATAGTTTAATGTCGGGGTAGTCGGGGAGTTTCAAGCCGACGCCGTAGGCTTTTATGAGGATTTTATCGCCGATGAGAAGCTTCTCAAGTACATCTGGCGAAAAATCGATTAGCACATGTTCGACTCCGCCATGTTTGCCTGTGACTATGCCTCTGTCGCCTTTTGCGTCGCCTGCAGCTACGATAGCTTGGTTCCCAACGCATGAGAGAACATTAAAGGCTGTGTTTGCTGCTTGCCCTGTTCGGGAGTCGTTTTCTTTGTTTTCTGTGCTGACGCATGGTTCAGCGTGGTCTGCTTCCCATCCGTATGCTGGGTCGCCGACTCGTAGGTTGTATGTGATGCCGCCGACGCCTGGTAGTACGAGGGGTTTGCCTGTTGCTGAGACTTTATAGACATCTCGCATGGTGGGGCTGATGATTTCGCCCATGACGGAGATTTTGATGAGTTTCTCAACGTTGGTTTTGATCACAAAATGTTCCTCAATCGACAAGTTGTGTAAGTTGTGGGCGGCATATAAAACTTCACCGAGACATTTTGATGTTAAGCAACTCTTAAATTATGCGTTCCTTTAATTGTTCAATTAGAGAAGCTAAGCCTATCTAAATTGTCGAAGGAACCTACCATGTCCGAAATTGGATTAAGAACAAAGATGATGGTTAGAGACGTAATGAGCAGCCCAGTCGTCACTATGGATGAAGATGAAACCGCAAATAGGGCTGCGGCTAACATGGATATGAAGGATTTAGGCGCCGTCATCGTACAGAATAAGGCTGGAAAATCAATCGGCATCATAACCGAACGTGACATAGTCAAACGGGTAGTCGCCAAGAACCTTAAACCAGACACGGTTAAAGCTAAAGAAATCATGACTACCCCACTAGTTACGATTGAGCCAGAAGCAAACATTACAGATGCCGCCAGACGTATGACGCGTCTTGACATCAGAAGGCTTGGCGTAATCTACAAGGGCAACCTCGTCGGGATCATCTCAAGCAAGGACATCTTAGGAGTCATGCCTGAGTTAATGGAGATTATGCAGGAACGTTCACGCATTGAAGGCGATGCAAGAACAGAGGAAACTGAGGAAGTTCCGCTTTCAGGCTACTGCGACCGATGCAACACATACTCAGAGAGCCTTAAAGAACGCAATGGTCAAAACATATGCGACGAATGCCGCATCGAACTTGACACAGAAAAATAATCTCTTCTTCTTTTCCTTCAACAATTCAACGTAGACTATGTTTTCGTTTTCTGGTGTAGAATAATTTTCAGGGCTGTTTGCTTAGGATTTTAGGTAGACGACCCTAACTTTTTTTGGATTACAGTCACGCCGTACCTTAGCAGACTTTTTACCGCACCTATCCTTTTTCTCCGAACGATTGTCATGACTATGAATTAAACCGTAAAGTGATAGAACCACTTTGGCAAGAAAAGAAGACCCAGAGTAAACCACAGGGCGTAAAATGAAAAGAAACACCTTCAAAAACCAGTCAGTATGGGGTTTCTTTAAAATTCATCCCTTCGCTTCAATAAACAGGTCACCAATTTCAAAGGTTTGATGTATGAAACTTATTAACAAACTCTTCGCTACTTTATAGTCGTGAATTAGCGTGATTGTTGATTCTGTCCTCACCAACGCCAAAGCCTACCTCAAAGAGAGGGGACAAATTGTTGACTGCTCTATAGCCATCGAAGAAGGCAAAATACAGAAAATCGGCAGAGAATCCCAGATGCCACAGGCAGACGAAAAAACCGACTTGCATAACCTTTTGGTTTTGCCTGGTTTGATTGATGAGCACGTACATTTGCGGGATGAGGGCAGAACATACAAAGAAGATTTTACCTCTGGTACGTCTGCTGCTGCGGCTGGTGGTTTCACAACCGTCTTAGACATGCCCAACAATGACCCAGTCACCATGAGCGTAAAGCGCTTACAGAACCGTATGGAATTAGCTCAGCGGAGACTTCTTGTTAACGTTGGATTCTACTCAGAATTCCCCAATACCCTGCCTGAAATCAAGGACATAGCCAGTGCTGGCGCAGTCGCATTCAAACTGTTTATGGGTAACCAAACAGGCGGATTAAACGTAGACGACGATGCCGCCATTAAGGAAGCGTTCAAAGTCGTTGCCGACACCAAATTACCCTTAGCAGTCCACGCTGAGGATAGGGTAATGCTGGCAGCTAACGAGACCAAACTCAAACAAGCCCAAAAAAAAGCGCCAGCTGACTATCTTGCGAGCCCACACAGAAACCGTCGAAATCAAAGCCGTCCAGCGACTTCTCAAATTAGCGAGGGCACTGATGTTAGGTTGAATTTCTGCCATATCTCGACTTCTGAATCCTTAGCTGCTATATCCGAAGCTAAAAAGGGTGGGCGAAAGGTTACCTGCGAAGTTACCCCAAATCACCTAATGCTGACAAGCGAGGAAATTGCAAGCTTTGGCGGATTAGCAATTATGGCGCCTCCTCTTCGCGACCGATTGCAGGTTAATGCGTTGTGGAAGGGTTTGGATGATGGCTCCGTTGACACTTTAGGCTCAGACCATGCGCCCCATACGTTGGAGGAGAAGATGGCGAGCAGCGTCTGGGAAGTCAAAGCAGGAATTCCAGGTTTAGAGGTTACTTTGCCGCTTATGTTGACGATGGTGCGAAAGAATAAACTGACGCTAAACCAAGTTGTTGCTTTCCTATCTGAGAAGCCCGCTGAAATCTATGGCTTAACAGACCGCGGCTACCTCGAAGCAGGCAAAAACGCAGACCTAACCATCGTTGACTATAGCCCATTCAAAATCGACGCAACCAAATTTAAAACAAAAGCCAAGTTTTCACCCTACAATGGCTGGGAAGTCTGGGGCAAACCCGCCAAAACCATAGTCAACGGACAAGTCGTCTACGAAGACGGCGAAATCATCGCTAAAGGCGGCGTGGGCAGTATCGTGCGGGGAGGCACTGCTTGAAGTTCCTGGCAGATGGGATGCTGGGGAAACTTGCTCGTTGGTTACGGATGCTTGGACAGGACGTCATATACAGCACGCAGCTGAGCGATAATGAGTTGTTGGGTTTGGCGAAAACTGAATGCCGTGTATTGTTGACTAAGGATTTTGAGCTTTACAAACGCGCCATCAGCCGAGGCTTAGACGCTTTCTATGTTGAGGGCAAAACTGAGTCAGAGCGGCTAGCGGAGGTTGCCAAACGCTATGGTGTCGAGTTGGTGGTGGATATGGATAAGTCGCATTGCCCCATCTGCAACACCAAACTACAAGCAGCCCCCAAACAACAACTCAAGGACGAGTTAGAGCCAAACACCTACACTTACTATGACAAGTTCTGGAAGTGCCCCAACTGCGGGCAGGTCTATTGGCAGGGAGCACACTGGAAACAGATAACAGACACATTAACAAAAGCACAACAAAAAAGTGCGACCGTTAATGAGAGCACCAGACAGTCTTGAGGCCCTCGATATTTCTGAAGTGTGCGTCATCTGTGAAGAGGGAGCAACCGTGGATTATGGCGGTTGCCGCAATAGCACTGTCAGCCATTGGCATAGGATGAGTGTTTCTTAATTCCGCGCTTTTTACTGCGATTTGGTAATTAACATCAATGATTTGAAAATCTCGTCTAATTGTATTGCTTCTCATTGCTGCAACTTCTTTACCATCCGTTCTCAGAACGAGGCGGTGTATTTCATGGATTGTTAAAGAGGAAACTAACTTTTCATTCGTTGACCTAAATTCTTCAATGAGCTTTTTTGCTAATTGTGGGTTAAGTGTGTAAAACGACTCGGCAAAGAAGCGAGTGTCATAGAAGCGTTTACTCGTCATCTTCAGCCCTCATTTCGTCTAGCCACTTTTTTACTTCTTCAACACTGGCTTTTCCTGCGCTGCTTCCTATTAAATCGAGAAAACTGGGCTGTTTTTTTATCACTATCTTGCCATCTTCTTCGACGATTTGGACTTTTGAGTTTTCTTCTATTTTGTATTTTCTTCTAAGCTTAACTGGTATTGTGACTTGACCTTTTCGAGTAACCATTACTTCATCTGCAGTCATACTTACTTCGAAGTACTACTATTTGACAAGTATTACTTAAGGTTTAATGGATAAAAAAACTGTTTCATTTTTGTTTCAGTCAACATCCAAACCAGCCGCAGCCCATAGGCTAAGTTGAGGTAAAATGAAATGCAAACAAAAATTGTCCTCGCAATAGTCGCAGTCGCTCTTGTGGCGGCAGCGTTAGTCGGCGTCACCGCCGCACAATTAGTCAACACCCAAACCCCAATCATAACGGTTGGACCAAACGGTCAAGTTCTCCCGCCATGCGTAACCGCCAACAACGGCGTAGTTCCTCCATACTGCATCAATGGCACAACAGGTCAACCATACTGCTATGCTAACAGCACAGGCGTCTACTGCAATAATGGGATAGGAGCAGGCATTTGCCAAAACGGTGGCTGCTATGGTTATGCCGCTCAAAACCAGAATAGCCCAATATGGCGCTGGCATGATGGGCAAGCGGTTACGGTTATGGTATGGGGCGCTGCCGATAAACGACATAAAGTTCTTTTCTTTTTTTATTAGCTGATTGAACCATTGATTGACTCTATAAATAAGGGAGGGGTCTAGTTGAGAGCAGCAAAAGCTCTTCTTATAGGGGCAGGGGATCAGTGGCAAAGCACCAGCTTTTTACATGTTATTTCTGGCGTTGCTTGCTGTTTGCTCCACAACCAGCCTGCAACATAAACCAGGCTCTAAGCGCCAAAAGCAATTGGCAGCACAATTGATTGGTTGTTGTAGTGTATAGGGGGTTTCTGCCAACAACAACTGTAGAAAAACACACTAAGTAAATAAAAATTAAAAGAAAAATGCTGTTTTAAGACAGCCATTTCAAGGGTATATCTTGGAAAGTTCCATCCGGCAGTGTTCTGCGGATAGTGATTGGCAAAACGTTTGCATCGAGTTCTGAAACAGCTATATCGATTGGGTTGGTGTTGTCTGCTGCGTCAACCAAGATTGGTGCTCCCATCGAGATTTGCAATGCACGTGCGCCGACGATTCTTGCTTTCTCGAAACGAGTGATTTTTGGTGGTCCTACCACAATTTTTTCGTGTACTTGTTGCATTCTACATCATTCCCGGCATTCCACCCATTCCGCCCGGCATTCCTCCTCCCGGTGGCATTGGAGGAGACTTCATTTTAGCGGTTGAGATGACATCGTCGATTTTGAGTATCATGGATGCTGCTTCATACGCGGATTTTATGATTTGCTTTTTAACTGCGAGCGGCTCGTAAACGTTGATTTTTGTCATGTCCTCGGTTGTGCCTGCGAAGACGTTGATGCCTGCCCATGTTTCGCCTTTCTCGTGGCGTGCACGCAGTTGAGTCAATAGATCAACAGGATCCAACCCCGCGTTTTCTGCGAGGGTGGTTGCGATGGTTTCCAGGGCTTCTGCGAAGATGCGCACTGCAAACTGTTCACGGCCTGAGAGGGTTTGAGCGTACTTTTTGAGTGCGTTAGCCATTTCAAGTTCAGGTGCGGCTCCGCCTGCGACAACGAATGGTTCCTCAAGGAGGTCGCGTATGACGCAGAGTGCGTCATGGATGCTGCGTTCGGCTTCGGCTGTTAAGCGTTGGTTGCCGCCTCTGATTAGGAGTGTGACTGATTTGGGGTTTTTGCAGCCTTCGATGTAAGTCATTTTGTCGTCGCCGGTTTTGCGTTCCTCAACCACTGCAGCTTCGCCGAGGTCCGAGGCGGTTAGGGCGTCGATGTTGCTGATGATTTTGGCGCCTGTGGCTCGGGCGAGTTTTTCCATGTCAGATTTTTTAGCTCTGCGTATGGCAACTACGCCTTTGCGGGCCATGAAGTGTTGGGCCATGTCGTCGATGCCTTTTTGGCATATGATGACGTTGGCGCCTGAAGCGAGAACTTTGTCAACCATGCTTTTGAGCATGACTTCTTCCTGTTTGAGGAAGGCTTCGATTTGAGCGGGGTTTTCTATGTTGATTTTTGCGTCGAGTTCCGGTTTCTCGTTTTCCATAGATGCGTCCAGAAGCGCGATTTTTGCTTTTTCGACACGTTTTGGCATGCCAGAGTGGACGATTTCTTTGTCCAGGACGATGCCGTTGATTAAGCTGGTATCAGCGAGGGATAAGCCGGTTTTCTTTTCGACTTTTACGTCGTCTACGTCTGCTTTCATGCTGCCGTCAGCTTGTTTTTCTGCGACTGATAGCATGGCTTTGACGGTTATGTCGGCGAGGTATTCTTTGTATTCGGCGACGATTTTGCTGCCCATGGCGGTGACGGCGACTTTTTTGAGGTAATCTGATGATGTTAAATCAACTGGGATGGCGATTTTGTCGAGGACTTCGAGGGCTTTTTGTGATGCGAGTTTGAAGCCTTCGATGATGATGGTTGGGTGAATGTTTTTATCGATTAATCCCTCAGCGAGGTTAAGCAATTCGCCTGCAACGATGACGCTGCTGGTGGTGCCGTCGCCTGCTTCTTTATCTTGGGTTTTGGCGACTTCAACCATCATTTTGGCGGCCGGATGCTGAATATCCATCTCGTCGAGAATCGTTCTTCCGTCGTTAGTTATTGTGACATCGCCGAAGTTATCGACCAGCATTTTATCCATGCCTTTAGGACCTAATGCGCTTCGGACGCTTTCAGCTACAACTTTAGCAGCTGTAATGTTACCATGTTGGGCTTCTCTACCACGACTACGTTTTGAACCTTCCCTTAAAACCATAATCGGTATTCCGCCTGCTTGTGTTGGTGCTGCTGACAAACCTTATAAACCTCCATAATGCGAACAACAACATGATAGTCCTACACATATAAGTTTTTCTAGTGGTGGCATGTTGACGGAAGCTACTGTTTAGCGGTTTTTGTATCGTTTAGCTGTTTTTGGGGTGGCTGTGTGTTTGTTTGAAGGCAGTGGCGCATGATGGTTTGGGGTTTGTTTGCGTTTTTTTTCTCTATCCCCCTTATTTATAGGCTCAATAAATACGGAAAAAAGCAAAGAGGATGCGGGCGTTTGTCGGTTTGGAACTGTGGAGGTTGTGCGCTTGTTGGCTGGGGTGCCGGGTGGCTAGGCGGTTGTGATAGAAGACTGTTTGCTTTTTTGTTTGAGGTTCTGTTGCTTTGCCAAGACCGCCCTATCCCCTATAAAAAGGTCAAAAAACTGAGATCTACCTACCTCAGAAGTACCTACCCCTCCCTTATTTAAAGGATAAATAGGGTATCTCTGTTGCTTTGCCGAGCTACCCCCCTCCCCTATATATAGACTGAATTAGTGAATAACTTGGCAAACAATGACAGCGTAATGAGGTCGGGCACTGGCATGGCCCATTCGAACTATTCGCCCGTAGCACACGGGGAACCTCCGGTTGCCTTTAAAGAATTTTCTCAAACAAAAAACACATCAAAAAAGGCATACAACAAACCGCACGAATGAAAAAATCGAAAAGCAAAACGGTGGCTAATTGATCTGCGAAGAGGCAGGTTCACTTGCTGACTGCTGAACCGGCGGCATCCAAACCTGCTCTTTTTTCTCTACAATCAATGTCAACTTTGTTTCAGTAGAACAACTCAGGATTCGTTGGCTATCTCTTGGCGGATGTTCAAGCCTGCCCTATAGAATATGGCGGCTGCACTACAGAGTACTTCTTGCTTTTTGGGTCCTCATACATACGAGTAATTGAAACAATCTTTTATAAGATAAATTAACTTACCAATAATTTGGCAAAAAACATTTTTTGCTAAAATTTTAAGGAGAATAAAAACTTGAACCTTTCTCATAAACGAACGTTCGCTCTTTTGATCATAGCAATCTTGGCGACTTCAATGTCAACTATAGTTTTCATAGAAGCAGCAAGCGCTCATACACCGCCATGGCAAATCCAACTCTTCGCTAACATTAACGTTGCACCTAACCCTGCAGGCGTAGGTCAATCCGTTACAGTTAACTTCTGGCTAAATGCACCTCCAATGACCGCTAACGGCCCATACGGTGACAGATTCGGACCATTCACCGTAAACGTCATAAAACCAGACGGAACCAACGAAACATTAGGGCCATTTATCTCTGATGCTACCGGCGGCACAGCCACACGCTACACACCAACAGCGGTAGGCGAATACAAGTTCCAGATGATATTCCCCGGACAAAAACTAACCGGATTCACAAACAACCCATCAGCCGCTTCGGGCATAGCTAGCATCTCAAACCCAACTTACGTCAACGATACCCTCCTGCCCGCGGTTAGCCCCGTAGTAACGCTCACAGTCCAACAGGAAGCAGTACCGATGCTTCCCACAACCCCACTGCCAACCGATTACTGGCAAACCCCAATAAACGCAATGAACGTTGACCAATGGTACCAAATCGGCGGACCCTACCTCAGCCTTTACACAAGCTACGGACCAGGCAAGGGCGGCTCCAACTATAACACCACGACCAACTTTAACCCATACAGCTTCGCACCACTTTCATCGCACATAATATGGACAAGACCCGCAGCACCCGGAGGAGTCATCGGCGGAGACGCCGGCGGAACAACCACCTATGGCAACTACTATTCAACCTCACAGTACGAACGCAAATACCAACCAATAGTTATGAACGGAATAATGTACTACACCCAATTCCCCGGAGCCTCAACAAACCCACTATCAACCATCGCAGTTGACCTATACACAGGAGAAACCTTGTGGGTTAACGATGCAAACAACTGGGGAGGCGGAAGCCCTAACCAGAACATGCTAGTAGGAAACGGCACCTCAGTTACACCTCTCGCATGCGGACAAGTACTCGACTACGTGTCACCCAACCAATACGGCGGCTTAGCATATCTGTGGACAACAGGCACACCAAGTTGGCTCACCAACAACCCATCCTACCCCATACGCCCCGGAACAACAACACTCAACATGTTTGACGCCATGACCGGCAAATACATCCTAAGCATAGTAAACGGCACAGGCTTCAGCTACGGAAACACAGTCGATGCAAGTGGCAACTTGATAAACTACTACACTAACACCACAGTGGGCACACAAACAATCTACGGTGCAATCCAACCAATCACCGGACCAACACCCACCAAAGTCACAAACACCGCCGGCAACTCACTGGTCGAAGTATGGAATTCGACACAATGCATAATGCTCGGCGCCGGCTGGGCAACTGCATCAGCTTCAGGCTGGTTCTGGAGACCACCACAAGGCGCAGTTATCCCATTCGAATACGGAATCCAATCCGCATGGCAACTACCAGGCACCATTCCAGTGGGCGCATTTGCAAACAACGCCACATACCCCAACACTTGGACAGTATACGGCGTTAACAGCGGCACAGCACTACTCTATTCAGCCGCCAACCAGGGATTAACAAACTACTTCACAACAGGATACACAGTCTTCGCAGGCTACGACGTAACCGGCACAAGCACCACCGTAAACAGCACATACAATCCCCCATTATTCGTACAGAACCAAACATTCACGCCCTTCGCCGCCGTCAACTTAGATAACTACGGCAACATCGGCAACGGAGTATTCACAACAGTAATCAAAGAAACCGGACAAGTACAAGCCTTCGACGTACGCACAGGCAAACAAGTTTGGTCAACATTCCTAGCAGGAGACAACAACGCCTCAATCAACCCCTACGACACATTGGGAGGCATCAAAGGAAACATCTACGGAAAAGACTTCCTACTATTCGGCTTCGGCGGAGACGTATGGTCACTGGACATGACAACCGGCAAACAAAACTGGTACACTAACACCACAAAACTCCACGGCGAAGCAGGCAGCGACACCCCATACGGCATCTGGCCAATTTGGGTACAAACAGGCATCGGCGGAGGAGGAGGAATAATGTGGCTTGAAGAAGGACACGAATACTCACCACCCCTATTCAGAGGAGCAAAACTATTAGCCGTCAACACCACAGACGGATCACTTGTTTGGAGCATAAATTCATTTGACGTAGACGCAAACCCAGCATTAGCCTACGGTATCATGACAATCCTAAACGCCTACGATAACCAAATTTACGCTTATGGCCGAGGCCCCAGCGCCATCACAGCCTCTGCACCGCAAGTGGGAGCTACAACAGCTACACAAATCACCATCACCGGCACTATAATGGATATTTCTGCAGGAGCAAAACAGGGAGCAGTCGCAGCAAACTACCCCAATGGATTACCATGCGTCTCTGACGATAGCATGAGCAGCTTTATGGAAGCCGTCTACATGCAGCAACCAGTCCCCCACAACGCAACCGGAGTACCCATCACCCTGAGCGTAATTGACCCCAACGGCAACTTTAGAACAATCGGCGCAACAACCAGCGACGGAACCGGAACTATATTCCTTCCATTGGACACCCGACATTTCAGGCGAATACATAGCAGTTGCTACATTTTCAGGAACTAACGCATACTACGGTTCAACAGCCCAAGCCCACTTCTATGCTGCCGGCGCAACAACCGCATCGCCGACACCGACATCAGGCTCCAATGTTGCAACAACAACAGACCTGATGATCTACATTACAGCTGCGGCAATCGCCATAATCATCGCAATCGCTATTGTCGGAGTACTCATACTTAGAAGACACTAAAGTTACAGTCAAACACAAACCAATCTTCCCCTCTTTTTTGTTCTAAACGAAATTAATAAGTTGTTTTTTATTTAGTTATTGCCGCTGTACCCTCCTGTTTCAACTTCTTCCGGCAGGGTACGCAGATAGTTTTCTTCGCTAACCTGAAAACGCGGATATTCTGACTCAGTTACTCAGAAGAAATCGGCAGGTTTAGTAAACTGATACTTTTGCCACGCCCGGAATCTTTAGCAGCTCAGGTATGAGTTCACCGGGGATTTTCCTATCCACAATCAACGTACACTTCGGTTCGGGTGAAAGTTCGGGGTCGTCTACTATGGCTTGGCGTATGCCTAAGCCTGCTTTGAACAGTACTTGGGTGGAGTTGGCTAAGATGCCGCGTATTTGGGCGCTGGCGGGGGTGATTTCGATTACGCCTAGGTCAAGGTGTTTGGCGATTTCTTTTAGGGAGTGGCCTGCGGGACGGATTTCTTCGAATATCATTCGAAGGTCGGGGTTGTCGTGGATGGTGCAGAGGGTTTCGTTGACGGTTCGTCGGTCTACGCCTGCGACTCGTGCGATGCGGATGGGTGGGATTTCGATTTGGTTTAAGAATATTTTGTCGTCTTTGGCGGATAGTCCGTTTTCTATGAGGACGCGTGCGACTTTGAGGCGTTCGGGGTAGCTGTCGAGTTCTGTTTTGATTTTGTTCCACATTTAGAATCGCTTTTGTATAGTTCTGTGCGTTTGAGTATAAATGTGTTGTTTACAAAACAATCGCTCATGTACATAAGTATACACCAAAGCTTTAAATAACGCTTCCAAGAACAATTCACTACTCAAAGAAAGGTCGAATCACCTTGCACGACAAAAAAATTCTACTCAAAGAATCAGACATACCAAAACAATGGTATAACATCGTCCCCGACCTGCCACATCCACTTCCACCCTTCATAGAAGCGGAAACAGGAAAACCAGGCGTCGGCATCGTCCCAAAAATTTTCCCCAAAGCAATCATAGGCCAAGAAATCAGCCAAGAACGCTGGATAGACATCCCAGACGAAGTCAGAGAAATCTACAAAATCTGGAGACCAACCCCACTCTACCGAGCGTATGGCCTAGAAAAAGCCTTGAAGACTCCGGCTAAAATTTACTACAAGTACGAAGGCACCTCTCCATCAGGCAGCCACAAAACCAACAGCGCCGTCCCCCAAGCCTACTACAACATGAAAGAAGGCATCACCCGCGTCACCACCGAAACCGGCGCAGGCCAATGGGGCATCAGCTCTTAGCTTCGCAGCAGGCGTATTCGGCCTAGAAGCAACCGTCTACATGGTAAAAGCAAGCTTCGAGCAGAAACCCTACCGCAAAGCCATGATGAACGCGTTTGGCGCAACCGTCTACGCCAGCCCAAGCAAGCATACAGCTTCAGGAAGAAAAATCCTAGCTGAAGACCCGGAAAACACTGGCAGCCTGGGCATCGCAATCGGCGAAGCCGTCGAAGACAGCTTGGAAAGCGAAAAAACAGGCAAAAAAGCCAACTACACCATCGGCAGCGTCTTCAACCACGTCTGCATGCACCAAACCGTCGCTGGCCTAGAAACACAGAAGCAAATGGCGATGGTAGAGGATTACCCGGATGCAATCTACGGCTGCATAGGCGGCGGAAGCAGCTTCTCCGGTTTGTTCTGGCCATTCTACCACGACAAAGTCAGCAAGAAAGCCCCCAAAGAAACCAGATTCATCGCAGTCGAACCCACCGCATGCCCCAAAGTAACCCGCGGCTACTACACCTACGACCACGGCGACACCGCAAAACTCACCCCACTCGTCCCCATGCACACCTTAGGCCACGACTTCATGCCAGCGCCCATCCACGCAGGCGGACTACGCTACCACGGCATCGCCCCAACCATCAGCGTACTTGCCCAAGAACACAAAATCACCACCTTAGCAATCAACCAAGTCGACGCCTTTGACGCAGCTAAAATCTTCATACGCACCGAAGGCATCATTCCCTCACCGGAATCCACACATGCAATCAAAGCCGTCTGCGACGAAGCACGCATATGCGCACAAACCAACACACCTAAAACTTTGCTGTTCGCGTTGACTGGCCATGGCTTCTTTGACATGACAGCCTACGACGAATACTTCAACGGACACCTACAACCCTACGAATACCCAGTGGAGAAAGTTGCGGAATCAATGAAGAAACTGCAAGCACTCTACCCGTGGCTAAACGAAGTCACAAAGAAGTACATAACACCCTGCGAGTCAACCTAAACTCGCCCTTTCTATTTTTCTTTATTTTTTTTTGGGTTATTTGAGTTCTTTTAGCAGAGCCTTTGCTTCAGAAGACAATTTGGGCTTGCTTTTTCCGCCAAGCAGCAAAAACAAGGCTCCAACCAGAATCAGGGCAGCACCAAAAAACGCGGCGCTCTCCACGGGCAGAAAACCAAACCTTATCCCAACCGTAAACACGACTATGGCTATACCCATGATAACCATTATCCAGTTACTCATAGAAGCCGTAGAGTATAGGGCGAATTCTTTTTTGCCAGTGTCGGTAACTTGATAGTAGCCGGCTTTTTCTTCGATCATGTTTGCGCCGATGAGGTAGTTCCAGTCGTAGTGGAAGTGGCCATCGGACTTGTAGCCTAAAACTTGGGCGATGTTTGATTTGGTTCCAGGGGCGGCTTTGATGCGGCTGTTGGGGGCAGAGTAGATAAGGTATAGTAATCGTGTTCTTGGTGACTGCATGTCCGCGCTTATTCCACGAGATTTCGCCAAAGCCCAAACCCTGTTGTGATATTTGCAGAGGGAGCAAATAAATTAAACCCCACCAAACTATGGTTTTTACATGCTTTTCGGCGCTAACTTGATCGTTTGCTTATGACTCTAACCCTTAGAGTTGCATATCTAAAGCCCAGATGCATGGTTCTAAATGTTAGGGCTATATCTCGACGCCACTATTGTTTGCATAACCGAAAAAAATTCGGAGGAAAATAAAATGAACGTAAACTTCCAATACAGCAAAACATTGGCCATCGAAGGTTCAATCCTTCTATTACTTGGCTTAATTCCAACCGTGGGGTGGGTACTGGGCATAGTCGGCATAGTCCTACTCCTTAAAGCAACAAAAGAACTATCATACTACTACCAAGATGAAAGCATCCACCAGAACGCGTGGACCGGCCTCAAATACTACATCGTCGGTCTAATCGCCGCAGCAGTCGCCATAGGCATAGGAGTAGCTAGCTTTGCAACCGCAGGGCTATTCACAGGCGACACCATTCGCATTCACAGCAGGCATCATAGGCGGCATAATCGCAATCATCGCGGGAATAGTCAGTCGCATTCGTGTTCTACTGTACTCGCAGCATTACACCTAAGAAAAGCATACGAAACACTCGCACAGAAAACAGGCGAAGCATCATTCAGCACAGCAGGCACACTGACTCTGGGTCGGCGCAATACTGACGATACATCGGCGTAGGCGTAATCCTGATACTGATCTCATGGATATTCGTCATAATAGGCTTCTCGGCAATGAAGCCCAAAGAATACCAACCCTACACGGCACAACCAAACGGCTACAGCTACGCACCACCAACCCAGCCACCAACATCCACTACCTAAACACAACCCCAAAGCTAAAGGAGCAAACAAACCATGACCGAACAAATCCAAACCCAACCCCAAACTGAAGCAAACTGGCGAAGCTTCATACGCAAACACTGGGCCGCTTTCACAGCCTTCACAGCCGCAGCCATAGTGGCGGTTGCAGGCGCGGTCTATGTGTTTGTTTGGTTCACAGGAAATGCCCAAGCAACAGGGCTGGTTCCCTCAACCCTGAACCTGTGGTCAATGAATAACGTCGTGTTGTTCATTCTCCATGGGGTCTTCTGGGAACTCGTCCTAATCGGCATCCCAGCAGCCATAGTAGCCGTTGGGGGTTGGCAATGGTGGAAAAGAATACCCCAAACAGAAAAAGGCCAACTCCACACAGGCAAAAGTAAAAAGACTTCAAGAGCAGGAGGAGCAATCTCGCCGCTGCTGTTCATTGCATTCGCCATCAAAGTCTACATCGACGGAAACTGGAATCAAGCCATCGCAAGCTGGACACTCGACTACGTCGTCGGTTCCATGGTTACGATACTGCTCTGGACAGTTGCCATCTTCGCTATTCCTGCAGTAATTGGGGTCATCTGGTGGTTAAGCCGCGGGATGAAAAAACCCTAAACCCCTTTTCCCCTTTGAAGATGAACACCATGATCAACAACTTAGGCCCAGCTGAGTTAGAATTCTATTTTTTATTAACCCCCCACGCGTATTTACTACATAGGTTAACCCACAATGACTACAGCACCTATCCCAACCAAAACCATCGGCTTCATCGTAAACCCAGTCGCAGGCATGGGCGGCGCAGTTGGACTCAAAGGCACAGACGGCAAAGCAATCCTACAACAAGCCATAGCGTTAGGCGCTAAACCCATCGCAACACAAAGAGCAGAAACCTTCCTAACCGAATTAGCCTCAGCCAAAGAACACCTAAAACTTGTTGTGGGGGCAGGCCAAATGGGCGAGAATGAAGCCCAGAAACTTGGCTATACCTGCAAAGTTATCGGCGAAGCTAAAACAGAAACTTCTTCTGAGGACACCCAAAGCGTTGCCAAAGGCATCGTTGAGGCAGGGGTTGATTTGCTGGTTTATTGCGGCGGAGACGGCACAACCCGTGACATCCAAAAAGCCATTGACATGAAGGTACCAGCACTCGGGGTTCCAACTGGTGTTAAAATGCATAGTGCATTATTCGCCGTAAGCCCGCAAGCAGCGGCTAGAGTCGCAATCCGGTATCTTTGGGGTGGTTTGCCACTTCGGGAAGCTGAAGTTATGGATATTGATGAACAAGCATTCCGTCAAGGACACTTATCTGCGGAACTTTATGGGTACCTGCTTAGCCCCTTTGAGCCGCACCTCATTCAGGGCAACAAAATGGAGAGCCCCATGACCCAGAACGAATTGGAGAACCAAGCGGCGATTGCGGTCTATATGATCGAGGAAATGCAGCCAGATATCCTCTATATTGTTGGGCCAGGCACAACAACTCGTACGGTAGCTGACCTCTTGGACCAGAAAAAGACGCTACTTGGCGTCGACCTAATCCAGAACAAACAAATAATCGCCCGAGACATAAACGAAAAACAGATCATAGAGGCAACAAGCGGTAAACCCACAAAAATCATCGTAACCCCCATTGGCGGACAGGGCTTCATCTTCGGCAGAGGCAACCAGCAGATAAGCAGCAGAGTCATCCGTCAAGTTGGCTTAGACAACATCGTTGTAATCGCGACAAAAAGCAAGTTGGATAGGTTGAAGAGTCTGAGGGTTGACACTGGCGATATAGAACTGGATAACAAGTTTAGGGCACATGGAGTCAAAGTGGTATCTGACTACAAAACCACTATAGAAATGACTGTGGAGTAAATTATTTCCATTCCCAGATTTTGCCTGTCCAGTTATCCGTCATATCCGTCTGGTACTCATGCAGAAGTATCGCTTTGTTTAACCGCATAAGCTTATCCGAATGCGTCGATTGCACTGAAGCGCCTCTGCTTAAGCCACCGTTTCCAGAAGGATAACCAACTGCATAAGCTTCCATTGTCACTGTTTGCCCATCATTAGTTGTTATGGACGAGTTGACTTCTCCGCTAAAAACCCCATTCTCCATTACGCCAATGCTGGTTGTGGCCAAAAAAGCATCCATCCCCAGGATTTTTCCTGTTCCTTGCCCTGATACCTCCATTACTCCACCGGGAAGCACACGGTAAACTGTGTTTTTGCCTTTGAATTCACCAATTAATTCGCCTTCCATTCTCATCAAACACTCCAAACTAACAGAGATTGAGCGCCAAATTAGCGTATGTGACTGTAAACAAGCAGTCACGCTGGGATAGATTTTGGCAAATTAAAATATAGAAGCGCAACCCTAATTCTATAAAGAGGCTCAACAGAGTATGATACCAATTAACAAGCCACAAATGGATGAGGCAGAGGTCCAAGCAGTTCTAGAAGTTATGCGTAAAGGACCACTAACCAACGCCTTGGGTGCAGGGCCAAAAACGTTAGAGTTCGAGAAAACCTTCGCAGAATTTGCAGGCGCTAAACATGCGGTTGCCGTTAACACGGGCACTGCCGCGTTGCATGCCGCAGTCATGGCTGTAGGCGTTAAACGTGATGACGAAGTAATCGTTCCAAGCTTCACATTCGTCGCCACCGCTGAAGCAGTTGCTTTAGCCGGCGGTAAACCAGTTTTCGCCGACATCGACCCAGAAACCTACACTCTCTCTCCAGCAGCGGTTGAGAAAGCAATCACCAAAAAAACCAAAGCCATCATGCCAGTTGACCTCTACGGCTTCTCAGCTGACATGAAGCCATTAAGGGAAATTGCTGACAAACACAAGTTGGGCTTGGTTTCAGACGATGCCCAAGCTCACGGAACAACTTATGAGGGTAAACCAGCCGGATCCTTTTCGGATGCGGCTTGCTGGAGCCTCTATGCAAGCAAAAACATGATGACAGGCGAAGGCGGAGTCGTCACCACCAACAGCGACCAAATTGATGAGAAACTGCGCATGATCCGAACTCACGGCGAAAAAGCCAAGTACGCCTCTGAGATGCTGGGAAGCAACTACCGCATGCCAGAACTCGAAGCAGCAATCGGCATCGTACAAATGAAGAAGCTGCCTTCATTCATCGCTAAACGCCGCCAGAATGCACAGCAACTAACCAAGATTCTGCAGAAATCAAGCAAGCTTGTCTTGCCCTATGAAACCAAAGATAGGCAACACAGCTGGTACCTCTACACAGCAAGACTAAAGGACGCCACAGAAGCCCAACGCAACAAACTCCTCGAACAACTAAAAGCCAAAGGTATCGGAGCAGAAGCATACTACGTCAACCCAGTGAACACAATGCCATTCTACCGCGACAACTACGGAGCCACATCACTGCCAGAAACCGAAAAAGCCGCCAAACAAGTCTTCTCGCTGCCAGTTCACCCAGGAGTCACAAGCCAAGAAATAGATTTCATCGGCGAGTCAGTGCTAAGCTTACTGTAGTAGATTCAGGCATGGAGTGTAACAGTTAAATTACACTTCCACACTATACTTTTTGATTTACAACATTTAGGGTTTATTTTAAAGGGGTATGAAGTGTTTGAGTAACGATGAAGGCGTCTCTCGCATTAAAGTCAAATTCCTCATTGAAGGTTTAGGCGAAGCTGAAGGCGAACTCGTTAGGTTTCTAGCACCCAGATCAATCGATAACATTGTACGCAGATTACCCATGGAGGGTAGAGCGGCAATATACAAAGAAGAGGTTTACTTTGAAATCCCCTTAAAGATGGGTGAAGAAAAAGCTAAACCAACAGTGGAAATGGGCACGATTGCTTTTTGGCCCATGGGCAGCGCATTATGCGTATTCTTACGGTAAATCTCAACCCTATAGCCCTGTTAGCGTATTGGGAAAAATAACCAGTAACTTAGAGCTGTTTAAACAGGTTAAAAGTGGTTCAACAATAAAAGTTGTTCTTGCACCGGCCGAAAAAAGTTTAGAGGGAACTGTCGTTCCATAAACTGAGAAGCCGCTCGCATTCTTCTTTTACGCTTCTATCAGTTGTTTTCTCTTTTAATGCTTGGAGAAACTCGATGCGTTTAGCGATAGACCGTTTCTCTGCGGGTCCACCATAATACATCCTGCCCGCAACGTATTCTTGCATACTGTAAGCTTTTTGTATGAATAAGCTGGCGGCATCCACTGGGTTGTCTACCGCGAATTTGTTAGCCCAAATCGCAACTTCAGTTTGACGTAACTGGGTCATGCCGTCGATTTCAGTGATGTTTCGAATGTAAGTCTGCAAATAATCAAAGTACCCTGCAGTTTTAATGTAATCAAGGGCTTCCTTAACTTTATTTACAAACTCATGTTTGCCTTCAACAGTTAAATTATGCTTGTATCCTTGCGTCACAAGGGTTCTTGCTGTTTTAAGCTCTTTGCTAGTGTAAACTTTTTCTGGGAAACTCAAAGGTACAACTCCGAAATTAGAAAGGATATTATTTTAATAAAATATGTTGGGAGCAGTTTTAGGCTGCTGGCTTATAGATTTTGAGATTATGGCTACCTGATACTAGCTGAACTGCACCGTTTGATTCGAGCTGCTCTAGGAAGTCTTTTGCTGCGCTTATGCGTATGCCGTATCGTGTTGCAACTGCGTATGGTGTTAAGACACCCATCTTTTTGATTTCAGCGACGATTTTTTGGTCTTTGACGTCTGGAACCATGATGCCGACTGTTATCTTCTTCTGTGGCGGTCCAGTTTTCTTTTCTTCCTTCTTCTTGGATTTCTCGTCGTCAGATTTATCAGCTTGCTGCTTCTCCATCTGCTTTATGCCGAGCTTCTTTTTTCCACCCATGTTTTCACCTTGCCGATTATTTTGATTCCAACATCTAGACTGGCTGGCTTATTTCAACCTTATGTTTGTTTTGCCACTCTTTGATTGGGATGCCTAGTTTCTTTTCTACTTCAGCGCGGTGGATTGAGTTCATGGTGCAGAAGGGTATGATTCTGCCGTCTGGGACTGCATAGTGGATGACGCAGCGTTGTACGCGTTCGAGGTCAAAGTTGTATGGGTCCATGAAGTGCATTGAGGAAATCAGCATTGCAGAGCGAGCGAAGTCTCCAAGCGATTTGTAGTCACCATTAACCAGTACCTTTAGCACGTATTTGCGGAGGAAGCCGAATTTGATATGGCGACCTGCTCCTACGAGGCGGAGTTTAGCTTTGCTCGTGTTGCCTTTGGATGCATCGTCGTATACGCTTTGGAGAGTTGCGACAAATTTGTCTATGTTGCCGTAGCGTGTGATTGGTATGATTTTGCCGTTTTCGATGAAAACAAATGTTGCCATGCCACAATGTGGATGCGCTGTGAATTCGACATAGCGTTTGCCTTTGATGGCGCCGACTGCTTTAGAGACGGGGACTACGACTGGAACTGGGTAGAAGTCGCTGGTTTTGATTACACCGTTAGTCTGTTCTTCGACCCTTTTCATGAAGTCGGGTATGGTGATGCGCATCTTTTCCCGCTCTTCAGCTGGCAGACGCCCGCATAATGAGACGGGTTGAACGTTTATGCATCGGACGACGTCACTGTTTTTGGCTGCAAAATTGATTATGTCGCCCAGTTGACTATCGTTTACGCCTTTAACTAGGGTAACAACCAAAACGACGCTGTTCCAGCCTGCGGCTCGAAGGTTCTCAAGAGCCTTCATTTTTATGTCAAGTAAATCGACGCCGCGAATATACTTGTATACTTCTGGGGTTAATCCGTCAAATTGCAGGTAGAGTGTGCTGACGCCTGCTGCTTTGAGTTCCTTGCAGTATTCAACATCTTGGGAGATGCGTAAGCCGTTACTGTTGACTTCAACGTGGTTGAAGCCTAATTCTTTGGCTTTGCGGACCATGTCGGGGAGTTCTTTTCGGATGGTGGGTTCTCCGCCGCTGAACTGAAGTGCCTGTGCTGGTACTGGTTTGGTTGCACGCAAATTCTCAAGCATACCTACGACCTGCTCCATAGTAGGTTCATAGACGTATCCAGCGTAGTTTGCGTTGGCAAAGCAGACGGGGCATTTTAGGTTACAGCGGTTAGTGATGTCAATGATTGCCAAGGCGGTGTGGGATTTGTGTTCTGGGCAGATGCCACAGTCTTTTGGGCAACCCAGTTTTTTCTCTGTGCGCGGGTTTTCAACGCCAGTGCCTTCATAGCGGAATTTTTCGGCGCGCACATATTGGTCATAGTCTGACCAGTAAAGTTCAGTACAAAGCCCATGTTCGGGGCATGTTTTTTTGATGAATACTTTGCCTTCGTCCTCGTAGATGGTTGCATCTATGGGTTTTAGGCATTCAGGGCAAAGACTTTTTGTTGATTTGATATCTTTCATGTATAGTTTGCCTTCTGTCGTGTAAGCGTTACTTTAGAAGTGCTTAAGAGAGAAGTGATGATAATAAGGTTTCCAAACGTTTCCTAAGGTGATTGAGGGGAAAAACAGATGATAAATGAGGAAACCCGTGCAGCACTGCGTGAAATGGGCTTGAACGCCTACGAAATTGATGCTTACTTAGCATTGCTTGATGTTGGGCAGATGACGGCTATGGAAATCAGCCAGCAAGCCAACGTGCCCTATAGCAAAATGTATGAAGTCCTCAATTCGCTTAAAGAAAAAGGCTGGATTAAAAGTAGCGAAACCCGCCCCTTCAAATATTACCCCGTTCCACCCTTAGAAGCCACACGCTTCACTAAGCTTCGGCTTGAAGACAAATACGTGGGTTGGGAAAACACAGTCGCAGAAACATTGCAGCCGCTCTATGAGAAACGCGAAATCGTTGAGCGTCCAGACATGCTTATTCTGCGTGGACAACAAGCAGTATTGAGTAAGATTGAGGATGTTTTTAAGAAGGCATCCGTGGAAATTGTGGTTGCTGCACCCGAGTTTGCGAAGCCTGTGATTGCTTTGGCTGAACCGTTGCTTGAGAATGGGCTTAAGAAAAATGTTAGCGTCAAGTTTATGGCTGCTGGCAAAAAGGAAGAATGGCAGTTCATGAAAAAGTTCTCTGGTTTGGGTGAGGTGCGGATTCGCGATCATATGTTTGGCGGGGGCATAATTGCTGATGGCAAAGAAGCTATGCTGTTTTTGGGTGAGGATAAGCCGACGCTTGTGATTTGGAGTAATCATGTTGGTTTGGTTGGGTTTGCCCGTGAATACTTCCAGTTTTTGTGGGATTCTTCTGCAAAGGCTTAGGCAATATACCGTTTAAGGTAAAAGTCGGGGCGGTTGCTGTTTTTTCTATAGTTGTTGTTGCCGAAAACCGCCTATACACAACAACAACCCGCGGGCTTGGCAAGCGGTTGTGTTAAGGTTGCAGGTTGGTTACGGAGCAAACCGCAAGCAGAACAAAAGACCCGCTACAATTAGCAGTAATAGCAAAAATTTCGGTTAAAATAAAAATGAAAAAGAAAAGAGATGTAGTGGCTGGTTTAGTCTTCGCGCCACTTAAACAGCTTCACTGCCAAAGCGAAGATAACCACTGTAATGATTGCTAGCACAGCGATGTCGATGAGTGCGGCTGGTATGTTGTTGTAGACCATCACATTGTTTAGGCCTTCAGTGACGTAGAACAGCGGTAGCACATGTGCGAATGTTTGTAGGTATTGGGGCATGCTGCTGATTGGGAAGAAGGTGCCTGCGAGGAACATCATTGGGAAAGTAACTATGTTGCCGATGACGCCTGCGGTTTCTGGGCTCTTGGTTACTGTGCCAACTAGCATTCCGAGTGCAGCGAAGAGCATTGGACCCAAGATTAGGAAGGGTATTAGCATTGGCGATAGGTTTACGGTTGCGCCGAAAGCAAAGACACCTACTCCGACCATGAGTAGGAAACCGGCGATTGTGAGTACGATGTACCAGATGACTTTGGATGTTAACCATTCCATCTTTGTTAGCGGTGTCAATGAGAGTTGCTTGAAGAGTTTATTTTTCTTGTATTCGCTGGAGATGTTGACTAGTGAAAACATTGGGCTTGTGAGGATGGAGAAGCCGATTAAGCCTGGGATTAGGAAGTCGATGTATTTTGTTTGTTGTGTGTTAACGGTTGCTGAAGTTATGCTGATCACGTTTGTGCCGTGGTATCTTTGTAGGTTGAAATAGTTCGCGTAGCCGTTAACGGTTCCACTTACGATACCGCTTGTGCTTGACGAAGGATTACCGTACACTGTAACGTTCACTGGATTCCCAGCGATGTAGTTGGCCGAGAAATTCTGAGGTATAACTATGCCATCAGAGACTGAATGCCCGCTAAGTAATCAGCAAAGTTCCCTGTATCATTAACTGTAACTACCCTGATGGTTGTCGATTCATTGAGAGCTAATAGGAACTGTGATGCAACGTCAGGTTGTGTTGCCGTAAATGGACCCATGTCTTGATTCTGGACATAAACCGTGACTGTTCCTGTGCTGCCGCCAGAAAAGATGGCGCCGAAAATCAGATATCAGTACAACTGGGAATATTAATCCGAAGAATAACCCAAACTTGTTTCTAAGGTAACCTACACTAAATACTCTAAAGTCTGCGTAAATGCGTTTTGCGCTCACCATGTTTTAGCGCCTCCGTTTTTTGCTGCTTTTTTCATTGGATTCTGTTTCTCCTTGTTCCCCGATTGGTTCACTGACTAGTTTTATGAATACGTCGTCGAGGCTGTCTTGACGGGTTTGTATGTTACCCCAATCGAGACCTGACTGTTCAGCCGCTGCCAATGCTGCGAGGGCATCGATTTTCTTTTTGAGCGGTATGGTGATTTCTCCTTTTGATGCATTGTATTCGACTTGTAATTCTGTGTTGGCTTTGATGTATTCAGCTAATTTTTCGTTGCCGTGGATTTCAAGCCGTTCCCCTGAACCGTGTTGTAGAATGATTTCTTCTGTGGTGCCCATGGCAACGATTTTACCATGATCCATGATTGCGACTCTGTCAGAAAGTTGCTGGGCTTCGTCGAGGTAGTGGGTGGTTAAGATGATGGTTTTTCCTTTTGCTTTTAGGCCGCGTATTACTTCCCAGATGGCTCGGCGTGCGTTGGGGTCTAAGCCAGTTGTGGGTTCGTCGAGGAAGAGCAGTTCAGGTGTGTTAACCAGTGAGAGGGCTAAGCCAGTTTTCTGTTTTTGGCCACCTGAGAGGCTTTCGAAAACATGGTCAGCCATGTCTTCAAGAAGGACTTCTTTTAGAATCTCTTCAACGTTAACTTGTACGTTGAATAGTTTAGCGTAGTAGTTGATGGCTTCTCTTGGAGTGGTTTTTTCAAAGAAAGTGAAGTCTTGGGGGATGACGCCTATTTTTTTGTGGACTTCATAACCGTTTTTCCATGGGTCGAATCCTAGGATTTTGACGTCTCCGCCGTCGCGTTCACGCAGACCTTCCATGATTTCGATGGAGGTTGTTTTTCCTGCGCCGTTGGGACCCAATAATCCGAAGACTTCACCCTGCTTAACAGTAAACGAGATGCCGTCTACAGCTTTTAGGGATCCATAGTTTTTTTGGAGGTTGGATACTTCAATCGGTAACATTTGTTCGTTCTTCCTTGCTGAAAGTGTAAATTTGTCTTCTTGTTTTACTGATGAGGGAGATATAACTTTCGGCAATAGTAGCGGTAACTTGCCCTTGAGGTATATAGGAGCAGTTAGGGGTTTGTTTTTCTGAGGACTTTTTTGGTAGAGTCACCGTTTATTCCTTTAAAAATGAAGTCGGTGAGGTCTTCAGGTGATAAGTAACGGGGACCCCTTTCATGGAACACACGGATTTCAAGTGTGCCTTTGGCATAAGCGGTTCGTATCATGTAGTAATCGAATTTTAAGGCGGTTCGCTTCTCGCCGTTTCCTTTGTAGTAGCGTATGGAACAGAAGAAATCTAGTACCGCTGCCTTCTCCTGAGCTATAAAATCCAATGCCTTGGTAACTTCTTCAGAGTTAATGTAGGTAAAAGAGGCATCTTCCGCTAAGCCAAACTCAAAAATCACTATGCCCTCAGGCACAGTGGGGATAGATACTTCTTCAAAGAGGAATTCTTTGCGGTTTATATCGCCTAAAAATTGGATGAGGCGTTGCTGAAGCTGCCTGTTGGAAATAAAGGACTGATAGTTTTGGATGTGATGGATGTTTTCGGGAAAAGTTTCGTAGAAACCAATAGTCAAAGCCTTGACTCAAGCCTTCATTTTCTTGATTTTCTCAACACTGTTTAGCAGTTCGCTTAGGGCAACGGTGAGTTTTTGGAGTTCATCGATATCTTCGGTTTTCTCGATTTTGCCTTGTATGTCCGCTATTTTTGCCATGAGCACTGCTTCTAGCTTGTCGTAGGCTGTGTTTGGTTGGGGGGCTTGTTTGGGTGGTTCTTCGCCCTCTTTAATTACGATGACTTTTTTCTCGTCTTTGCCACACCACAACGTGCCATCTCTTAGACGAAGCAGTGGTGAAGCGCAGACTGGACATGAGAGATCAGTTAAGGTGGCGCCTTGCCGTAGCAGTTCAGCCATTCGCTTGATCGGATTGCTTTCTTTGTCTTGTTGCATGTAGAACCCAAAATAGATACATATCAATACATATATAACTTAATTTACTGCATTGGCAGTAAAGGGGAACTAATTTATGGTTCGCAAAAAGAAAAGTGAAGAATATGAAGCTAAAATTAAGCAAGCGTTGCAAGTGCTTGGCGAGGTTTCTGAAGACAGCACAACACCACGCAACATTCGCCGCTCTGCAAAAGACGCCATGAACGCTTTATTGGGCACTGAATATACTGCTGCTGTTAAGGCTTCAAATGCAGTGTCCCTGCTTGATGAAATATTGCAGGATCCCAACATGCCGCCTTATACGCGGGTTAAGCTCTGGAACGTTATGAGCTTCATCGAAGCTATAAAAGACTAAACAGATCTTATTTCTGTTTTAATTTCATTTTTTGTAAAAAGCGCTATTTTTTCGTTTTAGCGGATTCTGTGCATTCTTTGTATGAGCGGGCGCAGTGCATGCAGCAAAACGCCATTTCTTTGCCGTCGATGACTTCGTGGTAGGCGCCTTCGTAGACTTTGCAGCCGCAGTGAGCACAAACAGATAGGCTTGGTTCAATTGCAATAGATACTAAGCCAGCAAATCGCTTGAATAGGCAAGTGCAGAGTTCTCTGCCTTCTACTGTTAGCTCAAAGACTTTCTTTACTTTGTCGCCGACTGGTTCCAATTTGTGTTTGACTAAGCCTTTGTTTTCAAGTTGCTCGAGGAATGGGTATACTAGGCTTGGGCTGATTTCTTTTTTGACGCGTTTTTTGAATTGGCTGATTATGCTGTAGCCGTGTGCGGGTCCTTCGTAGAGTATGGTTAGGATGTAGAAGCGGCTGAAGTCGCTGAGTAATTCGTCTATGTTTTGGGCGTTTGTGGGTTGGGTCATGTTGCGTCTGTTTCTATTGGAGGTTTTGGGGTATTAAATGTTTATTAGATATATCTCAAAAATACACATATATCTATTCAACCCAAGGGAAAAGCCATGAACGTTTGCCATTATAAATGTCTGCCAGAAAAAGAAGAAAACTGCTGCACAAAAACCACCATAATAAAACTAAACCCAAAAACTGACTCCAAATCCGCAACTGAACTCTTTGAAATGCAACCCACAGGCTACAGCCCCCTGCACAGCCATAAAGCGCAACATACAATTCTTGTACTGGAAGGCGAAGGCATAGTTTTTGACGGAGAAAAATCGGTGCCCCTACACGCCGATGATGTAGTTTCTATAATGGCCAACGAACCCCATCAACTCAAAAACACAGGAAAAAAAGTGTTCAAATTCCTCGCCATAACCACCCAAACTAAAGAATAACACGCCATTCCCCTCAACCTCACTGTAGCTAAAAATATATGCTAGTTGTGACATCTAACTCTGGGTTCCAGAGGGGTTAAGTCCTTTGAAATATGACGTAATTATTGTAGGCGCAGGCCCAGCAGGCATCTTCTCAGCGCTAGAACTATCTGAAAAAACAAACCTAAACGTTCTCGTAATTGACAGAGGCGCAGATATTGATAAACGTAAATGCCCCTCTAAACGAGGCTTCGAATGTGTACATTGCGAGCCATGCTCTGTTCTCTCAGGTTGGGGTGGAGCAGGCGCTTACAGTGACGGCAAACTCACATTATCCACTGAAGTAGGCGGCTGGCTAAACCAGTATGTTTCCAACAAAGAACTCCAAGCTCTCGTCAAATACTGTGACGAAATATACATTAAATTTGGAGCAAGCAAAGAAGTCTACGGCGGCGAAAACGAGCAAGTAGACGAAATCGAACGCCAAGCATCCCTCGTTGGATTAAAGCTAATTAAGCAAGAAGTCCGCCACATGGGCACCGACAGATGCCTTGATGTTCTAAAAGAAATGCGCGATTACCTCGACAGCAAAATCACATTCCTGCCAAAAACAGAAGTTAAAGGCCTCATCGCCGAAAACCACACAATCCAAGGCATCGAAACGGTTAGCGGCGAAAAAATCATGGCCAAATACGTCATCATCGCCCCAGGCAGAGGCGGCGCGGAGTGGCTACAAACCGAAGCTCAAATACGCGGCTTAAAAACCATCAACAACCCAGTTGACATCGGCGTCCGCGTTGAACTATTGGCTTCAGTCATGGAGAAACTAACCAAAGTCCTCTACGAACCAAAACTACTCTACTTCTCACGATCATTCGACGACCAAGTCAGAACCTTCTGCGTATCACCATACGGCGAAGTCACCACCGAAAGCTACGACGGCGTCTTAACCGTAAACGGCGGTAGCCAAGCAGAAACAAAAACCCACAACACAAACTTCGCCATACTAGTCAGCACCCAATTCACAGAACCCTTCAAAGAACCAATCGCTTACGGCAAATACATCGCCAGACTCAGCAACCTTCTGAGCGGCGGAGTCATGGTACAACGCCTCGGCGACTTATACCACGGCAGACGCAGCACACCCAGAACGCCTCGCACACAGCGTCCTAACACCAACCCTCAAAAACGCCACCCCAGGAGACCTCAGCTTCGTCCTACCATACCGCTACTTAACCGACATCAAAGAAATGCTCGAAGCCCTCGACAAAATCGCTCCAGGAGTCGCCTCACCAGAAACTCTACTCTACGGCGTTGAAGTCAAATTCTACAGCAGCCACCTACAACTAAACAACTCTTTGGAAACCAAAATCCAGAACATGTTCACCATCGGCGACGGCGCAGGCGTAACCCGCGGCTTAATCCAAGCTTCAGCTTCGGGAGTTATCGTTGCAAGAGAAATACTCAAACGCGAAAAACTACTGAAGGCTTAGTTAGATGGCTGTGGCTGAAAACATCCGTTGTTCGCATTGCGGTGCACCAGTGGAGTTTAAGCCAGGCGAACTCATCGCCACCTGCAAATACTGCGGCTTCACAACCGTCATTGAGACGGGTCAAGCCTTCAATTTCGAACATTCTATTCTCTATAACAGCTATAGCCCTGAGCAGATGGAGGGGTTAGTGCGTGATTGGATGCGCTCTGGCTTCATGAAACCAGGAGATTTAGCTAAGAAAGCCAAAATCACCGAACAAACCCTCACTTATCTACCGTTCTGGGTGGTTTCTGTTGAAGCATCAACCAAATACAAAGGCATCTTCGAACGCATCGCACCCCCGATTGTTAAAGAAGGGCAAATCGAAAAGAAATATGACTGGCTGGTTTTAGCTCGGCAAGCTTCCGATTTTCCAACCCGCGCCTACGACGTACCACTGGAAGGTAAGGTTCCTTATGATTTCCGAAAAATCGAAGGCTTCGCAAAATTACTTAACAGCGAAGTGGATAGGGAACAAGCTATCGAGATGGCACGGCAGCAGATTGATGTGCATCACCGTTTTCTGCTCCAAGAAGACATCGACCGCATCGTCGAAGCCACCACTACTTTGACTCTTAAGCAGATGGTGTATTTGCATGCACCCGTCTGGTTCATACGCTATGAGTATAAGGGCAACAATTATCAGATGCTGGTTGACGGCGCTAAAGGTATGGTTTTGAAGGGCGATATACCTAACAGGAAATTCTGATTTCGCTAACCTTTAAAAGCAAGCGTTTTTTATTAAACGGATTGCAAAACGTTGAGGAATTGAGAAATGAGCGAAAATAAAGATGTTTATGCCCAAGCGAAAAGCCAAATGAGGCTCTCCGAGCGCATCGCGGCTGCGCTTCCAGGTTTCCGTGGTTACAAGGAAAAGGAGCTTCGCCGTGAATCAGACAAACTAATCAGAAACCATCTCTACCTCAAACTCTCCAAAGACAAAGATAATGTCAGGAGCATCTCTCAGAGGATAGCGGATAAACGTTACTTAGATGTTCTAGCTGATGTTGACCGCTTAACTGCCAAGATGGATCGCATCACTGAAAAAGTGAACCATGCATCATATGGTTACGCAGGCTTCTACGACATAGTTAAAATCAAGGAGGAAAACCTTGACCGCATGATAGCGTTCGATAATCAGCTAATCGACGGCGTCAACGCCTTATCCGATTCAATCGATGCCTTCAAGGCACAACTGCTGGGCGGCGACTACTCGAACCTTAAAGATAAAGTTCAAAGCGTAACTGACAAGCTGGAATTGCTTGAAGATACGTTTGATAAAAGACAAGAAGTAATCATGGGAGTGACAGCTTAATGCCACAAGTTATAGAATGGACAAATGTTGGCGCAGACGATATAGTTTGGCGCTACCCCAACGAAGACATCACATGGGGCGCACAGTTAATCGTACACGAATACGAGATGGCGGTGTTCTTCCGAGACGGCAAAGCCTACGACATATTCGAAGCAGGCAGACACACATTAACCACCCTCAACTTGCCATTACTAACAAGCCTACTGACAAGGCTGGCTGGTTTTGGCGGCAACAAACCCTTCAAAGCCACAGTGCTATTCATCAGCAGCAAAGTCTTCGCTGGCAAATGGGGAACACGAGCCCAAACCACAGAACTCGCCCCACTACAAGCATATGGGCAATTCTGGTTCAAAGTCGGCGACGCAACCCTATTCGTTAACGAAGTAGTCGGCGGACAAAAAGCCTACACAACAACGGACGTAAACAATTACCTACGCGGCTTCCTTAACGAGAAAATAATCGATGAACTCAGCCACTACGACCTCGTCTCAGTCTTCACAAAACTAGATGAAACCAGCGTTATCGTCAAAAACACCATCATGGATTACTTCAAACGTGTCGGCGTAGAATTAACTGACTTACGCTTCGAAGGCATAGATACCACACCCGAATACCGTGAACGACTCTTCTGGCTCAAAACAGGACAAACCGCACCAGGCGACGTACTACGCATGGAAACCGTCAAATCCGCAGCAGCAAGCCTCGGACAAGGAGGCGGCGGAGCAGGAGCACTCGGCGCAGGCATGGTCCTCATCCCACAAATCATGAACCAACAAGGCGCACCACAAGCAGCCCCAGCAGCAGCACTGGTAATCTGCCCCAAATGCGGCGAAAAAGTGCCAGCTACAAGCAAATTCTGCCCCAACTGCGGAACCAACCTCACACCACCAACACAGCAAACCATGACATGCCCCAAATGCGGCAAAACCATCCCAGCCAACAGCAAGTTCTGTCCCGAATGCGGAAATAAAATCGGTTAGGACCACCAGAAATGAGTAGTGAAAGCAATCGGAATCTGTTAACGATCGGTGTCTTTTTCCTCACCATTGTAGTGGCGATACTGCTCTACGTGGCGGCGGTTATCACCGATTGGGTACTGATTGTGCCGTTGGTTTTCCTGTTCAACGGGCTGTGGCTGCTTGCGTTAGGCGCGATTCGGATGGGTAAACCCGTCAAGTATGAACGCAGCCCATTCAGCACCATGGCACTTGGGCTTAGCTGCAATCGCTGTGGGCGGAGCATGGTTCCTGTTCAGCTTCAACTGGATTTACTCGCTCGTCGTGATCCTGCTGGTCGTTGCGGCATTAGCAATCGCAGCAGCATTCCAACGCCAACACAAATAATCTCTCGCTGAGCCGCTTTTTTGGCTCTAAACATTTTTCTATACCCCTGCATAGTCTTTTGGCAGAAGGCAAAATTGATGAGCGAAGAAACCGTCGGCATGGGCACATGGTATGACATGATGGCTAAGAAAGTCATCGAACGCGAACAATCACTGAAACGCGACATGAGTAGAGTCCGCACTGAAATGGGCTTGGGCGCATCGGGTTTTCCACACATCGGAAGCTTAGGCGATGCATCCCGCAGCTACGCAGTTACGTTGGCGCTCAAAAATCTGGATTGCAATTCTGAACTTGTTGCCTTCTGCGACGATAAAGACGGGTTACGCAAAGTCCCCGCTGGATTACCAGCAGACATAGCCCAGAATTTAGAAAAATATCTCGGTTACTCCGTTTCCACGATTCCTGATCCGTTCGGTTGCCATGAAAGCTACGGCAAACACATGAGCTCACTCTTGCTGGAAGCCCTCGACAAATGCGGCATCGAGTACAAGTATTACTCAGCCAAAGAAGTCTACGACAAAGGCTTACTCCTAAACGAAATCAGAACCATTCTAACTAACGCCAAAAAAGTAGGCGAAATCATCAAAGAAGAAGTAGGACAAGAAACCTACGGCGAAGTACTGCCGTTTTTTGCAGTTTGCGAAAAATGCGGCCACCTCTACACCACACGCGCCTACAAGTTTGACCCCAAAACCGACAAGGTCACCTACAGATGTGAAGGCCTCGAAATCAAAGGCAGGCTCATAGCTGGCTGCGGCCACGAAGGCGAAGTTGACATAAAAAGCGGCCAAGGCAAACTAACATGGAAAAGCGAATTCGCCGCACGCTGGAAGGCACTTGACATCCGCTTTGAAGCATATGGCAAAGACATCGCTGATTCCGTGCGCATAAACGACCGCATCTGCCGCGAAGTCCTCGAATTCGAGCCCCCATCACATGCAGCATATGAAATGTTCCTCGACAAGGGCGGCAAAAAAATCAGCAAGTCGGCGGGTAACGTGTTTACACCGCAAGTCTGGTTCAACTATGGCTCACCCCAATCACTACTACTGCTCATGCTCAAACGCTTCGTTGGCACACGTACCCTCGACGTCTCAGATATTCCAGCTTACATGAATGAACTCGACAGCCTCGAAGACGTCTACTTCGGCAAGAAACAGGTCGGCGAAAAAGAAGCCATCCGCCTCAAAGGCCTATTCCAATACTGCTACGTCATGAAGCCACCAACCAAACCCAGCATACACGTCCCCTACAACCTCATGGCATTCCTAGTCAAAATGGCACCCAAAGACTCCATAAACGAGTACGTTGCCGAGAAGCTGCAAAGCTACGGTTACCTGCAAAAAGGCCAAGCCATCGATGCAGCACTGCAGACAACGCATAGAATACGCATTGAATTGGACACGGGACTTTGAAGAAATCAAAGAAACCTCTGTGGAACTAACCGCTGAAGAAAGAAAAGCCCTAACCCAATTAGTGCCAAACCTGCAAACCGAAGAAGACCCAGACAAAATCCAAAACGCCATATTCAACGCAGCCAAAGACAACGGCATAAAACCCGGCGCATTCTTCAAAGTGCTCTATCAAATATTGATGGGTGCACCCCAAGGGCCACGCCTCGGACCATACGTGTTAGCTATGGGCAAAGGTAACGTTATAGCTGCATTGGAACGGGTGTTAAGCGGCAAAAAAGAAGAATCCTAATTTTTTTAAAACCCAAAAAGGGGTTTAGGTAAGCGCTGTGATCTTGTTTGCAAGTTCCTGCGCTTTAGCTGGAGCAATCAAGAGTCCAGCGGAGGTGCTTACCCATTTGGCTAATTCTGGCAGATGCTGCTTTTCCAGTGCGGCGAAGTTTAAGCCGTTCATGTGGGCGGATGTTTGGCGTTCGAGGAATTTTTGTGAAGCTGGACCAATGTAGGCGCTGGTGAGTTTGAGGATTTTATCGGATAGTTCCGTCAATGCTGATTCCTCATTGCTTGTCGGTTTGTTCTTGCTCGCTCATCATGAATTTGAGGCTTGCAACCATGCGGCTGAATGATTCTGCTAAGTCGCCGATTTCGTCTTTTCGGTTTACGTTGACTGTTACGTTCATGTTGCCTTTGCTGATTTCTTCGGCTGTAGTGTTTAGTTTCTTGAGGTCTCGAATCATAGTTAGCGAGAAGTATCCGATGATTGCCGCAGCAAACAGGACGGAGGCTCCAATGATTAAGTAAATTGTGTTGCCGATGAAGTTTTCACGTTCAAGAACGGTTGTGGCGTCCATGTCGGCTCCGATGATTACTGTTTGGCCTGAGGTGGTTTGTATGGGTGCATAACCTGAGAGGAAGGAACCATATTCGTCAGTGTAGAGATTATCGGAGGCTGAGAGGCCGTTTACTGCCTCAAAGAGTCTAGCTTCGGGTTGCTCGTATTGTTCGCCTATGGCTACGGGGTCATCTTCGGCGTCATCCGCAAGGAAAGTAACTTGTTCGCCATTAATTTTCATGGCATATATGTTTACTATGTTGGGGCTTAATGCACGGATAGACTGCATCTTCGCAATCAAGGCAGTGTACTCGGTGGTGTTTTCTTGTCCAGCTTGCATATTATAGATTGTTTGGGCTTCGGCTGGTGTAAACTGCTGCGCGATCATACCGATGGCGTTGGCCATGTCGTCTCTTGTTGAGGCTAACATGGCGTTTTTGGTTTCGTTGTAGGTGTATAGGAAAGTGGCTGCGGATACGAATACAATTAGAATTAGAAAGCTAGCTATTAGTTTAGTTTGTAAACTATGGATTATTTTGACCATTTAATCGCCTTTTACAGCTTATCACGGGGAAAAAATGTAATCAAGGTTTGTGCATCTGAAAGTTTACAGTCAACTATCCATGCAACCAAGCGTGCACCCAAAAAAGATTTTTGATAGGTAATTTGCTTCAACAAAAACCTTAACTTACATAATCCCATCATATTATTAGGCAAATTTTTGGTTAAATCGGAGGAATTTATGGTTGAGTTATCCCCTAAACTAAAACCAACCAGCAAACTTCAAACAAGGGATAAAAAAGACAGTACCATAAACCAGTCTTCTTCTTGCATCACTTCTTTGGATAAGAACCGCCTCCAAGACATACTAGAGAATATACCGTCTGCGGTAGTTGTTTTCGAAAAACCCGATGGCAAAGTAATCTACGCCAACAAACGGGCCGTAGAGCTTCACGGCAAAAACCCCTGTGGCATCGCGCTAGAGAAACAAGCGCAGGATCTAAAAATTTTTTCTATGGAAGGAAAACCGTGCCAAACAGAAGAACTCTACACTTACAAAGCACTTTTTGAAGAAGAAACCTTCCGAGGGGAACCCATAATTATCGAGCGCCCCGATGGCGAACGATTCATCGTTAACGTAAGCGCCAAACCACTCTACAATAAGAATGGAAAAGCCAACGGAGCCATAGCAATCTTCGATGACGTAACAGAGCGGATGCAGACCCAAGAAGCGCTCATGGAAAGCGAAGGGCGTCTAAAGATGGCGCAGCAAATCGCCCAAATGGGCAGTTGGGAATACCATGTTAACGAGGACAGGGCAATCTGGTCAGAAGAACTATTCCGCATTTTTGGTCTTCCAATCCAAAAGTACGGTCCAAACATCAAAGAATACTTCTCAATAATTCACCCTGAGGATCGCGAAGCTATAAACAAAGCTATGGCACTACAAACAACTGGCCACTTGTACTCTAAGGCAAGTTTTGATTACCGCATACTATGCCAAGACGGTTCCGTTCGAACGATTCATACGGAGCGTATGGTACGGGAAGTGGATGAAGCCCAAAAAGTTACTGTAATCGCTGGAATTGAACAGGACATAACTGAGCGTAAGCAGATTGAGCAAAAACTTGAAGAATACACCAAAAACCTTGAGCAATTGGTAGAAGAGCGGACTAGACAGCTAAAAGATGCTGAGCGGTTGGCGGCTATCGGTCAAACTGCAGGCATGATTGGACACGACATCCGCAACCCCTTGCAAGCTATTACGGGGGAGCTTTATTTGATGAAACAAGACATAGATGATTCGCCTGATAGCAAATGTAAACATGATGTGCAGGAAAGTTTGGGTTCTATACAAGAGCAAATTGATTATGTGGATAAGATTATTGCGGATTTGCAGGATTTTGCTAGGCCGCTTAAGCCTGAACAGGTAGAAGTGGATTTATGCACCGTGATTCCCCAGTTGGTGGCAACAGTCAAAGTGCCCAGCAATGTTGAATCCCGCACTGAATGCGACCGTCTATTGCCAAAGGTCAAGGTGGACTTGACTTTTCTCAAAAGGGTCCTTGTGAACTTGACGACTAACGCGGTTCAGGCGATGCCAAACGGCGGCAAATTAACCATAAAAGCCATCCAACAAGACAGCAACGTCATCATAACAGTCACCGACACAGGCAGCGGCATCCCAGACGAGATTAAACCAAAAATTTTTCAGCCACTAATGACCACCAAAGCCAAAGGCCAAGGCTTCGGCTTAGCAGTAGTGAAACGGTTGGTTGAAGCTCAGGGCGGCACTATAACCTTTGAAAGCAAAGTCGGCGAAGGGGCACAATTCAAAATAACGTTCCCAAAAACAGCTTAACACTGGCTTTTGGGACCACTATTTTTAAGTTCAAGCTCCGTATTTAGTATTCTGCCCTTTTATTTTGGGGCGCAAAAGAATGTGTGGGCTCGTCGTCTAGTACGGATTAGGGCACCGGCCTGCGGAGCCGGACGTCAGGGGTTCAAATCCCCTCGGGCCCGCCACTATTTTACTTATTGCAGCATAGTTAAGCTCGGTCTAACTATCGTGTTGTATATTGACAATTCTATCTTAAAATTAACCAAAGGTCCGTTTGAGTATTACTTGTGCCGTGTAATGGGCGCCTAATGCTGTTATGGCAAAATGTTTTATGCTAATATATGCATAGAAAACAAGTGTGTTGCCCAACGCAGCTTTGAAGGTTTTATTTTGGAAAATAAATCCAACGCTCAAAAGTGCCCACAATCAGACGAGCTTCTAAAGAGGATATTTGAGAACAGCTTAGACGCTATGCTATTAACCTTGGCTTCTGACGGCAGCATAATAATGGCTAACCCTGCAGCAAGTAAAATGTTTGGAATGACAAAAGATGAACTCAGGCAAGCTAACAGGGACAAACTTTTTGTCAAGGACAATTCAGCGCTATCTGCGCTTAATCACAGGGCTAAAGAAGGCAAAGCAAAAACTCAGCTAACGCTTAAGCGTAAGGACGGCTCAACCTTCCAAGGGGAGTCATCATCTAATGTTTTTATAGATACAGACGGTATCAAAAAAGCGATCACAATATTAAGAGACTTAACAGAGCATCAAAAGATCGAGCAGACATTACGAGAAAGTAAAGACCGATTAGAACTTGCCCAGAATGTAGCAGACTTGGGTAGCTGGGAATTTAACGTAAAAAAAGGCGAAGCATTATGGTCCAAGCAACTCTACGAGATGTTCGGGCTGAACCCTGAGACAAAAGCGCCAAGTATCGTAGAATACCAAAAACTCATCCATCCAGATTACCTCAAAATATCTATCGAGTATGCTGAAAATCTCCAATCACAGGGGAAACTTGGGGAGACAGTAAGCTTTGATTATGCTATAGTAACACCACAAGGCTTGACTAAATATATACACACCGTCAGACGGGTCACAGAGGTCGACGAAAACAACAAACCTTCAAAGATAATGGGTATTGAGCAAGATATTACGGACCGCAAGAATATCGAGCAACAACTGGAACAGTACTCAAAAAGCTTAGAGGCGCTTGTTGAAGAAAGAACAAAAGAGCTTAAGGATAAAGAACGGTTAGCGGGTATAGGCGAAACAGCGGGTATGATTGGGCATGATATACGCAATCCACTGCAAGCGATTGTTAGTGAATTGTATTTGGCAAGGACGGCTATGGCTGAAGCTAAAGGCCAGTATACAAGCGAAGTGTTAGAAAGTATTGACTTCATTCAAGAACAAGCCGACTATATCAGTAAAATTGTGCAAGACCTGCAAGACTACGCGCGACCTTTAAAGCCAGAGTTACTAGAAGTAGACTTATCCGATATCTTGGTTAACGTATTTTCAACCGTAGCTGTTCCTGACAAAATTAAGCTTAAAGTACATATCAAAGGGACAATTAAAGCCAAAACAGACCCAACTTTCATGAAACGGGCGCTGACAAATCTTATCAATAACGCCATTCAGGCGATGCCAGACGGCGGAGAACTAACCTTAGCAGCTTCAAAAAAAGAAAAATCAATCACCATTACAGTCGGCGATACAGGGGTTGGCATACCCGAGAAGGTTAAGCCTCTTATTTTCAAGCCACTGATGACAACTAAAGCTAAAGGCCAAGGGTTAGGCTTGGCTGTTGTTAAACGGCTGGTAGAAGCGTTGGGCGGTCAAATAGCATTCGAAAGCCAAGAAGGTAAAGGCACAACATTTACTATCAAGCTTCCGATCCAGTAAGGTCTTGAACAGCTAAAATTATTTTTGGCAGTGGAGCTTGTGGTTTATTGTACAACCAACCTGCAACCTGATTTGGACGCTGAAGCTAAAATGCAATCGCCAGCAAACTCTGCTGGTTGTTGTTGTGTATAGGCGGTTTTCGCCAACAACACACTATAAAAAAACAGAAAACTCCAAATCGATCAGATTGGGAGGTCGCTTGGGTAACCTTACCTGACTTTAGCTTGCCTTTTTGGTGCCTATAAATAGAGGGGGGATAGGTTACAGAGAGAGCAAACTATTTTTTGATTTTCAACAGAACATAATGCCCCATCCGGTATAGCAAGCTGCCTATTGCAAGCGCGAAAGCGGGCATAGCGGGCAAAATGTACCAGAACAGTTTGGTTTGGGCAAAAGTAAACAATCCCAAAACGATAACCATCCAGCCAACCAAGCAAGGTATCAGCACGCGACCGCTTAGATACGATGTTATAGATGCAGAATGCAGCCGCAAAAGGCAACAGCACCGCCCAAACCGTTTCATTGGTTAACAAATGCTCGAAATAGTACAGGTAACTTTCGCTGTGCCCCTCCAATGGAGTTATGACTCGGTTGACGTTTGAGTATACAAAGAAGCAATCCCAGAAATCTTTAGAAACCGACAACATATAGGCCACGTATGGACCAAAGATGGCTGCCGCGACTCCCCAAGAGAGCGCAAACCGCTTAGAAAAAGCAAACTTGCCACGCCTTGTAAACAGCAGATACACAAGCATTATAGCTGGAATCAGCAGGGCTTCAAGCTGCTTAGTCATCAAAGCCAAACCAAAAAAAACCCCGCTAAACGCAGCGTATTTTATGGCATCTTTTGTTTTGTCTTCGCTAAGCAACAGAAAATAGATGCTTGCCAACATAAAGAAAACAAGCGGAACATCAGTCATCATATGCGTCGCATACTGATAAAACGTCACAAAGGTTCCAAGAACAAACACCGAAACCAAACCAACTTTAGCGTTGAAAAGTTTCTTGCCCAAAAAGAAAACCATAACCAACGATAAAGCACCAAAAAGCGGCATCCAAACTCTCGCCGCAAAATTAGACACACCCAGTACTTGGTAGGAAACTGAAGTTAACCACATGAGCAGCGGCGGTTTTCCCACCCAAAACGCGGGTTCCCCACCTACCCATGGTGTAAAGTAATCGCCGCTTTTAACAATGTGATAGGAGATTTGGGTGTAGGTTTTTTCGTCCGCAGCCCAGAGTGGTGACCCATTGAGGCTTAGGAGGTAGATGGCTGAGAATGCCAGAATCATGGCGGCGCAAACTAAGTTGAGGTGGGCTGAAAACCATGACTCGACCGTGCTAGCGCCTGTGATTTGCGGGGTGATTTGCTTGTTTCTTCTTGAGGTGTAGAAGTGGCGTATGATTACAAAAACAACCAACCCCCAAGCAATACAGAATAGAATATCAAAAATTATTGTGCTCCAAAAAATCGGTGCAGACGCCTCTATTGGCTCCACCGAAGAATCGCTAAGCCTAAAGGCGTAGAGGTGATGGTCATGGGACCCAAAATACAGAGTATCGCCCACGATGCTAGGGGAAGAATCAATTATGCCGTCTGCTTGGTAACTCCATTTCTCTTGGCCCGTGTAAGCGTCGAGGCAGTAGAGGTGATAGTCCTGGGAGCCAACGAATAGGTTGCCGTTGGCGATTGCTGGGGACGACCATACCCAGTAGCCAGTTTGGGTCTGCCAAAGTTTTGATCCGTCGGTGGCGTTTAGGCAGTATATGCTGCCGTCATCGGAGCCTATGTAGATTCGCCCATAAGCTGTGGCGGCTGAGGAACTGACTGTGTCCTGAGTTCTGGTAAGTCCAAGTTCGAATGCCTGTGGAAGCGTTTACGCATGTGATCCAGCCGTCGTATGCGCCGATGTAGATGAAGCCATTATCGATGCAGGGGGAATTGAGGTTGCTGCCAGTATATTCCCGCCATATTTTTTCGCCTGTGGTTGCGTTTAGGGCGTATAGGTGGTAGTCGTCGCAGGCAACATACACTATGCCGTTAACTACCGCTGGAGAGGAATCCACACGAGACTCCGTTGGATAAGTCCAGAGAATATCGCCATTTGAAGCATTAAAGCAGAAAATGTCATGGGATCCAGAACCGATAAACACCCTATCATCGACCACTGCTGGAGAAGAAAAGAATTTGCCGCCCGCATTCGTCCCCCAAGCAGGTACACCGCTGGATAGGTTAATGCAGTATACCCAGCCATCGTATGAACCCACGTAAACATATCCGTTGTATATTGCGGGTGAAGAGTCCACTTCATGGAGGGTTTGCAGGGACCACACGTACTTGCCTGTTGATGCGTTGAGGCAGTAGATGTAGCAGTCCTTGCAGCCAAACACTACTAAGCCCTCGGAGATTGCGGGGGATGACAAAACTGATGCGCTTGTTGGAAATTCCCAGAGTGGCTGTGCTGAGTTGGCCGTGCTGTTGCTGGCGGTGTAGCCGCTGTGGCTTAAGTCATGGCGAAACATGGGCCAATCGGCGCTGGAGGTAACGTCTGCGGCAGAAGCCACCGATAGTGCCGACGAAAGTGGCAATCAGTAACATTAGACTGCTTAGAAGTAACTGTGCCTTCTTCATTGCCCACCCTTTACAAGCAATCCAGTGTTAATTGAATGCATATTAAGCTGACGGAACCCAAACAGCTTAAGATGGGAATCTCCGAAAAAGAAAATCGATAAGAAAATTGAGAAGAGAGAAAATTAGTCTCTGCTTGAGAGAACCAAAATATAGTCTGCTGTGTCAGCGCACATGTCTGCCGCTTGCTCAATGAACTCGATTAAGTCATCGAAAATAACCATGGCTCCACAGTTCATTTCTACACCATACTTGACGAATAAGCCCTTAGCTTTAAGGTACTCATCGTCGATGGCATGTTCGATGTCGCCGACTTTTTTTGCTTCCCGTATGGCTTCGTTGGGTGCCGAAGAGATTTTCTCTATGCTACCGCGCAATGTTTGGGCGGTTTCAACGAGTTTTGTAGTCATGAAGACTGTTTTATCGGAGAGCTCTTTTGGAATATCGGTATCAATTAGCATTTCGAGGCATCTTGCAGCATCTTTTGTGTGGTCTGCTAAGGTGTCTAATCGTTTGACGAGGTGCAGGAGGTCTTCTCTGTAATCTGAGACCAGTGCGGCGCCTTTGGATAACTCCATGAAGGTGTCTGTTCGGAGTTGGTCAACTTCCTCTTCGGCTTTGTAGAGGTTTTCGATGTATTTTTTGGCGTCTTTGAAGTTTTTTTCAGAGAAGCATTTGGTTGCTTTCTGTAGCCAAGTTACCGTATCGAATGCTTTAGTTATTTGTTCATGGGCTAGTTCTAAGCCTCTTGTTTTGCGGCGTTGTTCGAACCAGTCGTAACTCTTTTTTTCCACCTATACCATCTCCGATTACTAATCAACTATTCTAGCTTGTAGATATAACCCTTCCTTTAGCACCACATTCACGCGTGTTTACTGGATAAGTTGTGTTCGTTTAGTTTTGGGTTGAGTTATTTTTTATCTGATGCAAACATCTATGGCTAACAGCCAATCTTTTAAGTCGGCATTCGTAACCTTGGCTTGCTTTTTAATTGCTTTCTGTTTCAACATTTCCCCTCATCCATTTGCTCATATGTGGTCATAGTACCATGCGTCTTCTTTTTTTGCCCTTTGTTTCGTGGGTTTTCTGTTTTGCATGGCACTGCACGCATGAAAGCAATACCCTTAGGTGCCCTATTTAGAATGCCCACATAATCTATAGAGACCACAATACTCTATAGTTCACAATTAGGCGTATAAAACAGCTTTAGCTAATGCAACTTTATCCTCGAGGGATTTCATCACTGTATTAGTCACTGTTACGCCTATGCCGAGTTTTTCAATCCTTTCTTTCAATACATCATCTTTGGTATCGATGACCATTGCGTCGAGGAAATCAGCATAAAGCTGGGCTACCCCAAACGCGGAAACTTCAACGCCTAAACCGCGAAGCATCTTATCCGCCGGACCCTTAATCGTAGCGCCAGCCACAATGGGACTAACAGCAACCACCTTCGCCTTAGTTTGCTGCAAAGCAGACCGTACTCCAGCGATGGAGAGAATAGTGCCGACACTAACAATGGGGTTGCTTGGGCAAACAATCACTAATTCTGCATCCGAAATGGCTTCTAAAACGCCAGGCGAAGGCTTTGCTGAGGCTTGACCGACGAATTCAACTCCTAAGAACTCGTCTCTAAATTGACGCTTAACAAAGTATTCCTCAAAATGGATTGAGCCATTGGGCGTGTTGATTCTTGTTTCGAATCGGTCGTTGCTCATGGGAAGAATTTTTACTTTTAGCCCTAAACTGTTGCTAACTTCAGCTGCAATTTGTGAAAATAAGGCGCCCTGTTTGAGTCGGTTAGTTCTGTAAATATGGGTGGCTAAGTCTTTGTCGCCGAGGTTGAACCACGTGTCTGCGCCAAGACTCTTGAGCATAGTGAGGCACTGAAAGGTATCGTCTTTGATTCCCCAGCCTTTCGCTTCATCCACAATGCCTGCTAATGTGTAAGTTACGATGTCCACGTCAGGGGAAATATAGAGCCCGAAGAGTTCTATGTCGTCGCCCGTGTTAACGATGACTGAGAGGTCTTCTTGGTTAACTATCTGAGTTAAGCCTGTTAAGAATCTGGCTGCGCCCACTCCGCCAGCTAATGCAGTTATCTTCAAAACATGCGCTCTCCCAAATGAGTCATAAAGAACCGCAAGTAAGCTAGATAGAGGTAATTAAAAACTTTTTACAATAAAGGAAAATAAAGGATAAGATGGTTTTGGTTTATTGTGCTGGAGCTTCAGCTTCTTCGTCTTCTTCTGACTCAGGCTCTGCTGCGGGGGCTGGGGCTTCTTTTGGCAGTACTGCTGGGGCTGCGAGTAGTTTGGATTTGCGTATACCGACGTGTCGTAGTGGTGCAACGAGTTTAGCTTGGTTGTAGATGTCTGAAGCGATTTTGCCAAGAACCATTTCTTGTACGAATTGGTCAAGTGTTAATGCGGCAGCTTTGTCTCTGATGATTTTCTCCATCATGTCACGGATGATTTTTTCCTGTGAAGTCTTTATGCGTGAGAGAGTCAGTGCTGAGACGGAAATGCGTAGTTTGAAGCCGTCTTTGGTGTTTAGGTTGAATAATCCATCGACTTTTGTTGTTCTTCTGCGCACTAAGCTTCTTAGGAAATCACGAGAATATTCGTGTCCCTTGAAGAGGGTCCTAGCGCTTTTTCCTTCGATGTGGTGGATTTGGAAGAACATTTTCAAGTAATGATGTGAAAAGTCACCTGTTATGTCATAGAGTGTTGCTTCTACGACTCTACCGATTAACATTTGTTCTTCTTGGGCTGGAATAGAACCTAGCTCTATGTTGCCGAAGAATGACGGCGCAACTACCATATACCATGTTTTACTGCGCCATTTATCGCGAACGTGCTTTGTTGATTTAGCGGACAAAGTTATTTCTCCGAACCGTTGCAGAACATTCTCATAGATATATTAAAACTTTTAGAGTTTTCTGCTTATTTTCTCTCTATTACCCATGTACTTTCTAAGCACTTCAGGTATATTTATCGTTCCATCCTCATTCTGGTTGTTCTCTAGAATAGCAACTATGGTTCTGCCTGTGGCGATGGCGGTTGAATTGAGCGTGTGAACTGGACCTACTGGTGGCGCACCCTCTTTTAGGCGGTAACGTACACCTAAGCGTCTTGCTTGGTAGTCGGTGCAGTTGCTGCATGAAACCACTTCGCGGTAGTCGCCCTGCGCGGGCATCCAAGCTTCAATGTCATATTTTTTGGCCGCTACTGTGCCGATGTCGCCTGTACAGACGTTAACGATGCGGTATGCTAAGCCAAGTTTCTGGTATATGTTCTCGGCGTTGGCGAGGAGTTCTTCGTGGAGTTTTGGGGAGTCTTCGGGTTTGCAGAATATGAATTGTTCGATCTTGTTGAATTGGTGGGTGCGGAAGATGCCGCGGGTGTCTTTGCCATGTGCGCCTGCTTCTTTGCGGAAACAGGTACTTACTCCGGCGAGTTTGACGGGCATGTCGTCGAGTTTTAGGACTTCGTTCCAGTACATGGCTGCTAATGGGTGCTCTGAGGTGGCGATCATGTAGAGGTCTTCGTCTTGGATTTTGTATAGTACCTCTTCGAAGTCAGCTAGTGCTGTTACTCCCTCGTATGCCTCGCGTTTCATCATGTACGGTGGAACGACTGGTGTGTAGCCTTTCTGTTGGAGTTCATCGAGAGCAAAGTGCATTAAAGCCATGTCGAGCATGGCCACATCGTTTTTGAGGTAGAAGAATCTGGCTCCGGCTATTCTGCCGGCTCGTTCCATGTCAATTTGATCTAGTGCAAGCGCTAAATCAATGTGGTTTTTGACTGTGAATGTGAATTGTGGGATATTGCCCCATTTTTTTACTGTTACGTTTTCGCTTGAATCTTTTCCAACTGGAACTGAATCTTCAAGCAAATTAGGCAAATTCAGGAGATAAGTTTTGATTTTGGCTTCTTGTTCAACAACCTGCTTTTCCATAACGGTGACTTTCACATCGATTTCCTGTGCTTTAGCGAATTCGCCGTTGGCTTCTTTGCAGGCTTTTTTGAGTTTAGCGATTTCAATGGTGACTTGTTTTCGGTCATGGCGTAGGTCGTTTAGTTTTGTGTTGTTCAATCGCCATTCCTTGTCTAGTGCGATGAGGTCATCGAGCATTTTTAGGCATTCTGGGTTGTTTCGTTTTGATAGGTTGGTTTTGACGAGTTCTGGGTTTTCGCGGATAAGCTTGATGTCTAACATTATGGGTCACAGGACTAATTCTGTAACTAAGATAAAGTGGTATTTAACTTTACCAGCCTAAATAGCGGTGAGTGTGAAACGGTTTAAGGTAAAAAGCAACTAAACGACCCTTTTGCTATAATGAGAAGGGTTAGATTCTTGAGTTTTTTTCTAATAGAAGATAATGGCATTACCTCCCTTACTCATCATCTTCCTGTGGGCTCGGCTGATGACTGCTTTTTGGGTTCTGCGCTTGGTGGCGATTGCAGGGTAGTTGAGGCAATTTCTACAAGTATTTCGGTTAACAACCAGGCAATTTAATGTTCAAGCTTGGGAGAACCTACCTACCTCAAAGCTAGACCCCCTCCCCTATCAGTAGATCAAAATTTGTTGAGCGATTGGTTTTTTTATATTAGTTGTTGCCGACTACCCCTCTTATTTCAACAACAACCAGTGGCTTGTGTAGGAGGTTGTGTTTTGGTATCGGATTGCGGGACACGTTGCAGGCTAGTTGTGGAGACTTCCGCAAGCAGAAGGATTCCATGTCCCGCACGATTTGCTGCTGAAGCAGCCAGCGTTTTGTCTTAGAGTAATAGTTAATAATGCAACTTTGATTACTTTCTATTGAGGCTTTTTATTTTTTGATAACTGCTCAGACATGCCCCTCACTTTCTAGCTACAGCAACTCCGGTGAAGAGACTATCGTGCTTGTTTATCCGGGAAAATTTAGGGCACCTGACCCACAAGTTCCCTTAGCAATTTTGCATATCGCCGCCTCGCTACAGCAGGAAGGTTTCAAGGTACAACTTTTAGATATGCGGTTAAACGATTACCGCCGTTTTGTGGTAGGCAATCCTCTTTTTGTGGGCATCAGCTGCATGAGTGGCTTACAAATCAAATATGCCCTAGAATTTGCCAAACAAGTACGACAGCAAAATCCGTCAGTACCTCTGGTTTGGGGTGGTGTTCATCCGACACTGCTACCGGAACAAACCATCTGCAATGACTTAGTTGATATCGTAGTTCGTGGTGAAGGGGAATTAATCATCAAGGACCTCGCCAACGCATTATCCCAGAATCAACCCCTTGAAGATGTATCGGGGATAACCTACAAAATTAATGATGCCATCAAAAACAATCCAGATGGAAAAGTCATAGACCTCGACGAAATACCCATACATTTGCCCTATGAACTCCTTGACATGAACAAATATCCCTCATATAGATCCGGACGCTTCCACATCCAAACAAGCCGCGGCTGCCCGCACCGATGCGGCTTCTGCTACAACACCATTTTCAATAAAAACCGCTGGAGAGCCAAATCTGCGAAAAGAGTCATCGACGAAATACAACACATCACCAGCAAATACCCCCACATAAAAATCATCGACCCAATCGACGACAACGTCTTTGTCGACGAATACCGCGTTGAACAAATCTGCAAAGGACTCATTGACAAGAAACTTGGCGTTCAATGGCGTGCAAACTGCCGATTCGATTACCTAGCAAACTATGACAAAGACTTCCTTGAACTACTCGAAAAGTCCGGCTGCGTCGAACTCGATTTCGGCGGAGAATCAGGTTCGGATCGCATTCAACAATTAATCACCAAAGATGTAAGCAGGGAAGAAATGCTGCAGTCAGTTGAAAATCTAAGACAGTACGCTCCCTCAATTGAGCCGTATGTTTCTTGGATGAGCGGGTTACCTGGAGAAACTGATGAGGATTTGGCGAATACTTTTGATTTAATGGATAGAATGAGAGAAGTAAACCCGAAAACGCAGCATTACGGCATCTTTGTTTACACACCGTTTCCAAGCCCAGTCATGGAGTGTTTGCCCGCGGAATTTGCGGCGCCGCAAACACTTGAAGAATGGGGTAACATCCACGTCTTTCATTTCGATCCGCCATGGCATACTCCCCAGTACACTGCCAAGTTGCACACCATTTCAGCGGTTACAAGAATCGCGTTCTATCCCGAATCAAGAATAAAGGAACGGGATTTAGCCTTCAAATTTGCCTATAAAATAATGAATAGGTTAGCGCGGTACCGCTGGAGTCATAGAAACTTTAGTTTTCCAATTGAACTAAAGATTGCTGATGCAGTGGCTAGGCGCTTTAAGGGTTTTCTTTAGCGGCTGTAGTCTCTGCCTTCTGGTTTTGTGCTTGGCGGTTTTACTCCGGCTTCAGGAATTTGCGGTAGCGGGATTGGCGGCGGAATGTTGAGTGAACGTGATATCAGAACTGACTCGATAAAGACCACATTGGATATGGATTGAATGATTATCTGTGCTGGAGGCTTCTTTTGCTCGTAGTCTTTGAGAACTTTGTCGACTTCTTCTTTGTCACCGACTACGTAAGCGTTGCCTTTGAGGCTCATCTGTGCAATAGACGGATTATAAACAATAGATAAAACAAATGGCACCTCTAAGGATTCATCCTGCTTCTTCTCCATACCCACCACGTTAATGTTCGTGTTTATTTGGATGGGCGGAATCGGTTTGCGGACATCCCAGAAACGTTCCGCAGAGATGCTTGATACAACTACGTTTACTCTAAGCATTATAGGTCAAAAAAGAAATAGTGCGGAGGGAGGATTTAAAACTGTTTATTTCTGTTTGAAGCGAGTCAGACCGCAATGACCGCAAGTGTATCTAGCATGATGGTCTGCCATGAAGTAGCCTGGACCACAGCGCTCACAAGTTGGGCGTGCACGAGAGAGTTTTTCGCCTTCAACTTTGTACATGGCTTTAACGCCTTTTTCTTCTTTATGTTTCTTTTCGCGTTTGCCTTTCTCTGCTTTCTTTGCTGCTGGCGCTGCTGATTCTGCGGCTGCTGGCTTAGCTTCTTCTTTCTTTGGTGCTCCTTTTGCTGGTGCGGGTGCCATTATGCAGTCGCCTCTTCCTTAGGTTTTGGGTTATTTCTTAATTGGATGTATTCAGGTTCAACTAGTTTAGCTTGAGCAACGGATTTGTAAACGTTAGCAACTCCCTGTGTGATGCTAGTTCCAGTCTTAGTTCTCATTTGTTTAATGAAAACAACTTCGTCGCCGATTTTCATTTCGATGGCAACGGCTTTCCTAGCTTCCAACCGCTGTGGAGTTTTCTCTTTTGGACCCTGAACGATAGTGAAACCTACTTCTGTCCGTTTCAGAAGAGGATTCTCCTTGGTTGATTCTATTTTGACTTGCATTAATGTTCACTTAAGGCGTAAGTTCATACAATAATCTTCCTTATTTAGGTTTTCGACGTATTCATCTCGTTTAGGAACTTTTTCACCTGAGCTTTCTTTTCTTGGGACGCTTTTACGACTACAATGCCCACGTGAGGCTGTCCGTAGACGATAAATGAGTTTTCTGGCGCATACAAAACCGCTATTAGCGTAAGCAAGTCTTCCTCGCCCTCAACCACAATATGCGTGTGCTTATTTGTCTCTAACGCAGTCTTGATGGCGGAGATTGCTTCGTCTGTTATGGTTCCTTGAGGATTCGCTACATACACCGTTTTTTCCACAGGCGCCTGTTTTGGCATAGGTTGGTCTCTGAGCGAAATGTAATCGATTACTGTAAGCTGCGGGTGAATGTTGAATGTCGTGCATGTTTTGGGACACTACGTCGCCGACTGAGATCACTCGCGGAGGCTTTTCTTTGGGCAGCATTTCTTTGAGTTTAGCCATAGTTTCTTGAACGGTGCCCTCAATTAAGGTTCCAAATGGCTCTTTAAGAAAAACCCGTAGCCTCGGCGTTAGAGTGTATTCTATTTTCATCAGTTGAACCTTACAAAATAGAAGATAGCTGGTAGTTAAGAAGCTACCGAGAAAACGCTAAAAGCGTTTAGCGGACTTTGAGCGCGTATCTGCCTTTGTCTCTAATGTTCATGGCTTTGGCGATGGCTGAATGCTCTGGGTCAAACATGACCACTAAGCCGCTGTAGTCTTCGCTAAAGCTTGTGGATTTGCATTTTGGGCAAACGTTCTCTTTTGTAATAAAATGGCAGTTAGTGCATGCTTTCTCGCTCATTTACAATTTCTCCTTATGCTTCTTTGGCTGGAACTGGAGCCTCAGGTTTCTTTTCTTCCCTGCCTTGATCTATCTTTAACCAGTCAAGTTTGCCAAGGAAGGGTTGTCTTGCTGTGACGCCGATTTTGCCTGAGCTGCCTGCTCTTCCTAATGAGACTGCTGTGATTCTGACGCGGACTTGGTCGCCTGAGGCTAATTTGCGTTTTGATTCTTTGCCTAATAGGACGCCTTGTTTTTCGTCGTAGCTAATGTAGTCGTCCATTAATTGTGAGACGTGGAGTAATGCGTCGACTGGTCCGATGCGGACGAATGCGCCGAAGTCAGCGATTTCAACTACGTCGCCTTCAACGACTTCTTGTATGATTGGATAGAATGTTAGTAACGAAAAGTTTACTTTATGGAAGGTTGCGCCGTCGCCTGGAATGATTTTGCCGATTGGGCTAACCTGTATACCAGTAACTGCTATAACATAACCTAATTCTTCATCCACTATGCCCTCGTACTTTTGTTTAACCTGCTCGCGCCCAACTTTCTCAAGTGGGTTACCGAAGGTCTCGGGCGGGATGCGAATAGTATCTTGAAGAGTAATCAGTTTGAACATCTACGATATCAACCCGTCAATGTCTAGACGTGATTTTTGTCTCAGATAAATCACTGGCACACTTATATCTCTTAGCCTCCTCTTAAGAACTCTGTCATTTGTAAATACAGGCGCGTTCCAGTTTTTCGCAATCCGAACAATAGCATCGTCTGTTTGCTCTTTTCTATCTTCAACCATGACAAGTCGGCATTTCTCCGCTAGCCGCAACGCAAAACTAGCTTGCCGCCGAGTTTTAGGTTCATCTCCCGCAGCTAACACTTCCAGTTCATGCTTAACAGCTGATAGCAGAATGTACTCTATGTTGCGGTTTAGCAGGCGTCTGAGTTCCTCGAAGATATCCATCTTGAATTCCAAGGGAACAAACAGAGCGTTTGAATCCAAAATAACTTTAAGTGGTTCAGTTTTTCTCGGTGAAGCCGTCACGTCGTGTGGTTCCTACTTCTTAGACGAGGTTCTGTAGGCATAAAGCTTTTGCCGCAGCCTCCTTTAGTACTACTTTAAATATTAAGAATTAATGAATTGGGTCACAATCAGGTGAAAGATGAGTGCTTCACGAAAAGTCATGTGGCGCTGTTATATACATTAATAATCAGGAAAAAACAAGGTACCTGCTTTTGAATTATGCGGCTGGACACTGGGATTTTGTGAAAGGCAACGTTGAACAGGGCGAAACCGAAAGACAAACCGTTACGCGGGAGCTACAAGAGGAAACCGCTATAACAGATGCTCAATTCATAGATACCTTCCGAGAATCAATCAATTACTTCTACCGCAGGCAAGGCTTAACCATTAACAAAGAAGTTGTCTTCTTCATAATCGAATCCCAAACAGAAAAAGTCGAATTATCCTTCGAACACATCGGCTTTATTTGGCTAGATTACCAGCATGCCATGGAAAAATTAACTTTTAAAAATGCTAAAGATGTGCTCATCAAAGCACATGATTACCTACATAAAGAAGGGCTTAGTGAAAGACTAAGCTTTTATTATTCCGTATCCGATGAGTCTCCATCGGGCAGTTATTTTTCTGCTAATTGCAACTCTTGCGCCTGGCATTGCACAGATGGGTCGTGTCAGTTTTACTTTTATGAGGTTCGGTTTGATGTTGATGACTTTGCCTACGTTGACTGCAGCGCCAATGTGAAGAAGCAATGCTTCGTCTGGATTGATTTTTTCGACTTTCAAGAGTTCTTTGGTTCCGACCGCGCGTTCTAGCACGTGTGTTTCCATGGTGATTTCTGTCACGGTTGGGGGTAGCTGACCTGTTTTTCCTACGATGCTGCCTGTTAAGCCGTCTGCTTTTGAGTATGATGGGTCAAGCAGTGTTCCGACTCCGACGAGTCCGCCGCTTGTAGCTTCTTGCACATCTGCTCCTGCCTGTAAACTGACGATTTCGCTGATTAAGGGATCGTAGACTGTTTTGCCTTCCCTCTCAACTTGAACGCCTGGGCGAATTTCGATTTCTTCGCCTACTGCAAATTTGCCCTGTGCAATGGTGCCTCCGATGATGCCGCCTTCTAACCCATCGATGGATGTTCCTGGTTTGTTAATGTCAAAGGAGCGGATTACATACATTAATGGTGAAAGGTTAGGGTCACGTACGGGTGTTGGGATGATGGTTTGTATTGCTTCTAGGAGGACGTCGATGTTTATGTTCCTCTGAGCTGAAATTGGGATGATGGGTGCATTCTCTGCTACGGTGCCCTTCACGAATGCTTTGATTTCTTTGTAGCTTTCAAGCGCCCGTTTATTGTCCACGATGTCGATTTTGTTCTGTACGATAATCATGTTTTTGATGCCGCTGACTTCTGCTGCTGCAAGGTGCTCACGTGTCTGTGGCTGCGGGCAGGGTTCATCAGCTGCGATAACCAAGATTGCGCCGTCCATGATGGCTGCGCCGGAGAGCATAGTTGCCATTAAGGCTTCATGACCAGGTGCATCGACAAAGCTGATTGCTCGCACGAATTCTGCTTCAGAGTTGCAGTTTTCACAGAATGGGTGAATGGTAAAGTTTTTGGGGGGTGGACACTTGGGGCATTTGTAGATGGGCATGTCTGCGTAGCCTAGTTTGATGGTGATGCCGCGTTTAAGTTCTTCACTGTGACGTGAAGCCCAAGTACCAGTCAATGCTTGAACAAGGGTAGTTTTTCCATGGTCAACGTGCCCTATAGTGCCGATGTTGACTTCTGGCTGTTTCGGTAGAGCCTTAGTAGCGTTACTCATAATATTCTTCTTCTCGTCAATAAATTACTGGAATGAATAAAAGGAATTAAATATGAAGTTTATAAGGTTTAAGCATGCAGTAAGCAAAAAAATTAAGCTTATTGCGCTGCTTGCTCTGGCTTCGCCGCTGGCGCTGCCGCTTGAGCGGGTCTTTCAACAATTTTCATGTTGATTTGAGCAATTTCGTCAGTGATAATGTCGCCGCGTACGGTTTTGCGTCTGCGTTCACCCTTTTTATGGGGTTTGAAACCTGCTCCACCGCTGAGAACAACTGCTCGGCGTACACCACCGTGAACATTTGACCTCATTGGGACGCCGTCTTTGTCAGATCCGCCTAATAATTGCACTTTGTGTGCTGGTAAATCGACTACTGCGCCGTCTAGTGTTTCGCCCAGTTTTCTTCCGATAAAGGGGCTTGCGCGTGCTTCTTCAAGCTCGACTACTTTGGATGTTCCCGCTTGTGGGTCGGAAACTATGACCTTAAATTTTGCCATTGATGAATATCTCCAGCGCATATGAAGTTGAAAATCTCTCTATTAAGGATTTAGCCCAAAAAGGATTTTAATCATCTTTTTGAGGTTTTACGAATCGCTTGATGAATATAGTGATTAAAGCAAATCTGCCCTTAATAAGTAAACCCCCATATACGCTGCAATAGCCAAACGTTTTACCGCTAAACTGCATCAATTTCACATAAAATAGCTTACTTATGTAATGAAGAAAGCTACAGTTAGCTATTTTAGAGAAAATGCTCACTTTCTGAGGGATAAGGTTTTAATTTTACCTCTAAGTCGTTTTGTTCGCATGTGGCGGCTTGGGTTCTTCTTCCACGATATGGCGTTCGGATTACTGACAGTATTCATACCGCTATACGTGGTAACTTTTCAAGATACCAGCATACTTGGTGGACCGCTACTTGCCCTTGGAGTAATGACTTCAATCGCCATATTCTGCTCAATCCCAGCATCGTTTCTTCTGGGGATACATCTGCGATAAAACGCGGAATTACAAAATTTTCATATTGCTATCTTTCGCTTCAATCGCCGTCATACTTTTCCTTATGACATTACCTTTAGCCCAAAACCTGCTAGTCTTCGTGGGTCTATACATCGCAATGCAGATGCTCCATGTAGCCCATGAATCACCCAAAAATGTGCTTGTAACCGAAAATTACAGTCGCTGTGATTGGGAACGATCCTTTGGATTCTATGAAGGGCTCACTGAAATCGGTTTTATTATCGGCTTAGGAGCAGGGCTGGTCCTGTTTGCATCTGCTCTAGGTTTCTCTACCTTAGCAAATTATTCATTTTACCTCTGTAGCGCCTTGAACGTGGTCGCCTTTGTTTTAGCCGTGCTTTTGATTGCTGATCCCTTGATGATTTTTGAAAGACGATTAGTAGGCATAGAGCGAACTCTTGATTTTAGCCATCGCGGTTTTGAAGGTTCAGGTAAACTTATGGATGGATTGCATTGGAAGGGCTCACTTAAACAGGACAGTTTCATAGGGTTTGCTTGCGCCATCGTTTTGTTCTCTTTGGCAACCAGTCTGTTTTTCACGCCATTGCCAATTTACCTAAAACATGTGTTTGGCGGACAGGAACAATACGTGTATTTAGCATACATCCTAAACTCGGTCGGTGCAACAGTGGGTTACTTCCTAATTCGAAGCAGAGCCCATAGTACTGATATAAGAAAACAAATGCCTCGCTTCATATTTCTACGAAGCATACTTGTTTTCGCCTTAGTTGGCGTAGTTATGTTCGCTATTGCACCAACCATACTGACGTGTGTTCTTCTTGTCTGCTTAGGATTCGTATACGCCTTGTATTACATTATGATGCTTTCTCTTTCTATGGAAATCATACCTGAGGGAAAAGCAGGATTATTCGATGGAATGGTAGGTTTAGGTGCGGCAGTCGGTGCATTTCTCGGACCCTACCTTGCCAACAAGTTTAGTTATCTGCCTGGGGAGACCGTGTATGTTCCAATTTTCGTAATTACTGCTGTGCTCTTTTTGGTTGCTTTCATAGCGAATAAAAGTCAGACAGATAAAAAATTAAAAAGAAAAAATAAAAATTAAGCGAGCGTTTTGCCGCTCGTAGTTTGGTTTATTCTGTGTGGACTCTGTATAAGTCGACGTCTTCACGCATGCTTGGTGTCAATTCAAGGAAGTCTCGAACTGAACGTTCAATGTCTTTGCTTTGTGTTACGTATCTGCCTACGATGAGTATGTCTGCGCCTTGGTCTAGTGCTTCTTTGGCTGTTTCTGGGACGATGCCGCCTGCAACTGCGATTAGGAATTTCTTGTTGGGGAATGCTTGGCGTATGATTTTTATGCGTTCTAATCCGCTGGATCTGCCTGTTTCTTGGTCGATGCCTCTGTGTAGGATGACGATGTCTGGGAAATCTTTGATTGACTTCAATTTGGCAAGAACGTCTTCTACGTTTAGCATGTCGATGACTGCGTAGATTCCTAAGCGTTTAGCTTCCTGTACTGTTGCGTCCAATGTTTCTGCTGGTGCTAAGCCTGCTGCAACAACTGCGTCTGCGGTGTCTTCGTATGCGATGTCTACTTCAACTTTGCCAACGTCAAGTGTTTTTAGGTCTGCTATCATGAATTTGTCTTTGGCTAATTCGCGTAGTTCGTTGATGCCTTTTGTGCCGTAGCGTTTGATGAATGGTGTGCCGACTTCAAGGATGATTCTGTCGCTTCCTGGTAGTGCTTCGATGACTTTCTTTGCGCCTTCCATTGATGGTGCGTCAAGTGCGATTTGTAGGTATGGTGGTCTCCATAGGCGTGGAACTTTGAAGCCCATGATTGGGTGTTTTGCACGGTCTTTGTCGAAGTTGATTTTTTCCAGTGTTGGGTACTTCTTAAGTGCACGTGATAGCGCCATTTTGGTTGCGCCATAGTTGTATTGGTAGATTTTGCGGTAATCTGTTGCTTTTGGGTGAATGAAAACACTGACAACGATGACCCATTCGTCAAGTTTGCTTGCTGGGATGATGCCTTCTTCTGCGGAGTCAGCGATGGCTTTGGCTACTGCAGCTTGTGCTGGACCGAAGATTTTGCCTGTGTCTTCCATGTTTTTAACGGTGACTTTTGGTACGATGAGTGTGTGTGGTTTAGGTGGCAAGTTGGGGCGGATGACTGCGAGTAGTGGTGTGTGTCCTGCTGATAAGCTTGTCATGCCGTTAGCGAATGCTTGGCCGACTGGACCGTTTTTGTCGCCTACCATGAGGTCGATGTGTGCAACTTCGTTTCCTTCTCCCAGAAGGGATTCACCGATTAAGTATGCTGGGCCACTGTATTCGTCTGCGTCGTCACTGGCTGTCGGTACTTTGTCAACGATTTCTTTGAAATCGACATTGAATTCCTTTAGCCATGAATAAAGTGTGTCTCTGTGAATGTCCATTTCTTTGGCTGTTCCGATGATTGTCGGTTTTGTCGGCTTACCTTTAGAGCCAACCTCTTTTTTTGCTGCTTCTGTTAGCAATTTAACAAATTCGTCGCGTGTTTCTGGCTTTTTAACCTCTGCTCCCGACATGTATTAAACCTCAAGGCTGTTTGTATTTCATGTTCTATATAAAAATGTCGGAGTAACTAGGGTAGATTCTGGAATATGCCTGTTGCTTTAGCGGTTAATTGTCGTTTCCCATTTGTTTCTTGGAGGCGCGGTGTCTTGGGTGCTTTTCTGTAAATCTTTATATCCCCACAACTGCATTGAATGCTAATTCACCGAGGAACCTAAATGTCTTGGACTGACTGGTCACTACTGGCTGTTTTCATTTCCGGTTTTCTGCTTTTCCTATACGGCGCCAACACTTACAACTCAGTTGTCGGTTACAGTGGCATTTACCTCTTCATCGGTTCCATCGCAGCATACATCATAATTTACCTTTACAAAGAACTTAAAAAGAGAGATAACTGTGAGGTTCCAGCCCCATCTCCAGTTCAGCCTCAAAATCCGTAGATGCGGCTGTACTTCTGGTTTAGGTACTGCAGAAAGGGTGTTGAATCCAGATTTGTTCCTGTTGCATGTTTGATTAGTTCTTCTGGGTCATAGAGGTCGCCTTTGCTGTGGATGTTTTCTTTGAGCCAAAGGTTGACTTCTCCAAGTTCGCCGTTTGCGACTTGGCTGCGCCAGTTTGGCAAGGTTTTAGTTATGGCTGACAGAATTTGTCCATCGTAAATGTTGCCTAATGCATAGCTTGGGAAGTAACCGTAGAGTCCGCTTGCCCAATGGGTATCCTGCATTACCCCTTCTGAGTCATTTTGAATTTCCACGCCGAGGTAATCAGAGTATTTCTGGTTCCATGCTTGGGGGAGTTCGTCGATTTTGATTTTGCCGGCGAATAAGTCTCGTTCCAACTCGAAGCGTATGATAATGTGTATGCTGTAGGTGACTTCGTCTGCTTCGATGCGGATTTTTGAGCGTTCAATTTTATTTATGGTTTGTATGAAAGAGGTTAGGTCGAGTTTTGAGAGGCTTGGCGCCGCTTGTTTTACTTTGGGTAAAAAGTTTGCCCAGAATTCGTTGGAGCGGCCGATTATGTTTTCGTAGAAGCGGGATTGGGATTCGTGGATGCCGAAGCTGCATGGGCTGCCTACTGGTTGATACTGCCATTCTGACTTGAGGTTTTGTTCATAGATGGCGTGTCCAGATTCATGGAGGACTGAGAAGATTGAGCTTGCAAAGTTGTTTGGGTGGTAATGTGTGGTTATGCGGACGTCGTCGTAGTAGCCTGTGGTGAAGGGATGTTCGGTTTCGTCTACTCTTCCCGCAGCATTGGGTGAGGCGGTGTCGTAGCCGAGTGTTTGGGTGATGAGTTGGGTGATTTTGCGTTGTTCCTCCACTGGCACAGGTCCATCGAGGAGTTTGCGAGGTGGCTGGGTTTGGCTGTTTTCTATTTTGGCTATAAGTGGCTTGAGCCCTGCTAGCAGCCCATTGAAGGTTTTTGTGATGGTTTCAGCGGACATTTGGGGTTCAAAGCCGTCGATTAAGGCTTCGTAAGGTGTCTTGGTTTCTTTAACTTTCATGAGAATTTCGGCTGCTTCCATGCTGAGGTTAAAGAGCTTCTGCAAATCCGATTTGTAGAGGTTGAAGTCTTTTTTTGCCTTGGCTTTTTTCCATGTGTTAACGGTTATGGCTTCCTGCATCGCCAAGTCGCCAACAAGCTTCTCGGGCAACGCGGTTTGTTCTTTGTAGCTTTTGTTTATGAGGTAGATGTTGCGTTTCTCCACTTGCCCCATAGCTTGGATAGTTTGGGCTGGTTTGGATGGAGCCGAGGAGTTTGCCTATTTCTGGGTCTGTGCCCAATTTGTGGTGGATGCGGCTAAGCAGCGCCAGCTGTTCGCTGCGTTGCTCTACCGCTTTGGGCGGCATCATGGTTTCCATATCCCAGTGGATGATGCCTTGAGCGGTCCCAGAGCACGATGGTATCTTTGGATTTTGATAAAAGTTCCTTGTAAGCTGAATTCATTGTTAGTTGTCAATGGGTGATTCTTCCTATGGTTTTCAATGTTGGGGGTCTTTATTTACTGTTAGGTATTCAGGTTCTGTTTAGCGCTTGCAAAAACATTGACCCTAAATAAGCTAAACCATTGATAGCATCAAGCGTTAACTTTATAGTTATACTAAGAAGTTAGTCTTGTTTGCACAAGTTTTTATCTTACAGTAAAGTGCCGTTTAATAGAGGAATAAGTGTTTTAAACACTCCCAGTTTAGAATCAAGCAAGACTTAGCTGGCAATAATAGGCTCAATATTACTAATAATCGGCGGTTTAGTTCCGGTAGTAGGGCATCGTAGGAATAATTCTGTTATCATTCTGTTTAGATGGCAATCAAAGGATTCTCTACATACTACCAAGACACCTCCGCATGCCGTATGGGACGCAATGTTTACGGCATCGCAATAATCGCTACATAATTCGCTGGCTATTGCAGGCTCAGTAGCAACCAATGTCGTTAGCAACGTGGCAACTGGTTAGCCATCGAGCCATAATCGGCTTCGGAGTTGTCATTTTCATCGCAGCTCTTAGTCGTCGCGTTTCATATTCTATTTACTCATGCCTATCGACTACGCAAAATTCCTCAGACCTTTCAGCAGACAGATCTGGCGAACAAAGCTTCCAGAACCGCAGGAACTTTGCTTTGTGGGGCGCAATACTGACAATAGTTTTCGTAGGCTTAATATTGATATTCATCGCTTGGATAATCGCGACAATCGGCGTTCTTCTCAATGAGAACCACCAGGGCAACAGCTATCAGCATACAACCTTATGGCTAGCACTCCACCAACACCAACCGCAGGTGTCCCACCAGATAAGCGGCGAACAAGGTACTGCCCCAACTGCGGCTCAACCCGTAGACGCCACCGCCACCTTCTGCCCACACTGCGGAAAACAGCTACCGCCAGCCTAAACCTTCCTTTTTTTTTTTGTTGCTGTCTCTTGGCAATCACACAGCTTTATGAATGTAGCAAACGGGCTTTATTTTGAAGTGTAAACCTTATGCAAAAAACACCAGTTTCTTCAACCCATTCAGCTTTACCTAAAGCACCCCCTGTTCCAGAAGAGCCACTTGAAAATATGCCCAAAAGTGAGCTTGTCTGTGAAATATGCGGAAAAACTTTCAAATCCCATACCCAACTCGACAGGCATAAAACAACAGAACATGAAGTGCCTGAACAAAGAGATTAAGGTTAGTTGAAGTGCTCCGGCCGGGATTTGGACCCGGGTCGCCGACTCGAAAGGCCGGCATACTTGACCGGACTATACTACCGGAGCACAATTGCTAGAAGCATCAAGCAAAATACAAACTCCTTCGAATAAACCTTACCCTTCCAGAAGCGCAGTTTTAGCTGTCAAGCTTCTTCTGTTTGCCCTTTTTGGGTGTAAAGAGAAAGCCAGTTATCTGCTCGACGAGTTTGGATTGGTTCTTATTGGATTCTTCGAGTGTTGCAACGCGTTTTTCTATGTCGTTTGAGATTATTTTGCCTTCGATGCGGTTGGCGCTGCGGAACATGAGCATCATCTTGAAAACTTCGTCGATTGCTTTTTCCTGTTCATCGGCGGAGGCTGGTTTGATGCCGGAGACGACTGAGAGCAAGTCAACGTAGTGTTCTTTGATTTTTAGTTCCGCATTCACTGAAGGATCAGTTGGAAATGCGATGCTAAGCGGCGTTTTTTTGGCTAATTCAGCGGCTGTTGGGAAGCGGATGACTATGTCGCCACGTATCCATGAAGATACGAATTCGTTGACGAATTTGTGCACGTCTTCTTTGGAGTAGATTAGTGAGGGTTCGTCTTGTGTTTCAGGCTTACGTTTGATTCTTACGCTGATAATTTTTTTGTCATCTGCATTAGCTGAATTCGACATTTTGTTCCCTTCCCACGCACTCTTCTGTTCTATTTATTCTCCTTAGCAATGACTAGTATATAAGAAACTGCATGCTGTGAGACTAAAAAGAGATTTTTGCGGATGATGGAATCTGGCCGAGTACTTTTGATGTGGCTTTTTCGACTTTGGCGCGGTCTGTCTGATCGGTGTATACGCGCAGGATATTCATGAAGCCTTTGAGGGTTTCAAAGATTTTTGAGCTCTCGCTTAATCGCTGAAGTTTCTTTTCCCCCGCGGGGCTTCGGATGAAAACTGGAATCTCCGTTGACTCCATCAACACAGCATGATGATAGGGTACTGATGGAACAGTTGGTACATCAATTATAACTGCCTCTATCCCGACGCCTGCTTCTTTGGCGATTTCACCCCGAATTTGATTGCGATAGGATTCCTGCCCAAACAAATTCGATATCATATCATCTTTTTGGTAGAAGGTGCGTTCGTAGGCGCATTTGAGCATTCGCCGATTTTCCAAGTTATTGATGATTTTATTTGAGGCTTCGCATTTTTTGAGTGCCGCCCAGACAGTGTAATCGTCGAGCGCCAAATATTCTTCGGGGGTTTTGAATGCGGTTAAGCCGAGTTCCTCGTTGGCTTTATCCATGGCCGATGCGAGCATGATTTGTGCGGCTCGTCCGACACGGTGGAAATAGATGCTCTTGAATGATTCGATGCGGGCGATTACGAAGGCTTCAAGCGCGGACAGTGCGCCCAGTTCAACTGCTAAGTTTTCGCCTAAAAGATCAAGGGCGTGTATGAGACGGTAAACGTCGATGAAGCCGTATTCGGCGCCTGTATGGTAAGTGTCTCGGACGATGAAGTCCTGTTTATCAACGTCTACTGCGCTGCTAATGATTTGGTCGAGAAATGCGCGGTCTTTTTTATGCAGCTTCCCAACTGCTAGCCCAGCTACTTCTTGGGGGTTGTAGCCCATTTTGGATAGTTTGTCGGCGACTTCGCTTTTTTCGATAAGCCACGAAGTGATGTCCTCATGAGTTTTCCCTAAGTCTTTTATGAGTAGGTGCTCGAAGACGTGTGAGAATGGGCCATGCCCACAGTCGTGGAGCAGAGCGGCGATGCGGCACATGTCCACTTCTTCCCCGCTTACGACGCGAGAAATGTTTGGGTTCACTAGAACTTGTCCTGAGAGAAACATTACGCCTAAGCTGTGTTCGAAGCGGGTGTGGTTGGCGCCTGGATAAACGTATTCGGAGCCAGCTAGTTGGCGCAGTCTGCGTTCTCGTTGCATGGGGTAAGTGTCGATTATGGTTTTTTCTTCTTCCGTAATGTACACGTAGCCGTGTACGGGATCTTTGATTTCTCCCCAGTAAGCTTTAGCCACAAGCGTCACCTCAGTTGGTAGGTTATTATTTATGTATCTCCCTATAATGTGTAACGCTAAGCATCAGGGTGAAGCAAATATGGGTAAAAAGGGCATTTTCCTGGTTATCGAGGGTTTAGATGGGAGCGGAAAAACCACTCAGGCAACGCTTTTAGCTGAGAAATTCTTTCGGGCATACAACGTTTTGCTTACTGCGGAGCCCAGCAGAGGCAAAATCGGCTCGTTTATCCGTGAAAGCTGCCTCTATGAGCAGGAACGTTTGCCCACTGAAGCTGAAGCGCTGCTTTTTGCCGCTGACCGCATTGAGCATATGCAAACTGAACTCAAACCAGCCTTAGACGAGGGCAGACTGGTTATCTGCGACCGCTACATTTACTCGTCATTGGCTTATCAGGGCAGCGCAGGCTTAAGTTTAGACTGGATAAAAACCATCAACGCCCGAGCTTTGCAGCCAGACATATGCATCTTTATCGATGTGCCGCCTGAGAAGGTGATTGAGCGACTGCAACGCAAAAAGTCTGTAATGGAGACGCTTGAAACCCAGCAGAAAGTGCGCGAAGTCTACATGAAATACGTCGAGAAAGGCGAGTTGGTTCGGGTTGATGGCGATAAGGAGAAAGAGCAGGTTGCCGAGGACCTCTACAAAACCGTTTCTGGCTTGATTGAAGCAGCCCAAAAATTCGTCTAAGCAGCCCAAGTTGTTCTTCTTTTTTTATGGGGGCAGGGGGTCAATCACAACGCAACAAACCGTTTCTATGATACTTACGGTTTAACTTGCGGTTTGCTACGCAACCAGCCCACAACACAAGCCCAGGCATAAGAAAGCAGTCGTTGGTTGTTTGAACAAGTTATGACGCGCATTAAGTAATGTCCCTGAATATGGCAGGTTAGCTCAGGTTGTTTAATGTTGAATACAAAGGGATTAACAATAATCGCCGTGTTGCTCGTGGCGTCTGCGGTTGGTACTATACTTTTGGCAGGTTACGTTAACTCAACTGACCCAACTGCACATGAACAGGCACCCGTATTGTTTATCAAAGATCTAAGCTTGATAAATAACACTGAAAGCCTCAACGGCTCCTTTGCACTAGTAAGCGCAGATGGCCGTGCTATAGAAGTAAACGAATTCCGCATTAACCGCATTACTCTAGACAAAGTTTCAGGCTTAACTGTATACGTTAATGGGACATCGATTAACTATTTGGCACCCTCACTCTTAGAGCTCAAACCAGGCGATACTATGGATGTAAACCTGATAATCCCCAATGAGAACAACTCTGACCTTTTGAGCGCACTAAAGTCTAATCATTTTGAAATACAGGTATGCACACCGCAGGCTCTATTCTGGGGAGAACTCAAATAGGAGTTACTTGTTTTAGCGGTTTTTTCCTGCAAAAAATTAATACATCTTTACTCGAAAAGCATTTTCAGAACAACCATAAACATCAAAACAGGCCTTCACAGCAGAAGCAACTTGTAGAAATCGCCTCAATACCCTGCAACCCAAACCAGACGCTGACACAAAAATGCAGCTGCAGCAAGACTCACAGGAAGAAGATGAGTGAGGGAGGTCATGCCATTATCTACTACTAGAAAAACCAAACCCACACTTTTCCAACACCGACCAAACCAACTAATCATTTTCCGGCTGAAAACAACTGCATAACAAAACCACCATAGAACCCAACAAACCCCTAGCCGAACGAACAAGAAATATTGACACCCATACAATCCACCAAGCACCCAACTAGGCAATTGTGGAGCCTATAAATAAGGGAGGGGGTAGGTTGTGTAGAGCAAAAGACCTCTGTTTTCATTTGATTAAGCTAATTAAACAAGACCATTAGGTGGTTGTGTATAGGAACTTTTTGGCGACAACAACTAGAGTAAAAACTTAACAGTATACAGAAGCATCAACAAAAAATAATAAAAAACGAAAAATAAGAAAAGGGTTGGTTTATTTTAGAGGCACATACATCGAAGATCGTGAAGCACCGATACCTGGAGTACCATGTCTAACTGGTTTGTTAGTTATGGCGAACTCGCCGAGGTAGTGGCCGATCATTTCTGCCTTTATATCTAGGGCTACGAATTCTTTGCCGTTGTGTACGCTGATTTTTGCGCCTACCATTTCTGGGAGGATGATTAAGTCGCGTACGTGGGTTTTGATTCCGAGGTTGCCTGCTTCTTTGGCTGTGCGTAGTTTTTCGAGCAGTATGCGTTGTTCGGCTGTGAGTCCGCGTTGTAGACTTCGGCGTTGTCGTGATGGAAGCATATTGATGAATTCGTCCATAGACATAGCTGAAAGACTTTCAAGGCTGTGTCCACGGTAACTAAATTCTTTGGGCATTTTTCATTCTCCTAATTTATGTTATATTTTAACCTCTAATTGCTCGTTTCTTCTTTTGACCTGGACCCCTTGCAGCGATTAAGCCGACTTTCTGTCCTGGAGGAGCACCGTGACTTGTTGTTGTGCATCTGCGAGAGCTACGTTTGCTGGATCCGAATGGGTGACAAGCTGGAACCATTTTGCGACCGCTAACTCTTGGGTACTTGTGGCCTTTGGCTTTCATCCAGTGGAACATGGAGCCTGCTTTAAGGAACGGTTTATCGATGCGTCCTGAAGCGGAGATTACACCGACGGTTGCTAAGCAGTAATCGTCAACATAGCGGGTTCTTCCGGAAGGCAATCTGATCATGGTGCCTTGTGGAGTGTGACCTACTACGGTTGCGTATGCGCCGGATGAACGGGCCATTTTGCCTCCGTCGCCTGGGCGGAGTTCAAGGTCACAGACTAAGGTTCCTTCAGGCATCTTACCGAGTGGTATGATGTTGCCGATTTCAGCTGGAGCTTTACCACCATAGGTGATTTCTTGTCCAGTGAAAACGCCTTCAGGAGTAATGCTGTAAACGGATAGGCCGTTGTCGAATTCGATGAGTGAGAGTGGTGAACCGCGTCCTGGATCATGCACTAAATCAATTATAGTGCCCATGAGTTCTGCTTCAAAGGATTCTTTTGGTGTAATAGGTGGATATTTTGCTGGAGCTACACGTTTGTGAGTTGAGGCACGCCAGTTTTGACCGCCGCGACCTCTTCTTTGTACACGAATACGTTTTCCCATAAGTCAAGCCTTCTTTAATTTTAGAGGATTCCTAGTTTAATTGCTACATCGGAAGCGCGGTATTCTGGTTTTAGTTTCACGAATGCCTTCTTTACGCCTTGTGGAGTAACCAGTACGTTTACTCTGGCAACTTTAACTTCGTACATTGTTTCTACTGCGCGTTTAATGTCTGCTTTGCCGGCTTTGAGGTTAACGATGAAGATTAGTTTGTTGTCTTTTTCAACCATGACACTGGCGGATTCTGTCATCAGTGGGTAGGTGATAATTACGTCTGGTTTCATTGTGGACTTTCTCCGTACATTGTGGATAGTTTTTCGATTGCACCGTTGGTCCAGACTGTTAATCGGCCTGGGTGTGTTCCGGGTGCTAGCATTTCGGTGTTTAAGTTGGTTACTGTGGTTATTTCGACGCCGGGTAGGTTGCTGGCTGCGTTTACGAGGGTTTTTCCGTCTACGACGACGATGAGTGGTCCGACGGCTTGCTTCATTTTTCTGCCTCTGTGTTTGCCTTTGCCTGCGCGTACGTTGCGGCTGTCGCGTACTCTTGTGAATTCTGCGTCGAAGCCCAACTTTGAGAATGCTTCTTCGACTTCTTTTGCTTTGGTTAAGCTTTCGAATGCGTTGTCAACTACTAAGGGTAAGCCTAAGACGTCGGCGATTCTGTGTCCGCGTCCTGCAACAAAAGTTTTTTCGGCTGTTGCTGCGATAGCGGAAGTTAATGCCAATTTGGCTTCTTTTTTAGGTATGTTTTTGACTATGATTTTTTCGGCGCGTGGTGGATGTGGTTGTCTGCCTTTGACGGTGCTTGGAGCGAATGCTGCTCTGCCGGCGCCTTTCATGCGGGGAACTCTTGCTTGGGCGCTGCCAGTTCCGCGTGATTCTGCGGTGGTTTTCTTTCCAGCCATTGGGTCTCGGCCTTGTGGCTGGATACTGTTGGATTGTATTGCTAAGACTGCACGTTTGATTACGTCGGGTCTTATGGGTGTATCAAAGACAGCCGGAAGATTGATTTTTCCGGTTGCTTTGCCCTGTAAGTCAAAGATTTCTGCTGTTTTCTGTGCCATTTTTATTCAACCTATTTTCCCTGAGGGGACTCCAGTGAGATATATGTTACTTGTGGTGGTGCTTCCGGCGTTTCTGTTGGTGGACGTGCTGGAACTCGCAGGTGTATCTGGCGTTTTTCTGTGCCGGGTATGCTGCCTGAGATGAGCATGTATGGTCCGTTGACTTCGCCGTATCGGACGTATCCGCCTTTTACGGTGACTTCTTTGCCGTCTTTTCCGATTTTCATGATGCGTTTGTTAAATTCGATTCTTTGGTGGTAACCTGTTTGGCCTGCTCTTGGGATGCTGTACATGAGGTGGTGGGGGTTCCATGGACCGAGGGTGGCGATGCCGCGTTTGGTTTTTCTGCCTTTGTGTTGCAGTTTGGTTACGTGCCAACGTTTAACTGGGCCTTGGAAGCCTTTGCCGACTGTGATGCCGGCGATGTCGATGAATTGTCCGTCTTTGAAGACTTCTTCGGGTGTTACTGTTTTGCCGAGGAGTTGTTTGGCGTATTCGAATTGTTGTGGGATGGTTCCGCCGCCGATTTGGATTTCGCAGGTTTCGGGTTTTTTCTTTGAGAGGCTGGTTAATGTTGGTTGGGTGGCGATGATAACGCTGACGATTGCTGCTTGTTCTAGGCTTGCTTGAACTTTTTCTAGCATAGCCTCCGTGTTGAAGGTCTCCGGCAAAACCAGTAAACGGTCAAGGCTGGCTGGTGGTTCTTTCATCCAGGCTTCCGTTAGGTTTTGTAGACCGTACGGTGTTTTAGTGTATGTTCTTATGCCACATATTATGATAGGTGGCGTTTCGAGGATAGTTGCGGCTCGCATGACTTCTTTACCGAAGTTTGGTGAACGTTTCCGGTCTTCGATTGTAAAGATGTAGGTCATGCCTGCTTTGTAGGAAGTGAATCCTAAAAGTTTAGGTGAATCTGACTCTATCTTTGGCCAATATCGAATTCGTGCAGTTGGAGATTTAGCACGATGCCTAGGTAAATAAGCTAGTGAACCATGTTTTGGAGCATGAGTTTTACGATGTCCCATAGTACTTCCGCTTCGCGCCTTTAGCAAATAGTGAAAGGGGTTATAAATGTTGCCATTTAAAACGCAAAAGTAACGTATAGCTGCATAGAAAACAAATTAGCAGCTATCACATGCACCTATATATGTAAAGCGTTTGTAGTGGTAAGCTATCGTTTGCAACACTATACCATAGCAGAGGTTGCTTATGATTATTTCGATACCAAAACAAATGTAGCCTACGACAAGCAAAAAAACGAACAAAGATGTATTTTTTTTCTCTATCCCCCTTATTTATAGGCTCAACAAGTGCTCAAATAGGAAAGAGAAGCACCAGCATTCATTGAAGACCACTGTCTGGTTGTAGGCGTTTGCTAGCTATGCAACGGGTTTTTCTAGGCAGTTGTGCCGAGCATCTATCAAACATTAAGCCGCCTCGATTTGTTGCTCTCAGGGACCTCCCCTCCCCTTATATGAAGAAAGAAGCGCGGTGGTTCTGTATACGGAAGCATCTCCCAAACACACAATTTTTTTTCTTTAACCTTTAATTAGCCCGCCTAACTCCAAATTTCTCAGTGAACGTTTATGCATATAGCTGAATTCCAAGAAATGATGAAGCGCCTCTACGGCGACCGTGACAAGGCACGCGGAGTGGACGGCACTTACAATTGGCTTCTCGAAGAAGTCGCCGAGTTGGGTCAAGAGCTCAAGGGCAGTGACCGTGTTGCCACGGAGAAAGAATTTGCCGACGTCATCGCGTGGCTAGCATCGCTTGCCAACATTATGGGCATTGACTTGGAAAAAGCTGCACTTGCAAAATATCCTGACAAATGCCCTAAATGCCAAGCCGCGCCCTGCCAATGCATACTCTAGTTTAGGCGTTTTTGGCCCAGACCCGTCGGCAACCAAACGTAGCGGCGGTCGCCATGGCGCTCCACGGTTCCTTCACTTTTCAGAAGCCTCAGATGATACATTACAACGTTGTAGGTTAGCTTGGATTCCTTGGCGATTTTGGCTGCGCCCAACCCCTGAGCATCGAGCAGCAACAGAATTTTGGTTCTGGCCGACAGCCCGCATCGTACGTTGCGGATGCTTTTGAGGTAAGCGTTGGGATGCCAAGTTTGCTTAATGCTACGCCACCGAGTACAGCAAAATGCGGTTATCCTTGAAAAGCTTTAGTCTATCCGAAGTCGAAAAGCTTCGCCTGTTTGGGTTTCTTGTTATCGAACATCAGGGTGATTTCTTCTTTGATGAGGTCCATGCGTTGCGTGTAGTACTTGGGCAAACCGTACTTGTCGACTAGTTCCTGTGCTGCGACAAGGTATTTTTCGATGCCGCCGCGGTAGACTGTGAGGGTTAATGCTCCGCCGCAGAAGGGGCATTTGCCTATGAGCGGTAGTCGGCGGAATTTTTTGTTGCATGATTTGCAGCGGAAACCCTGTGTGGAGAACGCGCGCATGTTGCCTGCGATGTCACGCATGAAATGTGTGTTGAGAACTTTTAGAGCTACGCGGCGTGCGTCTACGGCATCGATTTTTTCGCCTAAATCCAGTTGCATGTGGAGTTTTTCGATCATGGATTTGAATTCTTTGTAGCTGCTGTTGGCGTTGCCCAAGTTGATGTTGGTGCAGGGCGTGGTGAATTGGAAGCCCTCGTACTGCCCCTCTGTGCCTAAGCGGTGGCTGATGACATCCATAAACGCGCTTACAGGTCGGGATTCTCCTTTGTCCCAGGTTTTGCGGTAGAACTCGAGGGGGTAGGTTTGGCTGACGTCGAAGTCGTGGGCTTGGCGCTGTACCTCTTTGGTGTTGCAGAAGGGGATGAGCAGGATGGGGGCATCCATGATTCCGCCGATTTGGCTTGGCAGAAACACTTTAGAGAAATTGATGAGGGTGTCGAGTCCCAGCATGATGGCGTCTTCGTCGCCGTCGCAGTCCCGACGTTTCGCTGAGTGCCAAACGGGATGTGCATAGATTAGGTTGCGGTCGGTGTAGCCTACGATTCTGCCCAATATGCAGGCGCATGTGTGGGGCGCTAACCCAAAGATGAGGTGCCCAACTAAGTCTTCGGGTTTCTTGACGTTGTAGTATGGGGGCAGCTTGTAGACGCGGGTTAGGAGGTCGTCGATGAAAGCGGCGATTTGGATAAAGTATACTCCGGCGCTAACGGGGATGACGACGTCTTGGATTTTTAGTTCGCACACTTGATTAGGATCAGTCAGGGGCAAACCGTGCGTGTCGGCTTGGTAGCCCATTTGATGCATTTTTTCGATGGACACACCGATTTCGGCAGGGGTGATGTGGGTTAGGGGGGCGTTGGTTCCGTCAAAGCGTATGGTGCCATCTTTGTAGGTGGATACGCCGTGCTTTGCGCGTAGGATGCCTTTTTCGATCATTTCAGGGGTTTTGTCAAGGTTGGTTAAGCCTTTGACGCCTCGGAGCATCTTTGGAGGTTGGCAGCCAAGGTTGGCGCTGGCAGTTGCTACCAAGTCTTTGAAGTTGAGCGGTTGACGCTGGTACATGACGGCGTCGGCTTTGCATGTGCCGCAGTAGTTGTCTTTTAGGGGTCGGCGGCATCGGGGGCAACTCTTCTCCTGAACAGTTGGTATACCGCAAGCGTCGCATCTGATTTTCATAGTGTAGGATTTGCAGTCGGGGCATTTGCGTTTGACCATATCCACGAATACAGGGCCTTTTTTGGCTGCTTCACAGAGGTCGCGGTGGGACCCGCCTGCTAGGCTAACTGGGAAGAGTACGTGTACCATGGGGCGCATTTCGCGGTGTTTGGCTTTTTCGGGTCTGCCCATGCGTCCTCCGACATAAGTTGGGGCTTTATCTTTAACCTGCACACCACAGAGTAGGCTCAGCAGTTCCAGAACGGTAGTTGCCTGCAGAGTTTCAGTGAATTTTGGCGTACCATAACCCAGAGTGAAAGCCAATGCAGCCGCATCCTCACCCACCAGTATAGCCTTGCCTTCTACGATTTTGTGAGGAAGAAAAATCCTACGCAACAACTTCACCGCATCATCGTCTGCTGGCCCCTTTATTCTGGTTGTAACGCCCTCTTCCACGCTAACCTCGCAAGTCGCTAACCATTTTTTCAAAACCTCAACCTCTGGAACCGTAGTTAGGCTAGTCCAGAAAAGCGTACAATTAGGCGCTAACGGCACACACAAACTTTGACTAATAGCTGCTGCTTCTTTAGTGGTTGGCTTGTTTTTGAATGGGTCATACATGAAACCCTCAAGCGCCTCAGAGGAAACTTGGCACGCTTCCGCAGCTAGTTTGCAGTCACTCCCATACTTTGCTAAGATGGCGTTTTGGAGGTCTTTTGCCCACCATTCCTCAACGTAGCCAGAAGGCGGCAACGTCTTGTTGCTGTAGAGAAAATCGCCAAAGTCAATCAGCATGTCGCCTAAGAATAGGATTCTTTGTACTTTGCCTTTAACTTCAGGATAGTTTTCAAGTGATACTCGAACTACAGAGTTGTCTTTGAGCATGACAACGGGTTTTTCGATGCTGTCCACGGGTAATGTGACGCCGCCTTTGCCTGGCAACTCAAGACGCATTTGTGTGCCTGCGGCTAGGAAACTTTCCACTACAAACATGGTGGCGGGGTGGATTCCGACGGCTGAGAGGCCGGTGTTGCGGGAGCGGCCATATCGGAGTCTGAAGCCGCCTTTGGTTGAGGGGAAAGCAAAGATGGGGCGACCCGCGATGACATCGTCCATGAAGCCGCCTGATTTCTTCTCAGACTTCTTCTTGAAATTCTTTAGCCAATCCCAACCTTGAAAACCGATTTTATCTATGATGACGTAGACTTTTTGGGCGCGGCCGACGATGCCGTCGTTGATGACTCTGAGTGCGCCGCCGCGGACACGGTTTGTTTCTACCCGTTCCAAGTTACGATAAGAAGAAACTTCGACGGGGTCGGATTCGGTGCCTGTGCATTCAACGGGAACCAAGTTGAGTGCCTTGCGCAGTTCCTCATCGGGAATGTGATATTGGAAACGGCCAACCGAACGTTCATAGAGTCTGAGCTCTTCCACAAAGCGAGAGACTTCTTCTTCGGTGGGTCTGTAAACGTCTAATCCTAGTTCACGGCGCACGTAGTCTCCGACGACTAGCGTTAAGGCTTGGTCTGTTCCACCGGCAGAGCGAATTGGGCCAGCGAAGTAAATTCCGAGATAACGGGTTTGGTCAGCGTTCTTTTTTATTTTGACTTGGGCAATGCCTTGGATTGGCGCTGCAGTTAAGCCTTCAGTAAAGATTGCCAGTGCAGTTCGAATCGCCTGCTCAGCCAAATGCTCAGGCTCTTTTTCTTCGTCGGTTTGAGCGAATTTGCCTTGAGCGATTTCTTTAGCGGCGTAGAAGGCGATTTCTTCGCGAGGCATCGTCTTGCTAAGTTCTCGGATGCTTAATGCGACGCCTTTGGGACCGACTAGACCCTCGACTAAGTCTGCGATGTCCTGTGCGATGAGACATTCGGTTTTGATGGCTGGGTCTAAACCTTTGGATCTGGCGCTGTCGCTGATGTCATAGAGGCGCTTAAGTTCAGCTTCCATTGTTTCAACGTAGTTGCGGTATCCTTTGCTAATGCCACTGGTAATGTTCAAAGCGACAGCTCACAGCCAAGATATGCGCTGATGGGTATTTTGGGCTTTCTAAAACAAAACAAAAAGAAGCTTGGAACAGCTATGCTTTGCGTTTGATGGCTGTGATTATCTGTGATATGCGTTCGTTGGCGTCACTGGATTCTGTGAGGTTACCTGTGACGATGATGTCTGCTCCTGCGGAAGCTGCGGCTATGGCTTGTTCTTTGGTTTTTATACCGCCGCCGACGATAAGGGGAACATCGATTGCTTGTTTAACTGCTTGAATCATTTCTGGAGGTACAGGATTTGTTGCACCTGAGCCGCCTTCAAGATAGATGAAGCGCATGCCGAGGTATTGGCCTGCCAATGCGTGGCTAGCTGCAAGATCGGGATTGCTGTAGGGAACTGCGACTGCTTTACCTACTTTGCCGGCCATTCCGCCGTCTCCAACGATTACGTAGGCCATTGAAATTGGTTCTATTTTGAATTTTTTTATGTAGGGGGCTCCCTTGATTTGGGCGCCCATGAGAAAATAGGGGTCGGCTGAGTTTAGCATGGACATGAACCAGATGGCGTCGGCGTGGCTGCTTATGCCGTTGTGGTTGCCCGGAAAAAGAATAGTCGGAATATCAACAACGGATTTTATTGCGCTGACTACATCGTCGAGTTGTTTTTGAGAAGCAACAGTTGAGCCACCAATCATTATGGCGGCTGTTCCGCTGTTTTTGGAGCTCTCAGCAATTTTTGCAGCGGCTTCAGGGGTTACTTTCTCTGGGTCGATAAGCGTCATATGGATTGAGCCGTCGGCTTTGATTTTATTCAGCAAGTACCGTTCAATGGGCCCAACCATTCAGTTATCCTTCAGCTACTCTTCTTTGGCCTTAGTTATCGGAGTTCTTTTTTGGTTACCGTAAACTCTGTCTGTTAACATGCAGTAGACATCTACTTCGCCCTGTGCCTGTTTGACTGTGAATTCTTCTTTCAAACCGCAGCTGCTGCATTGTGCGATGGATCGTCCGCCTTCGTCTCGGAAAATTTCTACGCGGACGGTTTCTTTACCGCATCTAGGGCAAGAGAAGAATTTCGGTAAACGTTTCTTTGGAATATGAACTACTTTTTTCCTTCTTCGCCCCATACAAATATCCTTCTACATGGTTTGGATGTGTTCATTAATATTTATGCTTGTGCTTAAATACTTGCCTACTATCCATCACTGTGAGGCTGCGTAGAACCTTGAAGTTAACGCCCGCTGTACTGGACATTGATTTTGCTGAAGCTCAAACAAGGATTTGCCGATTTATCAAAGAATATGTTGAAAACGCCGGAGCCAAAGGCATCGTACTTGGATTATCCGGTGGAGTGGACAGCGCAACCGTAGCTGCCCTATCGAGCCTTGCCATTGGAGGAGACAACGTTGTTGCACTACTCATGCCTGAACAGGAGACGTTTAAGCAAAAAGACGTCGACGACGCCAAAACCATCGCCGACCTGTTCCATCTGCAAACCGTCAACTGTGATATGACCGAAGTGCTGGACGGATTCTACAAAAGCATCCCAGCATTCAGCAAGACCGATCGGCTTTGCAAGGGAAATATCAAAGCCCGAACCCGTATGATCTTTCTCTACTATTATGCGAACAACCAAAATCGCATAGTCGCCGGTACCTCAGACAAATCCGAAACTTACATGGGGTACTTTACTAAATGGGGCGACGCAGCAGCAGACATAACCCCAATCATTGACCTGTACAAAACCCAGGTACGTCGGCTAGCCATGCATCTTGGGATTCCAAAGGAACTTGCACTAAAACCCTCTACACCCGCACTTTGGCCCAACCAGCTAGCTGAATCGGAACTTGAAATCAAATATGAAACCCTCGACTTGATCCTATATGGCTTGGAACGATTCATGAAACCAGAGGAAATCGCCGAGCAACTCAGCATAGACCAAGCCATCGTAGATAAGGTTCAAGCAAGAATACTGTTAAACGAGCATAAACGGCGTATGCCAATGGCCCCTAAGCTTGGGTTCCGAACTCCGGGAAACGATTTTAGGCTCCCAAGACACACATACTAAAAGTGAAACTGCCATGAAATCTAAAATCAAGCTTGCCCTCTGCCAAATAGCGGCTAAAAGAGAAAACAAAGCTGCCAACTTGGAGAAAATAGAAGAGTTGACCCTCAAAGCTAAGCAGGAGGGAGCTGATTTAGCGATTTTTCCGGAAATGTGTCTCACAGGATATGTGCTGCTCGATCAAGTTTATGGTTTAGCCGAACTCATCCCGGGCCCAAGTATCGCCAAAGTGGAAGCTTTAGCCAAGAAAACAGGCATGCATATCATCTTTGGGATGCCCGAACTCAGCGAAAAGACACAAGCCACCGTCTACAACACCGCCGTATTGGTCGGCCCTAAAGGTTTCATCGGCAAATACCGCAAAATGTATCTCCCAACACACAGCGTATTCGAAGAAAAACGCTATTTCCGTCCCGGGTATGAACCAGCAGCCTTCCAAACAGAGCTAGGCAGCATCGGGTTAACGATTTGCTATGACGTTTTCTTCCCAGAAGTGTTTAGGCTACCAAGATTGATGGGTGCACAACTCATAATTTGCATTTCTGCCTCACCAGCGGTGCGCAGAGGCTACTTTGAGATCCTAACGGCGGCTCGAGCCTTGGAAAACACGGCTTATTTAGCGTATGTGAACCTTGCTGGGGTAGAGGATGGGCTGCAGTTTTGGGGTGGAAGCCGCCTTGTTGGCCCAACAGGGGACGTTTTAGCTAAAGCGAGGTATGATGATGAGGATTTTGTCGTCTGCGAAGTCGATTTTAGCGATTTGAGGACCGCTGAAACGTTTATTCCTACGTTGCGGGACCTTAGACCCGAGCTTTATGACCAGCTCAAGCGGCTTTCTGAACAAATTTAGCACCTCACAGTGTAATCTCCATGTTGGAGAAGGTATCACAGGTGCATCACAGGGCGTGATATCAAGTGATTTAGGGCTAAAATCACGCTTTTTTGGTGACATCACGGTGTTTCTTCATGCGGTCACATGTGAGATGCGCTTGTAAAAGTGTGTTTTAATGCTAGATCAGCAGGTTAGAACTGTGTGCTATTTCGTTAAGAATGTAAAAATTCGGCGGGTAACAGGTTTGGGGTGTTTGCAAAAGTGCATTTTTTATGTAAAGTTCCGGCACCTTGGACGAAAAAATTACCGAGATTATAGCCTTTATTATGTTAACTGTACCAAAATACCACCTAATCATCAAACTGTCCCATATTTGGGCTTTGTTTGAGTTTATAGCGTTGATTTGCCTGCATTAATACAGTGGTTTTGGGGTTCAGAGGGGGGTCTAAAGGATAAAAACTCGGGTTAGTATACAAATCCGTATTCATTTGGACTATGGAGGATAGAGGAGATTTGAAGCTAAAAGACGGTGTAACAGCATGGTTAAACGGGGCTCTAAACGACCCCATTGTACAAATACTGGCTAAAAATAGCCACTTAACTAAAACACAACTGGAAACTCTACTAATAAACGTTTTAAGCGAAAATATAGCAGGCAAACAGCTAAAGTACGATGAAAAAGCAGCATTAAGGCTAACAAGGGCTAAAATAAGCCGAGGATCGTTTAATAGGACGTTAAAACAGTCTAATGAAAACGTCATTAAATCCATCTACACAGTGCTACTTTTAGGTTATTTGGGTGTTTTTGAGACCACAACTCTCGACCCGTACCTCGAGATAGCCAATAAACTCCACGAATATGTCGAGGCTCACCAGGATATGCCCAACAAAGAAGAGGAACTAAAAGACCACCTAAAAGTCATAGAAATCATCAGAAATGAGCTTGAAACGAGCCTAAAACGGCTTTCTAGCCCATCAGAAGAGCTCCTGTGACGTCACAAATCACAGTTTTTCCCATCATTTTTTGTTCATTTTCAGGAAGTAAATCACACATCACACATACCCAATATTCAAGGGTTTTTTTGTAAAATAAGCCTAAACTGAACAGTCTCTTAACCCATGAATAAGCATCAAGATAAGCCATTATACGTGTTCTGTGATGTGTGACGTCATAGTTAACATGGAAAGATGTCACCGATAACCTTAAATTTCCATGGAGAATACTGTGATGTGTGATGCAACCGCTAAAATCACGTGAAATCACGGTAATCACAAGAGAATCACGGTAGCGTCACGATTAAATCACAGGGGAAGAACATCACGGTTGACCTCACAGTAGTAATCTTTGGCGTATTATTGGCAGTAACAGCGGTAGCATCGTATGAATACTACCGCCAAATACGCAGGGTCCACAGTGAATTCGAGGCAACTCATTTGCAATATGAAAAAAGCCGCCAAGAATACGAGAAAGCCAAAGATTTCATCGAAGATATAGTGCTAAGTTTCGACCGTGAACTAAAACGGGAATCAGGCAAATTTGACACTATGGTGTCCAAAGTGGAAGCCAGCTACAGCACAGCAGATGCTAGCTACCGAAAAGCCGAAAAAATAGAAAACAAGATTGAGCCACTGGAAACTCAGCTTGTCGCCCTTAACCAATCACATCAAGAGATGTCACAGTCTGTCACAGAGAACTTGGCAGAAAATACGCAAAACAACACCAACCTCAAAAATGAAGTAAACTCTGAATTGTCCAGTTTAGAAGCAAAACTCCAAGACCTAATAGCTACACAGGAAACAATCAAAAACAGAATCACAGGCTTCGAAGAGCAAATCCAGAAACTATCCGTTGCACCTCCACCACAGGAAACCAGAACTGAAATGGTGCTGCCGGTTGTACCCATCAGACGGGACAAAGCCTTAGCAGCCCTAACTGACACAGAAATCGCAGTACTGGAAATGCTATCTAAGGAGGGTGCGAAGACTGCTCCGGAAATTAAAGAGAGAGTGCATCTCAGTAGAGAGCACACGGCTCGGTTGATGAAGAAGATCTATGAGGAAGGTTATGTGGAGAGGGAAGCGGGGAAGATTCCTTTCCGTTATACGATTAAGAAGGAAATGGAAGCTTTGCTGCAGAAAGCTGAACCTCCAACAACATAGTAAAAAATTTCATTTTTTCTTGATTCACAAGCTGGGCTGTAGTGTGAAGTACTGTGAACGGATTGTGAACCTTTGTGAAGGGCGTGTGAACTACTTTATTATACGTTGTTTAATTGCCTGTGGAATGTTTGGAGCAGTCTTATACTTCAGGCTGTTTGAAGTGCCAGTCCTCATCAGCATACCTTTTGCAGCCATTCTTGAGAGGTAAGTGGATACTGTGCTTAAGCTAACTGGCTCTTTGAGTTCCTGCTCATAGATTGATTGAATATCTTTAGAAGAGAACCAAATCAATGGAAAGTTCTTTTGGATAACTGCTTGGACTTTCTCAAAACGGGACAAAGACTTGTCATTAGGCATGGCTGGGCTATTGGTTACTGTTGGATTTTCACCTGGTGCGCCGCCTAGCAATTCAACAAGATCAAGTAGCCGCAGAGCTTTATCGCGGGTCACTTGACCCTCGAATGCAATGGTGTATCGATTACCATCGCTATCGAACAGCTCTACGCGCATTTTACGAGCCGGCACTTAGTTACACCTAGGTTGTTCACAACCTTAGGACTTCACACCTTATAACTGTGATGGTGAAGCAGGGCAATAAAATACGCTTGATTTATGCTTCTTATTGCTTATTGACTGTTATTTGGATTGTTTCTGGTATTACCAGCTTCACAGAAAAGTGAACGGTTAAAAACATTATCTTTACGGGTTGGATTGGGTTTTCCAGTAGAAGTCAAGGGGTGCCTCATTCACTGTTAACAGACAGAATTAGGGTAATTTCCAGAGAAAGGGGCTTGTTAAAGCAGCAGATTTATTGTTATTTCACAGGTATTCACAGTTTTGTGAATGTGAAGTGAAGGCAAACTTGGCAGAAAAAATTGCTTGGAGACCCTTTGTCTAAGTTCCAAGTTGGCCATGACTTGTAAAGGAAGCTAATCGGTGATTTTCGGTTGTTTTCCCATGGATTTAGCGCTTGACAGACACCCCTATGTTTCCTCTCGAGGATTTTGGGGCAAAAAAGAAGTCTGGAGGGGCTGAAAAAAGATATTCAGAAGTTCTGTTTAATTTCTTGGATAGTAATCATTAATATATATAATTACAATTTACCACTCAGAGTATATTATTATATATAGTTATTATATGGGTGTTAGTTATAGCGACTTTTTTCTCCAGTAGAAACCTTGGGGTGCGTGTATCTTTGGTTTGCTTGGTTGTTATCGCTTGTTTTTATCTTCTTTTAGGATAGTTGTTGTTCTAAACCAGTTTTTTGTAGTGTATCCTTTATCTGTTCCACACGAAATAACGGTTGTACCTCTGTAGAAGAGGGCGTGGGCAAAATGGGAAATTCAAGCGTATTAGATGATGTATTCGATAATTTCGTTAAATGGGGCAAAGCTCTTCAAAGACAGAGAAGTCCTAAGGCATGATTACCTTCCGGAACGGCTTCCCCACAGAGAAGACCAAATACGACTTTTGGGTGCCACGGTAGCTCCAGTTCTAAGGGATGCCCGATGCTCAAACATTTTCATTTACGGTAAAACTGGAACAGGAAAAACAGCAGTCGCAAAATATGTCCTCAGCCACTTGGAATCAAAAGCTAAAGAATACGGTGCCCAAGTAAAATTCTGCTACATAAACTGCCGCATGACTGGCTCCGAATACCGTGTTTTCGCTGCCCTTAGCCAAAGTTTAGGTTTAACAATTCCCTTCACCGGTTTATCCGTCGGCGAAGTCTTTGACAGATTCCGCTCTGGACTAGACCAATCCCACATAATCTTCATAATAGTTCTCGATGAAGTCGACGCCTTAATCAAAGACAAAGGCGACGCCTTCATGTATGAATTAACCAGAATAAACGAGACGCTAAGCAAAAGCAAGGTCTCTATCATTGGCATATCCAACGATTTGCGCCTAAAAGAATTCCTTGATCCCAGAGTCTTCAGTTCGCTTAGCGAAGAAGAATTAGTCTTCAGACCCTATGACGCCGCTGAGCTGCGGAATATTTTGCTTGAACGCTCAAAAATCGCATTCCAAGACGGCGTACTATCCGATTCAGCCTTAAGCATTTCTTCCGCGTTGGCAGCAGCTGAGCATGGCGATGCGAGACGCGCATTAGACCTGCTGCGAGTAGCTGGCGAGGTTGCTGAACGTATAGGCGCAAAAACCATCACAGAAGAACATGTTCGTCAAGCTGAAAAACACATCGAACATAACCGAGTTATAGAAGCCCTCAAAAACTTGACCCTGCACTCAAAACTGGTGTTGCTAAGTGTTTATCATCTCAACAAGCCAAGTGCAACCACAGGCGAAATCTATGATATCTACAATGAATTGTGCGGGGAAATGGGCGCTGGACTCTTAACCCAACGAAGACTGGGCACACTAGTCAACGAACTTGACTCTATGGGGCTTGTGAACGCGAGAGTCGTAAGCATGGGCAGATATGGCAGAACCAAAAAGATTCGACTTGAAATTGCCCGAGGAATAATCCGAGACGTCTTCGGCACCGACAACCGCTTCAGCCAACTTCTCGAGTACTCACCTAAAACTACGCATAAACACTCTGAAAGCTAAGGCTGCTACATAAAATCGAGCACAACTGTCTCCATCGTCTGCAGGTTCACAACGGGCACTTTACCTGGCGTGGGAACCAACCCTAATTTTTCCATGTAATCCGTTTGTTCTTGCCAGCCGCCTGAATTTACTACGAGGACCCCGCGGTAGTTGCAGTAGCCTAAGACGTGGATGTGTCCTGCATGGAAGATGTCGGGGACTTTGTCGACTACGAGGTAATCTCTGTTTTCTGGAGATAACATTGTTTTTCCGCCATAGAGAGGTGCTAAATGGCGGCTTTGCATGAGTAGGCGCATGGATTTCTCTGGGTGACTGTGGTCCATGCCTGGAATGACTGAGACTATGTCGTCTAAGCTTCTGCCATGGTACATGAGGACTTCAACGCCATGTATGCTGAGTAGGCAGGGGCTGCCGACGGAGTGGATGTTTGGTTTGTCCCTGATTGCGGTTAGGTACCCTTCTGGGATGGCTGGTTGAGGCAGGGATTTGCGTGCTGCATCATGGTTTCCAGGCGAGAGAACAATTTCAATGTATTTTGGAACCTTCTCGAGGTATTTGATAGCAAAGTCGTACTGCTTATGCACATCGCGAATTGTAAGTTCCAACTGTTGCCCAGGATAGATTCCAACACCATCCACGATGTCTCCTGCGACTAAGAGGTATTTTACTCGTCCAGCGATTTCCCGCATTTCAGGTGATCCATATTTTCCCCGTAGCCACATTATGAAGCGTTTGAAAGCTTCCTTGGTGAACTTGGTGCTGCCAATATGGATGTCCGAAGTCAGGACAGCGTAGACGGGTTCCTGTGCCCGCTGGGGTGTCTTTCTGCCTACTTCGGGAAAAATTATGTCCTCAGCCATCAGCAGATTCGTTCTTGTTTTAATGACCGCTGCACAGAAGACGGTGTCTGGGAGAAGCTGCAGTGCTTTTCTTTTTACCTCTTCAGGAGCTTTCTGCGGAATAAGTATAGTTGCGTTCCCATTAAGGTCTTCAACTGAGAGTATGGTGTTGTTTTTGGAGTCCCGCTTCTCGGTTAGCATGCAGATGATTTTCATTTTTGTTTTCGGCTGAGACTTTAGCGCTTCAGCGATGGGTGTAGCTGCCCTAACATCCATTCTTGAACGCAGCAATTTCTCTATGCGTTTGAAGCGGTCTTGGAAGAGCCCCACGTATTCGTCGAGGGTGCCGTTGGAGGTGAGTTTGCCTGTGGCGTCCTCGAGGATTTTGAGGTCTGAGGGTATGTCTTTGGCGTATGGGTAGAAGTAGCCTGCTTCGTCGGTGGCGTTTATGGTTGGGGCGGAGTAGTTTTCGGTTTGTTGCTGGGGTGTATATGTTTGGGTGTGTTCTGGGATTGCTTTAGCGTTGGCTTGCTCTTGTTGTGCGATGGCTTTCTGCATCTCTGCAACCGCTAATTGATGAATAACTGCTACTAGTTTGTCTCGGTCGATAAACATGGGTTTATCATCTAGCGAGGCTAGCTGCAATAGCGCCATGTTTATGACGGCTTCGGGGTCCATGGTGTCTGCGTTTTGGATGAGGAACTCAAAGGCTTCGCTGTTAAGCTGATAGCCTGCAGCCATTGTTGCTTCAATTGCTCTTTGGAGTCTCTCTTGTGTACTCATCCAGTTTTCTGCCCATGATTAGTGCTATCTATAATGGTTAGGAGGTATTGCTTTTGGCTTATTTACTGTTTCTCGTTTGGCTAAGAAGTTCTCAAGTAAGCGTACTGATTGGCGTTTATCGTTTTATTGTATCGAACTTTCGATTTAATTTATATATTCAGGGTCTCGTTTAGATGTGTTATAACTCCCTGAGGCGATATAGAATGGGTGAAACTCGAAGGATTCAGCAAACACCGACAGGGACTTTCTTTGTCTGTTTACTGAAAGATTGGGCATTGGCAAATGACCTCAAGAAAGGTGCAGAGGTCAAATTAGAAGTAACAAGTGACGGTAAACTGCTTATCGACGCAAAAAGTGAGGTTGAACAACAACCCAAAGAAGCTTGCCTAAAAGTAGGACCCTACTTGAGCCGCGAAATCGTCGGCCGCTACCTGCTTGGCTATGACATAATTAAAGTGGAAGCAAAAGACCGCATCGACTCAACTGTTCGAAACATCATTAAATCAACAGCGAACTCGCTAGCTGGATTAATGATAGTTGAAGAAACCACCTCCATGATGACCCTGCAGTGCCTAATGCAGCAACCCTTTACCTCACCAGAAAAGATTCTGCAGCGAAACCAAGCGAGTACCATCCGAATGATCCGCGACGCAGTCAGTTCCTTTGTTGCTTCAGACATGGATTTAGCTAAAAACGTTATCGAACGAGACGTTGAGAACAACAAATTCTATTTCTTGCTCGTGCGAATTCTGCGTACTATACTTCAAAATCCCCGACTCAGCGAAAAACTCTCTATCGCCCCCATCGAATGCTTAGACTACCGCTTAATTGCAGGATTCATCGAAGGCATCGGCGATGCATGTGTTCAAATGGCGCATAATTCGCTGGAACTTGACGGCACAAAGCTGTCTGAGGAACTGCGTAAACTGTTGCTGGAGTTGCAGTCCACCTGCTGTGAAGCTAACGAAAGTGCATTCAAATCTTTCCTAAGCAAGGACATCTCGTTAGCCGAAAATGTGCGTAATTTGAGGGCAAAGGTTGATGATAACTGCTCGAGGATTGAGGTTGCCGCGAAGGATTCCTCGGTGGATTTGATGCCGCAGATTTTGGCGGCGGTGTCTTTTCTACGCCAGATTTATGAGCGTAGTGTGGACATGGCTGACCTTGTTGTCTAACCGCGTCATTTTTCAATCTTAGAAGATTTTTCTGACACCCCCTTGTTTCATCTTCTACCAACGGGCTTTACAGGCGATTGTGTTTTGTATTCAGCGTTTGCGAGGCGTTGCAGTTGGTTGCATTTTGATTCTGCAAGCAGTTCGAATCTGAACTATGGAGGACCTACCTCCTCAGAGGTACCTCCCCCTCCCTTATATAAAGCGCCAAATGTAGATTCAACCACTATTTGCCTGCTAAAGGGTTAAATCTACAATTACCCATTCTCAACGGGGAACCGTATGTCAATAACAACCGACAAAATCGCAAACGCACTATACCTCTCAGGATGCCTAAGGTTTGGCAGCTTCAAAATCAAGTCAGGCGCAATCAGCCCCTACTACATAGACATGGCACGCGTCCTCTCTGCGCCAAAACAGCTGGATGTCATCGCTGAGGTGGCAGCAGAAAAAATCAAGCAAATCTCAGCTTCCGATCCTATTGACAAGTTGGCTTCAATCGAACTCAAAGGCGCCCTAATCGTACCCAGCATCGGCATCAAAACCGACATGCCCTGCATCATCGTGCGCAAAGAAGAGAAAGCCTACGGCGTCACAGGCAGAATCGCGGGCGCAGACGTAACCAAAGGCGACAACGTGCTCTTTTTCGACGACGTAATCAGCGAGGGCTTATCAAAAATCGAAGGCATAAAACCCTTAGTAGAACTCGGCGCCAAAGTCAAACATATGCTCGTCGTAGTCAACCGTGAACATGGTGGAAAAGAAAACCTTGAAAAACTCGGTTACCAAGTGCACGCGCTAGCAAAAATCACCGACATAGTCAACTCACTATACGCCAACAAGCACATCTCAAAAGAAGAAGCCGACAAAGTTCTCGACTACGTCAAACACTTCAAAGCTTAACGACTATACCAATCGACAACTCTTTCAGTAGCGTTTTTTGAATAACCGCTACTTTTAAGCGCCTTTTTCAAATTCAACCTATCACTAGCTGGCAATACAATCCCAAAACTTCTCCGACGCGTAAAATATAAAGTTAACCACACCCCCAAAAAACCGCAGCCCATACTTTTTACCCTTAACTTTATTGGCATCCACCCGCACAGAATACTCCAAAAGGATGCGCCAAAAAATGCAAACCAACCCCATAGTAGAGGCAATGCTAAACCCACAAACCTACCCTGAAGAAACAGGAAAAATAGAACTCATCCAAACACACATCTCATTCGTCTTCCTGACAAATAATTTCGTTTACAAAGTTAAGAAACCCGTGAATTTTGGGTTCCTGGATTTCTCCACACTCGATAAGAGGCATGCCTTCTGCGAAAAAGAGCTCCAACTAAACAGACGCCTCTGCCCAGAAATCTACCTCGAAGTAGTACCCATAAACAAATCCAAATCCCTCAAGATCAAGGGCAGCGGAGAAACCTTTGAGTACGCCCTAAAAATGAAGCGCCTACCCCAAGAACGCATAATGACCCAGCTCCTCCAAGAGGGCAAAGTAGACAAAAAAACAATAGATGAACTCGCCGCCATAGTTGCCAAATTCCACTCAGAAGCACAAACCAACGCTGAAATAAGCGAATTCGGCGGGCTCAAGATCGTGAAGACTAACTGGGACGAAAACTTTGCCCAAACAACCAAGTACATCGGCCAAAGCATCTCCAAATCCGATTACGATTTCATGCAAAACAAAATCAACGGCTTCATGGACAAAAACAAAGCCCTCTTCGATAGCCGCATCGCAGACAAACGGGTCCGCGACTGCCATGGCGACTTACATTCAGGCAACATCTTCATAACCGATAAAATCTGCATATTCGACGCCATAGAATTCAACGACCGCTTCCGATACAGCGACGTAGCCGCCGACGTAGCCTTCCTAGCCATGGACCTCGACTACCAAAACAGAACTGACCTAGCCGACTACTTCATCGCACAATACATCGCCTACTCCAAGGATGCCCAGCTGAAAAAACTGCTGCCCTTCTACAAGTGCTACCGTGCCTACGTGCGGGGCAAAGTCATCAGCTTCAGACTCGACGACGCCAACATTAATGCAGAAGAAAAAGCCGCCGCCATAAAAGAAGCCAAAGCATACTTCCAGCTAGCCGCTGAGTATGCAAAAAACCTCTAATTCCTTATTTTTTAAATTGGTCTGCAACCCAGTTGGGTACGTCAACGGTGCCCATTACGACTGGTTTTTGGTGGCAGTCGCTGCCGCCTGTCATGATTAAGCCGTTCTCTTTTGCAAACGCGACATAGTGGTTTGTTGTTTGTGGATTGTGTCTTGAGTGCCAGCATTCTACGCCGTCGATGTATGGTAGCATGGAGTCTTTGATTATTTGTGTCTGCTCAGGCAATGCTTTGGTTAATCCTGCTAGCGATGTTCCATGAGGATCGTCTGGGTGCGCTATCACTAGTTTTCCGCCTGCTGACCTGATGAGTTTCGAGGCTTCTTCGAGATACAGCGGATATTTTGGTACATCACATTTGACGAGGTATTTGTCGAAGGCTTCCTGTCGGCTAGCCACAATGCCTTTCTTAACCAGATAATCTGCGATGTGGGGTCTGCCCAAGGTGCCATCCACGCTCTCTTCGATTTTGTGCAGATCATCTTTTGTCAGAGCTGCGATGTTTTCTTTTACGAATTCAGCGTTTAGGTTATCAAGGATTTTAGCTGCCCGCTCCTCTCGGTAATGCGCCATCAAAGCAAGCTTGCTCTTGAGCGCCTCATTGTCGGGGTTGAATTGGTAACCCAAAAAATCCAGCGAAACAGCTTTGCCTTCCTTGTATTTGGGATGGGAAAAAGTGACGTTTAACTCAACACCTGTCAGGTAGCTGATATCTGCTTTAGCAGCTTCCTCGGTGGCTCGGGTTTGGCACGTGATGGAGTCATGGTCGCTAATTGCTAAAAAATTGATATTTCGGGTTTTGGCTTCCCGAACGATTTCTGAAACGGTGTATTTGCCGTCGGACGCGCTGGAGTGGATATGTAAATCAATGGTCATGGGGAAGTGTTCGTTACCTCTTTTCTTCTCCGATTATGAACCATTGGTCCATTTCGTTGTGGCAGGTGTCGACTGTTAAGTGGGTGATTTTGAGGTTGGGGTATTTTTTCTTGATGGCGTCTATGTCTACGGCTTCGAATTTGTTTTTGTTAGCTAAGTACGCTTCCTCTGTTAGGGCGTTGGATTCATATTTTTCTTTGGTTCGCTTCATTATTCTAGCAATAGAGACTTCTTGGGGGCAACTGGTTTGCAAGATGACAAAGGTCATGTTGTTTTTTGCCGCAATTTCTGCCGCACGTTCACGAAGACCTTGCGCAACAAAGGTTGCATCCAAAATCATGCCGCCACTACTCTTCGCTGCTAATTCGTCTGCTCGCCTGAACACTTCATCATAGACAGACATTCGCTTGTTCATGTTTCCAGCGACTTTAGCATCAAAAATATCCTCGTTCTTTAAGACTTCTAGTCTGATTAAGTCGCTGCGGAGGATAGGATAACCCTTGATTTTAGCGATTTCTTCGGCGGTTTCGGTTTTGTAACTTGCCGGTAACCCGCATGTGATAAGGAGAGTTCTTGGTTCCAGTTTCTTTTCGACAAAAGAGGCAAAAGCTTCTTTCATTATTGGTACACCCTGAGTATAGTTAGCTTGGATGATGTGTGATTTAACTTTTTCCAGCTAAAACCGCTCTCTACCACACTTTACACCTTAGTGAAAGAGAGGTAAATCTCTAAATAGGGAAAGTACACACAATTCGATAAAAGAAGGAATCAAGTCATGGAAGACTTCCAAGTTAAAGATAAAAGTCTTGCACCGCAAGGCCACTTACAGATTGAATGGGCAGCCAAACACATGCCCGTTCTAAACATCATAAAAACCCGCTTCGAAAAAGAACAACCACTCAAAGGCCAAACCCTCGCCGCATGCCTCCACGTAACCAAAGAAACAGCAGTACTCATCAAAGTACTCATCGCCGGAGGCGCAAAAGTCGCAGTATGCGGTTCAAACCCACTCTCAACCCAAGACGACGTCGCCGCAGCCCTAGCAGACAGCGGAGTGCACGTTTATGCTTGGAGAGGCCAAAACACAGAGGACTACTACAAATGCATGGAAAACGTCCTCGCATACAAACCAACAATCACTATGGATGACGGCGCAGACGTCGTGGGCATGATTCACAGCAAACGCCCAGACCTAATCAAAGACATCAAAGGCGGAACAGAAGAAACCACCACAGGCGTCGTCCGCTTAAAAGCCATGGAAAAAGATGGCAGCCTCAAATACCCAATCGTAGCAGTAAACGAAGCACTTACCAAATACCTCTTTGATAACCGCTACGGAACAGGCCAAAGCACCATCGACGGCATCCTACGCGCAACCTCGGTGCTACTTAGCAGGCAAAAACTTTGTTGTCGGCGGATACGGCTGGTGCAGCAGAGGCATCGCCATGCGCGCACAAGGCTTAGGCGCAAACGTCATAGTAACAGAAGTCCAACCCACCCGCGCTCTAGAAGCAGTCATGAACGGCTTACGCGTCATGACCATGGCTGAAGCAGCCCCAATCGGCGACATCTTCGTAACAGCCACAGGCGACATAAGCGTCATACGCAAAGAACACCTAGAAAAAATGAAGGACGGCGCCATAATGTGCAACAGCGGCCACTTCAACGTCGAAATCAACATCCCCGACTTAGAATCAATCAGCAAAGCCAAACGCACAATGCGCCCCAACATGGAAGAATACACAACCAAAGACAACAGACACCTCTACCTACTAGGCGAAGGCAGACTAGTCAACCTAGCCGCAGCAGAAGGCCACCCATCAGAAGTCATGGACATGTCATTTGCCAACCAAGCACTCTGCGCAGAATTCGTCGCAAAATCACGCCAAACTAGACACCAAAGTCTACAATGTACCAAAAGACATCGACGAGAAAATCGCTGAACTAAAACTAAAAAGCATGGGCATCACGATCGATGAGTTGACAGCTGAACAGAAAAAGTATCTTTCCACATGGGAAATGGGAACAACCTAATCACCCTTCCCTTGGAAACCATGACAAACTTTAAATTGATTAACCGAATACATGGCTACTAAAGTTAGGTGAATCACTAAATGGTTAGCAAAGATCAAGGAATAGGTGGAGCAATACTCGCAGTCTGCGTTATCGTAGCAATAGGCTACCTCGTAACATTATTCGTATCCACAGTTGGCTCGTCACATATCGGGCTACATCAGACAGCACAGCAAACGTTCAATTCTGGGTCATCGCAGTACCAGTCTTCATAGCTTTCGTCGCAATCCTCTTCATAGGTGCATGGATCGGATGGACAATGGCAACAACACCCCCTCCAAAACCAATCGAAGAAATCACAACTGAAATCGAAGACAAAAAAGAAGAGCCTAAAGTAGAGCAAGCAGCGGCACCTGAAACTGCCACCGAAGAAAAAGCTAAGAAAAAGAAATAAATTCTTTTCTTTTTTAATTTTAAAATCTTCTCTTTAATTTTTCTCTATCTCAATTCGTCTGACGCCATTAGTCTGCCATTTACGTTTGAAATTAAGAATCAGAAGTCACGCATTTTTCTAAGCATGCAATCAACTATGTTCTTGCATACAAGGCAGTTATCGGGAATTTCCTTTTGCGTTCGCTCACTTAGGTAGCCTAGATGAAACTGGCAAGCTGCAGGTTTCTCATTGACTCTTGGGTGAACCCTGTTTGCTCTCGGCCTCCGATGGCTTCTGCGGTGCCTGAGGTAGCTGGCACGGTTTTTCTTGACTTTGAAGCTCGGGCATTTCTATTTTACTTAAGCAGAAAGGACAAGCGAAATAGGGCTCAGAAGGGTTTTCTTGAAGGTTCAGTGTCTTAAGGGGCGCTGTAAATGATTTTTTACAAGAAATATTTGGGCATGTGAAAGTTTTCTTTTCCCCCATTACAGCACCACTAAGCTTACCAATTAACCCATAGAAAGGGTGTGGGCGCTTATAGTGTTGCCGAATTCAAAATAAGAATTAAGCCCCTTCAACACTGCAGCTTTCGCTGGGAGACGCAAGCGTCTTTAGTGCATTTGCTCCCTCAGCATATCCGCTTGCAACCAGCACGTCGCCGACTGCAATTTTGGAATCCGCACGGGGCCGCAAGCACTTATCCTCACGTTTTATAACTAAAACCCACATGCCTGTCTCATCATGCACCCGCGCCTCCTTGAGCGTCTTGCCCACCAAGGATGAATCCGCTGAAACACAAGCTTGCGTAACAGTTTCCTCCGCCTCCTTAATCGTCAACTTTAGAATCGGATGCGGCTCGACTCCGCGCAGTACCACCTCTGCCATTTCTGCTGCTGCATCAGCAATTTTTTCTGTTGCAACACCCAAACGGATTAACCCCAGAAAACCTGAGGCTTCCTCTTTGGGAAAATCACTCGTTAGAGCGAGTAACTCAAAATCAGTGTGCATCTGATCCATGCGTTCCTCAAGCCGCTCAACTTCTTCAGCTAATTCTTTACTGTTGAGCAACAGCGCAGAGTACGCTAAATCAATCATCAATTCGGAAGTATCTTTTAATTCGACGAATCTTGAAACGATCTCTTCAAACTTTGCACGTTTCTCTGGTGCTAAGGTTGAAAGTTTGCCTTCGGCTAAATCCTTGAATTCCTCAATCCCCGACGGTGCGCCACGAGTGATTAGAATATCACCTTGGAAAACGCGTTCTTTCTTGTTGGGGTTTAGTATCCAATCGTGGTTTCTGCGGATGGCGATGATATCTACGCCCATGGATGCGGCTAAGTCGAGTTCGCCGATTTGTTTTTTGATGAGTGACGAGTTGGGTTTGACTGTGACTTTCATTAGGCGCTCTTCAACTTTCTCAAAAATTTCGCCAACGATTGGGTGGATGCCGATGTTGCGGGTTACGATGCCTGCGATGTCTGCTGCTGCATCGCTGATTTTGTCAGTAGAAGCTGCTACCGTTGAGACGCCGATTAGTTGTTCTGCATCTTTGGGGTCACGTGCAGCAACCATAATCTCCATATCCAGCAGGTATGCGAGGTTGTCGACTCTGCTTTCTAATGCCAGCACATCTTCGGCTAGGTCCTTATCGTTGTATAAAGCAGCGGAGTATGCAAGGTCAATCATTAATTCTGAGAGATTCTTCATCTCGAGTAAAAGCTGCCGAACTGGGATGGGTTTATACTCTATTTTTTCAAATTGAGGCAAAGTGAAAAGAGCGCTCCATACTATTACTTGTTTTTTGATTATTTTAATTTGCTTATAATCCAACAATTAGGAGCAAAGTTAGAAACAACGCAACGGTTGTCAACGCATCCGCCAATGAGCTTCCGACAGGTATCACAAAGTTGTCGGGATCTAAACCTCGCTTAAATGTCAAAATCGAGATGCCGTAGGATACAAGAACAATAAGCGTGAAGGCAATCACGTTAGAAATCAAAAGTATAACTAACAAACTGGTGAGTCCTGCTACTGTGAGGACACCATCGATTGCCAACGCCAACACACCCACCACTACAAACAGCATAACCGTAGCTGCCCACGCGCTAAAAATATTCTTCGCATGATTCTTTATCGACGAGAAAGATGGCGCGAGAACTCCCAAGGTAAGTTTAACGGTGGCGGCGGAACTAACGACTAATCCTGCGTCGCCCATCATATCAATCATTGCTGGGTAGACTGTGTAGATTTCTCTGCGGCCATCAACTAAGCTGCTTATGCTTTTGAGTAAAGTCCCAGTTATGTTAACCATGACGGCGACCAGAAGCATGGTTGGCAGTGATTCTTTGATGATTCTGCGGAACTCTGCTGTTCGAATGTTTAGCGGCAGAATAAACAGTACCAAGAAGACGTTGATGAGGCCAAACAGGATTATGATGCCCTGACCGACTATGCCCGAGAAGTACAGATGCAAGACGCCTATGTAGAGAAAAGTGATTATGATGTTTGCGACTGTTGAAATGGCTGGGTAAACGATTGTGTCGGGGTCTAAGCTTCTCTTGAAGGAGACGAATGTAAATTGAACTGTTATTAATGTGATCAGCAGCCCCAAAGAGAGCGTAGCAACCATAACTGTTAGGATAGCTGGGAAATCGGCGATTGTAGTTCCCCAAAACAGGATTCCAAACGGAATGGAGATAATGCTGATTGTAGCGCTGGTTGCTAAAGTTATGACAACCATGGCTCCGATGAGTTTGTAAAAGCTTTTTGTGTTTCCAAAAAACTTTGGGTAAACAGTGCCTAAATATAGCGCCGTACTCAAGCGTCCAGTAAGCAATCCCGTGATAACGGCTTTTACGCTGATAACTGCTGGGTACAATGCTAGCGCCCACGGCGAAAGCTGAAAAATCCCAAGTTGCAGTGCAATCACGAAGCCAGCGATTAAGCTGCCCACGTCAAAGAGGCATGCTAGCGTGGTCTCTTTAAACATTCCAAAGAAACTTTGAGAGATCCCCGCATGTGCTATAACCGCCGCCTCCTAATTCATGTTTTAGTCTAAAACCTCGCAGGTTCCTTTTTTGCGATTAAGTATAGTTGACGCTATCGCGGCTATAGAATTTTGGGTCCTGTGGACGTTCTCCATATTAATCGCCTCTAATTGTTTGGCTGTCCACAGTCACTTATGCGCTGTGCGGGCTGCCAAAGCCTCATTTACTGCCAGATAAAGTTCCTGAAGAGACAGCTAAATCTTAAAAAGGTTCTGCACAGCATCTGCTGCTGGTTACCTTGAGCTTTATGGGTTTTCTATAGTTTGTTGTAGTGAAAAATCCCCTATACACAACAACCACGGGTTTGTGTGGCTGCTTGCCTCTAATTTTTAAATCACTTGGAACGCTATTTCTATCAGGCTTATGGTAACGGCAATTAGGCATGCGCCGAAGATGTTCCTTGTTTTCCAAGTCACGAAAAGCATGGCGGCGAACGTGAGTGCGCTGCATATCTGCCATGGCAACGAATTAGACATATAGCTCTGATAAGCCAGCCACGCGATAACCGCGAGCAGCAGGGTGTTTTCTTTTCCGACATATCGATTGAAGAGGATGCCCACGAAGAACACGGTTTGCAGCACAACCGAGACTACGCTGACAAGAACAATCCAAAGGACCATGCCTCCTTGGGTGTATCCCTGGACCCATTGCTGATGAAACATGGCATTTGTCGCCAAAAAGAGTGCGGCGGCAAAGACTAATCCAGCGGCGCTGTAAGCAATTGTCTTTTTCCAGTTGCTAATTCTGAAACCCAACTCGTTAACTGTGATGTGCCTATTCAATGCCAGTATTGCCAGGATTGGAACAACCGTGTAGGCTACGACGTTTGTTAATGCATAGTTGAGGGTTAAGTTGTTATCGAAGAGTGGGCGCTCGGGTAAAGAGATGGCAAACACTTGCTGTATTATGATGCCGTGGAACGTCTGGAAGACAAAGCCCAGGAGAAAGACTAGTAGTGTCAACTCGAACAGCTTGGTTTGCTTATGTCTTAGTTTTAGGATAGCTGCGATTCCGAAAACAATTAGGGAAACTGCGAGGGTGGTGGCGTTTATTCCGATTGGTCCAAAATACATTGGTCGGGCGTAGATTGGGATGCTCATGTGCGGTCGGTAGGCCCTTGGTAGTTTGGGGAGATATGCTTTGAGGTACAGTTGTTTACGTGAGCCAGCGGGGTTTTGTAGGCTCGGTTGATGCTTCTGTATTCGACTTTCTGTTTTTAGTTTAAGAAGAAATAACAGTTGCCCTTACTCATCATCTAGCAGCGGATTTTGGGGGCGTTGCGTTTTTGCGTGTGCGTTTGGTCGGGGTTGAAGCTTCAAGAGATTATTGCTTGGTTTTCGGCTGGTAAACGCACCATGGGTCCTCAGTCAAGTAATCCTTTTGTTGCTCCGCTGGCACATGGAGATCGCCGCAGTAGTCGATGAAGTCGCTTGAGAGGCCATAGGCGCGGGCTCTGCAGCCGCCGCATAGCGTCTTATATTCGCATGCGCCGCATTTTCCCTTAAGAGTGTCTAGATTGCGTAGGTTTTTGAATACCTCTGAGTTGAACCAGATATCTTTGAAGCTTTGCTCGCGGATGTTGCCTAACTTGATTGGCAGGTATGGGCAGGGGGTTACGTCGCCGTTGGGGTAGATGCGGCAGTAGTGCATTCCAGCGAGGCAACCGCGAACCCATTGCCTCATGTCTAAACCCATGCCTTGTGCGATTCGCATGAACTGCGGGGCGCAAGAGGGTTTAACGTTTAGTCTATGCTTGTGGACTTTGGCAAACGTGTTAGTTATCATTTCCTCGTATTTCTCTGGCGAAATGTCGGTTAATTTGACACCGCGCCCTGTTGGTACAAGGAAGAATAGGTGGAAGTTTTCGACGCCTATGGATTCGGCGAGTGTCATGATGTCGTCTATTTGGTTGTAGTTGTCATGTGTGAGGGTGGTGTTAACTTGTACTAGGATACCGTTGTTTCGTAGTGCTTTGCAGGCGTTTACTGCTTTATCCCATGCGCCCGTTACTCCTCTGAATTCATCATGCTGCGCTGGAATGCTTGAATCTATACTGATTGAGACAGTAGCGATGCCTGCTGCTTTAAGTTTCTTGGCCATATCCTCGTCGATTAAGTAGCCGTTGCTTCCCAACCCTATCTTCAATCCTTTCTTTGAGCCGTACTCGATGAGCTCGAAAATGTCTTGCCGCAGTAGTGGTTCGCCGCCGCTAAGGATAAGCAATGGGCTGCTGACCTGGTGGATTTGGTCAATTACATTTTTTGCTTCTTTGGTGGTTAATTCGTCGTCGAGTTTCTTGTCTGTAGCGTTGATGTAGCAGTGGCTGCATTTCATATTGCATTCGCGGGTCACGTTATAGGACATGACTAGTGGAACAAACCGCTCTTGTGACTTGGCTTCTGGTGAATAAGCCATTTTTAGGTAGTATTCACATACGCCGTCTTTAGCCATGAGTTTAGGCTGCCACAGGGTGAATGGGAAGGGGAGGACTGTGTCGAGCATGGCTTTGGCGTGTGCAAAGCAGAAGTGGTTACAGAAGAGAGCGGATACTTTGGAGTCGATGCCGTATTTTTCTTGGGCATAGTGGTGGCCGCCATGGATGGGGCAGTTGAGGAACTCCATTTTGCCGTCGAGTGTTGATCCATCCATCGCCATGTTGATGAAGTGGTCTGCCAGCATGACCGATTGGAGTTTTTCCCGGCGCATCCCGACTTTAAGCGTTACGTCGAGAGCGATGTTAACGGTTTTTTGGCCAAAATCATCTTTGACTTTTACCATTGCCGCTTCAACTGTTTCGTAACCCATGGTTTTCACGAGTTCACTCAAAACGAGGAGGCCTTTGATTGTCTCGTATTCTTGAGTAAACCTCATTAAAACAACTTGTTGTGCCCAATCGTCAAACAGCTTCTCCAGCGCTTGGGCTGCTTTGGGGTCTTTGTTTGTTAGCTGGGTTTCGATATTCTTTTGGGTTTGTTTTAACTTGGTGAATAATGCGATTTTTTCTTCGCTGTTTAAGTGTTTAGTTTCGGCTATAACATCCGCGTCATAGCTTAGTTGCATGGTGCCTTTGGTTAATTCCTTGGCATCAGCGTAGAATTCGCCATAAATATTGTTTAGTCCTGAGGTGACGTTGGGTAAAGGAACGTTTAGTTCGTCGAGTAGGACTTGGGTTTCGGACTCCATTTTGGTAACCATAGCCATATGGTAGAGCAAGGAACCTGCCATGCCGGGGTCGGCCTGTTTGCCCATTACGCCGGCGAAGATTTGACCGCTTAGTTTTTTGGCTGTATCAAAATCTTGTTTTTCAATAGCGCATAAAGCTTGGTCAAGTTTAGCTTTGCGTTCAGTTAGAAGTTGTGCCCATTTATGGCAGTGCCTAACATCAAAGTTGGTCATGCGTCCACACCCTTAAAGCATAAGGATTGACACTTGACCCTAAAAAAGGCTAGCAATGAATTGTTGCTTACCATCGATGCATCTTGCATGTTTACGTTGACCCAATAAACTAATTAGGCGCCATTGGGAACATAGCCAACTAGAAGGGTGTACCGTTTGGATTTAGACGCAAACATGATTAACTTAATTCTGGCTTTAGTCGGTTTCCTAATAATGTTCGGATATCTCGGCGGCATAGGTATCAACAAGCCTCGTGGAATGAGCATGAAAACCTGGTGCATGGGCTATTTAGGCATCGCAATCGTTTTCGATGTGTTAGCCGTTGTCGGTATGGCTTTTGGTTATATGTGGTTAACCTATTTGCTTGTTGGTCTGGCTGCAGGTGCATCCACTGGGCTGGCATTTCATGTTGCGCATCATATTAGTGAGGAAAACGAGCACGAGCATAACCCAATGATGGGAATGTAACTCGCTTTACCCTTTTTTAGACTCCAACAATTCATTAAACAGTATCAAGTAATCCCTCAGCTGGCTTACGATCAAAAAGTTTTCGCGCACATGCTCACGCCCACTGACACCCATCTGCTTCGCCATCTCTCTATTCTTCAATAAACACAGCGTTCTCTCAGCCGCTTGCTCAACAGTATCCACCAAAAACCCGTTGACTCCATCAATTATTTGCAGGGGGATTCCGCCGACTTTGCGGCCGACGACAGGCACGCCTTTCCATAGCGCTTCAGCTACCGTTAAGCCGAAGCCTTCACGTGTGGACATTTGAAGCACTACCTGCGAGGCACGCTGTAACGCGTTTACTTCATGGTCTTTGACACCTTTCAAATCCGTTAGCAAATGCACGTCTGGATCTTCACCAGCGTGTCGGGCACTCTTTTCCAAATACAGCCATCCTTCGGGATCATCCGCCGCCATACCCGCAATAAGCAGCAACTGTGCTGTTGGAAACTGCTTCTTAACTATACGATATACGTCGATTGCTCCCGAGGGGTCTTTCCATGGGTCAAAACGTCCCACTTGAGTTATGATTGGCTGGTCAGGTTTTATTTCGAAACGTTGCAGTACATCCATTACTTCTTGGTCTGTTAATTCGCGGTTCTTTTCGCTGAGCGGATTGATTGATGGGGGTCGGATTGTTAGTGTTGGTACGGTTAAGCTTGGAACTACGTACTGTTTTGCGGTGAATATTGCTGCGTCATAGCGGCTAATGTAGGATTCAAGGAACTCCCAAACGGTTAAGTTAGGTGTGGATAAGTCGACGTGGCATCGCCAAATCCATTTGTTGTTCTTGTTTGGATAGAATTGAATTAGCGCGGCTGGTTGGGCATCATGGATCATGACGATGTCTGTGTCGAGGATTGAGAGTTCACTGTTCATCTTGTTGTATTCGAGGTAGAGGCGTTCTTCCTCTTTGGACAGCGGGGCATTCATGCCTTGGAGGGCGTTGTGGATTTTTTTTGTAACTGTAAAAAAATCGAAACCACCTTTGATTACTTCCCAATGCACATCCAAACCCGCATCCTTCATCAATGGTACTAAGCTGTGGAGGATTTCTGCTACCCCACCGCCGAAAGCTGTGGAATTCACATGAGTAACCGATTTACCCTTCAACTTATTGCCAAGTTCACGCACGACCTCAATTTGGCCCTCTTTGACTATGCCCTCAAAATCTTTAAGCTCAATTTTCTTATTCAACTCAACACTCAACATAACAAAAAACCCCAAAAACAAAAAACAGTTATCCGCAAAAGGTTGGGACAAAGTATTATTTAGTTCGTCTGCAATAATAAATGTTGACGTTGTTGGAGTTTTAACGGTAAAATCCTAAGCTAACCGCTTTTCTGAACCTGCTATCTAATAATAACGTTAGAATCCGACACTAATTGGTATGAGGAATTCTTGTTTGCATGTTGGTGCTGATTTTCAAGATGGAAGTTGTCGTTTTGTAGTGTGGGCTCCCCACTATAACCACCTCACATTGTTGCTCACGAAGGATGATCAGCATATTCCAATGGATAAAGCAGGTGGAGGTTACTGGACGCATACCGCTGAAGGTTTTGAATCCGACACCACATATATGTTCGAGCTGGAGGGCAAAGATGTTAAGCCTGATCCAGCCTCGCATTTTCAGCCCGATGGCGTTTTTGGTGGTTCACAGGTAATTGATCACGACACGTTCCGTTGGAAGGACCGTGATTGGTCGGGATTAGCCATTAAAGACCTGATTATTTATGAGTTGCATGTCGGAGCCTTTACGCCCGAGGGCACCTTTAAAGCAGTTATTCCGCGAATTAAGGACCTTCAAGAGTTAGGTATCAACGCGGTTGAATTGATGCCCATCACCCAATTCTCGGGAAAACGCAATTGGGGATACGACGGCGTGTTTCCATTTGCCGTTCAGAACAGCTACGGCACACCAGACGACCTAAAAGCTCTTGTAAACGAATGCCACCAGCACGGCGTTGCTTTGTTTGCAGATTTCGTCTTCAACCATCTCGGTCCCGAAGGCAACTGCCTAAACAATTTCGGTCCCTACTTCCCCGATACAAAGATGGGCCTCTGGGGAGCCAACATAAACCTCGATGGACCACAAAACGATGGCGTACGAAACTACTTTTTGGAAAACACGCTGCACTGGTTTAGCCACTACCACCTAGACGGCATACGGTTAGACGCGGTGCTATCAATGCATGACAGTAGCCCTCAACATTTTCTATCTGAACTCAACGAGAAAGTTCATTCCTACGCAGAAGGTGCGGGCAGAAAAATGCATCTTATAGCTGAAACAGGTTTCAATGTCCCCAACATTTTAGCCCCCATAAGTACTGGTGGCTGTGGCTTTGAAGCACAATGGCTGGACGATTTTCAACACGCAGTCTTTGCGCTGTTAACAGGCGAGCGAGAAGGTTACTACGGCAATTATGGCAGCATCCAAGACCTAATCGAAGCCTTAACTGACGGATATGTCTATGTGGGTGACGAAGCCGCCTACAAGCGTAATAGCCCAAGTGAATCCTATAGTTGGGTTGGCGCAGACAAACTCATCGTTTTCTCCCAAAACCATGACCAAGTAGGCAACCGCCTCTTAGGCGACCGCTTAACAACAATAGCTGGTTTTGAAGCAGCCAAATTGGCAGCTGGCATAGTACTGCTATCACCCTACGTTCCTCTGCTGTTTATGGGTGAAGAGTACGGGGAGACTGCGCCGTTTCTATTCTTCGCCGACTACCAAAGCAAGGAATTAGCCGATGCCGTCCGCGTCGGTCGCAAGCGGGAGTTTGCAAATTTTCATTGGCAAGGCGAAGTGCCTGACCCGTTGAGTTCGGCGACGTTTGAGAAGTCAAAGCTCAACTGGCAACAGCGCACTTCAGGGCAAGGACAAAAAATTGCGGCATACTACCATGCCTTAATTAAGCTAAGAAAAAAATATCCGATCTTCCAAGCCCAAGTCGATAGGCAAATAAAAAATGTCTCAAACCAAGGAAGTGTACTGTTTATTCAAAAACAAAACCGAAACACCGAATCCGCCATAATCGCCAACACTCAAAACCAACCAGCTACCTACGATTTTCCGTTCGACAACGGCACCTACACCAAGGTTCTCGATTCAGCGGATTTCGTTTTTAACGGGGGAGGTCCGACGCTTCCAACACTAGCCGCCAAAGGCGACGAGCATATGATTAGTGCATTCAATCTGGCAGTTTATATGAAAACGCCTCATCAGGGTGTGGAGCCTATTGGCTGAACGATTCATCTGCATACACGGCCACTTCTACCAGCCCCCCCGCGAAAACCCATGGTTAGAAGAAGTAGAATTCCAAGAATCCGCCCAACCCTACCATGACTGGAACGAACGCGTAACCGCCGAATGCTACGCCCCAAATGTCGTCTCACGCGTTATGGATTCAGATTGGCGCATAATCGGATTAATCAACAACTACACACGAATAAGCTTCAACTTCGGACCCACCCTTCTCTATTGGTTGGACAAACATAAGCCGAAAGTCTATGAGTCTATTCTAAGCGCCGATAAAGAGAGCATGAACAATTTTTCGGGGCACGGTTCAGCAATTGCTCAAGTTTACAATCATATGATTATGCCGTTGGCTAATCGTCGGGATAAGGAAACGCAGGTGAAGTGGGCGATAAAAGATTTTGAGGTACGGTTCGGCAGGTTTCCTGAGGGTATGTGGCTGCCTGAAACGGCGGTAGATACGGAGTCACTTGAGGTTTTAGCAGAAAACGGAATAAAATTCACTATCCTTTCCCCTCATCAAGCGTTAAAGATGCGAAAGTTAGGCGAGGAAGAATGGGCTGATGTTTCTGTGAGCAAAATTGATCCAAGACGTAGCTACAAATGCAACTTGCCCTCTGGAAAGAGTATTAGTTTGTTCTTTTTTGATAGGCGAACTGCTAGCGACATTGCTTTTGGTAACCTGCTTGAGAATGGCGAAGCCTTTGCAAAGCGGCTTATCGAGTCGCTTAACGGCGAAAAAGACGAGGTCTTTATCGAGAGTGTGGCAAGCGACGGCGAACTCTACGGTCACCATCACCCACACGGCGATATGACGCTAGCATACTGCATCTACTATATCGTCGCCAACGACACTGCCAAACTCACCAATTACGCCGAATACTTGGAAAAGCATCCACCGCAGCATGAGGTGCAAATTGCAGAGAACACTTCCTGGAGCTGCATACATGGCATAGAACGCTGGCGAAGCGACTGCGGCGACAACATGGGCCATGAAGGCTGGAAACAGGCTTGGCGCAAACCGCTAAGAGAAGCCATGGATTGGCTACGAGAAACCCTTGCACCTCATTTCGAAACAGACGCGGGACAATACCTCAATGACCCCTGGAATGCACGCAACGATTACAATACTGTAATTTTGGATCGCTCAAAAGAAAACATAGATGCCTTCCTATCAAGACACTCCAAAAAAGAACTAACCATAGAAGAAAAACGCCGAGTAATCAAACTACTCGAGATGCAACGCCATGCTATGCTCATGTATACTAGTTGCGGCTGGTTCTTCGACGAAATCTCAGGCATCGAAACCGTGCAGGTAATGATGTATGCAGCACGAGCTATACAACTAGCCGAGGAACTATTCGACATAGAACTCGAAAGCCAATACATCAAAATGCTAGAGCAAGCTCCAAGCAACATACCCGAATTCCAGAATGGCGCAAAAATCTACAACATATTCGTAAAACCCTCAGTCGTTGACTTCACCAAAATAAGTGCCCAGAACACAATCCGTGAACTCTTCGCCAAAAACAATCACTCAACTCCAACAACATCAAAGATACCCAACTGCTGTTTTAAAACAACCCCTGACATCATCGAAAAGTGGGATGACGGAAAATTCCGTTTCATCGTAAACCGCTCAACAATTTTTTCTTCCATCACCCTTGACGAACAAACCTTTAGTTGTGCAGCCATTTGGCTAGGCGACCACAATGTGACCTGCGGAGCCAGATTTGACATGCAAAAGAAAGCTTTTCAATCAATGCGCAACAAACTTGTCGGATGCTTTGAGAAGGGGCAGATAAACGAAATAATTGTGGGGTTATCGCGATATTTTGGTAAAAATAATTATTCCCTCAAGGACCTTTTCAAAGATGACCAACGCTTTGTTCTCGATTACATCGTTGCTGATGGATTGAAGAAAGCTAAGGACCTCTATGACATAGTTTACCATGATAATTCAGCGATGCTGCGTTTTATGAAAGAGAATCGTGTTCCATCTCCTAAACCGTTGCTGTCGGCGGCTGAAATAGTGCTTAACATGGAGATAGAGCAACTGCTTTTAGCAGAAACCACTGATTTAGAGAGCCTTCATAAACTCATCAACGACTCTAAGCATCTCTCCGTAACGCTTGATTCTACCCTTATAGGCTTTCAAGCTAGCGAAAAAATAGCTGAGGAATTCAACAAGTTAGCTCAGGCACCAGAAAACCTTGAAATATTAAACAATATAACGGCTTTAATCCGCACGGTACGCGAGTTACCAGTGCAGCTTAATCTTTGGCAATCCCAAAACGTAGCCTTCAAAATAGCCCAAAATCAATACCAAACCATTAAACAAAACATCGATGAATCTTCGCTAGCATGGGTTTCAGCGTTTGCAAAGTTATGTGACTTAATAGGGATACGGCTGGTGTGACCTTGAAGGTGCCTATTGCAACTTACCGCGTGCAACTGAATACGAACTTTACTTTTAGCGACCTTAAAGCTGTGTTGCCTTACCTGAGCCAATTGGGGATATCCAACGTTTATGCTTCGCCGATTTTTCAAGCAAAAAAAGGCAGTCTGCACGGCTACGATGTAACCGACCCGAATATAATCAGCGAGGAGTTGGGCGGTAAAGCAGGCTTCGATGACCTTATGAAAGAGGTTTCAGCCTATGGTTTGGGTTGGCTACAGGATATTGTACCAAATCACGCCTCGTATTCGTTAGAGAACAGGCGGATATGCGATGTATTAGCGAAAGGTGCTGATTCAGAGTATGCCTGCCTTTTTGATATTGACTTTGGCTATCCATCAGCCAAACTGTACGGTAAACTGCTAGCGCCTTTCCTGCTTAATCCATACATGCGGAGTTTAAAACAGGGACAAATAACCCTCACCCATAACGATGATTTCAAAATAAAATTTAGCGATCTCGAGTTTCCAATTAACGCTCCAACTGCACAGCACTTAGAACTAAACGGCCCCGTACAGCAAACCCTTGAGAAATTCAACACCGACCCCCGATTCCTAAATGCATTACTCGCCAGACAATACTACCGCCTTGCCCACTGGAAAGTTGCACTCAAACACATCAACTACCGCCGCTTTTTCGACGTTATCGACCTCATCGGCGTCCGTATGGAAAATCCTACGGCTTTCGAATGGGCCCACGGCTTAATTTTTGAGTTAGTCGCTTCGGGAGCATTTTCTGGGTTAAGGGTTGATCACATCGATGGTCTCTATGAACCTAAAGAGTACCTAAAAAAGTTGCGTGAACGCTGCCCTGATACTTATATGGTTGTAGAAAAAATATTATCTGATAAGGAGCAGTTGCCTGATGAGTGGCAGGTTGAAGGCACAACTGGCTATGACTTCACAGATTCTGTTAACAAATTATTCGTTAAAAGTTCTGCTCAACCAGAAATCGATGCCCTCTACAGGAACTTCACAGGCAACAACCAGGCTTTCAGCGACCTCTTTACGAAGCAAAGAAAGCTGTAATCGAAGCCTCCTTTATGGGTGAAGTAGAGAACCTATCTCGACTGTTTAGCACCACTTTGCAGAATCTGGGCTATAATGTAGCGTTTGAGCGTGACACTGTTGAAAGGGCTGTGGTGGAATTACTGGCTAACTTCCCAGTGTACCGAGCATACCTCGACGAGCAACATCAAGATGATACCTCTTTTAGGGTGGCGCTTGGGCTAGCCGAACAGCATAACCCGCAGCTAGCAGACGAATTCAAAGCATTAGAGTATCTGCTAAGGGAAGCAAAAAACTCGCCTGAAGCATTAGCGGCGGTTATGCGTTTCCAGCAGTTCACAGGTGCCGTCATGGCTAAGGGCTTCGAAGACACCGCACTATATCGCTATACACGAATGCTTCGCTTAACGAGGTCGGTCAAGCCCGCCCAATTTGGTCTTTCTGTGCAGGAATTCCATGACTTTAACCGTGTGCGGCAGCAAAAGTGGCCTCTAACACTCAACGCCACAAGCACGCATGATACTAAGCGCGGGGAAGATGTGCGGGCAAGATTAAATGTGTTAAGTGAAATCCCCGATGAGTTCCGCGATAGCATTACAGTTTGGGCACAAGTTAACGCTGCCAAAAAAAGGCAAGTCAATGGCGTGGTTGCTCCTGATGGTAACGAGGAATATTATCTCTATCAAACGCTCCTCGGCGCTTATCCATGGGGCAGTGGTGATGCAGAATTTGCACAGCGAATTAAACTGCATATGGTAAAGGCGCTGCGGGAAGCCAAAGTTCATACCAGTTGGCTCTCGCCCAACCTGCAATACGAAGAGGCAGTTACAACTTTTGTCTCAGAAATCCTTAAGCCAAAGCTTCTTGGACCGATTTTTGCCCTTTCAAAAAAAAGTCGCCTTCTACGGCTGCTTCAATTCCCTTGCACAAACCATACTCAAAGCCACTTGCCCAGGCATCCCCGACTTCTATCAGGGAACCGAGCTTTGGGACCTGAACCTTGTTGACCCCGACAACCGTCAACCCATAAACTTCCAATTAAGGCAGGAAAATGCTAGCAGAAATCATCGAGTTAAAGCCAGCTAAAGCGCCAGAGCTTCTCCAGACTCCCGCCGATGGCCGAGTTAAGCTCTATGTAATTTACAAGATCCTCCAGTTACGGAGGAAATCGCGGGCGCTGTTTGAACAAGGTGACTACATCCCGTTAGCCGTGAAGGGTACGTATGCTGAGCATGTGGTTGCTTTCTGCAGAAAAAAAGAAAATGCCTACGCTATCACAGTTGCCCTGCGTTTCCCAACAGCCTTGCATAATATCAATGAGAAAGGCAGCATCGTTGATTGGTCAGATACCTACATTAGCCTACCCGAGGGAACACCGACAAGATGGAACGAAACCTTCACCGATAGAACTATCATTTCATGCTGTGGACGATTGCCCCTTCGAGAAGTTCTAACTCAATTTCCAGTTGCACTGCTAACAAGTGATTTAAATGCTTAACCGCCAAAGAGCCAGCGGCATACTGCTCCATATTACTTCGTTGCCCTCAGCTTTTGGAATGGGATTCAGGACCAGAAAGCTACCGCTTTGCAGATTTGCTGGCTGCCTATAAGCAGCACTACTGGAGCATCCTGCCGCTTTCTCCTACACGCCTTGAAGATGGGAATTCACCGTATCAAACCAGCACCGCTTTTGCAGGAAATCCAATGCTGATTAGCTCCGAGTTACTCTTCGAAGATGGGTTTCTACCAAAGGCGAGCGTGAAAACCTCAGAGAAGCCTTCTGATAGTGTTGACTTTAAAATTGTTTATCCAATAAAGGAAGCCTTCATCCAAAAAGCATACGCTGCTTCAAAAGAACTGGGCTCCAAGCATTAGAGTTTAAAGCTTTCTGCGACCAAAACGAAAGTGGCTAAACGATTATGCCCTCTATGTTGTGCTCAGGAAAAAAGCAGGAAGCCTTGGCGGAGTGGCTCCCTTCCCTGCGGCAGCGAGACAAAAAGCGCTTGCAAGAAAGCAGCAATTGCTAGCTCAAGATTGAGGAAACCAAGTTTGTGCAATACCTCTTCTTTAGCCAATGGCGACGCCTAAAAGAGCACTGCCAAAAAAGGGGCATCAAAATAATCGGTGACATACCCTTCTACGTTGCACATGACAGCGCCGACGTTTGGGTGCATCCCGAACTCTTCAGCCTGCACGGCAAAGGCAAATCTCGTTATGTCGGCGGCGTTCCACCTGATTATTTTAGCGCAACTGGGCAGCTTTGGGCAACCCCGTCTATAACTGGGCAAAGCACAGAGAAACAGGGTTTGAATGGTGGATGGACGCATACGCCACAACCTTATGCTATGTGATATGCTGCGGCTGGATCACTTCCGCGGTTATGTAGCATACTGGCAACTTTCTGGTATAGCTAAAACGGCTGTTCGGGGCCGCTGGGTCAAGACGCCATCGGATGCTTTTTTTAAGGCGCTCAAGGGTGCGTTTCCTTCGTTGCCTTTTATAGCTGAGGATTTAGGGTACATCGACAAACCAGTCGAAGACGCAATAAAAGAGCTTGGCATTCCAGGGATGCGAGTGATTATCTTCGGATTAGATGGTGCCGAAGATATCCTGCATTTCCCAAGTAACCACATAGAGAACTCAGTGGTTTACACTGGAACCCATGACACCAATACTGCGAAAGGCTAGTTCACGACTAAGCTCTGAGAAAGAAAAGGCTAATCTCTTCAATCTTGTCGGCAAAAAAGTAACTGAACAAGACGTAAGTCTTGAAGTAATCAAATTGGCATTGTCCTCTGTAGCTGAATTGTCAATTGTTCCGTTTCAGGATGTCCTCGGTTTAGGTGCAGAGGCACGAATGAATAATCCAAGCCAACCAACTGGTAACTGGCAATGGCGAGTAACAGCAAATCAGTTAGCCAGCAGCAAATTCGTTAAACTGGCTGATTTGACTGCTAACTACCTGAGATGCTGAGAGCAAAGATGCTATATAGTAATTCAGCCCTAACTACTCAGAAGATGATTAAAATGAGAAAAATCCTTTAATCGTATAGTAGCAGTTTTTATTATTGTAATCACCGGCGGTTACCTTGCCTGCATATATTTACCAAGCCAAAACGGAAACAGCGACAACCAAAACAATGAGCAACAAACAATCCTCTCAACTGTCGAGCAAATTCGCGGTGGCGCATTACTCTATTTAGCTGCAAACCACACCCAAGCCCTTCCTATGATGGGTGAATTCTCATGGAGTGGCGGCAAACAAGACACAGGCGGACTTGGCGCAGAAACCTACGTGTACACCAATGGCAGTTGGTCTGTTGTCATCGATTACCCAGTAGTACCTAACCCATTATACACTATAACCGTTGATTACTCATCACAGGATGTCTCAGTGAACTGGATGGGCACCTTCCAGAATCAAACATTTACCGAAACAAGCTGTACAATCAACGCTCCAGTCGTATACATAACGCAAGAGCAAATGCGCGACTTAACAATGATGTACCTAAGAATCTACCATAACGAAACTAGCGCATACATGCATGGCATGTCATGGACAGGCGGCAGAATGGATCAGGGCATGATGGTTGGCTCAGACAAATACAACTACCAAAGCAACGGCTGGAACTTCACCATGCAGAACCCAGTAGTGCCAAACCCAATCTATACAATAACCGCAGAATATACTCCAGCGGACATGCATTCAACATTGATGGCTTGGGAAGGAACGCTGCAAAACGGCACAATAACCCAAACAATCTATAAATATACCCCATAAAATTTTCTTTATTAAAATGTGATAAAAGTATTATTTTTCTGGGGTTAAGAGTTATTTTGTGTGTTTTGTTGATGCTTTCGTATACAGAAAACGCACGGACGTTTTTCAGGTTGACCTCCCTCCTGTTAGTAGACCCGACATTCTGATCTGTTTGTGTTTGCTCCTCAACCAGCCAGCAACCCAAACCAGACGCTAAACGCCAAAAGCAATCGCCAGCGTCGCCCATTGGTTGTTGTTGTGTATAGGGGGTTTCCGCCAACAACACACTGTAGAAAAACAAGCAACAAACAACTTGATTTACTAATATAATGAAGGGAAAATTGGCAGAGCAACAAGCATCCACTGGTACACCGAATCGCAGAAGTCTCCGGCGCAGATGTATAGCAAACCCGCAAATCAGCCTGCAACCGCACAAATCCCGCAGCCGCCAAACAACAAACGCCGCCCTTAAACTGGCTCATTCATGCAGTTGTTGAGCCTATAAATAAGGGAGGGGGTCTAGCTCAGAGCAGCAAAAGGGCTCCTTATAGGGGATAGGGGGTCAGTGGCAAAGCAACAAACCCTGTTATAGGCTGTTTCTGGCACTGTTTGCAGAAGTCTACACAACCAGCAAACTAACTAAACCAAACGCAGAAAACCAAAAGCAATGCACCGCACAGCCCGTTGGTTGTTGTTGAAATAATAGGGGTCCACAGCAACAACCAAGATAAAAAACCAAGACTAAACAACTTTAGCTCTACTATTCTGCAACGGTCAAGGGTTAACCCATTTTTGAGCAGCAACAAGACACTTTTCAAAGCCACCCAAATATGTGAACAGTTGGTTTGGCGGTGCCTTTTCAACCACCAACAGTTTACTGTTTGCGTTTACACAACCGTCTATCATAAGATTATCCACCAAACAATTTTCCTCAATGAACATGCCTTGAGCATCGCGCAGTTTACCATCAAATTCGCGGTTGACTTGCCCCTTAAGCGCTACCACTGTACGCTCAGTAAATGAAGCCGCAACATTAGTGTAGGCAAACACCGTTTTGCCCAATGCATGAGCAAACCCCATCTCATACACGGTGCCCACATCAGCACTTGGACCCCTAAACGGAGTAATATTAGCGATAACTATCTCGCAGCTTTTAATCAAACCCTCATTGACATCGCTGATGCATAAGCCGAATTCTCGGGGGCTTTTACCGTCAGCGTTTATCTCGACATCTATGGGGTAGACGCCTTCGAACCCATACTTTTTACATAGGGCTTTTTTGTGTTCGCCGATTTCTTTGGCGTTGCATAGAAAGACCTCTGGACCAGCAAGGTAAACACGACTAGGTGGCACGATGAATCTCCTAACATAGTACGTTATTCAAGTGCTTATAAAATGAAGCCGTTTTCTATTTCAGATTACCCCATAAAATGGTTGCCCCTTAAATTTGGCTGAACCAAAACAGACCTAAAATGACACTTTTCTTTTTAGACCAAGCGGTTTGTTTAGTTTGAAAAGACCTCTCTACAGAATAATGCTTTATGCTCAATCGATAAGCACCTTTAAATCCAATTTATGAATACTTTCCGAGGAATAGGTGGATTTGTTGCCCTACAACACCCTTACATACAACACTCTTATGGTAATAGGAATCGTAACTATTCCCATAGCCATCGCTCTATCCTACCTATTCTTTAAAGTCTACCGATACCAACGCTCCATCACCTTACTCGGCCTACCAGTTGGATTCCTATTCCTAACGATATCCTACGTTTTCCTTGGGGCACATCTTGTATATCCAGCGATGGATCCCATCTCAAGCTCTCTTATGTGGCTCCGTGTAGCAACTCAAACTTGGGGATTTACTTTAATTGCAGCTTCCTATTTTATGGCAAACCGAACTCAAAAGATAACAAAGCATAGCTACTTGGCACTATCATTGTGGTCGATTGTTGCTGTAGTTTGCATCTTTGCCCTATTGTTAGTCATTAACCCAGTAGGCTTGTCATCGGTTTACGCTGACAATGGCCTGTTTACTGCCGCTAATCTTGGATTGTTAACTTACATCATGTTCTGCCTAATTAGAAAAATAAAGTTGACCACAGGAAAGGTTTCCAGTTTAGTAGGTGCACCAATAGCGTTTGGTTTACTTTGGTTAGGCCAATTGTCTTTTCTACTCTGGGATCTCAATAATGGAGGAACCGTTTGCCTATTTGGATCCGAAGTTACAAGATTGGTAAGTTTGGCGTTATTCATTCTCATCTACTACCAAGCAAGTAAGGAGGTATCAGCCATTGACAAGTACGAAACGAAGTAAGGTTGATATTTACTCCGCTGTTCTGGAATGTTTAATCCAAGAGGGCGCGAAACTTGGAAAAGCCAGTCCTACTCGCGTTGCTCACCGAGCGAACCTCCCATATGATAGATTCCAGAAAATTTTAGATCACTTTATCGAGTTAGATATGGTTAGGCGAACAGAGGCAGGTCTTTTAATAACTGAGAAAGGTATCAAATGCCTTGAGGAATTCCATAAAGCAAACGAGTTCTTCAGAAGAATGGGCCTCTATACATAACTATTTTCTTCTTCGATACTCTCTTTGGATTTGCTCCACCATAACCTTTCGAAGTAATCTTGGAATACTTTGGTAAGCATAGGATTATTCGACCATAATATGGGTGCTTGAGAAAAGTCGCCCTCTGTTGAAGTTGCCATCTGAGCTTCATTGCCATCATAAACAGCTAAGAATGAAACAGGTAACTCCTCGATGTATTTAATTTGACAAGCAGTTTGGCATAATTCTGGCAGAATTTTCGAAAAAGGCTTATTCATACTTGTCCTATCTAGAATAAACCGAATTTTGACGCCTCTATTTGTTGCTTTTATGATTTCTTCGCTCGCAGTTAAAAGTGTTTGATTGAACTTCTTAAATGAAGTTATACAATCTATGCTGTCTTGAGCGCCTGCAATAGCTGTCATTCCCTTATTGAAGCTGGCTTTTCCCTTGGGAACCAAAACAAATTCGTCACCAAAAGCATTTGTTTGTTCACCGCCTTTATTCTCGTATTCTTCCAGCAATTTTCCAGTCTTTTCTTTTAAATCCCTTATCTCTTCATGTTTCTGCCCAATCAAAATCGATACTGCTTCATGTAATGATAGCGGTTTATACTTCGTGGGTGAGCATAAAATCGTTTCAATTAAACCCGCGCGCTTGAGTTCAAGCATCGCTCGATAAGTATCTGGGCGGCCTACACCTGAATTTTCGGCTACGGCTCTAATGGTTGAGGTTCCTTTTTCAATGAGGGCAAGATAGATTTTGGCTTGTGTCCTACTAATCCCTAAATCAACTAGAGTCTTTATGCTTTTTTCTCTGTCCCGCATACCCATCTTTTCTCTTGTTGATTTTCCAAAAAGTACCCTAAGTTAGAATATAAATTGGATGAACTTCTAGTGCATAACCCTTCTACGTTTGTTGGAGCACCAACCAACACCTTCTTAATAATTTGTTAATCCATCGTCTCGGCTGGGCAGGTGCAAAGTTTTTACTAAACTAGTCCTTGCCCGAAAAAAATTGGAGAAAAGAAAAAAATTGAAAACTCTAAACAACAAAATCATCGCAACTCTTATCGCAGTAATTCTAGTATCCTCAATGGCTATCGCAATCGGAAACCTGCCAAATGCTAGCGCACACAACCCTGCTTGGGAAATCCCAACATGGTGCTACATGCAGGTTTCACCAAACCCTGTCGGTTTAGGACAACCAGTAGCATTCGTCATTTGGAACACTCGTGTTCCTGACGGAGCGTTAGTGACTAATGACATCAGATGGAAAAACTACACTATCGTTCTAACAAAACCTGATAACACAACCGAAGTTCTCGGTGGATTCAACTCTGACCCCACTGGTTCAACATACACACAATACACACCAAACCAAATCGGTAACTGGACAGCTAAACTAATCTTCCCCGAACAAATCCTCACAACAACAGGTACACTCGCAAACGACGTATTCAAAGAAAGCACATACACAACCACCTTTACAGTACAGCAAGATGCAATTTCCACCGTAAGCTACCAATATCCATTACCCACAGAATATTGGACTCGTCCAATCGAGGGTCAAAACAATGAATGGTTCACAATAGGCTCAAACTGGCTTCGAGGCTCTCAAGTCCAGATCGCACCAAGCGGAACTGGAACTTCTGGCAGAGTTCAACTAGACGGTATTGCACCAAACAGTGGACACATCATGTGGACAACACCCCTTGAAGACGGCGGAGTAGTCGGTGGAACCAACACCGCTATCGACGGAAACGTCTTCTACTCTGGCACACAATACAACCCACGCTTCAATAACGCAATCATCATGGGCGGAAGAATCTACTATTCTGAACCAAAAGAAAACACTGGCACAGGCGGCGACGTTGTATGCCGTGACTTACGAACCGGCGAAGAACTTTGGAGACGCAGCGACATTTCAATGTTCTCATTCGGAATGTACTACGCAATGGAATACTACAACCAGCACGGAGTAATTCCACCAGGAGTACTATTCACAACATCAGGCAGCACAATAATCGCATACAACCCCCTCAACGGTCACGAGATGGGCTGGAACCTAACCAACGTTCCAACCGGCTCAATCGCTAACGAAGCAGTCGGTCCATCAGGCGAAATCCTAAGATACCAACTACAAAGCTACGGCACAGGCGCAAACCAAGTCTACAAAATACAACAATGGAACCTATCCAGAGCATACATCATAAACACTAACCCAACAAACCCAGCAACACTACAAGCAAACGCATCATCATTCTATGACTTTAACCAAACAGTAACATACCAAGGCCAACCATTCAAAGTATCAGGCGCAAGCGCACAAGCAGTCATCTACAATGACTTAGTACTCTTCAGAAACGGCAGCCTACAAACACAAACAAGCGGCAACGCACAACCATACACTTACTTCGCAGTAGACATCAACGCATCACACGCAACACTTGGCAACGTCATATGGATGAAAAACTATGACCAACCAGCCGGCAACCTAACCCTGCTCTCAACAGCAGCAGGCGACGGCGTTTGGACAATGATGTACAAAGAAACATACCAATGGATCGGATTCGACATGCACACCGGAGCAAAACTCTGGGACCACGCAGCAATGGACTTCTCTGAACTAGACTACAACCCATATGGCTACTACAGCTCAACCACCGGCAACATGCTAACACACGCAATCTACCAGGGCAAACTATACTCAACAGGCTACAGCGGAATGCTCTTCTGCTACGACCTCTACACTGGAAAACTCCTCTGGAAATATGAAGCTCCAGCAAACATGGAAGTTTTCAAGTACTACACACTACACATCGGCGCAGTCGCAGACGGAAAAGTCTACCTCGGCTCACACGAACACTCTGCAAGCACACCACTACTCAAAGGCAACCTAGTAAGATGCGTCAACGCAACAGACGGAACTGAAATTTGGACTCTACCCGGATGGGCAGCAGCATACAGTCCAGTAGTTGCAGACGGCTTCCTAGCATACGCCAACCTATACGACAACCAAGTTTACGTCGTCGGTAAAGGTCCAAGCGAAACCACAGTCGAAATCGAAGACAACGTTATCCAAAGCGGCAGCAGTGTAATGATCACAGGTACAGTAACAGACATCGCTTCAGGCACCACACAGACTGAACAAGCAGCACGTTTCCCCAACGGCGTCCCAGCAGTTTCAGATGCAAGCATGGGTCAATACATGGCATACGTCTACGAACAAAAACCGCTCCCAACTAACGTAACCGGTGTCCCAGTGACACTGAGCGTTGTTGACGCAAACGGCAACTACAGAACCATCGGACAAACTACCACTAACGACGGATTCTTCAGCTTAAGCTGGAAACCAGACGTTGAAGGTGACTTCCAAGTCTACGCTTCATTCGGCGGATCTGAATCATACTGGCCATCACATGCAATAACAGCATTCACCGTTGACTCTGCAGCAGCAACACCAGCACCAACACAAACACCAGCAACACCAATATCTGAGCAATACTTCGTCCCAGCAATCGCAGGTCTACTCGTTGCAATCATCGTGGTCGGTCTATTGACCATCATGATGCTCAAGAAGCACCCATAAATAACAAACATAAAAACAAAACTTTCCCACCCTTTTTTAGTTTAAATGGTACGTCAACTGGGGCTGAGAAGGCGACTGGTTACGATTTACGATGTTTGCAATCATCGTGGATCTAATTTGCAGTTGTGTTCTACTCTCCTTAATGGTCCAGTCGCCTCAGCAAACCCAGTTAACAGTGCCAAATTTTAGTTATGCCAAGCGACGATTTATTTAATTAGCTTTAGATTTGAAGCCGTTTAGAAGGTTGAGAGGAATTCTCTACGGAGTGGCCATACAGGAAATAATCTGGAAACAGATATCTCCCAATTAGTTAGGTTATTTATTGCCAGAATCTGCTCCTTGAAACCCACAAATTGGTCAATATCTCTAATCATCAAGCTCGCTATGCAATCAAATTTGCCGCTAGTTTTATGAATAAAGTTAATGTCAGGAGATTGAGAAATGGCTTCTACACTCCTGCTGAGGTTATCTTGAGAGAATGATAATTTGAAGAGAGCAAAAGCCCTGTACCCAATTTTTGAGGGGTTGATTTGAATTACTGGTTTTATGTCTTTATTGCGCTTGAGTTTTCCGTATCTTCTAATAACGGTATCTGTTGAGATGCCGAGTTCTTTACTGATATTGCAAAATGGGGTTCGCCCATTTGTTACCAATTTTTCAATTATGAATTTGTCAATATCATCAATTTCGATACGATTGATTTCTTTGTCTGTGCTTTGATCATTTTCTCCAGCAACTGCGTTAGCTAGTACAGATAGATTATCTGGGTTATTACACATTCCAAGCCAAACTTGAGCTTCTACCTCTAGGACATAGGGTAATTGCTTGATGGATTGTTTAGTTTGCTCTATCTCCTGCATTGTTTTTACGGTGAATACCGCGCTAAGGTTTGGATTAACTCCTTCAGGATAAACTTCAATCACGTTGGCTGCATCGTTGAGAAGCTTGATAACATAATCTGCCTTGTGTAGTTGAGTGTAAATGTTGAAGGTTGCGACAAAATTGCTGTTGTAACAGGCGCAACTGTTTTGGATGGTTGCTCCAACGATTATGCCTTGTTTTTTCATTTGTTTGTATCTGTTAGCGATGACTTCTTTGGATACATTGCTTTGTTGGGCGATGGCTGTGAAGCTTTTCCGTCCATCCTTTAGCAGTTCTTTTAGGATTGTTGCGTTAATGCGGTCGATCTTCAATTATGGTTGCTTCCGATTGTTTGCTTTCTGTTAATGATTGGTTTGAATATCATAAATTGCTTTCGGAAATAATGAAAATTCGCAACTGAATTCTTTAACTCTTTCCATTTTTATAGGTATGTTAGTCGAAAAAACTATATAACAAATTAGTAGAAAAATATGGCAAAACGATAGATTAAGATAAAACGGGCTGAATAGGCGCTGGTAAGTATCACGATATTGCCTGCCCGGTGTTTCGTGGAGAGCTTTTGCATTTAGCTCTTACTCCTTATCCAGAGCCTCAGCAAACCACAAAAACGTAGTTACTATTAACCGGCCGCTGATACCACATTATCAATCCTTAGCGGATGCACATGCCTCTGAGGATAGCTTGGTTTTGCTTAGGTTTTACGAATTACCCGCACAGAGATGCTTAGACAGCAATTAAAATATACCAAGTAAACATTGACTTGCTGGGTAAGCTATGAAGCGAAAGAGCCTGCGAAAATTCAGCATAAAAAATAACCTAACTGCATTTTTAGGTTTGTCCCTTGTTTCGCTTGTTGTATTCGGGTTCATAGCACTCAACGGGCAAGATTCAAGAGGCGGTGGCTGCGTTTTCTGGTAGTCAACCCCAACTCGACGGTATCACCTTTATGATTATGAAAATGACTTAGAAGGCTTGAATGATGAAAGACAGCGATGGATGGTTTGAACTTAAAATAGAAAGTGACCTAAAGAACCTAGAAATTGTAGCGGATTTCATAACTAAAACCATGCGTGAATCAGGCGCACAAAATGAAAAAGACATATTCGATGTCCAATTAGCCGTAGACGAAGCCTTAACAAACATAATCGAACACGCTTACGCCGGCATTAAAGGCGGCAAAATCACAGTACAATGCCGACTATCAGAATCAAAAAAAGAGTTCATAGTTAAACTTAAAGACTCAGGCAAACCCTTTGATCCCCAAACTGTCGCTTCTCCAGACACCGACGCCGAATTAGAGGAACGCAAAGTCGGCGGATTGGGAATTTACTTCATGAAACAGCTTATGCAAACCGTTAAATACGCCATCAACGACAAGGAAAACGAATTAACGATGGCTAAGATTCTTAGCTGAGGGTTTAACGATGAGTGTTGAAGTTAAAACTGTGGGCGACGTAAAAATTATTTGTATCATGAAACGATTTGATGCTTATACTGCAAACCAGGTTGAGGCAGAATTAACAAGACTTATTGCGGAAGGTTCTCGCAAGATAGTGTGCGATTTCTCACAAACAGAGTACCTTGCCAGTGCTGGACTTCGCGTGCTCATAACTGCCACCAGAAGCCTCCAGAAAGTAGGCGGCAAAATTGTGCTCTGCTCAGTCAAGCCCTATGTGCTCGAAGTCTTCGAAATATCTGGCTTAAAGAAGATCTTCAAAATATTCGATTCCACCGACGCCGCCCTACAAGAACTAAAATAAACGGTGCTTAAGATGAAATTAACCAGTTCCGATCTTCTCTTAAAATATCTTGAGAACGAAGGCGTCGAATACATATTCGGTGTCCCCGGACTCAGCTTAATCCCCCTTTTCGAGGCATGCAATCGAAACCCAAAGATCAAGCCGATCCTCGCCAAACACGAGGAAGGAGCCGCATTCATGGCAGACGGCTATGCCCGAGTCAAGGGAACCTTAGGCGTATGCTTTGCTACCTCAGGTCCAGGCGCAACTAACCTCATAACTGGAGTTGCAACCTCCTATCTCGATAACATCCCAGTTATGGTATTAACTGGTCAAGTTGCAACTTCGTTATCAGGCGGCGGCGCTTTTCAGGATTCCACCAAAAACGGTGTCGACTCGGTAGCCATGTTTGACCCAATTACAAAGTACAGCACTATGATTCTTTCTAAGTATAGAGCTCCTGAAGAGATCCGTGAAGCCCTCAGAATGGCATTAACGGGCAAAAAAGGCCCCGTACATTTGAGTATGCCCAAAGACGTGATGGCTGAAGAGATAGAATCCGAACTACCAACATCTACCTCGTATAGGCCGCCTGCTGAGTACTTTGATCGCCGCATGGTGATTGAAGCCGCAGAGCAACTCGTAAACGCACAAAACCCTGTAATCTTGGTGGGCAGCGGCGCAGTGGCATCTGGGGCTTGTGAAGAAATCCGTGATTTAGCTGAAACTCTGCGCATCCCAGTTGCGACTTCACCCAAAGCAAAAGGAGCCTTCCCAGAAGATCATCCACTATCCTTGGGTGTGCTTGGTTTCTGCGGTTCTCCTGTTGCGGAAAACTGTCTAACTTCCGGTCAAACCGATGTGCTATTAGTTATTGGGTCTAGCCTAAACCAGATGACAACTATGTCATGGGACCCACGCTTAGCGCCAACCAAATGTTTAATCCATATAAACATTGACGCGACCGAAATCGGCAGAAACTACAAAGTCGATATTCCATTGGTTGGCGATGCCCGAACAATTATTAACGAAATCTCTTTCCGCATCATGAAATACATTGTGGATGAGCAAAGCCCAAAATGTGACGGAGCGGCAAGGGTTGCAGCTATACGACAGAAGGTCGGGATATGCGTATCACCCGAAAAGATGGAATCCAATAATATTCCAGTTTTGCCTCAACGCATGGTCAAGGAATTAGAACGTGCCTTGCCAGAAGACGCCATTCTATTCGTTGACACAGGAAATCCCATGTGCTGGGCTATTCACCATATGCAAGTCCGAAGACCAGACTCGTTCATCTGTCCCTTCGGTCTTTTAACCATGGGTTACTCTACTGCCGCAGCTATAGGCGGAAAATTAGCTGCACCAAACCGTCCAGTTGTATCTCTAGTTGGGGATGGTTGCTTCTTGATGAATGGCATGGAAGTAGCTACAGCCGTCAGCTATGATATACCAGTCGTCTGGATAGTGCAGAATAACGCAAAACTTGGTTTGGTCCATGAGTTCCAGAGGTTGAACTTTGGCGAAAAAACAGTTGTTACCAGATTCAAGCCGATTGACGCTGCCAAAGTGGCTGAAGGATTAGGTGCCAAAGGGTACCATATCGAGCGGCCAGGTGAACTTGAAGCATTATTGCCTAAAGTTATTGAAGAGAATAAGCCGGCTGTTATCGACTGCAGAATTGCTGATGAGGTACCGCCGCTTGCTCCATTTGTTCAGGGCCTCAAGAACTTCTCCAGCCGCCTAGAAAATATGTAAGCCCTTCCGACTTCCTTGGGCTATTTTTTTTATTTCTCTATTTGATTGAAGGGATCAGAGAAACTTCTGGAGAGAATTGATGATCTCAAAATAGTATCGTCACATTGAAATTAGAATAGTTGGCGAAGTTCTTAGGTATTGTTCTAATCATTTAGTTTTGTAAAGTAACCGCCAGTTTTTGGTAATGGATGTTTTGTAGTGCTGTGGCTGTTGGTAACAAACGCATTGTTTTAAATATCAACCGCTGAAAAGTAAGGAAGCACAAACAAGGAGATAAGAAAAATTGAATAAAAAAATCTTTGCAATTTTGCTTTTTTTGGCTTTTAGCATTAGGAACATTTGCAGCTATACCAAATGAAGTAAACGTACAAGCAGCAACAGCAGCAACACAAAAGACCTATTCAATTACTGATGCAATCCCCGACAAAATCGGCCTTGGCGAAACAACACTTCTCAAAACCGGTATTACACAAGCACTAAACGCAGCCGAAGATGGTTGGAGCGGCCTCACAATCACAGTCACAAAACCAGACGGCACAAACACAACATTGGGACCATTCAAGTCAGACTCGACAGGTTCAACCTTCACCCAATACACACCAGACGCAGTAGGCACCTACACTATAACAAGCAACTTCCCACAACAAGAAATGCCAGTAAACACAGACGACGCAGAAAGAGGCATAACTATTCCTAAGGGAACCATCATGCTTGCAAGCAGTGCATCATGCACATTAGTCGTAACAAATGAGCCTTCACCAGTATATCCTGGTCATTCCCTTCCAACTGAATACTGGAGTCGCCCAATCGACCCACAGCTTAGAGAATGGTTCAGCATCTCAGGTAACTGGGTTCAACGACCAGACAATTCATTAGCACTCTTCAATGACGATGCACCAGACACAGCACACGTACTATGGGCTCAAGATTTAACAACCGGCGGTATGTCAGGCGGTCTCATCAGGCCCTGGTCAAGTTCACTGCAGGAATGAACTCAGGCGACGCATACGAAGGCAAATTCTCCAACTCAGTCATACTCAACGGAAAACTCTATCTACAACACTGGACCCGCACCAGGCTTTTACGGTTCACTTGGCATCAATGTAACGTCAAAGCAGTTGACCTACACACAGGCGAGGAACTCTGGGTTAAAAAACGACACACTTCCTATCCTTTGGTCAAGAATTCTACTGGAACAGCTACAACGTAGATGGTGTATACAGTTATCTTTGACAACATCACCACTTATGATCCACCATTCTTCATCCCAAAAACCACTTGGACTGCATACGACCCCTTTGAATGGCTTCTATGGTGCTTCACTTTCGAGAATGTTCCCTCAGGAACAGCAAATCTATGGCCCAAGCGGCGAAATCCTGATCTATCAAATTGACTACGTAAACAACCGACTGATGCTTTGGAACTCAACCCTCTGCGGATCTACAAAATGCAGCGCCAGATTCACCTGATCTACGGTAGTTGGGCAAGCAACGTCATGATGAAAACATTCGATGCATCAAATCCAAAATGCTACTCTTGGAACGTCTCTATCCCAGCGGGCTTGAAACAGAAGCACATACATTCGGGGCATCAATCGCGAAGATCTACGATGACAGAATATGTCTGCATTATTCTTCAACCAAACAATGGTAAGAGTATGGGCAATAAACACTGAAGACTTAACAAAAACATCCACATCAACTCTCAACTGCTATTCGATCAAACCTGGGCTGCACCAACCGAATGGCTTGCATGGCTCAAACACTCTACATTACACAGGCGCAACAAATTATGTATCACAGACAGTACATACGGCGACGGTGTCATAGCAGTATGGGACAAAGAATTAAGAACCCACTATGGCTTTAGCATCACAACTGGTAAATACCTCTGGGCAACTGGCTCTGAAATCTATTCCGATGCTTACGGTTGGGGTAATGCAGAACACACTTGGTACTTTGCTTATGGCAAATTGTACTCAGTGGGTGTCGGCGGTATCCTCTATGCTTATGACCTTGCAAACAGGATGACACAGCATGGACATACAATCTAACTGACGCCCAACTGGAGAACCCGTCACAGGCAACAACTGGTGGGGCTGGATTGACCTAATTGCTGATGGCAAAATCTACATCGGCACACTTGAACACTCAGCTGAGAACCCACTACCAAGAGGCGCACCCTACATCGCAGTTAACGCAACCGACGGCAGCTGAAATCTTGCCGTGTCAACGGTATGTTCCGTGAAACCAGATGGGGCGGTAACGGCATCATCGCTGATAGCATCATCGCAACCATGGACACATACGACCAACGCGTATATGCAATCGGCAAAGGCCCAACACAACTAACAATTGACGTACCAGGTATCGGCGTAGCATCAGGACAAAGCATCATGATACAAGGCACAGTTAACCGACACATCACCAGGCACCTCAGACTTACGCATTAACCTCAAGATTCCCCAACGGTGTCCCTGCAGTATCTGACGACAGCCAAAGCCAATGGATGCTCTATGTATACAAACAATTTGAACGCCCAACAAACACTACTGGCGTTGAAGTAATCTTAACTGCTTTGGACCCTAATGGTAACTATATCACCCTCGGCTCGACTACAACGGATGCAAGCGGCACCTTCGGATACAACTGGGCAACACCTGACATTCCAGGCAAGTACACGATCACTGCCATATTCGCTGGCTCCTCGGCATACTATTCTTCAAATGCACAAACATACGCTATCATAGAGTCTGCACCTGAACCCACCGCTGAACCAACAAAAACACCAACGGCAATCTCAGAAACCTACTTTGTACCTGCAATTGGGGGTATATTCATTGCAATAGTAGTAGGTTTCGTGTTGATGCTATTAGTACTCAGGAAACGACCATAAGGTGAAAACGAAATGAAAAACACCCTTTCCCTTCCTTTTTTTAGTTTCAATTTATGTTTCAGGCTGGGGCTGAGTGGGCTTCTGGACTACTGTTTTACGCGGTGTTTGCGATCATCGTGTTTGCATTTTTCTTCTCTCCTTAAGAATAAATGTCTAGGCGCCTCAGTAAACCCAGTTTAAACCTTTTTTCGTTTTCTTTTTCTTGAAATAATTAGGCGCCGGGGTTAAGGACTCGAACCCCTGTGGGCATGAAGCCTCTGGCTATCTTGCCATTTCTGGCTCTTGCCCTTACGATAGGTTTTTTTTAATGTGGGTTTTTTGCATGCGCTACTTTGGTACTTTATGGCTTAATTTTAGCAACGAGAATTGTAAAAGGCAAAACTGATTTAGCAAAGAATGGTTTGTGCCTTATCTTTCGTTTATGAATAAAAATAAGAAAAAATGCTATATTCGTAATCGTTATTCATAATTATACTTAATTTTATGGCAAGTTTTAAGCATATTTGCAAAACCATAAATACGCAAAGGAAACAAAAAAAGAAGCCATAGACATAGGAGATAAGAAAAAATTGCATGTATTAAAAAAAATTGCAACAATAATGTCTGTATTGTTAATTGCTTGTATTGTAACTTCTATATTCGCAGCACCATTGGCAACTGGCCAGGTAACCTTGCCGCCTGGCACACATATTGCGACTTATGCAAACATTAACGTGGCACCCAACCCAATCGGCGTTGGACAAACAGTCAACGTAAACTTCTACCTTGCGTCACCATTAATCGACAGTAGCAGGCCAACAAACATGACAGTTAAAGTCACTGACCCAAGTGGCAACGTCCAAATGAAAGGTCCATACACCGGCGATACAACTGGCGGAACCTTCTTCAACTTCGTTCCAGACAAAGTCGGCAACTGGACATTCCAACTGTTCTACGGCGGACAACTCACAGTAGGCAGCTCGGGATTCGGAGGAGGACCACCAACTAACGCCAAACTCATACAAGACCCCAGCGAAAGTAAAGTCTACACGCTTTTAGTACAAGAAGAACCCATAGTACAAACCGGCTACCCACTGACTCCGCTACCAACAAGCTACTGGGAGACACCAGTGTCGGCTCAGAACGTCCAGAACTGGTACAAGATTATGGGCCCCTGGCTAGGACTTGGAACCATCACCTTTGCCTCAACGGGCGCATACAACGTCAGCAGCCTATGTAACCCCTACACGCCATCAGTAACATCCGGACACATCATCTGGACGAAAACATGGGGCGCAGGCGGTGTCGTAGGCGGCAGCGCAGGCGGAACCGAAGATTCAGGCAGCTACTGGTCAACAAGGCAGTACTGGCCACAGTATGCACCAGTCATCATGAACGGCAAAATGTACTCGACATACTACCCAGAAACCACAGGCTACTCAAACGGCATAGTATGCACAGACCTCTACACTGGCGAAACGCTTTGGAAAATCAACACAACCGCTGTCCTTCGATGCGGAATGACGACACAGTGGAAGACTCCAAACATGTACGGCGTAGTCGGCCCATATATTTGGACTACAGGTAACTTACCCGCTTCAGAAACCGGCGGAAAACTTATCCAAAGCTCAGGCACTGAAATGGGCATGTTTGGTCCAGCGCAAAAAACAGCATACAACCTGTATTCTGCTGAAACAGGACAATACGTCCTAAGCATCGTTAACGCTTCGGCCATGACACTTAAAGAAGATTCTCAGGGAGATATAATTGGCTACTATCTTAACAGTACTGTTGGAACAATGAGAATATACGGTAATGCCCCACAAATGGGCACACAACCTCTGGTTCAAACAGTAAACATCACTGCAGGCAAACCAGTCTTATGCTGCTTCAACTTCACACAGGCACTCGGCAACTCTTGGGGATGGTCTCCATCACAGAACACCGCAATTGACTTCGGTCTAGGTGTAATGTGGGCGAAGCCAGTACCAACCGAAATCAACGGAAAACCAATCTTCCCAGCACTCGCTATGGATGCAATCAACCCACTAGGCGGCGACGCAGTAGTACTAACAGGCGGATACACCATCATGCAAGGAGGCGGAGACGAAACATGCGGTTGGCTAGTAGTAGCTTCCATGGATGACACAACCGGCGATGTCTTGATGTGCAAGAACTTCACATACGCAGACGGCTACCAATCATTACTGCCTTACACGAGGACAACCAGCTGCAACGTCGATGGAAACAGAGTGATAGCCAACGTGGTTAACAACAAAATCGACGCCTTCAACATACGCACCGGAGCTAAAGCATGGTCATCAACCCTCGACACTCCATCAGGCTCTACAAACACCTACGACTCGTTCGGCTTCAAAGCTGCACCAGTAAACGGCAAACTGCTCCTCTTCGGTTTAGGCGGAGACATCTGGGCATACAACGGTAAAACAGGCGCAGAAGAGTGGTACACCAACACAACCGGCTTAATCGGCGACTCAGGCATCGAAACACCATACGGTACATGGCCACTATGGGTATTTAGTTCACAAGCCTATACACCAGAAGTCGCATACCTCGCAATCGGTCACGAATACAACCCGCCACTATTCCACGGAGGACAACTATTAGCAGTCAACATGACTGACGGCACACTAGTCTGGAGTGAACTAGGCGCCTACATCCGATCAGTAGCAATCGCAAACGGCGTCCTACTATCCCTAAACGCTTATGACAACCAGATTTACGCATTCAGCAAAGGGCCAACCAAGATAACCATTGACGCACCGAGCATTGGAGTAACAACTGCCACGCCGATACGCATCACAGGAACCATAACCGACGTTTCAGCAGGCGTTACACAATCAGAAGTAGCTAAGAACTTCCCCAACGGCGTACCCTGCGTATCTGATGCAAGCCAAAGTAAATTCATGGAACACGTCTACCAAGACCAGCCAGCACCAACCGACACCACAGGCGTTCCAATCACCTTGAGCGTCGTTGACCAAAACGGCAACTACCGCACAATCGGCGCTACTATGAGTACTCCAACCGGTTCATTTGGTATCACTTGGACACCGGATATTCAAGGGGACTATCAAATCTACGCAAGCTTTGAAGGCTCCAATTCGTACTGGCCAACATCAGCCGGAACATCCTTCTACGCAGGCGAAGCCCCAACAGCAGCCCCAACCCAAGTAGCAGCACAGACAGTTGACAACACTATGCTCATCGTTGCTATCGGCACTGCAATCATCATTGCTATCGCGATTGTAGGAGCAGTTCTACTGCTCGCTATAAGAAAACGCCCATAAGGTAAAGAGACAAATTCTCTTCCTTCTCTTTTTCCTTTATTTTTTTCTTTTTTAGTGAATTAATTTTTCTGATTTTTAAGTTTCGTTAATCATCAATATTCATTTTTTTAAAGATGGATTGGGATTCCACAAATTAATTATAATTGGCAATAGTTAGCTATAGTGACCTATAATGTCTGACGAAGATGTAACTACAATACAACTCAAGAAAGCAGTAGTTAAGGAGCTCAAAAGCATTCGAAAGTATCCAAGAGAGACATACAACGAAACAATTCTAAACTTAATAAAAACAGCAAAAGAGTCAAGGAAAAAAAGACAATACGACGAATTTCTCCACAAAATCCAGCAAGCGAAGATGAAAGAGCTATGGGATAACGAGGAAGACGAGGCTTGGGAAAATGCCTAAGCCCGGCGACGTTATACTGGCAACGGTTCAGTTTACAGACACAGATGACGTGAAAGTGCGGCCAGCAGTAGTCTTATTTAAGGAGTTGGGAAACGTCGTGGTAGCAGGCATAACAAGCAACCTCAAAATGAAGGGGATACCGTTAACCAAAAGTGAAGGCGCCATAAAAGACAGCGTCATAAAACTCAACTACATCTTTACTATCTCAAACGAGATGGCAACCAAAGTCCTCTTTCACCTTAGCACAGAAAAGAAACGATTAATTTTTGAAGAGCTAACTAAAAGAATAGCACACCTCAAACTCAATTAGAAACGAAAGTTGGCGCCGGGGAAGGGACTCGAACCCCTGCGAGCACGAAGCCCACCAGCTGTCTTGCCATTTCTGGCTCTTGCCCTCGTTTGTTTGATCTCGAGGCTGGCGCGATAACCACTCCGCCACCCCGGCTCCGCAGATTACTCTGCGTTTCCCTCTAAAAGAGTTTTCAGTGCAAAAACTATCCATTGATTGATTTTCATTGGCTTAGTCTGAGGCTAGCAGATGCTGAGTAGATTTCTGGGTTTTTGCGCATATGCTGACAAAAGTTTTTTCCCAACTCAACGAATGGTATTGTTTACGAATTTTGCAATTGGCTTGTTTAGTCTATTTTATAGGGGAGGGGGTATATGTTTGAGGTAGGTAGGTCGGGTCGTGGCTTTCGAGCCCAGAACTGCTTAGCTGCAAAACAGATGCCTGATACTCTAACAATTCAGCGTATAACTGTACAAATCCCACAGCTCCAAACCAGCATACACCCGCTTCCGCTTTATTTTTGTCTGCATTCATTGAGCCTATAAATAGAGGGGGTAGAGGAAAAAACGCAACAGACCCATAAGCCATATGTGCTTAAGGATTATACTCAGCCAACCAGCAAAGCCCAAAACCATAACCCCTCTGCTGCTTTTAGTTTACAAAGCCTCTCAGCGACAAATTAAGAAAACAGAAAAACACCGTTATGGCACAACATTAATTAGTTAAAAACCATAATAGCCATACAACACAAAAAGGAATTGAAATCCAATGGGTATGCGAAGAAAAAAGAAAGATTCAGGTCCAATGCCCGCTGCAAGTGCAGGATTGCTACGCTTCTTCGAAGAAGAAACCGAAGGCATTAAAATCCGCCCAGAAATACTTGTAGCCTTAGCAGTAACATTAATCGTTGTTTCAGTTGTAGCTCAAATCTTCAAATAAACAAAGTATTTTTTATTAATTTATTTTTATTTGCTGCTTCTAGGTGGATTAGTATGCAGCACTTCAATTCTCTGAACACTGTTTAGGTGCAGGAAAAGGTCGTCTCTTTCTTCGCGGCTTGCAACCTGCGGAACTGGCTGAGCAATGGTTGAACGCAGAACAATTGCTTCTGTCTCGGATAGCCATATGCCTGAGGGTTCATGCGTAACCGCAACTAAGGTACCTTCAAAACCGTAAGCTGGGTCTAGAACTACTCTGACTTTTTTGCCCACATTTCGCTCGAGCATAAGGAAGATTGATGGGGGCAATTGTTGGTCTTGCATATTTAGACTTCGCGGAATAGTAAGATACGTCTTCTAGAGATAAAACAGTTACCCTCAAAAGGCATGGATTAATCTGCAGCACAAGAGCAAATCCGTCCTTTTCCAGCAACATCCTTTGCTAGGTTTATGCCAAAACAAAACAGCATACCCTTGGCATTATAGAAAAACCTGTACTATCTGGTAAGCTTTAGCTGGGCTAAATTTTAATAGGGCTATCTAATTCCATAGTGAAGACAAGAAATGCAACCACAGAATTCTCTTAACCACTCAATGGATAGCGCCAAAAAACATTACTCTTCACTGTTCTTTTTACCCTCATTCAAACGCGCAATCCTATCCATCACCGCCATATGCGCCATCGGCGTCAGCTTAACCGCATACGCGCTTTATCCAAGCATATACAGCGTAGCCTTAGGCATCTCATTATTCGTCATAACCGTAACCACCGATTTGATAGTCAGTAAAGCAGTATTGAGAAACGACCCGATTTTTGTCATGCGCAGAACCTCCGCCATGTCCTTTTACTGCTGGCTACTCTGGCTCGCCTTTATGGCATTAGGCGCAGGCTTAGGCTTCCTATTCGGCTCATGGATACTATGGGTTAAACTTACACTCATAGGATTCGCAGCAGTATTAACCCTGCGCATTATGGTATTATCCGCAACATCGCTTGTTGCAAAATGGCGCCAAATAACCGCAGCGCTACTTCAACCAATCCTATGCATAGCGCTCCTGCTGGGTTTTTGGGCTAGCATCTCAACCTCCATAATCCAGCAAATCCTACCATACATAATCCTGTCACCAATAATCAGCTACGTAGCTGTCTACATTTTCCTACTATCCATAGACCGCTTGGGCAAAACCACCTATGGATTACCCGCTATGTCCCTGTTTCGAGCGTTCATACTAAACTGGGTAACCAACGCCAACGATCCACTAGAAAAACAACTCGAAGAACTCGGCCAGAACGCCGACATAGAAGTTAGTGTACTCAAGTTCGATGCCCAAAAACCCAAAGCCGCCATCATCATGCCACTCGTACATCCTGGACCCTTCAAGAACATCGGCAGCAGCCTATTACCCTCACTTCTCAAGCATGGCTTCGAAAAAGAATACAGCTGCAATGCATGTACACCCTTGGGCATTTTGGGGCATGAACTCGATTTAGCTTCCCAAGCACAAAACCAAAAAATCCTCTCAGAAGTCCTATCGAAAGCAAAGTTTGACGCATCCTCTGCATTGGCTTCACCGTTTGTCCGCGCCAAAGACGGATGCGCCACTGCTTCATGCCAAATCTTCGGCGACACCGCATTCCTCTCATTCTCACTTGCACCGAAAACAACCGAGGATTTACCCCAAGAATTAGGACGCGTAATAATCGAGGAAGCAAAACGGCTTGGCCTAAAGCATGCAGTTGTCGTTAATGCTCATAATGCATTGGATGATGTGGTTGATACTGATGAGCACTTAGCTGAGTTGGAGCGTGCTGCGTTTGCTGTTCTCAAAAAAGCGTCTGAGTTGCCAACTAAACCCTTCAAAGTCGGCGCTGCCTCTGTGTTTCCAGAATTCACTCAAAAGCAAGGCATGGGCACAGGTGGAATAACCGCAATCGTTGTTGAGGTTGAAAAACAGAAAACTGCCTACGTAATCATCGACGGAAACAACATGATACCAAACCTTAGAGAGAAAATCCTGTCATCATTATCAGTTGCAGGCTTTGACGAGAGCGAAGTGTGCACCACTGACACTCACGCCGTCAGCGCTTTAGTTACCGGAAGCCGTGGATACCATCCGGTCGGCGAAGCCATGAATCACGACCAACTCATCAGCTGCATCGGAGAAGCCACAAAACAGGCAACAGGTAATCTTGAAGCTGCAAAAGCTGGCTGTGTCCAATTCGTGGTGTCACAGGTCCGAGTTATTGGTGAAGAACGGTTGAAATCAATTACAACTCTGGTCGATAAGGCAATTATTAAAGCAAAAAAGGTTGCCCCCGTTGTTTTCGGTGTTGAGGGGTTGCTGTTTATTTTGATGCTGCTGCTCTTCTAGGCGCTCGGTTGTCTGCGTGGCTTTCTTTTCAATTCGGTACCGCAGATTTGGCATTCCTTAAACTTACTGTTTGCAGGGTACTGTTTGTGGCATGCGGGGCAGTAGCGTATCCACTCTAAGAGGCGTTTAATGCCAAAAGTAGCAAGCGCCAAAAACTCTATGCCCAACTGTTTCGCAACGTTTTGAATAGAGTAGTCATCGGTGACTATTTGGGGCGTGTAACCTTGTTCTTTGAGTTCAAGTGCAAGCGATAATAGTTGCATGTCGGCTTCAGAGAGCTTATGGGAATCGCCGACTTTGCATGCTGAAGCTTTAGCGGCAACCGAAAACTCTTGAGTGGGTGATCTGACTTTTACTTTTCCGCTCTCAACAGCTGTTTGGAAACGCATTTTAACCATGCTGTTTCTAAGAATTTCTTCCTCAACTTTGGGCACAGTAACCTGCTCGGTGCTAGCGGCAAAGGGATCGTATCCTGCCAAAAAAGCGGATGTATCTAAAACGACAACTCGGCGACATTGCTCGTTTGGTTCGTTCATTCTGTTCCCTTAAAGAGCAATCTGTTGCGCAAGCGGTCATAGAAGTTGCTTTCAAACCGAATGAACGAAGTCACGTTTTTGGAACGTGTTACCGTGACGGCTAGTTTGTCGGTGCTTATCATTTTGCGGTAATTGCCATCTATGAGTACAAGCATTTTTTCTGGGCGAAGCACATTGAAAGTTAAGGTTGAATCGGTTGGGAATACTAGTGAATGGAATACAGTTAAGGAGCAAATCGGTGTCAACACGAAGGCGTCTACTTCGGAATCCAGCACTGGACCGCCGGCTGATAGTGAGTAGCCTGTTGAGCCGGTTTGGGTGCCGATGATTAATCCGTCAGCTTGACATTTCAGGATTGGTCTGTTGTTTTTGCAGATTTCTGCATATAGGATCTTGGATGGTTCCCCGGTAGATATTACTACGTCGTTTAAGGCGTCTGGGAGGGCTTCTTTGCCGGCTGTAACTGCCATTTTGGTTGATTTTTCTATTTTGTAGTCGCCTTTTAGGGTGCGTTCGATTGCTTCGTAGGCGTATTGTGGTTCTACTTCGGTTAAAAATCCTCTAACGCCCATGTTGATTGTTAGAATGGGTGGTTCCGGTTTGGGTACGGATATGGCGGTTCGCAGTATGGTGCCGTCGCCGCCGATGGTTATTATAAAATCGGTTTTCATTTTGCAGAGTGGAATAAATTCTTCTTTGCAAGAAACGAGGTTAGCGAGGGAGTCTTCTATGTAAACCTTCAAGCCCTTCTTGGTTAGGAACTCCGCTAGCTCCTCAGTGAGCTTTAATGCCGGTTTTTGGTCAAAGCGGCTGACTAAACCTACGGTTTTAAACACTATTCCACCGCTGTGTAATATCCGTGAAGCTTAGTCTATATTAACGTTCGTTGCAAGTGGGATTGGTTTTTCAGGTTGCTGTAGAGAAGCTTTTGGATTATAATCAAGCCGGTGGGCTTTGGGGTCGCTTGCGACTTTTTTCTTTATCCCCCTTATTTATAGGCTCAACAATTGCAGGGTGGCGGCTTTGGGTGTTGCACGTTTGTTAGCACGCTTTTCTGGCGGCTCAGAGTTTGTGGAGTTTGGCGTTGGGTTTTTGTGCAGTTGTTTTCGGGTAGGTGTGTCTGGTTGATGCTTTCGTATACAGAAAACGTTTTGTTGCTCTGTGAGACCTCCCCTCCCCTTATATAAAGAAGCAATTAGGTGCATTTGGCTGTTTTAGCGCTTGTTTTAGTGATGACTGCTTAGTTCGCTTTTTATACAAGCCAGCGGTAACAACTAAACTGTATAATCGGTGGGTAAAGAGTATCATCAAAAATCAGGGATTGGGCTTCGCAGTTAAAACAGCAATAATTCTGCTAATAGGCTGTCTAATTCTCGAAGCTTCATCGCTACTTGGCTTCTCAACTGGATTAACCTCAATTTTTCCAGCATACGCCCAAATCGTCCTTATAGGTCTCCTCATCATCCTCATAGCCTTCAGCCTCATCGGTTTAGCAACAAACAAAAAGATCGCCTCCTATTCAACGCTGGTAACTTCCGTTGCTACCCTCGGGTTAAGCATAGCTTCCTTTGCCTTCAATTACATTAACAACCAAACCAGTTTCAATTCGATAGTTACCCTCTCAGTTTGGGCACTACTAAGTATAACCTTAATCATCAGCATCTTAAAATCAGTCCCAGAACCAAAAATCCCCATAGCAACCCAAACCTCAGGCACTGGCTCCTATGCAATTCAAACAATCGACGCCAACAAAAAATATGTCCTAGGCGGCTCAAACGTAGTGTCAGCCGTAAAAGACCTCAACTTAATTATCAAAAAAGGCGAATTCGTAGCAATAATGGGTCCCTCAGGCAGCGGAAAATCAACGCTTCTAAACCTGCTGGGCGCTCTAGACAAACCCTCCTCCGGGCAAATTCTAATCGATGGAGTAAACATTTCAAACCTCAACGAAAACGAACTTGCCAAATTGCGAAATGAAAAGTTAGGGTTTGTCTTCCAAGCATACAATTTGATTGCCCGATCAAGCGTAACCCGTAACATGGAATTGCCCGCCTTCGTTAAAGGCTACTCAAAAGAGGAAAGGGCAGAAAAAATCAGTTATCTCCTAAACATGGTTGGGTTAAATAGCAAAGCCCCCGTTAAACCCAAAACACTTAGCGGCGGTGAACAACAACGCATCGCCATCTGCCGTGCACTCATTAATGATCCAGAAATAATTCTGGCAGATGAACCGACTGGAAACTTGGATTCCAAGACAGGGCAAGCAATCATGGAGTTCTTCAGAAACCTTAACTCCGAAAAGAAGACAACAATCGTAATTGTCACCCATGACCCAGAAGTTGCTAAGAAAACCGATAGAATAATTTATTTCAGAGATGGAACCATTCTAAAAGAAGAAATAACAAGCGCTGGTATACTTGCATGAAAGTACAATATAAAAAATTAATCGTATTAGCAGTTCTACTGCAACTATTATGTTTTGCATTTATAATTCCCGTTCAAAGCCAAGTAACTGTTCCCATGCAAGTTAACCGGGCAGTTTGGGGTGAGAGCCTTAACTCTCCCATAAAAGTTTACCCCGGTGATGAGGGAGTTTCTTTTATGGTGGAAATGCAAAATTTAGGTGAATCCTATACATTAAAAGGCATTTCAGGCATTTTGCAGCTTGAGAATACATCGTTTACGGACATCTATGGAAACACCAATGCAACCGCAACTGGTGCACCCACAATAGGTGACCTACTAAACCCATCTGACCAAGTAGCATCCTTGGGATTCTTCACTATGACTTTCCACTTGAACGTCAAAGAGGATGCCCTGCCAGCGTCGTATATGTTGAATTTGCTGGTTAATTATTCATACAATACATTATTCTCTTATACCAAAGGAGTTACGCAAGCTCTCAACGTAACCTGCGCTGTATCTTCCACAGCAACAACAGTTTCATTATCAGCGTCTCCGGCTAAACTAGACAATGGCGAACAAGTCAAATTGTCAGGCAGCCTTCAACCCGCCAAGGAAAATGCTAACATAAACTTGGCTTTCCAAGACCCCAACGGAAACAAATTTAACCAAACTGCAACAACCAAATTCGACGGTTCCTTCAACTATTCCTATACCCCTAAAACCGCTGGTTACTGGACAGTCAACGCCAGCTGGGCAGGCGACACTCAAAACAAGGGCAGTTCAGCTACAACATCCTTCGAAGTGCATCTACCCATTTCCTTAGCGCTATCTGTTTCTAATGACCGCATAAAGGCAGGCTACGACAACCAACTTAACCTAACACTGAAGAATGATGGCAAAGTCGCTTTCTCTTCACTTAACTTCTCCTATACTGTACCTCCACCGTTAGTATCATCGGGCAAAAGCCAATGGCTCCTTAACTCTCTTGATGCAGGCAAAAACTTCTCTGTCCCAATCGTGCTCTATGCCCCGTTTGCATCCGTTGGAAACACTTACAGCAGCAACTTCATAGTAACCTGCAAAGACGATTATGGTCAAATGCAGAGTTACCAATTCACAGTTGGCTTAGTAATTGTTGGCAACGTAGAATTAGGAGTATACGACAGCGTTGTTAAACCACAAATCGCAATCAACGGTTCAGAGGTTGAAATAACCACGACGCTTCTTAATCGAGGCACCGTCCCAGCTATATATGTTAACGCATCCATCCTGCCCAACGCCATCTTAGATTTGTCATCTCTAAGCTCAGTATACATCGGCGACGTAGATGAAAACTCACAAGCCCCCTTCACATTAGCTGCAAACGTTAACAAAGACGCCCAAAACGGCACTTACCCAATCACTATGAGAATCGACTACAGAAACGACCAAAACCTAGACAACTCATTCAACTACACCTTCAACCTCCAGGTAACAACCAATACCCAATCAGACACAATCAAAAACGATGCAGCTGGATATCCAGAAATCGGTTTAGTAGTAGCCATAATTGCAGTCGCAGCATGCTTAATCGTGTTAGCTTATCGCAGACAAGTCAATAAAAGCAAAAAAATCAGGGCAAACCGATGAATCCTCTCCAGATTGCACGCCTATCCCTTGAAGCCCTAAAAGAGCGACGCGTCCGTACAGCACTCACTATCCTCATGGTTATCATGGGTGCAAGCCTACTAGTCGCCATAAACGGTACAGGCAACGGATTTACCAACTTCGTCGATGACCAGTTTAGCTCGTTGGGCGCAAACGTCCTTATTTTGACTCCTCGAAGCGAAAGCATTACCATCAACGATAACCTTGCCAGCCGAATTTCCACAATTGAAGGGGTTCAAGAAACCGTCCCCTACGTTCAGCAAATCACCACCTTGCGTTCGCAGGGCACTGACCAGACAACCATAGTGCAGGGTATCGAGCAGACAAAACTTCCTTTGCTGTTCCCAACTTTAGCCTTCGATTCTGGTTCATTCGTAACAGAAACAGACAATGTCGGCGTAGTTTTAGGCAACGAATTATCACGTTTACCGGACAAAAGCGGAGTTTTCGCCAGCCAAGGCGGAACCGTCACAGTTGTCTACCAAGGATACGAAAACCAAAAACCTACCAAAATCGAAAAATCTTTCGTCGTGCGAGGGCAACTAAGCTACATTGGCAGCGCCGTTATCCCAGCCGACCAAATGTCTTTTATTTCAACGCCTTCAGCACAAAAACTATTCAACCGCGCCGACAGCTATGATGGACTCTACGTTATCGCCCAAACCCCAGAAATGAATGAAGCCGTACTCGATAGAATCCGCGAACAATACGGCAACGACTTAGTTATTATTTCACCCCAAACAGTCTCTAAAACTATCGGACAAATTACCAGTGGGGTTTATCTTTTCATCAGTTTGGTAGCGCTTGTTTCCTTATTGGTCGCTTCAGTCGGAATCGTGACGACCCTTCAAACCTCCGTGATGGAACGTGTCAAAGAGATTGGTTTGCTTAAGGCTCTGGGCTATGACCAACGGTTGATTCTAAGTTTATTCCTCTTCGAAGCACTAATCATAGGCATCATAGGCGGGGTGATAGGTGTATTTCTAGGCATTGGGCTCTCACATGGCATGAGCGCAATCCTTGGGCAGAACATCAAAATCCAACCAAACAGCGTTGGACCTGGTCTTCAGGTACAGATCATCCCAAGTTTCGATGCTTGGTACATAGTTTTCACCTGGGGCTTATGCGTCTGCTTAAGCGTACTATCAGGCTTGTACCCATCTTGGAGAGCATCACGCTTAGACCCTGTAGTAGCACTGAAAACTGAGTAATCAGCAAATTTTCTCTTTTTCTTGACCCAAAACAGGGTTAACCGCCTGATTTTTAGGTGTAAACAAGCGCAGAAGTTGCAGATGTTTACTCATATGCCCAAAAATTAATGCATATCTATATATGGGTGTTATTCAAAATGCATTGAGTAGAACCAAAAATGTGGTGAATGTATGAGCAGACCAGTAGATGTCGGAGAATTACGCGTTGGCGGTTACATGATGATCGATGGCGAACCCTGCCGCATAATGGACATTTCAAAATCCAAACCAGGCAAACACGGTTCAGCCAAAGCCAGAATCGTAGCCATAGGCGTCTTTGACAATCAAAAAAGACAATTCGTCAAACCAGTTGACCTCGGCGCAGAAATTCCAATCATCGACAAAAGAGCCGGACAAGTCTTCTCAGTTAACCCGAACGGCGTGCAGATTATGGACCTAGAAACTTACGAGTACATAGACGCTCCATATCCTGAAGAAGAAGAACTTAAAGCCAAATTGCTCGCCGGCACTGAAATCGAGTACTGGAAGATTCTTGGTAAAGTAAAAATCGTAAGAGCAAAATAGTTTAAGTTAACTTTTTTGTTTTTTCTTCAATTCTTTTTACTACTATTATTCATATACCCCTGATCTTTCTTTAAATCGGAAAATATTTGGAAAAGTACTCACGATAGGTGAGTGCATCTTATTAGCTGATTGAGATAGTTTCCCTACTGATTGATGTAGAAAACTTCGATCTTTGGACTGAGGCAGGGAAAGCGGCATTATTACAGACCAAATAATTGACACTATGGCGGACCTAGGTCTTACTTTAGTGCAGGCTAGAATATACACGGTATTGGCAAAATCAGGAATTCTAACCGCTAGAGCTACAGCAAAAAATGCAAAAGTAGCCCCCCAAGACATCTATCGTATATTAAATGAACTATCGGAAAAAGGCTTAGTAGAAAGAATCATTGACAAACCAACCCGATATATGGCTATGCCCTTAGAAGAAGGCCTTAACTTACTATTAAAACGCAGAAAAGAAAAAATCGTAGACTTGGAAAAAACAGTAGTACAATTATCGGAATTATCGAAAGCTTTCCCCGGCATATCTGAAGAAAAGATAGGGGGCTTTATCATCATTCCGGAAAAAGAGTCTATAGAAAAAATGGTTAACAAAATTTTTAACACCGCAAAAGTTAGCATCGACATGATCAATGACATGCCCGAGGTTCTAATTGCCCACGACAAGCATCTAGAACCCAAACGTAGAGCCCTCAAAAACGGTGTTAAAATCCGAGATATACTGTGTCTTCAAAGAGGCGAATCGCCCTTGCCCAAAGGCTTTATAGATTTTTTGAAAGAAAACCAAAACATCTTTATTAAAAGCACAAAAATAACAGCACCTATAAAATTAATAATCAAAGACAAATCAGAATTGTTCATGTCTACTATCATTAAGTCCGATACTTTGTCTCAGCCTTTCTTATGGTCGAACAATGAGGTATTACTGCATATGGCTCAACAATGGTATGACCGTATGTGGCTGGAAGCAAACGGTGATATAACAGCTTTGTAGGTTGGATTCGGGTTGACTGCATTACTAATTAATGCGAGATTTTATGATTTTTTCATAGATTGCGAATATTATTAATGTAAAAGAATTTACCTAATTTAGCCAAAAATTTGGTTTTTAGTGGTTTTTTAGGAACTAATATTGGATAACCGTTTGGCGTTTGGCTGGTAGTCGGAACCTACTACAGTGCTACCTTAAAAACAGATTGAACTAAAAAGAGTAGTTTATAAAATTAGGAAGAGAAAAAAAATGGACTTTATCAATAAAAAAACAGTATCTATTCTATTCGCAGCTCTATTAGCAATTTCAATGATAACTACAATGGTACAAATTCAAAGCAGCACTGCACATACACCTCCCTATCAGATTACAACTTACGCCAAAGTTACAATTCAACCCGATATTATCGGCGTAGGCCAAGCAGCATTAGGCTACGCTTTCCTTGGAAATGCACCCCTCCCCGGTTCAACAATGAACAATGCCTACAGATTCCACGACTACACCGTTACAATTACGGACCCTAATGGCGAAGTCAAAACACTTCACTGGGACACCGTTGATGACACAACCGGATGCCAGATGTTCAAATATACCCCTTCAGTAGTAGGCCAATACAACGTTACCTTCACCTTCGGCGGAATGACACTAACATCAGCTGACACAGGCACAGCCGCGAGCATTGGCGACGTTTACCTGCCAAGCACCTCAACATGCACCTTCTACGCACAAGAAGAATCACTATCGAACTTCCCTGACAGTTATCCACTGCCAACTGAATACTGGACTAGACCAATCTATGGCGAAAACCCAGGTTGGTACACAATCTCATCCAACTGGCTAGGAACTGGCTCACCTGTCATTTCAGCAACAGGCTCAGGCCTAATTACTGGCACAGGAACACAATCAGGAATTCAGAGATATCCCGGTGACGCCGTCGGTTCTATGACTAGCCACGTCATGTGGACTAAACCAGTACAATCAGGCGGTGTTGTCGGTGGCGACACATACGAAATAAAAGGCGATACCTACTTTGAAGGCTCAGCATACATCAATAGATTCCAGAACCCAATCATCGTAGCTGGGATGCTAGTTTACAAAGAACCCCTTTCCTTCTCAAGTGCAGGCGGCGGAGACACAGTCTGCGTCGATTTACGCACTAGTGAAGAGTTATGGCGAAGCCCAACAATGCCTGCAATCTCATTTGCCTACGTTCCTGATTTTCAGAACCCCAACCAACACGGTGTCTTCCCACCACTACTAGTCACATCCAACTGGGCACAAGTCTACGACGCTTACACAGGCTATCCAATGTTCAATGTTACTGGCTACAGCGCAGTCGGTGGTACCATAGTAATGGGCTCAAACGGTGAACATATAAAATACACATTCTTCAACAACGGCACCGCATCAAAACCAGACTGGTACTTATGCAAATGGAACGCAACACTGATGTGGGGCGGAATCGGATACCACCCTAACGAAATTGGCAGCACACCCGCAATTCAAACCGAAACAACCACAACATATGCATTGGCTAACACAACAACTTACGTCAACAACATAAAAACAATAACAAGCCAAAATGTCTCCACCTCAACAACTGCAGTTATCGCAAACCAGGGACGCCGCTACAACTGGTTAGACTCTACAACACAGAACGAATCAATATCCTGGAAGAACCAAGCACAATACAACAACCTGCAATTTACAGTGGTAGCAGCCTACTACAACAACATCATGATTTGCAGAAACGGCTCATATCCAACTCTAACAGGTGTAACACAGAACGTGTCTGGTACCGTATCATTGACTAGTGCAAACTGGACATACTTCGCTATCGACCTTAACGAAAGCCACGGTACATTCGGCCAAATTCTTTGGACAAGCCCAACATTCACCTCTCTGCAAGACAAGACGATCACATTTGCTGGATCAGACCCAACAGTCAACGTTTTCGTAGAAGGAAACAAAGAAACAACCACTTTCACAGGTTACAGTATGACAACAGGCCAAAAGCTCTGGACAAGTGTTGGCGAAACAACTTTAGACTACTTCGGTAATCCCGCATTCCCATACGCAAGTGCCCAAGAAGCATACGGCAAACTCTACAGCCTCAACTACGGTGGTGTACTATTCTGCTATGACCTAACGAACGGTGACTTGCTTTGGACCTACGGAAACGGAGGCGCAGGTAACAGCACCTCAAGTGGTCTACAAACACACGGCTACTATCCAGGATTCATAATGGCTGTAGGCAACGACGCAGTATACATAGGCGCAACACAGCACACCATCACTACACCAATTCCAAAAGGCAACTATATGCGAGCAGTTAACGCAACAACAGGCGAAGAAATCTGGACAATCTCAGACTACACTGGCAACTTCTTCACCCTCTCCTTCGCTATGGCTGATGGTTACTGCACGTACTTCAATGGCTACGACAACCTAATCTACTCAGTAGGCAAAGGACCAACATCATTAACCGTCACAGCACCAGACCTATCTGCAGCATCAGGCCAACCAGTGGTAATACGTGGAACAGTCTATGATGTCTCAGCAGGTACAACACAAGATGAGCTAGTGGCACGCTTCGCAAACGGCGTTCCAGTCAGCTCTGACGCAAGCATGCCTGAATGGATGGGTTACCTCTACCAAGACAAACCACTACCGACTAACTTCACAGGTGTTGAAGTAGCACTCAACGTGCTCGACTCTAATGGCAACTACCGCACAATCGGCGCAACAACAACCGACGCTACAGGCGCATACAGCTACGTATGGCAACCAGACATTTCAGGTGAATACACAGTCGTTGCAACATTCGCAGGTACAGCTGGCTACTGGCCATCAACAGCTACAACAGCATTCAACGTCATGAACGCAGAAACAACAGTAACACCAACCCAGACACCAGTATCTATGTCTGATGCCTACTTTGTACCAGCAGTCATTGGCATTATCTTTGCAATCGTTATAGTCGGGGTCGCAATAGTATTCGTCCTAAAGAAACACCCATAAGGTGGAAGACTTGAAATCAAATCTTTCCCTCCCTTTTTTAGTTTCAACGGTAAGTCAACTGGGGCTGAGCAGGCTTCTGGACTGCTGTTTACGCGGTGTTTGCAATCATCGTGTTTTGCATTTTTCTTACCTCCTTAAGGAATAAATGTCTAGACGCCTCAGCAAACCCAGCTAGCAACTTGCCTTATAGCTGGCGATAAAAAATGTTGTTTTAATAATTTGTATTAACAAACTGTACAAGCACCCCCTAGAGAGGATTACCTTTGGTTGCGTAGCAACATGCGCCCGCATCTACAACCAACAAAACCAACATAGAAGTGCACAAAAATACCACCCACCCACAAACCAACAGCCAAACAGAAAAGCCCCAAACCCAAAACACAAACCCCACCACCCCAAACATGCAAACACCCATAACACACAAAACAAAAAACACAGCCGTAAGTTTATTTTCTAGGTTGAAGCCTTCTTTGCTGAAGCCGATGATGCATGAAGAGCCGTCTGAATTGTGAAGAATAGTTTAATGGGGAATTATAAACTGAGGCTTCAAGAAAATACACAGAAAGCCGCTTAAACTTCAGGCGTATAGCAGGCTTTACTTGTGTAATCTTTATTTAAAGCGACAATAGAATGATAAGACTGGAGACCCCCCGATGGCACTAGATAAACTAAGTTCCTCCCTAACTGACGCCATAAAGAAACTATTCAAAGCCGGCGTAGTCGATGAAGCAGCAGTGAAGGAACTAGTCCGCGACATCCAACGTGCACTACTTCAATCAGACGTTAACGTGCAGCTTGTTTTGCAAATCTCCAAGAGCATTGAAGAACGAGCCCTAAAAGAGAAGGTGCCTCCTGGCGTTTCCAGACGTGAACACGTCATCAAAGTTGTCTATGAAGAATTAACTAAATTCGTAGGCGACAAACCAGTCGCACTTAAAGTTGAGCCGGGCAAAAAGAAAATCATTATGCTCGTAGGTATTCAGGGTTCAGGCAAAACCACCCATGCCGCTAAATTGGCAAGGTACTTCCAGAAACGCGGCTTAAAGGTCGGCTTAGTCGCCGCAGACACATACCGCCCAGGCGCATATGCCCAGCTTCAACAGTTAGCAACCAGAATCAACGTTCCAATTTACGGTGACGCCAAAGCCAAAGACCCAGTCAAAGTCGCAAGGGAAGGCTTAAAAGAATTTAACGACCGCGACTTAATCATCATTGACACTGCAGGCCGCCACAAAGAAGAAAAAGACCTCATTAAAGAAATGAAAGACCTCGAAAAACACCTGCACCCAGACGAAGTCATCATGGTTATCGACGGCACCATCGGCCAACAGGCGTTGCTTCAAGCAAAAACTTTCCATGAAGCCACCCCAATCGGCGCCATCATCGTCACTAAACTCGACGGTTCCTCACGTGGAGGAGGAGCCCTCTCAGCAGTAGCCGCAACAGGTGCCCCCATCAAATTCATCGGCACAGGAGAAAAAATCGAGGACATCGAATCATTCATACCCTCACGATTCGTCGGCCGCCTCTTAGGCATGGGCGACTTAGAAACACTGCTCGAAAAAGTTCATGAAGCCGAAATCAAGGTGCCTCCAAAGAAAGCTAAAGAGATACTCAGCGGCAACTTCACCCTAACAGACATGTACGAGCAATTCGCAGCAGTCAAAAACATGGGTCCATTCAGCAAAGTTATGAAGATGCTACCAGGTATGTCAGGCTCAAACATCCCCGACGACATGCTAAACACTGCCGAAGGACGCCTTGACACCTGGCAAGTCATCATTCAATCCATGACGCCTGAAGAAAAAGAGAACCCTAAACTGCTAAACTCATGCCGTGCAAGACGCATCGCCCGCGGATCAGGAACCTCTGAGAAAGAAGTCAAAGAACTCCTCAAACAGTACCTCATGATGAAAAAGATGCTAAAAATGTTCAAACGCAAAAAGAAGCTGCCCTTCGGTTTAGGCGGCGGCAAAGGTATGCCCCCAATGGGTTTCGGACAGTAGGTTAAACTTCATGGATGTACTAGAGAAAGCTTACGAGTTAATTAGTAAATACCCGCTTTGTGACCACTGCCTCGGCAGACAATTCGCCCTATTAGGCTATGCCATGGAAAATAACGTGCGTGGCCAAGCTCTCAAAGTCAGCTTAACACTGCAAGCCAACGACTTAGCAACCGACGAGAAAGATACCGAGGGTATTAAGCAACTAAAAGTTTTAGCTACTAACGGTTTTTCAGCGACTGCACAGGAAACACTCAAACACCTAAAAAAGCGTGCTATCTAAAGAGGAAACAGAAGTAAAATGCCATCTCTGTGAAGGCAAATTCGAGTTAATCAACAGCATAGTAGCGAAATCGCAGGCTGCCCTTGAAGGCTATGAATATTCAACTTTTCTAGTCGGCATCGAATTGCCCATATCGGTTGAGGAGCGGGAAGACGAATTCAAAGCATCCCAAAACATCCAACACGGCGAAAGCATCCGCCACGAATTCGGCAGAGTCTTCGGCAAAGCCATAGCCAAAGCCACCGCTAAAGAAGCAGAATACCTCAAACCCGACGTCGTCATAGTAATCGACCCCTTCCAAGAAACAATTCGACTCCAAATTAACCCATTATTCGTCGGCGGCAGATACCGCAAACTAGTCCGTGATTTACCCCAATCAGAATGGTTCTGCTCATGCCGCGGTAGAGGCTGCAATAAATGTGGAGGAACAGGTAAACTCTACCCTGATAGCGTTGAAGCTCACACATCAAAACCTCTTCTAGAAGCCAGTGGCGGTTCAGAATCGTTTTTCCATGCTTCGGGCAGAGAAGATATAGATGCCCGTATGCTAGGTACAGGCAGACCCTTCGTAGTTGAAGCCTCCAATCCCAAGAAACGCTCTGTAGACTTAAAGCAAATCGAGGAAGCAATTAACGCTGGCGGCGTAGGTAAGGTCGAGGTTTCAGAACTCCATTTTGCCTCCAAAGATGACGTACGGCACCTCAAGAAAGGCGAAAACTCCCAGAAAGAGTACCGTTTGCTAGCTGAGTTTGAGAAAGACCTCACCGACGAAGGCTTGCGATTGGTAGAAGAAAAACTCACTGGTGCAATGATTAAGCAGCAGACTCCATTGCGGGTTGTGCATCGCCGCGCAGACATTGTCCGAGAAAGGTACATATATAAGCTCGAAGTTAAGAAGGTGACGCTTAAGAAAGCTCTGCTCTATATTAGATGTCAGGGTGGGCTTTACGTTAAAGAATTGGTGTCTGGAGATGAAGGACGTACAGTACCCAATGTGTCGGCTTTGCTCGATAACCCAGCGAAGACGCTTAAGCTTGACGTTCTCAATGTAATAATGGAATAAAAGGTGAAATTTAAATGAGAGGTTCAAAAGGCTACTACACAGGCACTCGCAGTCTCTTGCGCAAGCCAGTTCGTGAAAAAGGAAAACCAAAAATCAGCAAGATACTTCACGAATACATAATTGGTAACCAAGTCATTATAAAGATGGATTCTAGCGTACAGAAGAGTATGCCTCACAAACGTTTCCATGGCAAAATCGGTTTAATCATCGAGAAACGCGGCAGAGGATACGTCGTTAGTGTTCCACAAGGCGACGCTACAAAAACCATAATTGTCCGAACAGAACATCTAGAACCTTACACAGGAACTTAGGTGGCTACAAGATGAGCAAGAGAGAAGTAAGCGAAAGCCGCCTAACATTGCCACAAGTCAAAAAAGTACTGGAAACCATCGGCGAAGAAAACCTTGACCAATTCCAACGCCGCACACTTGACTACGCAAGCAAATTCTCTAAAGTTGCTCCAGAAAAAGCTGAAGAACTCTTGCAAACACTTGTCAAAGAATACGAACTCGAAGAAGCAGAAGCCGTTCAAATAATCAACTGCTGCCCAGAAACCGTAGATGAACTACGCGTCTTTCTTGCGGGCGGCAAAAAGATTATTGAAACCCAAAAACTCAGCCAAATCGTCGAACTTTTGAACGAGAACAGACTGCTCAAATAGCCCTAAGTGGCTAAGTTTTTTTAAGCAGTAAGCGAGAATACACTAGAGGACACAAGAGTTGGCAGTTATGGAAAAACGGTATGAAGAGAACGCTTACGTACTAGACTTTCTTTCGCATGGCAAACCAGGGTTCCGTCCAACTGGACGCGCAGGATACCGCGCAGGCGCCTTGATTCAATGCGTCGGAGAAGAATTCTTCACAATACTTGAGGCTCTAGTAAGAGAAGAGTTAGTGCTCAAACCAGGCGACCGCGTCTACGTCGGCAAAGACAGCCGCTCAGAAGTAACCTATATCATCGGCCGCATTGGCTTTGAAGAACTTACTGCATCAGCAAAATCTGAGCTTCCGAGCGTAATTGGCAAGATTGTTGAGGTCCGCGAGAAATGGTTCGTTAACTTCTTCAACACTGCACGTGCCATAACTCCACGTATGCATGCTCTCGAGCTTGTGCCTGGCATAGGCAAAAAGTACATGTGGCAAGTCATCAACGAACGCCAACGCAAACCTTTTGAGAGCTTTGCGGATTTGCAGAAGCGTACAGAATTGCCTAACCCCGTTAAATTGATCACCAAGCGTGTCATGGAAGAGCTTGAGGGCGACAGCAAATATCGACTGTTCACTAGGGCACAGTAAGGATACGCGATGAGTCTAGAGCAAATTCAGCAGCTGCTTTTTACTCATCATATCAGCCCAAACAAGCTGCTGGGCCAAAATTTTATGGTTGAACCAGCATTCTATTCTAAACTCTGCAGCTACGCTGACTTGCGTGGTTCGGATGTTGTTTTGGATGCTGGCGCAGGCTTCGGTTTGCTAACCCGTTTTCTCTCTGACAAATGCAAGGGCGTGGTTGCGGTCGAGAAAGACCCGCAACTAGCCGCTGTTCTGCATGAAGAATTCAAAGACACAACCAATGTCACTGTTGTTGAGGGCGACGTTTTGAAGGCGCAGTTGCCACCGTTCAATAAAGCAATTTCTGCGCCACCATACTATCTATCCTCTCAACTAGTATTATGGCTGCTTGAACGAAGGGTAGATTGTGCTGTTTTGATTGTGCAAAAAGAATTCGCACAGCGCCTTATCGCGCCTGTTGGCAGCGAAGAATATGGTTGGTTAACGGTGGTCGTGGGGCAGCAGGCAGAAGTCAAGCTTTTGGATGATGTGCCCAAAGATATGTTCTATCCGCAGCCCGAAGTTGACTCAGTAATCCTCAGCCTGAAACCATGGGTGACTAAACCCTTTGAAGTTAAGGATGAAGCGATGTTTGTTCGGTTAGCTAAGTGGCTATTTACCCAGCGCAACAAAAAACTCGCCAAAGCACTCGCACCCTTCATACGCGACAACTTTAAACTAAGCAAACAAGACGCAGCACAAATTGCGGCCACCCTGCCATTCCATGACAAACGCCCCCGAGAATTGTCACCGAAAGATTTTGGAGCAATCGCAAATGCCTTACCCAACTAAACGCATCCACTTCGGCGACTTCTCGTTTGATGTTAACGATGATGTGTATGAGCCTGCGGAGGATTCTTTTTTGTTCGCGGAAAACCTCAATGTAGCCTCGGGCGAGTTGGTGCTGGATTTAGGGACTGGCTCTGGCATTTTAGCTAATGTGGCTGCTAAGAATGCTGGGGGTGTGGTTGCGGTTGATTTGAATCCTTTTGCTGTCCGTTGTGCCAAAGATAACGCTAAACTAAACGGTGTGCGGGATAGAATTGATTTTATCCAGGGCGACCTATTCAGCGCTTTCTGTGATGGCTTGCGGTTTGATTTGGTGCTTGTTTAATGCGCCGTATTTGCCCTCTGAAGCGGGCGAGGAAGCGACGTGGATTGGCAAAGCTTGGGCTGGCGGCTCTAACGGTAGATTGGTAGTTGATAAGTTCATTGCTGAGGTTCCCGCTTACCTTACGCCTCATGGCCGGGTTCTGCTTATGCAGTCAACACTTACAGGCGTGGAAGAAACCATCCAAATGTTCACCAAACAAAACCTCAAAGCCTCCGTCATCGCAGAGCAGAAACTACCATTCTTTGAAACCCTAACCCTAATCGAAGCCAAAACCGCCGCTTAAAAGAAACATATAAGGGCATAAACGGCTAGATTAGTATTGGCGTTTTTTATGACACTCTGGTTCTACGTTAAAACTATTGAGGATCCTAAATTAGTCGGCGAAACTGTTTGCGCCGCCAATTCTATACAGGGTCAGCATCCGGGCGATCAGTATTCGTGGGTTATGCAGGTTGGCCGTGATGAGCCGGGCTACTGGGAAATCCGCGGGAAATATGCTGGGTTAAAAGACCTCACTGAGGTAGCTATTGTTTACCGCATCGGCGACACTGTTGTGCTCTCGGAGATTGATGATGCGTTGGCTCCGAATTTTGCTGATCCCTTGATTACGAAGTATGGGTTTGATAATGTTAAGTGGATTTCTGTGTTAACGCCTAGTATAGTTGGGCTGCTTTACGGTTTACTTTGTGGTGTAATCGAGGGGTTAATTGTTGTTACTGTAAGGGCACAGTCACTAGCTTTCATAAATTACTACGTAAATATAGCAAGCAAGGACAAGGAGTTTCTATAAGATGGTAAACAAAATAAAACCCTCAGTTTTTGCTCTATTTTTTGTTCTAGTTTTAACTGCTGCAATTAGCTTTGCAGCGGTAAATGCACAAAGCACCGCAACCGTCACAGTAATCGACCAGACAGGTGGCACAACCGACATCACAGGAACCACAACTTATCCAGATGGAACATCAGTAACAATAACAGCTACACCCGACTGCAGCCTATGTTTTCTCAAAATTGGGTAATCTCACCAAGCGACCAATCAGGCGATCAGCATAATAACTGATAATCCACTGACCTTCACCGTTTCAGGCGGAATAACCTACACCATCACACCAGTATTTGCACAACCACAAGCATTCCCAGGACGTACCTTGCCAACTGACCTGACACAAGCAGCCATCATAATCATCTATCCATCAGCAGGAGGAACCACAAATCCAGCGCCAGGAACATATGCAATGGCAGATGCAACCTCATTTAACCTCCAAGCCACAGCACAAAGCGGCTGGCAATTCTCACACTGGACAATCTGCGGAACAAACACCAGCCACGGCAGCGCACCAGTCAACTGGACCCCAACAGACAACCCATACAACGTCAACCACGGATACGGAGACACATACCGCTACCAAGCAGTCTTTACCCCAATAGGCAGCACTGAACCAACACCGGCACCCACTGCAACACCAGTTTCAGGCGGAACAATCGGCGGCATGAGTACCGAGACATTGATTATCATTGGCTTAGTTGTCGTAATCGTTGTTATACTGATAGCGTTCGGGGTATTCGCAAGTAGACGCAGAAAATAAAGAATTAAGAGACCGTCAAACCGCAAGTACCAGAAATTGGTAAACAAACTTATTCTTTCTTTTTCTTTCATTTTAGAATGGTTATTGGAATTTCCTACTTTTTGTCCTCGCTGGCCGATGTCGATGAGGAAGAGGGTTGCTCAAAATCAGCTATGAAATTTATTTGCTTGTGTGTGAGATTCCTATCCATCGTTGTTTACGCTAAAGTAAAAATTGAGATCGAGTGACCTCCTTTGCAGATACCTCCCCTCCCTTATAGTAGTAGATTAAAATCTTCGCTGTTCTGGTTGGGGTTTATTGCACAATCAACTTGCAACGCAAACCCGACGCTGAAGCTGGAAAGTAATCGCTATCATACTTCTTTGGTTGTTGTTGACACTAAGAGGGGTCCATAGCAACAACCAGTATAGAAAAAATAAACAAACCGCAAATTTGAATTAATGACATAAAGCACCGATTTTTTTAGTTGTCAGACTCTCTAAGCATGGCAAGCAATGCTACCATATCTCTTTGGCAGTTGTTGACATAAGTTGTTGATAGTATCAACCCGCTTAGAGAAACATAGACAAAGCGAAATTTGAACCAATGACACAAACACCATTTTTTTACTTGTCAATAACGGCAGAAAACGCTAAATGGTGTTCCAAAGCGGATGTATTAGTAATAGAAATGAAAGCGGTTGACTGCCTTGAAGCAATCAAAAAATCTAACAAGTTATTGCTTGTCGTATTTCATGACTTCATTATTCATTATAGTAAGCTCAATGCCCGCTTGCTTGAACATCTCAATCGTATCCACGTCAGCATGGTAACGTTTCTCGCAGACCACCCGTTTAATGCCAGCGTTAATTATCATCATAGCGCATGTGCGGCATGGCGTCATCTTACAGAATAATGTTGCACCCTCAAGCGGAATCCCAAATCTCGCCGCCTGAAGAATCGCGTTCTGCTCCGCATGCAAAGTCCGCACACAATGCTGGCTAATTTCGCCGTTACCGTTGGTTACTTGGCGAATATCATGTCCCGCTTCGTCACAATGGGGCAACCCAGCCGGGGAACCCACATAGCCCGTGGTCATGATGCGTTTGTCTTTCACGATGACTGCGCCGCATTTTCCTCGGTCACAGGTTGCACGTGCAGCTACAGCTTCACACATGTCCAAGAAGTATCGGTCCCAGTTGGGTCTTTGTTTGTTATTGTTAGTTGCCATTCGGATGCCTCGATGAATTAGAAAACAGTTTGCCAAACCGATTAATAAATTGTATCGGCTAGGCGCCGCTACTTTTGGAGTATGTGGATTTCTCTGCCGATTTTGTGTCGTTCATCCATCTCGACTAATGACGGTGCTCCCATGAGGCGTCCATGTTCTGGCGCATCTTGGTTGAACATGTCGTCGGTGAAGACGTAGACTCGTTTGAATCCGACTTCCTTGAGTTTTTCTTCGATTGGCATTGTTACGGCGTCTCGTGAGCGGGTGCGTATGTAGGGTGTCACCAGTACTAATCTGCCGTTGGGGCGTAGTACTTGGTAGGCTTCTTCGATGAAGCCGAAGAATAGTGGTTCAAGTTTGGTGATGATTTTCTGTGCGTATGGGCCAGTGGGTGTTTCTCTTAATGCGGGGCCTAAGTCTGGTTCGGATACCATGCAATCGACGCTTTCAAGTCCAACTTTCTCAGCTAACTTGCTAACGTCGCCCTGCAAAACACGGAAATCGGCGCCTGAAAGATTGTATTCCTGCGCTACCCAATCAAGATTTTCAGTGGCTGCTTTAACACACCATGGATTAACATCTACTCCTACAACCATTGCGTGTTCTAGGAGGGCTTCTTGGAGGATTGTGCCGACGCCGCAGAATGAATCCAGCAGGGTCTTTTCGGATGTGCATGCGGAGAGGTTAACCATCATTCTTGCAAGGCGTGGTGGCATGCCAAAGATGGCGCGTTGATTGGGTTTGTAAATGTCTCGTTTTTGGAATTCAAACGGATTATGTACTGCTATTGTGATGCCGATCCAAGTTTCTGTTTTGCCCACGCATAGAAGTACTTCAGCTTGGTTTTCAACTAACTCTTTCTTTAGGACTTCTACGTGGCTTAGTTGGGCTTCGCTTCTATCCATTCCCATGCCCATGAAGCTGGATTTTTTGCCAACCGCAGATAGTTCTTCTTTGATGGCGCTGCCGATGTAGCGTTGTATGCCTCCTCCGACCGTTTTTATGGAGTTGTCAGAGGTGTAGACGCTTATGCCAAAAAGCAGCTTATCCGTAGCTTTTGCCATGCCTTGTAATGCGCCGCTTGAAGTTAGGGCTTCTATTACTTGTTTTTGGGCTGGCTTCTTTTTCTTCAGGAAGGCTTCTTTTACTGTTTCTGTGGATACTTTGGTTTTTAATTCGGCGATTTTTATGGTTCCGCCCAAATCGTCGATTACTGCTGAGGTTAGGTCTTTTTCGAATGTTAGGGTGAAGAATTCGGTTGAGAAATAATCGATTTTAAAGTCTATAGCTCTTGCTTTGAAGTATGATGTGAGCTCCGCTAGTGAGAGCATCCAGTTTTTGCCGGAAACAAACAGATAGGTTTTCATTTGCGGAATCAAAAGTAAACTACCTATATAAGTAGATGAGCGGCAAATGCTACATTTAACCACTTTAAGTAAATAGTTAGAAACCTAGAAACGCACGGTAGCATCATCGAATATTTACAAATCGTTTAAATATAGCTGAACGTGAGAGTATGCTACCGAAAAAGTGACGTCGCATGCATGCAAAAAATTATAGACACGTAAAGAACCGGGCATACACCAGAAAAGAGTACGCTAGAGGTTTTCCACCACCAAAAATTGTTAAATTCACCATGGGCGACACTAAGGGTGAATTTCAGATTGAAGGACAACTTCTTGCTGGTGAGCGAGCTCAAATTCGCCATTGTGCCTTAGAAGCAGCACGTGTAGCTACTAACCGTATCTTAATGGACAAAGTAATCAACGATTACCTAATGGTTGTTCATCCATATCCGCACGTTATCCTAAGAGAAAACAAGATGATCTTCGGTGCGCACGCAGACCGACTTCAACAGGGAATGAGACGCTCCTTTGGAGCAGCAGTCGGTACAGCAGCAAAAGTTGAAGTCAACCAACCAATCATGACTGTCAAAGTAAAAGCTGGTCAAGAAGCATTAGCCAGAGAATCATTGAAACGTGGCAGCGCAAAACTCCCAATACCTTGCAAGATAGTTATCTCCAAGATACAAGCTTCCCCAGTAGAACCTGAGCAAGCTGAACCGGAGACGGAGACTGCTTGAGCGCCAGAAACAACGAGCTTGTTTTATGGTTTGATGTTTTAAGAAATACTGATGTATCCATTGTCGGCGGCAAAAACGCCAGCCTCGGCGAAATGATTCACGCTGGGCTCCCAGTTCCTTTTGGTTTTGCAGTATCCGCCCATTCCTATGAACGCTACATTGTAGAGAAGAAACTAAGCGAACAAATCTACAAGATTATTTCTGAAACAGTCACTAACCCAAACGATCCTAAACAGTACGATACCGCATCGAAGCTTATCCGTGAAGTCATGGAAAAAACTCCGATGCCCCAAGACATCGAAACTGCCATAAGGAAAGCTTATGCTGAATTAAACAAACGATTTGCATTAAAAGACACCTTTGTCGCTGTACGCTCAAGCGCCACAGCCGAAGACCTCCCAGATGCATCGTTTGCAGGACAACAAGAAACTTATCTAAACGTAAAAGGCGCAGATGACTTAATCAATAAAGTTATCAAATGCTGGAGCAGCCTCTTCACACCAAGAGCCATCTTCTACAGAAACGAAAAAGGCTTCCCACACGAAAAAGTCTTCATCAGCGTCGGCGTACAAAAAATGGTTAACAGCCGAGCCGCAGGTGTAATGTTCACCATTAACCCAGTCACCGGAAACCGCGATGAAATAGTCATCGAAGGTAACTTTGGCTTAGGCGAAACCGTTGTTTCAGGCGCAGTGAACCCTGACGACTTCGTCGTTGACAAACTCAACAATACCATCAAAGAAAGACGCATCTCCCGCAAAACAGTCAAGTACATCCGCGACCCCAAAACAGGCAAAACCATCCACCTCGACATCCCAGAAGCCGAACAAAAACTCATCTGTGTAACAGATACAGAAATAATGAAACTAACCGAACTAGCCAAACGCATCGAAAAACACTACGGCAAACCCATGGACATCGAATGGGCAATCGACCAAGATCTTGCTTTCCCAGAAAACATGATGCTAGTTCAAGCTCGCCCAGAAACGATCTTCGGAACCAAAAACCTGGAAGGAACAAAAATGGATGAAACAAAAGGTCAAGAAGCACTCAAAATCGTTGTTAGAGGAATCTCCGCAGGTAGAAGAGGATACGGTGTAGGCAAAGCAGTTATTGTCCTAAACCCTGATGATGCCCACAAAGGCATGCATAAAGGCGACATCCTTGTCACACCAATGACTGACCCTGACTTCGTTCCATTCATGAAGATGGCATCTGCCATAGTCACTGACAAAGGCGGAATCACCAGCCACGCAGCCATCGTCAGCCGAGAACTAAACATCCCATGCGTCGTCGGCACAGAAACCGCAACACAAACAATGCAAACAGGCACAGAATACACCGTTGACTCAAGAAACGGCATAATCTACGAAGGCGTCATGGCAGAAGCAGTAAAACCAATCGCAAGCAACGACGGCGGCAAAGTCATCCAAGCAGAATCCGCGCCAGTTACAGCTACAAAAATTTACATGAACCTCGGAACACCCGAGATGATCGAGCAATACAAGAACCTACCCTTCGAAGGCATAGGCTTGATGCGCACCGAATTCATTTTGGCAAGCGCAATCGGTCAACACCCAATGCTATTCATCGAGAATGGTGAAGGCCAAAAATTCGTTGACAAACTTGCAGACGGCGTCGCAACCGTTGCACGGGCAATCCAGCCAAAACCAGTCGTAGTCCGCTTAAGCGACTTCAAAACCAACGAATACCGCGGACTCAAAGGCGGCGAAAAATTCGAAATCAACGAAGAAAACCCAATGCTGGGCTGGAGAGGATGCAGCCGCTACATAAGCAAATGGTACATCCAAGCCTTCCGACTCGAATGCCAAGCAATCAAAAAATGCCGCAGTGAATGGGGCCTCAAAAACGTCTACGTCATGCTACCCATGGTCAGAACACTCTGGGAAGCAAAACAAGTCCTTAGCCAATCATGAAAGAAGAAGGCTTAGAACGCAGCAAAGACTTCAAAGTCTGGTTCATGGCAGAAACACCCTCAATCGCAATCATGGCAGACGAATTCAGCAAACTCGTCGACGGATTCAGCATCGGCTCAAACGACATGACCCAAGGAGTACTCATGATCGACCGCGACAGCGAACGCCTCGGCCAAATGGGCTACTTCGACGAACGCGACCCAGCAGTCAAACGCATCATCGCACACCTAATCAAAATCGCACACGAAAACGGCGTCACAGTAAGCATCTGCGGTGAAGGACCAAGCAACCTACCTGACTTCGCAGAATTCCTCGTCAGAGCAGGCATCGACAGCATCTCAGTCAACAACGACGCAGTCAGCACTACACGAAGAAACGTTGCCCAAGTAGAACAAAAAATCATACTCGAACGCCTCGCAGAACAAGCAGCCATCGCACGCGGACAACCACTCAAAAAGCCAACCCAAGATTGGGAATGGCCACACTAAACATCCCTAACTTTTAATTTTATCTTTTTGTCTTTCATTTCTTTGTGTGTTAGTGGATACCCCATGTTAGGCTTCGATTTTGAGGAACAAAGAATCAAAGACGAAATCGCAAGGCTGGGCGCTAAGCGTGTGCTGCTCCAGATGCCCCAAGGACTAAAACCTGAAGCTACAAAAATCGCTCAAACCGTGGAGGCGTCGGGTGCAGTAGCGATTATCTCAGCGGATCCCTGCTACGGCGCATGCGACATAGCCATAACTGAAGCGGAAGGGCTTGGATGTGGATTTGATTGTGCATTTCGGCCACGCAAAAATGGTTAAGCAAAGCAAAATTCCCGCGATCTACGTGGAAACCCACGCTAAAATAGAAATCGAGACGGCGATTCAGCAAGCCCTCCCACTCCTCGCTAACTTACAATAAAATCGGTTTAACAACCTCAATCCAGCACATAGAAGCACTAAACCAAGCAAAACAGCTCCTAGCCGACGCAGGCAAAACAGTCGAAATCGGCAACGCTGGCCAACTGCCCTATGCTGGGCAGGTTATTGGCTGCAACTATAGCAACGCCAAAACCATAGCCGACCAAGTTGACGCATTCCTATTCATCGGCGGCGGCATATTCCACGCGTTGGGCATCGCTTTGGGCACAGGCTAAACCAACTATCATCGCCGACCCTTATGACAATCGTGCCTACTCAATCACTGATGAAGCCCAAAAACTATTGAAACAGCGTTATGCAAGCATAACAGAAGCAAAGCCCGCCAAAACCGTCGGGATCCTCGTCGGTTTAAAGCCAGGACAGAAACATCTGGACGATGCACTAAAAACTAAAGCATTAGCAGAAAAAACGGGTCGATCCGCTTTTTTGTTGGCTGGCAGAGAAATCACCCCCGACGCCCTAATGGAGTTCCCCAATATCGGCGCTTACGTCAACACAGCTTGCCCACGCATCTCACTTGGATGCGCCTGGAAAATTCCAAAAACCAATATTGACGGTTAACGAGTTTATGGTTGTCTGCGGAGAAATCTCATGGACGGACATGCTCAAAAAAGGCTTATTCGAAAATTAGACCTCGAACTCTTCTTAGGTACGCTTGCTAAGCAGCCTAACCCGCAGGCTCAGCTTGAGCAGTACACGACTCCTGAAGGGATAGCCGCCAACATGCTCTACATAGCCGCTTACACACACGGCGACATTGTTGGGAAGTCTGTGCTGGATTTGGGTTGCGGCACAGGCAGGTTGGGTTTGGGCGCGGCTTGTCTGGGTGCAAAAGAGGTTGTGGGCATTGACATTGACCCAATCGCTATCAAGACAGCCCGCCAAAATGCGGATAAAGCCGATTTGGCTGACAAGGTGCAGTGGGTTAACGGTGACATCGCAGCCATCACTGGGCATTTTGATACGGTTCTGCAGAATCCGCCCTTTGGGGTCCAAACACGCGAAGCCGACCGAGCTTTTTTGGTAAAAGCCCTCGAAGCAGCAGACTCAATTTATTCGCTGCATAATCACCCCGAAGTAGACGAACGCCTCATAAAAATGCTCAAATCCAGCCAGGATTTCATGCAGGTGCAGCCTTCACCGTTCCTTGAACGCTTCATCAACAAACACGGCGGCACAGTCACAGCCGTTTATGCAATGCTTATGACTATACCCAAAATGTTCGATTTCCACACCAAACTAAAACATGACTTCGTCATCGACTTATACGTCATCCAAAAGCAGCCCCAATGAACCTAAACCTTGGTTGTTGGATGCAGGTCTATTTTTGTTTATTTAACAAAAGGTTTATTGAGCAGAATGGAAACTAAGCATATGCGCTTATCTAATTCACGCTTATAATTTACATAACAAAAAGATGAAAATATATGACTCTAAAAGCTCCTGAACAAAAAAGCGGTCACTTAGTAATGCCCGGCGAACGCCTCGGCGTTATCGAAGAGTTCATTCCTGACTCAGGAACATACGTTAAAGACGGCGTTATCTTCTCAAAAATAATCGGACGCTCACTTGTTGACTTGCAGAATCGGCGCGTATCAGTTTATCCAGTAATCGAAGGCGCAGTCTACCCAAAAGTCGGCACCGTAGTCATCGGCCAAATCGGCAACGCCCAATCCGACAACGTACTGGTAAAAATCTTTAGAGTCGGCAAAAAGAAGCTATCCGGCAGCTTCGGCGGCATATTACATGTCTCTGATGTTTCCGACCGCTACGTCGACCAAATGAGTGACGTATGCAAACCCGGCGATATCGTCCGCGCAAAAGTCATCAGCGAAAAGAACAAAGTCTTCCACCTATCAACTAACGATAAAAACTTGGGCATCATGTATGCTTTCTGCTCAAGAGACGGCACCCTGCTAAATCAAGAGGGTTACGACTTAAAATGCCCCAAATGCGGAAACCTTGAACACCGCAAGACATCTCCAGATTACGGCAAAGACCCATTATAGAGAGAGGAATAAGCAATGAAAGTTAAAGTACTAAAAAGACAAGATAACGAGCTTAAAATCGAAATCGAAGGCTCCAGCCATGGCCTCTGCAACTTGCTGGCAAAACGTCTCTTAGAAGATAAAACCGTTGATTTCGCAGGCTACGATTTGCCACATCCACTAGCAGCTAGCCCAGTCATCTACATTAAGATGAAGGGAAAAGCCAAGGCTGAGGATGCTTTAATTGAAGCGGTTTCGAAGATTCGTGAAGCTAACGATGCTTTCGGTAAAGAGCTCGAAAACGTTCTAAAAGTCTAAATTTTTTATTTTTATTTCTTCTTTGTTGTATAATCATTTTAACATAATTCCGCTTATTACTTCTGTGAGTTGACTCTTTGAGCAACGCAAAGGCTTTCCGAATTATAAAACAAGAAATCAGAGTTCTAGGCATAGACGACGGCAAATTCATCCCCCACACAAAAGGCGACGCATTGATTGTAGGCGTTGTTTTCAGGGGAGGCTGCTCCATAGACGGCGTTATGCACACAAAAGTATCCATTGACGGTTTAGATGCCACCCAGAAACTGGCTGACATGATTAATGGTTCGCCGCATCGCCATCAACTGCGCTTAGTAATGCTCAACGGCGTTACCCTTGCCGGCTTCAACATAGTTGACATAAACAAATTATCCTGCCCTCACGGGATTGCCCGTTCTAGCCTTAACCAATGTGAAGCCCGATTTAGATTCAATCCATGAAGCCCTCAAACATTTACCTGATACAGAAGAGCGGTGGCAACTCATCCTAAACGCCGGCGAAATCCATGAAGTAACAAACAAGGGCGTTAAGCTCTACATGGGGTTAGCCGGAATCACTTTGGCTGATGCAAAAACTGTATTGGATTTAACTTCTACAAGGGGCAGCTATCCTGAGCCGCTACGGGTTGCTCATCTTATCGCTTCAGGAATAACACCTTGATAGTTTGGAAATTAGAAAAAGTATAAAAGTGACAACGCTAAGGAAATCCCCCAAAGGGACAGTGTGACGACATATGGAATTTTGCCCTAAATGCGGTTCCCGTCTTGAACCAAAGAAATCCAAGAGCGGTAAAGAAGCAACTTTAGTTTTAGCCTGCCCCAAATGCGGCTACAAAAAACCTGAAGCAGGCGACGTTGAGCAGAAGGTAGCTCCTAAAGTTATTCAGCACAGCCCCCAACAATTCGTAGCGGTAATCGGCAAAGAAGAACAGAAACTAAACACATTGCCAACAGCACGAGTTGAATGCCCAAAATGCGGCAACAACCAAGCTTACGTGTGGCAAGTGCAAACCCGCGGTGCTGATGAATCTTCAACGCAGTTTATGCGTTGCACCAAATGCAGTTACACGTTTAGAGAATACAGCTAAACACCCAATTCTTCTTTATACTTTTATTTTTCATTGAAGTCGGCGTTTTAGGCGCATGGTTTTTTAAATCGCCACAACTTGTGTTATGACTGTGTTCGGTACAAAAAACGAGGCTGCCCCTGAGAAAACCACTCGGTACACAGGTTTTTTACTTAAGGTTCTGCCGCTTGTTGCATTTGCTATTCCATTGGCACTGCTCTATCTATTCAACCCGATGGATACTTACCTGAATGTTTCGGCACAGCAATCTTTCGAACTCATGTGGAAGGGCCGAACATTCCAGCTATTCTTTATTTGGCTTATAGCGTTGGAATTTATTCTTGGCTGGGAAACAATCACATCAAAAATTAACCTCCAAAACAAACCAAGACTCGCCGCCTATGCCGTTGCTCTGCTGCTTCCGGCGTTGTATTTACTTCTGGAATTTTCAGGTTTAAACGGTGCCATCGCCGGTTGGTCACAGCAGAGTGGAGTTGCCTTTGCTGCTTCTATGCCCCTTGCCATCGAATACCTCATCTTTTCCGCAATCTTCCTCTTAACAGCGTTTGTCTCATTTGGCAAAAAGGGATTAACAGATTTCATTTTGCCAGCCCTATTCCTAGCCATAGTGGGTTTACTCTATACCATCGATAACGTGTTCCCATACGGTGAGTTCACGCCGTTTCAGCTGCTTGTTCCCACAACAGCTTCATTAGCTGCTGGCGTGCTAAACTTGATGGGTTACACAACAATCCCCGGTGTCGAGGCTGCAACAGGGATGCCTACACTTGACGTTTCAGGCCACTTAGGAACCGCAACCTTTGCCATCGCATGGCCCTGCGCCGGCATAGAAAGCTTACTCATTTTTACAGCGGTTGCACTGCTGTTTCTAAAACGGATGAATATTTCTTGGAAAGCAAAATTGGGTTTCTTCGCCATCGGAGCCGGAGTCACCTACTTCATAAATGTCCTGCGAATAGCAACCATATTCACAATCGGCGTCCAATACGGCGCATACTCAGAACAAGTTAACCAATTCCACTACTACTATGGACCCCTCTATGCGATGGCTTGGATAGTTTTCTATCCACTACTCATTATGGTCAGCATGTTTGCGTGGCGAAAAATCAGGAAACCTCAATCAGCACCGCTAAACCCTGCTTAACCAAAATCTGTGCATTCAACGCAGGCAGCGATGCCACATCGTCAGCGGCGAAGGGACCATACGATTTCATGTCTGCACCCATTATGGCTGGAATGTTCTTTGTGAACCGCAGCGTCAATCGTTTATGTGTTACGTGGACTTGGGGTTTGATTTCTGTTTTTGGCACTTCATTTGTTTGAGTTGGGGTGACTGATTGGATTATAGTTACTGTGATTGGTGTCTGTTGTCCTTCCATGAGGTTACTTGGCAAACTGTTCGTAAGCATGCTCAAAACCAACAAAGCTCTCCGCCATCTTGGATTCTTCAGTGGTTAACAATTCGATGGGTGCCTTGTGAAGTCGAGTGATTGTTTTGAGGATTTTTCTGTAGCGCATATCGAGCAGTTCTTTTAGCATCCGCTCGACATTGCGGGCTTCATGCTCAAGCAAGTTGATTTTAACCGATTTTTTATCGATTGCCCCTTTGTCTTCTTTTATGTGGGCAAGGTACTCTGCGATTTTAATGTAGAAATCAGGCGCTAAACCGCCTAATGTGGGGTCATCTATTTCTCGGCGCCAAGCGGCATAAAGCTGGTCATACATTAAGGTGCCACCTCAGCTCTACGTTTGCAGATAAGCAAAACCGCTGCAGCAACTGGCAACTCTAGGGTTTGATTCTTGTATGGACCCAATGTTTCCCCACTCATCCGAAACTCAGGAGCGTCGGATACCAACACTCTCACTGTACCCTTTTTAAAAGCTACCGCTCCAGTGAAGGGATCGAAATCTTGCAGTTCCTTTGGTTTGAACTCCACTTTTTTGAGCCCTGTTTTACCATGCAGACTGCCATTCATGCGGATTAAACGGTGAATGTCGGTGGTGACGACAGTGTCGATTTTAGCGGCTTGAGTTTCATGGATGTATTCGGCTAATTTAAGCCAGGTTTGGATGCTGACGCCTTTTATGCTCTCCCATTTTCCCTCTGCGATGGCACGTTTGATGATGGTGTCCTTGTTTTCGAAGAGTGCTTTATTATTTAAACCGACGGCTTTGAGGTCTTCTTTGCTGGCGTTTAACAGAAAATTCTGCATGCCCAATTTTAAGCGTCGGTTCCAGCCGTAATTATGTAAATTAAACTTCGATGCCCCGCCCTTGCGTTTTGCTTTCTTTTCTCGTTCTTCCTTATCCAACACTGCCAAGCCTAAGCCAGTAACGTAATCTACAATTTCTTTCCTAGCCATCGCATCAAGCGACCGCACAGCCTCATTTTCAATATGCAAATGGTAGCCGCGGTGCCCAGAAAAGAATACTCGCAACTCGTTTTGGGAGAAACCAAAATCGTTTTCAAGCATATCTAATAGTTTGAAGACTTCTTGGCGGGTTGAATCGATGCATAAGTCGCAAGCCCAAATTTTGGTTTGGAACTTGGTGGTTTCACAGCAGGGGCATATTTCGGGGGTGATTCCTCTTCCTTCGAACCCGCATTTGACGCATCGGAATTCATCGTGTATTTTGTTGCATGTTGTGGGGATGTGGTCGGCGTCTATATCGAATACTATGTCGGAGCCGATCCAGCCTTTTTTGTCCATGTCTAAATCTGGGTTTTCGTAGTAGGCGCAGCTGTGGTAAACGTCTGAGGGTACGGTTTTGGCGAGTAATTCTCTGAAGTTGGCGATCTGTTCGAAGCGGCGGTGTCTGACCATAAATTTTTCTCTGAACGTGAGGTAGCCGAATTCTCTTTGGTGGGGCATGGGCGGCGCGGGGACAGCGTTGGCGGGGTCTTTGTAGAACTCGCTAAATTTTTGGTAAACGAATTCTCTAGAACCATCTGCACCCATCTGCGCTCTCTCTTAATCTGTGTTATTTGTGGCTTCCTTAATTTAACTATAACCGACAGCAAAACAATAACCGAATATGCAATTTTGACTCTATCTGCAAATCCCCAGTTTATATAAGGGGAGGGGAGGTAGTGGCAAAGCAACAAACCCCTGTAAACTCCAGTCTGGATGCTCGGCACAGATGCTTAGTAACCGCAGACGTTCGCCAGCAGTCGCATAGAAACAGCCGCCGAAAACCAACACACGCTCAAATCCGTTTTGTTCCTGTCTGCAGTTGTGGTGTCTATAAATAGAGAGGGGGTAGGTCGGCAGAGCAACAAAGATACCCTATTTATTCTTTAAATAAGGGAGGGGGTAGGTGCGCCGAGGTAGGTAGGTCCTTCCAATAATGTTTCAGTTCTGCTTGCAGAAACCGCCACAACCAACCAGCAACCCAAACCAAACCCAGAACCCAAAAAACAATCGGCAACATCAGCCCTTGGTTGTTGTTGAAATAAGAGGGGTCACAGCAACAACTAAACTAGAAACCTATACCCAGCATACTCATCTTAATCATCGTTCGAAAATGCTCAGCAAGAATTCTGGGATCAAATGCGCTGCCGCCAAACGAAAGCACAATCATCATGAAGATAAGCCAAATTATAGTGGCTTCCAACTCATTTTTCTTCTGTGGAATCAAGGCGTAAACAAACATGTAGGGTAGATACCAGTTCTGGAAGTAGGGCAACGTGAAAGTAGGCAACAAGAGGAAGACAGCGGATATTGAGAGGAGCTTGTTTTTGTTAAGCATGTAAACGGCATAAACGATTGTAGCGCCAAGCACTAGAAGTACTGCGCTTGCTTGCAGTGGCCACTGGATTTGAGCGTGAGGCGAAAAAGCGTTAACGCCATTCATAACCAGTTCTGGTCTAGTCGCCATCAAATAGGGTGCACTCAAATAAGCAGTAAAACCACTAGCCGCAGCAAACAACACCGCTAAGATAACTGCTTTATTCTTGACTATGCCCGATGAGGTTGCTGTTTTCTAAGAGTTTAACAATCGCCACAATTATGAGTGGAAACATAAAGATGCCTGATTGATACTTAAAAAGAATCGAAACTCCAACAAGCAAGAGGAATTTGTCATAGCGGTCAGTCAAAAACATCGCCACCGCTAATATGGAGAAGAAGAAGGCGACTGCATCAAACATGCCATCAGCCGCAAACGTGACTAACGATGTATAGATTATGTAGACGCCTACAAGTTTAAGCCCCAAATCAAAATATTCCCTGATCAGTGGCGCTTTCTGTTTCCAATTATTCTGATTGAGAATCTGTAGGTTCTGTTTTGCATTCTTCAAAGTCATGCGGGGTAAATTTGTTCGCGTCCAAAAGATGCTGAGAACAAAATAGAGGCAGGCATGCGCAAAAACCAAAAACAGTGCAATCTCAAGTTTATACACCAAAACCGCGTTGACGCCACTTTGCAGCAGGGCACCAAACGGCAAGAACAATAGGATGCTGCCTATTGGGTAGAGATGTGGCATTTCAGGCCAAGTTACAAACATAAAGGCTGAGTTATCATGGCTTGCAAGATATCGAATGGTTGATTAAAAACGGCTAAGCCATCTTTGAGGAACAGGCTTGCAGTATAAGAATGCCGTACATGATCCGTATACCAGTTCTCGTAGGTTCCAAATGGATTATTATTTACCGCTAAAACCACAAACCACAATGCCAAAGAAAGCACAAGAAGCGCAATTAACAGACGACGATCATTTCTACTCAATGAAGGCAAGGCTGCTTTAGGCTGCTCTGACTTGGAGGTTTTTTTCAGGATTCCCTCTGTTAAGAGCACAAGTATGAATGCCGATAAACTGACCAGAAACAGGATTTTTGCTGGAGCACTAAGCCACGCAAGCGAGTAGACCATTTGGGGCCGTGTGATGTCCACTTGGAAATGAACCGTGCCCGTGTGGGTTTGGTTTGAGGTGATTATAGCTTCATAGTAGTCGGCGCCAGCGACAAAAGTATACGTTATGTTTTTGCTTGTAGACACATTGAATTGGGTGCCGCTGTAGGTTACTATTGAGAAGTTCTTTACAAAAACATCCGAACCCTCAACTGTTACCTTGAGGGTTTCGTTGCCGCCGATGGTTTGGTTACCATGAAAGTTTCCTATGCCCTGCCTGCGAACCTCATTGGGGCTTAAATGGAAAGTATCGTTGATCAAAACTTTTGATTCATTCTTATCGGTGCCAACAGAATACATGCTGGCAACACCCAAAGTGACGCTTAGGACTAAAAAGATAATTGCGACCGCAACAAAAATTTTAGTCCAACTCAGCCTCACCATTAACTGCCCCATGAAATGGAATCTGCTATATCGACTCTGGCATAATAAAACTTAGGGTAACCCTAACAAATTATGAACGCCAAACCGCTCTAATAGTGTAGGCGAGAAAACTTTTAATTTCGTTCCAAGCCAACTTCGATTTCCCTTGCTTGCGATTAACAAACAGCACTGGTGTCTCTTTAACGGGGAAATCTCTTAGTGAGGCTTGTCGGACTGTTTCTATTTGAATCTCGTAGGTGGTGCTGTGGAGGCTGCTGATGGCTTCTTTTAGAAATGTTGTTGAGTAGCAGCGGAAACCAGCGGTGCAGTCTTGAAGTTTTAAGCCTAAGGAGACTCGGGCGATGGTGTTAGCGGTTTTGCTGATTATTTTTCTGGAAAGCGGCCAACCTTCGATTTTTCCGCCTTTACTGTATCTACTGCCGATAACGATGCCGCATTGGCATTCCCTCATTTTCTCTAAAAGTTTAGGTATATCTTGGGGGTTATGCGAGTAATCCGCGTCCATGGTGAAGACATATTTCGGTGGGGTTTGAGCTTCGAGGAAAATTTTGAAGCCGTCAGTGATTGCCGTGCCTAAACCCGATTTTTTGGGTCCGATTAAGAAGCATTAGGTTTGGATATTTTTTTTGTTTTTCTACCACTATGTCGGCTGTTCCGTCGGGGCTGGAGTCATCGATTACCAGAATAGAAGCGTCAAGGTTGAGGTTCTCTATATCCTCGATTAAGTTAGCGATGTTTTCCGATTCGCCATAAGTCGGCAAAATGACTCCTATCTCTGCATGTAGCTGTGAATTTCCAATTATCGGATAGCCCATTTTAGTTAATCATCCAAATAGCAGTGTCTATAAATTAATAAACTTTAAGCGAGCGCTCAGGCTGAATTTTGTGTTTTTTGTTTCCTGAGGTAGTATTTTAGTGGGTGGTAGATGCGTTGGCAGAGTTCATCGCGGTTTTTGCAGACGCCATGGGTTTTGAGTACTGAGCATTGGGGTGGGATGTAGCGTGTTGCTGAACCGCGTTCTCCTGCGATGTGTTCGATTTGGTAGCGGGTTAAGCGTTCGTTATAGTCGCTAAAGGTCTTGTACATTTCGTTGACTGCTTCAGGTGACATGCCAATGTTAAGTAGGAATGAAGTTAAGTGTGAAGCGGCCGATGTGGGAGAGGTGATGGGCTTGGGCTGCTTCAGCATAGAGGGCGTTGATGCATGGTGGGAAAGCGCTTTGGGAGACGGTTTTGGGCATTTCTTCTGTTTCTTGCCCCATAATTTCCTGTGCTAATTCGGCGAGTTTGTTGGAGATTATGTTGATGTCTTCTGGCAGGTTTTTTAGGTCTGGGATGTCGAGGCGTTTTTCGATTCGGTTCTTGATCTCTTCCTGGAGTAATCGGGCTGTTTTGTCTTTGTTTAAGTAAACTCTGCCGTTGCCAAAAATTTGGTTAACCAGTTTCCATTCGCTGCCATGCATATGCGCAGCGTTTTTTAAATAAAACGTGAAGCCGATGGCGAAGTCTTTGTAAGCGTCTTTGCCGTCGGTGATGTCCCAGTCGAAGTCTTTTGCTATGGCGGCGATTTTTGCTTTCGAAGTTTGTGGGCCGAGCAGGTGACTGTAAGCAGTTTTCGCAACTGCTAGCGCATAGCGTTTTTTTATCCAAGGCTTCTTGGTGGCAATGGCGAGAATTAGTGAGGCTGCGAAGGAGGAGATTTCCTTTTTTTTGTCAATTTCTAATTCGCCGATTGTAAGGTCTAAAATTGCGGATTCCACGCGTTTTTCCGCGCGTTCCAATACAAATCGGTCTTCAACCAGGTTTTGGATAGTTAAATCCAGTTGTTGGATTTGGGTTGATGCTTGTTTTAGAAAAGGGTATTTGGCGTAATCCTCAATGGTGATTGTCGCCAATTCCATGTTGAGGCGCCTATTCTGTTTCGATTCTCGGGGCTAAGAAGAAGGTCAGTTTTCCTTCTTTGGTTTGTTGGAAGTCGATTTTGACCGGCATGTCAGTTGAGAACTCGAGTGTTGCGATGTCGCTGGTTGCGGAGGCTGCTTTGATGATTTCTGATAGGTAGCTGAGGCTGAATGTTGCTTTGGCGTTTTCTTTGACGTCGAGTTCGAGGAGTGCGTCGTTGCCTTTTTGGAGGATGATGGTTGCGCCCATTAAGTCGCCGCTGGCAGATAGGGTGAGTTTTTCCGGTTCTGCTTCGATGCGTACGTGGTCGCTTACGAGTTGTGCGTCTTCGATGGCTTGGCTTAGGCCTGATGGTGGTGGTTTTGGCTTTTACGTTGAAGCTGATTTTTGGTGTTGGAACTTCTTCGTCTGATGGCTTCGAGTGTGGGCATGGTGAAGTTTCGGGCGTATTTGCCCATGATTGTTACGAGGAGTTTGCCGGTTTTGTCGTCGAGGGCTAGTTCGACGGATTCTTCTTTTCCTGCGCGTTTGAGGAGTTTGAGCAGTTCAGATATGTTGAGGCACATTTTGCTTGGTTCGGCTGCTTGGTATTCTTGGAATATGGTTTTGGGCCATTCGAAATCGATCATGGCTACGCGTGATGGGTCCATGGCGCGTAGTTTTAATCCGTCGGGTTCGATTTTGAATGTTGCTTCATCCACTAGAATCGAGATGGCGGTGCACATATCCCGCAGGAGTTTGGCGTCAGACACTTTAAGCTTGAACATGCTATAACCTCTCTCTCACTCAAGTTAATTGTATAATAGCTTATCATTACACTCAGACTTTATAAATTTAGTCCAGTGATAGGGCAAAAGATGCGCTGAAAGGGTGCAAACTGGTTTGCGGCTGCGGATTTGGCGGTTTTGAGTGGTGTGGCGTGCGGTGGGAGGGGAAAACTTGGGTGTTTGGCGGTTTGGTTTAGCTTGCGTTTTTTTCTCTATCCCCCTTATTTATAGGCTCAACAAATGTTGGGTTTTGCGTTTTGTTTGTCAGCATTCATTGGTTAACAGGTAGGGGGAAGCTGTGTTTGTTAGGGAATTTGTTGGGTTTATAGGCGGCTGTTTTGGGCTCAGTTGGTTTAGTGTGTTTGAAGTTCTGTTGCTTCTGCGGAGCTGCCCCATCCGCCTATAGGTGGGTATACAATGAACCGGAAGTGCTGAGTGCGCGCATTTGTGTGGGTAGCTGATTGTTGGCAAAGGAATTTTGCGGTTCATATAGGTTTGTTGGGAAATCGCTGGTAATGTCTACAAACTGTTTTGGGCTGGATGGCGACTATACCCAAAACAGCCCAAAAACCGATTTGCCCTCCACTGGTTTATGTAAAGAATCGCCCGAAAAAACAGCCGTAGTCACCGAACATTTTATCAACCCCAAAGATTGCGTCAAAGGAAATAACGGAAGGGAGAGAAACAAAGTGATTAACCAGATAACAGACCAACTTTTTTTGAGCCAAGTAATCGATTTACTCGGCCCGGAACCAAACCAGGCACTCGCCAGTCTCAGCCGAACTAGGCATAACCCATGTGGTAAGCGTTTGCCCCGAACCAGAACTCATAGAAAAAGAAGCCGCGCTTTTGGCATTATCCAACAACATCTTCTGCTTCCACAGCCAACCAGTCCCCACAGCCACCACAAACCCAAACGAAGACCCATGGGTAAAAGGCCTCTACCAAGCCATCGACACAGTCAACGGCATCCTACAACAAACCCCAACAGCCAAAATCCTAGTCCACTGCATAGAAGGAGTAGACAGAAGCCCCTTCATAGTCGCGTCAATAATCGCCCAGCAATACAACATGCAACTCAACCAAGCCTACCAAATCGTAAAACAAGCCCGACCAATAATACATGAACACTACGAATGGTTAAACGCCTAAAACGACTTGTTGCTTTGCCAATGACCCCCCTATCCCCTATAAAAAGCTGGTAATTAGAGGTCTGCCTGCCTCAGAGCCAAAACCCCATAAGGTTTCTGCTAATATGGTCGTAAATTGGTGCACAAGTAAATTGTTAGTAGTGCCGCCAACCTAATGGGCATCTGCATCTTGGATGTAGTTTCAAGAGGATAAATAACCGCAAAAAATATAACTCTTGTAACATTAAATATAATAATGATAATATATGACTGAATGTCTCGCAAAAACACGAAAAGTCGGAGACTCACTAGTCGTAACTTTGCCCAAAGAGGTAGTTGAAAGCAAAAAAATCAAAGAAGGCGAAATAATCGAAATCAGCATCAAGAAAGTACGCAAAGACGGCTTCGGAATCCTAAAAGGCGTAGGCCCCTTTACCGCTGAAGATGAGCTGACAACTCATGACTAAACACGTCATCGATTCATACGCTTGGATCGAATACCTAAACGGCACAACCAAAGGCAAAAAAGTAGCCCAAATACTTGAGACCAGCGATGAAATCTACTCCTGCGCAATAACAATAGGCGAAGTAGTAAGCAAAATCGCACGCATGGGCCAAGACCCAAACCAGCCTACTGACGTTCTCTTAAGCAACTCCCAAATAATCACAGCCGACGAGGAACTCTCCTACCAAGCGGGCCTAGTGCACTGCGAAATGAGAAAAACCCAGAAAGATTTCGGGGCTAGCCTGACGCCTACATTTTTAGCAACCGCCCGAAAACTAAAAACAAAAATTCTAACAGGCGACCCCCATTTCCAAGATGTCAAAGAAGCAACACTGATCTAAAGTTGACTAAATAGAAGGTGTACTACAGAAGCCCATTCATAGTCGCCACAATAATCGCCCAGCAATACAACATGCAACTAAACCACGCCTACCAAATCGTAAACCACGCACGCCCAATAATACACGAACACTACGAATGGTTAAACGCCTAATCGAGGACTACCTACCTCATGCGAGGTACCCCTCCCCTCTATAGGTCCTGTAACGAGTTCCCAATAGACTTTCATAAATGAATTATTTACATAATATTTGTAAGCTATGAGGTACTGGATAACGTCTTTAAAGTGCTTCATATAAGTTAACTTAAATTGACCAATAATGTAATTATAATTAAAAGGGCGGTTTAGTGTCGGCGACCCCAACCCCACCAGTTGATTACAGCCTATACGTGTTCCCAATCCTATCTGGAGTTATAATCGCTATAGTGACCGCTGTACTGAGACAGGTAATTGCTTACCATTTTCAAAAAAGAATTTAGCCCTCCAATGTGAAAACAACCTAAAACTAACTAAAATGCAAAATGAAAATAGTCAACATCTAATGGAAATGCAAAATATAAATAGTCAAAATCTGACCAAAATGCAGAATGAAAATAGTCTAAAGCTAACAGCACTCGAATTATATCACGAAGACAGAAAAGAAGCCATTTTAAAAATAGACGAAATTTTAAAGAAGGGATTCAAGAACTTTCCAGATTTTGAAAAGGAATTAAAAGAATTTCTTGATAGTGGTTCTGGCTTGTTTCTTCCGCAAGCATTAAGGCAATCACTTAAGCAAGAAGCTGATGAAGTCCATAAACTGGTTACTGAGTTTGACGTTGAACTAAATGGTCCTCAACCTGAATGCGATGACGAATGGTTTGAGGAACTTCCACCTTGGGAGGAAATGGCCAATGAAATCAAAGATACTTACGTTCAATTCGACCAACACTAGAGAAAAATTCAGGCAATATATTCCTGGAGAATGAGAAAAGGAGTCATGAAAAGCCAAGAAGTATCAGCGGCAGAATCTTTGCTGAGTCATTCATACATTGCTAATCGAGATGTTTTTCCATAAAAGATTTTCGCAGACGCCTTACTATCCCAAGTTAGCTAAATTCAGGATTTATGCGAAAATTCTTGATTATTCTTTGTTAGGGCTAAGAAGTTTGGGGGAAAAGACTTAAGTTGCATGGCCAATTAGCGCTTTAAACGAAACAAATTGGCATAATAATGGGCAAACTAATCCGCTAACTTTACAGTTCCTCAGTATACTAAAAGAAAACAGCGGATCTATAAATTCTCGGTTGAAGAAGAGTACCCCTTGGTAAAAGGTGTTTTTGATGCCGATATAGTATACAAACTCCCAAGCTATAGCCAACCGATAATAACCTTTGAAGTCGAGAGCTCACCGGTACCATATGGTAAAAAATGCGGTAAAATATTTTTCAACTAAGTCGATTGATGTCCCAAAGCCATGGAATCATTTTATTATAATCTTGAATGGCAAGTTAAGACCTAGCGATAAAATTTCGATTCAATGCGTCACAGAGAGACACTCTGTCCACATTTTTGAGAATATACTGGGAGATGCTAAAGAACTAGGTAGGTTTAACAAGAAACTTGAGGAGATGTCAAAAGCATTCAAAATAGTTCAAGAAACAAAAAACAAATCCAAGCAATTCAGAGCTGATTTTTCGAACAGAATTGAAACATTGTCTTTTCTCGATTGAGCAAAAAGAAGATGTTGAGGATTCAATTGATGATTTGATAATGCTCGTAAAAGAAGTCATCGAGAAATGGGATGTCCCCTCAACAAGGTTTGCAGCAGCAGAGATTTTTAAGGGTCTTTACAAATTGAGTGGCAAGAAAGGCATTTGCGAGCTTTACACAATTTTTGAGGATTTATTCAGATACGCCTATTCTCAAAGAAAGCGATTACTTGGCTCAATGATAGAGCCATTTAACTCCATAATGCTTGAGGCATGGATAGAAGGTTATGATATTGAGAAAGGAGAGCAGGCTTGCAAACTTCTATTGAGATTGGGCGCTTCTTTTATAGAAACTGATTTGTTAGTAAGTGAGGATTGTATCCGTGCAATAGATAACTTAGCGGGAGATATGTTTGAACCGCAGATTCTTTAGCAAAGAAATATTATTCTGTGCTATTGCATACGAAAAGTCATTCGACAATCCACAAATTAGAAAATTGGTTGAGTCATGTTCTGATTGGGTCAAAATTAATGAAGAATATTCTTGGGATGACGATAAAAAAGGGTATTTACTCGAATCGATCAAGCTAGCAGAAAGAGAGCAACAGGCTTACGGAATAAAAATCGAGGCGTATAAAGAAAATATTTTATTACCAATTCTTAAAGTTATAATCGATTCAGAGATCGAAGACTACATGCGATTTTTAGGGGAGAAAGTTGAAGAAGAGGATAACGACGACACTTCCTTTGCTTGTGAAGATTTATCGAAAATGATACGGGTATATAGCGAAATTAGACCTGAGTTTGCTATTGAAGTGAAAAACAAGATACTTACAACAAACAACAAACCGATAATAGAATTGTTTTATCTAATAGTGAATAGCAATAAATTCCTTACAAGTATTTATGAAACCAAATGAGCATTTTTGATATAGATTTGCAAGTCCAAAATTAAATTTAATTAGGGCTTTATTAGCACTCTTGATTTGCTTTATCAGAGTATAAAGGTTAGCCTTTATGGTTTATAAGTCATAAAGTATAAGAATAAGCGTGTTCCCTTATTGGGAAGCTGGTAGTGAGAACGTGAACGTTCCGAAAGAAATCAATACATACTGTCCTAAATGTAAACATCACACAATTCATACTGTAAGCCTCTATAAAGCTGGCAAACGCCGAGCACTAGCCCATGGCGAACGCCACCACGCACGCGAAAAAGAGGGTTACGGCGGACAAAAATATGCGTTGCAACATGAATTTGCTAAAACCACAAAGAAGCAAACTCAACGCTTAAAATGCAAAGTCTGCAACTTTATGTACCATAAAGACGGCATCAGACTAAGAAAACTCGCGCTAGTATAATATAATTAACCGGAGAAAAAAGAAAATGTCAGAATGGAATAAACTCATCCCAAAACCCCGCAGCGTATTCCTCAGGGTTAAATGCCAAAAATGCGGCAACGAACAACTGATCTTCAGCAACACAGTTAACAAAATCACCTGTAACGTATGCGGCGAAACCTTAGCAGAACCAACTGGCGGCAGAGCAAAAATCAACGGCGAAGTCCTAACCGTTTTAGAGTAAACGGAAAGTGACTTGCCAGATGGCACAGCGTAAGCCGCAGTGGCCAGAAACCCTTGACTATGTCATGGATTATGGCGCTTACGCCCAACATGAAACCCAACGTGGTTTTCTCCACGTCAACAAAAATATTTCTTGGATACACGATTTTACAATCCGGAAAACAGGCAACACCTTAAACGCCAAAATAGGCGGGCAAGGCAGTTTTAGAAGGGAACAATAACTTGGTTTGGCAACTACGTAAATGCACTAAATGCGAAGCATATACATTAAACAAGGAAACTTGCCCAGTATGCGGTGGACCTGTGAGGATTCCTCATCCGGCCAAGTTTTCTCCTGACGATAAATACTTCAAGTATCGTATGCAAATGAAAAGAGGTCAAGAGGTTCAAGAACAATGAAGGAAACCTACATTAAAGAATTCGCTCAAATCACACCCGCACCCAACAATCCAGTGCTCATCGAAGGCTTACCCGGACTTGGGCTTAGTTGGCAAAATCGCATTACGCTACCTCATCAAAGAACTCAAAGCCAAAAAAATCGCTTACCTCTACATCCCACACTTCCCATACTTCGTTCTCGTCAACAAAAAAGGCAACGTACGCCTACTCAGAGGCGCATTCTACTACTACCAAAACCCCAAAGGCTCAGACATCATCCTATTCACAGGCGACAGCCAATCTCAAACCATTGAAGGCCAATACGAAATCGCCGACCGCATGCTAGACTTCAGCTGAGAAGCATGGCGTGAAAACCATCGCAACCATCGGCGGCTACCGCATGGAACCCAAAGAAAAACCCAAAGTCTACCTCGCCGCAACCAACCACGACATCCTAAACAAAGCCATCGAAGGCGGCGCAACCTTGTCCACAGCAGGAAGCCCCATCGTCGGCACCGCAGGACTCATCTTAGGCTTAGCAAAATTCAAAAAAATCGAAGCAATCTGCCTACTGGGCGAAACCCGCGGTTACCTACCGGACCCACTCGCAGCCAAAAGCGTCCTAGAAGTCCTCAAATCAACATTCAACTTTGACTTGGACCTCAAAGGCTTAGACGACGAAATCGCAAAAGCAGAAACCATGGTTGCAAAGCTACAGTTAATCGAAGAAAAACGTGCATTGCAAGCCGAAGAAACCAAAAAGCAAGACGACAAGAAAACAACGTATATTTCTTAAACAAAATTTTCTTTTATTATTTGTACTATTTTTTGGGCTGCTGTGCCGTCACCAAACGGTGACACTGCCGGCAACGGCTCTTTTTCTGAAAGGGCTTCATTCATTGCTTCTAAAATGCGGTTTTTGTCTGTGCCCACAACCGTAGCAAAGCCTGCTTCCACAGCTTCCTGACGCTCCGTAGACAACCGAATAACCAAAACACGCTTTCTGATCTGCGGCGCCGTGGCTTCCTCTTGGATACCGCCTGAATCAGTAATAATTAATTTACAATGTCTTTCCAGAATCAAGAAGTCAAGGTACCCCAAAGGCGGCAAAATCAACACATTCCCCAACGCCTCCATCTTGGATAGCAACCCGTTTTCTTGCAGCCGTTTGCGTGTCCTTGGATGCATCGGGTAAACAATGGGCAACGGCGACTTCGCAAAAACCTCCAAAAAAGACTCTAAAAAGGCTGTGTCATCTACGTTTTCAGCCCGATGCGCAGTAGCCAAAGCAAAGGATTCAAAGGGGATTTGCTGCATTATCTGGGATTTTTTCTCTGCGATTGGCAGATGCTCGTTGACTGCGTCGATGGCTGTGTTGCCGGTTAAGAAAATTTTGCCCCAAACATTCTCTTTTAACCAAATTTGTTTTTGAGCGTTCGGTGGGGGCGAAGAGGTACTCGGATATGTGATCCGTTAAGCGACGGTTGTGTTCTTCGGGCATGCGTAAATCATAGCTGCGTAAACCCGCTTCCACATGCCCAATGGGGACTACGCGTTTGTTCGCCGCTAAAGCAGCCGCTAAAACCGTGTTGGTGTCGCCTTCAACCAAAACTATGGAAGGCTCGACTTTGCCCAGCAACTCATCCATCTTAGCCATTATCTCAGCGGTTTGGGCTCCGGGCGAAGCCAGACTCAATTTTTAACCAGTAATCAGGCGCCGCCAACTCCAAGTTTTCAATAAACTGCTGCGCCATGTTATAGTCGTAGTGTTGGCCGCAATGCACAAACACACGAGGGCAAACTGGCTCTGTTTAAGGCACGCAGAATTGGCGCCATCTTTATTATTTCAGGCCTAGTACCCGTGACAACAACTATTGGCTTCATAGCGGTATCCTGCTTAAGTCTTCTTTAAGCAACCTTCCCGCGGCTCATAAACCGTTCCTTCACGCAGCAGTTGGCTAATCATGCGTTCGATTTCGCCTTTAGGAATCTTATGCTTAGTCTCCAATTCGTTGACTAATGCGTCGCGTTCTACGATGCCCGTTACTTTCTCCATATCCATGATGGTTGAGATAACGATTCCTAATCTGTCGCGGATGCTCTTGGGGCGGCCAGTCATGATTAAGTCAATGTCAACTTTGTAGTTGGATAAGTCGATGCCGACTTCTTCAAGCGACCGCTTCATGATGATAATGGCTGCTTCCGCATCTTCAGCAGTAACAGTGCTACGCAACGCAACACGTGCCCTGGCTTCCGCGATTCGGACAAGCGATTCAAGCTGACGCGCAGTAATAGCAACAGGTGAACCTTCGGTTTCGCTGGCTGAACGCATCGCCAAATAGAAATCACTAAGCTTTTTCATTGCATCTTCGCTGAGTTCAGGCTTAACAGTTTTAGCAAAACTAACATATTTCCGCAACAACTCCGCATCAACACTAGCTTCGACTGGGCTTCTGCCACGTCGGTGAATTTCCAGAATGTGCCGCGTCATTTTAGCGTCGGAATCTTTGCTGGGAACATCTCGAAGCACGAAAATTAAGTCAAAACGTGAAAGGATAGTGACTGGTAACGAAATGTTTTCTGCCACAGTTCGGTTGGGTTCATATCTGCCCAAAGAGGGGTTGGCTGCTGCTAACACTGCGGTTCGGGCGTTTAGGGTGGCGACGATGCCTCCTTTAGCGACGGAAACGGTGTGTTGTTCCATGGCTTCGTGGATGGCAACTCGGTCTTCAGGGCGCATTTTGTCCATTTCGTCGATGCAGGCAATGCCTTTGTCGGCTAAGACGAGTGCTCCTGCTTCGAGACTCATGCTGCCGCCTTTCTCGCGGACGACGGCGGCGGTTAAACCTGCAGCGGTGGTTCCTCTGCCCGAAGTATAGAGGCCTCTTGGCGCAATTTTTGAAACATACTGGAGTAACTGTGATTTGGCTGTACCTGGGTCACCGATGATGAGTGCGTTCATTTCGCCCCTCACAGTCATGTCTGGGAGAGCTTCTGGATACTCCTCCAAAGAGTAGGTACATTACTGCTTCTTTGAGGTGCTCGTTTCCAAAGATGGAGGGTGCAATGGAAGTCATGATTTTTTTGTGCACTAAGGGATCTCTGGATAATTCGAGGATTTTTGCTTCCTCTTCTGGAGTGGGCGGTGAAGTTTCAGGTTCTTTACCCAATACTTCTATGGAGTTAGCGTCTAATTGGAGGATGAATGTGCGTAGTTTACCCATTCCCTGCAGGGAAGGCGCGAAGGCGCGTACGATGCCAACTATGGAAACGTGGTCTCCTGGGCGTGCGACGTCAACTATTTCGTCGCCGATCAACTTGACCGCTAACATTCGTGGAAGCTGTCCTGGCGGGAGGTCTTCGGGTTTTTCTTGCAATCGAAGGTCTTGTGAGTCGATGAATGATGATTCTTCTTGTGAGAATTCGAATGGGCCGTCTCTGCCGCAGTCTGGTGCCATGCAGATTGAGGGTGCTTTGAGGAATTGGCCGTTTTGGTCAACTTGGTTCATGGTGCCACAGCGTTTGCATTTGAACGCGGCGATTTGAACCATAGGCCGGACAGGTGTAGCTCGGACAACGATGCCTTCGACCATGACAAGTTTAGTCATGTTTCTGGAGCCGAGTTTACGCAACTGCTCTTTGCCCAGAAGCTTTACGATTCGAACGATGATTTTCTCGATTTTCTCTGCATATTCAGAATCTTCAATGCGTAACTGTTCATAGGCGCCTTTAGCTGCATGCAACAGAAACTCTTCAGGCTTAGCCAAAAGCCTCTCTGAAAGTGCCAAGTCAAATCCGTAGAGTTCCTCAAAATCGATAGTTAACGAGTTTCTGCCGCTAATCGCTAGTTGCGCTATGCGTTGACGATACTTTTCTTTCTTGAAGAATTCTTGAAAACGCTGAGTTGGCTCTACAGCTTCGAGACTCATTGTTTGTCAACTCCGTTTTCCAAGATTTTAGCTTTCCATTCAGAGATTATTTTTACAAGTTGGTCATAAACGATTTTTTCTTCGGTGGTTAATTTTTTGAGGACCTGTTCACCCTGGGACGGTGCAGCAGAGAGGGCGACGATTTTTTTTAGGCGGGAATTCACTATGTCGCGTGCTAACTGTTTTGTGCGGTCATATTCCTGGAATTTCTCGGATTCCTGGGTTTGGGTTGCTTGGTCTTTTAGGTCTAATAGGAATCTGCGTAGTTTAGGGTAGAAATCGCCCTGTAACTCGCTGATTTGCCCGGAATCTGCACGCCTTCCTTCCATTGTGCTTTGAATAGTCTGGTGGCGTCCAAGACGTCGTCTTCACGGAAATGCACCATAGCGGCGGAGGCGAGTTCTTTTGCTACCCAAAAATAAATTTCGTATTCGTTACCTTCGTCGAAGGGGCCAACGGTTAATCCTGCCAATTTGATTTCTGGGCAGTTGCGGTTTGCAACAATTTTTACCATAGAATTCTCGAAACAAAAGTCTAAGGTATGTATTTTTGCCGCCAACGCTGTTGTCCCTCTCTAGTTAGTTCCCTTTCGGGGTTCAAAACATATGGTGGTAGAGCGTTTAAGCCTTGCTAGGCAAATCAAAACTTATGAACTGTTGAACTCTAATGCTGTCTGGGCACCTATAATCCCTTATTTATGGTGGTTGCACTTGTTTTGTGTTGTTTTCTAGTATAGTAGTTGTTGCCGAAAAGCCCCTATACACAACAACAACCGCAGCCAACGGATTGCGCTGTAACGTCTGTTTTGATGTTGGCTGCTTTTTGCGTTTCTAGATTGGTTGTGGTTGATTCTGCAAGCAAATGCGCTTTGTGTGTTTGGGGGATGCTTTTGTATACGGCAGCTACGCTATCGTGGAATAAATATAAAAAAGCCAACTTCAAGTGGTGGACAGTTAAGACTTAACTAAAAACAAAAAAAGAAAAAAGCTGATTAAGCTTTTTAGAGAACGCCTTGGTCTAGCATCGAGTCAGCTACTTTTATGAAGCCGCCGATGTTTGCGCCGTTGACGTAGTTCACGAAGTCGCCATCCTTGCCATATTTGACACATGTGGCGTGGATTGCTTTCATGATGTTGTGTAGTCTTTCGTCAACTTCCTCTCTGGTCCAGGATAAACGTTCGCTGTTTTGAGACATTTCAAGACCTGAGGTTGCTACTCCGCCTGCGTTTGCTGCTTTGCCTGGTGCAAACAAGACTTTGGCTTTGATGAAGACTTCGACGCCTTCTGGTGTAGTTGGCATGTTTGCGCCTTCAGCGACACAGAAGCATCCGTTCTTTACAAGGAGTTTTGCATCGTCGCCGCTGACTTCGTTTTGTGTTGCGCATGGTAATGCAACTTGGCATTTTATGCCCCATGGGCGTTTGCCTGCAAGGTATTCGGCGCTCTTGTATTTCTTTGTGTATTCGCTTATGCGTCCGCGTTTGTTGTTCTTTAAGTCCATGACAAATGCTAGTTTGTCTGCATCTATGCCGTCTTTGTCGTAGATTGTTCCGTCAGAGTCAGATAATGTTACGACTTTGCCGCCTAGTTGGGTTACTTTTTCAACTGCGTATTGGGCAACGTTGCCTGAACCTGAGATGCATACGATTTTGCCTTTGAATGATTCTTTGCGGGTTTTTAGCATTTCATCAGCGAAGTATGTGCAACCATAGCCTGTGGCTTCTGGTCTGATGAGTGATCCACCCCAGTTGAGGGCTTTGCCTGTTAAGACGCCGGTGAATTCGTTGCGTAGTTTCTTGTATTGGCCGAACATGAAGCCGATTTCTCTTCCGCCTACGCCGATGTCGCCTGCTGGAACGTCGGTGTTTGGTCCGATGTGGCGTTGTAGTTCAGTCATGAATGCTTGGCAGAAACGCATAACTTCAGCGTCGCTTTTGCCTTTTGGATCAAAGTCTGATCCGCCTTTTGCGCCGCCCATTGGCAGAGTGGTTAATGAGTTCTTGAAGACTTGTTCGAATGCTAAGAATTTGAGTATGCTCATGTTGACTGTTGGGTGTAAGCGTAAGCCGCCTTTGTATGGGCCGATTGCGCCGTTCATTTGGATACGGAAGCCTCTGTTAACTTTGACTTCGCCTTTGTCGTTAACCCAAGTTACTCTGAACGTGATGAAGCGTTCGGGTTCAACAATCCGTTCTAGAATGTTTGCTGCTTGATATTGTGGGTTTTTCTGGATAACTGGCCAGATGGATTCCATAACTTCCAAAACTGCTTGGTGGAATTCAGGTTGGCCGGGGTTTTTCTCTTTGACATAATTCATGAATTCTTCAACAGAATTGTACAATCGATTTCCCTCTTTAGTTGCACATTTGTTTAGTTGAATGCTCGACTTTGTTATTTAATAGTACTCAATATATAACATGTGTAAGAAAAGGCATCTGACTGCTCGGTAAATGAAACATGTGTCGATTGAATATAAATACCCATGAACGATTCATCCAGCCATCCATGGTAAACCATTTACATTTAACCGCTAAAACAGCTAAACAACCGTCTAAAACTTCGTTAAATACTCCTCAAACTGTTTCCTATCCCGCAGACACTGTGGACAGACACAGCTAAACGGCAGATTCTTCGTTGTACACATGTCAAAATAGTTGCATCCCTTACATGGAAACGCTTTGCCACAGCGGATGCAGTTCTGCTGAAAAACCACTTCATCCCCCAAGATGTCGCTTACGGCGTCGATTACTGCTTCGATGTTGTTATAGCTTTTAATCGAATACAAGTAGGTGTTGCGGTCGTAATCTAACCCCAAGTGAATCAAGTTTACGAATTTTTCTTTGTCCAGCCGAGGAAGCTTAAACCCTTTACTATTCAAAACAATAGTCATAGCACTCAGTACCTGCCCATTTTTACCAAGAAATCGACTTCTTCAGGAGTAAACTTGAACCAAGCTATAAGTGGACTTTTAGGTTTCTTCTGCAGAATCGCCTTTATGTAGGGTACAAAATCGTGTTTTGCAATGCTATGTGATACGTGGCATTGTGCCCCGATTTTTCCGCAGATAGTGTCAAGCATGGTGCGTTTGCCCTTCGTCCAGAACAATGTCATAATGCGTATTGGCGGGGTGATGAATGTGAAGGGTTTGCAGGATTGGGGGTTGACTGCGGAGGCTTCGGCTAGGGCGTTGAAGAAGTATTTGAGGAGGTGCCAGTTTTCTGTGCCGATTCTGCCTCGGAACAGGTCAGCGCGGGACACGAAATCGTATGCTTTCGCAAGTTCGGTTGGGTCTGTGTAGCGTTTTGGCAGGTTGTCACTTACTGAAAGCAGGAAATCGTCATAGTCTATGCTTGAGTAGCTGAGTAAACTTGAGGTTTCACCGATAGACTGCGCCGTAAAATACCGCCGCAAGGTTTCGTCCATGCTGATGTCTCTGTTGCGGCTACTCAGCATCATAGTATCCTGCAAGGTTAAGGAATGGTTTTCTTCGCTCAGGCTTTGCAAGTCGTTTATGGCTGAGCGTACGTCGCCTTTGCTGTTCTGGGCAATACGTTCCAACGCCTCAAACTCTGCTTTCACATGCTCCAGCAAACAAATCTTCTGCAGTAGCGCGATGATGAGTGGGATGCGGACTTGCTGAAAACGCACAAGCAAACAAACCTTTTTGAGCGGTCGCAATTTCTCGATGTCGGGGTCGTTGGCAGCCATAATCACCGGAACAAGCGATTTCTCGACGATTTCAATTATTGCGCTAACGCCGCCTCTGTCTTCGTTGCCAGCTATGCCGTCAACTTCGTCGAGGAATAAAACGTTGCCGAGGGTTTTGGGTCCACCGGAAAAATTATCCAGTGACCTGTAGGATGTGGCGGGTTTTGCGACGGCGTTGATTGCTTTTTCTGAGCGGGTGTCGCTGGCGTTCATCTCGATAACTGAAAACCCTAACTCCCTCGATGCAGCCAAAACCAACGCGGTTTTGCCCACGCCGGGCGGACCATAGAGGAGCACCGCTTTTTTGGTGTGCTTCTTATTTTTTAGCCACTCAAGAAACAGAGCTTTAGCTTCATCGTTACCTGTTATATCTTCGATTTTTTTTGGGCGATACTTTTCTACCCAGAGTAGGTTATTTTGCTGGAGCATAATTTTCCTCTATACCCTTCCCAAACTTGGCCAGTTGAGCCAGAAGCGCGCTGAGTTGGATGTCGGTGTTTGCGCCTTCTGTTAAGCGGAAATCGTATTCGCCGATTACTCCTGAGATGTCGGCTTTCTGTTCGGGGGTGAGGTCACTCATCTTAAAGATTTCACGTTGGATTTGGCGTATGATTTCTGTGCCCGAGAAGCCAAAAGATCCCATTATGTCGTACATGACTTTTCTTGCTTCCATAAAGTCGCCGTAGAGTGCTTTGCGAATCATTTTCTGCACTTGGCTGGGGCTGGCTTCGCCGATTACTAGTGACACGGTTTTTTCGTCTATGATGCCTTCCTTGTAGGCTGAAGCGGTTTGCAGCGCGTTTATGGCGTGTCGTAGGTCGCCTTCGGAGAATTCAACGATTCTGTCTGCTGCTTCGGGGAGTAGGGTGTAGTTTTCTTTTTTTGCGAGGGTGATGAGGTGTTCTTTCATGGCTTGGCGGTCTACGCGGCTGAAGCGGAATATTGCGCATCGGCTTTGGATGGGTTCGATGATTTTGCTTGATTGGTTGCAGATGAGGATGAAGCGTGATGTGCGGGAACCGATTTCCATGATGCGGCGCAGTGCGGTTTGGGCTGGGCCGGTCATTTGGTCGCATTCGTCAAGGATGATGAGGGCGAATGGGATGGCTTCGCCGAAGCCAGTGCGGCTGTAGCGGCTGAAGTCTTTGATGCGGTCGCTGACGGTGTCGATGCCACGCTCATCCGAGGCATTCAATTCTAATGTGAAGCTTTTCCAGTTCGGCCCATACAATGTGTGGGCGATGGCGAGTGCAAGAGTGGTTTTACCCGTACCTGGAACACCTGCAAACATTAGGTGCGGCATAGTCTTTGGATTCTTCATGAATGCCTTTAGGCTGTCAACTATGTCTTTTAAACCGACGACTTCGTCAAGCGTTTTTGGGCGGTACTTCTCAACCCACATAAGTGCATCTTCGGATACTGCCATTAACGATACTTCCACAAGTAAATTACTTAGAATAACCTTTGGCGTAATTAATTTAACTTTTCTGTAGGCGCTCGGCTAGATTCAGGGTTAGTTTTTCTAGTAGTAGAGAAGGCGGAGAGCCCTCTATACTCTTCTTCTTCCTAGTGGGTTTGGCATGGCGACTGTTTTTCGTGTCTGCGTCTGGTTTAGGTTGCAGGTTGGTTGAGGAGCAAACTACAGGCAGAACCAAAGTCAACATATCACGTGCCTATTGTTTTAGCGTTGACCCCATATCCATATCGAAGGGTCTTTGTGCTAGTAGTAGTATAGTCTTCATAAAGACAAATTGCGGTGATCTAGCGCTCCATTTTTGGCAAACCTTAAAAGACCACAGCTAATTACCGATTACTTAGATAGAAGTGTTCAAAATGAAACACCCGTTTTTTTAATTCAATCCTAACAGCTCTACCAACTTCTCGCAACGACCAACCCCTAACCCTGAAGCTCACATCTCATATGGGCAACCGAAGAAAAATCTGATAACAACCGCTTTTTTCTAAAACCATAAATACTTGTAAACATAAAGTTGTTTACAGGTGTTGTCATGAGCCTAAACTGCATCGCCTCGCCCCTAAGCCAAAGCCAAAAAACCATCTGGGCACTCCTCAGGCACAGGCCACACAGTAGCCAACATAGCAGAAAAACTAAAAACCACACGCCAATACGTCAACCAAACCCGCCTCACCACCCAAACCAAACTAGCCACCACACTACTCGAAGTCGCAGCCGTCAACGAACTCCAAGTCACCAAACTCAACCCCCAACAAGCCATCCTACTCGGCTACCACCCCGGGCTCCAAAAGAAAGCTATCATCACCTACACCACCAGCCACGGCCTAAAAGTCTGGTACTGGCACGACAACCCAGAAGAAATCACCGACACAGCATTCCTGAACCAAACAAGGCAATACCTGATTGACATCGCCAAAGAAAGAGGAATAGAAATCGAAGGCTGGGAAAAAATCCATCCAGCAAAACTGGCGCATATGGTTTTTAGCAAGTTAATCCCGGAGTTAACCAACCAATGAACACCAAAAGAAGTCTACAGAATCGAATCAGAGGATGGTATCCGCAAGAACCCGCATTAAGCATTATAAAAAACGCCAGTTCAAAGATGAAAAGAAGAATGACAACTGGGCCCTATGCCCATACTTGGTACCGGGAGCTTTAATGATTTTTGCAGCCCTATTATCAGCAAACTTTGGACTAACCCTTGTATCCGTGTATGTACAAGGATTTCCTGCAGGAGACACCGTTTTTTACTCAGGTCTCTACATTGGAATCTTGAGCGTAAGCGGGTTTATTTTAGGATTAATCTGCGGAGGTCTCCTGTTAGCGGGAAAGCGCATACACATAGCGGTAACAGGCATAGCTATAATATTCTGTTTTGGGCTTGCGACGATCATTTTACCAACATTGGAGGGCTTAGGATGGACGAGCGGTTTAATTGTGGCTTCGCCAATGATTGCCTTTCCTGTTATATCGTTAATCCAAGTAGGATTAAATTCTAAGAAGCTCAAAGCATATAACGCCATTCAGGAACCTAAGCTAACAATCGAAGTGGAATCGCCAATCAATCGAAGACCGGTGGCCGCTGGATTAGGCGCTGCTGGTTGCGGATTCATCTTAGTAGGATTACTAGTATATTTTATGGCACCCATATTCCCCGGAATGATAAATTCAATTCTGATTGTCACAGGGGTTTGCTTACTTGTGGTAGCGTACCTCGAAAAGAGAACATACAAACACTGAGGCATATAACCGATGAGAAGAACAGAGCCACCGTGTATAGAGACAAAAGCTAAATTGGACAAGAAAATGCGCAAAGCAGGCATGGCTGCGAATTCAGTGTTATACTTGGGGTTTGGGGGCGTCTACTTTTTGGTAGCTCAACCTGCCTATCACTATGACGTGAGCTTGGAAGTGACTACTTTGACTTTAACCAGCTTTGTGGTAACGTTAGCTGCCGTTAATTTTGCGATTTATAGACACTACAAACAGCGAATACTGACTAAAGGGAGGATTTAGAGATGGGGTTAAAGCAGCGTTCAAAAGAATTCTTCAGGGGCTGGTTTCCACAAGAACCGATGTTACCAAGAGGCTTCACTTCAAACTCATCAAACCTTGAGGGCAATACTCTGCCCACCGAAAAAGAGTTCATGTCTCTTCGATTGCAACACAAAAAAATCTACATTCCCGTTGCCGCCTTCTTCCTGTCAAGCATGATGCTTTGTCTTTATTTGCTGATTAACCGATTAATCGACGAAGAATTAGCATTCGCAGGTCTGATGACAATTCTAATTGGGCTGCTTTACAATGGCCTTGCATTGGACGTTTACATAAAGAGAAAAACGGCTCTGCGCGCTACGATTGACAAGATGGTCTTGCCCGTCATCACCAGCGCAACTCTAGCTATCGCCGGTCTTTGGATTTTAGCCAGTGCAAATCTAGTAAGCTTCAAGGATCTTGCTTTCCCGATTTTAATCATTGGTTTTTCAGTTTACGCATATCATTTTATCGTTGATTCTTCGGCTAAATCGAAGATACGTCAGCAAAAGCGAGCGGAGTTACGATTATGAATGAAAAGAAAAACCTGTGGTCGCACCTCAGAGGCTGGTTCCCTCAAGAACCAGTTCTAAAAGTTCCTCAGATTCATTTCCTCATAAAACAGTCCAGTAAACCGTGGAATCTGAGCAAAAACATCAGTAGTTTCTTTTATGGACAATTATTGCTTGGTTCATTCATCATAAACTTGTTCATGGTTAGTTCAACAAACGAATTTCTTGCCCTTATCTTGTCCTGCTTCATAGTTGCATTCATTGGGATAACTGTTTACAATTTACGAAAATACCACGGATTACAAGATTTACTCAGCGGCGGTTTGTTTGCAGCGTCTATTGGAGTAGTAATTGTCAGTGCCTTCCTTTTTTCGCTTAAGACCTTAAGCGCAACGAACAGTATAATATTAGTAATTTTCAGTATGGCTGTTTTTACAATATTATATGCTCTGGTACAAAGTGCTGGGAAGATAGGAATACGCCTTCCCCATAAGGCAATGGTTTTTTCTCTTGCTTTAATCGGCATTATCGCTCTCGTGCCATCATTATCTGTAGCTTATCATGACGAAGACAAAACCGAAGTAACCCATCAACAAAATATTTTCAGCGAATATTTCAATCTAAGTAGACAACTTCCCGATGAAGTCGTCAACATCAACTTGACCACCGCTGACAAAATTGAGATTGACATGACCAAACAGCATGGCGCAAACGTAGACTCTTATGCCAGCATTGTTTTTACGGTTAGTGACCGGAATCTAAGTTCCAGCGCAAAAATCTATTTTTCTTCAAACACCATCGACAGCTGGTTTACTCAAACTTGGACTCCACCCCAAAACGGAACTTACGTGTTCACCCTTCATTTTAATCATATAGCCTCAAATTACGTTTGGGTAGGTGTAACTAGGGTTTGGTCAACGATTGAAATGAGACCATCGGTGGTTGCAAGGCCTCTGCTTGCCCAGTTCATGGCACCCACATTGATTCTTGCAGCTGCTTTACTCGCCGCTAGTGTCGCAATTCCAATCCGAAGCCTCAAAGGACCAAACTTCAGAGGGGCAATTAAGCAGAAATGGAAGGAGACATGGTTGCAATGGAAAAAAAGCTATTTCTAAGGGCCATCATTAGAGGTTGGCTTCCAAAGGATCAATCTTTCCAAAACATAGCCTGTGAAACCAAGAAGCCAACAAAGATTAACCAAAGCCCAAAAAATAACGAAAACGAAGACAGACCCATGACGAAGGGACAGATAAGAGCATTAACAGTACTGGGCATAGCGAACATAATTATGCTTATCAGTTACTCAAGCTATCTTGTCATCTACCTGATTACGCCCAGCCTTTGGAGCTCTACGCTCGGTTTCAGCTTGTGGGTTTTTATTGTGTTCTCACTGCTTTTCGTTAACTTTTTGCTGTACATGAACTACAAGAGGCAGACAAGAATGGCGGAGGGTGTGTAAGATTGGATTTGGATCGCTTGCAGAATCGTCTCAGAGGCTGGCTTCCCAAAGAGCCAACGCTCCAAGTCCATCAAACACGGATAGACCAAGAGAATTCGCTTATGGTTCGATGGATGGCAAGAGCCATTGTTGTGGGGGCCGTTGCAAGCGGATTGCTGGGAGTTTTCGGGGCAGAGGCAGGTTTAGACCGCGGAGTCGGCGGATATGCTTGGTCCACGTTAGTGATAGTAATTGCTCCAGTTGCAGTGGCGGTTGCCGCTGTTTTTGGCAAACGAAAAATGAAGCAGCAAAAGCGGACTTGGTAATGTCTGAAGTTATTGCTTAATTGTTATTTCGAATTTTGCGCCCTTATTGGGTAAGCCGTTTTCTTGTATTGACCAACCGTAAACTTCAACCATTTTTTTGATAAGACGCAAACCTAAACCTGAACCGTTGCCTGTAGTGAAGCCTTCTGTGAAAAGCTTCGGCTTATTAACCTCCGATATGCCAACGCCGTTGTCCTCATAGAACAGTTTTACGCCGCCGTCTTCAAGTTTGGCGAAATGCACTTTTATCTGGGTTACTTTTACGCCATGCTTCAACGAATTATCTAAGAGGTTATAGAAGAGTTGTCTTAGCAGCGAATCAGCCATCACCGATAAGCCCCCGAATTCATTAACGATTTCTACTCCAACCAGATTTGGCATCAGAGAAACTGCCTCGTTGAAGCATTCCTCAACATTAACTTGCGTTAACTGTTCAGCACCGATTTTCTCGTATAATCGGCTAAATTCAAGCAGCTTATCCGATGAATTAACGGCTGCGTTGATTGAATCAAGATACTTCGCCAATTCGGAGTCGTTGGCAACGCGTTTTTTTAGCAAGTAAACATTAGCGCTTATGATTGAGAGCTTATTTTTTACGTCATGGCGGGTTAAGCCACCGACGACGCGGAGTTTTTCATTCATTGTTCGTATTTTTCGGCTGCTTTCTTTGAGTTCCTCTTGAGCTCTCTTGTGTTGGCTTGTATCGCGTATTATCATGCTTACACTTGAGTTACCGTTGGGTTCCGTGAAGCGGGTGGATGTTAGGTCTCCTTCGAATTCGGATCCGTCTTTGCGCCTAAAGGTTAACTCGGCTTTGGCTTGACCTGTTGTCTCACGTTCCCTAATAGCAGATTTGGCTCGGTCGTCAAGAACCATTATGCCATCGCGGCCAACTTGGGTAAGTTCTTGTTCATTCCAGCCGAACATGCGACAAGCCGTGGGGTTAGCAGAAACAATTTGGCCAGATGGCTTCATGAGCACAACAGCGTCGTAGCTGTTGTCGTAGAGGGCTCGGAAATGCTCTTCACTGCGCCTAAGTGCTTCTTCAGCCCTCTTACGCTTCGTTATGTCACGTTCCATAGAGAGGAACCAAATGTCCGAGCCAATCTTCACAGCCTTTACAGAAGCCTCAACATCAATGGTTGAACCGTCTTTTCGCCGTTGTGTTGTTTCAAAGGAATACTTGTTTTTTAGTTTAAGATTTTGAACTAGGCGTTCAGTTTTTGGCATGTCTGCTGAATCATCGATAAAAGAGATTGGTTTACCGATTAACTCATCTTTTGTGTAACCGAGAGCACGGAGGGCTGCAGAGTTGGCGTCGTGAATGATTGGAAGCTTACCGAAGGGAATCTCCATCAGCAGTATGTAGTCGGCGGCTTGCTCAAACAGTGCCCGGTATCGTTCTTCGCTAATCCGCAAAGCTTCCTGAATGAGTTTACGCTCGCTTATGTCTCGTTCAATAGCAATTGCCCAGATTTCCGACCCAAAATTTATGGCTTTAATGTGCACTTCAACGTTAAACAATGAGCCATCCTTTCGTTTATGAAAGGTTTCGAAGTGGACTGATTTGCCCTGTTTAACGTCACAAGCGATTTGGTTTATTTTTTGCTCATCAAAATAGCCGTCGACATATGTTATTGGTTTCCCGAATAGTTCATCCATTGAGTAGCCATGAACATTCAAGGCTGCTGTGTTTGCATCCCGTATTATAGGCGGACCATCAGTGGGATACTCTAACACTAAAATATAATCTGCAGCCTGATCCATCAACGCCCGATAATGCTTCTCACGCTCTTCTAAGGCATGTTTGGTTCTACGTTCATCTGTAACCATTTTTATGCCATGAACAAGTTCGCCGAAAACAGTTTCGGTCGAGCCATGCTTGTTATAGTATCCGTCGGCTCCTAGATTTAGAGCGGTTATCGCGACCTCTTCTCGGCCCTTGCCAGTGAATAACATAAAGGCAACATCGTTTTTTTGGCTACGCAACTCTTTGAGAAATTGCAAGCCATCCTTCTGGGGCAATTCGTAATCACATACGATTACATCGTAGGGTTTTGTTTTGATTTTCTCTGAGGCTTCTTCGGCGTTCAATGCGCAATCGACTTCAAAGTCGCCGCTGATTTTTATTATCTGTTTTGAGATCAGCAAAAAGTCAGAGTCATCGTCAACAAACAAAATACGAATCGGGGTTGGCGAAGAAAAGGTCTTGGTATTATTCATCGGTTATTACTATTACCTACCTTGTAATGGGACCAAGTTGACCCCATGATTGATTTCTTCTGCTGAAACCCGTGCACCCTCAGAGAGGTACCTAAAGACACGAATTCCTCGGGAGGTATTTTTGTATACTATGCCATTGCTGACACTTCTTGGTTGTACCAGACGTTGCTGTTCTAAGAATTTCATTGCAGCTGACAGAATTGGTCTATCGATTTTTGTTATGCCCTGAATCGCTTTGATATTGAGCGATTGTGCTTCCCCTAGAGTCTTGAGTACTTCGACATAAAGCTCTAATCTGGATTGTTTTTGGTTGCTCAAGTCTTTCACAGACTCTCGTATGGCTGTTGTACAATTAAATGATTATGTGTGTGTGCCTCTCCACTTACAGGCAAGCGATGAATCAAAAGCTAAGCGGCCCCCAAAATTAGGTTGCAACAGCAAGCAATCACTCATATGTTTACCATACCAAAAAGTTCCCCCGCTTTTAGAGGTTTCTTACCAAAAAGCTAGCCGTTAGAGAGTAGCCTCAACGTTTTTTTGCCATAAAAATTGGCATAATATAGAACGACACAACAGAATTGGGACTAAACATTTCACCGATCAATCCGTCTGGCTTCGTTCATCTACAGCTTTAGTGCTTCGCCCTCTTGCCAAAGACTCTCAAAAGCCCTACGCAATATACCCACATGCATCTGATCATTAGTCCACAGGAAACGAGCATTCATTTTTCCAGATTTAGTTTCGCCCCAAAGCGCTTCTTTTCGGTCAACCACAAGCAGCTTGAACGGAGTCTTATCCACACACTTTAGATCAACGCTGCAGTTGGCTTTGGATGATAATAAGCGAAGGCGTCTTAGAAAATCAGTGTAATCCGTTGAATCCACATCCGCTAAATCGCCTTTGTTTATGATGGTGCGAATTTCCATTTGCCCCTCAGTCGGGTCTTCCTTTGATTTTGCAATAAGGATTTTTTCTAACTCATCCGTGGAAGCAGTGAACATCAGGGAGTTGCGTGTTTTCTTAATCATCTGGGCAATGCGTTTTTCAACATTATCCTGACGAGCTAATGCTTCTATGGTGTTCTCTTCATAGACGCCAAAAGAAGTATTCGATAATCGAGAGATAAGATCATCTTTTTTCAGCTTGAGTGCGTCTATCTCTCGTTTCATTATGTCTGTTTTCACTTTTTCCAGGAGTTCAACAGAAGTTAATGGATCGGTTGCCATGAATCTTCGAGGCGCATCCAGTTTGCTGGTAACGATTCCAGTTTCTTCTAATTCGGGTAGGATGCGGTAGACTTCTTCTCGTCGAATTTTAGATAGTGAAGCAATCTCTGAAGCAGTTGCTGCTCCCAAGACGTTTAGTGCTATGTAGATTCGGGCTTTGGTTTTGTTGAGGCCGAAACTGGCGAATATTGTTGCGATTTCATCGGCGAATTTGTTGTATTCGTTTAATTGGACTTTGCTGATTCTTAGTTTGACCCATTGGTCGAGGTTTTTTTCTGTGCGTGTTTTTTTGTCGCGTTCTTGAAGTCGGTCTTTAATGTTTTTGAGCAGTATGGTGAAGTCGACTGGTTTTGTGAAGAATGCGTTGGCGCCTGTGTTGAGTGCTTTTATGGCGTTTTCTGTGGAGGCTTGACCTGACACCATGATTTTTACGGATGTTGGGTCGCTTTTTTGTAGTTCAGCGAGCAATTCGGTGCCTTCCATGTCGGGTAGGCGTATGTCGATGAGGAATACATCGAAGTAGGCTGTTTTTGCTTTTGCTAGGGCTTCTTGGGCGGTGGCGGCTGTGTCAGTTATGTATCCTTCAAGTTGCAAGATTTTTGAGAAAACCCGCAGTATATCGGTGTCATCGTCTATTATGAGTATTCGGTATGATCGTTGGGTCATAGATACTAATCCTTGAAGCCTTGCAGCCATGCCATGGGTTACAGACAGGAGAGCAGTAGCACGTCTTTCGCCTTAAGATACATATAATACTTGTTGTCAAAAATTAACCATAGAAGCAGGAAAATCAACGTAAAAACAGGCATGATTGAGCTAAATGACTAGTTTTTGGTGCTGAGGTTTGGATTTGGAGTCTTATGAACAGGTGGGGCTCTTTTGTTGTTCTTGTTTGTTTTTTCTATAGCAGATAATGGCGGGAGCGCCTATACTCTTCTTCCTGTGACCTTGGCGTGGCGGCTGCTTTTCAGTTTCTGCGTTTTGTGACGATTGCACGCTGGTTGTGCAGACTTCCTCAACCAGAACGGCTACTTCTATTGATTATCCTCGATTTCCATAGCTTCCCGAATTAACTCGACCTCACGCACAGTCAAAGGCTTGTTGGTAGCCCTCAAGACCAAACGTTCCTGCCAGCCGCAGTCGGGACACTCATAACTCGGTGGCAGCATTCCCAAATGGCCCCACATGTCTCCGCCCGTACTTTTTGCCCGCCTCACTTTTGGGCTTTTGCATTTGGGGCAAACCTGAATGTCTAAGCGAACGCCCTGCTTCTCAAGTTCTTCCAGTGCCTGCGTTACTTCAACGGCGTTTTGAACCGCAGTTTCTTCCTGCACCTGCTCCAAAGCCGTAAGCTGCTGTTTTTTTCGTTTTTTCTTCTGAACCTGCGTTTCAGCCATATCATATTCGCCTTTATTAGGCATGAATAGGCTGTAAGCTAAAGAAAGGGTTTCTGGTACAAGACTTTACTTTTAGTACAGTGGTTTACAGAATATGATAAATAGCGGGACAGGGAACGTTTGCATGATACAGTTTGAACCAGAAAGTCGCTTTAGCCGTTGTTCTCACTGCGCTGACGCTCAGCGTATGTTTTATTGCGGCAGCCTCGGCGTCCGATAGGCCGTACTTTTTCAGCGACATCCAACATATCGGCAGCTTGCAAGAACTGTCAGCATCAATCCCTATCGTCGTCGGCACAACCCTGCATAGCAATCCCCTTGACCAACCGACAAGACATGAAATATACAGCTACATCAAAGATAATCCAGGCGTACATTTCAGAGGTATATGTGATGGGCTGGGCTTATCGGTGGGTGTAGTACAGTACCACCTTAACGTGCTTGAGCATGCAGGCCTAATCAACACAGTTACGGATGGGCAAAACAAGAGATATTTGGAGCACAGCGCCTTCACAAAAACCGATGTCCAGCTAACTGTGCTGATGAGGCATAACACCACCGCCAAAATTCTGGTAATTTTAGCTCAAAACGGGTCAGCCCTGCATAGAGACATAGCATGCTGTTTGGGTATTTCGTCTCAGGCATTAACTTGGCAGATGAATCAACTCAAAAACGAAGGAATAGTCAGCGCTGAAAAAGCCGGCGTAAACGTTAGGTACAGCTTGATTGATGCAGAAGTAGGTAAACTAATCGTTGACTTAAACCATCAATTCAAAAATTGATTTTTGCTACCGCGGTAAGATTTGAACCCACATACCCATGCGGGATAAGCTCACCACTTATTTTATAGACCATTGAGGTCCGCTTAGTCGTTATTATCCATTTAGTTGCAGTAAAGAGAAAGCTTAAGAATTTCCTAAACCATAATGCAAGATATGCTTAGTTATAGGGTAATAATAGAGAAAGACGAAGACGGCGTCTTTGTCGGCAGGGTTCCAGATTTACCTGGTTGTGCTACCGAGGGAAAAACACGAGAGGAGCTTATGAAAAATGTTAAGGAAGCAATCCAGGCATATCTTGAAGCTCTAAAGCAGCATGGCGATCCAGTGCCGATTGAAACGGTGCAAGTCAGTGTCTAAATTAGCATCTGTCGATTATGATAAGGCAATTAAGGTTCTTCTAAAGATTGGTTATGCTGTTACCCATCAGAAAGGCAGTCATGTAGTTATGCGGCTCGTGGATAGTCAGAAGTATATTTCTTTGTTTGGCTGTAGAAAAAACGAGACTATGGTGGTTATTCCAGCACATAAGCCACTTGGAAAGGTATGCTTCGCACTATTATCAAAGAAATTGATCTTTCAGTTGAGGAATTCAACAAGCTTCTTTGAGCACTCCGACTGATTATTCACTTGATGTTAATTTTTTTAAAAAGTAGTGTAATGGTGCGGAGGGTGGGATTTGAACCCACGAACCCCTGCGGGATAGGAGCCTCAGTCCTACGCCTTTGGCCATGCTGGGCGACCTCCGCTCAAATACAACCACTTTGAGGCTTAGCGGAGATATAGAAACATTTAGCCCATTTAAAGGCTTTACCGTTGAAAAATGCGCTGTTGAGGCAGAGCTAACATCAAGTCCTCGTTTTTGACAGCAAAAAGTACCCGAATTCAGCAAGCAAGTTGGGCAGGAGCTTAACTTGGCGATTGTCGGTTTTATAGAAAGTCCGTTCGATGGTTATGCCCTTGTTTTTGCAGTAGTCACGGAAGTCGTTTAGGCTTAGGAAGTGCAGGTTTGGTGTATCATACCATTGATAATGGCAGTGAGGGCGTAACGGGAACTCGTCCTTTGAAGAATATGCTTGCCCGCGCTTTGTAGTGTGCAAAGTTGGGGATGCCAACGATTACTTTTTTGCCCACGCGCAATGCTTCTTGTAGGGCGAAGTCTGGTTTTTTGACTTGCTGAAGCGTTTGGTTGAGGATTACGTAGTCGAATGAGTTGTCTGCGTACTCGGAGAGGCCAGTGTCGATGTCTTGTTGGTAGACGTTTAAGCCTTCGGCGACACAACGGATTATAGCATGCTCGTTTAATTCTATGCCTTGCGCATGTACTTGCTTGGTTTTGGTTAGGTATGCTAAGAGTTCGCCGTCGCCGCAGCCGAGGTCCAACACTGATACGCCTGGGGGAATCCAGTCTGCTAAGGTTTTGTAATCAACTTTGTTTGCCATTGTTATGTGCTTCCGTTGCTGTTGTTGACGCCTTTGAGAAAGCTGCTGATGAGCCGCCCCTCCTGTTCTGTTTCCACTAGGAAAGAGTCATGTCCATAGGTGGCATTGATTTCGCAGTAGCTTGCATCGACGCCCTGAGAGTTTGCAGGCTTTTACGATTTCCTGGGATTGGTAGGTGGGGTAGAGCCAATCTGACTTGAAGGCGATGACTAGCACTTTTGCGTGTAAGCCCCTGAAGATGTCTGCCGAGGCTGTGCCCGTTTAAGATGTTGAAGTAGTCTATGGCTTTGGTTATGTAGAGGTAGCTGTTTGCGTCAAATCGTCTGACAAAGCTGTCGCCTCTATTGTGGAGGTATCCTTCGACTTCGAAGTCAGCGCCAAACTTGAATGGTGCCTTGTCAGAGCGGAATTTTCGCCCGAACTTTTCAGCCATCGAAGCGTCACTCATGTATGTTATGTGTCCTATCATCCGTGCTATGGCTAAGCCTTTGGCGGGGATGCTTTTGCCATAGTAGTTGCCGCCCTGCCAGTCGGTGTCTGCCATGATTGCTTGGCGTGCCGACTTCGTTGAAAGCGATTTGCTGTGGATTATGCTGCAGAGCGGTAGCGATGGGAACTGCTGAGCGGATTCGTTTTGGATATTGAGTCATCCATTGCAGAACTTGCATGCCGCCCATGGAGCCGCCGATGACGGATAGAAGCTGCTGGATGCCTAAGTGGTCGATTAGGTGGCGTTGGGCTTTGACCATGTCGCCGATTGTGATTAAGGGGAAATCGGTTCCGTATGGTTTGCCCGTTTTTGGGTTGGTTGATGATGGTCCTGTGGAGCCGCGGCAGCCGCCGACGACGTTGCTGCATATGACGTAGTACTTGTCGGTGTCGATGCCTTTGCCGCTGCCGATTAGGTTGCTCCACCAGCCGCCTTCGCCAGCGACATGTGCGTCGCCGCTAAATGCGTGCAGAATTAGGATTGCGTTGGATTTGTCGCTGTTTAGTTTGCCGTAGGTTTCATAGGCAAGCGTAACTGGGCCGAGTTTTTCGCCTGACTCGAGCGTTAACTCGTCGAAGGTGAACTGTTGGGTTTGTTGGGTTGTTATTAGCGTTGTTTCCTCCTACAAAAAGAAAAAAGTTTGTTATTGTTTGGTTGAGGCTTTGAGTGCTTGGTCTAAGTCTTCGATGATGTCGGCTGAGTCTTCTATGCCGATGGATAGTCTGATGAAGTCTGCTGTGACGCCTGTTGCTGCTTGCTCTTCTGGGGTTAGCTGCTGATGTGTGGTTGAAGCTGGATGGATGATGAGGCTCTTTGTGTCTCCGATGTTAGCCACATGCGAGAATAGCTTAACGTTTTGGATGACTTTTTTGCCTGCTTCTAAGCCGCCTTTTACGCCGAAGCCGACGAGGCCGCCATAGTTGCCTTGGAGGTACTTCTCGGCTAGTTTGTGGTTGGGGTTGTTTGGTAGTCCAGGATAGTTTACCCAGCTGACCAGCGGATGATTTTGCAGGAATTGTGCGACTTTGAGGGCGTTTTCGCTGTGTTTGCGTTGTCGTAGTGGGAGGGTTTCTAGTCCCTGTATGAATAGGAACGCGTTGAATGGGCTCAGGGTTGGTCCGATGTCTCTTAGCAGTTGTACGCGTGCTTTGAAGACAAACGCAACGTTACCTAAGCCTGGGAAGTTGCCGAATGCGTCCCAGTATTTGATTCCGTGGTAGGCTGGGTCTGGTTCGGTGAATTCTGGGAATTTGCCGTTGTTCCATTTGAATTTGCCGCCATCAACGATGACGCCGCCGAGGCTTGAGCCGTGTCCGCCGATGTATTTGGTTGCGGATAGGACGGTTATGTCTGCTCCGTGGTCTAATGGTGCAACTATGCCTACGCCGACGGTGTTATCAACGACTAATGGTATGCCTGCTTCGTGGGCGATTTTTGATAGGGCTTCGAAGTCTGGTACATCGAGTTTGGGGTTGCCGATGGTTTCCGCGTAGATTGCGCGGGTTTTGCTGGTTATTGCTTTTTTGAATTCTTCTGGTTTTGATGAGTCCACGAATATTACTTTTCTTCCGAGTTTGGGGAAGGTGTAGTGGAATAGTTCGTAGGTTCCGCCGTAGAGGTTGTTTGCGGAAACGATTTCGTCGCCCACTCGTGTAATGGTTAATAGCGCGAGTGAGATGGCTGCTTGGCCTGATGCTGTGGCTAATGCGCCCGTGCCGCCTTCGATAGCTGCAACGCGTTTCTCGAACACGTCGGTTGTTGGGTTCATGAGGCGTGTGTAAATGTTCCCTAATTCTTTGAGCGCAAAGAGGTTAGCCGCGTGCTCGGGGCTTTTGAATACGTATGAGGCTGTTTGGTAGATTGGGACAGCCCGTGCGCCGGTTGCTGGGTCAGGTGTTTCTTGGCCTGCGTGAACGGCGATTGTGTCTATTCTTTTTTTGGTCATTTGGTTGTGTGCTCCTTTGGTTTTTGTTGTTGAAACAAGACAACCGATAACGGCGTTATAACCGTTCTTGCAAAAAATATTCCAAAAAGAATATCCTCGAAGGAGCGAGAAGATAACCTTAAGCCCAATTATCACTTGTCAGAAGAAAGAAAGTTAGAATAGCGACTTGGAACTCAAGTTAGTGCGTATGGTTTTCCATTTTATAGATTTGCTCAGGCTTTGAAATAGTAATTTTTGTGCCTGGAGCAACAGGTCCAGTAACCCAAACGTTCCCACCGATAACAGAGTTGTCGCCAACTACAGTTTCTGCACCCAGCAAAGTAGCGCCTGAATAGATAACGACGTTGTTGCCGACGGTTGGGTGGCGTTTGCGCCCTTTTATGATGTTGCCTTTCTCGTCCTTGGGAAAACTCAACGCGCCCAATGTGACGCCTTGGTAGAGTTTGACGTTGTCGCCGATTTCGGCTGTTTCGCCGATGACGACGCCTGTGCCGTGGTCGATGAAGAAGTTTTTGCCGATTTTTGCGCCCGGATGAATATCTATGCCTGTCAATGAATGCATGTGTTCACTCATGATGCGTGGAATCAACGGCACGCCGCTTAAGTAGAGTTCGTGGGCTATGCGGTAAGTGGTAATCGCTAGGACACAGGGGTAACTAAGAATAACTTCGTCATTACTGACGGCCGCTGGGTCGCCGCTGTATGCAGCTTGGATGTCTCCGCTGAGTTTTGAGCGGATTTCAGGCAGTTTATCAAGGAGGTCACGTGACACAACGTGCGCCCGTTTTTGGCAGAGGTCCTGTGGGCATTCGCTGATTTTTCTGCAAATATATTTCAGGCTCTTTTCAGTTTCATCTGTGAGCCGAGTGTAAACTGAGGTAATTTTGAGTCCTAAATGATACTTGATGTTGGCTTTGGTGACTTCTGAATCACCTAAGTAGCCGGGGAAAAGAATACTGAACAGGTCTTCGAGGACTTCGATGACGACTTTTTTGGATGGGAGGTCGCGTCCTTCAAGATGGTCCATGCCGCCGAATTTTTCGTAGCTAACCATTATGTCGTCTACGAGTGCTGGGACACCTTTTAGCACCCAGTCTTGCTCTACAGTTTGGTTGTTACGCATAAGTGTGTCTAGCATGCGGTCTGGGTTCCAGCAGTCAATGTCCTTGTTTTTTTCTAGGCATTCTTTGCAGTCTTTTGGTCGAGGCTGAGTGGGGTTTATCGTCATGTCTTTTCCCTTTCCCTCTGTATTGTCGAGGGGGAAATATAAGAGAAGCGTCTTTCAAAAGGAAAAAAGGGTTTTAGATGGTTGGTGGTGGAGTTGGCTCCTGGAATAGTGGTGTGCTTAGGTAGCGTTCGCCTGTGTCTGGTAGGATGACAACGATTAGTTTACCCTTGTTTTCGGGGCGTTTTGCAACTTCAATTGCTGCCCACGCTGCTGCTCCCGCGGAGATACCGACCAGTAAGCCTTCCTTTTGCGCAAGTGCTCGAGCCGTTTTTAATGCATCATCGTCTGTTACTTGTACGATTTCATCAACCAAGTTTAATTGCAGCACATCGGGTTTGAAGCCTGCGCCTATGCCCTGGATTTTGTGTGGACCTTTCTTTCCGCCGCTCAGTACTGGTGACCCTGCTGGTTCGACAGCTATTGCTTTGAACGAGGGTTTTTTTGGTTTGATGGCTTCTGCGACGCCTGTTATGGTTCCGCCTGTGCCGACACCTGCAACTACGAAGTCCACTTTGCCGTCTGTGTCTTCCCAGATTTCGGGACCTGTGGTTTCTCGGTGGACTTTGGGGTTGGCGAGGTTTTTGAATTGTTGGGGCATGAAGCTGTTGGGTGTGGCGGCGATGAGTTCTTCTGCTTTTTTGATGGCTCCGCCCATGCCGTCTGGTCCGGGTGTGAGGACGAGTTGTGCGCCGTATGCTTTGAGGAGGTTGCGGCGTTCGATGCTCATGGTTTCGGGCATGGTTAGGATGAGTTTGTAGCCTTTGACGGCTGCGACCATGGCGAGTCCGATGCCTGTGTTGCCGGATGTGGGTTCGATGAGTGTTGCGCCGGGTTTTATTATGCCTTGTTTTTCGGCTTCATCTATCATGGCTTGGCATATGCGGTCTTTGACGCTTCCGCCGGGGTTTTTGGATTCGAGTTTAGCTACGACGGTGGCGTTTGTGCCTTCGGTTAGTTTGTTTAGTTGGATGAGTGGTGTTTTTCCGATTGTTTCTAACACGTTTTTGTTTATTTTCATGTCACTACACTTTCTATAACACTGTTATAAGTTTTAGGTGTTGCTTAAAAACCTTTTCGGCAACCTAAGAAGCCCCAAAGAAAAACATATTCTCTGGCGGCAAACAAAGACCACCAAAACATAAACGCAATAGAAAGAACCAATACTTAAAAAATACCCTCAAAGCATCCTAAGCAAGTCAGCCTTCGTAATAATACCAATGACCACGCCTTTCTTGGAAACCAAAACAGCCGAATAAGTCTGCAACAAGCTGGTAATCAACGACAAGGGGCGCATCATCGTTTATCTGCGGGAAAGCTTCCTCCATAATTCTCTCTGTGGGTTGCTTAGAAATTTCATCTAAATCTTGCCCCGCTAAAATTTGGCGTAGAATTGCTTTTTCTGAAATGCTGCCCACGGATTGTTTTCCGTCAAAAACGGGTATTTGCGAGTAGCCGTGTTCCTTCATGACTGTGACGGCTTCGGAGATTGGCTGGCTTCTTTGTACGCTTACGACTTCGGTGTGGAGGATTTTTTCTGTTTGGACTTTGGTTTTGAATTCTAAGCGTTCGAGCACGTCGAAGATTGTTCTTACTTTGGTGTATGATGAGTCGATGGTTCCAGCTTCGAGTTTGGCGATGAGGGATTGGCTTACGCCTGCGGCTTTGGCTAATTCGGATTGTTTTAAGCCTAGTTGGCGTCTGCGTTTGCCTATGTCTTCTAGTGTGGGGAACATGGATTTTAATTGATACTTAACACTGTTATATATTCTTTTTGGAATAAGCCTTTTGCCTCAGAAGAGAACAACCCACAGAATACGAGGAAAAGTTTGTCCGATTGAAATGACTTATAAGTATAAGTGCGTTATAATGGAACGATACTCATGGACCCACAATGCGAAATAATCGGCAAATACGTCCTACCCATATTCAGCTCAATGCTAGCCAAAGAACTCGTCCAGAAATACAAGCTTTCACAGACAGAAGCAGCAAAAAAACTGGGCACCACCCAAGCCGCAGTCAGCCAATACCTCAGTTCTAAACGTGCCTACAAAGGCGTTGAACACGTGGAGGAGTATCTTCCAAAAATTCAAGCGATGGCAGAGGAAACCGCAAGAAAAGTAATCAACAAAGAAATCAGCACAGGAGACATCACACCGGATTTCTGTAGCCTTTGCGCAACCTTCTGCAAAAAAGCAACACCAGCACCTGAATCTTCTAAGCCTGAATATTACATTTAAGCTCTCTTTGGATTCAGCATCGAGTTTCTAGCAGAAACCCTAATATGATTTTTTAAGTTAATCGATGCTTAATGGTTCTGTAGCCAATTCTTTATGGTAGCGATGAATTGTTCCCGTTTGGCAGCATCGCATTTGCGGCGGGGCGGTACAGGGCTTAAATCGTCATAGAACCAGTGGCCAGCATCACCGAAAAACTCCAGCTTCTTATCCTTGGCTGCAAGTTTGGCATAGAGTTGTTTAGCTCCTGCCGGTTGCACTGTAACGTCTGCTTCTCCCTGCAAAATCAACGTTGGCACCTCAACATGGCAAGCGTTAGAGAGAGCGGTGTCAATTAGCTGGTGTTGTATGTTTGAGAGGTAGCTTTCTGTGAGCGCCCACGTTTCGAGGGGGTCGCTTTGCATTATTTTAATTTCTTCTTGGTCCCTGTTTTGATCCGTGTAGATGTTGCTTATGGCACAAGCTACGGCTGGGGCAGCAAGTACCAAACCGCCAACATTGGTCGGGTGATTGGCTGCATACCAGACGCTGTAGATGCCGCCTAAGCTGTGGCCAAGCATAAACAACTTTTTCCCTTTGTGGCTATTGCGCAGATGCACTACAAAATCATCTATGTCTTGCAAATGTCGCTGAAAATCACTCACAAAACCCTTCTGCGAACCTGCCTCCGAAGATTCGCCAAACCCCCTCAAATCCAACGCGTACACTTCACTGCCATTAGCTGCCAACTTAGGAGCTATGTTTCTGAACCACCCTGAGTAGTCGCCTAAGCCATGAATGCAAACAACCAATCGTTTTGGTGCAGTGGCTTTCCAGTAGCGGTAGGCTAAGTAGAAGCCGTCGGTGGCTTGGAATCTTTGGGTTGAATTATTGCTCAACTCGTGTTGGCACCAGTATGGTTAGGCAGTTTTAGCTGTTGGATTTCTTGGTAGATTTCATTCCAGTTGTACACTCGTTTGGTTAAGTTTTTGACGTTAAAGGATTGGTTATAGGGGTGATCATAAACCAGAACTTTGTTGACTTTTTGGGTCCACTCTAAGGCGTCCTCCAGTGAATCCTCAACTATTACATCCAGTTTTGAGATGTTAGCTTGATACTTTTTGCCGATATTTAAAAGGTGTAGTTCATTGTAGGGGACGCCTTTGTTTTTGAGCCAACCCTGGGTGATCTCTCTAAGGTAGCTCCATCTGCCGGTCAACAGAAAGATACTGTGACCTTCTCTGCTGAGTCGTTCCAGTGTCTCTTTAGCGCCAGTGTAGAGTGGCAAGTCTTGCTTGAGGATTTCTGTAATAAGTGCTGTTTCTTCTGCACGAGTTATTCCTAGTACGATGTTTAGGTCAAAGCAGTAAATATCCTTCTCTGTTAGAGTCACGCCATAGTTTGTTTTGATTGTGTTGATTAGGGGACCTGCAAAGTTGGCGATTACCCCGTCTATGTCGAAGCCTAAATTCATCGATGTTTCTTCCTGAATAATACAATGAGTTTGAGCCTTTGGGTTATATGGCTTCTTGAAAAAATTATTCCAAAACAGGTTTTCCCGTTAAAGCCATAGCGATATCGATTTCTTTAGAAATAACTAAAAAATTAAGAAAAATGAATAAGCACTCAACCCCGAAGGGTCAAGCTGCCACACGCTAAAGCAAACGGAAGTTTTCTTTAACCGTCGTCAACACTACATGGGTGTTAGTCCGTTCAATGTAGGGCAACGCAAGCATCTTCTTAGTGAAAGCGCCAAGGTCTTCTCGGCTCTTGAATTTAGCAATGATGACGGCATCGGTTAAGCCAGTGACGTCGTATACTCCGCAGACGTTTGGGATTTTAGCGATTTCATTCTCTGTCTCAACTAGCCTGCCTTTTGGAAACGGTGATTTCGGTGACAACCGTTAGTTGATAACCTAATTTTTCGTGGTCAAGTATGACTGAGTAACCCTTGATTAAGCCTTCATCTTCCATCTTTTTGATTCTGGACAAGACGGTGCCGACTGAAACGCCGACGTTTTTGGCGATTTGGCGACTGGAAAACCTTGCGTCTTCTAGGAGGCCTTGGAGGATTTTAACATCTGTTTCGTTTAATTCCATATGATCATTTCCTGCACGTTCTTTCAATTAAACCCTATTTTATGGAACACGCTTTTGATATTCAGACGATTAAGTTTATAAAAGTTTAGTTTCTCACTCGCCAAGACACCCAGCCTATTTAGGTTGATAAACCTTGGAGGACAGCTTGGCTTTAATTATAAAAAGTGAGAGTAATCTTAAATTAACCCCGAAACCCCAATAGTCCTGAGCCAACCACTATGCCAGCTAAATACGACACCATACTCGTCCTAGATTTCGGCGGACAATACTGCCACCTAATCGGTAGAAGAATCAGAGAACACGGTGTCTTCTCAGAAATCGTGCCCCACGACATCTCACCCGAAGAAGTCAAGGCACTCAACGAAAAATTCAACGTTAAAGGCTTAATATTATCAGGTGGACCCTCAAGCGTTTATGAACCAAACGCGCCTAAACTCCACCCACGAATTCTAGAAGTAGATTTACCAATCTTAGGCTTATGTTATGGCCACCAGCTTTTAGCCCAAATAGTTAACGGCAAAGTTGAACCTGCAACCTGCAAAGAATATGGCATAGCCCAAGTCAACATCGACAAGCCCGTGGGCATCCTCGAAGGCTTGAGCATGAAAGAGCAGGTTTGGATGAGCCACGGCGACACCGTCATGGCACCCCCACCAGAATTCGAATCCTTAGCACACACCGACAACTGCCCAGTCGCAGCTTTCCGCCACAAAACCAAACCCATCTACGGCCTGCAATGGCATCCAGAAGTCATCCACACCGAAAACGGCATGCGCATGCTACAAAACTTTATTTTCCAAGTCTGCAAAGCCCAAGCTAACTGGCAAATGGAAGACCTCATCGGCAAAATGGTAAAGAACTCCAAGATGAAACAGGCGATGCCAGAGCCATCATCGGCTTAAGCGGCGGCATAGACTCGAGTGTCGCCACAGCATTGGCTGCTAAGGCGCTTGGAGAAAAATTAACCGCAGTCTACGTTGACCATGGTTTTATGAGGGAAGGAGAAACCGAAGCCATCCGTAAAACCTTCGAAAAATTCGACATCAATTTCGTAGTCGCTGACGCCCAAGAACGCTTCATGAATAAATTAAGAGGCACAACAGAACCAGAGACTAAACGCAAGATAATGGGTGAAGAATTCATCCGAGTCTTCGAAGAAATCGCCGCCAAATCAGGCGCAGAATACCTAATCCAGGGCACAATCTACCCAGATAGAATCGAATCGGGCTTCCGCAAAAACAGCGACAAAATCAAATGCCACCACAACGTCGCTGGCTTACCAGAGAAAATAAAGTTCAAAAAAATCCTCGAACCACTCCGTGACCTCTATAAAGATGAAGTGAGAAAAGTCGCGCGCATGCTTGACCTTCCCAAAGAGCTCGTTAACCGTCAACCATTCCCGGGACCCGGCTTAGCGGTACGCATCATCGGACCCCTAACTGATGAGAAAGTTGCCATCGCAAAGAAATCCGACCTAATCGTACAGAGAAGAAATCGAACGCTGCGACTTCGCCGAGAGCCTATGGCAGTACTTCTCAGTAGTAACCGACACCAAAGCTACGGGCGTGAAAGGTGATGCACGGGCATATGGTTACGTGGTTGCTGTGCGTGCAATGGAGAGCCGAGAAGCTATGACAGCCAGCTTCGCCAAGATACCTTACTCGGTACTGGAGAAGATTTCCACTCGGATTACCAATGAGATTCCGCAGGTTACCCGCGTAGTATATGATGTTACGCATAAGCCTCCTGCAACTATCGAGTGGGAATAACTCAATTTTCCTTCTATTTTAATTAGAAAACATCGCTGCTGTTAAGCAACCCCAAAGCAGCAGAGCACGCTTTATCCATACTATTTTATATAAAAAACAACAGTTACAGTACTCCATACTCAAGGTGACAATGTGAAAGCGTTGATATTAGCAGGCGGCTTTGCCACAAGACTCCGACCCCTAAGCTGTGCGCGCCCAAAAACACTTTTCCCAATAGTCAACAAACCCCTACTCCAATGGGTGTTTGAGCGATTGGCACAGGACGGCGTAGACGAAGCCATACTCGCAGTCAACGCTTTAACACAATTCTACATCCGCCAGTATAAGCCATCGAAATGTGGCTTACGAGTCAGATTCTCCATTGACCCGCCAAAAAAGCCTCTTGGAACCGGCGGTCCTGTGAAGAAGGCGGAGAAACTCATCGGCCGCGATGAACCATTCATCGTTTTAAACGGCGACATATTCGCAGACATAGACTACAAGAAACTGCTGGAGACTCACAAAAGAAATAACGCGCTTGTCACAATGGCGCTTTGCAGCGTAGAAGACCCCTGCAGCTTCGGTGTAGTGGAAATCCACGGCGACAACATCAAGCGGTTTGTTGAGAAGCCAGCTAAAGGGCAGGCGCCAAGCAACCTCATCAACGCCGGCGCATATGTTTTCAGCCCCGAAATCTTCGATTATATTCCCGAGGGCAGAGCAGTCTCTATTGAACGGGAAGTTTTCCCACAAATCGTTGAAGCAAACAGGATGGTCGGCTGCTGCATCAACGGCTTATGGATGGACATAGGAAAACCCCAGGAATACTTGCAGGCAAACAAAACAGTACTGGACCATATCAACGGCACCTTAGAGAAGCCTAAACCTGACGGTTTTAAAGTAAACTATCCGGTTGCAGTAGATCACGGCGTTTCAATCGGCGAAAAATCAGTCATCGGCCCCTACGCAATCATAGGTAAAAACGCGAAAATAGGCAAAAACGTCACCATCATTGACTCCGTTATCTTCCCGGACGTAGAAATCGCAGACGGGGCCATCATAAATGGTGCAGTAGTAGGCGAAGGAGTACATGTAGGCAAAAACGTCACATTGGAAAAAGGCTGCATAGTCGGTGACCAATCAAAAATCAAAGACAACGTACATCTGCACGATGGCTCAGCCGTGTGTCCGGCAAAGGAGATTTCTTGAAAACTTTTTAAAACCGAACCTCGCTGTTAAATGGTACGAACAGTTACGAGTTGAAATCGTATGAGTACAACTACTAAACTTTTTGGAACAAACGGTATCCGCGGCCTAGTAAACATTGAATTGACGCCTGAAATGGCAATTAAAATGGGTGCATCGATTGGAACTTTTTTCGGAAAAGACAAAAACATACTCATTGGGTACGATGCACGAACCAGCGGTCCAATGTTCACTAAAGCTGTTATTTCTGGTTTGATGGCGGCTGGATGCAACGTATACGCAGCCGGTATGGCTTCTACTCCGGCTATTCAATTCGCTACTAAAAATCACAAATTCGCCGGCGGAGTAATCATATCTGCTTCACACAATCCACCGGAATATAATGGTATCAAAGTTATCTGGAGCGACGGCATCGAAACCTCACATGAACAAGAGGTTGAAATCGAGAGCATTTACTTCGAAAACAAAATCGTTTATGCCCCATGGGATAAACTCGGAGCCAAACATGATTTGCCCGGAATAAACGATGAATACAAAGACGCAATGAAAAAGCATGTTGACGTAGCAAAAATCGCTGCCAAACACTTCCACGTCGTAGTAGATGCAGCTAACAGTGTCGGAGGAATAGCCCTACCACCACTTCTAAGGGAACTGGGCTGCAAATGCACAACCATAAACGCCAACATCGACGGCACCTTCCCCGGCAGACTCCCCGAACCCCGACCTGAAAGCCTCGGTGACTTATCTGCAACCGTTAAAGCAATCGGCGCAGACATGGGCGTCGCCTTCGACGGAGACGCAGACCGCTCAATTTTCTGTGACGGAAACGGCACCATCTACTGGGGAGACAAAACCTTCGCCGTAGTCATAAAACAGTACCTAATCAAGAATCCGGGCGCAAAAATCGTAACACCCGTAAGCTCCTCCACCCTAATCAAAGACACCGTGGAAGCTTTCAAGGGCGAATTAATCTGGACCAAAGTCGGCAGCGTAACAGTTTCACAAACAATGAAGGCGGAAAACGCCAATTTAGGAGGAGAAGAAAACGGCGGCATCTTCTATCGCCCACACCAAGCCGTACGCGACGGAGCAATGACAACCGCGCTGCTACTCAACATTATGGCGGATACTGGAAAATCATTGGCTGAACTCGTCGCTGAACAGCCTCAATACTTTATTGAGAAAGGCAAAATCGAGTGCCCTAACAACAAAAAAGAGCCGCTGCTAGCAGAAAATCTATGAAGAAGTCAAAAACGAAAACGTCAGCACGATTGACGGGGTCAAAATCTGGTTCAAAGACGCCAGCGCTATCCTCATTCGACCAAGCGGTACTGAACCTGTCTTTAGGCTTTATGCTGAGGCAAAAGACCAAGGGAAAGCATTAAAGCTAGTAAAAGACTACACTTCAAAACTTGAACAACTGCTAGCAACCATATAGACAAGTTCAAGCCTGAGGAACTACCCCTTGCCCCCAGTTTTACACCTAACACCCATAGAGGTGGATACCGACGAGAAACGCTCAAAAATCAGCGTTGCCGTCGTCGGATGTGGGCACAAAGGAATCTTTTATGCCAACGCCTTTGCAGACGCAGGCTACAGAGTAATCTGCACGGATGCTGATGCTAGCGTTGTTAAGAAAATAGCAAAAGGGAAAACTGGGTTTGTAAACCCTGAAGCTGAAGCCAAACTAAAAAGCCACATAGCATCCGAAAAAATTGATGTTACAAGCGAACGCAAAAAAGCTGTTTCTCAAAGCGACATAATAGTCATAGCCATCACCGCCAAGGTGGATGAGCAGAAAAAGAACGATTACACAGGCGTAATCAGCACCAGTAAACAGGTTGGGGCAGCCATGCATCAAGGTACGCTTGTGATTTACGGTGGCATCGCAGGTTTAGGCTTCACTGAGGGAACAATGAAGGAGCTGCTGGAGAATACTTCTGGGTTTAAAGCTGGAATCGATTTCGGTTTAGCATACAGCCCCATCCTAAACGCCACTGTTTCGCTTGGGGATTTGGAGCTTAAGGTTGCAGCAACTGACCAAACCAGCCTCGAAGCCGCAGCCACCATCCTTAGAACCCTAACAAGTAACGTACGGGAAGTCAGCGACCTAAAAACCGCAGAAACAGCCGCACTATTCACAGTTGCCAAACAGGACGCAGCAACCGCATTAACCAACGAATTAGCAGTGTTCTGTGAAACAGCAAAAATCGACTACTTCAAAGTCCTCGACACCCTCAACCTAAACAACCCAAGTTTCCGCCCAACCATCGCCGAAGAAGAAAACAAAAATGAAGCCTACCTCCTACTCGAAGCAGCCGAAAACTTAAACGTTAAACTTAAAGTTGCAGCATTATCCAGACAAATCAACGAGGACATGGTTAAGCACGCTGTGAATTTGACGCAGGAAGGGCTGCGAAACTGTGGCAAAAGTTTGCGGCGGGTGAAAGTAGCTGTTTTAGGTCCAGTAACTCCAGCTTCAGATGCGAGCGCTTTTGTAGCGTTGCTTGAGCAGAAAGGCGCCAAAGTAGCGCTCTATGATCCAACCTCAAAGAAGGAAACACTGGATTCAGATGCAGTTAGATCAAATCTTAATGAGGCTGTGGAAGGCGCTGACTGCATCGTTGTGTTATCAACTAAGGAACAGTTTAATCATTTGAACTTAAAGAAGCTCAAAGCATTGACAAAGAATCCTGCGGTTATTGTGGATTTAGTTGGCAAATTTGAGCCTGCGCAGGTGGAAACAGAAGGATTCATATATTCTGGATTGGGAAGAGGAACTGACCAGAAATGACTAAACTTGGCGTTGCAGTTATCGGAACGGGGCAGTGGGGTAAAAACCACGCCAGAGTCTACAAAGAATTACCTTCGACTGAACTTGTGGCAGTATGTGACGTTAATGCTGAGCGAGCAAAAGCGATGGCACAGCAGTATGGTGTCAAAGCCTACTCAGACAGCACCGAGATGCTCAAAGACAAAGACATCCAAGCCGTAAACGTCTGCACATGGTCCACGATTCTTAGCTCAGGAAGCTATGAAGGTACTAAACGCAGGCAAACATGTGCTTGTCGAGAAACCCATGGCAACCAACCCCGAACAGGCACGACAACTTGTTAAAACCGCCGAAGAAAACGGTCTTCACTTAACCGTTGGCTTCCTCATGCGTTTCATCCCCGGATTGCAACATATCCGCCAATCAGTTGAGAACAAAAAAATCGGCGAACTCGTCTGCGTCACCGCAAAACGCGTCTCCCAATGGCCCGAACGCATAGGCGACGTCGGAGTCGTCAAAGACACCGCAATACACGACATAGACGTCATGCGCTATCATATCCAAACAAGACCCAGTCTCTGTCTACGCTAAAATGGGCAGCAAAAGAATACAGAAATTCGAAGACTACGCCCACATAATGCTCACCTACGAAAACGGCGAATCCGCATTCATCGAAACCAACTGGCTAACACCCTACAAAACCCGCACACTCATCGCCACAGGCACTGAAGCCATAATGCGCCTAGACTACAACACACAAGACTTCTGGATAGAAGAAAAAACCCAAAGCATCCAACCACGGCTGCCATTCCAAGAACCCCTAAAAGCCGAGCTTCAACACTTCGTCGACTGCATCGTAGAGAAAAAGAAGCCCATAGTAACAGGTGAAGACGGCGTCAAAGCCTTAGAAGTAGCCACTGCAGCAATGGAGTCCTCTGCCAAAAACACAGCGGTACAATTAAAAAGATAAAAAGAAAATATTTATTTTAGGTTGAATGGTTTGCCTTCAGAAACAGTTTTTTCTGGGGCTTTTTCCTTCCATTTCTTCAAGAACGGCAAATCGTCTGCTTCTTTGCGAAGTTCGTCTGGGAGCATTTCTGGGATTTCTTCGCGGATTGGGTACCAGCGGTTGCATTTTGGGCAGACAATTATGCCTTCGACGATTTCGTCTTTTTCTTCGAAGACGGTGAGTTCAAGCGGATGATACTTGTCGATTGGGCAAGCGAGGATGTCCATTAGTTTGCGTTTCATGTGAATTCAACAAAGAGATAGGTAAGGGTTTGTGTTATTAAGATTTGCTGGATATAGCGGCTACTTGGATATCTAGTACTGTTTGGTACCAGTTTGGTCCTGTGCTGCGGATTATGCGGGAACACGCAAACATGTAGGGGACGCCTAAGCTGTCGAGTTTCTCAGCGACTTTCCGCTCTGTTTTTTCCGTGGGATCCTCCTTGCCGGGGGCATGTTGGAAATCGTAGTAGTGTATCCATCCACCCGTTTTTTTAAGCGCTGAGACTGCGGCGGGGAGGTATTCAAGCGCTTTTTCTGGGAGAAGCATCAACACGCGGTCAGCGACTCCCTGTAGCTTTGTTTGGGCTATGTCTTGTGAATCTCCAAGCAGTGGCTCAACCCTACCGAAGACGCGGTTTACCCGAATGTTTTCTTGCATGAATTGATAGGCGGTTGGGTTAATGTCGATTGAGTAAACTTTGGTTTCAGGTACGGTTTTGGCTATGATTATGCTAAAGCAGCCGACGCCCGCGAACATGTTAACGACTGTTTCATGGGGCGAGACTTGGCTGGCTATGCGTAGACGTTCATGTTTGAGTCTTGGTGAAAAATAGCATTTCTCTATGTCCACTGAGAAGATGCAGCCGGCTTCTTTGTATTTAGTGACGGTTCTGTTTTCGCCCGCGAGCAACGTTAATTCTCGGGTGCGGTGGTCGCCTTTTATTGGGCTTGTTTGAGAAAACACTGTTTTTACGCCCTTATGAACCGCCATAATTTGCCTTGCAACCGCTTGTGCATCTGAGGCGTTGTTGGGGGCTTTGATGATGGCTATGTCGCCCACTACGTCAAATGAGCTGTAAACTTTGCTTAAGCCTTCTGGTGATAGTGCGTTTGTAAGCTTTTCTTTAAGGCGGACTCTCAACTGTATATCCTCATTGTGCGATAGTATTGGAAATGTTTAAAAGTAAAATGCTTTTCTTTGTAGGACAGGCGTTTCCATATGGAAAAATCTGGAATTGTTTACGAATGCATGAGATGCGGTTCAAGAGTACCAACTGAAGAATTAGAGTTAAGAGGCGGAGAAACCAAATGCATCATCTGCGGATACAGGATTCTCAAGAAAGTTAAGCCGCCAGTTGTTAAACGGGTTCAATCAAAATAAGATTGGGATAACTCGTGCATTTGCACGAGCACTTTTGTTTCTAAAAATTTTTGTTTTTAGTAGAAGTCTTGGTCTCCAAGTTTCCTTAGCGCTTTTCCCTTCAGCTTAACGGCAGAGTTGTCTTCTTTATCTTTGAAGAAATCGTCGTCTAAATCATGTTCAGCGGTTTGACGTTTAACGGTTTCACCGCAGATTGCGCCAGGCAACATACGCCGCTTAAAGCACATGGAATATGTGCATTTTGCTACGCTGCATGGTTCTTCTCCATCTCTGCACCAAACTGAGTCGCGCCTAAATACGGCTGAGTTTTTGCCGCATTTAAAAGATTGACATGTTGGAGAACAAGGTTTTGTTTGAGCCAACAGATACACCTCAATGATAAAATTTTTGATGGTTTGTGTGTTTCTTGTTTTTCTTATTGTTCTTTAGATACAATATAAACTTTTTTCCAATTAAGAGGAGAAATTAGGTTGCAGATGGGGTAGCTGGTTTAGTTTTTCGTCGTCGGTAGACTTCTACTGCTACAAAGAGAACGGCAATGACCAGTATTATGATGATGGTTATGAGTGTGCTTGCCTGTGTTAGCATTCCGCCGATTGAGACGTATTTGTCTAGTTTTATCTGTACGGTGGTGGGTTCGTTGACGTTTACTGTTATGGCTTGTGAGGCGTCCTGTGTGCCTTGGGCTTGGGCGATGATTTGCATGTTTCCGCCGATGATGTTGTCAAATGTTGCGATTCCGTTGCCTTGCGTGGCTGCTGTGGCTTTTGCTGCTCCGTTGAGGGTTACGTTAGCGTTTGGTATGGGTGAACCGAAGAAGTCAACGACTGAAACGGTTAGTTGGATGCCGTAGAGTGTGCATTGGATTTGTTGTTGGTTGTCGTTGAAGACTTGTAGGCTTGTTTCGTTGACTAATGAGTTGTCTTTGTAGATTCTGAGGCGGTACATTCCAAAGGTTGCTTGTGTTGTGGCTACTCCGTTGCTGTTGCTTGTGGTTGAGTAGAATAATCCGTTGGAGAGTTCTACGAGTTCTACGCGGGCGTTCTGTACTGCTTGGTTATCGTGGCCTTTTATGGTTAATGTTACGTTTTTGCTTGGGCAAATAATTGTAGCTTGTGCTGTTGGTTGATCGGTGTAGCTGTTGAAGGTGTTGTTTGCTCCACTGAAGATTTGCCCATAGAGTGAAGCATCGATAGTGTATGTTGCTCCGGCTATGGTGGATGTTAATGTGTAGGTTCCTGATGGGTCGGTTTGTCCTGTGGAGGATCCGCTTTTGGATATGCTGCCGCTTTGGTAGCGGTAAGAGATGGCTAAATCAACAAAGGGCATTGGGATGCCATCTTGGGTTTTAACTGTAACTTTTAAATTGTTTAGTTGGCAACGAATTGTAAATGCTCCATCGCCGGTGACTGTTATGTTTGTTTGGCCGATGTTAACGTCGTTCCAGTAGGCGACGACACCATGTGGACCTTTTTCAAGGCCAAAGTTCGCTATACCTGCCGAGTTGGTTGTTGCGTTAGATTCTGTGCCCGTTACTGAATCGGTAACTCGAATATTAATGCCTGAAATAGCTGATCCTGCCAAGTTGGTTGCTTCTATATTTACGCTGTAACCGACGACCGTGAAGGTTTGTTGGTCTGGCACTGTTTTTTGGGTGCCGGTTGGAGTGATTTTTACGGTGCAGTCGCCGATTGGGGCGTTAGAGGATACTGTCCAAGAGGTGGAGATTACACCGTCTGCTGAGGCTGTGGTGGATATTGTATCAAGAGTTTCGCTTGTCTTGACGCTGGTAATTGTTATTGTGGCAGCTTGGTTTGCTTCATAACCGGCTGCGCGGATGCTTGCTGTTTGTCCTCGGTGATATGTTGTTGAATCGAGGATGTTAGCGCTGAATTGTGTTGAGGCTAAGGTGGAGTTGAAGGTGACTTTGTATGTGCCAGCAGCTAAGGTGTCGCCTGCTGGGGAAAAGCTGCTGCCTGGAAGAGTAATATCTGTGCTGGCGGTGCCTTTTACGTTTGGGGTTCCTAAGGCTACGGTTGAGGTATAGCTTGTACCGCTTGGAGAGGTAACTACTATTTTTGCGCCATAAGAGGTGCCCAGTGAACCGCCGGTAACTGCGGCAGTTAAGGTAACAGTGTTGCCCTCCTGTACTGTTGATGGAGAAGCAGTGACTGAGTAACCGATGCTAACTGTGAATTGGTCAGATGCGTTAACGTTGATTTTTGTGTCTCGTAGTATTAGTGCGTAGGTTGCTGCGGGTAGTTCGGGAACGGTAAAGTTTGTATCTACGTAGTATCCGTCTGCGGTTCCGCTTGCAACCAGGGTTTTACCGATGAATATTTGGTAGGAGCCGTTTGAAGTGTAAATGGTGCCTAGCAAGTTGCAACTTGTTCCCATGGCTCCGCTTTTTGAGTCTGGGGTAACTTGGAGAATGTTTAGATCCAGACCTTTGACTAGCGGCCCCATAGGTGCTAATACCAATGCAAATGCGACAAAGAATAGAAGGGTTACTGCAACAATTTTGTGGTTCAAACGTCTCTGCTCTCCCGAGTTAAGATAGCTTAATAGCTTAATGCTCATGTGTAGCCCAGTGATGATTTTAAACTTTATCCCAAAACTGCATTTTGCACAGGGATTTTTAAAAGGCAGTGTTTTCTTAGTCTAACAGAAAATTCGGTGTAGAGTCTTGGAAGAAACTGATGCATCTCCGCTCCTAGCTTCATTAAAAAAGCAAAAATACCACCTAATCGGGGCACATTCAGCGGTGAAAAGATGCAAATGGCTCTACGAATCCATAGTCAACAATAGACCCTGTTATAAACAGAAATTCTACGGCATACAATCCCACCGATGCATCCAGATGACGCCCTCGCTTTACTATTGCACTCAGCAGTGCCTGTTTTGTTGGCGGGCACAAAGCGGCGACATGGAAACCAAATGGGATGAGATGCGAAACCCCAACAAAGACACCCCCGAAGAGATAGTTGAGGGCTGCTTTAAAGCTCAAGCAAAAATTATTTCAGGCTACAAAGGCAACGAGAAGACGGATTGGCGCAAATTCCAAGAGGCACAACGACCCAAACAAGTCGCTATAAGCTTGACTGGAGAACCTACACTCTATGAGCCACTGGGCGATTTGATTGGGCAATTCCGTCAGAAGGGCTTAACTACTTTTTTGGTTACAAACGGAACTTTGCCCTCGAAGCTTTCCAAACTTAGCCATGAACCCAGCCAACTTTATGTTTCTCTTTGCGCACCCAACGAAGAAGTCTACAATAAAGTCTGTCGACCACAGTTCCCCCATGCATGGGCTAAACTAAACGAGACATTGGAGACTTTGCAGAGTTTCCGTTGCCCAACCGCAGTACGCATGACGATGGTTAAGGACCATAACATGAACCTAATCAACCAATACGCCAAATTAGTTGAGAAAGCAAACCCCACCTACATCGAGATGAAGGCTTACATGCATATTGGCTTCTCGAACCTCCGTTTAGGCTTCGACCAAATGCCGATGCATCATGAAGTAAAGGATTTTGCAGCTCAGTTGGCTCAAGCAACGGGGTATAAGGTTATCAATGAGGCACCTGAGAGTCGAGTGGTTTTGCTTAGTAAGCTTGAGAAGCCCATTCAGTTGGGCAGCAGTTAACCAAGTCATATTTGGGTCTAATCGAAGCGCTATGCTGAAAATATATGCAGGTAGTTAACGCACACTTTTTACTGTTAATACAGTTGTAAATCGGTTATAGTCGGTCCGCTCATGTACATACCAAGAGGATTTGGATAAAAATTTAAATAGCCATTTCAAGCCATTAATAATTCTAATAATAACCAAGCGGTAACCACACATGGTAAGCGAAGGAAAAGGAAGACTGTTTCGAAGAAAAGACGGCAAATACCTAGTCTATCTGCCCAAAGACTTAGCGGAAGACAGCATGTTTCCATTCAAAGGCTCAGACACAATCTTTGTCAAAGTCAGTTTCGCACTTGGCGACAGCAAACTGATGGTTGAAAAGTGGGCCCAAGAATAGGCAAACCATATTTTTAGAAATTAAAATAAACAACCCAAACCAATTCTATTTAGTTGGTGCATTTCTTGTCATCCCTAGAAAATGTTATTTCACAAATCAAAACCGACCTCATGGCTAACAACGAAGTCCGCGAGGAAACCCATGAGAGCATGCGTAAAGCCACAAGCCTCTCCAAACAAGCAATACTGCTAATCCACCAGAAGAGGCTCTCTGATGCTGAGCAGATGGTTGCGAATGCTAAAGAAATTATATCCAGTCTGCAAACAAAAGCGGAAGAGTGCCCCGCAATCATTTATGGTGGCATGTTTAGCGCCGCTTTGCAAGAATACGCAGAAGCCAATATTCTCTTGATTTTGGTGAAGGAAAACAGGTTTCTTACACCCTGCCGAAATAAGCGTACCCCCAGTCGATTACGTCTTGGGTTTAGCGGATGTCATTGGCGAATACAGGCGGCTTGCTTTGGATAGCCTGCGGGATGGCGAAGTTGAAAGGGGCGTGCGGTGCCTTGAAATTATGGATCAAGTCTTCATCCAACTCTTAGCCCTCGACGAAGCTTACATGCTCGTGCCAGGGCTCCGACATAAATCTGACATTGCAAGACGCATAATCGAATCTACACGCGGCGACATCACATTGGAAGTTCGACGGAAATCGCTTGAGGATTACCTCAAAAAGTTCACGCCCCCAGAAGCCGAAGCTAAAGGCGGGCGTAAACGGGCGAAGGCTAAAGAATAGTTGCCTAAACTGCCCTCTAATTTTTCAATTAAAAAAGCGCATGACATACAAGTTTGCTTATCCAAACGGGTTATTCGTGAGGATAAGCTGCCCAAGCAAATCCGTACGGTCGGCGGAGTAGATGTTTCCTACGTTGGCGACTTGGGTGTTGGGGCAGTAGTAGTTCTTGATTACGAAACGCTTGAGATTCTTGAGACAACGGTGGCGACGTGTCCAGTTAAGATGCCCTATGTGCCGACGCTACTGTCGTTTCGGGAGCTCCCGCCTGCCATAGCAGCCATTAAGCAATTGAAAGTGCAGCCTGATGTGTTTTTGGTTGACGCACAGGGCTATGCGCATCCGTATAGGTGCGGGTTTGCCAGCCATCTGGGATTGGCATTGGGAAAGCCGACGATTGGAGCTGCAAAGAGCAGGTTAATCGGCGAACCCACCGAACGTGATGGCAGGACTGTTTTGGTGGATAAGGGTGAAGTAGTCGGTGAAGTAGTGACTACAAAGCAGGGTGCCAAACCAGTCTACGTAAGCATCGGGCACATGGTATCCCTCGAAACCGCTGTCCAAATCGTGCGCCACTGCTCAAAAGGCAGAATCCCAGAACCGCTACTTTTAGCACACAACTTAGCAACAAAAACAAAACTGGAACTCCCAGCACAGGCATAGAACCCATGGTTAGGCTATGATTGGAGGAAAAGTGTAGGGCAATATTGCGACAAGTGCGATAATAGAAATTATTACTGAGACAAACAGGACAAGGATAAAATTCTTGGCTAAACGATACTCTTTATGACCATACAAGTTCTTAACTTCAAATGCGGCAAAAACCAAGACAATGACAAATAAAATCATAGACACGAACAGGCTAACAGGACTATAATGTAAAATTCGAGTTAAAGGAATGATTAGGAAAATACTAACGATTGCTGATAGGATTATGCCTGCTTCCTTAAGCATGAATCGATATTTGGAGGTTTAACTATAAAGCTTTTACAGCAAGTTAATATTTCCAGAGACAAATACTAGCGCTTAAGCGTGAGTTGCATGGCAGAGGAAACTAAACCGACAGAAGAAAAGATGACTGAAGAAATAACCTTTGACTACTTCGAAAAACTCGACCTACGCGTCGGAAAAATAATTGAGGCAGTTGCGGTTCCTGCATCCAAGAAGCTTCTCCAAATGCAAGTGGACTTCGGTACAGAGAAACGCCAATGCATCGCTGGACTGCAGAAATACTACAAGCCCGAGGAATTGGTGGGCAAAAAATGCGTTTTCCTCCTTAACCTTCAGCGACGGATGATTGCAGGTTTGGAATCACAGTGCATGGTTATGGCTGCTGAGGACGCGGCAGGTGTTGTGTCTGTGTTGCAGCCTGAGAAGGATATTGCGGAAGGCAGCAAAATCGGATAATATAGACATAATATAAACCGACAACGTTACAATAGGTTTTTACCCCCTTAACATAGTCAAAGCACTTCAAAATGGCAAGCTTCATACCACTCGTAAATTCGAGAATAAGTCTGTAGCATTTGCAAGCACTCATGTAATAAACGTTAAATTGATAAAGTATTTAGTGGACAGGGAAATTAGTTTTTGACTGGCCCTAATATTGCAATCGTGATATAACTGCTCTGGAATAGCTGAATTGACTAAATTTCTTTAAGTCTTTGAGGGCATAACCTTATTCGCGCAAACTTTTCAGTGTAATAATCATTCAATATTTGTAAATAATCCAATTCATGACCTTATTGTTATAGTTTGCGAATACTCGTTAATTTTTTACAGAAGTCCCTCATTGAAGAACTATCGCAAAATTGTTATTTTTCTTAGTAGTGGCAGCATATATCCACGATCAGGCACGCCGATATCCATGAGCTTCTTATAAGTAAAATTTTCAAGATTGGTGGCAAAAAACCCGTTCATAACGGGAATTTAATGAACATATATCGGAGAGGTTGATAAACGAGCAATACACACCTTCTGAAAATTGAGAATAATTTTCAAGCTTCTATTTTCGAATCTCGATGGTAGCGAAACCAGCTTCAGCTTCCACTGTGACGTTAACCCCGCCAACAAAAGCAGCTTAATATTTAACCAGAAAGGGGTGCCTCTTTGCGCAGCCAATCTTACCGTCGGCGACAGTGTACCCACGGACGAGACCATCATAGATGAAACCGTAAACAGGCCTTATGCGAGCGGTTTTCGGGAGACTAATCATGCCTTCTGGAACAGTTCAACTGATTGGGGTGACATCTACTTTGACGGGGAGACGGGGATGCTTGTTGAGCTCCATCGGACACATCGGTTTGTAGGTAACAGCAGCGAAGAAACTGTGGACAAGACAGACGTCATTATAATAACTGGTACTAACCGCTGGCAAGTAACCGCCGTTGAGCAGCAGCCGTTTACACCTCTTTTCATCGCCTTAACCATTGGCATTTTCGCGTTGCTTGTATTCATTGTGTTAATCAGCAGGTTTGTTACCAGAAAAACCCGCAATCGCCAACTCGGCAGACAGGCAGCAAATTACAAATAAATAGACCACCCATACTTTTTGGTTAAGGCGAAGTAGCGTTATGACTGATGTCGTGTTTGTCTTTGAAGTCCATCAGCCCCACAGGCTAAGACGGAACCTGTTTTGGGAAGGAAAAGTGTTTAGGCGCCAAACCAAAGAGGAGCTATTCAACTACTATTTTGATAATGAAGTTGACCGCGAAATCTTCAAGCGTGCAGCACGTAAATGCTATTTCCCCTCAAACCAAATAATCCTTGACGCCATAGACAGGCACAAACATGAGAAAAAACAAGCCAAATTCTCCTTCAGCTTATCAGGTGTCTACATAGAGCAGTGTGAAATGTTCGATAAGGACCTGCTTGAAACCTTCCGCCAACTCGCCGCGACAGGACGCGTAGAGTTCCTAGAGCAAACATACTACCACTCAATCGCTGGCCTCTACCCAGAAAAAGAAGAATTCATTGCCCAAGTCAAAATGCACAAGCAAATCCTAAAGGACCTACTCGGTTACACCCCAACAATTTTTGAGAACACCGAACTCCTCTATAACAACACCATCGCCAAAACAGTCGAGAGCATGGGCTACAAGGGCATCTATACTGAAGGCGTCGAAAAAATATTGGGCGAAAAATCCCCCAACTTTCTCTACACCCCAAAAGGTGCCAAAAAAATCAAGGTACTCCTGCGCAACTACAAATTAACCGACGACATCGGCTTCCGTTTTTCAGCAAGATGGTGGCCTGAGTGGCCCTTAACTGCACCCAAATATGCAGGTTGGCTAGCGACAACCAAGGGCGAATGCATCAACATATTTCCCGACTACGAAACTTTCGGGGAACATCACTGGCCAGAAACAGGTATCCATAGCTTCCTCCAGCATCTCCCAGATGAGATTCTGAAATTCGATCATTTGCGGATGGTTACACCCTCAGAAGTTGTTGAAAAACATGCGTCTGAAGGTGAAATCGATGTGCCTGAGGCGAAGGGAACGGTTTCTTGGGCGGATGTTCAAAGAGACCAATCGGGTTGGCTTGGCAACGTTATGCAGTGGGCATATTATACCACGTTGCGTAGGTTGGAACCGCTGGTTTTGGAGGCTGAAGACAGCGAGTTTTTGCGGTTATGGCGTGATTTCCAAACAAGCGATCACCTCTACTACATGTTTACTGCAGGCGGAGGACCTGGCGAAGTTCACTCTTACTTTAGCCCATACGAATCACCTATGGATGCTTTTGTGGCTGCGCAGACGCTACTTAACGATTTTGAAGCTCGGTTGCGACTTGCGATTTTAACTGCGAATGAGCCCTTCTTATTCCACACCAATGTAGGCAAAGAATACTTCACAGGCATGATGGCTTGGAGTCTAAAGGGCTTCATAAAAGCGCTCAAAGAGGTTGATTTAGACGCTGTTGAGTTTCATATTGGCAACGGCGATTTTGAAAGCTGGACAAAATATTCCCTCAAAGACCCCATATTAGCTAGGCAGCATTAGCGCTCTTAAGGAACAGAAAGGCGAGAAACTGCGTCAAGCTCTCATTGAAGTCACGAAGAAACGGTTCATTACACAGAGCAAGCAGGTGATGGGTGCCACCCAGCTTTCATAATCCTCTCATATGCCTTTATAAACTAAATTGCGGTACTCTTTGGTAGTACGGTGCATTTGATATGAGAGAAGAGCTTCCGTTTCCAGACAAGGTTTTGCAGACGCTTCACAATTTATGTGCCACCGCAGCTGATTTAGCTAGACGCGGAGAAGAAGTGGCTCGGTTACTGCAGAAGGATCCAAGTGAAATCGAGAGTATACTTGACCGCTACAAGTCTGAAGGATTCGCTGAAAGCTTCTATGATAACGAAGGCAAGAAACGTTATTATCTCAACGGACGAGGAATAATTAAAGTCTGCTCGCTCTTTACGTAGTGAAAGCATGCGTGCCATCGTTTTTTCTTGGGAGTATCCGCCTCGGGTGGTAGGACAACTTTCTGGATACGTCAAAGCATTAACGACGGAGCTTGCAAGTAACAAAGTGGATGTTAACGTTGTTACGTATGATGACCGAGTAACGGGCGAAACAACAGAGCCAAGCGGCGTCAAAACTGTAAGAGTAAACAATCCCGTAAAAACCCACATTGGCGTACTAACTTGGGTACTCACACTAAATCAGGAAGTAGAGCGTGCTGCAGCCAACATTTACTATAACAGCCATAAAAAAATTGATTTAATAGACGTTTTTGACTGGCACTTCATTCCAGCGGCAGTTACGCTCAAAAATGGGTTAGGCATCCCTTTTGTTTACTCAGTTGAAAGCTTAGAGGACCATCGGTCTCCAACAGCGAATTCATCTTACAATATGGCGATTAAAAGCATAGAGTGGCTTGGATTTTACGAAGCACAGATGGCGATCGTAAAATCTGAGTGGATGAAGGATGAAATCGTTAGAATCTATAAGGTGCCTCCAGAAAAAATCGAGGTTGTTTTAGCAGAATCTGACACCTGGATACAAGATGTCTTAGGGCTCTATGGCAAAGTCGCGGAGGCAAAGAAGAATGCCCCATAAACTCTCGGTTTTAATGTTGAGTTGGGAGTATCCCCCCCGAGTAATCGGAGGCATATCACCGCATATTTACTTCTTATCCAAATATTTAGCCCAGCAGAACGTGAAAGTATACGTAGTGACCTGCGATTTTCCAGGGGCACCCGCACACGAAGTCATCGACGGTGTAGAAGTATACCGCATCGATTCCTACAAGAACCCCTCGCCTGACTTTGCCACTTGGGTTTACCTCATGAACATGAACATGCAAAGAGAAACTGCTGTGTTGATGAAGAAAATCTCCGCTAAAGTCGACGTAATACATGCCCATGATTGGCTCGTAGCAAACGCGGGCATCGGGTTAAAGCACATCTTTAGAAAACCCCTTCTAGTAACCATGCATTCAACCGAAATGGGCCGACGCGACGGATTACACACCACCGCGGAAAAGATGATTCATGAAACCGAAGCCTGGCTCACCTACGAAGCTTGGAAAGTCATCTGCTGCAGCGAATACATGATCTCCCACGTTCGATATGTCTTCGGGTTACCAAACGATAAACTCGTCATGGTACCTAACGGCGTAAACACCCACAGCTACAACGGAGACAGCGACCTCGAAACCTTCCGCGCCAAATTTGCGTTACCAGAAGAAAAAATCGTCCTATTCGTCGGCAGACTAGTATACGAAAAAGGCATTCACGTCCTCATCAACGCCGTACCCAAAATCCTTGGCAAAGTCAACGCCAAATTCATCATTGTCGGTAGCGGCTACATGAAAGAACAACTCCTAAACATCGTGCGCAGCATGGGTTTGGAACATAAGGTGCTCTTCGAAGGCTTCCTCGATGAAGCAACATTGCTTAAGCTGCAGAAATGCGCAGATGTGTCGGTTGTGCCCTCACTGTTTGAGCCTTTTGGCATTGTGGCGTTGGAGGCTATGGCGGCGAAAAGCCCCGTTGTTGCCTCAGACACTGGCGGCTTATCAGAAATCATCGAGCATGACGTCACCGGCGTTAAAGTTTACCCAAACAACCCCGATTCACTGGCATGGGGCATCACCAAAATACTCCAAGATGAAGCATATGCCAAGCAAATCCGAGATAACGCCTATTTGCGTGTGCTGGAACGCTATGATTGGGAAAAGATTGCCTCAGATACTAAGCATATCTATGAGGGTGTTTTGGGTGAGTACTCGAAGAGTTTCTGGGCTAAAACAACTGAGCCGGGGAATGGGTAAGCAACAAAAAGACTATATCCCTCGTTTACTAGTACCAGTAGTTGTCTAACAGGCAAATAAGGACATGCAACGCTTTTCCAACGATTAACTTTTTGAAAGTATGCTTGCAATTTTAGCTCTGCTTCTAAGTATCATTAGCCATAGACACAACGTTTTAGGAGAGTAAAATTATTTCAAGAAAAAACATGGTTCTATTTCTAACGATTTTTCTTCTTCTCAGTTCAACATTAATCTATAATTACCAAGCACAAGCATCCATTAGCGAAATACAAATCGATTCAGTGCCAAACTTTCCCAGCCAAATGTGCGGCTCCGCATTCATGAACAACGGCACCCTCTTCGCAGGAGACAACGATTACACCCTCTTTAGAAGCGACGATAACGGCGCAACATTCAGGCAAATCTACCAGTTTCCACTGCAACCAAACCCCAACAGCGCAGTAACAGGCTACGTCTGGACAATTTTTATAGATTCAACAAACAACCTTTTCATCTCTATTCCCGGCACCAACCGAATGTATCGCAGCGCCAACTGGGGCACCTCCTTTAGACAGGTTCTAGTTACGAATGGAACCCAAAACGACGGCTTCTACATAGCCATGACTGAAGACTCACAACGCAACCTCTATGCAGCCACCTACAGCAACAGCATCTACCCACAAGGCCCAGCAGTGCTAAAAAGCACAAACGGCGGCATAAGCTGGTCGATTATACACAGGTTTGCCGCTGTACACCTCCATAACATCAAATTTAACCCCGCAAACGGCTACCTATACGTCAACACAGGCGAATGGACCAACGGCTTCAACAACGCTGAATGCGAACGAGTTTTCCGCAGCAAAGACCTCGGCCAAACATGGAACATAGCCGTAGATCGACCCGAAGAAATGCAAGCGGAAGGCAACACTGTCTATCTTCCAATGCTGTTTAGCGGTAACTGGGTCTACTTGGGCACAGATCAAGCTTTTCAACCCAACTGGATAGACCGCTTCTACGACGACGGCTCAAACCAACCCTTCCAAACCCAAGAAGTCTACAGTTTCCCCTCTGACAGCAACTGCCCCGTATTATCCGGGGTTTGGCTAAACAGCATAATGCTGTTTGCTAGCACACCTGAATTCTACGATGGCACCACAAGAGTCATTGCATCCGAAGACGGCTTAAACTGGCAAGTCATAAAGGAAGCTACTCTTCCACAGTCGCTGCATCATACGAACTTTTTAACAGTTAACCCACGAGGCATGGTTTTTGGCTCTGACGGTCCAGGAGACAACTTTGTTATCTCCGAAGGTGGCGTGCAGCCTCCTCCAACTCCAACGCCGACACCTACGCCAAGTCCGAGTCCAACGCCTACCGCAACTCCAACCCCGACTCCAACACCAACGCCTGGTGGTTTACTATTCCAAGACGGATTTGAAAGCGGCAACTTCAACAATTGGACCGGCACAGGCGGCTCAGGAACACACACCCAAACCGTTGAAACAGCCAATCCACACCACGGCAGCTACGACGCCAAAATTACAATGGGCAGCAGCGGCGAAGGCTGGGCACAAAAAACCATAACCTCCTCACCAGTCGTCTATCTGCAACAATACATCAAATTAGCAAACCTGCCCTCCTCCGGAAATCGCATCTACCTTGGAACTATACAGAGCAGCAACTCAAACAATAACGTAGACGTCTTTATCGAGAACTCAGGCGGACAATACTATTGGGGTACCTACTCCTCAATCAACGGCGCTGTCTATCATGACCGCGAATCTTCGCCAAGTAACCCTCAGGCAGGCGTTTATTATTGTGTTGAAACCTGCCGCGATGTCACAAACAGCCGCAGTAAACTCTGGGTAGACGGTGCACTGAAAGTGGATGTGTCAAGACCGCATGTTGGAAACGCCAACAACATTTACAGTGGAATCAGCTATACCCCAAACAGCGCTACAGTGTACATTGATTGCGTTAAAGTATCAACGGCATACATTGAACCTGAAGGCACTGGACCAACTCCAACTCCTACTCCAACGCCAACCCCGACTCCAACGCCGACTCCAACACCACCAACACCGACGCCTACAGCAACTCCGACACCAACGCCAACACCCACACCAACCCCCACCCCAAGCCCAACACCGACACCAACACCCGGCAGCTACTTATTCACCGCAGACTTTGAAAACGGAAGCTTCAGCGAATACTCCACCATAGTCGGCACAGGCACACATACATTTACAGTAGAAACAGCCAACCCCTACCGCGGAAGCTACAACGCCAAATTCACTACAAGTGCCTCCTCTGAATGCTGGGCAACTCACTCCATTAGCAGCAGTGCAGTAACCTACAGTCGCCAACTCATAAAACTTGGTAATCTGCCAGCGGTGGGCGGATTCATCTGTTTAGGCAGCATCCAAAACGGTGACTCCCAAAACACAGTAGATGCCTTCGTCGCCAATCGCAATGGTCAATACTATTGGGGTGTCGTTTCAGTCATCAATGGCTTCGCCACTTGGGACATGGAATCATCACCGAGCAACCCACAAGTTGGCACTTACTATACTGTGGAGTTCATGCGAGACGTAACCAACCACAAAACTGACCTATGGGTAAACGGCGCTTTAAAACTGGATATTACACGCAATCACATTGGCAACAGTAACGTCATCTGCACAGGCATCACATGGACGGATGCGGCTTCAACGGTTTATGTTGACTGCGTTAGAGTTAAGACCTCATACATAGGTATGGAGCCTTAACCCCACTTTTCCCTTTTTGTTTTTAGTTTTGGCTATTTTCCGATTACCCGCATATTCTCAGCTATTACCCATGGAGCAATCATTGAGCCCATCTGCCGCTCGTTACCGCCGACTACAGTGATGTTTTTGAGTAACTCGAAGATGTTGCCTGCTAACATGACGCCCTTGCAGGGGTGGTCGATTGCGCCGTCTTTGATTTTCCAAGCGGGAGTTGCTACTACACTGAATTCTCCGCTCACAGGGTTGCTGCTGTGTGCGCCTTGGAGGTAATAGATGATTAAGCCGTCGCCGACTTCAGATAGCATCTGTTCGCTGGTTTTGTTTTGGGGTATCACGTGGAAGTTGGTGGTGTCTATGCCGGGTGTTGAGAGGTAACCTGCTCTGGATGCGTTGCCTGTGCTTTCTTTGCCTTCTTTTTTGGCTGAGTAGTTGTCGTAGAGATAGTTTTTGAGGACTCCTTTTTCTATGACTGGGGTTTTTTGGTGTGGTACGCCTTCGCCGTCGAATACTGCGGTTCGGAGTCCGGTTGGGAATAAGCCGTCGTCATAGATGGTTAGGTTTTCTGAGGCGACTTGTTCACCGATTTTACCCTTAAAGGGTGACTGATTCCGTTGTACACTGTCGGCTTTAATTGCGCCCATCAAGGTGTATGCGAAGAGGTCTTGCAGTGCGTACTGGGTGAGAATGACTTTGGTTGTTTTGGTTTCGACCGGTTTTGGTTTAAGTGCGCTTGCTGCGAGTTTGGCTGCTTCTTTGCCTACCCATGTGGGGTCGAGGCTGTAGGTTCTTGCCGCGTTGAATTCGAAGCAGATGGGTGTAACTTCGCTGCCTGACTTTGCCAGCGCTGCTATGCTGCATTCTACGATGGTGCCTCTGTCGTATGCGACTATGCCGTTTGAGTTTGCGAGTGCGTTGGCTACGTATCCGCTGCCGACTCCGCCCTCGATTGGGAACACACGTTTGTCCACTTCCCCTGCTGCATCCAGCATAGTGGAGGTTACTTTGACCAGGTCCTCGGGGCTGAGTTCAACGATTTTTTCATCAAAGGTTCCTTCTGTTTGGCTGTAGGGTTTCTTTTGGGGGAGTTCATGCCAGTCCGGGTCAGATTTGCTTGCCCTTGCCGCACTCAATGCGCGGGTTACGGCGCTATCGATTGCTTTTTTATCGTCTAAAATGTTGGTGTATGCGAAGCCGGTTGCTTTGTTTACAACGACACGGATGCCCAATCCGCGGTCGATTATGCGGTTAGTCTTGCTGATTTGGCCCAACTCGATTCCGATGTTAGTTGCTTGCCCCTCGTAAGTGTAAGCTTCAGCTTCAGCCGCACCCAACCGTAGGGCTGCCTTAACCGCCTCTTCTGCTAAATTGATCAGAATGTTTTTTTCAAGCACTGCCACCGACAACCACCTCACTTAATCGTATGTGCGGTCCACCGTCACAGATAAACGCTGTCTGACCCTTCCCACAGCGGCCCGGATCAAGAGCGAAGTCTTTGCCCACAGCATCCACCTTATGCAACGTTTCGAGTGTGTTGCCGCTGATAGAGGCGTTGCGGACTGGAGCGCCGATTTCGCCGTTAACAATCTCATAGCCTTCCTGTATGCCGACTTGGAAGGTGCCGTCTAAGCTGGCTTGGCCGCCTCGGAAGCTTTTAAAGAAGTAGCCTGTTTTGACACCTTCGAGCAGTTCTTCGAGGGTTTGATCCCTGGGTGCCATGTAGGTGCATCTCATGCGTATGATTGGTTCGACTCGGAAGTCTTCTGCTCTTGCGTTGCCTGTGGGTTCGGCATTGAATTTTTGTGCTGTATCACGGTTATGCATTAAGCCTGTGACGACGCCGTCTTTGATGAGGAGGGTTTTGTGGGTTGGGACGCCTTCGTCGTCGTATTTGAATGCGCCAAATGAGCCGGGTAGGGTGCCGTCGTCGTAGAAGGTGACGAGGTCTGAACCCAGTTTTTTGCCCATGTTGCTGGCTAACAATCCGCCGGAAAGCGCCAAATCCGCTTCTGCCAGATGACCAAAGGCTTCATGCACAAACACGCCGACCACGTTGGGGCCGAGCACAACTGGGGATTTGCCGCCTTTAGGCGACTTCGCATCCAATTGCTGCACTGCCCGAGTGGCTACTTTCTTGCCTAACTCTTCAGGGATCTGCTCATCAAATAATTCGTAGCCTGAGGTAGAGCCGATTTCTTCGCGACTAAACGTAAACACACCATTGCTCTCTGCCGAAGCGGTGATGCGTGCCCAAACATAGAGCTTATCCTGCTCGATACTGGTGCCTTCGCTGTTGACAAAGAAGCTGCTGCCCATCAAATCCATGTAGTCAACTCCGCAGCTTTTGATGCGGCTGTCAAAGGTGAGGCTGGTTTTGTTGATGGACAGTGCGGTTTTAATTTTATCCTCCATCGTGACGTCGGAGGGGTTCTTTTTGGGTTTAGCGAACACACGGTCCTCAACGGTTTTCGCTGGAGCCAGCTTTATTGGGGTTTTTAGGCGTGTGCTCGCCAGCTTAGCCATGCGGCAGGCATCCGTAACTGCTTCCTCTAAAATCTGGGCATCCAAGGAACCCACTGAAGCGAATCCCCATGCGCCATTGACTAAGACGCGGATGGCAACGCCCGATTCGATGCCCTGTTTGGCAGCTTCAACCCGCTCCTCCTTGAGCGTTAAGCTGGTTTTAGTTAACCGCTGCGCCCTAGCCTCAGCATACTGAGCTCCGAGGCCGGTGGCGGTGTTGTTGATTTTTGTTAGAAGGTCCTTCAAAGTAATCGTCCACTAAAAATTAGGTTTCTTGTGGAACTTAAACAATACGTTAAAAAATTGTTGTCGGTGTCTTGGCTGTTTTACCAGAAGTCGCTCATGCTCCGCTGTTGCACATGCGCAACCGGCGCTTTCACCTTAACTTTGAGCGGTTCGATGCCCAATGCGAGTTGTCCATAGACGCCGTCGTAGCCAGGCGTAACTTTAGCCGTGCCATCGCGCACTTTAATGACTGCCTGAGCAATCGCGGGCTCTACTACAGATGCCATCGCATCCATTGGTGCCTCGATGAGGACGCTGTATTCGTTGCCGAAACGCTCGATAAGTGCATTGTAGGGTTTCCACACTGCTTGAATAGCAGGCGAATCGGTTCCCATAACGGCGGCGATGATTTCGGAAAGCGGCAGCAAATGCATAAAGCCGGGTGCATTTTCGCGTTTGTAGTCTGCTGGGCGGTCGGCTAGTTCTTCGACGCGTTGTTCGACGCCTTTGGTTAGTTTTCGGCGGCATACTGGGCAGTTGTTGCCGAATTTTATGGCTTCCGAGGGTGCCAGAGAGATTTTGCAGTTGCGGTGCCCTGTCCAGTGGTATTTGCCATACGCTGGGTCGGTTTCGATGGTGGATTTGAAGCGTTCCGGGTCATTGTCGATTATGGCTGAAGTCACCTGTTTATAGGTGAAGTCGGGTAGGTCGAAGACGTTGGCTTCTCTGCCTATGCGCCATGGCCAGAAACTATGGCAGTCACTGTTAGACAGCAAGCGCATATTGGTCGAGTTTGCTTAGTCGCCAATTCATAGCTGGATCCGAAGACAACCCCGTTTCCAAAGCGTGGATATGTTTGGTCATGTCTTGGTAGCAATCCTCAACAGCGTCAAAGCCGCTGAAGGCGCCAAAGATGCTGAACCATGGTGTCCAAGCATGCGCTGGAAAAACCATGTTGTCCTCTGATACTGCCATGACTTCCTCGACAAGTTGTGGTGCGGTACAGTTGAGGATGGGTCTGCCATCGGAGGCTAAGTTGCCAAAGCGTTTGAGGCGTTCATTAATTTGGTCAGCCTCTTCAACGCTGGGTGTGAGTATGACGTGGTGGATTTTTTTGGAGTCGCCAGAATAGTCGAAGATTGTGCAGACTTCAGTTTGAAGCATAAACCGCACAGGCGAATCGCCGCTGACCAGTTTGAGAAGTCCCGTGTCCTGTTCGGCTGTGAGGGTTTCATTGATTTCTTTTAGCCACATAGGATGGGTGAAGTCGCCTGTTCCCACCAAGTTGAGGCCTTTGATTTTTGCGTATTTCGCGATTTCAACTATGCTCATTTGTTCGCTGGTTGCGCGGCTGTATCGGCCGTGGATATGCAGGTCAGCTATGACTCTCAATGTTAGGGTTCGCCAAGCCTTAACGTGGCATCAGGGCATTTTAAGGCTTTGCTGACTCAACGCTATGAAGCTTAGGCAGGTTTTTGTTTTAGCTGTAGGGTCCACTGTGCGAGTGCTTCGAGCAGTTGGCGGATAAGCTGTCGAGTTGTTTCGTTGGTTACTTTTCCGTTTTCATCTATGTTGTGGGCTGCATCTGACATCATGATTTCGGGACGGTTAATGGGGTGCATGTTGAGAAAAACGAATGTTTGCCGCAGATGATATTGTGCTCTTCCACCGCCGAGCTTGCCTGTTGAGGCGCTCATTATGGCGACGGGTTTGCCTTCGAATGGGTTGCCTTCTTTGGGTCTCGATGCGCAGTCGATGGCGTTTTTGAGTACACCTGAAATGGAATAATTGTATTCAGGGGATGCGATGAGCAGGGCGTCTGCTTCTCTGATTTTATTTTTGAACTCCGTTACCTTCGAAGATGGGGTAGCTTCGAGGTCTTGATTGTAGGCTGGAATGCCGTCTAAATCGAAAACTTCTATTGAAATGTTCTGCGGTGCCACTTCAACAGCGCAGCGTACGAGGGCTTTGTTGTAGGAGCCTCTGCGAAGGCTACCCGCGAAAGCTAAAACCTTAATTTGATCCACAAAAAACACCAGAGCTATAACTAATTTGAAGCTACATTGCAGATTTAAACCTGATTGCTTTGCTTTGGCTGCAATATTCTTTTATTGCCGCAGTAAACCTAACTAGTTTTATGCATGAATGGGCGTTAGCTGAAGCAATCTTGGCGTCTGCAAGGCAAATTGCTGAGCAGGAGCATTTGAGCTCGGTTTCTGAAGTGACGATTAGGGTGGGGGAGCTTCAGCAGGCTGAGCCGCCGATTCTAAGGTTTGCACTCAAACAGATGAGTGAAGGCATCTTTAAGAGTGCTAAATTTCGGATTCTTAAGGCTAAATCCACACTCAAATGTCGAGTGTGCGGTACAGTTTGGGATTATAACTCTAAAAAGCTCGATAAAGCCACGGCTGAGGCAATTCATTTTGTTCCCGAAGTCGCGCATACTTACATTAAGTGTCCTAAATGTGGCAGCCCTGACTTTGAAATCGCCAGCGGACGCGGAGTTTGGCTCGAGGACATAAAAGGAGTTAAAACTGAGTGATTGATCCCAGAACAAGCATAATTACTGAACGTTTAGCGCGGATAAGGCGAATAATCGCAGTTTCAAGCGGCAAAGGCGGCGTGGGCAAAAGCATGGTAGCAACCGCATTGGCGCTTTCACTTGCAAAAGAAGGCTGCAAAGTCGGTCTCTTCGACGTCGATTTTACGGGTCCCTCAACCCACATAATCTTGGGCGTACCCAACTCTGTGCAGCCAACAGAAGACAAGGGCATCGTCCCAGCCACCTTCGCGGGCTTAGAGTACATGTCACTGGTTTACTTTGTGGGTGATAAGGCTGCGCCTCTGCGTGGAGCAGACGTATCCAACGCCCTCATCGAGTTGCTCTCTGTTACCCAATGGGGGGAACTGGATTTTCTCATAATTGATATGCCGCCTGGCATCGGCGACGCCGTACTGGACATAGTGCGCCTTGTTAGCCGAATTGAATTCCTGATTATCACCACACCCTCGCTGTTGGCGTTTGAAGTAGTCAAAAAACAAGTCGAATTACTCTGCGAACTCAAAATGCCCATTGTCGGCGTAATCGAAAACATGAAAGACGACAACTCAGCCATCATCAAACATGAAACCAAAAGGTTGGGCTTAAAGTATCTGGGAGCAATCGGATACGACGCAAAAGTCGAATCCTCAATCGGCAACCCAACAAAACTGCTGCAAACAGTCATCGGCGAATCAATGGATCAAATCAAAAAAGCCGCCGTAATAGAAAAGGGCAACAGCAAATGAACTGCAAAGCAGTAATCTTCGACTACATCGGCACCCTCGTCAACTGCCGCGGCTACAGTATGGCTGATTCAGAAAACAACCTCTACAACTCACTCGTTGCTTCTGGCTTCAATGTTGAAAAACGCGGTTTTCTGGACGCCTACAACGTCGCCCACAAGAAGTACCGCATCGTCCGCTATGAGCACTACCAAGAAGTCACAAACGCGGTTTGGGTCGCAGAAGCCCTCACCAGCCTCGGATACAAAGTGACGCCTCAGGATGAGCGGATTAAGGCTGGGCTTAACGTTTTCTTCCAAGACTTCATTGACACTTTGGAGTTGCGGGAAGGCGCCAAAGAAATTTTAACAGAAACAGCCCAACAGTACCGCATTGGATTGCTCAGTAACTTCACGTTTGGTCCAGTTATCCACGATAGCCTCAGAAAAGTCGACATAAACCGATTCTTTAACGCTATCATCGTGTCAGAGGAGATTGGTTGGCGTAAACCCAGTCCCGTTATTTTCCAAGATATGCTGCAGCGGCTGCAGGTGACGGCTGACGAGGCGGTTTTTATTGGAGATAGCCCGCTCGAGGATATTAAGGGCGCATTGGATATGGGGATTCGCACTGTGTTTGTGCCGTCGCAGTTTAACAGCCGAAAGGATTTAGCGGAGAGCAAGTTGGAGCCTGATTACTTGGTTGATGACTTGTTGATGCTTTCCAGCAGATTAGCCGAAATAATAACGTGATAATCGCTGTTCAGTTTGTAGAACTGCCAAAACCATTTAAGCAGATTGTGTCTTATGGGTTTTATAGGTGAATTATATTTCAAACGATACACAGGTACGGTTTGGGCACAAACAGCTTGCTGCGGTCTTAGTTACTGCTATAGTTGTTATCTTAATTGTGTCATTGTCGTTTAGTGGCTTGTTTGCTGCAATCCCAAATCAGTCCCCCGAGTCTACTCCAACCCCAACACCCACCACAACCATAACGCCTCTGTCGCCTACTCCGACGGCAACCCCAGTCCCGACCCAAACAGCAACACCAAACCCAACCCGAATGCCAGTCCCAATAGATTTCACTTGCGGAGCATTTTCAGTAACTGTGGGAGTGGACTTGAATGATGGAATGGATAATGCGGAAGCAATCGCCGTTGCCACCGCTATCTTCGATCATGAGTTGCCCAATGCAGCGCATGAAGTCAAATCGGCACAGGCAACTAGTAATGAAGTTTGGCAGGTAGGTTTCAACTGGGAGCTTAGTTCGTCGGCGACTCTGCCAAATGGAACAGCCGTTGAACTAAAACTTGGGCACGTCTTTGATGTAACTATATATGCGCAAAATAGAACGGTAACATACACTCGTTGCATGTAAGCGCTCTTTGATTAGCAGCTTCTGCTTCTATGCTGCTTCATATAAGGGGAGGGGGGTCAGTGCAGAGCAACAAACTCACGCTACAGTTTTCAGAACTGGGTACTCGGGGCAGTTGCCTAGTAGCCAAAGATGCCTGCCAGCAGTCGCATAAAAAAATCGTTTACCAACCAACAAACGCCCACTTCAACCTTGTTTTTGTCTGCACTTGTTGAGCCTATAAATAAGGGAGGGGGTAGAGAGAAAAACGCAACAGAGCACTAACCCCCAATCGCTGAAAAAGCTGTCTTTGACGACAAAACTTAATTATTAATTGCAATGTATGAGAAGCCATTAACAGGTGAAACTGTAAGTGAATGCTATTATCTTTGGAGCGCCAGGTGCGGGAAAAGGCACGTATTCCACGCGTATGCAAAAGCAACTTGGCGTTGACGTCATTGCCATGGGAGATATCTTCCGTGAATCCGTAAAACAAAACAGTGAACTGGGCAAAAAAGTCAAAAGCTACGTCGAAAAAGGCGCATTAGTCCCAGACGAAGTCGTTGTCGAAGTCCTCAAAGACCGCCTAAGCAAAGTTCCAAAAGACAAAGGCTTCCTCCTAGACGGTTTCCCACGCACCATCGCCCAAGCAGACACACTTGAGAAAATCACCAAAATCGACGTTATCTTAATGCTAGACGTCCCAGACCAGATCATCATCCAACGCCTCACCTCAAGACGACTCTGCAAAAACTGCGGCACAGTCTACAACATCCGATTCCTAAAACCCAAAGTCGAAGGCAAATGCGACAAATGCGGTGGAGAACTCTACCAACGCGCAGACGACAACGAAGAAGTCATCAAAAACCGCCTCAACGTCTACAAAACACAAACTGAACCAGTCGTTGCTTACTACAAGAAAAAGAACATACCCTTCATCGTAAACGTAACCACATCCATCGATCAACAACCAGAACCGATGGTTGAACACATGATGGCTGAGTTAAAGAAACTAAAACTCGCCTAAACCAGAAAAAAGAAAATTTCTTTTCTTTTATCTTTTTTGTTAAATATCGAGGATGAATTCGAGAGTTACACTTTCAGGTTCACGGATAACAACCATCAAATGGTAAGTTATCGCTTTCACCCCGACTTTCTGCGGATGCTTTTTTGGGATCAAATTTTTCACCCCAAATCTTCGCTTCAAACTTGAAAGATTCAGGGGTTTCTCGGAAATTCTCGATTAAGAATTTGCTGTAGAGCATGCCTTGTGTTTCAGATTTTACCAGTAACGCTTCGAGCCAATTGTAGAGTAAGGCGTATTGGTCTTCGGCTTCAACCTCAAATGATTCCTCAACTGTTTGGGCGACTTTGCTGGTGTCAGTCATAGTCTCAAACATCGCTAAGGCAGCGTTTTCGTAGGCATCCCACATTTTTTGACCGAATGCCCTTACATAGACGTCTGCGGTGTGTTCTAGAAACTCGAATTTTCCAGCGAATTTATCAGGCTTCTGCGGCTTTGCTGTGTTTGCTCATGCTTACTCACTTAATCAATGAATAGGAGAAGGGTGGAATAAAAAACAGTTTCCCCCAAAAGACAACAAAAAAGGGTTAAGGCGCTTCAAGCGCTATGTATGCTTCGATTACTGACTCGACTAGCGCTGTACAAGCTTTTTTGTTTGCCTTAAGCTCTTTGCACAGGACACATCCATGTTGCTGCTCGAATTGGCGGTAAAGTTTTTGCGTATACTTGTTGGCTTGGGCACGTTTTTTGGGGTCAGCATCGTTTGAACCATATTCTATACCGACTGCCATGACACCTCCGATTAGGGCGCCGCAGACTGAACCGCATCCGCCCATGCCGCTGCCGAATCCAGCCGCGATTTTTGGAATAACCTCATTTTTGCTGTCTGGGCTAATGTGCTCAGCGAGTGCTAAGAGTACGCTTTGTGCACAGTTGTAGCCGCCTTTGAAGTTGGCGAGGGCTTTTTGGCTGAGCAACTCAGTGGACATGGCTGGGTTTCCTTAGAAGTGTTTGGTTGCTTTTTGGATGGCTGCTGCTGCAAGTTTTGCGGAGTTTTCGATGTCTACTAGGTTGAGGATGCCGACTGGGCTGTGGATGTAGCGTGTGGGAATCGAGATGGTTCCGCTTGGGATACCCTGGCGTGTTAGGCTGATGCGTGCTGCATCGGTGCTGCCAAGTAAGCCAGATTCGAGTTGGATAGGAATGTTTTCTTCAGCGGCGGTATCCAGTATCCAACGCATAATTTTTGGATGAGTAATAACCCCTGAATCAGAAACAGTCAATGAAGGTCCCTTGCCCATTTTGACGCTTGTGTCATATTCTCTTACGCCTGGAACATCACCTGCAATGGTAACATCCAATGCTAATGCAAGGTCTGGGTCAACGCTAAAAGCAGCAGTTCCTGCACCACGCAAACCCACCTCTTCCTGCACAGTGCCAACCGCGTAAACGGTGCAGTCAACGTCTTTGAGCAGCTTCATGGTTTCAACCATAGCGGCGCATCCAGCGCGGTTATCGAATGCTTTGCCCATCACGTTCTCTTTAGATAATTTAGTGTACTGCACGTCAAATGCGATAGCGTCGCCAATTGCTACACCCATATTGACTGCATCTTCTTTGCTTTCGGCGCCAATGTCAATGAAGAGGTCGTCGTAAGCCATAATTTTTTTGCGCTCCTCCTCTTTTTGAATATGCGGAGGTTTAGAGCCAACTGTACCTGGATAAGCGTCTTTTTTAGTGTAGACAACGACTTTTTGTGCGGCTAGGATGCGGTCGTCGATTCCGCCGAGTTTGCTGAATTGGAGAAAACCGTCTTTTGTGATGGTTTTAACCATTAAACCCACTTCGTCCATATGAGCTGCTAGCATGATTTTTGGTGCGTTTGGTTTACCTTTTTTGGTGGCTATGATGTTTTCCATTCTGTCAATTTGGATTTCGTCTGTGTAGGGTTTTAACATCTCGCCTAAGAGTTCACGGACTTTGTTTTCTCTGCCCGTTACTCCGCAGGCGTTTGAAAGTTTCTCCAGATTCTGGTTTAGTGACAAGTATAGTGTGCCTTCTAGTTTTTGTTGGATAGAAGCTTGAGGCAGTTGGTTATTAAACGGTTGCGGTTTATGGGTTTTCGGTTGGCGGCGCTACTGGCGGCGTTTCGGGCGGTTCAGTGTATGGCGTGTAGGGTCTTGTGGGTGGTGCTTGTCGGCGGTTTGTATCCATGTAATCTACAACCAGCAGTATGCCTTGTATGATTAGGAATATACCGATTATGTAACCTACAAGCGCGGGGAAAATCAGCAACAGGATACCGAAGATTATGCAAATTATTGCTAGAACTGGTCGTGAAACTGATATGCCTGCTTTTTTTAATCCTTTATCGAGTACGTCTGCCAAAAAGGGTTTCTCCTGCTAGGAACTTTTTGGTTCTGGATATTTTAAGGTTGGTTAGAAGCGGTTGATTCAGAAATACTGCTGAGTAAGGTTAAAAATGAAAAAAGTTGGTTTCCCAAAAAGACGTTTATCGCTTTTTGGTTTAGTTTAGTTGTCTGCCGCAGTTGGGGCAGAAGCGTACGCCTGGTTGCACTTGGGTTCCGCATTGTGGGCATGTGGTTGCCATTGGCTGCTGGTATGCTGCTGGTTGTGGTGGTGGTCCATAGTATGGTTGCTGTGGTGCATATTGTTTTGGTGCTCCTGCGGGTATTGGTTTGTAGGTTAATGCAAGGATGCCGCCGATGAAGCCCAGTATTGTGCCTAAAGATATCCGATGATGTGAGAAGATGAGGATGAGTAGACCCCATTTGGCGTGTTCTAGTGGGTTTGCTTTGAGTTTCTTTGCGAACATTAAGACGAGTATTGAGGATATGAGGCCCCATACGCCGATTCCGAAGTAAAGTGCCATTGCTGAGTCGACAGCGCTGCAGTGTAGTCATAGTAATAGCTGTAAGCAGTTAGAGTCTAATGAGTGAGTGCAAGAAGCGAGTGCGCCAAGTGCGAAAAGTCCAAGTGATATTAGTATGCCGAGTATGCTGCCGATTATTGATAGCCAGTATGCTGCTGATGGTTGGTTTTGAACTTGATTTGACATTTTTCTCCCTTAACTCCAGATGACGCTATTGTCTTGCGTAAGATGTATAAAAAATTTGTTAGCGCTAACATGCCTGAATAGGGCAATTTGGAGTGTTACTGTGGTTTCTTATATGCGCGGGCTTTTTTCTTTATCCAAAACCAAGTAACTATCAGTGCAACTATTAGAACGACAACAACGAACAGAATTATGCCCACAATAGATGAGACGGGGAACCCAACGAAGTTGCGTTCAGCAACAGCAGTTGCGGATTGTCCATCAGAATCGAAGGCGACTGCTTTGATGCTATGAGTTCCCTCCGTGAAGTTAGCGGTATCGAAGTTCCAACTGAATGGTGCCGAAGTGTCGTTGACTTCAAGTTGATTATCTACGTAGAATTCTACGTCGAGTTACGTTTTGGGAGACTTGAGCGGTGATAGTCCATTCTCCGCTGATGTCGTTTCCCATACCGTAACCATTGTTTTTATACCAACTTAAACTTAAAGTTGGTGTGGCATAAGCGCTAGCAACTGAACAAGCCATAACTATTAGGAAACAGGTGACTGCTAATCCTTTAACGTGCATCTAATGCTACCTCGTTTTAGAGAAAACAATAATCCAATTATATAAAGGCTGATGGCAGTTGGGGCATAGTTGAGTAATGCAAAGGCTTTGTTGGCAACAATAATTTTATAAGACCACTACAGGGTTGATGGTGGCTGTATTGGAGTTTCTGGTGTCGTGAAAAGCTTCAAACGTATCTTAGTCGTCGGTGAAGAGAACATCTTTGGGGAATTATCCCAAATCATAGTTATTGCAGCGGAAGCCAACACGATACTATACAACATGCTTAGTGACTGCAAAAACGAGAAATGCCTCGACACAGGCATGCAGGCTATACGTGTTTTAGAGGATAAATCGGATAAAATCGCATTCAAAGTAAACGAGGACATTACTACAGGTGCGGTTAGCCCCAACATACTGGAGCATCTGCTGGAATGTGTCCACGTCGCTGACGACATCGTTGACACTTACTATTATCAGAGCCGCGAAATGAGTCGAATGTATAAAGCTAAATTCCCCTACTCCGAAGACATCCAAGACGCCGAATGGATTGCCATCTTCAAGAGCATGCTGGATTTAGCTGAAAAAGCACTTGTTAAAGTGAAGCAGACACTGCTGATTTCTGATTTAAGCGAAGTTTTGCAGTTGCGCAAAGAGATTGAGGCGCTTGAGCAACAGGGTGACGAAATTAAAGACAGAGGCTTCGACGTTCTCTACCATGAAGCTCCACAAATGCATTACCTACAGTTCTACCATTACAGCGAGTTATTGCACAAGTTCGATGACATTTTGGATGGCTGTGAAGACCTCTCGGATTTGGTACTTTCAGTAATTACTTCGATACTTAAGTGAGTCAAAGTTGATTTTCGAAGTTTTATTGGTTGTTTTGGTTTTCTTGGCTGTGGCTTTGGTTGCGGGCAACAACCTTTCAGCCTGCGTTGGACCAGCCGTCGGCGCAAGAATTCTCACCAAACGCACTGGCGCATTTCTCGGAGCCGCAGGTTTTGCTACTGGGTTGCTTGTGCAAGGTTGGGGCATGGCTACCTCCATAAACAATCTTATGCCAAACGCTTCAATGGGACTTCAAGCCGAAGTGTTGGCGGTGGCTATTGCCATCTTTTTTGTTGCTCTCTTAGCAAGGGTTCCCATGTCTTTGAGTATGTCGCTTGTGGGGTTGCTTGCAGGTGTCTCACTTGCCAACGGTTTAACCTCGCAGGTGCCATACATGACTGAGGTAGTCGCTATGTGGTTTATAGCGCCCGCTGTAGCGGCGGTTGTCGCGTTTTATCTTATCCGATTCATCAATAGCCGTAAAGCTAAAAATATCTGGGGCAGAATCCGCTTCTACAAAGCCCTACTTATCATACTGGCATTTACGACTGCATATGGTTTAGGCGCCAACACATTGGGTTTGATTGTAGCGACAGGCGGTTTCAGTTATGCAACAGTAGCTGCGGCGGTAGTAGCGATTTTTGTTGGCTCATTCTTTTTGGGTGCAGGCGCGATTAGGCGGGTGGGCGAAGAATTCTACCTCATGCGCTACTCAAACGCTACAGTCGCGTTGGCTGCCTCCACGATTCTGGTTATAGCGGCTTCTTTTCTAAATATTCCATTATCGAATACGCAGACCACTACAGCAGCAGTCTTCGGCGCAGGCATGTCCTACAAATCAAAATTCCTATCCCTAAAACCCTACCTGACCATTGTCGTTAGCTGGGTAGTGGCGCCGCTGCTAAGCTTCACCATAGGCTACTTCCTGATAAGCGCATAGCACCTATCAAGTCGTGCTTGCTTTGCGGTAGGTACCCTCTCCCTTATTTAAGGGGAGGGGGGTCCGCCGAGAGCAATAAACCTATCCTACACCTAAACCGCTGGACGCTCGGCACAACTGTCTATCAACCAAAGATGCCAGATAGCAACCGTATCAAAAAAGCCGCCGACAACCAACTAACGCCCACTTCTGCCTTGTTTTCCTCTGCATCCGTTGAGCCTATAAATAGAGGGGGGTATAGAGAAAAATCGCAAGTAGACCTAACTGGTCAGTGTTGAGGTTTTTTCACTGCTTGCAGAATCGGCTGGAATCAGCCTGCGACCCAAACCAGACACCGCGCTAAAAAGCAACCATTAGCACAACCCATGGGTTGTTGTTGAAACAAGTGGGCTTCTCACAAATTCTGAAATTAAAAAAAGAAAATGATAACCAAAAAATAAAGGTGAAAATTATTTAGAGCCGACTAATTCTTCAACTTCTTTTTTGCCAGCCTCATTTTCAACAACTTGCTCTTTATCATTCATGAGAAGCAGCGTCTGGAACTCGGCAACATGGGTTTTCTCTTCTTTAGCAATATCAAGCAGCACCTTCTTTATGCCTGGATTCTCTGCCAACGCTGCCATCTGCTCATATAGGTTTATTGCGTCTAACTCCGCGATGATTCCGACTCTTAGGATTTCATTGTCACTGGTTACTTTAGTTAGTTTTTCGAGTTTGATTGGTATTTGAGCTAACATTTAGAGGTCTCCCTATCGAATAGCTTGCATTAGAAACATAAACATTGCCGAAATAGCGCTTGGTTAGAGCAGGGTGACTTTGACTTCTGAAACCTGCTTATTCGCCCTCAAAGCCGCAATATACGCCTTCATAACCTGTGCATCGCCTTTAGCGATGATAACTTCGATGCAATAGCCTTCTTCAATGTGTGTATGCAAGAAGGTTAGTACAACGTTGCTGGCGTGGTGTTGGCTGTCGGTGTTTTGTGCGGTTTTGGCGCCTTTGTGGTAGATTATTGTGATTGTGGCTGCTATGGTTCCTTTGAGTTCTTCTAGTCTTTTGGCTTCTGAGATGTATGTTCTGAGTGCTTGGCGTACGATTTCGGAGCGGTTTGCGTAGCCTTGTTCTTTTATGTAGTTGTCGACTTTTTCCAGGAGGGGTTTTGGTATGGAAAGGCTCACTATGCTCATGGCTGGTCTTATTAAGATTGGTTGTTTAGTCATATAAGGTTTTATTAAGAAATAGGGTAGATTTTAATAACACTGAGCGGTGACTCACACGAACCACCCATGTTAGACTGGATACTCGCCATAAGCAGCGTCATCGCCATCAGCGCAATCTCCCTAATCGGCATACTCTTCATCTGGGTAACCGAGAAAAAACTCAAAAAAACCTTCACATACCTCGTTAGCTTCGCAGTCGGCGGCTTACTAGGCGACGTATTCCTCCACCTCATGCCCGAAATAATAGACACCGGCTTCGGAACCACAACCGCACTCATACTCATCGCCGGCATCCTCTCCTCCTTCATGGTAGAACGCTTCCTACAATGGAGACACTGCCACATCCCAACCTCAGGAGAACACCCCCACTCATTCGCATACATGAACCTCTTCGGCGACAGCATCCACAACCTAATCGACGGATTAATCGTCGGAGGAAGCTACCTCGCCAGCATACCCTTAGGCATAGCCACCACCATAGCCGTGATTTTCCATGAAATCCCCCAAGAACTCGGCGACTTCAGCGTTCTCATCTACGGTGGCTTCACAAAAAAGAAAGCACTGGGCTTCAACTTTTTAACAGCATTAACGGCAGTCGTTGGCGCTGTTATAGCGCTTGCTTTAGGTTCAATGCTTGACGGTTTTGTGCCTCTGCTGGTGCCTTTTGCAGCTGGCAACTTCATCTACATCGCTGGGTCAGATTTGATTCCCGAACTTCGCAAGGATACTCCTGAACTCAAAAAGTCTGGGTTGCAGTTGGTGTCTTTGGTGTTGGGGATTGTTCCGATGATACTGCTTTTGCTTCTGGAGTAAAGTATACTCCTCATTTCTGTAAGGAAACGTAAATAAATTTGGCAAACGCATGTTTTTAGTATTTGTGGTTGTTATGAAAATTGCTGTTGCAGGTAAAGGCGGCGTAGGAAAAACCCTCATAGCAGGCGGATTAGCCCGAGGTTTTGTTGAACGCGGATTAAAAACCATTGGAATTGACGCAGATTCTTCACCCAATTTAGGTTTAACTTTGGGGTTGACAGCGGAAGAAACCCGCAAAATCGTCCCCATTTCAGATAATCAGCCCTTGGTTGAGTCCAAAACAAGCACCGGTTATTCAGGCGTTTACAACCTTAACTTCAGCGTTGACGACATCGTAAAACAGTATTCTGTGCCCACACCGTTGGGTGTAAACCTGATTGTCATGGGAACAGTTCATACCATGGGTGCAGGCTGCATGTGTGCACCAACCGCTGTCATCCGGGCTTTGCTTAGGCATCTTGTGGTTGAAATAAACGAAGCAGTCGTTATGGATTTAGAGGCAGGCGTGGAACATATCGGCAGAGGCACCGCGCAACAAGTAGATGCATTGCTCATCGTTGCTGACTCTAACATGAAGTCGCTTGAAATCGCTAAACACATCCATGACATGGCAGCAGCTGGCGGCATGAAACAGCTCTATCTTATCGGTAATAGAGTAATGAATGACGCCCAAAAAGAAGCCATAAACACCTTTGCAAAAGAAAACGGCATTAACGTTCTTGCGTTTGTGCCATGGGACCAAAAAATTATCGAATCCGACATGCTTGGTGTGACGCCGCTGAAGAACAAGGATATTGAAGCGGTCAAAGCCATCGATGGCATCTGCGAGCTGCTTACTCAAAAAATTCCCAAAAAATAATTTTCCCTACTTCTATTCTTTAACCAGAACAAATTAGATGTTATATTGTACTCCATTTCTTGGAACCGTGACACGTGCATCTATCCTACTTTTGATAGCTGACTCTAAAACTCGCTTGGTCTTAATCGAAGGTCCGTGGACGAGGAAAACGTTCTTAGGCTGCCATTTAACCACGAAATCCTCAATCTCTTTCCCTGTTGCGTGCGCGGAGAGCCTGTAATCGCCGATTAAGCAGGATAGTTTGATGGTTTGCAGAGGTTCATTTGGCTCAACCTTCAGTTGCACGGTTGGTTCTTGCTGTTTTTGGGTTAGTAGCTTTAGGAATTTGCTGCCTGGGCTTTCCTCGTCTTGGTATCCCACAAACAGTATCGCGGATTCCGTTTCTTTAGCGAGGTAACTGGCGATTTTAGGGCTCCAGCCGCCCGACAGCATCCCAGACGGGGCAATAAACAATGCTGGACCATTATCGTAAATCAACGCGTGTTCCACTTCATAGTTTGACGATGGAAACTGTACCAGTCCCTGTGAGCAACCAGCGTACATGCAGCTACGGAAGAGTTCACCGAAATTCTTAGCTGCCCAAGCGGTGACATAGACGTTTTTCTGGTCTTCAGTGCACAGGTAAGTTACGTTTCGTGCCATGCCCATGATTAGAATTGGGTAAGATTGAAGGGTGTTGGTTTCCTTCATGCTTTTCAGAAGAATGGCTAGGATTTCTTGTGCTCTGCCCAATGCAAATGAGGGTATGAGGATTCTGCCTCTTTTGGAGAGGATGGCTCGGATTTGGGTTACGAAATCGGTTATTTCTTGTTCTCTTGTGTGTTGAGATTGATTCAAGTCGCCATATGTGGCTTCTGTTATCATTAAATCAATTTTCTGCTGTTCTTCTGATGGGTCTGGAGCACCATTGACTGTTAAGAAGTCGGTTCGGCTAAAATCGCCCGTATACAAAACCCTCGAACCTGCTTTTCCTTCGATTAGGAAACTGGCTGCTCCCGGAATGTGGCCTGCCCTAAGCGCCTTTATGGTTAACCCATCTATTTCGAAGTCGGTTTGGCCTTCTTCGAAGCTGCAAGTCCTAATCCGCTTAGAATTTAGCACTTCTTGGACTATTTCATCAGCGTTCTTATTGCCGCCAGTTGCTTTTCGATAGATTTCGCTTAGTGCATGTGAGTAATAGTTTGGGGAGACTTTCAGTGCATCACGGAGGATTATCTTGGATAGATCGCGTGTGAAGCCAGTCATGAAAATCGGTGCATCTTGTACTGCGTAGAAGGCGTGCGGTAGTAAGCCGATGTGGTCAAGGTGGGCGTGGGAAACCAGGATTGCAGATGGTTTGGGCTTGAGTGTAGTGAGTCTTTCCAATGCGGTTTGCATATGGATTTCTTCAGTGGCGGCTCTTCCATGGCTGGTTGACATGAAACCGGTGTCTAAAACCAGGGTGTCGCCGTCGATTTGGAGCGTGTGTATGGATGGTTCTATGGCGTTTTTGCCTTCGCATCCGCTGATCGAGTAGAAAGAAATGTTGCCATTCGTCATATGTTGATTCTGCGGCTTATTCTTATTTGTTGATTCGTGGTTGAATAGTAGCTACAACAAGTTATTTTAATTGGGGGAAAATATGAAAAATCGCTTCAAATAAGGAGTTGATAGGAGCTGGTTGAGGGTCGGGCGTTTTGTTTATATGTTTTGTTTATACAATTTGTTTATACAACAGGAGGTTTGTGTGTTGGCTAAGGTCTTTAAGGGCGTTAGGTTTGATGCCCAGCTTTACAATGATTTCAAAAGTGTGGCTTCCGCAGGAGGGTGCACTGCAACTGGTGCGTTTGAGCGGTTTATGAGTGTTTGTGTGGAGGGTGGGGTTCTAGTTTTTCCTGAAAGGAACATTGAGGGTTTTGAGGTTGAGGCCCGAGTGTTAGTTGATTGGTTGCGTAAGGGAAAGCGATTTTACCGTGGTAAGAGCGGGGTTGAGGTGAATATTCCTGGGCGGTTGGTTGAGTTGTTGGTTAAGGTTCGTAATTCTGAGTTGAGGGCTGAGATGGAAGATGTTTTGAAGAGTTCGGTTTCTGAGCAAGGCTAAGGTTATGCGTTGTTTATCTTGGGACGATTACAAGGAATGGTTCTGGTTCTGATTCTTTAGTTGCATAACACGCGAGTGCTAATGCGAACAGTTGGTCGTCATGCCTCCCTTTGGGGTGTCGATATTTCATGTGTATGTGCTCTTGTGCGGTATTAGGTTGGAGGTACTCGTATTGTTGCTCGTTAATTTGGGCAATCAGTTGCTTGTCCCCTCCTTGTATGCGAAGTTGTTTTTTCTCCATTAATAATTTGAGGTAATTGAGCATGTTCTCTTTCTCTGTGTCCGTAAAGAAGACGCCTTTAACCTCTGGAATACCTATGTTCCTCGAGTTCATCTACTATGGCGTCGCCTATGCCCGTTTTGTCAACGTATACTCCGTCAAAGTTGAAGGCCTGGCTGGCTTTGGTTGTGTAAGCGATGACTTCTGGGTAGGGTGTTCCCAGTGGAAACTGGCGTTTATGCACCAGCCTAACTTCACCATTATCTGTTTGCTGAACCACTGCCAGAACGCTAAAGTCAATTTGTTTGCCTAAATCTAAACCGCCGAAATATCTGCCGCTCAACTGTTGATTGTCAATTTGTTCAATGTCTTGGATATACTGGTTTGCTGAAGCAGGATTATCTAATTCAGAATCTATGCATCTTATGATTATATCCATGGGAAAGAAGGTCTGTGTTGCTTCAACCCATAGTGCTTCAACTTCTCTTTGCCATTCCTCCATAGTCATCATGTCACGCCATTCGGCGAGTTGCGTTGGGCTCACAAGTGGGCTGGAATTGCTTGGGTAATGGTGTATTGAGTAGCGTTTTGTATCCAAAAAAGCTTTATGAAAAACGTGATCGAACGCCATAGGTGTTCCACTCATAACCAAAGATGCGTTCGGTTTTGTGAGCATCATCATGATTTCGCTTGTAATCATATCTGTTGGGATGATGCTTGCTTCATCAAGAAAAACCCAGTCGGGATGATACCCCCTGAGCTTATCCGGGGAACAGGGTAATGCGACTAATTTGCTGTTGTAGTGGGGATTTTAGCTTGATTACTGTCCGTGTTGTTCCTGGATGTTGAAGCATATCGCGCATAAGTGGATTTGACATTATAGTGGAGTAGCAATAGTCAAACATAATCATGCTTTGTCGTTGGGTGCTGCTTATTATGAGGCTTTCACAGTTGGCTTTTGTAAATAGAAGCCACAGATTTTTTCGGCTGAAAACTAGGCTTTTTCCCCATCCTCTTCCACACACGGCTACCTGTCGTGAGCTTTGGTCACGCAGCAATTTCTGGTGGTCCGGTGCTTTATTAAGCCAGCCGTCTCCGCACATTAGTGTGGCAAAGAACACTGGATCTTGTACAAGTTTGCGTGTTACCTCAGGATAAGCGCAGAGTTCTTTGAAGGCTTTGGGTCTCATCCTAAGACCCTTATATGCTTGGGCCGCGAATTCTAAGTCGTTAATTACCTTCTCGATGTAAGTGCTCTCTTCCATACCCTAAAGTCACGCCTAAAACGCCTAGCTATCCTAGGCTCTATCCCTCTCACGTAGTCGCCTAAGTTTTGGTCCTCAAACTGGGTTTTTTCGCCCTTTTGAGTCAGCATTTTGTTCAAAGTGTTTGCATGAAATGCAAAAACTGTAGCTACCCTTGTCCTCTCAGTTACAGTAAGTTCAGGGTCTTTCAGCATTCTTTGAAGTTCATTAATCATTTCCCATTCTCTTTTAATCAATCCTTCCAAAGTTGGAGTCTCAGTTAGTGCCGTATCCTCTGAATTTGGATTTTTCATATCAATCGCCAAGAGTGTGAACCTGATTCATTATGCTTCAACTTAATGCTATTTTATATAATAAACTATCGTTGAGATGATAATAATGCACTTGTGTCATCATTTTACTTATCGATAAGCAGAAGGATTTGCTAAAAAGGTTGAAATCTGACAAGAGTCTTCCTTGAAAATTAATTCATAGCTATGCTTTTCACTATAACGGTTGTAGGAATAATGCTGGAAGAATTATGCTAGATTGACCGTGAAAAGCAACGGGCTAAATCTAAATAATGTGAGTCGTAGAAACCTGTGAGTTGGGGATGAGCGGTAGCCATTTCCATAAATAGCAAAAAATATATGAACTCATATTAGAAACTGGTTAAAGCAGGTGCTTGGTTATGGGTCCACGATGGAAAGAATGGAATAAAAGCGATATAATCTATGCAATAATCATCCCAGTAATTGTCGTTTTATTGATTGTTGGAATATCAAAGCTATCTACCCTCTTTGGAGTTGAGGGCTTTGGAATAGTAATAGGTATAACTATGGAAATAACAGAGCTAGCCCTTATTGTTTCAGTACCATTGATTCTTGGATTAGTCTGGAATAAATGGGCAGGAGGTGCCTCAGGCTTTATAATGGGAACCTTCTACGCTCTATACTGGTCAAATGCCTATAACGGAATCACGGGCTCAGGCACAGTTCTTATCGCATACATCCTTGGCGCAATGCTAATCGGCTACATGGGCGGAGCATTAAACAAGCGATCAGATGACTTTAAACGCCTTTTAATCTCAGGTATATTAGCTTCAACAATCGGCGGCATTGTCATGTTTGGAATTTTCCAGCTCTCAACTGCAAACGTGGTAACCGGAATCGATGGGTTCCTACTGACAGTACTAACTCGTACATTGGCGGGAGCGATAATCGCGGTATTAGCCAAAGTATTCTTTTGGTATGACATGGGTGTTCAAAAGCACCCAAATATGCCCTAACACCCTTTTTTAGATAATAGATTGATGTTGGTTACTTTCTTTGAATAGCCCCGTTTGCGGGTCAGTAAAATATTCGATTATCCATGTTTTAATTTGGTAGGCTGATGCCACCGCCATGGGGTCACATGCTTTTGAAGGATTTGTCTCATACATATAACAGTCTTCACACAAAGCTTTTCCAAGGAAATTATAGGTCTCCTGCTGTCTTAGAGGTCCTTTGCTTTTTTGGCATTCCATTTTATCACCCTTCGTTCAAATGTTTGTAAACGTCTGATTCAAAGGTGTCGACAAGTTTGTTGAGACTCGAAGTTATTTCCTTTACTCGTTCTTTTGCGTGTTTTTTAATTATGGCAGTGTCTTGCATTGCATAAGAATGGTAATAGCCTCCACCCTTCAAAGTCATTGTCTGTTTGTTTACAAGATTTAGGCTAACTAGCTTAGCAAGGCAGCGATGTATAGAGCTACGATCTTTCTGGGCGACTTTCGCCAATTGGTCAAGGGTTGCGCCTTGACTTTTTGCAACTGCTTGGAGCACTTGAAGGTCAGCCGGTTTAAGGTTGTATAGGCAAGTGAGTAAATCGGTGCAAGATGCCCCTTTTTTTGTAATTTGGTTTATGCTTTCCATGTAAAAGGTTATGCAATTTCTTGCCTATAAATGGTATTGTTTGGTATTGACAATACCACAATATATATTGGTTGGGCTTGCATTTCATTGGAGTATTCGGAAGTGTGAATGTGGAGAAAAAATTTGAATGCCCTCGAGGCATACCGGAAGAAATGTGTGACCACGCCCCTACCTGCAACGTTTGGAAACTAAGAGAGGCAGCCAAAAAACAATCCTAAAAGCGCCTGAGGAAACGTCGATGTTTGAGGACAACGAATTACAGCAGATAAGATTAAAAAAAGTTCAATCGATGTTAGACCAAGCAGGTCATGGAAAGCAGGTAAACAACCACCCGCTTAACATTACTGATGATAACTTCGATAACACACTAAAGGCAAATTCGCTATTGGTCGTTGATTTCTGGGCTCCTTGGTGTGGGCCTTGCCGAATGGTCGGACCGGTAATTGAGCAACTCGCCGCAGAATATACAGGCAAAGTAGGTTTCGGAAAGATGAATGTAGATGAAAACCAAAAAGTGCCCAGCAACTTGGGCATCATGAGTATACCCACAATCGTCGTCTTCCACCACGGCCAAGGAGTAGAGCGAATAGTTGGCGCTTACCCAAAAACTCACATAGAAGCAACATTCAAACGATATATCGGACAATAATGAAGGCTATGTCATGACAGAACCAAAAAACGGTCGACCAATCTTCTTCCCCGAAAACCTAGTTCTATTCGGTAACCTTGCACTTTTCCTCTGGATTGTTCTTGACACAGTCGCTTTTCTACTATATGACATAACGGCTGGTATCGCGTTTTTTATAGTGACTCTAATCGCAATTTATGGTGTTCTACACTTCATCGGGTGCCTACGTCCATGCTACAATTGCATAAAATGCACGCACGGCATGGGACGGTTAGCGGCTTTGTACTTTGGCAGACGCATCTTCAAAGACTACAAATACAGCTACAAACTACCCACAGCAATATTCTTCACTCTGTACATTGGGGCGTTTCCAGCAACATTCGCGCTCTACTCAGCATCATAGATTTCACGATGATCAAAGCAGCGGTTTTTGTGACTCTCTTAGTGTTTACAATCTATAGTGCTTTAACATGGCGACCAAGAAAACCAAAAACCCCAAAAGAGACAGACAGCCAAAAGCCCCCTGATTAGTATATTGTTGAACTCATGCCGATTGCTTGCTATCTTACCGGGGATTTTGCCCGTCGTTGGATTGCTCTGCAATCGGCTTATGCTTTCATCTATTGTTAGAAGGCTGAAGTCATCGGCAGTTTGATTTTTATCT
>CAWALK010000023.1:0-182965 GCA_963782915.1 uncultured archaeon
ACGGTTTTTCATTCTATTCCCGCAGTTAGGTTGGCATTGAGTGTCTTGGGCGGAGTATTTTTGGCGCTTATTCTTGTCACAGTGGTTCTGGCTTTTTTAAAGCGAAAGTAAGCTGAGCTATTGGATATCGACTTGAGCAGGTAATGCGGCTTTTCAGATTGACTTAAGTGCCCAAATTCAAACGCTAAAGGCTCAGTTTAAGCGCAGTTTTATCCTCTTCTTTTCCAATATACTTCTTTTCACCCTTGAGACTAAGCGTGTACTCTATTGCTGGACCATCGCAGAGCAGAAAATCCCCTTTTATGTTAGCAAAGAATCCGCTTTGAACTTGGGCGCCTAAATACTTCAGGAAATCCAAAAAGGCACTCTGGGTCATGCTTGAGGACGTTGTAAGAACCACATCAAAGTTTCTGACAAGCGGTTTCCAAGAAAAAGATCCACCCCCATCAGCCACGTCCCCCAAAGTTTCTTCTACTGCACTGTGGCTTGTGTGTCTCTTTAGATTAACTAAAACTTTGGTGAAGCCTTCGCCATGGATGTTGACGTATGCCCGCAGTGAGCCTTCTTCACCAAACGTTGAGTTTCCACATTCAATCTGCGCTACAGCCTGAGCTAAAGCATGAGTTATAGAAAGCGACTGCCTCTCAGCAGTTATCTTCAAAGGTGACCAGGGAGACCGTAGAATAAACACCCATAAATCGAATGCATATGGTAAATCGAAGTGGATGGCTGGCGCTCGGATTTCGCCGCTGACATTGCTGCTTATCAGTCCTGACGCTGGAAACACTCTGTTACCGAATTCTATGTTTATGATTTGGTCTTGCCCATCCGCACTTTCTGTGTATTGTGCTTGTGTTGGATTAAGCAGGGTTGGTGTGAATTGCCAATGTGAACTTTTCCCCGAATGAACCCACATGAACTGCATGCTGGCTTCGCCGATGTAGACTGCTCTGGGTTTAAGCGGCGTTTTACTTCGTACACTAACGGTGGCGTCTCCGTTCTCTCCAATACTATACCACGCCTCGTTTTCCGCTGTCATATTGTAGGATGGTGCCATCGCGTTTTTTCCTCTTTGAATAGTTCTATTCGGGTATGCAGTGGTTGCTTATTTATTTTACACTTCAAAACACGTGGTGTAGCTGACTTTTTGCAGTCACATACCCTTAAGTGCGTTCGCTGGTTAGCAACTAATTGACCCATCCAAATAGGAGGTGGATATATTTTTGAGAAAAGAAAACGAGGAAGTCCTCACAACCACATCAAGCCAAGGCGACACCAGCTTCATGGTATGCAAAACCGATGAGGAAAACAAAAACCAAAAAACCTGCATGGACGTAGACAACCCAAATCCAAACCGTCCAAACAAATCAGCAAACCCAGCGAAACCGATGCTTGATAATAACACCTATGACTTGATGGAGCAGTTGCTAATCGAGAACAAGAGTCTCTGGCGTATAAAGAACAACTACAAAAACGACTCCGCAATGGACAACGAAACAAAGCAGGTCTGGAACTTCATTGAGAAGGACAAAGAGGAACTGGTAAAGATGCTTACAGAGAAACTAAAAGAACGCCTCTAAGCTTCGATACACATCCCTTTTTTGTACCTTAAATTTTATATTTTCAGTTAAGCTCAACTACCCCTTTAATGCCAAAACCCCTGTTCCGTGGCGTCACTTGGAGGCAACCACTCGTCTTTATAGTGGCAACTTTTGTCTGCACGGTTTTGGCTATTTACGCGGTTGTTGCAGCACCCGTCGATTCAGCGGCTGGAGCAGCTACGGGCGTTTCAGGGCTTTATTTTGCTGCGGCAGTGTATGTGCCTTTGGCGCTTTGGTTTGGCATCTGGGGCTGCCTCGCAGGCTATGTTAGTTGCCTCTTCATGGGTTTATACTTGAACTCTTTGGGTGTTCCTGGTTATACTTTGGGTTTTATTCTTGTTTGGTCACTGGCCGATTTCTTTGAAGGGTCTGGTGCCGCTTCTGATTTATCGGTCCCTAAAAACCAAGCCTACCTTGAAGTTGAAGCGCCCAAAACTAACTTACGCATTAAACGCGTTGCTCTTGGCTGTTTTAGCCTTTTCAGCGTATTTCCTTGTTTATTCTTACTCGACGGCTTTCATAGCAACCTTCGCCTTAAGCATCACAATAGTGCTTGTTCAGGCAGCAGTTGAAGACCGCAAAACATGGCTAACTTGGCTCCCAATAGGCGTCTTGCTCGCCAGCTTCGTCTCTGGAATCTTTGGGGTTGGTGCTATGGCGGCTTTCGGCATGATTCCTATGGCGATTTTTCAAACGGTCTTCTTTGGCTGGGTCTTCGGCGACATAATCGTGCTTGCCACGTTGGGCACCGTGCTTACGGTTGTACTGAATCCGTTCATTGTTAAGTCAAAAATCTATATTCGCCGATTCATCTCATAGATCCGATTCCGTGAAGACGTGCCGCTGTCCACCATTAAACAAATAGACCTCGCCTATCGCGGATAATTTTCGGTTCTCATAGATGAGTGCTGAATCTTTAGGAACCGCAAAAATCGTCTCCTTCAAAGAAAACCGTTTCAAAGTCTCATCGTTTTCCATTATATAATGAGCTTTTAGCGTAATATCTGCTAAACCTAAACCGTTGACCACTCGGACTCTTCCGTTGCTGCGGCAGGTGGTTACGCATCTTTTGCATAAAGCTAATGCGCCTGCGCTTCTGCCAACGATGATGCCCCTGTAAGGTTTGAGTTGATTGTCGAGGTGCATGGTTTTGGTTCTTTCGATTAATATGCTGGTTTGTCCGCCTGTCAAATAAATAAGGTCTGAAGCAGCGATTTTATCCGCTATATCCTCTGTTTCTTGGTATTCGATGAATTCCACAGAGTCGGCGCCCATGCTTCTGAAATAGTCGGTTACAAGTTTGCGTCTTTTGATATATTTTATCGAATCCTGGTCTTGCCCACGGAAAAACCAGCACATTAGGTGTTGCGCCTGCATCTTCGAAGGCTCTCTGGTTTATCTCTTTAGCACTTCTTTGGGAGACGTTCTCTCCGCCTAAAAGGTACAGCTTGGGCATAGACCCCATAAAATGGTTAAACAGTAATTAAAAGAGAACTACTCTACTACAGCCAAATACTTCACAAGCATTGGCTCTGTGGTTTGGTTAAGTGAATACAGTGTTTTTAATCCGTCATTAACTTGCAGTACAAATCGTGTGTCTCTGAGTGTTTTCATTTGCCAGGATAGTGCCTGCGAGGAAATTGTGACTTCATCGGCTAATTTGCCATGGGACAACTCCTTTTTCCCGAGGAGGACTTCGATAATTCGTTTAGCTGTTTTATGGCGCAGTACACAGATTGTCATCATTTCCTTCTTTGAGAACCGTTTGGATACAAAAAACCGTTTATACCGTCCATCACGAACAAAGGAAACTAAACCTGCCCTAACAAGGATGCCCAGATGGTATTCTGCTAATCCGAGTGGTAGGCAGAGTGCGGTGCAGATGGCTCGGAATTGTATGCCTGGGTTTTGGTTGATGTAGGCGAAGATGTCGTTTCTGGTGCTGTTGACTAGGTATGTTTGGGCTGCTGTTGGCGCTTGAAAAGTTAACGATGGCGTTATGGCGAGGAAGGTGAAGTGGTTTATGGTTACTGCGTTGAGGCCCTCTAAACTTGTTACTTGTAATTCGTGTCCATTGTGTGTAGCTGTATTTGAAGTTCTGCTGCTGATACAGTTGCGTTGTGAAGCTGCCTATGATAACGGCGAATAATGCTAAAGCAGCTATGGATGTTGTTACCTGTTTTTTGGTCACGGGTTTTCGCTGTATGGCTATTTGTGGTTGTTGTTTTTAACTTTATTTGTAAACAACTGTACTAGTCTCTGATTTGCCAAGAAGTTTTTGTGTTAGTGTAAACTTGGTTTGTTTTCGCAGCTAACGGGTGGTACTCTACCTACCTCAGAGGTACCTACCCCTCCCTTATTTAAAGGATAAATAGGCAGCTAAAATTGAGCGATAACCCTTAGAGGAGTTCGCTTACGCCATAACGGCAATCAATAACCCTAAGCAAACCCTTACGCAACTCCTCGCCCTTCAAACTCTCAGCCCGTAAACCCGAAACATCCAACGCCAAATCTCCATCGCCTACAACGTCTCGGAGCCAATTCTCAAAGTCGCCCCTGTACAAGTGAAACTCTAACGCGTCAGAACACACCTGTTTAGCCAAACGGTAAAATTCTTCGAGCGAATGCGCAGAGAAACCCAGTGGCTTATCCACTTCAACGTAGAAGCTAAAAGTTTTATCTTCAGGCACCTGTAACGTAGCTTTGAGTGCGTTTTTGCCCTTGTCTGTTAAGCCGTATCCTGTGCCGACTTTGTGCAGAAAGCCATCCGTTGCCAACTGCTGGATCATTGCTATGGCTTCGTTTGGGGTTAGGTTTACGGCGTGTGAGAACATGGTTAAGTCCATGCGGCTTGTGGCTTCACTCATGGTTTTTAGGATTTTTTGTTGGGTGTCATTCAAGAATTTTGCGCCTCGGCATCTATCATTAGTGAATTCATGTAATTTAAATGTGTCAATACCGATTGAGCTGTTGTTTTTAAGGGCTTATCAATTGTTCTAGTTAAGCCTGCGAAAAAGGGTCTGGGGCGCCATGAATTGTTGCACCCAAAAAATGGCTGCTAAAAAGGGAAAGGGTCAAGGTGGCTAAGTTTTACTCATCAACTTTTTGGTTCGCTTGAACCAACTTCTTTGACGTAGCCTTTTACCACTTCATCAGTTAACATACTAAACTTCTTTGTCGCAGCAGGTATGGTGGCAAGTTTTAGTCTGATAGGCAATTGCCTTGCTTCCAGTGATTTCACTAAGCATTTTACTGCGAGTTTTGTGCTTTCTTCAAGAGTTAAACCTTCACGGTACTCTTCTTTTAGCATCGGTAGAACGGTGTCTGTTCCTGCACCTATGGCTGTAGCTTTGTATCCCATGTAGTTTCCGCTTGGATGAGTTGCAACAACATGTGAGCCTGTTTTGTCGACTCCTCCGAAGATCATGGCTACGCCGAAGGGTCGTCCGCCGCCATGTTGAGTGTAGGTTTGTTGGGTGTCGCACATTTTTTCGGTTACGACGTCTACATCGATGGGTTCATCATATGTTAGTTTGTTGCTTTGGGCGTCGATGCGTGCTTGGTCGATTAGGACTCTTGCATCGGAACTTAAGCCTACTATGGCTGCTCCGATGTGTTCGTCTATTTGGAAGATTTTCCATGATTCGTTTTGGTCTTCAAAAAGTTCGACGTTTTCTTCTGAACCTAGAACAACGCCTTCTGCGCATTTTATGCCTATTATGGTGGCTCCACGGTTCACTAATTCTCGTGCGTATTCGACTTGGTATAGTCGTCCATCGGGCGAGAAAACGGTTGCGTTATAGTCGTATGCTCCTGGTTTTTGAAATACTGACATGGCGTTGCCTCAATTTGAGTAATGAAATATGTTTTTGGGGCACATATAAGGATACGCTAATTCAAGCCGCGAACTGTTGGTTTATTTACACCTCAAAAACAACATGCAACACAAAATTAGATGCATATCTCCCCATAAAACCATCGTTAACTACTGATTTGGCTTAAGCAACCTAACGAAATAGCCTATGCATGGCAAGTATTATTAAGCCAAGCGCTAAACAATAGCGTAAGTGATGCATTTGACGACCGATTTTCTCATAGTCATAGTCACAACCAAAGACAAAGCAGAAGCAGAAAAAATCAGCCAAACCCTACTCGCCGAGAGATTAATTGCATGCGCCAACATCATAAGCCCAGTTGCGTCATGTTTTCTTTGGCAGGGCAAAATCAACCAAGCCGAAGAATGCTTGGTGGTAATGAAGACTCGGAAGAGCTTGTTTGGGGAATTGACGCTTTGTATTAGGTCTTTGCATAGTTATGAGGTGCCTGAGGTTTTAGCGTTGCCGATTGTGGATGGTTCTGAGGCTTATTTGTCGTGGCTGGGCAGTGTTTTGAGATCCTAAAACCTGTTTCCTGTACATTTATGTACAAATAAGCCTTAAATAAGGCATTGCTGATTGTTTGTGAACTAACGGAGCATGATACAAATGGGGAATCGCCTTTGGCAAAACGCCAACACAACAACCAAAAATCAAACCACTAAACTACGTTAAATTCACCTACACCAACCAACCCATAGAAGTATTCACAAAACTCCACCAAAAATACCAAACCGCCTACCTCCTCGAATCAATCGAAGGACCCCAAAAACTCGCCCAATTCTCATTCTTAGGATTCGACCCAAAAACAACCATAACCGCCAAAAACGGCACAGTCACCACCACCAACACAAAAACCGGGCAATCCACAACACAACAAACCAGCGACCCCTTCAAAATCATCCAAGAACAACTCCAACCCTACCAAAACGACATGGTGGATTTCCGTTTTGTCGGAGGCGCATTAGGCTACATCAGCTATGACGCCATAAGATACATCGAAAAACTCCCCAACCAAAAACCCGACACCTTGGGCTTCCCAGATGTGGAAATGGGCATATTCGAAGATGGCGTCGTCTTTGACCATACCCAAAATCAAGCTTACTACTATTTCAGAGCCGAAAACCGCTTAAAAGAAATCGAATCGCTCCTCAAAGAACCCGCCACAGAAGAGGAACCCTTCACCTATACCCAACCAACGGTGGATACGGCTAAAGAGGATTTTGAGAAAGCCGTCGAAAAAGCCAAACAATACGTCACCGCAGGGGACATTTTCCAAGTTGTTCTCTCCAAACGCTTCCAATTCCAATACACAGGAAGCCTCCTAACCTTCTACAAGAGTCTGCGCCAGATTAACCCTTCACCATACATGTTCTATTACAAGTCTGGTGACCGCCAGATTGTTGGTGCGAGCCCCGAAATGCTGGTACGCATCGATAAAGGTAAAGTTGTGACTTTCCCAATAGCAGGCACAACACCCGTGACAGCGAACGCACAGGAGAACCTGCGGCTGGGCAAAGAACTCCTCCTTGACCAAAAAGAACGTGCCGAACATGTTATGCTTGTGGATTTAGCACGAAACGATGTTGGGCAGAATCAGCAAACCCGGCAGCGTAACCGTGCCCGAGTTCATGCAGGTTCACCAGTTCAGCCACGTACAGCACATCGTCTCCCAAGTGATGGGCGACTTAAAAGACGGCTTAGAAAGCTTCGATGCCCTAAAATCTGTCTTCCCGGCAGGCACAGTTTCAGGCGCACCCAAAGTCCGAGCCATGGAAATCATCGAAGAACTCGAACCATCCCGCCGAGGACCATACGCTGGCGCAGTCGGCTACTTCAGCTGCAACGGCAACGCAGACTTCGCAATAACAATACGCACCCTATTCTCAGAAGGCAACCAAGCCTACATACAAGCCGGCGCAGGCATAGTCGCCGACTCCAACCCCGAGAAAGAGTGGATGGAAACAGACCATAAAGCCAAGGCGCTCATGAAAGCGCTGGAGCATGCCCAAGGAGGCACACAGCAATGAAAGTCTTAGTCATCGACAACTACGATTCATTCGTTTACAACCTCGTCCAGTACATCGGTGAGCAAGGCGCAGAAACCGCTGTTTACCGAAACGACCAAATTACACTGCAGGAAGCTGCCAAACTCAAGCCCGACCGCATAGTCATCTCACCCGGACCCGGCAACCCCGAAGACGAAAAGTTCTTCGGCGTCTGCAAAGCTATCCTGCAAACACTCAGCCCAACCATCCCAACACTTGGGCGTCTGCTTGGGTCACCAAGGCATAATCCACACATACGGCGGCAAAGTCGTCCATGCCAAAAAATTGATGCACGGCAAAACCTGCACCATCCGCCACAACCAGCAAGGCGTCTTTAAAGGCGTACGCAACCCCTTCAACGCCACACGCTACCACTCACTGGCAGGCGAACGCAGCTCCATCCCAGACTGCCTAGAAATCACCGCGGAAGCAGTTGACGACGGCGAAATCATGGGCATACAGCACAAAAAATTTCCAATCTATGGCGTCCAATTCCACCCCGAAAGCATCCTGTGCGAAGACGGCAAACTAATCATCAAAAACTTCCTGGAGAATAAGCCATGATTCGCGAAGGCATCCAGAAACTCATCGAAGGCACCGACCTCACTTACGAGGAGTCAGGTGCCATCATGAATGAGGTTATGTCTGGCAAAGCCACCAACAGCCAAACCGCAGCCTTCCTTACGGCATTACGCATGAAAGGTGAAGCCGTTGATGAGATTATAGCGTTTGCGTCTGTAATGAAGAGTCACTGCCGATTAATCCACCCTAAAGTCCAGGGTCGACTCGTCGATATCGTTGGTACAGGCGGAGACAAAATCAAAACCTTCAACGTCAGCACCGCAGCCGCATTCGTCATTGCAGGCGCAGGTATCCCAGTAGCAAAACATGGTAACCGAGCCGTCACAAGCAAAACCGGCAGCGCCGACGTCTTGGAAAAACTTGGACTTAAACCTAACCTTAGAGCCACAAGCAATAGAGGCCATAATTGAGCAGGTGGGCGTGGGCTTCATGTTTGCACCCGCGTTCCACCCGGCCATGAAGTATGCGGCTGAACCCAGAAAAGAGATTGGCATACGCACAGTCTTCAACATCTTGGGCCCATTAACTAACCCGGCATCCGCCAGCGCCCAAATACTCGGCGTTTACGACGCTAAACTGGTTGAGCCCATGGCTTATGCTTTGCAGAAGTTGGGTTGTCAAGAAGCCATCGTTGTGCATGGACTTGACGGTTTAGATGAGATTTCCACAGTCGGAAAAACTGTAATCGCCCACCTTAAAGACGGAATAATCAAAGTGAGCGAGGTGTCTCCTGCCGATTTCGGCTTAAAACAAGTCCGCGCAAGCGACTTGCAATGTGGCTCAGCTGAGGAAAGCGCCGAAACCCTGTTCCGAATCTTAACTGGAAAAGCCAACGGTACCGCTAAAGCCGATATTGTCCTAGTCAACGCTGCCGCAGGAATCATCGTTGGCGGAAAAGCATCCGACTTCAAAGAGGCTATGGCGTTAGCCAAAAAATCTATTCAGAGCGGCGCAGCCTACAGTAAACTAAAAAGCATGATAAAAGCGTCAGGTGGCAACTTGGCAAAACTCGAGGAGTTGGAAGCACATGACTGATTTCATGGATACCTTGGCGATGGATGCCGTAAAAACCATTGACAGCGGCTACTACCGAAACGTCAAAGCCATAAACCAGCCAAAAATCAGCTTAAAAGCCGCAATCCAAAACTGCAAAGCTAACGCAGTCATAACTGAAATAAAATCGGCTTCGCCCTCGCTTGGAACCATACGCAGCAGCATCAACCCAGCAGAGATTGCATCGGCGATGCAAAGAGGCGGCGCAGTCGGTATATCAGTCTTAACGGAACCAGTCCATTTCAATGGGTCACTGGAAACACTCACTCAAGCCCGTAAAGCGGTACAGCTGCCGATTCTGATGAAGGACATCGTCATAGTTGCAGACCAAATTGAAGCCGGCGCAAAGCTAGGAGCAAACGCGGTGCTGCTTATTCAAGCGCTATTCGATAAGCGTTGCTGCGAAATGAACGTTGACAAAATGATAGCTTATGCCCACAATCAGGGTCTTGAGGTGCTGCTTGGAAACCCACACTGAAGCCGAATTCAAAGCGGCACTCGAAACCGAAGCCGACTTAATCGGCATCAACAACCGCAACCTATCAACCCTAAAAATTGACTTGGAAACAACCTGCAAAATCCTGCAAAAACACAAACCCTCAGGCAAAGTCGTTATCAGTGAAAGCGGCATCAAAACCCCCGGCGACCTCCAATACCTCCGTGGTTGCGGTGCCGACGCTTTCCTTGTCGGTTCAAGCATCATGTTAACAGACGATATAGAATCAAAAGTTAAGGAGTTAGTGAATACCCCATGAATAAAAAAATTAGCAGCTATCCAGTTGATGGCAAATACGGCAAGTACGGCGGACGCTTCGTCCCCGAAGTGTTAATGGAAGCCATAACTGAACTCGAAAAAGCCTACACCGAAGCCTGCAAAGACCCTGAATTCCAAAAGAAACTCGATTATTACTTGGCAGAATTCGTTGGGCGACCCAACCCCGCTTTACTATGCCGAAAACCTGAGCCGCAGGCTCGGAGGCGCAAAAATCTATCTTAAACGTGAAGACCTCGCACATGGCGGAGCACACAAAATCAACAACACCCTTGGACAAGCGCTGCTCGCTAAACGCATGGGCAAAACCCGTGTCATCGCCGAAACCGGCGCAGGGCAACACGGCGTCGCCACAGCCATCGCCTGTGCAGCATTGGGACTCAAAGGCGTCGTGTACATGGGCACCGAAGACTGTGAACGCCAACGCCTAAACGTCTACCGCATGAGACTGCTAAACACCGAAGTCCACCCGGTTGATTCAGGGCTCTAAAACACTCAAGGACTCGATTAATGAGGCGTTCCGTGACTGGGTAACCAACTTAGAATCCACTTACTACTTGATCGGCTCAACCATGGGACCGCATCCTTACCCAATGATGGTACGTGACTTCCAAAGCGTGATCGGCAAAGAAATCAAACAGCAATTCAAAGCCAAAACCGGCGGATTGCCCGATGCACTCGTCGCCTGTGTAGGCGGCGGAAGCAACGCCATGGGCACCTTCTACCCCTTCGAAGACGACACAGACGTGAAACTCTACGGCGTCGAAGCCGCAGGCGAAGGCATCGAATCCGGCAAACACTCCGCCACTTTAGCGGCGGGTTCAGAGGGCATATTCCACGGCATGTACACCTATGTCCTGCAGGATAAGAATGGGCAAATCGCCGAAACCCACAGCGTATCCGCAGGCTTAGATTACCCCGGCGTCGGACCCGAACACTCATTCCTCAAAACCATCAAACGCGCAGAATACGTCTATGCCAACGACAAAGAAGCCGTCGACGCATTCCTCACCCTTTGCAAAGAAGAAGGCATAATCCCCGCATTGGAGTCCTCGCATGCATTAGCCCACGCCATCAAACTCGCCCCTAAAATGCAGAAATCCCAATCAATCGTCGTCACCCTATCCGGACGCGGCGACAAAGACGTGGAAACAATCGCAAAATACACAGGTGCAAAAATATGAACACCATAAAAACGGTCTTCCAAAAGCAGAAGCAGCTGGGAAACGGCTGCTTAATCGGCTACATAACCGCAGGCGACCCAACGCCCGAGCGGACACCGGAAATCGCAGATGCACTCATCAGGGGAGGGGTAGACATCCTTGAGCTAGGCTTGCCTTTCTCGGACCCAATCGCTGATGGCCCAACTATCCAGAATGCAAGCCTACGCGCACTAAAAGCAGGCACCACACCCATGCGAGTGGTTGAAATCGCCAAAGAAATCAAGAGCCGACACGATATTCCAGTCGTAATCATGACCTACTATAACCCCGTCTTCAAATTTGGCGTAGAGCGATTCCTTGCCGCAGCCAAAGAAGCAGGGGTGGATGGGTTTATTGTGCCCGATTTGCCGGTTGAAGAAGCAGATGAGTACCGCAAAGCAGCCAAAACAGCCAAGTTGGACACAATTTTCCTTGCGTCGCCAGCAACCTCCAAAGAGCGCCTATGCAAAATCGTCGATGCCTCCTCAGGCTTCCTCTATTTGGTTTCTCGCTTCGGAGTCACAGGTGCACAATCAGCAGTCGCGGATACAACAGTTGAGCTTATCAAGAAGGTGCAGCCTTTTACAGCCGGAAAGGTGCCTTTGGCAGTGGGCTTTGGCATCTCCAAACCCGAACACGTAAAAAGGGTCATCGATGCAGGTGCAGACGCAGCCATCGTGGGATCAGCCTTCATTAACATAATCGAGAAAAACACTAAAGACATGCTAGAGGAACTGGAGCAAACTGCAGCAGCGCTCAAAGCCGCCACAAAAACCGCCCAACCTTAACCCCCTGAGTTGGGGAATGTTTTAATCCCCGAATACAGCAGTTAATGTCGGCGATGGATCTTAGGCGGTGGGTTAGGGGTCCATTATCTCCGTAAATCCCCTCTATGACGGGCTAACATCGGCAGATGAGGCGTTTAAGGCCGTCTGGATCTTCATTTCCGAACCAGTGACTATCCGTCCTTTGGGGCTGGCGGTCAGTGGGTGGCTTCCGTAGGGAAGTTGCTTCACTGTTTAGCAGGCGAACCTGGCTAGGCTCGGGAGAGAGCAACCTAAGTTTGGACGTTATGCGCTCAAGGGGGTGCGGGTAAGAGAGTAGGAGTGAGGGTGTCCAGGCGGAGTCTGGGCGTCGAACTGCCGTGGTCCATCGCTACTTAAAATAATTTTTGTTTATGGTGTTTGGAATGTTATTTCGAGTTTTTGCTCGTTGAAGGTTATCTTGAAATGCGTAAAGATGTCTGCTCTGCCTAGTAGACGCGGGACTTCATCTGAGTCAGCGAAAGCAGCATGTACCTCTAGTTCTTGGTCGCCGACCTTCATTTTGATGACGTGAACGTATGAGGGGAGTAGGGTTCTGCCCACTCCCATGATTGGGTGGTATTCGCCTTGTGTCAGATTTAGCCCTAAAAGTTCAGCGTCATTTCTTCTAAACAAGGACAAGTCCGCCACTATCAATGTATGCCCGGAAAAGATGCCACTCCGTTGTGCCCTTAACCATTATCCTCGCTACAGGTCGCTGGATGATGCCTGTTTCGGTACTTTCAGGTAAATACTTGAAAACAAACCGCTTCAAAGTATCAATTCATCCGAAACTTGGATGTAAAAAATTTCTAATTCCTCAGTTTTGGCTTCGGGGCACTTTTTCTTAGCGTTAAAGAGGGCTTCAGTTGACGTTCTGCCCGACGCCACGATTTTACCCTTATAGATTGTAACATCCTTTCCCCTGTATTTCTTGTATTCTTCTGGGGTTATATTGGGTGCTTCGATTATTATTTCGTCAGGCACAGGGTACACCTGATAGTAGGTCATGTTGGCATCAGGTATTAAGTTTAATGGCGAAAAGCTGCTCTGATTTCATGATTTTAGAAAAAAGGTGCTTCGCTTATACATTTACTTGTAACGGTTGCTAAGCAGGGTTGACATTTTTCTCAGACGAATTCTACGTGTGCTGTAAATGATTGCTGCCGTTGTTAGAAACAAGAATACCGTCACTATTGTTATTGGGAATTCTGGGACTGTCGGCGATGGCTCAGGTATTGAGGTGACTTCTGGCAGTTTCGGTGCATCTGGGTTTGGTGATGTCATGATCGGCTGGAAGGTTACTGTGCCGAGGTTGAAGTCGTTTTTGGAATCATAGATAGATTGGGTAATGGCTGTCTCGTTGGTTGTTCCCCAGTAATTGTTGGGTATAGCTATGTTGGTTGCCAGACCCCATTGAAAATTTATGCCATTAGCGTATAAGTTGTTGTCTTCTATGGCTGGATTGACTTGGCCACCGTGATTTTCGACAAAGATGCCTACTGTGTTGTTAGTTATCAAGTTCTCCAATACAATTGGTGCATTGCTTACGGTTGGGCTGCTAGCGGCTCTTATCACGATGCCATAGAGATTGTCGTAGATTGTGTTTCTATTAATTAGGGGAAAGCTAGCTGCTTGTGGTGTGTACACCCTGATGGCTTCCTCACAGCGCATTATGGTATTATTGGTTACAACAATATAGCCATAGCATGAAACGCCTGTATCCTGTTTATTACCAAACATTAGGTTGCCCCCTTGAATAACATTGTCTGCAATGGTTGCTACTTGATCTGGGCTTGATTCACTAATAACTGCCAGTACTGGCTGGTTTGCGCTTGGGGCTGCGCTTGCCGTGCCACTTATCCAGTTGCCAGAAACTATTGCTGCACCGACGACTTCCATGCCGCCTGAAAAGTTGTTATTGGTAACAATACTTGAGCCGCCAACAGAAAAAACGCCCAGCACTGTACAATGATCTATCTTTACAATGGCATCGTTAACAACCAGTTTTGGTATGACGATTGCATATTGAATTACACAGCCACTTCCGGTTTGTTCGTTCCAATCACTACATTTGGCTGTGAAAGTGATGCCTTGAGAGCTACCGCCATTGAACCGTATTCCATCTGTGTCTGTACCTTTGGCAATTAATGTGCCGTTTATTTGTATATAGTAATAGCCCAAGTTCACTGTGGTTCCAGCTTCGATTGTTAAAGTTACGCCTTCCTTAAGGCCCAAGGGACCAGTTAGGTTGTATGGGCTTCCAGCCTTAGTCCATATTGTATCAGCATCGATTAAACCACCTACGTTGGTGGCGCCTTGTGCAACTGCAGGGGACGAAAAAGCCGTTAATGGTAAAAAGGCGATGAATAGGCTGACAAAAAAAGTGAAAGCCCTTTTTGGTGTCATGAATCAAAAAAAGAGGGCTTAACTTATAACGTTTACTTGTAGAGTTGCTAAACGGCTGTTTTTTTCCAAAATAGGTATGTTTTGGTTTGGTTTGCGAAGCTGAGCCGTTTTAGGGCTTCCGCAAGCTCTGCTGAGGTGCAGTTGGCGATTTTTCAGCGAATTCTCGGTGTTTGGGGTATGGGTTTGTGGTGTTGGCGAGTCTGCGTCTGATTCCGCCGTTGTGCTCTGAGAGTTCGGTTAGGATTGCGATGATTGGTTGGGTGCCTTTTTGCTCTATTTTGTGTTGGTTGTAGATTGCTGATCCCATAAGCGTGACTGTCAAATCCTAACTTTTCCAGCTTTGCGAGTGCTTCTGTGACGGTCTTGTTTGGTTTGCTTTCGGCAATTTTCTGCATGTCCTGCTTTTTCGAAGAACGGGTTGTACTTTGCCATGACTGCGACGGCTTCAACGTAAGGTGTCCCAGCAGAAAAGCAAGGTATCTCGAACCAGTTTCTCTCCCAAACCTATACTGCGGTACTTCGGTTGAATCACAACTCGGCTGACAACGCTGATGTCATGTTGCAACTGCTTCATGTCGCCATTCCAGACCTGTCTGCGCCCGAAAGTCATTGGCGGCGGATAGCAGTAGACGATGGCTCCGCACAGTTCGTTTTTGCGTTTTAGGGTGTAAGATTTTCTTGCTGGTGGGGTTCTGCCTGAGGCGTGTTGTATTTGCTTCTTAAATGAACTTTTTTAGTTCAAGTTATAGGGGCAATGGTTTGTGGAATCCCTGGTGTGTGCGCTTCCCTGGCTATTCGTATGCAGCTTCCCTTTCAGAGATTTTCAGAATAACAATTGTACCAGTTGCTTTATCCACCGAAAACATCGTTCGCAAATCATCCGTGCGCAGTCGATACAGGTTTTTGAACCCCTGCATTTTAACAATGTCTAGATGCTTCTCAAACTCGGGGAATGTCTCCAAGCATAGAATATCCTCGAGTACATGACGCCGCTTCTTCTCATCCAAGTGGTCTAAGAATTTATCGGCTTTTCTGTGAACGCTTATGCGGTACCTTGCCATGCTTCTCTACTCCGTGCTTGGCTAGAACCTCTTCTAGTGGAATCAATTGACCTTCTGTGGCTTCCTTGCTTAGTATTTCCAGTTCTTTGATTTGTGTTGGGCTAAGCTCATTTACCTCTGGAATCAAAGACTCAAGTAAAGCATCAAGCGACTTCTCGATGGTTTTTAGTTCGAGTCGCATGCGTTTGACTTCTTCGTAGACTTTATCTATACTGACTTCAGTGGTCAAATGCACCCTCTCAAAACAATTACCGCCCCCCAACCTAATAACTTTAACCAGATTACGCGTTTTATTGTTTGGGGCAGGTGGGTGGCGGTTTGGGCTCGGATTATTTGTTTCGGTGTTGATTTATGGATTTGGCGGCGTCTAGTATTTCCTGTGCCTGTTTGGGGTTGAGCTTGAATTTTCTTTTACCTAACTCTTCCATTACAGTTCCCAGCTCAGTTAGGGTCATCAGGTTTCTGCTTAAGGCTTCAAGAAGCAGGTTCCAGGTGTCCCAGGTTTTCAAACCGTACATCTCAGCTATTCTGGAAAGAGCTGTGTCGTCTGAGAGGAACAACGCTTTTTTCTTCTCTGCTAAGAGGATTACTTGGGCGTCAGCATTTGAAATTCCTTCGCCGTCAGCTAATTTTTCAGCCTGTTTATTTGTAAGCGCAGGTAAGGTTTCCACTTTAAGCCAGCCATCTTGGAAGGCTTTGCCAACTATTTCTGCGTCTGGACATTTTCGGCGAATGCCTTCGTCGACAACCTCAATTTTAACGCTGGGTATCACCTGTACCGTGCCGAAAAGTTGCTGAAGAATCTGGAGCCTGTTTATTTGTGCTAGGTGAATAAGCGGTCCCGAGTCAGAGACAACAGTATGCAATGGGGCTTATGCTCCGTACTTTTCTTCCATGTACCGTTTTATGCTGTTGTCATCCCAGTTTATCGGAATGTTTTCGGCTTCGAGAAGTTCTAGGAATTCTCGCAGTGTGATTCCTAAAAGTTCTGCGGCGCATCGTTGGGTTAATTTGCCTTTTTTATAGAACCCTATTACTCGTTGGCGTAGGCCGTCTTCTATGAATTCTTTGAGCAGAGTGCTGCGGTCGACTTTTTCGAGTGTTTGGACGGCTTCGACGCGGCTTAGGTTGCGTTTAGATAAGCGTATGGTGACGATGCTGTTTTGTTCGGTTTCAGCCATGTTTTCCACCAACCATAAGAATACATTGTAATACATAAAATTTGCTGTAAAGGCTCCAGAGTATGTGCAGCTAACGATGACTATCCATGATCCCGTCCTTCGGTAAACTGCAAAACTATATAAGCTAACTTATCGACTTAAAGAATTGGCGGTTGCTAATGCGAAAACTGCAATTAATAACGTCAATTTTGTTGTTTATCAGCCTATTTACTGCTTCCATAGCTTTACCTGAGCCCATCTCAGCGGAACCTACGCGTTATAAGGTTTCCGGGTACATTTTGGATTCAAGCGGTCACGGATTAGCCGGCGCTAGTGTGATTTTTAATGTTCCCCAAACTGTTCCAAGCACCACGTCTAACGGCACAGGCTACTATGAGATGTTAGCTCCGGCAGGAACTTACCACCTTAACGTGTGGCCACCGTACAATTCAAATTACCTAAATTATGATGAACCCAATTTGGTTGTCAATGCAGATATCCCCAAAAACATAACCCTTGAGACCGGCTGCAAAGTGTCAGGCTACATCACAAACGCTTCGGGAACACCGATGGTTGGCGCTTCCGTCCTCTTTAAAGTCGGCAACACAGTTTACGGTTCAGGATACTTCACCAACTCCGCAGGCTACTACTACATAACCGTGCCGGCGGGAACCTACACAATCGATGCCCACCCCCAAACAGCCTACAACCCCAACTATAGCGGCCCCTGCACTTACTTCCCCACCTATACACAGAACAATTTTGCCGTCAACGGCAACTTGGCCAAAAACATCACTGTAGGCCCTCCGATCTCTAACAAGGTTTCAGGCTACATACTAGATTCAGACGGTCATGGCATCGCAGGTGCAATGGTGATCTTTAACGTACCCGACATCGTTCCGGCCGTATATTCAGATAACTCCGGCTACTACCAAATGTTTGCCCCATCAGGCACCTACCACCTCAACGTTTGGCCGCCCTATAATACCAACTACATGAGCTATGACCAAGCAGCCTTCACCGTAACCATAGATACGGCAAAAAACATCACCCTTAACTCAGGTTACAAAGTGTACGGTTTTGTTACCGACTCAAACGGGGCACCGATGGCGGGCGCAGTCGTTGCATTAGGCGATTACTGCTCCGGCTGGTACACCAACAGCACAGGATACTACTTTGTAACCGTGCCTGCAGGAACATATACGATACAAGCTCACCCCAGAACAGGCACTTTTTCCGGTCCCACAAGCAACTTCCAAACCTACACCGAAAACAACTTTGCCGTCAACAATAACACACTCAAAAACATCATCGTAACCACCCAAACCTCCACTCCAACACCGACAACTAACCCGACAAACCAACCCAACCCCACAAGCAACCCAACCCAAAACCCCACACCAACAACTACACCCAACCCAACCCTACCCCCAACACAAATATCGATCCAAACAGACACATCAGCATTCAAAGTAGGCTCAAAACTAAACATAGAAGGCACACTAACAACCCAAAACGGCAACCCCCTAGCCGACAAAACAGTCATCCTATCCTACTCCATCGGCAACCAAGGCAACTGGTTCGACATCGGCTCAGGCAAAACCAACCCTTCAGGACAATACAGCATACAGTGGCTAATCGAAGCCTCAGGCACATTCACACTCAAAGCAGTCTACCCAGGCGACAGCAGCCTATCCGGCTCAGAAGATACCATAACCCTTAGCTTCTTACCCGTTCAAAACGAAAACGTCTTCTTTGTAGAATCAAACAGCACCGTAACGGCACTCGACTTCAACAGCCAAACCCTAACACTGGCCTTCACAGTCAGCGGCCCCAACGGAACCAAAGGCCACACCACCGTCACCATAGCAGACTCCCTAATCTCCAACTTCACCGGATTCAGTCTAACTCTTGATGGCAACAAATTAGACTATACCGTGAACCAGGTGGATGACTACTGGATACTATCGTTTAATTATAGCCACAGTACACACCAAGTTACAATAGGCTTAACTTCAGATGCAAGACAGGGCCAAACAACCATCGACACAACCATTCTACTGGTAGTATCAGCTATTATAGTCGCTATTGGCTTAGCCGGCGTGTTGGTTTATAGAAGTGCCAAGAAAAACCGCTAGCCATTGCCTATTTGATGGCTAGGTTATGCAATGTCTACTACGGTTCTATCAACCTGTGTGGTATCGCTGGTTTTAGGGTATGCACCTGATTGGGGTTGTTCTGCATAGGTCACTTCGAGGTTGATTGAGCCGGTAATTTTCGCTTTAGCCGTTCCCGTATCCAATGTGAGGTCTTGAAAGCTTAATTTTAGGGTGGATTGTGTGCCGGCAAGGCGGTCCATGATCGGAACCAAGTTGTCCGCCAGATTTTTGATTGCTTTCTCCAAGTTTTCTACGGCGTTTTGGGTTATTTTGGGAATTCTTGTCGCAGCCTCTTGGGCTGATTTAGATACGTTCTCCATAAAAAATCCCATATAACTGATTCTTTCTGAGTTATTTAACTGTGCAGTATGGTTACATAACCAGCCAAGCAATTGCGCCGTGGAAGATTTTATTAACTATTCAGGTCCTAACTACATATGAGGCAATATGCGTTGAATGCCTCCATACCTAATTCTCAAACAGTAAATGCAACAAATAAACAGCGGACCCCAAATCGGAGGTCACCCCTATGAGCCTTCAGAAGAAAATACTAAACTCCTCGCGTTAGCTGAGCAAGTGGCACATTTCGGCAGTTGGGAATGGGACGTCACAAAGCCCCGGGCAATTTGGTCCAAAGAAATGTTCTGCATCTTCGGATTAGAACCCCAAACTGAAGGATTAACACTTGAAGAATTCCGCAGCTTCATCCACCCCGACGACATAGAAGAAGTAACACAAAAAATGCAAAACGCCTTCAACAAAACAAAACTCAACCAGAAAGGCGAACTCGACTACCGTATAATCCGCCACGACGGATCAGTACGCACAATTCATTCCCAGCGCCAAGTAAAAGAACTCACAGAAGATGGCAAACTAAAAGTTGTCGTAGGCGTTGACCAAGACGTAACCGAGCAGAGGTACGCAGCTCAGGTTTCAGCTGAAAGCACAAAACTTCTCGCCCTTGCTGAGGTAGTGGCGCATTTCGGCAGCTGGCAACTCGACATCACCCAGACATACGCAACTTGGTCCCCGGGAATGTTTCGCATCTTCGGAGTCGAACCCGAACCTAAAGGATTCACATGGGAAGAATACCTCAGCTTCATCCACCCCCAAGACCGAGAAGCAGCCTCAAAAAACGCACAGACCATGCTAAACTCACACCTAAACCACCACGAAAGCTTCGATTACCGCATAATCCGAGGCGACGGCGCAATACGCATCCTGCACGCTCAACGCCAAGTAAGAGAAGTGGATGCATCAGGCAAAGCCAAAATCGTCCTCGGCGTCGACCAAGACGTAACAGAGCAGCGCCAAGCCGAAGAAGACCTTAAAAGAAGCGAGGAACGCTTCCGAGTTGTCGCTGAAGCCGCTAACGTGATGGTCTACGAAATCGATGTACCGACAAGAAAAGTACATTTCATCAAAGGAGCCCAACCGCTAATCGGCTATGAACCCCAAGAAGTCGGCCCAACACTCGATTGGGTTACACAGCGAATCCACCCCGATGACCTCCCACACGTAACCGATGCATGGAACCAAGTAGTAAACAACCCCAACAACGACAAATACGCCGTTGAATACCGGTTCCGGCACAAAAACGGCAACTACATAATCGTCAAAGACACCGCCAAAGCCATCAAAGACCAAAACGGCAAAACCATAAGCTTCATCGGCGGAGTCCGAGACATCACACAACGCAGACGCGATAAAGAAGAAATCGAGCAATACAGCAAACACCTCGAACAACTAGTAGAAGAACGCACCAAACAACTCATAACATACGAACGATTCGCCGCCATCGGCCAAGTCGCAGGCATGGTAGGCCACGACATCCGCAACCCACTACAAACCCTAACAAGCGAAGTCTACCTGCTAAAAACCGACTTAACCAGTCTACCCGAAAACGACGCATCAGCAGACATGAAAGAAAGCCTCGAAAGCATAGAGCACAACATAGGCTACATCAACAAAATCGTCGCCGACCTACAAGACTACTCCAGACAACTAAAACCAGAATACACCCAAGTAGACTTAGAAGACCTAATCACCCACACCTTTGAAACCATCGCAGTCCCCAACAAAATAGCACTCTCATTCAAACTCAAAATGCTACCCAAAATCAAAGCAGACCCAACATTCATCAGACGCGCCCTAACAAACCTCGTCAACAACGCCATCCAAGCAATGCCCGACGGCGGAAAACTCGAAATCGCAGGCTACACCCACGACGGCTTTGTCAGCCTTACGGTTGCTGATACAGGTGTAGGCATCTCTGAAGAAGTTAAATCCAAACTTTTTACGCCCATGTACACCACCAAAGCCAAGGGGCAAGGGTTGGGGTTGGCAGTGGTAAAGCGTTTGGTGGAGGCACAGGGTGGGAATGTCTATTTTGAGAGCGAAATGGGTAAGGGCACAAAATTCATCATGAAACTACCCTTGAATCGAACTGACCAATCCGCTTAACCTCTGCACAGATGCCAATGCGCTTTTATTTAGAACGTTTTGAAGTGTGTCCCACACTGATTACAACAATACGCCGCAACATTGAACGCTATAGTTTCAAACTTTTTCTCAGGGCTGCACAGCCATTTACCGCATTTAGGACAATACGCCACGTATACCTCTCTCTTGGCGGTGCGAAGCAGAAGGTAAAATATAAGATTATGTGGCACCCAAAAGCAGCAGCATGAGCTAATATGTTACCTTGAATTTTCGTCCACATTTATCGCAAATATAGGCTTCTACGCGGAAAACAGCATTTTCTAATTTCCGATTGGGTTCCAAACGTTTTCCGCAACTTTGGCATTTCATCATTTCTTGAAATCACAATAAAGGTCTGGCATTGGAATAAAAAAATTTGTAGGCGGCCTGTGCCTACCACATTGAAACATATTATACCGTATTCCACGAATCGCTTGATACAAACTGTTAATAAACTGACAACGCAAAGTGTTAGTTGCTGATTTTTATGAACATCTTAGTCATACTGGGACATCCCAACCCCTCAAGCTTCAACCACGCATTAGCCAAAACCACCACAGAAACCCTCACAACAATGGGCCACACGGCGGTTTTTCACGATTTATACCAAGAAAAATTCAACCCCATCCTCGAACAAACCGAAATGCAAACCCTCGCAGACCCCCAAGTCCGCCTTCACTGCGAAGACTTAGCAAACGCCGACGGACTCGTAATCATACACCCCATATGGTGGGGCATGCCGCCGGCAGTCATAAACGGCTGGGTAGACCGAGTTTTCCGCTTAGGCATCGCTTACCAATTCAAAGAAGTCGCCCCCGGCGTCGGCGTACCCGTAGGGTTGCTTAAGGCCAGGAAGGCGGTGGTTTTCAATACCTCGAACACTCCGCAGGATCAAGAGTCACTGCGTTGCAGGGATGCGATGGGCAACCTCTGGAAAGCTTGCGTGTTAGATACTTGCGGCGTGTCGGATGTGGAGCGGCGACTCTTTTCACCCATGATAAGTAGTACTCAGCAGCAACGGGAAGGTTGGCTAAAAGAAGCAGCAGAAACAATCAAAAAACAATTCAGCTAACCCAGTTTTTCCTTTAGAATTTTTTGGATTGGCGCTTTAAGCGGTGGGATATCTTCTTTGACTGTTCTGTAAAGGGTTTTTGTGTCTACTCCGAAGTAGCCATGGATTAATTTGTCTCTCATGCCAGTCATCCGTTTCCAGGGTACGTCCTTGTATTCTGCTTTGATTTGGTCTGGAATGTTTTTAGCTGCTTCTCCTATGACTTCAATGCTACGCATAACTGCATTGAGCGTTTTTCTATCATTAACAAAATCTTCATACGATAAATCGTCAATGAAACTATCAATATCCTCAATTGCTTCTAAAATATCGTGAAGAAAATCCCTGTAATCACGGTTGCTCATACCATGACTACTTCCTCAAGAATACGTTTACCAATATAGGGCTTGAGCGCTCCTTTTGATACTAAATCCACTTTTATATCAAGCTCTTTAGATAAGAGCTCTTCTAACTCTAGGAACTTAAAGAACCCTGGGTGTGCGTCTTCCCGGAAGGTTACAAGGATGTCAATATCGCTTTTTTTAGTCTGTTCTCCTCGTCTATATGAGCCAAAAACGCCGATGGTTTCCACTCCATACTGCTCGCTAAGAACGGGTTTTAGGTTTTCTATAGTGGAGGTTATTTCCTTTAGCGTTTTCATGGCTAACTACTACGATTATTACTATTCTTCTTTCTTTTCTATTTTATGCAAAACAACCGAGAAGCAGTTAAGATAATGCGTTGGCTTATACGAGTGAGCCTTAAATTTTATTAGTTCAGAGCACACATTAGCAAGCGGAGAACAGCATGCCTTACTGTGAAAACTGTGGAGCACAAATCAATTCAACCGCTAAATTCTGCGGAAGCTGCGGCACCCCCCGAACCCAAAACCCGGCACCTGCCCAGCCAACTGTAGAAGCACCCCTCAAAGCTGAGCCGGTTGCAGCATCCCAATCTTTACCGAAACGAGAACGCCTCAACTATTACTCACCCCCAAACCCCCGCTACATCACCTCTGCACCCCTGCCAATCCTGACCTCCCAGCCAGTCATGGCTCAGCCACGCTTTCAGCAGCCTGTTGCACCCTTGCAGCCCTCACCCATACCTGCCCAGCCTCAACCCATACCTCAACAGGATGGAGAAGCAATAGTTGGCGTCATACTCTTTCGACGCATGAAATCAATGGGCAGATACGACAGCTACGCCGGCGTCGTAACCACTCAGCGAATGATTTTTGCGCAACTCACAGCCGATATGCTAAATCAAGCGGCACAGCAAGCCCGCGACCAAGCCAAAGCAGAAGGCAAAGGCTTCTTCGGAGCATGGGGCGACCAACTAAAAGCCACCTTCGGCTACACAAACAAGTATCTCACCATGCAGCCTCAAGCAATCCTTGTAGAAACCCCTGGTAACTGGGCACTCTACAATAACACAATCAACCAAATCGACGTACACCTAAAAGGTGCGCATAAAAACTCGCGGGAACGCCGAGAATTCGAAACCGTAATCCAGAGCAACAGCGGAACCTACGATTTTCATATGGAGGAACACAGTGACTTCACCGATACTCTGAAGCGGGTTTACGGTGACCGTGTTAAGATGCCGTTTGGGTACTTCTCAAAAACCGTAGCTATCAAACTCTAAAAATTTTTCTTTATTTTTTACTTTCTGAGCGTTTATCCGGCAGAAGGTATGGGCACGACTCAGCAGTGGAAACAAAGCTTATATGTTCAGCAACAGAATAAGCGCTAATTAAGGTATGGAAGAGTATGAAGGGAGCAATAGTATTCCTAGTAGTATTCGCCATTTTAGTTTTAGCAACCATCGGCAGCATCGCTATTCCGCCGGGACAAGCCATCTATAACCTTGCATTGCCAAACACAGAAGTCTACACTAGCCAATATGCAATAGTTGGCACAAACGCTTTCACACTGATCATTGGAGTCTTCAACGGCGTCATTTACGGATTTGTCGCATGGGTAGTCTTCACCATCCTCATGATGGCAACCAGAAAAGACAAAAAACAAAACGTAAACGTCAACGTCACAGTCAACAACAACGGCACCAACCCACCACCGCCACCACCCCAAAACTAAAACGGCACTAAAAAGCCAAATTTTTTTCTCTTACCACTTAGCAAACGCTCTGGGTGTGTACAGAAAAAGTTAAAGGGGTCCGAAAGATTTCTAGATTGTGGTTTTTATGCGGTTTTTTACGGTAACAGACCAAGATAGTGTAAAACATAAGATTCTTGTTATTCCACTTAGTCAAGCTGAAATGAATCAGATTGTTGGGCAATGCCAAAAATGCATCCCCTCCATTACTGCCTCCTCGCTAATCGAAACCGGGCACCCCTACGCTATCGTTGACTTTGGCGCAGACGCTTATAAAACAGCCATACCTCTGGATGAGGAATCTGAGGATGGGCATCGTGTCGGCGACGAATTAGCTATAGGCGATGTTTTAACAGTGTTTTTAACTGCTGACAATAATGCTATGCGGGTATCAGGCGACAAAGTCTACATGAACACTCCAATAGAAGGGGTTTTAGCGTTCAGTATTCTCTACACTGCTGAGATGGCGGAAAACTACGCCGTTTTTAACATGATTGAACAGCGAAAAGCCGAATAACCCTATTTTAGGTAACGGCTAAACCAGTCTGCGGCAAAACAAGAGACTCTTCAAAGTTTGCCCGTTTCCTCAAACAGATGCGCCGCACCTAGAACAGTCACCAGTTCATTCTCGTTGGTCATTTACTATTTATGTAAGGGGTTTCTATGAAAGAAACAAATCATGAAAAAATCGAAGAGCTGAATTTTGACCAATTATTTAGAGAAATCTCTCCCGAAGAGATACGCGACAGCGTATTCACATTAGTAGGAAAGGTTTATCCGGTTATTACTGCAGGCAAGGAAAATCATTATAATTCCATGACAGCCAGTGGAGGTGGCATGGGGCTTCTTTTCAAGAAACCCACCACTTGGTGTCTTCTTCAAGCAAACCGTTATACGCTTGAAATAATTCAAAAAGAGCAAACATATACGATGTCTTACTTTCCGGATGAATATAAGAAACAAGTACTCTTTTTGGGAAGTAAATCAGGAAGGGATAGTGAGAAAATGAAAGAGGTCGAATTGACAAGTGTTCAAACGCCTTCTGGAGATATGTCTTTCAAAGAAGCCAGATTAATTATTGAATGTAAATTAACTGAAATTACTACCCCAAATCCCAACGATTTTTACACACAAGAAGCTAAAGAGTACATAAAAGAAGCTTACAAAGAAGCAAGCGATTATCGCAAATACGTATTTGGGGAAATCACTCATGTTTGGGTAAAAAAAGAATAAACAAAAATTAACGAAGCGAATGAACTGGCTCTATTCAAATGATCCAGCATCTTATCCCAAAGCAGGATAGATTAACATAGGAAGCGTTTGAACCACTCTGCTGAGAATTTGGCGACTTCTTCAAGCTTCCCTGGCTCCTCAAACAGATGTGTCGCACCCGGAACAATCACCAGTTTATTCTCGTTAGTCATTTGGCTCTGGGCTTGCTTGTTTAATTCTATGACTTCTTCATCATCGCCGCCTACCAAAAGCAACGTCGGAGCCCTAACCTGAGGTAGAAACTGTTGCCCTGCAAGGTCAGGTCTTCCGCCACGCGAAACCACAGCCGCTACATCATCGGGCATTTTAGCCGCAGCAATCAAAGCCGCCGCAGCACCCGTACTTGCCCCAAAATAACCCAGCTTCAACTTGGAGGTTTGCGGGTCAACTCTTAGCCACTCCGTCACACCAATTAGCCGCTGAGCTAACAATGCGATGTTGAAGCGGTATTCCGCTGTTAACTCATCTTCTTCCTCTTCTCCGGGCGTTAACAAATCAAACAGTAACGTGCCCATGGAGGCTTTGTTGAATTCTTTAGCTACATACTGGTTGCGGGGGCTGAAGCGGCTGCTTCCGCTGCCATGCGCAAAAATAATCAAGCAACCGGTCTCAGAGGGCAAAAACATGTTCCCCTCAACTTCCACGCTGGCAACGGGGATTTTTATGGCTTGTTCCATGCTTGTCATGCAACCATTACCCCCTGCGAATTAAGTTTCAAACCTTCCCTAGAAAGATTCAGTAGTCGGATGACTTCTTGGTCTTCTGTTTGGGAGAAATCATCGTAGAATTGTCCAATGGCTTGGAATTCATCGGGCATGTAGAGGCATACAACTCGGTCCGCAAGCAACGTTAATTCCTGAATGGTCTGGGGAGGACCCACGGGAACTGCGATTGTAACTGATTTTGCTCCGCTGTTTTTAACTGAAGCCAACGCCGCCTTCATCGTGGATCCCGTAGCTATGCCATCGTCAACAATGATAACATCTCTGCCTCTGAGTTCCAGCGCTGCCATACCGTGCCGGTACAATTTCAGACGTCTTGTTATTTCCTGTTTTTGGCGTTCACTCTCTGCTTGGATATACTCTTTGCTGACTCCGAGATACCGCGTTAGGTTTTCATCAAGCACCGTTGAACCATCCTCAGCTATTGCGCCGATGGCGAGTTCAGGGTTATCCGGTGCACCCAACTTATGGGGAACAATCACATCTAAAGGCAGGTTTAGTGCTGAGGCAATTTCGTAGCCTATTACTACGCCGCCTCGGGGAATCGCCAGAACCGCGCCGTTTTTGCTTTTAAAATCCGCTAACGCCTCGGCTAAGCGTTTGCCGGCGTCTATGCGGTCAGAAAAATAAGCCATAAGAATTCCTCAAAAAATCTTCAACTTGATAAATGGGCAAGTTTAGATATAAAAAGTGCATGAATAATGGTAATTGACACTATACTCCAACAAACCTTTAAGATGCGCCCACCGCCCCAAAATGGTGGTGAATTTTTGTGTCAACAAATATTTTAGCACTCGACCGAGCCATAAACCACACCGTCGAGTGGATAGATGACATCCAAGACGAATTGGGCTGGGACAGCAAAGACAACGTTTACCAAGCCACCAAAGCCGTACTGCAAAGCATCCGCGACAGATTGCCCATCGAAGAAGTCGTGCATCTCTCGCTAATTTGCCGCTGATTATGAAGGGCATGATGATGGATGGTTACACTCTGAAAAACAAGCCCGAACGCATCCGCGACCTTGAGGGTTTCTTGAGTATGTGCAGGCAAACTATGACGCTTCAATGCGTGACGTGATTAACCCCGAAGACGCCGTCATCACAGTAGTTAATGTGCTCAATAGCCATATGGGCGGCGGGGAAATGCGTAAAGTTGCAGCGAATATGCCCCAACATTTACAGCGGCTGTTTAAGGCGGCAGGTGTAGAAGTGCCTGAGACTTCACAAGCAGTCGAAGCCACAGCTTAGGTAAGCTACAATTTTAGTATTTTTTCGTTTACCTTTTTTGAGCGGAAGCAGGTTTTGTTTGGCAACGCTTAAATTTTGTCTCTGCTATACCCCTACCTTGAGGATTCAGTTTGCCTTATTGTCGAAGATGCGGAACCCAACTTGAAGAAGACGCCCGTTTCTGCCATAAATGCGGAACCCCCGTAGTCACCTATGTCCCACCGGCAGCCTACACTCCACCCGTTCAACCTGTTCAATCAGCACCGCATCGGCCTTGGCATAAAGACCCCTACATCGTCGCCGCCATAGGTTTAGTAGTCATACTTCTTTCAGCCGCAATCGTCGTTGGCCTTTTGGTAGCCCCATGGGGTTCATGGAGCACAAGCGACTCATTTGCGGATACCAACCCAAACATAGACACTGTTAACGTGAATTTTGTAACTGACATCGGCCGCGTAAACATAGCCACAATGCAGATGTCCGATAGCAACATCGGAATCTACGTTTTGGCGAATGGTTCACGAGGCATTATGGGCGGCTCAGATATTCCAGTTACCATAACCTTTGACAACCAAACAGTTGGCAGCACCTTAAACGTCAACTCAAGAGTCACCATAGAGAACGCTTATACTTCAAGAGCGGACGTTACCTGCCAAATCTTCGTTAATCCAGCATTAAAGCTCAACCTAAACGTTACCTCAACCACTGGACATGTCAGTTTCACCGCGGACAAAGCCACAACCATACAATCCCTAAACCTCCAAACCACCACAGGCGAGGTTGAAGCTAACTTGCAAGGCAACATAACCATCGCAGGCGACATATCCCTTCGAACCACAACCGGCGCAATCAATTACCGCATGAACGAAAACGCAGTTTCAGGCAACCACACCATTAACTTGCAATCCACAACCGGTTCAGTAACCCTCGACATCACCCAAACCAAAACGTTATCGGGCAACCTGCAAGTTAACGCAGCGGCAACCACAGGCTCCGTAAACGTCGGCTTAATCATCGACGGCGGCGTCTCAGCAAAAATCATCAGCCAAAAACCCGCATTAGGAAACATACACACCAACCTAAACAACTTCCAAGGAAACAACACACTGCTACAATCAAACAATTACCCCTCAAATAGCATCATAGAAATCAACAACAGCGCAGTCACAGGCAGCATAAACATAAACGCAAACTACAAAACAACCACAATCGCTTCCTAAACAAACCCTACCCCTAAACCTTTATTGCCCTCCTACAACCAAATACAAGTTAGCAAAGGTGAAATTTTTTGGCACAAACAAAAAAAGTAACTCGCCAAGAACTCGAAGAAAATAACGGCCAAAACAGCAAACCGGCATGGTTCGCTTACCAAGGAAAAGTCTACGATGTATCCGACAGTAGCTTCTGGATGGACGGCGAACACATGAGCATGCACAACGCCGGCAAAGACTTAACAGAAGACTTGGAGATGGCGCCGCATCGCGAAGAGAACTTTGCGAAGGTTAAATTCGTCGGCGAATTAGTCTAAAAAAGGCATTGAAGCACAGAATCAATCCGCCGCAAATCCGTTAACACATTTTTTACTTCTTCTTCCGGTAGGGTTTGGCGTTTCTGGTGTATTTCAGATACGGTTTGGCATAGGGTATCGAAGGCGCCTTTTAGGTCTAAGTCGTTGTTTAGGTGGGCTTCGAATTCGCCGGTGAGTCTGCCAACGAAGGAGTCGCCCATGCATTTGTCTGAGGGCTGTTTTGTTTCCTGTAAATCCGCAATCATGCCGCGTAAGTCATCTAATTTTTTGGTTGTTTCCGCCAGTTTTTCATAGGTGAAATCCAACTCGTCACGGTAAGGCCCATAAATCAAGTAGAAACGTAACTGCGCGCCACTGAAGCCCTTAGCTACCACGTCGCTTGTGTAATACACGTTGCCAAGGCTTTTGGACATTTTTTCGCCGTTCACGAACAGGTGGCCGCCGTGCAGCCAATACTTTGAGAACTGCTGCCCAGAAACCGACTCCGCAATCGCAATGGTGTAATCATGGTGGCGTACTAAGTTGTCGATGCCCCCACAAGCCACATCAATACTAAAGCCCAAATGTTTGGTGACGATGGCGGCGTCTTGAATATTCCACGCTGGCCTTCCATTGCCAATGGGTGTATGGTAGCAGATGTGTTCGAGTCCGCAGCCATGCCAAACGATGAAGTCACCCATGTTCCAGGGGGTGCCGGGATAGGTGTCTTTGTGGTATCGGCGATGCCGCTTAGGCCACTTCGACATGTCGAGATGAGCCAGTTTTCCGAAACCGCTGAATTTAAGCGGGTTAAAATACGCGTTTTTTATGCCTTGATAGGTGTACCAGTAAGCGTAGCCGGTGTCGATGAGTTTCTTGATTAGATTGGCCGCTTGCTCTACCGCGTTAGATGCCCTTATGGGGTAATCGGGTTTTTTGATGCGGAGCAATGCGAAATCTTTGAAGAAGGTTGCTTCGTTTTTCTGTGTGAGTGCCTCCACTGATAAGCCTTCTTTTTTGGCTTGCAGAATTGCTTTATCCTCCACATCAGTCAACGTCATGAGACGAGTCACTTTGTAGCCTAAATATTCAAGGTACCTTTGCAATATGTCTTCGAAGAGAAAAGTGCGGTAGTTGCCGATGTGTGCCCGCTGATAAGTCGAGGGACCACACGTGTACATTTTGACTTGTTTGTCTTCGGCGGGTTGGAAGGGCTCTACTTCTCGGGTTAAGGTGTTGTAAATTTGGAGCATAACTGTCGCCTAAGTTGGGGTTGTAGTTAGTTTTTCTTCGTTTGAGAGCTGCTCCAAAGTATGCTTCGCTTCTTCCACATGCCGCTGCGCTTGCGTCTGCGAATTAAAAATATGACGTACAACCCCTTTCTTATCGATAATGTAGGTTACGCGCCCCGGAATAATACCCATGGTTGCTGGGACACCGTAGAGTTCACGGACCCTGTTGTCTTTATCACTGAGCAAAATGAATGGCAACCCATAATGCGTTGCAAACGCGATATGCGACTCTATACTCTGCCCACTTACACCCAGCACTTCTGCGCCCAAATCAGCCAGCTGCTCATAGTTGTCGCGGAAGGTGCAGGCTTCTTTAGTGCAGCCCGGCGACTCATCCTTGGGATAAAAATAGAGAACAATGTTTTTTTTGCCAAGATATTCGCTAAGGGTAACGTTGTCGCCCATTTGGGATGGTAATGTGAAGTCTGGGGCTTTATCGCCGACGTTGACTGTCAAAAATGTTCACCACAAAATAGTGGCTGCATAGGGCTTTTATGTTTTTTGTGCCTCGCGGCTTTGGGACAAAAGTGGTTTGAGCTATTTTTCTTTGGTTGCCCCTTTTGAGTGATTGCGAGATAGTGAAGATATGCTTTTTGCAGTCTAGAGTCGCATGAGAGTTGATTGTGATAGGCTTATAACTAGCATCTGGTTTTATGCTTGAGCTATTAAGCTGACGGTTAAAAGCACCAAGGAGATGCTGCAGGTCCTTGACGAAACCAAAGAAGAGTTCTTCAAAGATAGAAAATGCGTCTACCCCTACACTGAGTGGGAGCATAAACGAGCCCAAATCAAAGAACGCCTCCACCGACTCCCAGAATACGTACACCAAGCCGTAGAAGCCATAAACCGTGAAGAACAGAAAATGGGTCGCCCACCCAAACTTGATCTGGAAAAGAAAGTAAATCTCTTCATACTTGTGAGGTTTCTCAACAAATCTAACCGCCTTGCAGAGGAGTCATTGCAGTATTTTCAGCCCCTCTTTGGGGTTGATGTCAGCTACAAGTACATCGAGCGCCTCTATGGCGACCCAGAAGTCAAGTTGGTACTTCATAACCTCTTTGTTTTGTTGCTCAAAGAGGAGGGCACAAGCGGCGATTATGTTGGGGATGGAACAGGCTACTCTGTTAGCGTTGAAAATCATTATCGCACTAACCCTAACAAGTATGGGAAAAAGTTTGTCCATTTCTTCTCGCTGATTGATCTGGCGACTGGGATGTATGTTGGTTGCGGGGTGTCGCGGTTGTCTGAGTGGGACGCTTTCACCAAAGCAGTCGACATGCTAAGAAGTATTGGCGCAGCCATCAGATCCATTCGTTTAGACAAATACTTTAGCAGTCGAAAAGTCATTAAAATGTTTGATAGAACGGTTTCTTTGTTTCTGATTCTAAAAAAAGAACATCAATAGGATCGGCGCTTGGGCAGATATTTTGACTAGAATGATGGCTTCTCCGGTTGATTTTCTATCAGAATATTTCCATCGAAACATTTCTGAGAGCGGTTTTTCAGCTGACAAAGGAAGATTTGGCAGCCTAGTTAGGCAGAGACGAGAAGACAGACAACAGACTGCACTTTTCTCAAACGCTCTCTTCCACAACGTCTATGCCATAAGAATTAACCCAAAATAGTTTTGTCCCAATGCCGTGCCTCGCCTTAAATAAATAATTTAATTAGCAACAAATAAATCATAATTTAAGAAAACTAGCATCTATTGAGGGTGATTCCGGTCCAGTCCATAATTTCCATTATCTTGGGCACCTTTTTTGTAGTTGGTTGTTGGCTGTAAATCAATTGCTGAAAGTGATTTTCGAATGTTCGACTCAGAACCGCTGTTAAAGATTAAAAAAGGGGTTTTTTACTGGGTTTGCTGAGGCTTCTGGAACTATTTCTTTAGGGAGAAAGAAAAAGGAAAACTGCAACATACGATGACTGCATAAATCGTAAGTGCTATCCGTAAGCCTACTCAGCCCCAGTTTACTTGCCATTGAAAAGAAAAAAGTAGGTAAAGATTGGTTTTCATTTGTTTTTCACCTTATTGGTCGTTTTCTAAGGGTAAGCAGCATTAATACGGCGACTACTAACAAAAGATAGCGCACGTCTTCTTGCATGTCTGCCTTTTTGGGCATATCTCATTATTCTCCTTATTTGCTCAAGTTTGAAATTGAACCTCCTCCTTAATTTGCGAGGACCTCAATTCCTTTGCACCCATTTTAAATCTAATCTCTTCAATTAACTGTACATAATTTATTGATGAGGACTTGCGACGACTCTTTATTGCTGAAAAAATGGACGTTACAATATCCAAGACTTCAGCCCCATCCCCAAACTCCAAATCTTCTTTATTATCATCCTCTGATTGATTGTCTTCAATAGATGGATAATTCCAATTAATCCAAAATTCAGTATTATCATTTCGCGCAAAAAAATTAAATTGAATTTCACCTTTCTTTGTAAAACTTTCTTTATATTCAAAAATTATGTATGAATTTGTAACTGATTTCTTAATTTTTAAGTTCCTTAATCCAGTGCCTTGTAAAACCTCGTGCACTCTAGAATAAGCTTGATCAATGGGACCAGAGGTTAAAAAAATCTTTTTAATACTTTCTCTTGAAGACATTTTTATTCACCGGTAGATTCTTGGTTCAATACTTTCCTTGATATATGTAATAATTGCTCACTCGGAAGGAGTCTTACTTATATCCGAGCAAATCACCCGAATGATTACGCTTTGCGTCTCCCTGCACCAAATCCGCTGTGTTCTCCAACATATGGAAAAATGGATTTAGCGTTCAAAAGGTGTGATCAGAATTTTTTTGAAGGGTGCTACTGAAAGAAAAGCCAAAGAACAAAACAGGCCTGGCTACCTCATTGATTTAGCGTATGATAGGCTTGTGTGTATCTCTCTTGGATGTCGGATAAGGGTTTTATTAAGATAGCTCATAAAGGGTTTGTTCACTTATCAAAATAAAGGTGTAGAGGCATACACTGATCTGGTTCGCTGGATTCTAAAGTATGTTGGACATCTTGGGTTTTGAAGGCTTAGACCAAGAATATAAACCGGCAAAAAAATGTTTTTGTCAAAAAACTCCTTCTGAGTGAGTTCGCCTTTTATTCAATGTTACGATTGGCATGGAGGGCGTCATAAAGGTGCAATTAGTAAACAGGCGTGTGTTCATCCAAAATAGCTATAAACAATTGATCGTTTCCTTACTTTTTTTGGTCGCCTTTTTGATTGTTTTAATTCTATTTTATCCACCAAATTTATGGGTCGATAATATAATTGGCTTTTTTAATTCCTTCACTAATACTGTAGCTCTATTGACAGCCATTGGTTATGTTGGTCTTTTTGTTATTGTCTTTGCTGAAACAGGGCTGTTTTTTGGGTTCTTTTTACCCGGTGACAGCTTGCTTTTAGCAGCAGGTATTCTAGCAAGCCAAAATCTCTTCAATATCTCTGGGATAATGGTAGTTGTAATTGTAGCAGCGGTAATCGGAGATAGCTTCGGTTATGGGTTTGGGCGAAAGGTTGGTCCAATGTTTATTAAAAGAGAATCACGCTTTTTGAATACACAAACGGTTGAGTCTGTCAAAGCCTTCTATGAGAAGCATGGGCCAAAGGCTATTGTTTTCGCGCGTTTTGTACCACTTGCACGAACATTTGCACCCATTCTTGCAGGGGTAAGCAAAATGAGCGGTAAAAGATTTTTTTGTTATAATATAGTTGGCGGGTTACTGTGGGGTGTAACTTTGCCAATGCTTGGTTACACTGCGGGGAAGATTATTCCAGATATTCAACTCTACATTTACCCAATTATCGGTTTAATTATTGTGGTTTCAATCCTTCCTTGGTTAATCAAAATTTCTAGAATGAAGAAGTCTTTTTCTTGGAGAACAGGATTCGCGCCTACTCGATTTAAGCCGGTAATTGGCTTTTCGAGGAAAATGGCTGATGCCGAGATCCAACGAGAGCAAAAACCGCCAAGTAAATCGACACGAATCCTAAAAATCACAATTCAAATAGTGGTTATGGCTGTAATCTTTGGGGTGCTGTTATGGTTTGTAGGTATAGGTTCGCTCTATGACGCCTTGCTAAATATCAAGATAGAATACTTGATTTTGGCGTTCTTTATGTATTTTGGAATTAACGTCTTCTTTACAGTACGGCTAAGACGTGTTCTAGCTAAAGACGGCATCAAAACTTCTTTCGGAAAAACACTCCTAGCCCAGTATGCAGGCATGTTAACCAGCGACGTTACTCCTGGACGCTCAGGATACATTCTAATGCCTGTTTATCTTCGAGACCAAAACGTGCCAACCTCAAAGGGGCTCTCAAGCATTTTAGGTATTCAAACAATTGAATTTCTATTCAAAGTAATTGGTGGATTGGGGGCAGTAATTTTCCTAGTTCAAACGGTGCCCGCACAAACATGGAATACTTTATTCCCCCAAACAGTTGCTGGAATCAACATCGGCATACTAGTTGCAGGGTTAGGCATATCTTTGATGCTTGTAGGAGCTGTTGTGTTAGCAGCTTTTACATGGTCAAAAAGGGCTATTACCATATTTGATCGCCTTACAAATTTAAAATTCCTTAAGAGATTTACAGGGGGCTTAATGGATAAACTTGAAGAATACAAAGAAAGCTCTCATAGCACCCGCCGAGTAATCCCTGAAATAATTGGTTTAACAATGATATGCTGGATCCTCAAAGGTTTGGAATGGTACTTCTTAGGCTTAGCCTTGGGAATTGGGGATGTGCCATTGATCGCCTTTTTCCTTATACATCCATTGGTAACAGCATTAGCGTTTGTTCCCATCACTCCTGCTGGAGCAGGGGTTCAAGAATTCGGAATTATCGGAATCCTTGGTCTTCTAGGTGTTGCAGTAGGTCCAGCTGGCGTCTTTGCTTTACTTGCTCGCGGCTTACTCATGATTGAAGACCTTGTAGGAATACCGCAGATCGTTAAATCAACAAGTATTATCTTTTCACGTAAAACCCTTGAATTATCTAAATGAAAGATTGACTGAAAATCGTTTTAGAAAAAACCATATGTCCATAAGTAATTTACACTTTCTGTTTTTTATTCTGTTTGCCTCCTAGATTGATGGCTTTTTCTTCATGGCACAAGACCAAAGGCTTATGTAAAAGTAGACCTTCGACTGACTTCAGCAATTGATAGCCAAAGAGTATTGCTGCAAAGTAGGTAGACCACAGAATGATTGGCCAATTGCTCGGCGTTTAATTCCACAAACCTGTCGAGACAGCAAAAAACTCCACAATGGCCAAAGACACCATTCCACCCAAAGCAAGAAAGACCTGTTCTTTTGCCTCATGTTTTGAATTCCATTTTCGCCGCACAATCAACAGAACTGCCAAGCACATAGAAAAGCAACAAAGAGAATGTACCAGTTGGCATTGAAATCCAATATTATGTTCATGCCTTACAAAAAAGGCCTACAATATTAAAATTTATCCTTAAAAAGTGCCGCGCTTAAATGTTATTAATGCCTATGCTCATAGCTTGCCATAGGCGACGCAGGTTGGAAGAGAAAACACTTCACATTCAAGGTTACAAATGCCAAGCTCTTTATCATAAAGCGGCGGGGATGCCGATTGTTTTTCTGCATGGCTTATCGTATAGTGTCGGTGTGTGGGAACGCATCGGCGTCACAGATTTGCTTATTGAGAAGAAGGTGCCGTTTCTTGCACTGGATATGCCGTATGGGTCAAAAAGTCAATGCCACCCCAAAACAAAAGACCCCCAAGCCAACGTAGCCTTCGCTGCAGAAGCCATACAAAACATACTCGGCTCCGAAGTGCCGGTATTGGTCGGTGCAAGCTTGGGCGGCTACATCGCACTCAACTATGCCGCGGCACATCCGGTTAAGGGGCTTTTTTTGGTCGCGCCTGCCTACGCATTCGACAACGACGAGTTGGTAAAAGCATATCCGGGGTTCAAATTTCCAGTCCGCATCGTATGGGGCACAAACGACAACGTTATCTCAGGCGAAGAAATGCGCACCCTAGCCGATAAGTTGCCCAACGCCAGAATGCTCGCCTACAATGGCGCAGCACATTCAGCGTATACTGATCAGCCTGAATGGTTCAAACGCGACTTACTCTCACTCTACGCCACTGCCGAAACAACTTAGAGCGTATGTTTAGGTTTAGCCTGTGGCAACGTAGTGGTAGGGTCCCGCTTCTTGGATGTCAGAGCAGAAGCCTGCTGTCTGTAGCATATCCCCAACTTGTTGTTCGCTGAACCTTATCTCAACTGGTGGGCCAAAGTCCATCTTTATTTTTTTCCAATCTAAATCTATCACTTTGCCCCAGGGCTTGACCATCAAACGTGCATTCGCCAACACTTTGGCTGGGTCATCAAAATCATGGAGATCCATGCTGTAGAAGACTATATCTGCGCATTCTTGGCAAAACACTGTGTCCTCTGCTCTGCCTACCGCTACTACGATGTTGGTTAGTTTTTCGGCGTCAGCTTTGCTTTGCAGCTTCGCCACATTCGACGCATCGATATCGACTGCGTAGACTCTGCCGTTTGCCCCAACCTTTTTAGCGGCCAAAAGACTAAAGAAGCCATCTCCGCAGCCCACATCCACAAACGTCATCCCCTCCTCCAAACTTGCAAGTACTGCTTCGGGGTTGTACCAGCTGCGCCGTGTTGCTTCATCTAAACTAAATCCGCCATGGCAACCCATACTACATACCCAAATCTGTTGGTGATCCGAAGAGTTCACGAATTTGTTTTTCGTGGGTTTGGCGTGTGGTGAGCGGGTAGATTTCGCGTTCGCATTCGAAAAACATGGGGTCTTGCCCGATGACTCGGCTGAGTTTCTCGTCGGATTCAGCGTTAACGATTAACATGCTGCCTTGTTGACCGATTAGGTGATAGTAGAGGTCGAGGGTTTTGTCTTTCTCGAGGTTTTCGAAATATTTGAATTGCAGCGGAAGCAGTTTTGCCCAGCGCTCCAAGGGAATGTCACGTTTAACTTTTTGTATGATTAAAAACTTCATAGAAATCCACTAGAGATTACTCTGTTTTGGGTTTAAAGCCTTTCTTTTAAAATGAAAACCGCTGGCTTGGTATTTCATTTATTAAGTTTTAAGACGCTTTTTATACGATATATTATTTTTCGCATAATATAGTGCGATTTAGGAATAAAGCTTTATAAAAAAGGTGCAGTTGTTTGGTCAAACATTAGTTCGGAGATAGCAAGGTGCCTAAATCAATTAAAAAAGTCGGCGAAGCCAGGTTACCCGTGATTAAGTGTTCATGCGGCTCAGAGATTCTTCTGGTTCCCAACGTAAAGTTGATGAATGAAGCCATAGAAGCACATATCAATGAGCACACAAAAAAATTGAAGACGCCAAAAGAGGCGGAAGCTGAAGCGGAACGTGTCCGCGATGACTTAATTATACAGGTCCTCGAAAAAGCAAGCGAAATGTAGCCTGTTTATTCTTGCTTGCTCTCTGAACCGCCTCGCCTCATCATTTCAGGAAGCTTAGTTGAAGCCTTAGACATCGCATCCTTAACAACAGCCATCAATTCCTCATTCACTTCAACTTCAACGGTTAGTTTCATTTTGCCTTTTTTCTCATTCATCTCAGTCATGGAACCACCTCCCAAAACGGCTTAATTGTTTGGGGAAAATGTTACCTAAAAGATGATAGGCCTGCATGTCTGTGAGGTCCAAATCGATTTCTATGCGGTAATGGTATTTTCCGAGGCGTTTAGTGTGGGTTTTGTAGTTGCTGATTATGCCGCCGTCTCTGTAGCGGTGTAACTGCTGATGCATCAACACCGATATGGCTGTGGGCGCTAAGGGTTCAAAAGCAAAAGCAACCCTGAGTAGTACGCGAACTGCGCTTTCCATTAGTGATTCAGAAACCGATTCTCCCTGTGTCATAATATTTCCTTAAAAAATCGACTTGCCCAAATTTGGCAGACAAGAACTTGATTAAAAAGTACTGCGCGAGTTTTTTTAAGCTTGTGTGACTGTCAATACCCAACAACAAAGCTGATGCTTATGGCGATGGAAGAAATCAATATGCAAGTTTACGGCTGTAAAAAATGTCGACTCTGGCAGGGTGCAAAACATGGCGTACCTGGCGAGGGATCGCTAAATGCTAAGGTCATGTTTGTTGGTCAGAATCCAGGTGCCGACGAAGACAAAGTAGGCAGACCGTTTGTGGGAAGAGCAGGCAAATACCTCACCAAAACCCTCGCAGAATTCGGCATCAAACGCGAAGACGTCTACATAACCAACATCGTCAAGCACACTTCGCCGCAGAACCGCAAACCTTACCCCGACGAAGTCGAGGCTTGTCTGCCATATTTGATAACGCAAATCAACATTATCAAGCCAAAAATCATTGTGCTACTTGGTGCATCTGCAAAGGGGGTTCCACGATTGGAGGGTATTGAATATTTTGAAGTTATTCATCCATCTGCGGCTATGCGGTTCACGAAGATGCGGGAAAAGTTTAGGCTACAAATCGCAGATTTAGCAAAGAAAACCTCAACTATGCAATCGAAAGCTGATAAGTAAAAAGAAATGAATTTACTTCATGGGCTGCCTTAGGACGGTTTTTAGTTTTTCCGGCGCAGTTTTCTGTGGGTTGCTTATGTAGATTTCATGGTGTTTCCCGCTTAACTCGTGACCTGCAGCTTTAATTGCGTCATGCATTTTTTGGATGTTCGGAGCTTCGGTTGAGTAGGGTCCGAGATGCATGATTTGAGCAGATTTACCCTCGTGTAGGTTTTCAAACCGGATTTTGTCAAGTGCTGCGGGATTCTTTTTCTTGCGTACCTCTACTATTGCGGCTTCTACGTCGGCGGCGGTGACATATTTGGGCTGCATAATCATGCTTGTCCATTTCCACTCGTTTCGCCGCTGAGCCACATAAGCCTCCAAATCATCTGCCCACCAGAGCCCTTCAATAGGCAAAACACCATAATCGATGCCTCTGCCCTTCTTTATCATAAACTTGAGCGTGTAAGAAACACCAAAAAGGGCTTCAAAGGTTGCTTTGTAATCCTCCGAGGTGCTGGGGTCGCCTTGTCCATCTATCATGAGGTAATTCATGTCTGGAACATCTACAATTGAAACTTCTTTGGCTGAGGGGTTGTAGAGTTGTTTTAGCTCCTTTTTTAAATCGATTTTTTCCATAAACGGGACCTTCAAGTTGTTTTGGGGCGGTTTAGTTATTTAAAAGTAGATAACTGCAACAACGCAAAATAGGCAAACAATTCTAATCTATAAATAAGCAGCTATACACCTTTTTGAATTGGCGTGATTGATGTCAAACGGCGAAATCGATGAATACGAAAAAGACGATCAGATGCGCATATCATATGGTCAGTATCACGTTGCTGTAAACCATCCTACTAGAAAAGCAATCCTTGAAGCCCTCCGTGAGCGAAGCTTAACAATCGAAGAGATCGCAGCAAAAACCGAGCTAACTAAAGAAGCGCTGAGTTGGCACATTACAATTTTAGAAAGCGGAATGTTTGCATGCATAGAGAAAGAAAACCGGCTAGATTGCGTCGCCTATAGGCTTACAAAAGCTGGCAAAGTAATCAATTATCTAGAATAGACCGAGGACTTGGCGTCTTATTGCTTGTTATTTTTCTTTTTAATTAAAAAGCCTATGCCTGCAATTAGCAGGGACACCATCCATAGTTCCGTTAGGAACACGAAATTTTGATAGCCAATGTTTACAGCTGCGACGGCGAGGTAAACAAAGAAGTATATGCTGGCAACTATCAAGGCAATGCCTATTCCTCTGAAGCTGAAGCCGGCGTTTTTGCCTCTGATGAATGGCAAAAAGACGGCTAACAAAATCAGTGCGGAAACCAGCAGCGTCACGGCTGAATTGACGAATCCCACTGTTAAGATTGGGCTGCTGAAGTCTATTGGGAGCGCATAGAGGTTGAAGAAGAAGTGTTTTATCCACATGGCAAACATGAACGATACTGCCGCAACCGCTGCCACCTTCAATATGGGTGTTAAGCTGTTTTGAGGTTTCTTTAGGCGAAGATAGAGCATCAGTAACGTGGGCGTTATAAGCACTATTTGCATACCGAACGAAAAGATTGTCAACTCCGCCGCTATTCCGGAGAAGAAAACCCACTGGGTTATGAATGGTATCAGGAACAAGTACTGTACTGTCTCAAGCAACACACCTCTTCTCAGGAAAACCAACGCCGGCTTTTTCCTCAACAAAGCAACCGCGAAGGCTACAAAGAATATCGCACCCGCAAAACGCAGTATCAAACCTACTTCGCCGCTTACCTCCGAAAAGAACCACATGTACCCGTGCGCTGAGATCCCGTTTTGTCCGGCGTTGACGGTTATGTTCTGGTAGATTTGGTACAGCGCTAAGAAGGATTTTTGGAGTAGGTATGTTTCGTAGATTAACAGTGCGACTGCTGCGACTAAGAGGTAGGGTGCTTTGCTCTGTATTGTTTGCCTAAGCGTTGCGTGTTCTGTGTTCATGTTTAGCTATTAACCAATCGTTTTGTTGCAATAAATAATTAACGCCCCTTAGGTGGGGCGGAGATTTTGCGTTGAGTAGGTAGTCTCCATTTTCTATGCGCAAATCAAAAAATTGTTCTGAAATGGGCTACTCAACCAACCAGCAACCCGCCTCACAGCCCGCTGATTGTTGTTGTGCATAGGCAGTTTTCGGCAACAACAACTGTAGAAATCGCTAAACCTGCATTCGTGGAGACTATAAATAGAGGGGGGTAGGGCCCTCAAAGCAAAAGACCTCTGTTTGCCTTAGCCCAATCTGCTTGCAGAAACCGCCACAACCAGCCCAGCAACCCCCCACAGACGCAGACATCAAAACACAGCTGCCGCCAAGCCCAAAGGTAGATGTTGAAATAAGAGGGCCCACGGCAACAACCAATAAAGAAAAAACAATCACCTGAAAATCCAAGAGATTATCAGTTGCATTCTGCGAAAGCCAATTTACACCACGTTTTGACCATTTGCGTGCAAATCAAAAGCCCTAGCAAAAGACTTTGCCACATTAGGACTCGTATTCACACTGTTTGGTGGAGACAGAAGTTTTGTTTCCTGAGCTATCCTTTGCGCTACCGCAGTGTCATGGTAGTTCGAATGTAACATGACTTGAAAGCGGGTAGGTTGAACAAAATAGGTTCCGCTAAGACTACCGTTTTTCGCTAGACCCAGAAGCCATGAACCAATGTTTTGTTTGGGAAACCCCTGAAGTGCTACAAGAAAGTTAAATAGCTCTTCCAGGTTGACGATTTCTTTTACTGGTCCAACTTGACGATTAGGCGGAGAGCAAGTTAAAGTTATTTTCAAACTTTTCACCAAGTAAGCTCTATTGTCATATTGTTTTTTTAAGGCTTACCCAAACCAAGCCGCAATGGGTCAAGTCAAGTTGCTTTAAGGTTTATAGCCCCCTTAGTATAGGGCACAAACTCGCGAACCTGCTCAATGCTGGTTTTGCCCATTTTCTCACGTTGCTCCCTAGAAAGCTTCGCCGTCAACGTGCGCATAATCATCTGCAACAACTCTTTTCCCTGATAATCACCCGGCTGAATAACCACATACAATTTGGTTTTAGCTTTCACCGAGTCGATTGGACCGCCCACAAAACCGGTCTCCTCACCAAGAGTTATGCCAACTGCAATCCGCAAAGCTGTATTATTGTACCAGTTACGTTTGCCAACCACAAAGAACGCGCCATGGGGAATCGATTCGCCGCTGGCTCCGCTCTTGCTTAGTTGGTCAACTTTCACCCAGTACACGTCGGCTGTGCCAGCGTTTTCTCGCCAAGCACGTGAATAGGACGCTGCCGCCTCCGCTGCTTCCCTGAGCGTCTGTTCACTGATTTCTTTACCCTGGGCTTTTACGACTACGAAAGGTGAACCGGTAATTTCAGCATGGAACACCACGTCCTCTTGTTTAGTATACTTCTTGATGAGCACTTCATTGCTAACCGTGTCTTTGCCTGCAACTACAAGGAAGCCGTCTGAGGTGGTGAACCAGCGGAATTTCTCGTACCACTGCTTATTCGCCATTGCCTCTTTGCGTTTTGCAAGTGCTTCCACGATTTGGGCAGGCTTTAAACTCTTGAGTGCCTCTGCTTCTTGGAGTTCCGCTTCGATATCTGCCAGTTTCTTCTTGGAATCATTGAGTGCAGTTTGGGCATTCTGAGCTTTCTCTTTAGCCCCTTTGCCACGCTCATAATACTCATTCGCATTATCAAACAGCGACTTACGCAACGCTAAACTGAAATGGTAACTATCGATGCCCAAGTTGACTGCCATGTTTTTGCCATCAAACGACTCCACATAAGCCATGGGCACTTTGCCCGCTTTTTTAGCAACCATAACTTGTTCGATGATTGCATCCCAATCGTAGCCTTGTTGGTTAGCTTTGAGGAGTTGTTCTTGGAAGGTTTGGAGTTCGAGGAAATGGGCGTAGATGGTGTCGCCGATTTGTTTGTACTGCTCTGTTTTCTTTTCGTCGTCTGCGATGGATTTTTCTTGTTCATCCACGATGCGTTTTAGGCGGGCTGATTCCTGTTTTAGCTTGTCAACTTCGACGGTTCCCGCAGCTTTTTCCAATGCTTTTACGTGGAGGAAGAATTCGTCCAGTGCCGCGTTGAATGATTCGTAGGTTTGGGTTTTGCAGCCTTCATAGCGTTTGAGTTTAAAAGGTAAGACGTCGAGGTAGCTGTCATCTTCATCTTTGATTATGCTTGGTTCAAACTTGCCCTCAAGAACGGGTGTAAGTAATGTTTGGAGTGCCCCAAAAATAGCTGAGGTATCAGTTTGGGTTAATTCTTTGCAGGGTTTAGTCTTCTCGATACCTGCTCGGAGCAGTGTTTCTTCGGCATAGGTTCCGCCGATACCAAAAGACCGCGCTAAAGTACGTACAACTTGGGCGTCGCCGGCATTCTTGAGGGTCTCTTCCAGTTCAGGTTGGGTAACTTTGAATGGGTTCTTGCCGCTCGGAGGCGGATAAACCAAAACCACGTTACGCAAGATGTCGCGGTCACGCATTTTTTTAAATTCAAGCGCCTGAATAATCACGTTTTGTTCGTTTGTAATTATGATGTTGCCTTCGCCGAAAAGCTCCACAACCATCTTAAGCAATCCGGTTTTGGTTTCGAAAGTAACCGTCACTATCCTTTCGAATTCATACTGCTCGATTCCCCGTAGCCAGGTGTCTCGGAGGTATTTGCGTAGTAACATGCAGAATGGCGGAGGCTCATTTGGGCTTTCCTCGGCATATGCGGTTGAATGCAGCCTGCGACCAGCTTCAACGACGAGGCGGATTGGTGGTCTGTCGGTTTTGTGGAGTTTGAAGATGATGGTTTTTTCGCCGAATTGGTAGATGTTATTCACTCTGGAATCAGCGATGAGGGGCTGGAGTTCTTTGATTGCTGCTGAAATGTCGAAGCTTGAGGATTCTTTTTTACGCAACGCATCCACCGTTAATGCGTGTATATTGCAGTTGACTATAAAATAACCGTTTGTGCCAACAAACACAGAATCTGCCCAAACCAAACCCGTGGAGTGGCAGAAACGATTAATACTTAGGCATCCTTTTTAAGAAAGCACCAAAACATTAACTTCGAAGGTATAGGTTTCAGATGACCCCTGTCGTTCAACTTTACTGGTTAAGAGTCGCATTAGGCATTGTTGCAGGCGCAATAGCAGCAATTCTAGCAAAATTCTTGTTCGCAGGTCCAGACATAACGCCCTTAATCAACAGCATAACTGTTGCGTTGCTCATCTACTTCATAACATACTATATCTTCCGCGCATCATACAAAGAAAAGATACCTAAACAATCAAAAATCCTCAGCACAGGCATAGGCATGTACTTCTTTAGTTGGATTGCCTTCTTCGTGTTATTCTACACGATAATCCAAGTAATCGTCGGCTAAAAAAAATTATTATATTTTATTTTCTTCTTTAGTTACTTCTTCGTTTTCTGTAGTTTCCTTCAAGAAATTAGCGATTGTTGCTTGACTTTTATCGCTGCGTGTTGTCTCAATTTTTTCTGCTTCCGCCGTTGCCTTTTCATTCGGCGCCGGAATATTCATGCGGGAAAGGATACGCATGCAGTCTGCCCAAGCTGAAAAGTAGCCGCGGTCAAAGTCGCCGTGCAAGCCGTTGCCCATGTGGCTGAGGAATTCTTTTCTGTAATCATTAAGCATAACTTTATCGCTAAAATCAACCTTAGAAAAGAAGGCGTAGTCGTCGGCTGTGTTTTTGCGTGAAAGATACATGCCATAGAGGGCACGGAAGTATCCTCTGTTCCACTCTGTCTTCTGCATCTTCTGCTTAACACGTTCCAGCTCTCGTTCAGCTTCCGTAAATTGACGGCTGACTATGAGCTGAAAGTACCTTGTGACTAGGGCTTGGGCAATTGGCATACTTAGCGTCCACGAGGTTTGGTTGCTTTCTCTTCTTCAGAGACATCCTCTATTCCGTTCTCGGTGACTTTAAGTATTTCCTCTCCCTCCGGCAAATATGGACTTGAAACTAGCCTTGCAATACGGATGGGTCCATGCGATGCACGGCGTAGATAGAGGCGAGTGTGGCTTGTGTGGCCAACGATGTTGCCGCCGATTGGGTGAATCGCGTCACCGAAGAACTGGTCAGGCTTCGCCATTACTTGGTTTGTAACGACTGCTACCGCGTTGAATGCGCGGGCGAGTGCGACAAGTTTGTGCATGTGCTTGTTTAGTTTCTGTTGGCGGGACGCAAGCATTTCTCGGCCGATGTATTCACTGCGGAAATGCGCGGTGAGTGAATCGACTATGATTAGTTTGATATTATTTGCCTTTATGATTTCGTCAGCGTTTTCTAATAGGAACATTTGGTGGTCGCTTGTGTAGGCTTCGGCGTAGATGATGTTTTTGACGGCTTGCTCAGGGTCTAATCCTACGTGTTTTGCCATCTGGATGATGCGTTCAAGCCGGAAAGTGTTTTCTGTGTCCACGTAGAGTACGCCGCCGTTTAATCCGCCTTTCTCTGGCGGGAGCTGGACGTTGATGCATAGTTGGTGGCACATTTGGCTTTTGCCGCTGCCGTATTCGCCGTAGAATTCGGTTATGGTTTGTGTTTCTAAGCCGCCGGCTAAGATTTTATCGAGGGCTTGGCTGCCTGAAGTTAATCTGAGAACGGTTTTGCGCATTTTGAAGAGTTCATCGGCGCGTATGAATGCTATGCCGATGGATGAGCGTGCGGCTTCGATGATTTGGAATGCTTTCTTTTCGCTGACACCGACTGGGTCGAGTTCGCGGCTGGTTGCCATTGCTAATGATTCGACGGTGTGGTAGCCTAGTTCGCGTAGTTTCGCTGCGGTTGCTGGGCCTACTCCTGGAAGGTCTTCTATGAATTCAAATTTTCTTTTGTTTTCTTCCATTTGCAGGACTTGTTCGCTTTTTTGTTCTGGCTCTTCAGTATTTTCAGTATCCTCTTGATTTTCCTGGTTTTCTTCTTGTTGAATGTCGGTGTCTTCTGACATAGATTTCACAGCTTTTACGATGATGTGTGCGGCGGCAATATTTAAAACAATCCAATAAAGGCACTTCTGAGGCAGTGGAGGGGTAAGTGAAAGTGAACCTGCTCACTTTGACTTTTGTAAATCCTTTTGCATTTGATTCTTCAGTTTCCGAATATACAAGATTAACATTTGGAAAAGCTTATATTAAGTTACAATCAAAACACAGAGCCAGTAATCGGTGACTACGATGAATAAAAAAATGATTTATATTGTTGTTGCGGTCATTGTCGTCGTTCTTGTTGTCGGCGTTGCAGGCGTAATGTTGTTAAGTAATAATGGAAACAATGGAAACACAAACCCAACCCCCACACCACCACCAGCCACTCCAGTCGTCACAAGCTTCAACTCTACAGTTCAGTGTTAACGAAACCGTCACTGCCACAAGCGATGTAGTAGCATATCAATATTCATGCAAAAACTTCAATACTTCAACCGAAGTGGTTCGTGTAGACATGAACCTTGGCGCAGCTGGCAACTTCAGCTATATAGTCGATAGCAGTGCACAAAAATCCTGGGTTTCTATGGATAACGGTGCCACTTGGACTGCTAGTGTCTTCGCTGATGACAACACAAACTATGAGCCCCATTCCATGCATTCGTCAACAAAATAGTTGCAAACGGTGATTCAGCAGTTGACTACACATACACAACCGGCACCACATCCGTCAGTATCTACTGCATTGCAGTCAACCCAACAATCGCTGATTCAGTTTTCGCAACTAGCTAAATTTACCGCACAAATGTTGGTTCCTAACCAACCTATTCCCTTTTTTTAGGTTCAACTTAAAAAAAAGTTTGTTTATACCCTACTAGAAGTTACTCAGAAACTGAATGTTCAAGTCTTTGTGCATCTTTGACTTCATAAATAATGCTCCCACCCGTCTTCATATTAATCTGATCAATCTCCTGAATCATACGGTTAACCATCCTGCCCACCACCAAAACAAACACGTTTAACCCCCTTGACGCGGCAATGGCGGCTGAACGGCTGATCCCAAACTCAATATCTGCTTCCTGACCCAACTTACTCAGCACTGCTCTGCCAACTGCACCCATGACGCCGATGCGGTCAGGCTTAAACTCATCATAGATCGCTTTCACTTTAGCCATATCGGTTGCTTGAGAGCCGCCTTTGCGTATGCTGGGCAACTTTACGATGAGGATTTTTCCTTGTTTAACCTTCATTTTGCCATGTAAGATCTTTTAGACCTAAGTCTTCGCCTGTTTGGGCGTCGGTAAGTGCAGTGCCTTTAGCTTGGGTTAGTGGGCTGTCTGTGGGAACGGTGTACATGACGCCTTCTTTCATGATTAAACCCACTTCTTGTCCCGCTTTGACTGGTTGGGTGGCTATTGCTGGCCATGCATGCTCGATTTTTAGGTCGTGTTTGACTTCGTTAACATAGTTTTCTAAGGTTGCGTATGTCCTCTTTTAGTTTGGTTATTCCTTTTGCGTGTTAGGTGGTAGTCGGCTCGTTCACTGCCTGCTTCTAGGAGGCCTTCTTTGGTGAGGCTTTTGAAGTATTTGGAGATGGCTTGGATGGTTATGCCTAGTTTTGTCGCTGATGTCTTTTTGTTTGACGTGGGGTTGGTTTCGCATGACTTCGAGTAGGATTTGGAATTTGGTGAATTCGCCTTTGTCTTTTAGCAGTAGGGTTCGGTTGTTGCTTCGCCAATGAAATCAACCTGACGTTAACTTTAGTTAAACGAAAGTTTATAAGGTTTCAGCTGGATTAACCCCGAAAAGAGAGGGCAAAATCATACGCACATAATGGAAGGCTTCCTACCCCATCCATGGTGGGAAATCTGGTTCGCAATCACAATACCCATAGTTGCCTACGGAATCTACCGCCTCTCCAAAATCGCAAAAAAAGACCCCGAAGCCAAACCATTACTTGCACTCATGGGCGCATTCATCTTCGTCGTCTCAGCCCTAAAATTGCCCTCAGTTTTTGGCAGCAGTTCACATCCCACAGGTTCAGGGTTAGCAGCCGTAATTTTTGGTCCAGCCGTAGCCTCAGTCCTCTCCATGATTGCCCTGATTTTCCAAGCAACACTATTAGCTCATGGCGGCTTAACCACGCTTGGCGCCAACGTTTTCTCCATGGGCATCGTGGGGCCATTTGTGGCTTATATCACTTGGATTATCTGCAAAAAGACTAGAGTGCCAACGCCCGCAGGGGTCTTTCTTGCAGTAGCATTAAGCGATCTATTCACTTACCTTACCACTTCAGTGCAGCTTGCACTCGCTTTCCCCTCACAAGGCTTCTTTGGTGCATTCATAAAGTTTGCAGCCATCTTCGCCGTCACACAGATTCCCTTAGCTGTCGGTGAAGGTATACTGGGCGTTTTCGTCTTTGATTTCCTAACGAAGTATAAGGGACAGATTCTTTCCTCCTTGAAGGTCATCCGTTCCCCAATCGCAGGTATGCCAGAGAAAGAATTTCAACTTAAAAAGAAACATTACGCCATCTTGATTACTGTGTTGTTGGTGCTTTTCATAACGCCTTTTGTTATAGCTTCCACCAACTTGGCTGGGACCGACGACGCCGCAGCAAATATCATCACTGCGACTGGATATCAACCTTGGTTTACCCCAGTCTTAACGCTCCCCGCTTCATGGATAGAGCCGCTTCTTGGGGTGCAAGCCCTCATCGGAGCATCCATAATTGCTTATATCGTTATACGGACAAGACGAAAAGCCAAAATGCTATCGCCAATGCAGCATAAGGGGCATAAACACCGCCACAGCCACGAAGAAGGGCACGCAAACTTATCTGCACAAATAGACAGTTACGCCTATACCAATCAACTGGCAAAAGTAAGTCCAACCACAAAAATCTTCTTCGCCGTCTCAATGCTTCTCCTTAGCGTCCTATCAGCCTCCCCAATTGTTTCCATAACAGTATTCATAATCACGCTAGTGCTGATCACTCTTGTAGCTCAGATCCCTGGGCGATTCTATCTCGACCTCTTAACTTATCCACTAATATTCGCCGCAGTAAGCTGCGTCTTCATAGCATTATTCTTTGGCAACGGCCAACCATTACTGGAAATCGCTTTCCCATGGTTCAACTGGGTAATCTATAGCAACGGAGTAGCCACAGCATTCTTCACCTTCTTCCGCGTTCTAGGCGCAATCTCCGCACTGTTCTTCCTAGTGCTCACTACAACCATGAATGACCTCTTCATCAGCCTAAGAAAAATCCACATCCCCAAAGTCCTCATCGAAATCAGCCTGCTCATCTACCGCTACATATTTGTCTTCATGGAAGTCTCCGCAAAAATGACAACCGCACAAAAACTAAGATTGGGACAAACTGGCTTCTTAAAACGTATTCGCCAAACCTCAATGCTAGCCGTCAACCTGTTTATCCGCACGCTAGAGCAGGGTGAACGCACATTCGTCGCTATGAACGCCCGAGGTTACGACGGAAACATCCGCGTACTCGAAGACCAACCTAAACCAAGCAAGGCAGTAATCGCAGGTATAATCCTGCTTGACATCATGCTTGGGTTAATCGCATTAAACGTAATTCACATATGGAGTCTCTAACATGTTGTTTGACATACAAAACTTAACCCACGAATACTCCGACGGCACACTCGCCTTAGACAATGTCTCCGTGGGTTTCAAACGCTCAGAACGCATTGCACTATTAGGAACCAACGGCTCAGGCAAAACCACCCTGCTAAACCACTTAAACGGCATCCTAAAACCCACCTCAGGCCGAATCCTATTCGACGGAAACCCACTCAAATACGATGCCAAATCCCTCTTAGAACTCCGCAAACGAGTCGGCTTCGTTTTTCAGGACCCAAACGACCAACTCTTTGCCCCCACCGTCAAACAGGATGTAGCGTTTGGGCCACTGAACTTGGGGTATAGCACAGAGAAAGTCAAAGTTATCGTGGAAGAGGCACTTGCCATTGTAGGTATGTCTGGATTTCGGGGACAAACCGCCACATTTTATGAGTTTGGGACAGAAGAAGCGTGTGGCACTTGCGGGTGTGCTTGCCATGGAGCCTGAAGTTATTATCATGGATGAACCCACCTCAAACTTGGACCCAAGAGCCACAAGCGACATCTTGCATTTGCTGTTGCAGTTAAACAAAGAAAAAGGCATAACGCTGCTTCTTGCAACGCATGATGTAGACATGGTTCCGCTTTTCGCTACAGAAATGTATGTGCTCAACAAGGGTAAACTGGTTTCACAGGGTACACCTAAAGAGTCTTTCTCCAACGGTGACCTCATACGGAAAGTCAATCTGCGTTCGCCAAGAATAACGCACCTTTTTGAAGTGCTGAAAACTGAGGATAAGTTGCCGATTGCGGATGAGTTGCCCTTGACGATTAGTGAAGCTAGAAAAGAAATAATCAGACTTTTAAATACTAAAACCTCCGATAAACAGTAATGATGAGCAGTAAATGAGTACTGATACCGCTGACTTAGAGGCCAGAAAGAAGAAAATTAAGGCTATCTTGGAAGAAGTAACTAAAAACCGAATTGAGCTTGCCAAAAAGACGGGCATGACACGCTCATCGGCTGAAATTATAAGATGGGACCGTGACCACGGCCACTAACTGTTCATACAAAAAAATTTAGGCTGGTTAGTTTAGAGGTCATAGCCTCTGGCTGTAACCATTTTGCCATTAACCACTTTCGTTGCCGAGTTGCCTACGACTATGGTGGTTACCATGTCGATGTCGCAGTTGAGCATGTCTTTGAGGGTTGTTAATGTGAAGTTTTGTCCTTCACGCCCAGCTTGCCTCACAATGCCGACGGGTGTGTCTGGTTTAATGTGTTTCATCATTATCTCGTAGGCATTAGCAAGTGGTTCGATGCGTCCTTGGCTCTGTGGGTTATAGAGTACGATTGACATATCCGCGGATGAGGCTGCTTCGAGTCTGCGCTCGATTTTTTCCCAAGGCGTTAACAGGTCGCTTAAGCTGATTACTGCGAAGTCGCTGACGAGTGGTGCTCCGAGGATGGCTGATGCGGCTGTTGCTGCAGTTACGCCTGGTACAATCTCAACTGGTACAGGGCTCTTGTCTTTGGCTGCAACTTCTAAAACTACGCCTGCCATGCCATAGACGCCTGGGTCGCCGCTGGAAACCATAACAACGCTTTTGCCTTCTTTGGCTTTGTCAACTGCTATTTGGGCTCGTTCAACCTCTTTGCCCATGGTTCCAGAAAATACTTCAGCATCTTTTTTGATAATTGCTGAATAAGTTTGATGTAAGTGCCATAACCCACGACTACGTCGGCTGATTCGATTTCGCTGCGTGCCTTAGGCGTTAAATGCTCCAGACTGCCAGGTCCAATCCCGACTACGCTTACTCGTCCTCGGCTATCGCCACTGTTACTCCGTTTAGCTTGGTTTTCTTTAGGATTAACTTTGATTTTGGTCCCGCTACTAGTAGTGCTGCTCGTTCGCATACTCCTCCGATACCGATTTTTTCTTGAACCATCGCTGAATCAGGCGAAAGGTCCGTATATGTGACTGAACGAAGTGCATCCACACTTAAAAACTCAAGCGGTGCACCCATCTTTGCCACAGCATCAACCATCTGCTGTGATGTACGTTTGATATCTACTGTTGCAAAAGCGTGAACCCTCGCCAGTGGCACATGTACCTTCTCTAATGCTGCATCTATGGCTTCGATGATGCTGTCCATGCTGGATTCTTTACGTGCACCCAAACCAACGACTACATGCCTGGTTTTTAGTATGGTGAATGGTTTAACGAATTTGGTTATTGTGAGTGGTTCATGGGTGATTATGACGCCTGCATCAAAGTTGTTGATGATGTCGAGGGCTTCTGTGCCATTCTTGGCTGTTTTAACGTCATAGAAGCCGATAGCGTTGGGCGGTATTTTGGCGTCGCCGACTAATACCAGAACCATGCGGTCGCCGTTTACAATTGAAGAATTCACTGCGACGAGGCTGTCGGGGTTCTGAATTGTTAGGTGCAGGTTTTTGGCGAGGTCATCGACGCTTTGTTTGCCCATGACGTCTGAGGCGGTGGTTATTACTGGTATGGCGTTGATGCCTTTGGCTATGGCGTGGGCTAAATCGTTTGCGCCGCCCAAATGACCCGAGAGGAGGCTTATGGCGAATTTGCCTGAAGCATCCACGCCCACGACTGCTGGGTCAGTGAGTTTGCTTTCCAAAAGTGGCGCTACGGAACGGATAATTATTCCTGTTGCCATAACGGCGACTATTGCGTCAACTTTGCTGTAGACTTCTTTGAGAAAATCAGCCAATTTTTTGTCTAGGGTAACGATGCCGTTTTGGCTGTATTTTTTAGGGGCATAAACCGTAGAATTCAGCGATGCCATATCGAGTGCTTTCTGGATTTTAAGTGCGGTTTCTACGCCGCGATGTGTTATTGCAACGATTGCTATGCCCTTGTCATACATGCTATTCTTCGCCTTTACGGAACCCCGTGGTGAATTTGGGGTCGTAGAGTTTAGATAAATCGTAAGCTTGAGGGTCTAAGACTTTGCCCACGAATATCAATGCTGTTTCTGTGATGTTTGCAGCTTTAACTTTTTCTACTATATCGGCGAGTGTGCCTTTGACGATTTTTTGTTCGGGCCAGGTTGCTTTGTAGACGACTTGGCAGGGTGTGGTTTTTGGGTAGCCGCCTTTTTGGAGTTCGTCGATTACTTTGATGATGTGTGGTGTGCCTAGGAAGATGACCATGGTTGCTTGGTGGGCTGCGAGTTTTCGGATGCTTTCTGCTTCTGGGACTGGTGTGCGTCCTTCGGGGCGTGTGATGATTACGGTTTGTGAGATGTTTGGTAGGGTTAATTCTCTGTTGAGTGCTGCGGCGCCGCCAAGTAAGCAGCTGATGCCTGGGATACGGAAGTATTCTATGCCTTCTTTGTCAAGAGCAGTCATTACTTCTTGTATTGCGCCGTAGAAGCTTGGGTCACCATCATGTAGGCGACAGACGAGTTTGTCTGCTTTAACGCCTGCTATCATGACTTTGAGCATTTCGGGGAGCCCCATTTTGGCGCTGTCATGGAGTTCGACGCCTTTTTTGCAGTATTTTAGGTATTCGGGGTTTAGGAGGCTGCCTGCGTAGATGACTACGTCGGATTGCTCAAGCCATTTCTTGCCTTTTAGGGTGATGAGTTCTGGGTCGCCTGGACCTGCACCAATAAACACTACTTTATTCATGTTTACAGCTACATCCGTTTCCGTTTTGTTTCCAGTGAATAGGAACTTGGCTTTTTTTGACGATGGCTACTGAGAAGTAGTCTTCGCTTACATCCCATTTGGATACGTCGCCGAGTTTGCCGACCATAACTTTCTCTTCGGGTAGGGTGCAGCGTTTGACTAATGCGACGGTTGAGTTTTCAGTGAAGCCTGAGCGGAGTAGGATTGGGATGAATTCTTTGATGTGATAGGCGCATTTCATGAAGACCAAGTTGTCTGCGTGTTTGGCTGCGTCTTCGATGTGTGCTAAGTCGAGGTCTGATGGGATGATTGTGACGACTTCTTCTTTTTCTGCCAATGGGAATTTGGAGCTTGCTGCAACCGCAGTTACTGAGGTTACGCCTGGAATGATTTCGAGTTCGATTTCGGGGTAGGTTTCTTTTATGCATTCATAGAGGTACAGAAAAGTGCTGTACAGCATGGGGTCGCCCAATGTGATGAATGCGACGTCTGCCTTTTTTGGCTTTGGCGGCGACTATGGCGGCGCTTTCTACCCAGAGTTTGCGGTTGTTTAATTCGTCTTTGGTCATGGGGAAGACGAGTTCTAGGATTTCGGCTGGTTTTTTGCGTTCATCCAGAATCCCCCTAACCATGCTTAATGCCATGCTTGGTTTTTTAGCATGAGATTTAGGAACACAAATAACATCCACTGTTTTAAGTGCTTTCGCAGCTTTTAGTGTGAGAAGTTCTGGGTCGCCTGGACCAACGCCGATGCCTATGAATACGCCAACCAATCAAATATACCCCTATAGTTTTGTTGCTGAGACTATTGTTATTGGATTTCTTGCCATCATCATGGTTCCGCTGTTTATTTGTTTTCCCTTTGCCACAGAAATATTTGCTATGTCGATATCTTTGTAGCCTAACGCTTTGAGTTCGGCGATTGCGGTGGTTGCGGTTTCTAATAGGATAGCGTTTATGATGATTCTGCCCGTGGGTTTGAGTTTGTAGTGGGCAGTTTGGATTATTGTGCGCAGAGAGACCCCCCCTCCCCCTATGAATATGGCGTCGGCGTTGGGTAAGGTAATGAGTGCTTCGGGAGCTTTGCCCTTTGCAACTGAGACGATGTTTTCGATGCCGAATTTCTGCACGTTACCTTTGGTTAATTCTACGGCTGCTGGGTCTTCGTCGATGGCGTAGACTTTGCCTTTGTTTCCAACTTGGAAGGCTGCCTCAACCGTTAAGCCGCCTGTGCCGCAGCCGACATCAATGACGACTGCGCCTTCGATTAGGCGTGCTTTGGATATGGTGATAACTCTGATTTCTTCTTTTGTTGGACCTGGAACCGTGTCGCTTTGGTTAAAGCTCTCGTCTGGAATTCCAGGCGTCCTGTAAGCCCAGTTTCTTGCCATTGTAATTCAACTGTATCTGTTAACTAAGCGGTTTGCTTGATAACCATTACGCATAACGCGCCAAAAGCCTTCTCCGCGATGCCTTCGAGGGTGCTTGAAGTGATTTTTTCGTTTTCTAGAGTGATGTTTTCGCAGATGTAAACCTGTGTTTGTTTGTCTGCACCAGTCTCGAGTAGTAGGGCTGCGATGTCTTTGGGTGCAAAACCCCGCGAATTAGGCAAAAGCAAAATGGTGCGACCACATTGAAAAGCTGAAACCAGCTTCTGCTTTTCATCATCAGAAACATTATCATGGAATGTGAATAGGCGTGTGTTATCCCAGCTTATGTTTAAGCGTGCGGCGCAGGCTTGGATTGAGCTGACACCGGGGATGACTTTGATGTCTGATTCTTGGAATAAGCCGCTTTCCAATACAGTGTGGAGTAGTCCTGAAAATCCTGGGTCGCCTGTTGAGAGCAAAGCCACATCCTTGCCGTTCTTGACTGATTCCGCTGCCTGCATTAACAGGTCTTGCAGGTTCTTAGCGGTCAAAACAACGTTTTCGCCTTTGATGTCATCCATAAAAAGGGCTATGCTTCTTTGAGCGCCAATAACAAGGTCCGCATGCTGCACAGCCTTCTTGGCGGCTGGAGTAACAAAATCCGGTGAACCCGGCCCGACGCCGACTATGTTAATTTTTGCCAAGGCTTATTGCACCTAGCGTTTGAATCCATTCCCAGCACTGTGCCATCCATTGCCACAATTACAACACTTATCGTTACTTTGTTTTCCACTCTGTCACTGACTCGTTGGTGGACGCGCTCGGCGATGAGGTCATAGGTTGCTTCTACAAGGTTCACTTGTCGCAGGATTTCTGTTGCTTCGTCTGTGGTGTTTGATTCCAACAATTCTTTGATGGTTTTTTGGTTGGCTCCGGCTGCTCCTGCATAGGATGCGACGACTTCGTTTCTTGCGTCGCCGACTTTATGATGAGTGTTAAAGATTTTAGCCGCTAACTTGACGAGTTTGCCTGAGTGGCCCAAAACGATGATTTCTGTGACGCCTTTCTCGACTGCTTTGTCGAGCATGTAGCCGACGAAGTCGCCTGTTTGCACGATTGCGTCTTCTGGTACGCCGAATTTTTCTTTTGCGATGCGTTCTCCGATGTTGCCGGGGACGTAGAGGATGCGTTTGTAGCCTCTTGCGATGGCAACGTCAATTTGGGGCACCAGTGATCTGCGGCATGCTTCAAGCGAGAGCGGTTTGACGACGCCTGTGGTGCCAAGGATAGATACGCCGCCTTTTATGCCGAGTTTATCGTTCATGGTTTTTTTGGTGATGTTGGCGCCTTCTGGTGCGCTGATTAGAATTTCTGCGCCTTTGCCTTCTGGGAGGACTTCTTTGACGGCTTCGGTTATCATGGCTCTTGGGACTGGGTTGATTGCGCCTTCGCCGATTGGGACTTGTAAGCCGGCTTTGGTGACTTTGCCGATGCCTTCGCCGCTTTTGATGGTGATTTTGCCGTCGTCTGTTAATTTGACGGTGGCGATGATTTCCATTTTATCGGTAGCGTCAATGTCTTGACCTGCATCTTTGACGGTGACTGCTTCAGCGGAGTTAGCGGTGAGTTTTCTGCTGGATTTAACCGGTATCTCAAAACGCAGTCCGATAGGTGTGGGGATGACGACGCGGTCCACTGGTTCCTTGACGATTGCGATTGTTGCTGCTTTGGCTGCTGCCGCTGCCGTAGCGCCCGTTGTTATGCCATACTTCAGAAACCGCGCCATACCATGTCACCTATTAACCGTATAGTTTGCCCTCAGCCATAGTGAGCAGGGCGTTGAAGACTGCGACTGCGATGGTGCTGCCGCCTTTGCGTCCCCTAGTTATCACGTATGGTACTGGGAGTTTTGCGACTACTTCTTTGGATTCCGCTGCGCCGACGAAGCCGACTGGAACCGCTATGATTAGGGCTGGTTTGACTTTGCCCGCTTTGATTTGGTCTGCTAATTCGAACGCTGCGGTTGGGGCGTTGCCGATTAAGACTATGCCTCCGTCTAAGCCGTCTTTGATTGCGAGACGCATCGCTGCTGCGGAGCGGGTTAGTTTTTCTGTTTTGGCAAGTTCCATGACTCGGCAGTCGTTCATGTAGGTTTGGACTTGGCTGCCGAATTTTTTGATGCGGGCGTCGTTTATGCCTGCTTTAACCATTTTTACGTCTGAGATGACTTTTGCGCCTGCTTTTATGGCGGCTACGCCTGCTTTGACGGCGTCGTCGCTGATTACTAAGAGTTTGGCGAATTCCGGGTCTGCTGTTGTGTGGACCACCCGTTCGACGATTGGGACTTTATCTTTGGGTAATTTTGCGAGGTCGTCTCCGATGGCTTCTCGTATGAGCATCATTGATTTGTCGACGATTTTGCCTGCTTCAGCAACGGAGTAAGCATCGAGGATTTCAGCTGTCCTTCTTCACTTCAGCGCCCAATGCTTTGAGGGCTTTTTCTTCGAGGATATCGGCGATGCGTTCGTCGCTGCCCAAGGGTTCTCCGTAGACGAGTTCGATGCCTTTGGCTTTGAGCTGGGGTTCTTTTTCTTTTACGCCGATGAGTCCGGGAATGTCTTCTGTAGTGTGGACTCCGGGGGCGAGGAATGCTGGGACTAAAACGATTTTTGATACGCCCTTGTTTGCGGCGGTATCTATTGCTTCATTAACGGTTGGGGTGTCGCGAATCATGAAGGCGATTTCAACTGACTTGAATTTGCCTCGGCTGCGAAGCATAGCTGCGAGTTTTTCGAGGTTCTCTCGGTTATGGGGCAGTTTGCTTCCATGCCCAATGAGTATTAAACCAACAGTACTGAGTGCTGAGTTTGTCAACTAATTTTTCCCCGTTTTCTCAAACAATTTAACCGCTGTATCGATGATTTGTTTGTCACCGTTTTTTGCGGCTACCCTGAGATTCTCAATTATAGGAATAAAGGTTTGCTTGAGTAAAATGGATGTTAAATCATTCAAAACCCGTTTTTGGCGTTCATCCAACTCGCCCATCATGTTCATGGCTGTGAGGAGTTCTTTTTGGCGTATTTGTTCGGCTTGTGATAGCAATTCGGAGATGATTAGTCGGACGCTGAGGCTTTTCATGTCATTTTCTAAGATTATGAGTTCTTCGTCGAGGATGCCTTGGGCTTTTTCTATGGCTTTTTCGCGTTGCGCCTTGTTTTTGTCGGCGATCATTTGTAGGTCGTCGATGTTGTTGAGTTTGGTGTTTGGGACTTCTGTGACGGCTTTTTCTACGTTGCGTGGGTTGGAGATGTCGATGATTATTATGGGGTTGAGGTTTTGGCGTTTAGCCATTAGGCGTGCCATGATTTCTTTTGTTAATAGATAGTGGGGGGCTGAGGTGGAGCAGATGACTACGTCCGAGTCCACCAATACTTCGTCTAACTGGTTAAATTTTACAGCTTTGCCGTTGAGGTCTTCGGCGAGTTTGACTGCTCGGTCGTAGGTGCGGTTTGCGATGAAAATTGGGCTTAAACATCGCCGGGCTAAGGCTTTGGCGACGAGGGTGCCGATTTCGCCTGCGCCCATGACAAGGATTTTTTTGTTCTCCAAGTTACCCAGAAGTGTTACTGCTAATTCGACGGCGGCTGAACCGATGGATACTGCGCCTTTGTTGATGCCGGTTTCGTTGCGGACTCTTCTGCCGACGGTCATGGCTCGATTAAACAGGTGCTTTAAGATCGGGCCCAAAGTTTTGGCGTTATCAGCTTCCAAATAGGCATCCCAAACCTGATTTAAGATTTGGTCTTCGCCAATAACCATCGACTCCATCCCACCCGTAACCCTTAACAGGTGATTGAAAGTGTCGTTGTCGAGGCTGGTTTCTATTGCCTTGAAGGCTTCTTCATAGTGTTCTCCAGCCCGCTTTGCCAAGTGTTCCTTGACTTGTGCAAGCGTATTCTCAGCCTCTTCAGAGACCATGAAAATTTCGATACGGTTACATGTCTGTAAATACAGGCATTCCTCCACCGTTTCCATGGCTTTAAGTTCGGCGAGGGCTTGAGTTTTCTCTTTAAAAGCGACTGCTTCCATCAGCGGTACACGTGCTGTTTTATGCGTGATTCGTACGTTGAGAACGTGGTCCGTCTTCGCCGATGTATGCATGGTTGGATAAACCGACCGGCTTAAATATAACATTTACGGTAAATACCCGACGGGACTCTTTGGATGATTTTACGTCACAAAATCGGCTTGGTTTACCTTCCAGGCGCTCTTCCCTGCTTTGAAGACTTCGGAAACCTCCCCACCGACCTAGTTTGCGCCGACGCATTAGTCGATGGCAAGCCTGCTAGTGAAGTTTTAGACATGCTTATCATTCCGGGCGGCAGTCTGGTGGAGTCAGGGAGCGTTAACCCACAAGTCACCAAAGAAATAGTGAAAATGGCTGAGTCAGGCAAGTTCGTGCTCGGTGTCTGTTCCGGTTTTCAGGTGCTCGCCAAAGAAACCGACGTAGGACGCCTCTCAACAATCCCAATCACACGTGAAGGCTTAGGACTGCTCGATGCAGAATTCAAGCCCCTAGTTTGCACTGACCGCGTGAAAGCCAGTGTAGTCGACAAGAGCTTCATAACACGGGAAATCGGCAAAGAAGTCACCGGCTTCCACTGCCACACCTATGGGCAAATCGTTTTGGGCAGCAACGCTAAACCCATCATAGTTACACACGCCAACCGAGTGAACTACAAAAAGAACCCCCAAGACCTCATCTCAGGCGTCGCCAACAAACAAGGCAACGTCGCCGGCGTCTTCATACACGGATTGCTCGACCGTAACCCGACAATCACAGAGAGCATCATAAAATCACTCGACATTAACTCCGCCGATTTAGCTGCGATTAAGCAAGCCAACGCCAAACTCTTGGAAAACATCAAAGGCGAAGTGGGCATCGCAACTGGCACCCGCCAACAAACCCCAATCACCCAAAAAGCACCCAAACTCCTCATGGTCACAGCACTGGGCAGCGGGTCAGGTAAAACATTCATAGTAACAGGCATCGCAGGAGCCCTCAAAAAACGAGGCTACAAAGTCGGCGTCATCAAAGTCGGCGGAGACATACGCGACGCAGTCTCGTCACTGTACCTCATAAAAGAACCCATGAAACCATATTCGTCAATTAAGATCGGTGAAAGCGGCTGGATGCCTCTCGAAGAGGTTATTGAGGCGGCAAGCAAAGACTACAACTTCTTACTCGTCGAAGGCGCAATGAGCGCATTCACAGGGTTACTAAACGAGAATTATAAGCGCCCGATGTCAACGGCTGAAGTTGCCGCAGCACTCGGCGCATCCACAGTTCTCGTAGTAGGCTGCGATAAGGAAGGCTTAGAAGGAGCCTTAATCGGCACCCTCAACTACGTCAACACCCTAAAGACGCTGGGCGTAAACGTCACGGGCGTCATCCTCAACAAGCTCCGAGTCAGCTACATAACCGACGAAACCAAAGCCATGATGGCACAGGCATTCGCTAAAGCAGGTGTAGAACTTCTCGGAATGGTCCCCAGATTAGATTTGGAGGGACGCGGTATGATTCCCGAGATAGAAATCCGTTATGAAGACTTCGGAGCCCAAGCCATAGATGCAATCGAAAAAAGCTTAAACCTTGACTTACTCACAAAAGTCGCCGCTCCACCCCAACCAACAAAAGTCGACTACGACGCCTTCACAGCTAAATTCAAAAACCTCTTAACCCACTACACCCTTAACGCTTCAGAAGGCGAACAAAAAAAGTGCTAATCGACCTCAAATTAGACGGCAAAACCGTTATGGTAATCGGCGGAGGCGCAGAAGCTTACCGCAAAACTCCAGAGCTTTCATCGGATTCTGGTGCAAAGATTTGGTTGATTAGCCGTGAATTCTCGCCTGAAGTGCAGAAGCTCGGTGAAGAAAAGAAAGTTGCACTGCTTAAGACTGGAATTAAGGATGCTCAGGCGTTTGTTGACAGCCTTAAACCCAAAGCCCGACATTCTTTTGGCAGTTACAAATGACAGTGCTCTTAATCTTGCGTTAGTTAAAGCCGCCAAATATTATGGCTGCATGGTTTACGCCGTGGATAATCCGGCATTAAGCGATTTCATATTGCCCGCTGTGGCACATATCGGCGACGTGAAGGTTGCTGTTTCTACAGGCGGAAAAAGCCCAGCCATGGCACGGGTGCTAAGGGAACGCATCGAGAAACTCGTCACTCCCGAAGACCTCCTCGAAATCCAGCTCCAAGAAAAAGCCCGCACCACCCTCAAGGGCATCGTTGATGACCCGAAAGAGCGAAGCAAAATGTTATATGACATCCTTAATAGTGTAGAAATCAAAAAGGCACTCTCTGAAGGCAAATTAGTTGAGGCTGAAGAGTTAGCCATGAAACTCATAGAAAAGAAAAAGGAGTAATGAACGGTGAGTTTTCCAACTGTACGTATGAGAAGATTGCGCAAAACCGCTGCATTGCGGGAAATGCTAAACCAAGTTACTTTGAATCCTAGTCATTTGATTTATCCGATTTTTGTTGAAGAGGGCATCAAAAAAGCCGTGCCCATAGGCGCTATGCCCGGCTACTCTCGTTTGCCGCTTTCAATGGTTGGCGAAGAGGGCAAAGCCGCTTTGGCACAGGGCTGCAAAAGCGTGCTGCTATTCGGCATCCCATCCAAAAAAGACGAGATAGGCACTTCTGCGTATGCTAATGATGGCATCGTACAGAACGCCATTCGTGAGTTAAAGAAGGCTTGTGGCGAGGAACTCGTTGTCATCGGCGACGTATGCCTCTGCGAATACATGAGCCACGGTCACTGCGGCATCGTCAAAGACGGCGAAGTACAAAACGACTCTACACTCGAATTGCTGGGCAAAATCGCCGTTAGCTACGCCGAAGCAGGCGTCGACATCGTTGCACCTTCAGCTATGATGGACGGACAAATCGGCATGATACGTGAAGCCCTCGACGAAGCAGGCTACGACCAAATCCCAATAATGGCTTACTCGGCAAAGTATGCTTCAGGCTTCTATGGACCCTTCCGGGAAGCAGCAGAATCCACGCCTAAATTCGGAAACCGCAGAAGCTACCAAATGAGCCAAGGCAGCCAAACCGAAGCATTACGCGAAATCGAATTAGACATCGAGGAAGGAGCAGACCTAATCATGGTCAAACCCGCACTCGCCTACCTTGACATCATCGCACTTGCAAAAGCCAATTTTAACGTGCCCATAGTCGCCTACAATGTCAGCGGCGAATACAGCATGGTTAAAGCCGCCGCAGCCAACGGCTGGATAGACGAAAAAGCAGTCACCCGCGAAATCCTCGTTGCCATAAAACGTGCAGGCGCAGACCTAATCATAACCTATCATGCAAAAGACGCACAATCCTGGTTGAATCCATGAGCGAATCCAAATCCAAAACGCTTTTTGAGCGAGCCAAAAAGACTTTGCCCGGCGGAGTAAACAGCCCCGTCCGAGCCTTTGAACCCTACCCCTTCTTCGTCCAATCCGCTTCAGGCTCCAAAATGGTGGATGCCGACGGCAAAGCCTACGTTGACTATTGCATGGCGTATGGCGCAATGCTTTTGGGTCACGCAAACCCGGAAGTCCTCGACGCAGTAAAAGCGCAACTATCTAAGGGCACACTCTATGGTGTTCCAACAGAGCTTGAGGTGCAATTCGCCGAATCAATCAGCAAGGTTTCGCCTTGCATGGAAATGATGCGGCTAGTCAGCACGGGCACGGAAGCTACAATGCATGCCATCCGAGCAGCAAGAGGCTATACTGGACGCAAAAAAATCATTAAATTTGACGGTTGCTTCCACGGCAGCCACGACAACGTCCTAGTCAAAGCTGGGTCGGGTGCAGCAACCTTCGGTGTGCCAAACTCGTTGGGTATCCCAGAAGAAACAACTCGGAACACGATCGTGTTACCCTACAATGATGTAGAAGCGCTCGAGACAACCTTCAAGAATGAAGGCAGCGACATAGCCGCAGTCATCGTTGAACCCGTCATGGGAAACGTGGGCTTAATTTTACCCAAAAAAGACTACCTCAATCAGCTAAGGAAAATTACTGCGGCAAACGGCACCGTACTCATTTTCGACGAAATCATCACAGGCTTCCGCCTCGCATTGGGTGGAGCACAGGAATACTTCAACGTCAAACCCGACATGGCTACATTGGGCAAAGTGCTCGGCGGCGGTTTCCCGTTGGCAGCGTTTGGGGGCAAAAAAGAAATCATGCAAAACATCAGCCCCGTCGGCAAGGTTTACCAAGCGGGCACATTCAGCGGCAACCCAGTATCCGCTACAGCCGGCATGGCAATAATCAATTACCTCAGCAAGAACCGCAGCCAAATTTATCCTAAACTCGAAAAGAACACCTCTGAACTCAAAAAAGCCTTAATCGACCTATCCGCACCAATACAAGCTGCCCGCACAAGTCTACAGCATAGCCTCACTCTACCAAATCTTCTTCACCAACGAGCAAGTAACCGATTACGCCTGCGCCAAACATAGCGACGCAGCCATGTTCAGTGCCTACTTCCAAACTCTGCTCAAAGAAGGCGTCTTTATTCCACCATCCCAGTACGAAACCTGCTTCCTATCAAACGCGCATAGCCCAGACGACCTCAAATTCACTATAAACGCATTCGACAAAGCCCTCGCGGCAGCGGCAAAAACGAGGAAACCCCAATGAAGTTAACCGTCGGCACACGAGGCAGCAAACTACGCTCTCGCTCAAACTAACCGCACGTTGGATTGGATAAAAGCCAAAAATCCCTCTGTAGATTTCGAGCTGAAAGTTATCCATACCATCGGCGACAAGGAACACGGCAAACCCCTGTTTAGCATTGATTGCAAGGGGATTTTCGAGAAAGAAATCGACCAAGAAGTCGTCAGCGGTCAAATCGATTTTGCGGTTCATAGCTTAAAAGATGTGCCCATAGTGGAGCAGCAAACAGGCACCGTGTTGGCGTCGATTCCCAAACGGGATTCTCCTTGCGATGTATTTATCTCTAAAAATAGGGTCAAACTAACAGAACTTCCTAAGGGCGCTGTGGTGGGAACAGGCAGCCTCCGCAGACTCGCCGAAATCAAGTATATTCGCCCCGACTTAGAGGTTGAGCCCATCCGCGGCAATATTGACACACGCATCGGCAAAGTCACAAAAGGAGAAATCGCAGGCATCATCCTCGCCGAAGCAGGCTTGGAACGCATGGATATAACCGGCGAAATGACTGAGCGCCTCTCACTCGAGGAGTTCCCGTCAGCAGCGGGGCAAGGCGCAATTGCAATAGTCGCCAAAGAAGGCAACAGTGAAGTCATAAAAATTCTGCAATCCGTCGAGGATAAGGCGACCCGTGCTGAAATCACCGCCGAACGCAGCCTCGTCCTGAAACTTGAAGGCGGTTGCCGTGTACCCATCGGCGCAGTCGCACAGGCAAACCAAAACAGCCTCACACTTTTTGGCAGCATATTCTCACTCAACGACCGCAAAAAAATCAGTGCCCAAGCCAAAGGCACACTATCCCAAGCCCAAGAACTAGGCACCCAAGTGGGCGAAGACCTAATCAAGCAGGGTGCACACGAATTCGAGAAAGAGTGGAGAGAAAAATATGGCGTATGGTAAAGTCTATCTTGTCGGCGCAGGCCCCGGCGACCCACAGCTACTCACGATTAAAGCTGTTAAGGCATTAAAAGACGCAGACGTAGTCATCTATGACCGATTGGGCGTTAGTGAAGAGGTTCTGTGTTTAGCGCCTGATGGTGCTGAGAGGATTTTTGTTGGCAAACGCACGGGACTCCACGAGGTACCCCAAGACCAAATCACAAACATTATCATAGAGAAGGCTAAGCAGGGCGGTAAAATTGTCCGACTCAAAGGCGGCGACCCATTCATTTTCGGACGGGGCGGCGAAGAAGCCGAGGCACTGGTTGCGGAAGGCATAGAATTCGAAATTATTCCCGGAATCAGCTCTTCTGTTTCCGCTCCAATGTACGCGGGCATACCGTTAACGCATCGGGACTATGCAGCTTCAGTCGCAATTATCACTGGCCACCGTGCAGGCGATGCTGAGAAACCCGTGGATTGGGTAAAAATCGCCAATGCCGTAGACACAATAGTCATCTTGATGGGTGTGGAATCACTCGAAGGCATCGTCGGCAAACTCTTAGCAGGCGGCATAAGCCCCGAAAAACCCGTTGCCATGGTTGAATCAGGCACACTCCCACAACAACGCACCCTAATCTCCACCTTAGGCACCGTAGTTAAAGAAGCGGCTGAGAAACAAATCAAACCCCCCTCAGTCATAGTCATAGGCGAAGTCGCCAATTTGGGCAGGAAACTGGCATGGTTCAAAAAACCCCTCTAAAGGGCCGAGTCGTAGCCATCACCCGCCCCACAGGCCAAGCCGAAGAAGCAGGGGTGCTCATAACTGCGAAGGGCGGGGTACCCTACTATATCCCAGCCATAGAGATCAAAGGCTTAAGCAACCCTGAACCCATGAAAAAATTCATCTCTGAACTATCTCTGGGCAAAGTGAATTATGTCATTTTAATGAGCACCAACGGCGTAAAGTACCTCTTTAGTGCAGCCGACGAAATCAAGCAGACCAAACAACTGCATGAGGGACTCAAAAAATCCTTCGTCATAGCCGTCGGCCCCAAAACAGCCGAAGCCATGAAAGAATACAACATACGCGTTGACATGGTGCCCCAAAAATACAGCAGCGACGGTCTCCTCGAAGCCCTCCAAGGCATGGACATCAAGGGCAAAAAGATCCGTATCCCACGAACCAGCAACGCCACCCCAACATTGACCAATCAACTGCGCGAAATGGGCGCTAACGTAGAGGAAATCTATGTTTACGAATCAGGCCTACCTGTCGATGAAGCGTTAAAAACCAAATTCTACAGTGACCTAACAAGCGGGCACATAAACGCATTATTATTCGGTAGCGGATTGAGCGCCAAAAACATATTCAAAATGCTTACCGAAAAAGCATCCATGGAGCAATTGCGAAAAGTGTTGGCTGAGAAAGTCACCGTCGTTGCCATCGGACCCACAACCGCAGAAGCCCTCTGCGAACTCAACGTAAAAGTCGATGTAGTCCCAGAGGATTACCTATTCGACAGCGCACTTGACGCCCTCGCCGATTACTGGGCTAAGTGCTAATCGGTTTTTATTTCAATGTTAATGTAGTGGATTATGGGTATCGCAAGCACCGCTATCGCAGCTGCAACCCCAAAACCCACCGCGAAGCCAAACGTGCCGATTAGGAAGCCGCCGATAAGCGACCCCAAAACATTCGCCAACGACACAACCGCCAAAAGCTCCCCCTGCGTGGTGCCTTTCTTGTTGAACTGCGCCTGCGAAATAGCAAAACACATAATCGGATACCAAACCAGCGCGTAGCAGATGAGGAAAAGAATTTCAAGTATTAAGGGGAAAATAAATGCGTAACCGCTGCGGAAAGTTAAGAATACCGTTAAGCCTGCCCATGTCAGAATCAGCAGTGAACGCGTAGCCATCATGGTGCTCACCAGCTTCTGATACTCCATTTTGACTCTGGGCACTATGTTTGAGAAGGAAATTACTGTAGCGACGTTTTCTGCGACGTTGATGGATAAGATGACGCTGGCAGAGAGGCCTATTGCACTCATGAAGGGCACTTCGCCCACGCCATAAGTGTACACGCCTGTCCAGTGAACGAGGCATGCGAGGAATAGCAGATGTATGGGTTTGAGGCGTCGGAGCCGTTTTGGGATTTTTAGTTTTCGGGGGTCAAAATAATCCAGCACCGACATAGCCGTGGGTTGTTCCTCATCCTGCACGTTGAGGATGGGATACGCCTCGCGTTCAAGCGGCAACTGGGGTTCCTTGGCTGTACGCCACAAAATCAACGCTGAAACCACACAAAACGACGACGCAATAAAGAGCACCCAACTCAGCGGAATTACAAGCGTTATGAGGCTGTTTACAACTAGCCCAGCGATCACGCCTGCGTTGAAGTAGGAATTGTATTTGACGATTTCGCGCTGCCAGTTTTTGCCTTCGCGGTATTCGACCGCGTACATGGCTGCGACAGGCTGAATGCCCGCAGTGAAAATTGCCAATATGGTGTAGAGCAAAATAAGCTGCCAAACCGAACCCGCCAGCCCCAGAAGCACAAACATCGGAGCACACGCCAAAAAGAAAACCAACAAAAAACGCACCCGCAACCCAAAATAATCCGAGAGCCTACCCCAAACAATCGACATTACAATAGTGGCTGAAGCGTTCGCAGCGATGATGATGCCGATGTCAACAAGCGTTGCCCCCAACGATAGGGCAGCCAGCGTGATTACGACTTTTATGGAGCCAATTGCCATGTTGATGGGAACCAAAGAAAAATACCACACAGACGGGCTTCTGGCAAATCGGCGGATAAAACTCATAGAATCTCATGAGCCAAAAATGCAAATGGCTCAATTAATACCATGTTTTTGAAGCTTAATTTCTCTTATCTATCCCTGTTGCTGTGTAGATACAGCCACTTACGTTTAAGACACCTAATCGATAACCACCATTTGAAGCAGTCTCTGTTTTTTAGGAGGTGGATTTTATGGAAGCAACAGACAAAAGTGGAAAAGTCAAATTGACTATGGAATTAGAAATCAACGAACCAGCAATGGCCCTAATCAAAGAAAACATGGCGAATATGATGGATATGGCTTCTCAATGGCGTGCCAATATGGGTCAAGGCGGCAAAGGCAAGATGGGCGAAGGCGGACACGGCATGGGCACAATGATGCACCATGGCCAAGAATAACCCCCTAAAGGGTGAAAGCTGGCTCCCCAGCTACAGAGGCAATGATTGCTTCTGCTTTTTCTTCCTGTTCTTTTGTACCCGAAACTGCTAACCAAACTGCGCCTTCTGCACCGTTTACGCCGCCAGCAGCGATCAATATAGCCTCGACGCCGCAGAGGAGTTTGAGGGCTTCGATTTCTGTGAATACTTCGCCTGGAAGCGGCAAAAAGCGGTATCCTTCGGCGCCTGGTTCATTTATTTTTTGGGCTATGGCGTTTAAGTCGCCGTTTATGCGTTTTTCTAAGCCTACAGCGACGAATAATTTTACTCTGCGTCCGAAGACTGCGGGTAGGGATAAGCCTGCTGTGCCTGCCTTTGGATGACCGATCAATAGAGCAGCCTGCTTACGCTCTAAACCTAGTGCGTTTGCACCTTTGACTATGACATCGCCTTCTTTTAGTGAATCTACGATGTCGCCGATGGTTTTGCCCTTTTGCCATTCACCTTTAACGACGACTACATCGCCTGGGAATTGGGTTTCGTCTGAGAGTCGCCCTTCCTTGGTTACGGGTTTGTTGGGTGGCATTGTTAAGCCGCGGAAGAAGCGTTCGCGGGAAAAACCGCTGATGCCCATGCTGCGACAGATTTCTTCGGCTAAGTAACCGTTTGTGGTTCCTGCTATGAGTACGAGTGTGCCGTTTTTGGCGGCGCTTTGGATTTGGGGGTGCCTGGCTAGGGCTTTTGCTATTAGGCGTTTGCCTGATGAAGGTGTTAGGAGGAATTGTTTCAAGGGCTTGTCTCCTTGACTTTGTATTTCGGTTGTAGATTATAAGATTTGTGACTTTGTATTGTATTGAGCCGTCGATGGCCTATAGAGAATATGTTGGGCACCTCTAAGAGCAGCTTTGCTTTCTTAAATTGCAAGGAGCTGAAAAATAGTATGTGTAATTTAACAACAGGAGTTTATCGTCAAGAAATAAGCACCCCTAAACTTGCGGGGAAAGTTGCTATCTCAAAAGAACGTGTCTGTGCTTGTTTTCTTCTCCAAGAAAATACAATTTCAGCAGAGGTTTCTGTGAATGTATAAAACTATAGTTATAGATTGCCAAAATATTGCTGCTGATTTCTTTTGCGGTGGTTGTATCGCTTATCGGAACTGCGAAATATCAAAACAGAACCTTCACAGCGGCTCTGTAGAGGCGCAAAAAACAATTAAATCATAGATTGAACGCGTATTGCTTAAAAAAGCGGACGCAAGCGACAACTACTACAAACACAAAAAGAAACAACTATTCAGCATTACCAGCGAAATTTGGAGCTTGAAAAAATAATAAAAAATAAAAAAGATTTTATTCTTAACTAATTGGAAAGATGATTAAGCTTACGCTTAGTATCTTCTTGGTGGACGTCTTTTTGCGTAGCACTCGCGGCAATATACTGGTCTTGTGCCGTCTGGTTTGAAAGGAACATCGCATTCTTTTCCACAGTCAGCGCAAGTTGCCTTGTGCATTTCTCGGTTACCGTATGACATATTTGCTGTTTCAACTCCTACTATATTCGATTGTGTGCAAAATTTACTTTTGCACGTACACCATAGTCTTATTCGCGGCTTATAAATGGCGTGCCTTATAACTCAATATTAGACATGAAAATAGCCAAACTAGCGCTAACACGCTAACCCCCGATACATTCGGACAACAAATAGTCAAACTAATATACTTAAAACACCCATATAGGTGAATAAATCGGATATACCGTCCGAATATTGGAGAAAAAGTCAAAAAATGGCAGCCGTGGGCTTAGCTTTTTCTCGGACCCAATACAAGTGAGTGCACTTTGAGACAGAAAAAATCGACCTTGGGCGAACATCTCGCTCTCCTATCAGTCAAATACAGTGTCTACCCAAACGAAGTTTTCCAAGCACTAGTAATAGCCCGCAAAAACGATCGTGCCACCTGCGGTAACCTCTCAATCGAATACCGCGGCAAACTAAAAGGCGAAACAATCTTTCTAATAACCAAAGACAACGACGTAGTTGCACAATTCCGCGTCGAAGAAGAATTTCTGCTGCGAAAAGACAACCCATTCGAAAGCTGGATGAGCACGGACAAGATTAAAAAGAAAATTGCAAAACAAAATACTGACTCCGTTTATATCCAAATTAAAGACCTCAGAGCAGGTATGAAACGGGTTAATCTTAAAGCGGAAGTTCAAGAGATCCCCAAACCAGCGCAGGTCCATACTCAATTCGGCAACACAGTGATGGTAGTTAACGCTTTAGTCGGTGACGAAACAGGCAAAGTTAAGCTCTGCCTTTGGGAAGGGCAAATCGGCCAAATTAACGTGGGCGACCAAATTGAACTCAGGAATGGGCAAGTCTGCGTTTTCCGAGGCGAAAAACAGCTGAGACTGGGCAAGAATGGCTCGTTAACTGTGTTGAAACGGGCTGAGGTTAAACCGCAAATCGCAACAATAGGCTAATCAAAATAACTATCCCTTTTACAACACATTTCTTGACTAACTCTTTCAGTCTAGGTCAAGATTCCTATACAAAAAATCTTAAATTACCCAATACTTCGCTTTTAATTAGGTGCTAATATGCGCAAGCTTGTTTATGCCTCATTTTCTGCGGTCCTACTTCTGGCGTATTTAATGTCAGTGGGTTCTGCCTCTACCGTTTTTACTCCAGTTAGCGGCTTACTCACATCTGACACAACTTGGAGTCTAGCAAACAGTCCCTACCAATTAACAGGACCAGTCGGCGTAGCCAGTGGAGTAACATTAACTATCCAGCCCGGCGTAACCGTTGATCTGGCAAGTTTAGATATTCAAATAAATGGAACCCTAATCGCCAGAGGAACCAGCGACCAAAAAATCACTTTCAATAGCAACAGCCAAGACGCCGATATCGGTATAGCGGCAAACAGCACAAGCTGGGATGAATTAACCGGCACAGGATGCATAATTCGAAACGCCATCATCAACGCTAATTTGGGCATCGGAAAAGTAGCGCCCAAAATCGACAGCAACACCATCACTGGACACTACCTGCTAACTTCGGGGTCCCCAATCATCTCTAACAACATTATCAACGAAGAAATTCATGTTTTAGACGGAACACCCCTCATAACCGGTAACACTATAAACAGTTTTATCGTTGGGAGCTGCAAGGGGCCAGTGACAATATCAAACAACATTATTACTGGTCACTTCGGTGATGCAATTAACGGTGCAGGCATCAGTTGCAGTGCAAACAACATCATTACAGGTAATACTATCACCCACTTCAAGAAAGGCATCGTTTTGTTCTGTGGAAACAGCACAATAGAACGAAATGTAATCGTAGACAATACCCTCGGAATACAGTTGGGACTATCCGGCTCAGGCACCAACGGCGTCTTCCAAGTAACCATCCGAAACAACCTGATAACCGATAACTCCAAGGGAATAAGCCTCACCGACCTATCGCAGACCCTCGCTGCGGGTGGCAGCATAGCCTTCACAATAAAAAACAACAATATCCAAGGCAACCGCGACTACGACATCTACTTGGGAATCAACACACCGATAAATGCCTCTTATAATTGGTGGGGTACAGCTGACCAGCAAGCCATAAACCAGACAATCTACGATGTCAAAAACAACTACAATCTCGGCACTGTAACCTTCACTCCATACTTGACTGAACTTGATCCAGTTACACCCATCTATAATGGGCAGACACAAACCACTACCCCAACCGCAAGTACAACACCGGTGCCGATCATTACCGAAACAGAGAACCCCACTGAGCCGCCGGCCACAACAACTCAAGACCCAGCCACGACGAATCCAACCCAGCATCCGGAGCAGCAGCCAATCACCCAAAACAATCAGCAACTCACGCTAGGCTGGTCAGAAGTTGCAGTACTCATTGTATGCGTTGTTGTTGGGACTTTAACTGTGGCGCTGATATTACTCCGCCGAAAGCACATAACACAACAATAATGAGAACTATCCACACTAAGTGGTGGCACACTCTGAGTAAATACCAGTTGCAACGTTTGTTTGTTTAGAATCCTTGACAAGCCTTAGTCAAGAAACCTATACAAGAACGCTTTAATGCTCAGCTTAATTTAGTATGAATTATGAACTCGCTAAGAAAGTGTATTTCATTAGTGCTTATTCTAACTATGGTAACTTCAAGCTTATTCTTCAGCGAATTAACGGTTGCGGCATCTAAACCTTCCACGCCTCAGGTTACAATCAAATTTGTCAATGCAACCTATCCCCTACCTACAACGGACCCATACACTGGACAAACAAGCACAATCTTGGGCGGAAATTATTCCATTGAAGTTACAATAAAGAACCAAGCCACAAGCGATTCAAATAGCAAAATTTACTACAATATCCGTTTAAAACCCTACTTTGATAATAACTCTTGGGCTGAACTTTATGGTGTATTGTATTACGTAAGTGAAAATAATGGGGACAGCACTTTCGATTATGCCTATTTCATAAACTCATATGCCCCCGCTCAATCAACATCAAGCGTTACAAAGATTATTATCCCTCTGGAAGAAACAACCGTTTATGGAAAAACAGGCACCAGCTATTATATACCGACGTATTATAATTACACTAGCCTTGTCCCTGAAGGCGGACAAGTTGATTTTCAGGTACAAGCATTAACAGGACATGCAACTCAGAGGTGGGTTTCCAGAAGCCCATTTACCACCACTGTTGGCGGATATAATGTGGATGCAGTGGCGTTTGACGCTGCAAGCGATTGGAGCAGTACCCAAACAATAACAATCGCTGATGGCTCCGATTCAACTTATACACCCCCCGAAGACGTGACAACTTTAACCCCAATAATAACTTCAACGCCAACTGTAACTAACACAAACTTGAATCCATCCGATTTAATTACGTTACCTTTGAGTATCTTTATCGCAATCATAATAGTGGTTGTGCTGCTTACAGTTACTCTATCAGTATTGCTTTTTAGAAGGCATCGAAAAACCATTAACTTGAGCAAATAGACCTTTTCCCACGCTTGGGTGTACTCGCCCTCTCTACCTATGGGTCAAGAAATATTGACTTGGCTTAGTTCAATATTCTATACAAGAACGCTTTTATCGCCTCTATAACGCTAATACTAAACATGGGCAAAATCAGCAAGACTCTCGCATTATTCCTAACTCTAATAATCGCTACGTCATGCCTAACCTTACTGATGGTTAACTCTGCAAATGCCCAAACAATACCTAAACCATCTGTACCAGAGTTCACTATAAAAGTAGTACACCATTCAGTAGACCAACCAGCAATTTATTCAATAGACCCCTATACTGGAGAAAACAAGACGGTTGTTGAAGCAAAGCATGACGTATGGACAAGTGTAGTAGTAACAATCATGAATCAGCACTTCATACCCTATGCTGATGCGGAGGGGAATACAATTAATCTGTATTATAATGTGCGCTCAAAAGGGTCTTTTTCAGAGAATTGGGTTGAGCTTGAGAACATTAATTATGGCTTCCCAACTCCAAGTCAAATTCCGTCCCCTCCAAGCGAAGATTATCTAGAGTTAGATTACACTGCAAACTACTCGTCTAATGCACAACTTGATTTTCAAGTACAGGCAATGATAGGCTTTATCCATGATATTGAAAATCCGTATGGTGGAATGGATAATCGGTATTACCCTGTTTTTACTGGTGAATCGAGCGGTTGGAGCAACACACAAACAATAACCATAGGACAATCCTCAACTTTACCATCTCCATCGCCTACCGTTCCAGAACTATCTTGGTTAGCAATCATACCGTTGATGGTTTCAATGCTCTGTCTTGCTGTGGTACTTAGGCATCGAAAAACGTCATACTTCAACAAATAGACTTTTTACAGCGATAGGGTGTACACCCACCTCCTACTTTTTGGTCAAGAAACTTGACCAAATCAAGTCAAGTGCCATTTACTGGAAGCTTTATATCACAATCTTTTCATTGCCTTAAGTATGCGACTTCTAAGCAAAAGCTTCCTTCTCATACTGATTTTAACAATCTTGGGGGCATCCATACTTGTTTCTATGCCTACTGGATTAGCTCAAAGTGACACAAACAAGAGTGGAATAATTAGTTCAGATACCACATGGACTAAGGCAAATAGTCCACATAACCTTGCTGGAAATGTGCTTGTTAAGGAAGCAGTCACCTTAACTATAGAAGCAGGTGCTACCGTCAATCTCAACACCTACTATATCTTAGTCAACGGTACACTACAAGCAAAAGGGACCAGTACTGATAAGATAGTGATAAATGGCATCGAGGGCTCTCCACCTCTAGCTCCATTGGGAAGTTCCTTAGCAATGCCCTTTACTTATGGGATTACAATCAATGGTGGCTGTACAATTGAAAACGCCATTATTAACAACGTTAGATTAGCACTTGGCAGTTCTAACAGAATTAGCAATTCAACATTTAGTGGTTTTGTTTCTATAGGACAATCGTCAACTTTCGCGAACAATATTGCTACAGGTTTGGTTTTCGCTGGAGGAAACTCAAAAATATTAAACAACATCGTTCACGGTGGCATTGAAACAGAATATGGGTCACCAACTATTTCTAGTAACATAATCTCTGGCGGTGGAAATGGCATCTGGTGCTATTTGTCTGAAAACGCTGTAATCACGGATAACATCATTACTGGTTGCGGTTCAGGCATTTTTGCTCAAGGTAGTAACGGTCTTATTAGTGGAAATTTCATTGCTGAAAATACTAATGGCATTACTGTTAACTACGGAGCTAAAGTAACAATTAAAGAAAATACAATAAAGCAAAATGAGGTTGGTATACAACTGCCCAGTTCTGCCTAGTCCAGTCATCAATTACAACAATATACAAAACAATTCTTACAGCGTTTACTTAGGGGCATCAGTTAACCTTGATGCTACCAATAATTGGTGGGGAACAACCGATACCCAAGCAATAAATAAAACAATTTTCGACTTTAAGAATGACTTCAATTTGGGGTCGGTAACCTTCATTCCTTTCCTTTCGTCACCTAATCCCCAAGCACCAACTGGCCCGACATTAACACCTGAACCATCAACAACTCCATCGTCTTCTGTTTCTGATAGTCCAATCCCATCTCCAACCATCCCAGAGTTATCTTGGTTGGTAATTTTGCCTTTGTTTGTTGCAATGCTCTTTATAGCGATAAAACTTAGGGGTCGGAAGGTTAGCAATGATTAGAGGTAAAACGTTTTCATTGGTTCTTATCCTGATTTTAGCAATGTCACTGTTTATTATTGCACAATCCGTTTCTGCACAAACAACACCTAAACCGTCTGTTCCCAAATTTACAGTGAGATATGTCGATTATTCATATGATATTCCACCAGTATATGGAATAGACCAATACACAGGGCAGAATACCATAATCCAAGCAGGTTATCATGTAGATAATAGCAGCATTGAATTTACAATCAAGAATCAACCCTTCCAGAGCTATAATGATACAAATGGTAATTACAATACTTTGTACTATAACTTTAGATTCAAGGGTCAGTATGGAGATAGTTGGTCTAACTATCCAGACCTTGGTCATTCGTATGGGCGTTTTTCAGGCTTGTTCCCTGATGTTTCAGCTTCAAATTCCGACTATACTGTTATTTCAATTCCACTCCTTGCCTTAACAGCTTATGCTACTAGCACTCATTCTATTCCAATGGGTGTCAAGGTAGATTTCCAAGTCCAAGCAATCATGGGATATATCAGTTCTACCCCCACTGGAATGTTAGCTGGTGATTTTTTCAGTTTTGAAGGAAATAGAAGTGATTGGAGCAATACACAAACAGTAACTTTAGGAAACACGGCTTTGTCATCGTCAACCCCAACATCAACGGCTTCATCACCAATCCCAACTCCAACCGTTCCAGAGTTTTCATGGTTAGTAATTTTGCCTTTGTTTGCTGCAATGCTATTTTTTGCGGTAATACTTAGGCATAGAAAAATCCCTAACTTGAAGCAATGACCTTTTCCCACGGCTATATATGCACACCCTCTATTGTTCAGTCCATAAACCTTGACTTGGCTTAGTCAAGAAACCTATACAAGAACCCTTTAATCGTCCAAAAACCACGCTTTGGATATGAACAAAATCGGTAAATGTTCTATCTTGAGTTTGGCAGCACTCTTGTTGCTTCTAAGTTGTGCTTTCGAATTAGCCAGTGCATCTGTCCCTTCCGTTCCAGAATTCACAGTAGCAACTGTCGATCATTCATATATTGTACCAGCCGCCACTGACCCCTACTCAGGGCAAATTGACCCCAGCTATATCATCCAAAATAAAACCATTGACATAACTATCAAGAACCAACCGTTCACATCATCCTGCAAATACATTTATCTCTCTTATGCTATTCGCGAAAAAGGATACTACGAAACGGAATGGAGAAATATTTCTTCTTTTTCAAGAAATTCAAGCCCAGGCCGTTTAGCGTCGGATTCCGCGAACACTGTGGTTTCTATTCCGTTGTACAATTATCCTGATGGTGGTGGCCAGGTTGATTTCCAGGTGCAAGCGGCTATTGTGACTGCGCATCCAATTTGGGAGGGTTCCAATATGGGTTATTGGACGTTTGAAACCAGCGATTGGAGCAGCACTAAGACAGTAACAATCCCTGCATCCTCTTCGGGTTCTCCTATACCATCGAGCGCTTCATCTAATCCAACCTCAGCACCGACCCAAACCACGGCAACTCCCGAATTTAACATAGTAGAAATCGCGATTCTGGCGGTATTAATCATCTTGACGGTTTTAGTTGCGCTCTTGATTGTTACATTAAGGCGACGCCGATAGGATATACATTCAAGCTACCTCAAAAAGGCGATTTCAATGTCTTTTTTTTGTGAGGATTGGATGCGTAGGATTTTTCCCATCCCACTGTTCGGTTGTGGGAACAGTTAGTTTTTGGTTTAGGTCGATTTCCAAGTGTGGTGGAGGGTGGAGCACTTTTTTGTCCCATCTGATACGTTGAACTATATTGGTTTGGATGCGATGAGGATGGGGATTATACTTAGAAGAATTGTCGGCATAATTACTTCAAGATACTAACAAGCGGACCTTCTTGGGTTTTATGTCTGGGGTAGTAGTTGTCGAGTGGCTGCCCAAGACTACTACTACTCTACTACACACACCATACTACTACTACTACTACTACTACTACTACTACTACTACTACTACTACCTCTCACTAATGACACAGCAAGCTAAAAGCCATCAAAAATAACCCGTAGACCTCATATGGCATACTTTACGCTTTCAAACCGCACCCACAGTTCTCTACCTGAGAAAAGAGACAACATAAACGGAAAAGCACTCAAACGCTATACCTGCGAAGGTAGCCCGTGTGCGCCACAGTTGCAAGAGACAGATTCGATTGTTTATACAATTTGTTTAACAGGCTGCTGTTGGCTCGGGCACTTGGTATAAGTTGGGATTGAGCAAGGAAAAGGGAGCGATAATCAGTTATCTTTCCGAGAAAACTATTGGCTACAACAAAGAAGGGCAACTCCAAAAAACTTTTAGTCTTTGGAGAAAAAAAATTCAGTAGCAAGCAATTTATTTATATCAACTTAAAGCTGGTTTCTAAAATAAGCTATCAGTTAATGGGTAGAAGAAGTGGAAATTTTTTAGACATTCTACTTATTTTAACACAAATACCCCCATAGGAAAAGATGAAGGTCTTGAGAACTGCGAATGCAAAGCCGACTGCCCCTCATGCAAGAACTCCCCAAAATGCGGAAATGAAAATCAACCAATAGACAAGAAAGCTACCCAGATTCTTTTACGACATTTCTACAATTATCCACGAACGCCTAACCTCTACATCTTTATAACTAAAACAAATAAAGAGAAAAATCATGAGCTCAGCGGTCGGTACTCCATCCCTTAGTTTAAAGCCCTGGTTACGTGCCCTTGTATGCCTCAAGGCTGCAAGCATAGGACTTTATTGCCGTACTCTGCCATATTTAATTAGGATTCGGTTTTTTATGGCAACCCAAACAGACATACTGAGGGATGCACTCTCAGGATACAATCGCGACGACATAACCTCGATTATAGATAAGCTTGCCGGCGACAAAGACAACCTCCGAGTAGACCTAAAACATGTAAGATTTAGCCTGAGTAACGAAAGGTTTGATGTTAATGGAGTGGTTGACTTCAAAGTTGTCCATAAAATTCCTAACGCTCACGCTGTCGTGAAGGAGATAGTTAAGAAGTATGGTTGAGCCGTCGGGGGGTATTCCGAATTTTGAGGGCGGCCAAGTTTTGCTCTCAACCGGTGATGTGGAGGTTCTGAAGGTTAATTTGAGCAGCACACACATCGATGTTGATGTGGAAGATAAGGCATTCATAAAGCGCCTAATTGAAATGCGTGACCAGCTAACACCAAAAATACCCAGCGATGGCGAAGTTGAGGACACGGGGAATCCACCCCAAATCGGTGGCATTCTATCTACTGCCCGCAGAGTCGCTGACACGCTATCTGACCGAGGCATAACCATAACAGTCTCATATAAGGGACACCGCATAGCAACCATCGGTGCCGAAGCACATCCGAAACTTCTACAGCACATAACTAAAACCCGTGGTATAGCGCTCAACAGTGTTGTCGCCGCTATTAGGCTCGTTATTTAGTTGGGTTGATTATGAATAAGGGACAGTTTGCAGGCCTACTTTTCCAGGCATTCACTAAGTGGCAGAAACATAATGCTACACTTCGAGCGGCAGCGTTGACCTTCTTCACTATTCTGCCATTGCCGTCCCTTGCCCTGATAGCTGTGGCAATTCTTGCGCAGTTGTATGGGCAGCCGGCGGCACTGCAGCAGTTAATCAGTCATGTAAGTTCTATTGCAGGGCCAACTGTTGCCAATTTGTTGTATGAGGTGCTTTTGGATGCTCAGAGTCCCCTTACCGGTGCCGTAGAGTCTTTTTTTGCTGTAGTCTTCGCGTTGTTGGGTGCTTTAGGTGCTTTTTCCGTACTGCAACAATCAGTAGATGTTATCTGGGAAATCCAAGCTAAGGAACGGGGGCGGGCTGCGTTCATCAAGGAGAAAGTCTTGCCTTTTATCCTCGTCCTCGTAATCGGTATAATCGTTGTTGCTTGGACTGCAGCTTCAACTGTGCTCTTTGACGCCGTTGTCTACGCTTTAGATCCATTTCTCGGCGGTTTTACACCATATTTGATTTGGCTTCTTCAAATTCTGCTTTCGTTCGGTTTAGGTACGCTGCTGTTTGCGATCATTTTTAGGGAACTGCCAGAGACGAAGGTTGAGTGGCGCGATGTATGGCTTGCAGCGCTGTTAACGGCCGCTGTTTTTACTGTATTGAATTATTTTTTTGGGCTCTATTTGAGTTTGGTTCAAGTGACGACGTTAGCTGGAACGGCGGGTTCTTTAATTGTGCTTTTTTTGTGGATTTACTTGGTTAATTTGTTTGTTCTTTTTGGTGCACAGTTTTCGAAGGTTTATGCCCAGGGGTTTGGTTCTCATCATAACAGGCCTGCGGTGTTAAAGTGGCCGCCTCGCCCAAAAGTGGACCATGTCGAGGTGAAGGCGGAGGTTAGCGTAAAGGTGGAAAACAAAAAAGCGTCAAAAAAAGAGTAGTTCAAGTTTCCCCTGAGTATTTAAGGCATTTGGGTTTTTGCCCGTTTTTATTTAGTTAAAGTAAGTCGGGTTTTTATAGAACTCCGTCGTATTTGCTTGAAAGAAGAGAGAGTGGAAATTCCAATTGACTCTTATCGTTGATGACGCTGGCAGCGGCGATTTACTTTTCGGCGTTGTAGTCGGCGCATACCACCAAGAAACAGGCGAATTCAAATACGACCTCATTGACGTCAGATTCTACCAAGATATCTTCCGCGAAAAAGAATATCTGCAGGAATCCTCCCGAGTTGTCGCACGTCTTGTTTCAAAGTTTAATTTGAAACCCGACGAAGCCATTCATATCTGTCAAGGCTGCATCTTTGATGTTGCTGCTGAGGAACTTTCGAAAGTCTACGGTGAAGACCGCGTTAAGCGAATTCATGTTGAGGGCGAAACACAGCGTTTAGTCGAAATCGCATATTTAGATGAAATACGAAATTTGGGTTACGAACCGATGGCTGAGAGGGAAGAAAAAAGAGGGAAAAGCTTCTTCCACATGATGCACTGGTTAAAAGACAACCCTGAAATGCTGCGCTATGCCAAAACAGGTTGGCCCCGACTAAAGAACTATCAGATATTCAAGGACTTTCATGCAAAACAAACGTTCAGTGCAGTTTGCAGCGAATGCGGTTCCGAATGTGAGGTGCCCTTCCAACCTAAAGCCGATAAACCGGTTTTCTGCAAAAAATGCTGGACAACCCACAAACCCGCACGTCCACACTCTAATCGACCCCGAAACAACAGGAAAACAATAAAACACTAAAGTTGGTATAATAAAAAAATGAATATATTCTTAGACTTTAACTCAAGCTGGTATATACTCCTATTCGCTTTTCTTGGCGCATGGGCAATCTTGATCTTTGCACGCAAAAAATTCAATTCAATGCACGAAATTAAAGAACAAGCGTTCTTGGCTTTCGGCGGCATGATTTCTATGGCTATGATGGAATTCTTTGCAGTCTCAACTGGACTGTGGAATTATACGCCTGGCAACTGGCCGGTGATTTTGTGGCCAACCTACTTTGTGGCTATACTGTTCGGGTATCAGCTGCTTAGGTCTATCGAGCGTGTGCTTTTGCGTCGACCTGTAAATCCTTTTTAACAGGTTAACGCTAAATTAATTTTTTTATTTTTTTAATCAATCTTTTTCTTCAGTTTTGGTTATTAGTGCAATCTTTTATCGAAATAAATGGCGGCGATATTTAGTCCGAACGTTTGAGAGCATAATCGGTCAAGGCACAAAATTCGAGATACAACTGCCCGCTTAACGTTTTGTTTGAATGCTTAAATACCGATTTACCCTTTTTTATTATAGGTTGTGTTTTGTTTTTGACTTCTAGCAGTAGGCATGTTTCTCATGGTGCGGTTGTTTGGGCTGGGAAACCCTGGGTGATTCCGGCAGCGATTTTTCGTACGGTAGGTGTGGTTGTTTTTGCTATATTTTTCTTGTTTATTGAAATGACCTTTGGCGTTGCTCTTACCCTTATAGCGGGGTTGCCTGTTTTTTTGTGGACTCTTTTTGCGTTTATTCTGGTTTGGGTTTTGAGTTTGCTTGATTTGCTGATTTATTGGGTTTCCAACAGTTATGTACTGCGGCAAGATGGCTTAGAGGTTCGTCGTGGCATTTTTCGGCTGCATTCTTTTGTGGTGACTCCGTCGGGTTTTGGTGATTTGCTAGTTTACCAGTCGTTGGGCGGCAGAATCTTTGGCTACGGCGACTTAACCGTGAACTCTCAGGGTGAACGCCAAACAAAACTGCGGCTTGTGCGCTCGCCCTTCACAGTCGCCGATACCATGCGAGACATCATGGGTAAACCCATTGTCCGCGTGGAAAATCCTGCCTAAAACATGCTGTTGTGGTTCTTAGGTTGCCGTACTACTGGCTGTATTACGTCCCAGTGCTCGGCTAATTTGCCATCCTCCACCCGGAAGATATCTACGATTGCTCGGCCCACGTCGGAGTGGTTGGGGATAAGGTGGCTATGCACGACCACGTATTCGCCTTCAGCGATGATGCGTTTAAAATCCAACCGTAAGTCGGGGTTGGCTTTTAGGTATCCTGATGCATACGCGATTACGCCGTCTGGTCCGTCGGGGGCTTCGGGGTTGTGTTGGCGATAGTTGGGGCTGATGTATTGTGCTACGGCTTGTTCAGGTTTTTTCTGGTTGAATATCATGTCTAAACAGTTTTTTGCTATTTTTTTGTTGGTTGATAGGTCGTTTGCTATTTGTGTTTGCATAATTGTTCCTCGTTTATGTGGGGTTTTTGTTGGGTTTTAAGGGTGTGTGGTTGCGGCTTGTAGCAGCGGGGTATGGGTCGGTTGCGTTGTTTGTCTTGAATTTTGAATGTCTAATGTACGTTTGACGTTTGTTTGGGTCGTGGTGTGGATGTTTGCAGAGGTTTTCTTAATTGTTATGAACAATTCTCAACACCCTTTAAATCCCGCCCAGCCCATCAATGTTTTCAGAGCAAAACAAATACACGGAGAAAAATGGCATGTTGGATTTGGTAACAATCGTAACAGCAGCAGTTGTATGTGCCTTGCCCATCATATTCATGGGGTATGTCAAATTCATGGTTCGGCGCGTGGAAACGCACACGGCAAGGTACAACAATGGTGCAGAGCGGTAGGTGCCTGTCTAAAACAGCCTCTCCCTGCTCCCAATAACCCGCAAAACCCACCCCTTTCCCTTTTTAGCCGTCAACACCATGGATTGAGTGGTGTTTTTCCCCTAATCAACCTTCAACATCAGGGATTTTTTGGTTAATATTTAATTTTTCACCAAAAAACATTTGAAAAAATAACAACGTGCACGACTAAAATTTTTGCGCTTTTACAAATTAGGCGTTGTATGTAGTTGTAGAGATATACACCCATATTACATAGCCTTATAAGCCAAAATCGCCGATGCACAAAGTCCCAACAGGAGGCGACAAAACAAATGCTCAGTCGAGATTGTGACGGATGCGAAATGCTCCACATGTGCAGTGAACGGTACCGGCGCGTCAGCAAAGACGAGAAGGTTTACTGCCCAGACGGCACAGCGCATCTTGTAGACCAAAACTAAAACTCCCTTTCCCACTTTATTGTAGTAAACATTCCAGACAACAGCAGTTCTCTTTTTCAGGGGAACTTTTTAAGCACCTTTTTATCATACACCGACTTTGGAAAAAATGTAACAACTCTCCGTCAAAACCGATTTCCGAAGGCAAAATACTCCTGCCCCCACAAGTACACCAAGAACTCGGAAACAAAATAACCATAAAGGAAAACACCCAAAGGCTACCTATTAACAAGCAAACAATAAGTCGCCAACGAAAAACATAGGCAAATAATCAATTTGCCCTGCAATAAGTTCTCTATATTGGGGCATAGTTAACGTGATTCATGTTAACAATATATACGGTTTAGCAAACAATTAACATTTGATAAAGGCTGTTCTCTAAATCAAAAAATGCTTAAGGACTGTTGTATGATACAGCCATGAATTCAAAAAAAGGTGCGATATAGCTAACAATAGCTAAAAATATTGTAAAATGAAAAGTTGCTGCCAGCTTTCCCAGGTTCACGTGGCCTAAGACCACACTACAGCTGGGAACGGAACACGGTTTAACTTCTGAGTTCGGTATGGGATCAGGTGGAACCCGTGCCCTTTGACCGGCAAACCTGCAGTTACTGGCAAGCTTGCCTTATAAGGGTTGGGTTTGTTTGCTTGAAATGTGCTTGTTTTGTTGTGTTTTTTGTTTGCGGAAATTGTTTATAGGCGCTGGGCGAGTTGGGTGCTGTGGGCGGTAATACAACCGAATGGGCCATGCCAGTGCCCGACCTCATTACGCTGTCATTGTTTGCAAAGTTATTCACAAATTCAGTGTATATATAGGGGAGGGGGTACCTCGGCAGAGCAGCAGAAGTTGCCTTTTTATCCTTTATATAACAGTAGATCAAAAAATCGTGTTTCACCTCCTCTAAAAATCAACCGTAAGCCTCCAAATCAGGCAGCCAAGACAAGACTAAACACAACCTAACAGCATTCTTAAGAGCATACGTCCTAACACGCCTTCTACGCCTGAAATTCCACAAAACCCACAAATTATAGAGTACAACCGCCAAAAAGAAATACAGCTGCCTCAACCTATAGAGCTTAGAGGTAGTCTTAGCCAAAAACAACCCAATCATACGATAAGAAGTCTCAATCCCCCAACGCCGCCTAAACGTCTTCTTAAGCACCTTGGGCTTAAACATGGTGTTGGTAGCAAAAATAAGCAGCTTCTTGTTTTGACGCACAGTTACAAGCCTAAAAGTCGCCTGATCCAAAACCGACTTCTTATGCGTAGTCGTTGTATAAAATACATCCAATCCGGCTCTTAAGGGCTCCTTATGCCAAGGAATATGCATTATGTACTTGATTTTGGCGTTATCTAGATAGTTTATCACTTGAGTGGAGAAGTAGCCTCGATCCAACAGCACCAGCTTAACTGTTAAGCCCAACTCAGAGACACAGTCTAGGAGATACTTGACATGCCACAGCTTGCTTCTATGAATCATTGTTGCTGCTGCTAAGGTTAATCTCTGACCGTTGTAGAGAACACTTATCGTTGCATATCTGTAGGCATGGTTTGAGCCGTTCTTGTGTTGGGTTCCCACTACGCCTTTTGCTTTAGGGTCACCGTAGTACATTTCATCATGCCAGTCTATGGCTACAACCAGTGGCTTGTTTAGGGCGCCTTTTTGTTTCATTTGCTGGATTGTTTGCCGGTTGATTTGGAGTATTTGTTGAGGGTTTTGTTGTTTTAGGTGGTTTCTGACTGTTTGGCCGCAGAGTTGGAGGTTTTGTGCGCACCCTTCTATGTAGCTGTTGTCTATTGCTGCTAGGATGAGTGTTTTGGTGGTTTCTTGGCTATTTCGGGCGTGTTTGAGATTAAGGAAGCTGCCGATTGTTTCTTTAAAATATAAGTAAGCCTTTAGCTTATCCCTTCGTCTAGGGATGGCGCTGTAGCTAGTCATGCTTGATACCCAAAAGCTGGTTACAGCGCTATTCCGATAAAAACTTTTGATCTACTGATAAGGGAGGGGGTAGGTGCTCTGAGGTAGGTAGGTCTAAGTTTTTTGTGCTTTTTATAGGGGATAGGGTCCACAGAGCAAAAGACCTCAACTTTGCCCTTGACTTATTTGCGAAACAATTCACACCCAAGTGGCAACCGCCGAAACCAACCGAACCCAAAACCCACCCAACCACAAAACCCCCAGTCCAACCAACAACAAAGAAAAAAACAAACGCAAAAGCAGAAATCTAAGACCGCAATTATTTTGCATAGAACGTGAATTCCTTTGGATAAGCCTGATTACGTAATGTGGTGCCGCAAATACGACAAAGCCTTCGGAGCACAAGCACAACGCGAACGAGAACTCGGCGCGAAATTCCGCAAAAACAAAGCCTTAACAGTTGCAGATTTAGGCTCCATCGTCGAGTGGAAATATAAAGATGACGGGGAAAAATTGGAACGCGGCTTAGAATTAGTATCACGAAACGATCCTGAAAAAGTTCAAAAAATCACCAGCCAAGTCCTCTGCTTACCCCAAGGCGATGACATGTACCGCATGAACTGCTTAACCACACTCGAAGGCATAAGCCCACTATTAGCAAGCATCATACTGACGTTCTTTGACCCAAAACGTTACTGTATCTTTGACCTCAAAGTCTGGAAACCCCTACTGGGCAACGCTTCCGCAGGCTTGTATTCGCCGCAGAACTACATCAAACTCTTAGAAGCCATCCGTAAAACCGCAGCCAAACACAACCTGGAAGTCAGAGTAATCGATAAGGCATTGTATAAGAAAGCCATCGACAACGCCAAGCCCTAATCACTGTTTTAGTGTTTTTACTAACTCAGCAACCTTTTCAATGATGTAGTCATTGATTTTTTGTCCCTTCTGTGCCGACGCCGCTGTTGGGTCACCGTTAACTCCGCCCGGAAAACCCAGTTCCGGATGTGCGATAACTTCGAAACGGGGCATATGCCAAACCTCCGCTTTACCCGCACCTTTAACTAACTCGGGCTTAATCGCCATAACCCGCGAAGTCTCCAAAGTACCCGCATGCCCATCACCCGGCGAAGCATATTCCGAAGCTAATTCCTCCGCGAAATCAAAATCCGACAAAACCATAACCCTCACCCGACCTGGCATTACCTCATCGTTCTTAACAACAATATCCTGAGCCGCCAACCGCAAAGCAACCATATGCGAATTACCAGCGTGACCGCTCATCACAATAATCCGGTAAAACCCGCTTCGAACCAATTCAGACAACACATCATGCGCTAACTTATAGAGCGTATCAAACCCGATGGTTAATGTGCCGGCAAAATTTCTGGTTGCATTACAGATGCCATAACGGAATGGCGGCGCAACCAAACAACCGGTTTTTTTAGCTACTTCCATGGCGATGTATTCGGGTTGAATGCTATCAGTACAAAGCGGCAAATGATCGCCATGCTCCTCGACGCTTCCTATGGGAAAAATCATGACTGTGCCATCTTTGGCTGCTTGAGCTGCCTCTATTGTGCTTAATTCATCAAACCACAGCGGTTTTTTTGGAGTTGCCATAAAGGTTAATCGGGGAAACATGTTTTTTTGTGTTGCGGAAGCTAAACAACTGCCGTGTCGGTGGTAGAAAAGTTTGAAATACACCTACAATAGATACTTGATTTGGAGCGCTTACGTTGTAGGTGCTGATGATTACTTTGGAATTGCCGAATTGGAATTGGCTAAAATCAACCTCACATAAGCAGTTAGAGCTCGAATTGGGTCCACTAGAGACATTCCTAAATCGATACATCGCCAATCCAGTAGACCCAACAAAGTCCAAAAAGCAAAGGATGCATTGGCAATCGTAAAAGAAGCAAAAGTCACTTTGCAGCAACGTAAAGTTCAGAATGCTTGGGCACTATACTACCAAGCGGAATTATTAGAATACGAATTAAAAACCAAAGAAGAACTTGATGCCCGCGCCGGCAAAATCCTTTTTGAAAGCGCCATTTTACTCAATGACGGGGCAAAACAGAATATTCGCAGATTAATCGGCCAAGGCTCAGATAACGGTGGCTGGGTATTACAGAAAAATGTTGCGCCATCAAATGTAATCGAAGCTAGACGAATCATTCAGGATTACTACATAAAAAAGTACACCTACTTGGACGTCGCCATGCAGATGCTCTCCATTCTAACAACTATCGTTGCAATTTTGAGTCTAATTATAGCGTTTACGCTTACTTCGGTACCAAACACAATTACATCCGCTCCGGCAAGTTCGGTGTTCTGGATCACAATCGGCTTATTTGGAGGCGTTGGAGGCTCAATAAGCGGCTTGTTCGGTTTAAAACAGTCGTTTGCTTTAGACAGCGATATGCCTGAACGGGTTTTGAACAAATGGATAACTATTGCCAAACCAATCATTGGCTTCGCAGCTGCAATCGTAATCGCGATTTTTTTGATTGCAGGCTTTGTTGAGGTTGCCAATATTGAAGTAAGCACTTATCTGATATTTTCAATGGCGTTTGTATCAGGATTTTCAGAGCGCTTAATTATTGGCGCGGTATCTTCTAGGCTGCCTTCCTAACAGGCGGCCAAAGAAAAATAGTGCTCTTTTACTCTAGGAACTGTTCAAGGTACTGCATGATTAAATCGTAGGCTTGTTCATCATCGGGGCCAACCCTGAGGTGCGAGTCGTTGGTGCTGATTAATGCTTCACCATCGTTTTCCCCCACAGGCTCATTATATTTGATTCTAAAAACACACCGAGACACCCCGCTATTTTGGGTTTGGAAAGTCAGCAAAGGATACTTCACCCCCGGCAAATGCACCTCATATTTCCCTTCTGCTTTGGCTTCAACAAGAAAATTCTTGGTTTCCCCCAACCCCAGAAGACTCTCAAGCAAAGCACCCTTATACTTGGGGAAACAGGCTTGCACTTCCAAATCAACCCTTTCTCTGACAGCGACTATTTTTTGGGCGATCGTATCTTTGTCCCAGAGTTCAAACCCTAACCTCTCAGCAGCAGCCTTTGCTTGTTCAGTGAAATACCCTGTTGCTATCAGGAGTGTTTTTTGGCATTCACCCTTCATCTCTTCTGCGAATAAAACGCTTGCTTCCGTGACTTTGTAGGTTTTGGGGCATTTTATGGCTTGAACTGCCACTTTTTCGCCATCCTTAGCGACTACGCCGTCAAATCCAAATTCGTTAGCTGCAAACTTTTCTGGCTGGCTTTCATATCCCAGTTCGCTAAGGAGCCACTGGGTGAAGTACTCGAATTCTTTGTCTGAGAGGCAATCAACTTGGTAACAGCCTGCATTCAGTGGTTCTGTTTCCGCTGATTTCTCAAACATCCGCAGAATCTTTTGCCCTTTCTTATCCGAGGCTTTCCCACTGATTTGTTTTTGGATTCGAGCAGCCAACACCTCAGCTTTATCCATTGGCAACTGCAAATTATCCGCAAGATACCCTGGCAAATCGATGTTTGGGTACTGCTCTTTTATCTCTTTTAGTATGCCCTTGGCGTTGGTTGGCTGCATTTTTAGGGCTCCTTCGATTTAGCATGTTTAGGGCACAGTTTTCGTTGGAACTCATCGGTGTATGTAAGGTTTTGTTTCGAGAAGACTTTACCGCATATGTCGCAGAGTCCATAGTGGTAGATGCATACGCTAGAGTTGTCGTGGCTGCATTTGAATTCGAGGAGTTTGCTGTGTTTTTTGCCGCAGACACTGCAGACGAAGCCGCTGTCGCGTTCAATGTATTCGTTTAATTTTTCATCTAGCACTAATGGGGCTTTTTTGCTGTAGATTTTTCCTGTGTCTATTGATTGTCTGGTGCATTCTGGGCAGACGTAGAGTCCGTCTTGGGTTGCGTACCCTTCAGAGAAAGCTTTGTGGCAAACGGGGCAATTAACTTCTATGGAGTGGTTGACGCCTAAGATGAAGCATCCGGGTATAGCGGCTTTGTTGTTGAGTTTTATTTCGAATTTAGCCTTAGCTGTGTTAATGACCAGTAGATTGATGAATTTCACGGCTATGTTGGTTAAGTATGATTCTTCTTCTCTTCTAAACAGCGCCTCATAGTTTGATTGCCATTTTGCATAGTCAAAGTCATGTTTTTTTGAGATAACGTGTTCTTTGCGTTCTCTTCTTAGCCGTTTTTCGAAGCTTCGCAGTTTTGCTTTTTTCTCTTTGTTTAGAGGTAAATCGTAGAGCGCCAATTTTTCTTTGAGTATGGCTGAGAGTTTTTCGTCTGCAACCGTTTTGAGTTTGTCCAGGATGTCTGGTTTTAGTTTTGTTTTATAATCCTGAAGCTCAATTGCCTCATTCTTCAGTAAACTATCTTCATTGAAGTCCTCGGCTGGCGCAAGGTTGCCTTTTTCATCAATTAAAACCGTGATTTTCTCTTCGCTTTTTGGTCTGAGCTTATTTTGGAAGGTTGCCAAGAAATAAAACAGGAAATACCTTACAGGCTCGGTTTTGCCCACGTCCACCGAATAGATTTTTCCATTGTTAACCTGATGGTAACATGGCTGCGTTTTTGTGCATAAATGAATCGTTTCTTCATCTGCTGTGAGTTGTTGGCAGCTCTGGCAATCAAACTCGCTATCTTTGCAATACTTTTTCACCAGCGCCTCAAAACTTTCCTTAGGTCTTACTAGAACTTGGCAGGGTGCCCCATTCTCCAAGCATTCCTTTAGTATCTGCTGAAAAGCTGGGCTCCCAGCCGTTATTAGTTGGGCTTTGGTTTCACGCGCTATCGCTGGTTCATAAGTATACTCATGCGAATCGGCATCGTTTGGATAGGTTACGGTGAAGACGTCGCTGTTTTCTCCAGCTATTTCTCCCTGCTTGGATTTTACGTATGCCTTGATGAATTGCCGAATTTCTGCACCAACTTCTTCTGTGCTCAATCAAGGACCCCCTGAGTGAACTGCTCAGCTAACTCTTCGTTCTGTTTAGACACGGTGAGGTCGGTTGCGAGTTTCTCCAGTTCCTTCTTTAAATCAATACGTGAATTGCTTCGGAGCAAGATTTCGGCAATGGTCTTCTGTATATCCTGATTGCCCTCTTTTAGTTCGGCTAGAACTGTTTCCATTTTGCCAATAGTCATGGTAAACAGGTCGATTTTCTGGTAGAGTATGTGCAGGACATAGTCGTCTATGGTGTCTTTAACCGCTAAGTTGAATACTGTGACATCGCGGTCCTGTTTAAATCGGTGAATTCTGCCAATCCGCTGCTCAATCTTCATGGGGTTCCAATGCAAATCATAATTGAACATTAAGCAGCAATTCTGCAAGTTGAGACCTTCCGCGGCTGCATCGGTGGCAACGAGATATTTGACTTCGCCATTCTTGAAGCTCTGAATAACTGCATCCCGTTCCATTTGGTTCATATCGCCAAGGAATACTGCTGCTGGACCGAATTGGGCATCAAGCATTTCCTTTATTTTGTGTGCAGTAATTTTTCGAAGACAGAAAATCAGCGCCTGTTCCTTTGGAGTTTCCTTAAGGATATTGCTTAGGAGCTCCATTTTTGCACTTTTAATTTTCCCCGCCATCTCAATGAGTTTGCTTGTAACCGCCGCTTCTGTGGGAAACCTTTGCCCTCTTTTAAGGAGCGATTGAATTGAAGCTGCCGGTGAACTCGAAAAAGACTGCTGTAATGTGATGGCTTGGAAAACCAAGATTGCGTTGCTCTGCGATTCACTGAATGTCCTGTTAGGATTCTCAGCGATGAGAGCTTCTATTGTTCGGAAACTGTTTTTGCTCATTTCACGCAGGTATTCGGTTGCTGTATCGATGAATTCCCTTTCAGCTTCATTGGGTTCGAGTGTTCTGGATTCTACAATACGTTTGGTAAATGGAATGCCTGTTTGTTCTCTTCGGGTCCGGCACATTACATCTTGGAGGTTTTGCCGTAGCAGATACGCTTCGCCCTCTCTCAAAACGCGGCTTCTGGCGTCTTCGGCATAACGGGATATGAATGCGCGTTCGCTATCAAGCATCCCCGGCTGAATTAAATCAACAATACTGAATAAGTCGGTTAACTTGTTGCAAAGTGGCGTAGCAGTTAGCAGCAAGAGATGGTTTTTTCTTAACTCTGAAAGGCTGTTCCGTCCTTTGCTATGCGTATTCCTAAATGCATGCGCCTCATCCACAACCACCAAATCCCATGTCCGCTTAGAAATCTCTTCAAACTTGCGGGGCAAAAGAGTATGTGAACACAAAATTCGGTTGCCCGTCTTAAAGTTCGCCCGTTCTCCCGGCTTGTTAGCTATAAGAAAGGTCTCGCCGAATTTTTCATTCATCTCGCTTTTCCATTGTGAAAGCAAGCTTTTGGGCGCAATAATCAGGATGGAGTTAATCTCCTCTCGCAGTAGCAGTTCCTTCATTATGAGACCTGCCTCGATAGTTTTGCCCAAACCTACCTCATCTGCGAGGATGGCGTTTGCATTCATTTCATTTATGACTTGCAACGCTGTTTTTAGCTGGAAATTGTAGGGAACCAATTTTGTACGGATTGCATCGATGGCGATTAAGCGATCGATTTTAGCTGTCTGTTTCAGCTTTAAGGCTTCTAAGTTGAGTTGGAAAGCTTGGAATGTGTGGAATCTGTTTTTTTGTATTTGCTCTTTAATGTTATATGGATCAGAGAATGTGCAGGTGTATCTATGCTTGGTTTTCTCGCCTGAGGTGTTTTCCTCTTCGAATTCACAGGAAACGGTTTTCTCTTCAGGTTTAGCCTGAGCTTTTTTTGTTTTCTTAGGTTTAGGTGCCTGCACAGTGGCTGATTTAGTTTCTGGCTGTTGTACCGCCCAGTTTTCAAACTCATTATCAGTCGAGATTGATGGGTTCTGGTATTCGCCGCCGTTCTCTTGGAGGTTTTCAGGCAAGAGTATCGCCATCTACTAACCGACTAAATATAAAAACCTGAAGTGCATCCAGGCGATTGTTCTGTAGCCTTCTTCAAGAGTAGCAGCGCCAATTCCAGATACAATGGGCAGTATTTTTCCCCAAATATTTCATTTGAACCCCGTGTTTTGTTTGTCTCCATGCGGTTCATTAATAATTTGGGCCTCTAGATGTAACATAGTAAGTAGGCGATTGGTTCTATGGGACCGTCACCCTTTAATTCCAAAACCATTTCTAGCATACCGCTCCGGTGATATGTTGTTTAAGAAAACAAAAATAGTCTGCACAGTAGGACCTGCAAGCTTCCCAAAAGAAACAATCACAAAAATGTATCGATCAGGCATGAATGGTGTAAGAATTAACACTGCATATGGGAACATAGCGCAGTATCAGTCAACCATAGAGACCGTTCGTGAAATAGCGGAGATCCCCATAATAATCGACCTTAAAGGACCCGAAGTTAGACTAAGAACATCAGAGTCCAAAACTATTCACACTAACGACGTTTTCGAAGTAGGCTTCAACGGAGAAGAAATCTGCTTCAACCATGACTTCTACGACAAAGTAGCAATAGACGACGTTATCCTCATCGATAACGGTAAGATCAAAACAAAAATCGTACAAAAAGGCAACCGCAAGCTATGCTTACGTGCCCTAACTGCCGGAGAAATAGAAGACGGCAAAGGCGTTAACATTCCAAATAAACACCTTTCCCTTTCAACCCTGTCTAAGAAGGACTTAGAGGTTGTACAGTTTGCAAAGAAGCACAACGTCGAATATGCTGCGCTTTCTTTTACGAGAAATGCCAAAGACATAGAAGCGCTCTCAAAAACCCACAAATTCGAAGGCGGCATAATCGCTAAAATCGAGAATAACGAAGGCGTACAAAACGCCGCAGAAATTCCTAGAAGCCGCCACAGGTATAATGGTTGCAAGAGGCGACTTGGGAGTTGAAATTGAACCCGAAAAGGTACCCCTCATACAGAAATCGCTGATAAAACAGTGTAACCAAAGGGGCAAATTAGTGATAACCGCCACTGAAATGCTCGAATCCATGATTCACCAGCCTAGCCCAACCCGAGCTGAAGTCAGCGACGTAGCAAACGCTATCCTCGATGGCTCAGATGCAATTATGCTTTCCGGCGAAACAGCAATCGGGCAATACCCAATAGAAGCCGTTGATATGATGGCTCGCATTGCGCATGAAACCGAGGCAGCAGTCATAAGTAAAGTTGAAGGCACCCACTTCATCAATATTTCAGACACTGTCAGTAAAGCGATACAGGAAATTTGCCTAAGCATGCCCCTTAGTAAAGTGATTACTTTGACTAAAACTGGCTACACTGCCCGCATGATTGCGCGATTCAAGATTTCGCAGCCAATTATCGCTGTTACCCCTGAGATAAAAGTGAAGAAACAGTTAGAGTTAGTGTTTGGTGTAAAACCCGTTTTTATTGATTACTTGGGCGAAAAGGATACGATTTCTGCGGTTGCTAAGCAACTCTATGATATGCATTTAATTGAGGATAAAGAAACGGTGCTCTTCACTGCAGGTGAGCGCACGATAATGAAGCATGCTAGCAACGCGATTGAAATCCATAAGATTGAGGAATTGCGGAATTTCTTTTCCTCTTAACTACCCTTTTTGTATTAATTGATCAGAAAGTGCGGTTCTGCTTGCGGTTTGCTCCACACCCATCCTGCAACCTGATTTGGACGCTGAAGGTAAAATGCAATCACCAGCAAAGTTTTTTGGTTGTTTCCACAGATAAACAAATAGTAAGCCCTCTATTTTCTCGAGCAATGGGTTTCTGTAGCATCAAGCGTTATTGCCTTTGCTTCCCAACCAGAAGATAGCCCAAAATTATCGATACAAACAACACTTAACACGCTTAAAACACGAAAGCTAATAACGAAAAAGGCGGGTCCGACGGGAGTTGAACCCGCGACCCTCGGATTAAAAGTCCGATGCTCTAGCCTGACTGAGCTACGGACCCGCTCTTGATTCGTTGCGGCTGATAGAAAATGTGGGGGGGTTTTTTAGTGTTTCGTTTTTAAAAGTGTAAATAGGTAATAGTTGGGGGTTGTTTTAGGCTCTTAGGATCGTTGACATGAAGCTTTTGATCTTGTCATGTGAGTTGAGGATGGTTTCTATGGTTTTTGCACCTTTATCTGTGAGTTTGTAGACTCTTTTGCGTTCTACCCATATGCCTTCCACTAAGCCATTGCGTTCTAGTGAGTAGAGTAGGGAATAGACTGTGCCGGAGCTGACTAGGAAGCCGAATTTGTTGTGGATGTAGGATATTACGTCGTATCCGCTTATGGGACCGTTTTGGAGTTCAGCCATTATTATGGTGTCTAGGAAGGTTTTGATTACTCGTTCATGCATTTTTTTGATTATGCGGGCTTCTGATTTTTCGCCGTTTACTGATATTGTTAATGCGACCAATGTTTTGCACGCTCGTTGATTCTTTATTCTTGTTTAGAATATTAATAAGTTATTGACATAGAATTGGCAATATTATAACAAGTCATGAAAAGTATGGACATGATATGTCGCCAGATGTCATCCTTAAGATGCAGTAAGCTTTTTTCTTGACTGGACTTTGATCCATCGCTTGTTGAACCATTGTAATATACAGTGAAATAATGTTGCCTTCAACAACCCTGTATTTACATGAAACAATCAATCGATTGGGGTCTAACCGCAGAAAAATTACCTATTTCATATATATACAACCCCAAAGGCATAACCCGTTTTTACTATAAAACCGCCGATTTAGAGCCCAACACACCGAATTTATTAGTCACCGATATATGTGCATGTTAACAAACGTTATCTCTGTTTTTGCGATACAAACTTTCGGTGTTAAGTAATTGATCTCATGGAAATACACGTTTAAGCGATTAAATGAAGAATACGAAATCGCCACAAAAAAGAAGCAGGCGTTAGATAACCTCTGCGCCACTGGCAAAATTTCGCAAGCAACCCGCGACTCATTCACAACTGATATAGTAACAGCTATTGCCGATCTTGAAAAGCAGCGCCAAGACCTCGGAGAAAAAATGCAAGTAAAAACCACCGAGCTAGAAGGACAACTAAAAACCTTGGAAATGCTTCTCGCAAACTACGAAATCCAGCATGTAGTAGGCGAAATCGACGATGAAATCTACGGAAGAGAACTAGGTCTCCTCTCAAATATCCTCGACAACACAAAAAATGAATTAGGCACAATAAAGGACGCGACCAGCCAACTTTTTCCTGCCCCAAAAGCAGTCGAAGCTCCAGTAATCGCTGAGTCAGTTGCTCCAGTTGCACAAGCGCCAATTATCTCAACTCCTGTAGAAGTCCCGGTTGAAACTGCCACAATCCAACCCGCAATCGTGGAAACAGTGACAGCCGCAGAAACTACATCCGTTGAAACAGCGCCAATTGAAGCCGCTCCGGTTATTGAAGCGCCAGTCGAAATAGTTCAAGCTGAAGCAGCGCCAGCGGAAATTGCCGCCCCAGTAGTCGAGGCAGCCCCCATTGTTGAGGCTCCCGTAGAGACTCCTGTTGAGGCAGCACCCGTTGAAGCTGTACCAGTTGAAGTTGCAGTTGTTGAAGCCCCCATCGTTGAGGCTCCAGTTGAAGCTGCACCAGTAGAAACAGTTGCAGTTGAAACTCCAGTTGTCGAGGTAGCAGCAGTTGAGGCAGCCGTTGAAGTTGCTCCAATTGAAGCAGCTCCAATCGAAGTTGCACCAGTTGTTGAAGAAGCAGTCGTTGAGGCTCCAGTAGTAGAAGCCGCTTCAGTTGAAGAAGTAGCAGTTATTGAAGCTCCAGTAGCAGAAGCAGCAGTAGTTGAGCAAGTTATCGAAGCTCCAGTCGTCGAAGTAGCAATTGAAGCTGCACCAGTAGAAACAGTTGCAGTCGAAGCCCCAGTTGTTGAGGCTGCTGCAGTTGAGCAAGCAGTTCCAGCAGTTGAAGCAGCTGCAATTGAAGAAACACCAGTCGTTGAAGCAGCGCCAGTTGAAGTAGCAGTTGTTGAAGCCCCAATCGTTGAGGCTCCAGTCGAAGCTGCACCAGTAATTGAAGAAGCAGCAGTTGAAGTTCCAGTTGTTGAGGCAGCCCCAGTTGAGGTTCCAGTTGAAGAAGCTCCAGCAATCATTGAAGCTCCAATCATCGAAGCCCCAGTTGAAGCAGCCCCAATGGAAGTAGTAGCTGAAGCAGTCGTTGAAGCTCCAGCAGTTGAAGCATCTATAGTTGAAATTGCAGCAGTTGAAGAAACTCCAGTTATCGAAGCCGCTGCAGTTGAGGAAGTTGCAGTTGCTGAGGCTCCGGTTGAAATCGTCAGCGAAGCAGTCGTTGAAGAAGCAGTTGCAGCTGAAGCAGTAATTGAAGAATCAGTCGTTGAAATTGCAGCTCCAGTAATTGAAGAAGCCGCTCAAATCGAGCAGTCAATAGTTGAAGAAGCAACCGTTGAAGTTCCAGCTATTGAGGCACAAGTTGAGGCTCCCGTTGAAGAAGCCCCAGCAGTCCTCGAAGCCCCAATACTCGAAGCTCCCGTTGAAACCGCAACCGTCGAAGAAGCTGCAATCGTTGAAGCTCCAGTTGTTGAAGCTCAAACAGAAGAAGCAGCAACCGAAGCAGCCGCAGAACCAGAACAAGTTATTGAAGCAGCTCCACTTCAAACATTCGAAGTAACCGAGCATGCAGCAACCGAAATCACACTCGAAAAAGTCATGGAACAAGCAATAGAAGAACAAATCGTTCAGCCAGTCATCGTGGAGGAGGCCCACGTTCCGGCCCACCCTTCAGAAGCGCCCACAGCGGCGCATTCAGAAGTGGAAGCGGAAACAGCCGACCAAACCACCGACCAAACCCCCCAAGCAGAAGAAGACGAAGAAGACACAACTGAGTAAGCTATAAAATAGCTTATCTTTTCTTTTTGTTCTTAATTTTTTGTTTATTTTTTTTGTTATTTTGGTTTTTTGCGTTTTTATTTGTTGTTGCTGTTTACGCTTCTTATTTCAACATTAACTGAGGTCTTGTGCTCGCACCAGCCTACCCCCCCTCTATTTATAGGCACAACAAATGCAGAGGAAAACGGAGTCCTGTCAAGCGTTTGTTGGTTTTTGGCGTTGGGGTATAGGCGTTTGTAGGTTGATTTTTAGGTTTGCTATGCGTCTGTGCCAGGGGCTAAACGGGTTAGGGATTTAAGCGGGGCTTTGTTGCTCTGCCAGCTACCCCCCTCCCCTATATATACACTAAATTTCTGAATAACTTTGCAAACAATGAACAGCGCAATGCAAATCGGGCAATAGCATAGCCATCCAATCCTTTAACCGACGGGCAGCAACAAACCGCTTGCGCCCTTAAGGAATCTCCAAAAACAAAAAACACATAACGAATAGCACAATTAAAAAAATAGTAAAAGCAGAACTGTTTTACAGTTGATAGTGGACTATTTCCGTGCCGCCTGGTTCTTGGGTTCCTTTGCTTGCCGCTTCACCGTTTTGTGTGTTAGGCGCTTCATTTCTGCAGGCGGTATATTGCCCTTAGACGGCATTAACAAATCCGGAGAGGGCCCTTTGCGACAGGTTTTTCAGGAATTTGCTCCATTTTATGGATGTTTTCTCCATGACGACTATGAATATTCTTTGACATAAAAAGCACCAAAACCAAAGCACATTTTGCAGCCAATAAGTTTTTGTGACTACAACAGTGAGCATCCATCTACATAGTCAACGACTGAAACTATTTGCCGAGGGCATGAACCAAAACGGCTTCACCGTATTCACAAAAACCAAAACATAAGGCAACGCCAATAACAACACTAAAGCGCCTGTTGCTTTGCCAAAGACCCCCTATCCCCTATAAAAAGAACCTTTTGTTCTCAGATTAGTCCCCGTTAAAAAAAGCCAAGGCTTTTTACGTGGACGTTTTAATTTTGGCTGTTCCTATAGCCCATTTCTTTGCTGCATCCAACTCTTCTGCATCTGGGTGTCCCCGCTTAACAAACCCCAAGCCCCCGCCAAAACAGCTAAAATGATTATTGAGCATTCGCTGACCCTTAGCATCCAATGCACCTCCTAATGTGTCGATGACGTTTTTGTCAGCTATCCCTTTGCCCCAGCCAAAGCAAGTCATGAATAACGCAAACTGCTTTTTACCGTTTAGACGCACTGTTTGGAGGTAGCCTAGAAGGTCCTGGTGTGGTTGCCCTTTGTATATGCCTGTGCCAATGAATACGGTATCATAATCATTGATGCTCACCGCGGGGGTAAAGCGGATTATATGGGTTTCGCAGGGAAAGACCCTGTGTTTTTGGGCTGGGTTAAAGACTTATTCAGTTATTATTGGGAAAAAGGAAAACGGCTATAAGCGCTAGCCGATTGGCGCAACTATTTTTCGAGAAGCGTTTGTAGTAGCTTGATTGCTGCCCATGCCGCCAACGCGCTGGTATGCGGATTGTCTGGGTGTGGGTCGTTTGCGAAGCGTAGGGCCATTTCGCCGTATCGCCATTTGATGTTGATTTCGTGGGTGTTGCGTGTGACTTTAGGGTCGCTGATCACTCTAACTTTTACTTGGACCGGCTTAACCGTTAACGCCAAAGTGGCTGCAACGTTCATTTCCCGGGGGAACTGCCGTGCCGCCTCTTTCGCGGTGCCTTCATAGATTATTGCTTCTTCGGTGTTTGTTTTGTTTAGTGCTTTGGGGTTTTTGCGTGACGTTATCGTTACTTCGTCGATGCCTGCGTTGGCTGCTGCGGCGATGGCGTCTAATCCTCCGATTGCGCCCGCTGGAAAATGCACTTTGGGCTCATCCGCGTTTAAGCTAAGTAGTGCGCCTGTGCTCATTATGATTATTTCAGTGTTTGACTCCACCAGTTTCTCGTAGTAGTCGCGGACTGCCTGCTGCCCCGCTGCCTCCACTATGACTTTGGGTTTGGAGGCAATTAATTCGTCAACGCTGCTTGCGATTTTAACTCGGAACTGGAGGTCATGCTTTAGTTTCTGGGCTTTGGCGGCGTCAGTGTCGAAGACGACGAGTTCGTCGCAGACAACTATTTTGCGGTCAATTGCTTCTGCTAGGACGGTGCCGATTGCGCCGCATCCGATTAAACCAACTTTTTTTGCCATAATTTTTCACTTTAGTATTCTGGTTTTATGTATACTTGAGTTTGGGCGACTTGTCTGCCCTCAGCTTTTTCAGCTATTACTTTTATGTTTTCGATTTTTAGGGTTGCTGCGATGTCGATGGTTGCTTGGCGTATTGCGACGGCGGTGGCGTCGTCTGCGGTGTAGATGGTTAAGTTTTTGATGGGTGCGTTGAGTGAGAGTTTCTTTTCTGCTTTGTCGCGGCGGATTTCGCTCATTATGGCGGTGATTAAGTCGCCGTCTTTCTCAGCTGCCTCATCAACCAGTGAGGCGTTGAACTTTGGCCATTGCGAAACCTGTATGCTCTTGTAGCCTTTGCCATCCATGTACATGTACTGATAGATTTCTTCTGCCATGTGTGGGGTGACTGGGGCGAGGAGTTGTAGCATGCGGTAGAGTACCTCATAGAGGGTGTGTTGTGCTGCGGCGGTGTTTGCTTTGCCGTAGACTTCGGGGCGGTATAATCTGTCTTTGATGGCTTCGACGTAGAAGTCGCAGAAGACGTGCCAGGTGAAGTTGCGGATTTCCTCTACTGCGATGTTGAATTGGCATTTTTCGTAGGCTTCGGTGACTTTTTTGGTGATGTTCTCGGTTTTGCTAAGGATCCATTTGTCGAGTAGTTGGAGGTCCATTTCGTCGCTGGCTTTTGGCGTATAGTTGCCCAGCAAGTTGCTTGCGAATCCGGAGGCATTCCAGAGTTTAACCAGGAAGCGTCTGCCGTATTCGACGTCTTGGGCGCGGTAGGGTATGTCTGAACCGGTTGCTCCTCCGCCTGCTGCCCATTGGCGGACTGCGTCGGCTCCGTACTTGTTGAGTGTTTCCGGTGCGGCAGCATAGTTTTTGAGTGATTTGCTCATTTTTCTGCCATCGGCGCCTAAGACCATGCCGTTGATGAGTACGCTGTTGAAGGGGCGCTCGTCGAAGAGTGCTAGGTGGCGTACCATGAGGTAGTATGCCCATGTGCGGATGATGTCGGTTCCGGATGGGTGTATGCTTGCCGGGATACAGGCGCTTCCAGTCCGCTCGGTCTGGCCAGCCAGCGTGGACGGCGCAGGTGATTGAGCTATCCATCCAAGTATCCATAACATCCTGTTCGCCGCGGAAGTCTATGCCGCCACATTTGGGGCACTTCTCGATTCGTGGGCCCTCAAGCTTGGGGTCAATCGGAACCCAGCCTTCCTCCGCGATTATCATTTCGCCGCAACCCTTACAGAACCACACCGGGATCGGAGTGGCGAATAAGCGTTGGCGGCTGATTACCCAGTCCCAATTCAAGCGAATGCGCCCAGTCGATCAGGCGGTTACGCATGTAATCTGGGTACCAAGGTATTGCCTTAGCGTTCTCCTCAACTTTGTCAGTTAACTCCATGTTTTTCATGAACCACTGTTTTACTTCGAGAATTTCGACGCCGGTCTTGCAGCGGTCGCAGACGCCGACTTCCTGCTGGATTTTTTCGCTCTTCTCAAGCAACCCAGCTTCGGTGAGGTCTTTGACTATGGCGGCTCGGGCTTGGTTAATGTAGAGGCCAGCGTATTTGCAGCCTGCCTCGCTAATTTGGCCGGTCTGGGTTATGAGGCGGATGACGGGGAGTTTGTGTTTTATGACCGTTTTTACGTCTTCCTTGTCGCCGTAGGTACAGATTTGCATGGCGCCAGTGCCGAATTTGGGGTCGACGGCTTCGTCAGTTATGATTGTGACTTCGCGGTTCATGAGTGGCACATTGATTTTTCTGCCAATGTATTTGGCGTAGCGTTCGTCTTTGGGGTTTACTTCGACGGCGACGCAGGCGGGGATGAATTCGGGGCGGGAAGTCGCAATCAGCAGGTACTCTTGCTGCCTGCGAGGTGGTATTTGATGTAGTGGAGCGTGCCCTCTTTTTTGACGTGGTCAACTTCTGCGTCGGCGATGGCTGTTTCGTCGCGTGGACACCAATTAACTGGATGTGTGCCCTGATACATGAAGCCCTTCTGGTAAAGTTGGATGAAGCTGAGTTGGGTGCGACGCCAATAGTCGGGGTCCATGGTTTTGTACTCTGTAGTCCAATCGATGGAGGCGCCCATTTTGAGGATGCCTTCCTTCATCATGGCAATGTATTTCTCGACCAGTTCGATGCACCAGGCGCGGAACTGGTCTGGGGGAACATCGCGTTTGCGGATGTTTTTGGCTTTTTCAACTTGGATCTCTATGCCTAAGCCGTGGCAGTCCCAGCCCTGCGGGAAGAGCACGTTGTAGCCTTGCATGCGTTTGTAGCGGGCTACCATGTCGAAGTACGTCCAGTTTAGGACGTTGCCCATGTGGAGTTCGCCTGAAGGGTAAGGCGGAGGCGTATCGATGCTATAGGGGACGCGTGATTTGTCGTTCCAGTCGTAGTGGTATAGGGCCATTTCTTCCCATTTGGCTTGCCATTTAGCTTCGATTTCAGTGAAATTGTAATCTTTAGGCATAGGCTGCATGAACATCAATCCTAATGTTACTGTTTGACTACAGCAAGACTAAGCTAAACCCTAAAAACATTACCCTAAATTAAAAAAAGTAATTTTGTGCCTTAGGGCTAATATTGCCGCCAATATAGAAACCTGCCGTTTAATCCCAAGCACTTAATCGTTTATTCACTTGGGCTATTGATTTTGCTAAAAAAACTCTCTCGGAGTCAGTATGCTTGTTTTTTTGTAGCAGCCCAGTTTAAGAAGATGGTTATCTCCTGTTATAATATAGTCAGCTCCAGATGCTACAGCGCATTCTATTATCTTATCGTCTTCAGCATCTTCATCTATGATATGCAACTTTAACTTTGGTTTGACTATTGTTGAGTTGACTTCGATGGCGCGTAGGATTTCTTTTTGTTTTACATCCGCCTTTTGTAGGACGGTGGCGATTTTTGGGTAAAGGAGGACTTTAGAGATTTCAAGTAGGATGTCAGGACTAATGTAAATTGTTAGGTCCTGTTTTGCTTGGGAAAACTCGTCGCTTAGAACCTTTTTCATAAAGATTGAAACCCAAACGTTGGTGTCCAAGACTACTTTGACTTTCTTGCCCACTCGACTGCCTCAGCCACAATCGTATCGACATCAATAGATTCTTCGCTGGTTGCTTTTTCAACTTTGTTGGCGATGTCCTCGATGGAGCCTTCCTTTGTTTTTCTCAGCAGTATGTCTCCATTGCGGGTAAGTACCAATAGTTTTTCGCCGCTTTTTACTCCCATTTTTTTGCGTACTTCTCTGGGAATTACCACTTGGCCCTTAGCCGAAACCTTGATTATGTCCTCAATCTGCTCTGACATATGTCTCAGTTAGTCTTACAAGTAAATAAATTTTTACTTTTCCTCCTATGAGACAAGAATACTCATAAAACGTTTAAAGTAGCTTTTTAGAAAATATATCGATTTTTAATCAAGTGACTATTCAGGATAAAACAATGAAACAAACCGCATTCTTCTAAAGAGAAAGTATCAGCATTTCTCACATGACTGCTTAGCCGTATTCCCACAGCATCTTGGATTATCAAAATAGTCACGACCAACCCGTATGATACTCTGGTCCTGAGTCAAAAGCGCAACCTCGTTTGGCCAATAGTAAGCGTCACAAGATTCTTCATGTCCGATATGAACATCGCCAAATTGCAGTATAGAACTCTAACTTCTCCGAGGTCTTTGAGGTCTTGGCTATCTGCGATTTCAGGAGTTACTGCGATGTTGAGTTTTACGCGGTGTTTTTCTTTGGCCTCTTTTAGGGCAGGATGGATTTCTTTAACTACCTCGGGCAAGGTCATGAACATTGTAATTTCCCGCTTAGACCCTTGAATCAGGAGTTTGAGGCGGTTAACGATGCTTTTTTGCCCACGCAGAATATATGCGATTTCGAGTTCCTCAGGCTTCTCCGCACTATCATAGATGGGCGTCAATTTGCTTATGATGACATCCGCCTGCTTCATCTTCCCATCTAACTCGTCTTTTAGTTGCTGTTTGAGGTTTGTGATTGCTTCGTTTGGTGCGATGGGGCGATAAATCGATGGGGTGCTCTGCTGTATGCTTATCATGCCTTTTTTGGATAGGCTGTCGAGTGCGTAGTAGATTTTTGAGTCTGGGATTTTGGTTTGGTTGCAGAGTGCGCTTGCTGTTATGTTGGGGTGGGTTAGGAGTGTGGTGTATGTTAGGGCTTCGTGGGTTGTGAGGTTGAGTTCTTTGAGTTGGGAGATTATTTGGTTTAGGGCGGTGTCTTCCATGGCGGGTTTTCTTCTTCTGGTTTCTGGTGAGTATGTGTGAGAAAACCGTTAAATAGTTTTCTACTACCAAAAAGTAGTAGAGAATGAGAAAATGAGTAAACAAACATGCGGATGCAGCACCGCCAAACCAACCACACAAACCCAAAAAACAGCAACAAAAATACAGCCCACAACCTCCATCACGGGCAAAGTGGAACTAAAAGACCACATCCTCGCCCGCTTAGGAATCAACCGACAAAACCACACAGTAACCCCCGGATTATACTCACTGGGAAACCCCAACCCCAACACACCCGTCTTCGTAACCGCAAACTACACCCTAAGCTTCGACGCACTGCGCTCCTCGCTAAAAAACAAAGACGCCTACATCCTAGTCCTGGACACCATGGGAGTCAACGTTTGGTGTGCAGCAGGCAAAGGAACCTTCGGCACCGACGAATTATTAAGCAAAATCGAAGCCACCCATCTAGCCGATGTAGTCGCCCATCGAAAACTAGTTTTGCCCCAACTCGGCGCCTCAGGAGTCAACAGCTTCGAAGTTGAAAAGCAAAGCGGCTTCAAAGTCGAATTTGGCCCCGTACGGGCAGATGACCTTCCAGAGTACCTAAAAACTGGAAAAGCCACCGCAGAAATGCGGCAAGTAAAATACCCCCTAAAAGACCGAGCCGTGCTAATACCCGTAGAACTCAACTCGGCAATCCTTCCCCTCATTGTCTCAGTAATCGCACTGTACATTCTAGGCGGCGCCTATCCTGCAATCGCAGCTGCCACCGCAATCTTGGCGGGAACTGCCCTGTTTCCTTTAGCGTTGCCTTGGTTGCCAACTAAAGATTTCAGCTCAAAAGGTTTCATACTCGGTGGCGTCCTGTCGTTGCCTTTGGCTGCAGTGGCGTTCTTGAGTGCTCCAGCCTCGGTAATGTGGCTGCGGGTCGCGGCGGGTTTGGCTTACGTCTTGCTAATGGCACCAGTTACAGCGTACCTTGCACTAAACTTCACAGGCGCATCAACCTACACGAGTCGAACTGGTGTTAAAAAAGAAATCTTCCGCTACATCCCCGCCATGGCTGCCTCCCTGATAATCGGGACAGTTCTCGCAGGCATAGTCATTGGAATGCACTTCTTCGGAGGTGCAATATAGATGTTCAACTCCTACCAAGAAACCACCCTGCAATTTGACAAAGACAAATGCATCGGCTGCGGCAAATGCAGCACCGTGTGCCCACACAGAGTCTTTAGCCAAAATGGCAACAAGGCAGAACTCGTAAACCCGTCAGCATGTATGGAATGTGGCGCTTGCCAACTTAACTGCCCAGCAGGCGCAATAACCGTGGAAAGCGGCGTTGGCTGTGCTGGCGCTATGATTCGGGCGGCACTTAAGGGCGAAAAGCTTGATAGCGGCAACTGCAGTTGCGGATAAGGAGGACACACAGCATGAACAAGCCGGAGCCAGCTTTCAAGATTCGACCAGTTAGGGCTTGATGACCTAAAAACTATCTCGCTCCCTTCTTTTGGGGTACAAGTTGCCGTTGGATGGGCTCGAAGGGACAAAGTTGTGGGTTCTTGAGTTGGGCGGTGGAGAGGTTGTGGGGGTTGCGGGTTTGGAGTTGTATGGCAATCAGGGTTTGCTGCGTTCAGTTGCAGTCGCAGATAGCATGCACAATCGTGGCTATGGAGCAGCGTTAGCTAACTATGTGATATGTGAGGCAAGGAAGAGTCGGGTGCAAGAATTGTTTTTGCTCACAACAACAGCTCCTGAGTTTTTCAAGAAATTGGGATTCAAAGAAGAAAAACCGAGAAAAAGTGGTCGGCGGCATTGTGGACTCCGTTGAGTTCAAAAGTGCTTGCCCCAAAACCGCCATCCTCATGCGTCTACCCCTGGCTTAATTATCTACACCTTTTTGGTGGGGTAGGCAGCTTTGCCTATCACTTCAGATAGCTTCTCAGAGGAGGGCACACCGCCATAGAGCACCAATTCGCCGTTGATGAATAGAGCTGGCATTGCATCCATGCCGTACTTGTCAAACAGGGGTTTGAGTTTGCTGAAGTCGCCGATTTCTTTTCCGTAACGGACCTCGGTAGCAGTCACAACTTCAACTGAAGCTTCGACGTTACTTTTGCCCAGTACTTCCTTCACTTTTGCTTTGTACTGTTCATCCATTGGTTTAAGGGCTGGGTTGCAGCAGGAGAAAGTGAGGATTGAGATTTGCATTTTATTGGTCATAGAGGTGCTTCCCAACCTTTCTGAGGCTTTCTATTCCATAGATATCGGTGTCAAAGAGCGGTACGTCTTTTCTTAAGATAGTTTTGAATCTGGTTTCGATTTCTTTGAAGTACTTTTCTTGTGTTGCTCTTCGTCGTTCAAGAAACCAGTTGCCCTTGAGAACCTCTGGCGGAATAACCTCGTTAACAACCAGTGACGCTACGTTTATGCCAAATTTGGATAGATCGTCGATGGCTCGTGCTGTCTCCTCAATCGGCAACTTCTCGGGTAAAAGCACGAGGTTGAAGGCGGATATGGTTTCGTCCGAGAGGCTTTTCACAGCTTGGTCGTATCGCTGTTTTTCTTTCTTCAACCCTTCCAGCGTGCTTTCATCCACGCCGCCTAATGCTTCGGCGAGCTCTTTTCTGTTCTTGATTTGGTTAGTCATGTATCCCGACCAATCAAACGGCATCGACAGCTCCCTGAGAGTATGTCCTGTGGGCGCTGTATCGAACACTACATGGTCATATTTTTTGTCGCCAAGATATGTTACGAATTGGTCGAATGCCGCCATTTCTTCTGCGCAAGGGGTGCTGATGGCGTCTTTGCCAAGGATTTGGTCAAAGTTTTGCATCATGCCTTGGAGTCGGGTTTGGAAGATGCCTGTTGCTTTTTTGGGGTTGATGTTTAACCCGCAGAGGTTTTGGATCTTGTCTATTTTTGTGATTTCGGTTTCTCCTATTTTTTGTTCATAGGTTGCTGAGAGGCTCACTGTTGGGTCGGTTGCGACGATTAGGGTGTCGTAGCCTTGGTCGGCTAGCCAGACGGCTGTTGAGGCTGCCATGGTTGTTTTTCCTACGCCTCCTTTGCCGCCGAAGAAGAGAAATTTTCGGTTTTCTATGAGTTTTTTCATTTCTTGTGTCATATATCGGTCACACCAATATCGGATAAACCGATATGCTTATAAGATTTCGTGTCGGTATCCGATAGTGGTCAACACCATGCAATCGCCCTCATCCGAAATCGCAGGCAACCTGCAAGCCAAAATAATGATGTTACTGCGAGAAGAGCAACTCTGCGGCGTAGACCTAATGAAGCGGTTAAAAATCAAAAGCCCCGGCACAATCTACCCTGTACTCGAGGCACTTAGAACAAAAGGCTTAATCGACTTCAAAATTGAAACCTCAGGCGCAGTCCGTAAAAAAGTCTATTCTCTGACAGAGACTGGCACCCAAAAGATGCAAGACCATCTGACCAGTTCAATGAAATTTTGCTGCGACACCTCCGAGCATATCAACCGAATCCTCGGTATTGTGAAGGAACTTATAGAGATCAAACGCAAAGAAAAAGTACTCTCAACCTTAGACCATGACGAGTTGAAACGTTACCTCAAAGCAGCGGACGTAACCTATTCAAGTGATCTGCAGGTTCCGGCTGGAACATTCGATAAGGCGTTGAGCTTTTTGGGCGTTGGCTGCTTAATCGGCAACGAAACCTCAGACATCGCCAACTATGTAAAACAGCTCTACCTAAGCTTGAAGAGAGGCGGGGTTTTGTTGGCGATTGAAACCCAGAAAACAGATAACATGTTTAGCCAAATCCTCTTCGAAGACGTTTTTGGATTAAAAGAGCCACCTGGATTACCCCTTGACGAGTTAAGGGCTGTTTTGGAGAAAGCGGGGTTCACCAATGTATCGGTTACGGCGAATATGGGTCTGCTCTTTGCTGTAGCACAAAAACCTTAACACCCCTTTAGGTAGCAAAATCTGTTGGTTGTTGTTGTGTATATGAGGGTTCTTGCCAACAACTACTATAGACAAAGTAGTTCCCTGACTAATGGGTTAGGTCTTTTTTTACTTCTGAGAGCGTATATTTTTCTTCTTCCCTACCAGTGTAGGGAGCTTCTTCCATGTCACCAAGGAATGTATGGATAACAGCGAGCAATTCATCCATCTTAACTGGTTTCAAAATGAAAGCTTCTGCGCCGTAATCGCGTGCTTTAGCTCCGGCTTCCGCGGATGGGTAACCGGTTATTATGAATTTGATTGTCTGCTGCAATTCATTCTTAGCTTTAGAAAGCAGGTCGGTTCCTTTCATGTCCGGGAGAATAACATCGATTATGGCGAGGTCATAGTGGCTGCCCTTTAGTTTATCAAGGGCTTCCTTAGCGGTTTCTGCGGTGTCGGTTGCGTACCCGTTTTTTTCTAGGACACGGCTTAATGATCGGAGTATGGATTGGTCGTCATCCACAATAAGGATTGTTTTTTTCAAAAATCTTAGCCTTCCAAAAACCTAAGTTGTCCACCTTAAATTTGAGCGGATTACGCTTTAAAAGTTGTGTTTAACGCTTAAGCTACAACAGGCGTATCAAAAAAAGAACTGAGTAAGGCCGGGGAAATAAAAAAGAAATTACTCTCTGCTCGAGAGTACATAGATGTAGTCTGCGGTATCTGCGCACATGTCCGCTGCGTTTTCAAGGAACTCGATTAGGTCATCAAAAATTATAATCGCGCCCTTATTCATGATTGCACCATACTTGACAAACAACTTCTTAGTAGCCAAATACTCGTTATCTATGGTGTGCTCGATTTCTTCAACCTTCTTAGCCTCATTAATGGCCTGAGTTGGATTAGATGAAATCTTCTCTACACTACTGCGCAGCACATTAACCATGTCGACCAATTTGCCAGTCATCAACAAAGCCTTAGCGCTCAATTCCACTGGAATCTCTACTTCCCAAAGCATCTCGAGGCATCTAGCCACATCTTTGGTATGATCTGCCAGGGTATCTGCCCGCTTAACTAGGTGCAATAGGTCTTCGCGGTAATCCGCTAGCAAAGCGGTTCCCGTCGATAACTCCATGAAGACTTCTGTGCGAAGCTTATCAACCCCTGCTTCTGTCTCATAGAGGTTGTCGATGTACTTTTTTGCTTCTTTAAAATTCTTTTCAGAGAAACTTTTTGTTGCTTTATTTAGCCAAGTTACCGTGTCAAAGGCTTTAGCTATTTCACTATGCGCTAAATCTAAGCCTTTTGTTTTGCGGCGCTGAACGAACCAGTCGTAACTCTTCTCCATGTGGTTAGCTCCCTTCTACAGTATTGGGTTCTTGCTGTTATAACCCTTATCTTAGTAACCGCTGCCAAAAGAAAATAACATAAAATAAAGACGGGATTTTAAAAAACATAAAAATCTGTGTTAGCCATATCCAAAAAGCGGAGTAGGCTAACAACCCTATTTCAGGTTTAAGCTGGAGCTGGAACGTATGCTTGCACGTTTGCTTCACGATAGTACATTGCTTGTGCTGTGTAGAGTGTGATTGATACTGTTAGGCCGATGTCGTTGATGGTGATTGAGTCCGGGTTGATGATGTAGAGTACCATGGTGTATCCTGATGGCAACACGAGGTCGTTTACTGCAAGGCTAAAGTCGTATTGTGTTGTTCCGAAGGTCATATGGTTGTTGTCATCTCGTGTGAATCCTGAGTGGAAGGGCAAATCGTTGGCGATTGGGTTAGTGGTAATGGTGTATAGGACGAATTTGGTGTTTGCTGCGTCATTCCAGGGGCTTTCTTGACCTCGAACAGCTAGTTTGTCGATGACTATGTCTCGACCACCAGTGTTAATGACCATGAGTGAAGCGATAGAATAGTCTGCGTCGCCTGCTTGCGCGGCTGCGTTGTGCCAGAGGTGCTGCTTGGTTAGGTGTAAGCTTTCTTCTTGGACACGTGTGCTTACGACGTTGATGGCGAAGTAAGTTACTACGCTTGCCAACAGTACTGAGATTACCAGTATGATGAGGGTTGTTACGACTGTGCTTAGAGCATACTTGTTTTTCATTAATCTACGGTAGCGATTGTAGATCATTTTGTTTCACTTCTTGTTATTGTTTCCTTTTTAGGGCGGAAAAGTATATAACTATTGTGTAGTAAGACTAAAGATACACGTTACACGTATGAAAAAACCCTGAAAAAAGCCCTGAACAACATAGCACCTGAAAAAAACACGACAGCAATAACTTAAATTCAACCCAAAAAACCCCAAATTCAGTAACCAAACAACACACCAATCAGCAGCGGCACAAAACTAATATTGCTCAAAAAAGCATATTCCACTCAGTTCTTGGGGAGCTGGAAAATGATCCGGCTGAGAGGATGCCTATGTGGCATCGACCCTGCGAACCTGAACCAGGTAATACTGGCGGAGGGAAAACAAGTAGTGAATACCACAAAAGAGAATGCCCTGAATAGTGAATTTAAAAACCCAAATTCCTTTAGAAACCCAAAAGTTTTAGCTGAAATGGCCATCTTCACCGCTTTAGCCACTGTCTTAAGCACAATTATAATATACATTATGCCACAAGGCGGCTCAATCACACTTGCCTCAATGGTGCCTATTATTTGGCTGGCGCTAAGAAGAGGTCCAAAAGTCGGTATTGCCACTGGAATACTCTATGGCTTCATCCAATTTTTAATGATGCCCTACATTGCACCAGTGACAAACCCAATAGTAGCATTAATCCAAGTGCTACTCGACTACCCAATTGCGTTTGGAGTGTTGGGGTTAGCCGGCTACTTTTCCAAATACCCAGTTGTCGGAGCCGCAGTCGGAGTATCACTGCGTTTTGTGATGAGCTTCCTTTCGGGCGCATTCATCTGGGCGGGAATCTACGCTATAGGATTAGACCCCTACGTCTACTCAGCTGTGTACAATGGAAGTTATATGCTGCCTGAACTCATCATAACAGTATTCGTTATATTCCTGCTTCAGGCAAGTAAAACCTTGAAGGCATATCTCTAATGGGAAAACTCGCCGCAAAAGACCTCCAAGAAATGCTCAACTGCATACCGCCCGATCCGCGGGTGGTGGTGCCGCCAATGATTGGCTACGATGCCGGCGTGCATCGCTTAGGCGACCAATACGTGGTGGTGGCAGCTGACCCCTGCACAGGCGTTCCCGAAGAATGGTTCGGCTGGTTACTCATCAACTATGCCGCCTCAGACGTGGCATTATCGGGCGCTAAACCCCAATATTGCACGGTTACGCTGCTTGGGCCACGGCCAACCGAGTCTGCTGTTTTTCAGAAGTTAATGAAGCAAACTTGCATGGCCGCCGACGAATTAGGCATCGCCATAGTCCGGGGACACACCGGCATGTACGATAGCGTAAAAGAGGTACTCGGCGTCTGCACAGTATATGGAACAGTGAAGCCGGAAAAGCTGATTACTTCCGGCGGTGCAAAACCCGGCGACAACATTTTCTGCACAAAACCCCTGGGCGCTGAAACGATTACCAACTATTCATTAACGCATCCTGCGGTGGCGCGCAAGCTTTTTGGCATGGAAAAACAGCGGGAGTTTGCCGGCCAAGTGAAGCTGCAAAGTTGCGTTAAAGAGGCGCTTTTATTGGCTGAGGTTGAGGGTGTGCATGCGATGCATGATGCAACAGAAGGCGGCTTCGTATCAGCCCTAAATGAATTGGCTGGTGCATCGAATGTCGGCATAACTGTGAATTGGGAAAAAATTCCTATTCCGCCTGAAAGTCAGGTATTACAGAGGCATTTTGGGTTAAGCGACCCTCAGGTGCTGGCGATGTCTTCCACCGGCACCATCTTAGGAGCCGTTATACCCGAATCAAAAGACAAAATCGCTTCAGCCCTCCAAAAACTTGGATTAACCGCATCTTTTATCGGCGAATTCACAGAAAACAAAGAAAGAATACTTGTTAAGGGCGGCATCAAAACAGCGTTTCCCGCCGTCGCTGATGACCCCTACACAGCCATGATGGCTTTTACTTCCTAAGCTCTTTTAATACGAACTGTACGATTTCGTCAGCAATGCTAACTTTCGCAACTTGCTGCAATCCCTTCCAGCCGGGTTGACTATTAACGTCCACAATGCGTGGGCCCTCTGGTCCTTCAAGAATGTCTACGCCGGCAACTTTGCATCCTACAGCTTTCGCTGCTTTTATGGCTAAGTCTTTGAATTCGTCGCTGATTTCTGTTGCTGCGGGTTTGGCTCCTTGGCTATAGTTTGTTTTCCATCCTGTTGCAACGCGGCGCATGGATGCGATGACTTGGTCGCCTAGGACGAATGCGCGTATGTCGCTAAAACCGTGTTCGACGAATTCTTGCATGTAGATGACGCCGTGGTGGAATGTGATGGCTTTGAAGATGGTGTCGGCTATGTCTACGTCGTTGACGCGGGTTGCGCCTTGTCCGCGTGATCCGAATATTGGTTTGACGACTATGTCGCCGCCGAGTTCATCAAACGCCTTTATGGCTTCGTTAACGCTCTCGGTAGCTAAGGTTCGTGGAACCGGAACGCCCACATCTTCGAGTAACGCGAGGATGTCATATTTGTCGACGCAGTGCTCAATCGCAGTGGGCGGGTTAACCATGTAGAAGCCTTTGCGCTCCAACTTGTAGAGCATGTCCATGCGGAAAACAAGCTCTTCGAGTGATCCGCGGCCGATGGGTCGGATGATGAGTGCGTCTAAATCGTCCATGATGCTTATGCCGTTAACTTTGAAGTAGGGTCTGTAAGCTAATCGGGCGACTAGTTTTGGAAAAGTGAAGCATTCATAGGGTATGCCTCGTTTGGTGAGTGCTTCTCGAACTTGAGAGCTGCTCCATGCTTCTGGGTTGCGTGTCATGATGCCGAATTTCATGTGGGTCGGTCCTTGGGTGCTGTTTAGAACATGCGTAGGGTTTGTGCTCTTAAAGCTTCTGGGCAAAATGGAGTCTATGCGCTAAATAGACCCGCATACAGCAAGACGCATTAATTCATGTTTAGAGGGAAGAGACGTTCTTGCACGCGTTTGTTTCTGCCTATGATTTCGCCGACGAATGCGCCAGCGGTTAAACAGAGTGCTAAGCTGGTTACGACAAAGAATTCTTCTCCGAGTCCATTTGCTGCCTGCGCCATGACTCCACTTACGGTGAGTGCTGCCCAGATGCCAAAACCGATTACAGATATGCCTACAAAGAGGAAGGTCGCCCGCTTACTCAAAGATAAATTGGATGGGCTAACTCGAATAAAGCCAACAGCGCCAATCACTACAGCGATTGTAACTGCCAGAAACGCTGTTTGAAGCAACCCTATGCCCATTACTACACCAAAAACCGCCGAAACAACAGCCAACAGGGCAGTCAGCACTATCCAGTAGGATTTTCTAGTTGTTATGCCCGGAACTTCAGGCTCTTTACGCTTAAGCTTAACTTTCTGCTTCTGCTTGGTCTTGTATGGCTTAGGCATGAACTGTACCATGCAAAACCAGCCCTTATTAACATTTCACCAATACTACCTCAACCCAGAATCTAAAACAAACACCAAACAAAATACTTGCAGATTCCAAGCAGATGTCAAACCATCAAGTCTGCTGTGTGTATATTTTACAGCAAAACAATAAAGCTCTAAATTACACAAAAAAGGGAGAAGAAATTGAAGTTTCTTCTATTCTATGGCCGTTTTCTAAGCATTGTAACGATGACTGCACCAACGATTGCTATGGCAACGATGATTGCTGCGCCTACTGCTAAGACGTATGTGTCAGTCATTGGTTTCGCTGTATCTGCTATAGGTGTGGCTGAGGTTTGTGGTACTTCATCGACCTGTAATGCTGTTTCAGCAAATGAGCTACCGTATGAGTCGGAGCCTGCGTAGGAAGCGAGTATGGTGTATTTTCCGGGGATATCGGGTTGCCATGTGAAGCTGTATGCGCCTGTTAAGTCTGTGGTTGTTTCGCCTATGTTTCGGTAATTGCCGTTTGAGTCGATAACATCTAATGTTACTTTTACGCCTGTTGCATTAGTTGGCATTGGTTGTTGCATGTATAGGTATTCCATCCAGTTGGTCATGCTTGTGTCAGATACTGCTGCTGCACCGTTTGCGCTTGGAGTTTTGTCGATTACTTTGCCTTCGATTAGTACACTGCTGCCAAATGTGGATACTTTGGGTGCTGTAGTTATGGTGCTTTGGCTTTCGCCTTTGCCAAAGCAGTAAACCAATCCATCATAGTAGTTGAACGAAACTGCGTATCCGTCAGCGATTACTGGGAACAATCCCCAGAAGGATACATTCCATAAGCCTTGTCCGGTAACTGCGTCAATACAGTACATCTTTGAACCTCGATATAGCGGTGTAGAGGGTGAGTGTTCGTTGGTTACTGCGTAGATTTTGCCATCACAAATCGACATTGCGCTGTCTTTGAATACATAGTGACCATATACTGTTTCTAATCCACTGTTGTCTGTTGAGAACTTCCACATTTCTTGGCCTGTGGTTATGTTGTAGGCATGTACTATTCCGTCGTAGCCTGCTGCGTATAGGATACCGTATGCAGATTGCCAATCAGCGTATGGTTGATAGACACCCCATGCGTTCTCGTATGGTTCTGTTGGTCCCCAAGCGACTGCGCCTGTGCGGACGTTGAAGCCGTACCATTGCATAGTTTCTTTGACGAATATCGGCAGAATGTTGCTGTCTATGAAGCCGTTGAGTATTGTGCCTTCGAATGTGCGGTTTACTGGTGACCACATGTTGTTTAGTGCGGTGGGGTATTTTCCGTCTGAGCCCTTCTTGATAGTGTCAGTGCTGATATCGTATGCTACATCGCCTACTTTTGTTGTTCCGGGTGCGCCGTCAGTGTATGTTGCTCTTGCATAGATTACGCCGTCTTTGATTTTCAATAGGCTTTGTGTACCTGCCATGTCGGGTACTGTTACGTTCCATTCGTAGCCTTTATTGCCGTCTATCACGGGGCCTGTGGGTCTGTAGTACCAGTCACCGGTCATTGAGGTCTCTAGAACTTTGGAAGAGTTCCATAGTGTTAATCTGTTGGTTGCTCCTGCGAGGTTGTAGATTAGGATTTCACCGTTTTCTCCAAATACCATGGTTCCTGAGCTAACGTTTGCTATGTCGAGTAACCAGTCGCCTGTGAATGCGTCATACATTTTGTAGGTGCTTCCAGAAACGCTCCAGAGATGCGGGATGATGCCGTGTACGTTGGGTGTTTGCCAGTTAAGTAGTTGACCAAAAGTGACTGTGGTGCCGTTTTTGAACCAGATTTCTTCACCTGTCTGTAGATCTACACAGTAGAGTCCCTGCCAGCCAGCTACGCCTGATCGTTGGTTATAGTAAAGTCTGCCGTCCATTATGATTGGCGGTTGGAATTTGCGGTCGTAGGTTTCGCCTGGGAAGTAGTTGGTGTCTCCGGTTGCTTCTCCAACGATTCCTCCGAACGCTATCTCTTTAGTCCACATAACGTGGGGAGAGTTGGGTGCTGTGCCGTATGGGTTAAAGTTGCCGTTAACGTCGTAGCATCGTGGTCCATGTGGTCCTGCTGAGCCGCCTGCTAACCAGTTGCCAGCCAGTACGTTCCAGCCGTGGTTTGCAGCGTTTATCGGTCGTTCCCAGTAACCTTCAGGTAGCGGATTGTATGGTAATGCTTCGACTTGTTCTTCTTGTACGCTTAATTGGACTGTTGCGCTTTCGCTTGGTTTGTACCAGTTGACTGTGCCGCTTTGAGTGATGTTTTGTCCCGGGAAAGTGATTTTGAAGGTGTAGTTGCCTGTTTGTGTAGGTGTGTATTTTATGATGCCTGAGCCGGCTGCGTCGGATGGGTCTAGGTTTATGGTTTCTACTTTGCCGTCTGGTGCGGTGATTGTCATTTTCCAGTTTTGCCATCGGTCGCCTCGTGGTCCTGAGGCGGTTGGGGGTGCTTTGTCCATCCAGTAGACAACGTTTGCCGATTGCCCGACACCTATTGGGTCTGGCTGCGCTGTCAGAAACAGGTAGGTCGGATAGTTTGCTGCTTCAGTTGAGGGTATGTTAATTGCCAGTATTGAAAAAGTCATTGTCAAAATTATCGCTACTGTCATTATAATTTGTGGTTTCTTTTTCATAGTATTCACAACTAAAGTTGATGGACTCTTTTTGACGCGAAGGAAATATAAAACTTTCCACATTATCGGTAAGTCGCTATACACCAAAAAAAGGCAACGCCAACGCCTCTAAAAAATTTTTCTACAAATTTCTTGATTAGTCGTTAAAACGATTAAAAAAACCCTGTTACCTATGGGTGAGGGGTTCACGCAAAAAACTGAACTATCAGTTCTACTTGATTCGTTCTAACCTCAGAGTGTTGAGCAGTAGGAGCATGGTTAAGCCGTCGTCGCCTGCCGCAACCGTAAACCACAGCGGCGTCAACCCCAAAAAGCCAAGTGTGCCTAAAACGAATTTTATGATTAGTGAGCCTGCGATGTTTTGTTTGGCGATTACCATGGATTTTTGGCTCAGCTTGATTAGGTAGGGGATTTGTGCGAGTTCATCTTTTACCAACACTACATCCGCCGACTCCAAGGCGACGTCGACGCCTCGTGCACCCATTGCGATGCCTACATCTGAAGCTGCCAGTGCCGGAGCATCATTCACGCCGTCGCCGACCATTGCGACTAAGCCGTCTTTGCCCTTCATATCCTCGATGCACGCTAACTTGTCTTCGGGGAAAAGCTCAGAGTGCACATCATCAATCCCCAACGTGTAAGCGATTTCGTTGGCAATCTCAGCCTTATCACCCGTTAACATTGCAGTTTTAACATTCTGCTTCTTTAACGCGTGAATGGACAGTAGGGCATCTTCTCGAACCTGATCAACAACGCAAACTGCAGCCAAACCCGTCTTGCCAACGGCAATACAAACAGCGGTGTGGGCGTCACCTGCCGCAATTTCAAAAGCCTCCGTGCAGTCGCAGCCAAATTCGCGCATCAACTCCACGTTACCAATAGCTACATGTTTACCGTTCACCATGCCGACTATGCCTTTGCCCGGAACCTCAATAACACCCGTCACCTCTACTTTGCTGAGATCAATGCCTCGCTCCATTGCTTTTCGCACGATGGCTTGTGCAATAGGATGGTTAGAAAACTGGTCGAGAGCCGCAGCATAAGTTAGGGCTTCATTTTCGTCTTTAGTTGTATCCGGTCGCCTAATTTCGTGTACTGCTTGGCGCCCAAGAGTTAGAGTTCCGGTTTTGTCAAAAACAACGGTTTTTACTTTTGCAAGTTTTTCTATGAATACTCCGCCCTTGATGATTACACCTCTTTTAGCAGCCACAGTAATCGCTACAAAAATCGTTGCCGGAACAGAAATGATGAACGCGCTGGGACAGGACACCACCAGCAGCATCAGTGAACGGTAGAACCATGTTTCAAATCCTCCGCCAGCGATGTAGGGCATCGCAAGAGCAGTGAAAACCGCCAATACGATGACTATGGGCACATAGATTTTTGCGAACCTATCCACCAAACGTTCAATGCCTGCTTTTCGTTTCTGTGATTCAATAACAAGCTGCACGATGCGGGATACGAGGGTTTCAGTGGATTTCTTAGTAACCTCGATTTTTAGGACGCCGCCGGTGTTTAGGGTTCCGGCGAAGACACAGTCGTTGACCCGTTTGGGTACAGGCACCGATTCACCCGTCACCAAGGCTTGGTCAACATGCGAGAAACCGTCGGTAACATTGCCGTCCAAGTGGGATGCGTTCGCCGGGTTTAACAAGGATGATTGTGCCTGTTTGCACTTCGGTTACGTTGATGCTTTCTTCTTTACCAGCGGCTAAGACGCGTGCTTTCTCCGGGATAACTTTGGAGATTGCCTCTACGGTGCGTTTGGCTCTTTCTTGGATGTAGCCTTCAAAGTATTCTGCGATGCAGTAGAGGAACAGTACCGTGGCGGCTTCAAAACGGTAATCCAGTGCTAAGGCGCCTAAGCCTGCGACTGCCATGAGGAATTCTACGCTGAATCTGCGCTCGACAACGAGTTCTTTTAAGCCCACTACGCCGATGTAGATAGCTGCAGTCAGCACCGCAACGTAGTAGAGTATCAAGGATACGGTGGCTGGGAGGTTGATGATTGGGATTGTGAAGCCCAATGGGATGCCCTTGAAGAATATGTCCATTATGCCTGCTACTAGGATTGTTAGGCCTAACCAAACGGCGAAGCCAACGAGTACCTTTTTGTTTTCTTCTTCTTCACCGATTACGGTTGTTTGCGGTTTTGGTTCTGGTTTTTCTTCGCAGGTTCCCATAACAATCAAACTTTCAAAGGCACATTTTTGATATTAAGTTAGTGCTAAATCGCTATGCAAAAATATTAGTTAACTATTAACAGTAAACTAAAATGTTAATAAAAACCTAATGGTGAACCAAACGACAGTAATCAGCATAACCCTACCACCCGAACTGCTACGGAAATTCGAAGATTTCATGCAAACCAAAGGTTACTACAGCCGCTCAGAAGCCTTCCGCGACGCCGTCCGAGGCTTAATCTCAGAATCCGAATTAGCAGTGCTCAATTCAGAGAATGTAGCCGCCACGATTATGGTAACCTGCGATTACGAAAGAAAAGACGTTGACCTAAAGATGACCGAGTTGCGCCACGAATTCGACGATGTAGTCATCGAAAATGTGCATCGGCATATCGGTGAGAAGTATTGTTTGGAAATCTTCATTGCTCAAGGCAATAACAGCAGAATTTTGAATTTGGTTAATCGGTTGCGTGGGATGCATGGGATTTTGCAGGTTAAATCCATGTTCATGATGCTCTAAGTGCCAAGTGCCCCCAAATGTGCAAAGGATTAAATGCTATCAAAACAACCCATACCTTGTTGACCTATGAAGCCAACAGCGTATACAGCAATTTTAGTTCTGGCGCTTCTGGTGGCATTGGCAGCCAGCGCTGTGTCCATATGTTCTTTTGCATCTGCAAATCCCAGTGGCGAACCATTGCAGCTTTCAATGCCCATTGAACACATCAACTACACAATAACAACCATCAACGGGTCATTATGGGCAAAAATCGACGGGTACTACCCAATAAGCATCCAAAACTCAGCCAGCGATATTCTGCCGATGCTTTATCCTATGCCGCCAAACTCCACCAACATCCACCTCTACTTGGGGGATCATGAGCTTGAATGGAGCAACTACACCCAAACGTATCCAGATTCACTGCACAGAACAGCGCTGGGGGATTGGTGGATGGTTTCGAGTGTTTTGGGGAATTTATCGGATTCTTTTTTGCTACAAATCCATTATGAGCATCCGTTGGAGCGGGTGAATGGCAGCTATGTTTTGCTCTATGACCTCAACATCGCCGATTATTTGTCAGCGCAGAATCCAGATTCCACGGCTTACTTTACAGTGCGCTTTGAGGGCAATGTTTCGGATGTGCATGTTTACACTGCACCCCCAAACAGTTTGGCAAGCCAATGGCAACCCAAAGCTTTCGCATTCACCGCTGAAGGATTAACTTTTGAGGTGCATTCACAGTTTGGGGCGGATTTACCTGGCGATTTAGCAGTGGTCTTTTCAGATGGAACAAGCAGCAGTCAAAATGAGCAGCAGGGTGCATTGGAGCCAACATGGGTTATCCCAGTAGTGTTAGACATAATTCTAATAGCAATACTGCTCTATGCAAAACGAAAAACAGTACTCTCAGCGTTTTCTTCGAGGAAAACCCCTACTTAAGCAGCACTTAGGTTTGATTCGCCTCAAGGCAGCTTTATCTTGATTGTTTATTGTTTGCCGCGAGCCCGACTGCGCGTTTCCGATAAGTTGGTACGTCGAACTCGAAGAGCGGAGTTTTCCTCACCAAAGTTCTCTCCAACCTAGCCATGTTGGTTTGTGTTTAAAACAGTTTCGATTCAGCATATATTATTTTACCATACTTGCGTATACCAAAAATTGCCTTTGATTGCATTGTTTGCCTCTTTTATGCTATGTGCTAACATGTTTACTATGCAGACAAGCCTGAGCGTCGTTTGCGATTTTTTCTCTATCCCCCTTATTTATAGGCTCAATGTGTGCAGACAAACAAGAGAGGGAGTGGGCGTTTGTTGGTTATGCACGGCTTTTTCTATGCGACTGCTAAGGGGCATCTGCGGTTCTAGGCAGTTGTGCCGAGAATAGGGGTTTTGGGTTATAACACGGGATTTGTTGCTTTGCCAAGACCTCCCTATCCCCTATAAAAAGGACAAAAGAGGAGACCTACCTACCTCAGAGGTACCTCCCCCTCCCTTATTTAAAGCTCAAAACATGTAAGTGAACTATTGTGAAGTTCAGCTACAGAAGATTAGTGCATTTTTGAAAAAGGGTTGATGATGTCCTTCTTACATGAAGGACTTCAAGTAGCATTCTTCATGCCGTACAGCCGTACTCTTCCTTGTAGCTACACGCTGGCCTTCAAGGATGGGTTGATGGCAGATTAAACAGAAATTTCGTCCTTTCTTTTGGGTTCTCAATATGAGTCTATGGTTCATGATATAGTGGTTTGTCGCCATGTTACTCACTGAAAACAGCTTCTTTGAAATCGAATAAGAGGGTTTTTGTCAAGGTTTGTGGACTAAGGGTTAGTCAAGGTTTCTTGACTAAGTTTTTACGTTTCTGGACTAACGTTTTGGTTTGTGGACTAACTTTTTTTGATGGTAAAGCGAATGGTTTTAGTCCCTTTAGCGTTCATATTATGGGATAGTGAAAGTTCGGTGCCGCTCATCTCCAGCTTTGACCCATGGCGTTCAGGCCTCTGCACATGCCCACCCAAACTCACCTTCAATCCCTATACGGGGTGTGACCACGGTTGCCTCTACTGCTACGCCACCAGCTACATCCCAAACCACAAAGAGTGCCACCCCAAAAAAGACCTCATAGCCACGCTGAAACGGGAAGCGGCTAAACTCAGTGGCGAAACCATATCCATCGCCAACTCATCCGACCCCTACCCCCGCGCTGAAGCATCCGAGTGCCAAACACGCCGCTGCCTTGAGGTTTTAGCTGAGAGTAACTGTAGAATCCAAATCATAACCAAAAGCAACCTCGTCGCCCGAGACGACGACCTACTCTGCAAAGTGCCTGCGACGGTTGCGTTAACGATAACAACCGATAACGAGTTTTTAGCCAAAATCATAGAACCACACGCACCAACGCCCTCCCAGCGCATAAGAGCCGCACAGGACCTCATCAAAGCAGGCGTACCTGTCTCAGTACGAATCGACCCCATAATCCCAAACATAAACGATCAACCGCAAAAACTCATCAAAACCCTCGCTGACATAGGCGTCAAACACATAACCTGCTCAACGTATAAGGCTAAACCTGACAATTGGGCTCGACTATACACGGCTATGCCCAAACTGATGGAGCAACTTAAACCGCTGTATTTTGTGCAAGGCGAAAAAGTCGGCGGCAGCGCACTTCTACCCGCTGATTACCGCTTTAAGCTCCTCAAAGGTGTTCGCGATTCTGTGTTGGCGTCCGGAATGCAGTTTGGGGTTTGCCGAGAAGGACTGCATGGGTTAAGTACGGCAGCGTGTGACGGTTCATGGCTGCTGCCCAATAAGGAGGATAAACAATGCAAGCTCGCATAGTAATGCTAGCGGACTTCGATTATTTCTTTGCCCAATGCGAAGAACTCCGAAACCCCGCAATCAAAGACAAACCCATAGTCGTCGGCGTCTACTCGGGGCGAACGGAAGAAAGCGGAGCCGTATCAACAAGCAACTACATCGCCCGCAAATATGGCGTCAAATCGGGGCTGCCCCTGTTTATGGCTAAAAAGAAACTGGAGGGCTTAGACCCAGTCTTCTTCCACGTTGACCATGAATACTACGACCAAATCAGCAACCGCATCATGGATATTTTCAGAACTTACGCGACTGCCCTTGAACAAGTCAGCGTGGACGAGGCTTACTTGGATGTTACAGCACAAGTTGAGGGCAGCTTCGAAAAAGCCCGCGACTACGCCCAAAAAATCAAGGCAGACGTGAAAGCGCAGGTTGGAATATCCTTCACCATCGGCGTCGGACCCAACAAGCTTATCGCCAAAATCGCTTGCGACAGCCAGAAACCCGACGGCTTAACCATAGTTAAACCCGAAGACGCCCAAAGTTTCCTTGCGCCGCTCCCAGTTGACCGCCTGATGGGTGTGGGGAAGAAGACGACTGTGCGCATGGAGCAGATGGGCATAAAAACCATCGGGGACCTCGCCAAATACGATTGCCAAGTGCTCATCGAAGTCTTCGGCAAAGTCATGGGCATCTACTTCCACAACGCAGCCAACGCAGTCGATAACGAACCTGTGCAGGAGCAAGGGGAAGCTGAATCCATCAGCAAAATCGGCACACTCAAGGCAGATACGCATGATTTAGAGTTTATTCTGCAGAAAACCGATGAATTAACCGAGTTTGTCTACAAAGAAGTCTCTGAGAAGGGCTACAGTTTCAAGACAGTCTCGATTTATGTGGTTAATGTAGATTTAAGCAGCAAAACCCGCTCCATAACACTTGAGCAACCTGCTAAGGATAAAGAAACCATCAAACGCAACGTTCAAGCCTTGTTTGAAAAGTTCCTGGCAGAATCACCCCTTGAAATCCGAAGGGTCGGCGTAAAAGTTTCTGGGTTTCAGCAAAGAGGAGTCTAAGCAGAAAGCTGTTTGAGCTTTTTCTCAAGATAGGGCAATTTAGCGCTTTTTCCTGAAAAAAATGAAAACACCAACAATGGATAGTGAAAGAATCAACAATACCACTACGAGTGTTAAGTATTCTAATGGTGTAGAAAACAACGATAGTGAAGGGGACTGCTTTAATGTAGGTGAAGGTGTCGATGCAGGCAGGTCCGCCTGTATTTTAGTTAAATAAAACTGTAAACCTGAAGCCCTTAACTGCCATTGGCCGCCAACTACAAAGTTGCCATCGGCAGATTCAATGAAACAATTCTCATAGTAGCCGTAGCGACCACGATCTCCATATGTTTGGTTCCACTGCAAATTTCCGAATGAATCAGTTTTAACTATCCATATCTGTCGATAATCTGAGACTCCAGCAAAAGCTAACCCGCCGTCACTGGTTTGAATCACAGAATTTAGGGTAGGAGAAGCGCCGTTTGGAAGAATGGGTGAGCTTGCGTTATTGTAGGTTTGAATCCATTCTATGGCACCCTCAGAGTCTGTTTTAATTGCTGTTGCCGCTCCCTGTGTCCAAACCCATTGTGTAGAGGATACCAAGACAGGGCTTGTGTTATATGTAAAAACGTATCCTCCATCGCTGGTTTGAACAATCGATTTGTCGGTTGATGTAGATAGGCCTATGTTGTAGGTTTTTCTCCAAACGAAGCCGCCATCAGCATTTATTTTTAGCAGTAAGAGCTCTTTAGAGTTTACGTCGGTCCGTGAGGTATTGTCGGCATTTGTGTAGCCAACTATTGTATAGTTACCATCGGTTGTCTGTATTAGCTGGGATGAAACGTCGCTTATTCCTTCATCGTATGTGGTTTCCCACATTGATTTGCCTTCTGAGTCGGTCTTAATGAAACCGATTTTTTTGGAAAGAACATCATAATTAGTTATTGTTTCCGATAATGCAAAGCCTCCGTCTGCTATCTGTACAATCGAATCAATTTCGCCATTCTTGGAAAGAGAGCGCCTCCACTGCATGTTCCCGCTTGAATCCACTTTGACAAGATCACCGTTGACTACAGTTACGTAGCTGCCATCGCTTGTCTGAGCCAAACCCGCAATTGTAGTTGAGCCGTCAAATTCTTTTTGCCACTCAACACTACCTGTACTATTTACTTTGTAAAGAATAACGCTTGGAGCAACTCCCGTGCCATAGGGAACGTTTGGAGCAACAAACGCGTATCCACCGTCGATAGTTTGAATTAGGGCTTTCATTTCGTTTCCCTGATACGCTTCATTGTAGTATTGCTCCCACTGCAGTGAATGCTGATTATTACTTTGAGCAGAATTCAACTCAGGCACTGAAAATAACAGAACTAGAAGCGCCAACGCTGCAACTAGGCATCGTTTTGATAGCATATTCGAGTTTAAGACATTGAATCCTTATAACGTTAACTAAGAGGAGCCCAAACAAGACAGAAGTCTTAATGACTTTTAAAATTCCTAAAAATAAGAAAAAAAGCTGATTTAGCTGCTGCTCTTCGGCAAAGTCATGGGCATCTACTTCCACAACGCAGCCAACGCAGTCGATAACGAACCCGTCGTGGAGCAGGGCGAAGCAGAATCCATCAGCAAAATCGGCACCCTCAAGGCAGATACGCACGATTTAGACTTTATCCTGCAGAAAACCGATGAATTAACCGAGTTTGTCTACAAAGAAGTCTCTGAGAAGGGCTACAGTTTCAAGACAGTGTCGATTTATGTGGTTAATGTAGATTTAAGCAGCAAAACCCGCTCCATAACACTTGAGCAACCTGCTAAGGATAAAGAAACCATCAAACGCAACGTTCAAGCCTTGTTTGAAAAGTTCCTCGCAGAATCACCCCTTGAAATCCGAAGAGTCGGCGTAAAAGTATCTGGATTTAGTAAAGAGGAGCCTAAACAGAAGCAGTTGAGCTTTTTCTTTGGATAAAATGGAAAAAGGAAAATATTTTGGGTTTAGTTTATTTGAGCGCTAATATGCCGTCTTTAACTTTTTCGCCCACAACTTGCCCCAAGACAAGTTGGGTTCCAATCTGCGCCCATTTTGCAAGCTCATCCATATCGCTTTTTTGGAGTTGTGCTGGTTCCTTTTTTAGGTGAGATTTGCATTGGCGTTCAAGGAAGCCTTTAGCGGCTGGTCCCATCTGTTTGGTTAGTACTGAGAGGCATTGTTGCTCAAGAGTGGACATTTTAGGCTTGCTCCTCTTGGTTCATGGCTGTTGTCATTTTGAATGCGTTGATCATGCGTTGGAATGCTTCTCCTAGTTCGCTGATTTCGTCTTTTGTGTTGATTTTGATTTCGTGGTCTAGTTCGCCCATGCTTACTTTGCCTGCGATGTCTGTTAGTTTCTTGAGTGGATCAGTCATGCGTTTGCCCATTACTAATGCCATGGTGATTGATACTCCAGCGATTACTGTGATTCCGACTGCTGAGAGTGTAACGCTAAAGCTTGCGTAACTTGCTGCTTCTGCGGTTGCTGCTTGAATGTTTTCAACGATTAAGAGCTGGAAGTTGTCTAGGTTTGCGGTGACTTCGCGGACTGCGTCAGTGATGATTTTTGTTTGTGCTGCTACTTCAGCTACGTTTTGTGCACTGTAAGCAGCAACTAATTTCTCGACAGCTGGTGTAATTATGGTTGAATCGATTTGATTGCAGGTGTTGAATACAGTGGATAGTGTTGAACCTGCGGGTAAGTTATCGACTAGATAAGTTGAAGTTGCGGCGGTTAATGTTTGTCCTGTTTGTGTGTCTGTTATTGCGCTTGTAGGATCGGATGCAAGTTCGCCAACACCTTGGCTTCTTAAGGTGAAACCTTTTTCGTAAGCGGTGGCGTAGTTGCCGATTTCTACTTGTTTGTTTACGTTGGCTTGGATGTCATTCATTTTCATGGTGTTTACGGTTATAGCGGCGCCTATGCCGATAAAGAGCGCGACTATTAGCATGTAGGATATTAGCATTTTACTTTTAATTTTCACGTATGTGTTCCCCCGATTGTATTGTCTCATTAACGGGGTAATCAGAACTATATCTCTTATGAAAGATTAACCTATTTTCAAAATATGAATTAAAAATATCAAAATAATGCAACTATTCAGCTCCAAATATTATTGCAAACAAACGATGTCAATCGAAAACAACCCGTAACAAGGCATGTTTCCTCAAACGCAGTGAATACAATGCCAACCATCAAAAGACAAACTTTATCACCTCAACTCACAAAATACCATTGAGGTTCAAACTGTGTTTTCCGATCAAAAGAAACGATTGCCCCCAGACCAAAAAGCCACCGACCACATCTTACATTGGGGCACAGAACACCCAGGCATAACCAGCACAAACCCCAAAATAAACCTCGAAACCTACACCCTAACCATCGAAGGCGAAGTAGACAACCCCGTAAAACTTGGCTGGAAAGACTTCCTAGCCTTGCCCCAAACCGTTTCTGTAAGCGATTTTCACTGCGTAGAGGGCTGGAGCGTTTTGGACTGCAAATGGGAAGGCGTCAAAATCACTGACATAGAAAAACTGGTCAAGCCCAAAGCGGTGGCGCGTGCGGTAACTTTTGAATGCGCAGACAACTACACCACCTCACTGTACCGTGAAGAACTCGCTGGCGACGACGTGCTTTTAGTGCATAAATTGAATGATGCCCCGTTGGAGGAGGGTTTAGGGTTTCCAGTGCGCTTGATTGTGCCCAGCAAGTATGCGTACAAGAGTCCCCTGTGGGTTGAGCGGGTGCGGTTTACGCGTAATAAGGAGCTTGGGTTTTGGGAGCGCCGAGGGTACAGTGACAGCGCGGATGTGTGGAAGAACGATCGCTATAGGGCTAAATAGGGGTTGTTTCGATTAAGTCACAGGGATGTGGCTGACTGGTGTGTTTGCAAAGGTTTGATTGATTAATGGATTGCTTTGGAAGCTAGATAAGGTTTATTAGGTTATTGTGATACTCTGTTGGACTCTCGTGAGGTTGAAGAATATGGTCAAGAAAAACAGCGTAAAAAGCCAAATAAGCCCGCAAGAAGGCTTTGAAGCGGAAAATACGCTTGCAAATAAACGCAAAGAAGAAGCAAAACAGGTACTCTACATAACAAGAATCTAAGCGATATTTTGGCTCCTAACAGTCAGGTGTGCAGAAAATCCATAGAGGATAGATTGCTATTGACTATTTTACCAAATCAAACCAAAACGTCGCAGAAACCAACCACACTCTAATCTTTTATAGTTGACCACCATCCGTTCTAACCCAGAGACGATTAGCATGGAATACACAGAAGCCACACTCAACCGAATCTATATCCTCAGACTCCACCAAAACGAAGTCATACATGAAACAGTAGAAAAATTCGCCAAAGAAAAACAAATCAAAAACGCATTATGCTTCTTTCTGGGCGGCGCAGACGACAAAAGCAAACTCGTCGTCGGACCCAAAGACGGCAAAGCCATGCCACCCCAAGTCATGACCACCATACTCCAAGGCGTACATGAAGGCCTCGCAGTAGGCACAATATTCACCGATGAAACAGACAACCCCAAACTGCACATGCATGGAAGCTTCGGCAGAAACGACCTCGCCGCCAACACAGTCACCGGCTGCATGCGCGTAGGAGTTAGCGTTTGGCAAATCGGCGAAATCGCCATCTTCGAATTATCCGGTGGCTCGGCGAAGCGCGTGAAGAATAAAGAAACCGGTTTTGAAATGCTCGAATGTTAGCCTAAGAAGCGGACCAGATAGATTCTGTTCCCCATCCACCCATTATAGTCACCCCAGAAGGGTTGATCCAATGGGTCTCCGAAGCGGTCGGTCGAGTAGATCAGTTGTTAAGACTTGTACATAGTCGAGTGTTGTATTGAAGAATTCTTGATGGATGCCGTAGTCGTAGAGGATTATGTATTTTACGTTGCGTTCTTGGCAGAGCTGGACGAATTCGGTTTTGTTGAAGTTGGGTGTAAAGGCATCAACGGCTAATGAGGGGTACTGCCAGATTTGGTCAGCCGTCATGTTTGCCGGTAGATAGAAGCGGAACATGTCTTGGCTTAGCAGATTGTATGAGCAGACTAATACGGCGGATTGGTTGCGGGTGAGGTTGCCTGCGAGGTATGCGGTTGCTTCTTTGATTGGGAGGTGCAGTTGGTCGCGGCTGGTCATTTCGTAGGCGTTGTAGCCACTGTAAGCGACTGCGACAGCGATTATGGCGATGAAGGATACGGATGCCAGTTTCTTGAGTTGGGCAGCGTTTAGGTGTATTGGTTTTGGTTTCCAGCGTTCCAGTCTGCCATAGAGGAACATCACAAAAGACGCCGCCGAAATCCCCAAAATAGGAAACAGTGGGGTGACATAGCGCCATTGCCGATTAGAAATCAACGTAAAAAACCCATAAACTACCACAAACCACGTCAAAAAGAAGATGTCCTGCTTTTTTCTGCGATAAGCAAACAACCCCAATCCGGCCAAACCCAAAATGAAGATGGGCAATGATATCGGATGCACGGGGATGTCGTTGAATGGCCAGGTCATTTCGACGAGGTAGTAGACGGGGATGGGTTGGAAGCGGTTGCTATACGCTGGTCTGTCTTGTCCGCCTTCACTCATGACGTATTGGATGGTTTCGAATTTGGTCATGCCGTTATAGTGGTAAATCATACAGGAACCATGGGGCAACAACCAAAACAACGATGACTATGATGACTATGAATTTTGCTAAGTTGAGTTTCAAACGTTTTCGGGCCAAAAACAGTATGCTTAACAGCATAGCCAGGGCGGCGACGATGATCTGGTACTTCGCCAACACCCCGATGCCCAACGCTAACCCGCATAAGACTAACGCGCGGTTGCTGCCGTCCTTATTGAGCCATGTGTAGAAGGCAAACATGACCAGTGTAAAGAAGAAAATCAGCATCGTTTCAAGCATGGTTACGCGGCTGAGCCAGAAGAACCCCGGCATCGTACCCAACAGAACCGCTGCGACAAGCGCGTTTTTTGGGCCGTAAGTGCGTTTGGCGAATTCAAAAACCAACCAAATGGAGAGCGCTGCAAAGGTTACTGCGACCAGTCGCCCCGCAACTTCGTTAACGCCGAAAACCGCGAAGAAACCCGTGGTTACAACATCGAATATGGGCGGGTAATACGCGTAGGTGGTCATGTAGCCCCATGAATCGCCGCGGCTAAGCAATGTGGCGCCGAATAAGTGGGGCATCTCGTCCCATTGCACCGACATGTAACCTAAACTGTAAGTCGAAGCAACGATGAAAACTACTAGAAAAGCAAGCAACGCCAAGTAGTACTTGTATTTCATCAAAAAACTTCGCTGAGGCTGCTGGCTGATGCTGCTTGTTTGGGTAATGTTTAGCGACCCCTCTTTCGGGTCAAAGATTAGTGGTCTGCATCTAAAAAGAGTTTGCACATCATCCGCCGAAAACCGTGTCTCCGTGTATAAATGCGGAAATGATTTATGCATAGAAACATTTGATTCCATCTTAGTCCAAATTGGGGTGGTACCGCTTAGTGACAAATCAGTCTGTGAAGGAAATTTCGATTCTGTTGCCCGCGTTTAATGAGGCATCGCAGATTGAGCAGTGCATACTCGAAGTCGAAGCCGCTGCGCGGTCACTGAGCAAATCTTATGAAATAATCGTGTCGGAAGACGGTAGCACAGACGGCACAGACACCATCGTTTCGAAGATGGCTAAGTTTAACCCAAACATTGTCCTACTCCACTCAACCACGCGATTAGGCAAGGGCAAAGCCATCAAAAACGCGGTTAACTCTTCAAGAGGAAAAATCGTCACCTTCATGGATGTGGATTTAGCAACTGACCTTGCATGTTTACCTAAACTACTAGACGTAGTCCATCAGAAAGGCGGCATGGCTATTGGGTCCAGACACATCGAAGGCTCAAACGTTCAACGTCACGCAAAAAGGACGCTTTTCAGCTTAACATACAATGCCCTCGTTCGGATGCTCTTTTTCGACGGCGTTCGCGATCATCAATGCGGCTTCAAAACCATGCCCCGCAACGTCGCAGCGGCAGTCCTCAACAGTTCCCGCTCAGACGGCTACTTCTTTGACACAGAAATGATTGTGCGCTGCAAACAACTCGGCTACCCCGTCACCGAAGTGCCTGTGAATTGGCAGGAGAAGAACAAGGGTGGCTCAAAAGTTAATCCCGTTCGGGATAGCAAAAAAATCTTTAAAGATATGCTTTCTTTTAGGCTAAATCTTTAGCGTTACCATTTGCCGGTTGAGCCTCCGCCGCCGGAGCGTCCACCGCGGGCTACGCCTCCGAAACCTGCGCCAGCTATACCCAAGATTGCAAGCACAATTATTAGCCAAAGGGGCATGCCATAGATGTCATAAGCCCAAAACGGTATTGAAGTCTGTGTTGGGGCTGGTGTGGCGTCGCTTTCATAGTAATAGTATCCTCTGACTGGCGCTGCTTCTGTGCTGGCGGGGATTTGCTCACCCAACGCCACAACTGTGTCGTATAAGCCCTCGCCATAGTTCTCGTTCTGGAATGCTGGAACAAGATATGCCTGAGCAATCAAACCCGTTTCGATGTCAGTTATGTCTCCTTCTAAGCCGTAACCGACTTCAAAACGGTACTCTCTCTCCTGAATCGCCACCAACAAGCAATACGCCGTTGTCTTTGCCGCTTTTCCCAATCCCCGTCTGAGTACCATCCAAAACATCCAATTCCTCATCATTGAAAATATGCACACCCAACTGGACGATGTCGTGGATTTCGTTGCCTGAACTATCAGTTATTCCGTGTCCATAGAGTGAGGGGAAGACGCAAACTACGATTTCGGCGGTGGTGTTGGAGTCAACTTCGTAGCAGTAACTATCAATGCTATCTGCCCAGTCAGCATCAACGATGTCAGCTCTGCAGAAACCGACGAATAATGTTGGTGACAGTAAAAGGATAATAAAAATGATGATTGAGGCGCGTTTAGCTTGCAACTGCTTTTGCTACCTCAAACTAAAGGTTAACTTGTGGCACTTCAGTTGCAGTAATTTGTGCTTGGAAGTAGGTTTTGGTTTCATAGCCCCAGCCTGCTGTCCATAGGTTTGCTGGGAACACTGCTATGGCTGTGTTGTAGTCTCTTACTGCTTCGTTGTAGCGCATGCGTTCGGTTGAGATGCGGTTTTCTGTGCCCTCTAAATCATTCATCAAAGACAAGATAATAGTCGATGATTGTAGGTTTGGATAGGCTTCAAATGTAACTATCATGCTTGACACGCCTGATTCCAATTGTGCCGTTGCATTATCGAGCGCGCCTGCATCGCCGCTCTGTTCAGCTATATCCCATTGACCTCGCAGTCGTGTAACGTTTTCTAGTACGGAGCCTTCGTAGGTCATGTAGGCTTTGGCTGCGGTGACTATGTTGGGGATTAAGACGTATCTGCGCTCTAACTCCTGCTGCACCTGTGCCCATGTGTCTCATCGACTTTCTCGTTGAGGGTGACGATGTTGTTTTGGGTGGCGATGTATAGACCTGCAAATGCGGCAACAATAATAACGGCGATTATTCCGACGGCTGCTATCACGATTTTAGCGTTCATGTTAATGCACTTTAGTGCCAAAATCGAGTTATGGATAATATATTAATTGTGTACACCTATCGGAAAACTGGTTGTTCAACTTGTGACTATCCGCTTATTGGCGGCTTCTTTGGCTGAATTTCATAACCAGCCGCTTTAGCCTCGCCACCGTCAACTTGGCATTTAAAACCGCAGGCACAGGTTGCCCATGAGGCGTACAGTGCCCATCCACGATGGCTCGGGCGATGGCTTCAACAGTTGGCTCCTCAACCTCAATCTCAGTGTAGCCATAACCAATCTGGGGACCATAATGAGCATCTGTCCCAGCCACACGTGAAAGTTTTAGGCGTTCTGCTGCTTCTTCAGCTTTCTTGACGCTGTTTTTGAAGGGGACTGCTCGGGCATTAATCACTTCGATGGCATCAAACGATCCGCAAACATGCTCTCTGAGGCATCCTTTGAAGTATACGTATGGGTGGCATGCAATGGCGACTCCGCCTGCCTTATGGATGCGCTCGACTGTTTCAACTGCGCTAAAACCCCGTCGGAATAAGTTCATGGACGTTTAAGGCTACTATGTGCCCATCTGCGCTTGAAACTTCCATGCCTGGGATAATCAAAAAATCGGTTTCTTTGGCAATTTTGTAGGCGCCCTCCAGAAAAGTTGTGGTCGGTGACTGCACATGCGTTTAGACCCCGTTTTTTGGCGTAATAGACGAGGTCTTTGGGGGTTATGAGTGAGTCATTGGAGTAGGTGGTGTGGACGTGGAGGTCGGCTCTGATTTGCATGAGCTCGCCTCATTTGGGTCCTAGTTTGGCTCGTACCTGTGCTAGCTGCTCTTCGAGTTTGGCTTCGTCTGCGTCGATTTTGTGGAATAGCACTTGTGGCTTGTTGATTTTGTGTCCCGCCTCAATTGGTACCATGGCGTCGCTCCATTTGCTTTCTTGGACGGTTCCTTGGAGGTTGAGTGTTTGCCATAGTTGCTGTGCGGTTTGTGGCATGAAGGGTTCGGAAACCACTGTTATCGCTTTCACTACCTGCGCTTCTACGTAGAAGATTGTGCCTGCTTTTTCTTTGTCGGTCTTCATGAGGTTCCATGGTTCCTTCGTGTTTAGGTACTGGTTACCGATGCGGCTGATTGAGATTAGCGTGTTAGCTGCGGATTGTAGCCATCCGTCCTCGATTTCTTTGGCTGCCTGAGCAACTTTCTCTTTAACTGCCTGCAGGACGGCTTCGTCGTCTTTGTCAAGTTTGGTTGGCGCTGGAATTGTTCCGTCGAATTTGCTGTTGATGAATGAGAGTGTGCGGTGGATGAAGTTGCCAAAGGTGTCGTTTAGGTCTGCGTTGATTTTTTCTTTGAATGCATCCCATGTGAAGTTGGTGTCTTTGCTTTCTGGGCGGGTGGCGATGAGGAAGAAGCGCCAGTAATCAACTGGGAACATTTCGAGGGCTTCGTCTATCCAGATGCCGACGCGTTGGCTCTTGGAGGCTTTTTGCCCACGGAACTGCAAGAATTCGGTTGCGGAGACATTCCATGGCAGGTTATAGCCTTGCCCCGAAGCCAACAGCAATGCTGGTAGGATGATTGTGTGGAATGGGATGTTGTCTTTGCCCACGAAGTAGAGTGTTTTGGCGTCTTTGTCAAACCAGAATTCACGCCACTTCTCAGGTTGCCCCAAACGTTGGCACTGCTCGATTGTAGCAGAAACATAGCCTAAAACTGCGTCAACCCAAACGTAGATGGTTTTGCCCTCCGCGCCTTCAAACGGCGCTGGAATTCCCCATTCGATGTCTCGGGTGACTGCACGGGGTTTTAAGCCTTCTTTTATCCAGTTTAGGCTAAAGTTTTTGACGTTCGATGGTAACTGCTGATTATTTTTAAGGTACTCTGTTAGGGGATCGGCTAGTTTGGAGAGGTCAATGTACCAGTGCCGTGTAGTTTTTACTATAGGCTTGTTTTTGCAGATGACACAGTAAGGCTCAACAAGCAAGGTGGGTTCTAAGAGTTTGCCGCAGATGTCGCATTGGTCGCCTCGTGCTTTTTCGCAGCCGCAGTAGGGGCATTTGCCTTCTACAAAGCGGTCGGGTAGGAAGCGTTGGTCATGCTCGCAGTAGAGCATCTGAGTATCCTGCTCAAAGATGAAACCGTTTTTTTGGATTTCCAGCAAAGTTTTTTGCACGAATTCTTTGTGGATTGGGCTCTCGGTGCTGGTGTAATTGTCAAAAGACGCATCCCATCGGCGGAAGAGTTCGGCGACTTTGGTGTGGTTGCGGTCTGTTAGGGCTTTAGGTGTTATGCCCTGTTTGATGGCTTCTACTTCGATGGGTGTGCCATGTGTATCTGAACCGCTGACCATCAACGTGTCTGCGCCTTTTAAGCGGTAATACCGTGCGGTGACGTCGGCGGATAAGACGGACCCGACGAGGTTGCCCAAGTGTGGGGTGACGTTGATGTATGGCCATGCGGATGTTACTAGAACTTTCTCTGGCAAAGTTAATCTCCAACAAATCGTTAAGTGCCGCCCTATTTAAAATTGCTAGGGCTACCCTCTTATCTTAGCCAAAAAATCTTTGGTTAATCTCGTCTTCAGAGTAAGTATACCTACCCATACATAGTACAGGTACCTGTACTCAGGAGTCGAATACGCAAACGTGATTGCCTATATGGGTTCTTTGGGCTGCTTAATATAAGGGGAGGGGGGACACCTGAGAGCAACAAACGCGGTGCCAACATCGCTTTTGTATCTGCTTGCGGAAGTCTCCACAACCAGCCTGCAACCCAACACAGACGCAGAACCCAAAACAGACACAATAGCAAAGCCCTCTGGAAGAAGAAGGGTATAGCGGGTCCCTGCCATCTTCTACTAAATAAAAAAAGCCTACGGGTTGTTGTTGTGTATAGGCGCTTTTCGGCAACAACAACTATAGACAAAACCCGCTAAAACCAACCGCTAAAGCACCAAACAACACATCCCCACACATAAACGAAAGCATCAAATAGGCACACCTATAATAGGAAGAAAAAACAATCATTGACTACATCAAAAGCGGATTAAACATGACCGAACAACCAAACGAGAACAATCAATCCCAAATCCAAAAACTTTTAATCGATAACCCCGAGAATTTTCAGTTTCATGCCGCATACGTTGTCTATGAAGAAGCATTCGACAAGGCACGTGACAGCCAAGCTAAAACTGAATTAAACAAGAACCTTCAAGAGTTAAGCGAAGGCAAAATCGACAATGAAACCTTCTACGGTAACGTGTCGCGTTTCCGAAAGCTGGATGTTCCTCGCCAAGAACGCTTTTCCATGCAGACTCAGCGTAAGAAGGATTGGCGCAAAAAGGAACAGCGTCAAGACCGCATTAAACGGCACAAAAAATAGTTAACTAAATTTTTCTTTTCTATTTTCTTAATTCGTTCGATTTTTAGATTAAACAGGTTTTTCTTTTATGGTTAGAATATGGGCTGTTCCAGTCAGCGAACTCGACCGCCAACACCTGCTCGGCGAACACGCAGAGCTCCACTGCATAGTCGGCGCATTATTAGGCAAATACAAAGCTTACCGCAACCACCCCGAAACCCTGCGCTTCCAAGACCGCATAGAACAACTCTACTACAGACATGACCAGCAAGTAGCGGAGATGCAGAAACGCGGCTACAACCACCACTCGCCCACTGCCAAGCAGCACCCAACCCTACATTTACACAGAAGACGAATACTGCCGAGACCACGATGAACTAGCCAAAAGACAGACAAAACCGCATTAAAGCGCTCTATAGAGGCATATTATTTGTTTAAACCTGTTTAAACGTTATATACGGAATACTTAAACACACTATCTTATCACAAAAGTTAAGCTAAAGTTCAAAGGGATAACAATTGAACACCCACCTCAAAACCCAAGATGTCGTAGTTATCGGTATCAGCGCAGCGCTTTATGCTGTATTTGGAATCGCAACGGCAGGTTTCAGTTTCCTCGGCGTTGGCTTTTTGCCAGCAGTTGTAATACCTGCGGTTTTTGCAGTACTTTATGGTCCATGGGTGGGCGGATTAGGTGCGGCAATCGGTATTTTCATACGAGACATGTTCGTTCATGGAAACCCCGTTTTAAGCCTCGCCGCTGGTGTACCTCCGAACTTTATAGTATTCTTCCTCATCGGTTACATCGCACTTAGAAACATTAGCTTAAAACAAGCCCTTGCAGGCATAACAATAGCCGCTATAGGCTTGCTAGTTCCCACAATTGTTTTTCTCCCAGACTTCTCAGCAACATTGGGACTCTCAGCAGAGTTCATCGTCACAATTTTCTCAATAACTGTACTCATGACTCTTGGAATCACCGCAGTAGTTGCTATCCGCTGGAAAGAATGGCGAAGTTATGCCATAGGCGCAGTAGTTGGACAAGCTATAGGCGCAGCCTTACTTTCCGCTACCGTGGTGGCTGTCAGTCCACTGTTTCTCTCAATCTTCCAAACAGCTTACGGTGCCTCAGCAATTATTCCGATCTTCGTTTGGACATTTGCCACAGAACTACCATTCGTTCTGCTCCTTGGACCACCAATTATAAAAGTGTGCTACCGAGCATTTCCCTCTCTAAGACGAAAGGGCAAACTAAGTGAACCACAGTGACTAAAACCGCTAAAGCATTCGCTCCAGGAGCCATCTCAAGTTTCTTTGAAATCCACGACACCCTAAACGGCAAACCAATCACCGACCTCATAAAACTCGGCGCCACAGGCGGAGGATTCGGACTCGATAAAGGTGTTCAAACAAAAGTTACAGTTAAGGAAGCAAAAGAAAACAGCATCGACGTAACCATCAACAACCAACCCCTCCACGCAAAAACCACCAAACAAGTCGTCGAAACACTCCTAAGCAAAACAACCAAAAAATACGCAGTCAGCATTGAACACAACATTGACGTTCCCATCGGCATGGGATTTGGCACAAGCGCAGGCGGCGCATTAACCACAGGTTTAGCCCTCAGCCAAGCCATAGAATTACCCTTAACCTACAACGAAATCGGACAAATCGCCCACGCCTCCGAAATCCAATGCATAACCGGCTTGGGCACAGTCAGCTCCCTCACTTACGGCGGCGGACTCATCCTCGTCACAGAACCAGGCGCACCGGGCATCTGCAAAATCGACCGCATCCCCATAACACCCGACTACGTTATAGTCGTCGGTTTCTATCCAACTCACATCCCCAAAAAATCAATCTTTTCCTCAACAGAAAAAAAGCAGGAAATCAACCGTTACGGCAAAAAAACCCTCGAAGCCATACTAGCCGAACCCAGTATAGAGAACTTTTTAGACAGCTGCTGGGACTTCGCACAAAACGCGGGCTTCGCAAACCAAAACATTTGCCAACTCGTCAAAGCCGCAAAAGACGCCGGCGCAGTCGGGGCAGCTCAAAACATGATTGGCGAAGCAGTCCACGCCGTCTGCCACGAGGAAAACGCTAACTCGGTAGCAGAAGCTTTTAAGCAAACTTTACCCAAACAACAAGTACTGGTAAGCAGAATAGATTTTCAGGGCGCTAGGCTGATAAAATGAAAGAGTTCAAGAAAGTTGCGGTCGGCGGAACCTTCGACCAACTCCATAGAGGCCACAGGGCTTTGTTAGGGCGGGCTTTTGAAGTCGGAGATAAAGTGCTTATCGGTTTAACTTCCGATGCTTTCGTTGCAAAGATGGGTAAACCGCATAAAACTGCTTCTTATGCAGATCGTCGCCGTGAACTCGAAGCTTATTTGGTCCAGCAGGGTATAGCTGAGCGTGCAGAAATTGTGCCGCTTGATGATGCTATTGGCTTAACGATTTCCGGCAAAGGCTTAGAAGCGTTGGTTGTAAGTGAAGAAACCGAAAAAATCGGCACAGCAATAAATCAGAAGCGACTCAGTTCGGGGCATAAGCCGCTAAAAATCGTTGTTGTTGCCATGGTTGAAGCGGAGAATGATACGCCCATTTCGACTACTCGGATTCGCCGCGGAGAAATCGACCGCAATGGTCACATGCTACAAAAAACCAGTTAACCTATAGAATTTCGCCTACAACGTTAATCGGTTTAGGAATAAGCGCCGATAAATCCTCAAGATGCTCAGGGTCGATGGTGGCTAAAACCACGGTTGCTGGTCCCGCAGTCTTATTCAAATCCAAACCAGCAACATCGAGTAGTTTGAGTTGTCTACCAACTCCGTAAGCCATCATTTTTGCTTCACTGGCAATTCCAAAGCTTCCCACCGCCGAGATGTCATGGACATATTTTCGTTGATTAAGCTGAGTCACGTTTTTTAAGTCTGCGATTTCGCCTCTTGCTTCAGCTGGGATAACTTCGTCGCCCACTTTAGGTCTGCCAATCGCAACTATTAAATCGCCAGGCATAGTTTTGCCAATGCGCAGTTCATCCTCGTTTGCTAAGCCAATCACGGTTAAGCCTGCGCCTGTTTGCACAGTTTGGAAGTTGTCCTCTGTATTCTCCATAACCACTTGATTGGGGTCTAAGCCTATGCTTCTGGCTTCCCGTTTAATGCCCTCGATTATTTCGTTTCCTGTAGGTTCACTCTCTACACCCAACGTAACAGACAATAACAGCGGAAAGGCGCCTGTTGCGGTAACATCCATCAATGCTACCCTCGCCAAAAACTTTCCAAGTATGCGGCCTTCAACTTTGACTTTATCCATCTCTTTGGGTCCAACCGCGCCGCTTGAGGTTGATCCAGCTACGATGGCGTGTCCAGTGGGCATTTTTAGGATGGATACGTCGCCTCTTCTTGTGTAGGCGATTTGGGCTGGTTTAACTTGAAAAACTATGGGTCGTAGCATTGTGCCTACGTTTTCGGTTAAGTGGAGATACATGGTTAGGGCTTGTCGCATGACTTCTGAGCGGGTGAGTTCATGTTTTTTGGCTAATTTATCTACGTCTTGGATGATTTTGTCGGGTAAACGTAGGTTGACGATATCCAAAGATGCTCACTGTACTACAATCGTATTACTTGAGGGTTTTATGTCTTGCCTAGTCTGACACAAAAATTAGAGGCTGCCTAAGAAGGAGCTAAAATAACAAAAAGGGGAAAAAGTTTTGGTTGCTTCTAACGGAAGAGGGCAAATATTCCGTTGAAGCGTGCCCAACTGAACCATGTGAACCAGTGGTGGGAGTGGTAGTTGTGGGTTGGTGGTAGGGTTGGAATTGTGGTTGTTGGTGCTGGGGTTGGTGTTGTTGTTTGTGTGGGTGCTGGTGTTTGTGTTGGGTTGGTTGTTGGTTTGGGTGTTGTGGTTGGTGTGGGTGGGGTTGTTGGGTTGGTGGGGTTGGAGTTGCTGTGGGGGTTGGTGTTTTGGTGGGTGTTGGGGTTGGTGCTATGGTTGGAGTTGGTGTTTGTGTTGGTGTTGGTGTTGGTGTTACGAGTTGGTGTAGGCTGTTGGGGTTGGTGTGGGTGTTGCGGTGGTGAGGTGTAGGTGTTACTGTTGGTGTAGGTGTTACTACTGGAGTGCCTGCTGTTGCTTTGTAGGCGTCGATGTAGTATTGCCCCATAGTGTTTGGTGAGTAACCGCTGCTAAGCATGGATTCTCCAACGTAGACTCCGCCTAAACCTGAGTCGCTAAGCCAATAGTATGGTCCAGCGCCAATGTTTAGATCACGTTGGCAACTACCAAGTTCTTCCACCATGTGTAGTCGTTTTGTTTGTTTGGTGAGCTTGCTAGACATGAGCCTTCTTCGTTAACCACTAATGGAGCGGTAACGCCCATGCTGTTAATGCCTGTTTGTAGTTGAGTTTTGAGTCCTGCGTAGTCTTTTGCCCAGTATGAGCTGAAGTCGCTTGGTGCATAGTAGTAGAAGTGTGTAGTGTATACTAGGTTGGTTGGGTGGATTGCTTTGTCGATTTGGCCTGCGAATGCCAAGTTGTTTCCATAGCCGTTGGGGAACCAGCCCATGTGCCATTGCATCATGATGAGGTTGTTTGAGCCTGTTTCACGGATTGCATTGTACATGGTTGTTAGGTAAGTCATGTAGCCTGCTGGGATTGCGTCGACGTCGCTGCCAACGTTTGGTTCGTTCCATGCTTCAAAGATTGCGTTTGGGCAATCCTTCAAGTTGGTTGCCATGTCGCTCCAGAACCAGCTCCAGAAGCCTTGCTCGTTGTTGCCGTATCCTGCGTCGCTTAGGAATCTTGTTGCTGCGTCATCCCAGCCGCTCATTGGCATTCCTTGCCAACCGAAGTTGCTGGTTGCGTATTGGTCTTTGTCAAAGCTGCTTGAGGATGGTGTTAGCATGTATGGTACTATGTCAACGTAGATTCCGTATTTGTCTGCTTCTTGGCATAGAGTTTTCAAGTAGCCTTTCACGCTGATTGGGGTTGTTGAGCCTGAATAGCTTGAGCTTTCCTGTGCTGGAACGATGTTGTCTCGGTAGTACCAGCTTGGGTAGACAAAGACGCGGATCATGTTAACGTGCCATTGTGACTGCATTGCAGCAAAGGTTTGATCCATCACTGTTGTGGGGTTATAGTTCCATTGGTTACCCCAACTGTCGCTGCTTCCTTGACCCCAGAGCAGTAAGTCTGGAGCGAACCCAGCGATTCCCATACCACGGAGGTAAACGGTGTTGCCGTTTGCATCCAGAATATAGGATCCTGAGGTGTGCAGCGAAGAAGTGGTGGCTGCCTCTGCTGATGGCGTTGCAAACACTGATAGCATGCTGATAATGAACAGTGCGCTTATGCATATTACAAGGGGTTTAGAGAATTTTTTTATGCGTATTGAATGCAGAGTTTTTCCGAAGTATTTTGTATTCAAGTTTTTTCTCTCTTCCTGAATTTTAGTTTCCTTATCGGTAGGATCAATTTTATGGGTTTTTGAAAACTGCAATGCGCTAGCTTGTCAAGTCGAGTGCTAGGTTTGCGAAGTCGAGTTAACAAGGGTTGAAAAGAGGGTAGATAACCAGCCGATTAAGCTATGAAATGTTCAATCAGCTTATTTCTAGCTCTATACACCCGAAATATCGCAAGTGTTATATGTATCATTTAATAACGGAATTCAGGAGGGTTCAAATGCAAAAAAAGGTTTTAGCCTTAAGTATCATCTTATTATTAACCACTATCTCTTTAACATCAATCTCGTTTGTTCAAGCAGCAAGTGACAGTCAATGGATAACAGATTATACTATTAATGATGCAAGTACTAATGAGCTTCTTGGTGGAGCATGATGCTTCCACAAACACAACTACAACATTTTCACCGGTTACTTCCAGGAGCGGACATTAAAGTAACCTTTACGGTTGAAGTTGTAGCAGGAGAAGGCGACTTGACACTTACAACTGGCTTGGCAAAATCTTCAGGCCAAAGCCAGTACTGGTCACTTGTAACTGATGATTATCCCATGGGCGACAACTATAACCCCGCCCAGGCAATCAACAGAGTTCAACTGGAACGAAGGTACCTTCGAAATGATTCTCTACGGAAAGGTTCCATCCAGTGCAAGTACCACAAAATCCATTAACATAGTTAGCCTATATGGTCCATCAGGAACTGCGCTTGATAGAATAACAATTACCTCAACAAGCGCCAAAATGAATACTTACCTAACCCTTTTCGCCGATAAGAATGAACAGCTAAATGGCCTTATTTCCAGCGGCACAGATCAAGGATTTATCAACGTTTACACAAACGTTCTCAATGTATCCAAAGCAGTCGCTGAAGGCGGAGATGTTGACAGCGCAATCGCCCTACTCAACGGTTTAGATGCCTCCAACGCGCCAGGTTCAACATTGCCCATAATATTCTACCCGATAGTCGGAGTTACAGCTGCAATAGCCGTACTATTTGTGGTTCTCTTCATGAGAAGCCGCAGCAAAGTCAGCTACTTCACACTCGTCGTTGAAGACCAAATCAAAGATTTAGAAGGCTTAACAATGAGAGCAGCTAAAATCGACCGTGCAATGTCAGCAAACTTGGATTCAGTAAAAGACCGCCTAAAACATTTAGTTGGGATGTGATAACCTACGAGAATATACCAAAACAGTGTACAACTGATTGGGCTAGGTTCAGCGGGTACAAACATCGTTGAATCCTTCCTCGTCAACAAAAAAACAAGGGAACTCATCGAAAACGACCTAACCCGTCTTTCTCTTTTAGCCATCGACATCGCTGACCCCGAAATCCGCAGCCTACAAGAAACCCATGATCAAATCTCCAAAGCCCTCATTAAAGCCGGCATTCCGCGGGAAAGATGGCGATTAATCGCTGAATCCGTAAAATTCCCAACAGCCGAAGCCATGTTTGATTTCATCAACCAAAAATACGGCGAATACGTAATCGGCGAAGGCTCAAAACTTGAAAATTATAGTCCATGGCTACAATCCACAATGGCGGTTCCTCCAATGGCTGGCGGCGCAGGACGCAGACGAGCCCTCGCAAAAGCAATCTACGCCCTAAACTATTACCAACTCGGCATCATCAGAAACTGCATTAACTCCTTCAAAGAACAAGCCCTATCATCTATCGTTACACCAACAGTCGTGTTGGTTTATGGTATGGGTGGTGGTACTGGAAGCGGCATATTCTTTGATTTCGCCCGTCACATGCGAAAGGTACTTGGTTCAGGAGTACCCATGATTGCGTTTGTTATCACACCATGTGGTGGAGATGACCCTCCAGCGAAAGGCTGCTCAGCATTCACAGCCATGAACGAACTCTCACTGCTACTCAACAAGGATTACAATGAGCATGTCTGCAAAGTCTACGGCGACCTCTACCGTAACCCACTAAACGCACTCGTCTATTTGCCATTGCTTCCAGCATTCTCAAAAGTAGGCAACATCGTGTCTGCCAGAAAAGAAATGGATGACATGGTCGTGGACCTACTTTATACCTTGATGGATTTTGACTTAGCAGACCTCTTAGGCGGCATCGGCACAGAAGTTGGCTTAACCAACAATTCAGCGCATACATTGGGCATGATTAAAGTCATGTATCCAGTCGATGATTACCTAGCAGCGTACAAGCTAAGCTTTGAGGGCATGCAGCTACTCCAGGAATCACGCAAAGAAAAACTCAACATCCTTGGTGAAATCAAAAACATCATCAAAGTAGACAGCGACGTCACACGTGAATTATTCAAGAATTACCTAATCAAAACAGGAACATACAACGAAGACCAATTCGACGAAAAACTAAAAACAATCATAAACAGCAACCCACGCCTCGAAGACGACGTCGAATTACATGTCAAAGGCGTCGAAATCCAAGTGAAAAACTGGCTAGACGACATAATGAAGTTCCTGCAAACCATAAAACTAATGGGCAAAATCGGGCCAATCGAAGAATCCATCATCAACTTAACCCTCAAAAAAGATGACTCACGAAAACTAGACAACCTCGAAACCCTACTAACCACACTCACCAAAACACACCTCGAATTCTATGAGAACAAAGCAGTCATCCTCGAACGACTCAACCAACTAATCCCAAGCTCACAAATCTTCACATTACGCCAAAAGAAAATCCTCCAAGACATGGTAAACATCTCCGAACTAGCAGAACAAACCCTCAAACTACTCAAATTCTACGATGAAACACGATACATAACAGAAGCCCTAGTACGCTACTACGAAGTTCTCCCCGAATGCCAAGCTGAACTCCAAGAATTACATGACATCCAAGACGAACTCGGCACAGTCTACCTCTTAATCCAGTTAATGCTCCGAACACCACCAGACGAAGCAAAAATGATCGATGAACACTTAACATACATCAGCGAAATCCTCGCTAAGCGAATGCAGAAACGCGGCAACTTCGACAACGAAGTCATGCGTGTCATGGAAGTCAAGAAACGTAAAGAATTCGACAAAACCAAGATGGAGCGTCAAGTACGCAAATTCTTAAGCTCCAAACGCTATGCACGCGAACAACTCCTTGGCCTCGACCGCGACTTGCGAAGAATCGCTGAGGAAGAAGCCATCGCAATGGAGAACCTCGACAAAGTCGATGCAACAATCAAACTCTACGAGAAACTTGCCAAACGCTTCGAATTAACATCTGATTACCGCAAACGCCTAAACAAAATCGTTGATGCCCACCACGAATACACCGCCAAAATCGCAGAGATAGTTGCGCCTAAACGTTACTTCGAGAGAAACGCTGACTTAACTGAGAAGGAACAGCTAAAAATCGTCTTCAAAATCTTAACCGAACAAGAAGACACCCTAACACGCGAAGTTATCTTCAAAGATGTCTTCGACATGGACCACTTCAAAGACTACATAAAAAGCGTTGTCCGCAGCTTCAAAACCCCAAGCGTCATGGGTTACAAGCCAACGTATAAAACCGATTACATCTGGGTAACCGTCACAACACCACCAAAAATGTGGACTGAGGATATGTCACAGGAAGTATACACTGCACTCGCAGGTTACGTTACAAGCGAAGTCTCCAGAACCATCACAGTGCGTGTTGTCGAATCAAGAGATGCATGGACAACCCGTGTACTCGTAGTCGGTGGACGTGGCAGACCCGAAGACATGGAAGCCTTCGACGAAATGCAGAATCTCTATAGCAAATCCAACGACTTCGAACGCTACCTCTCACGATCGTTCCTACTGGAACATGGCGTACACGCAACAAACATAATCAAACAAGTCAACCAAGAAAATGGCTACGCACCAACAGCCACTAACGGCAACGGCAACAACAAGAAACAAGCTTAGTTAGCAGAAGCTTTCTTTTTCTTCTGCCCCAAAATTTTTGTTTTATTCAACCTTTTGAGTTTTGGTTTTGCGTGTCCGCTTTGGTTTCTCGGTTTGGGCTGCTTGGGTTTCTTCTGGTTTAGGTTCTGCGTTTTTAGTTCTTGGAGTTCTTTTTGGCTTTGTAGGTTTCGGTGATTCGACTGGTACTTTGGGCTTCAATGATTGCAGGTTGCGCTTCTACGTTTGTTATTTCGACAGGCTTCTCTTGTTTAGGCGTTACTGCTTCAATAACTGGTGTTGGTTCTGGCACTGGGTGGGTGCTTCCTCGACTGGCTGTGGCATCTCCGCTGTTACCGTTTGCGGGGGTTCTGTCGGGGTGGGCTGAGCTGGTTCTGGTGTCTGTGGTTGCTCTGGAATAGGCAGTTCTTCGGGTTTTGCCTGATCTGGAACAAGTAGCTCCTCTGGTTTCGCCGGCTCCGGGGTTGCTGGTGCCTCGATAACATCTGGTTCTTCCTCAACTTTAAACGGTAACTGCCAATCCTCAGTCATCAAACCCCTCTCAACCGCTGCACGTTTGAGCGACGCAACTTTCGTCTCCAACTCCTCAAACATCTTGGAGGTATCAAATCCGCCGATGAATAGCACTGCGTCGATGCGGTCACTCATGTCTTCGGTGTAGATTGGTTCGGATATGTGGATGGATTGGGGGCTGGTTTTTTCTTTAAACCAATCTGTTATTGATAACTCAATTTTTGCCCTCGGAATCTTATCTTTCAGGTTGGCTGGCATGCGTAGGAGTACATAGAGTAGTGTTGAGCTGGATAAGTCAAAGGTTGAAAGTGGTTTTAGCAGGGCAGTGTCGAGCATATTCTCTATTGAACCATACACGCGGTAACTGGCTGCTGTAACTGCTAATGGCACTGAAGAGTTTAACGTTAAAGGTGCGGGATAACTCGCTGATTTCCTGCACAAGCGACTCCTTAGCCAAAAACATGTTAAGCATGTAATTGACTACGCTGTTGCCCTTGATTTGAACGCCACTCTTGTCTACGCCCTCAAAAGTTTCAAGTTGATCTCTACCCAAAAGCACAACTGTGGAGCCTTCTGTTGCCATGCACATTTGCAGTGTGGCATAGGCGTTGAAGTGGGCGTCTGCTGGCTGAATTTTAGATGGCAAAACTGCTATGGAGAGTGAATCGATGCTTTGCCTATTAAATTTGCTTATTAGGCTTGGTAGGGCGGCGCTGCCAACTCCATCCCAGACGGAAGCGAAAACTATGGCTCCGCGAAGTCTCTCTGCTGAGCGCTTCTTTAAACTATCAATAACCGATTTGTCCCGTATGATTGTTGGGAGTACATTGGTACCAGAAGTGAGTATCGATGTCTGCATCTTCAAAACCCAACACCAAATGCGGGTCATAACCCTTGGGTATCCACTTGTAGATGTCATCGCTTGATTTTTCAATAAAAATCGGCAACGTACCATCTCTACTAACGGTTGGTTCTCTTAGCAGCGCCTTAATTGGGTATTCACCAATACAGACGATAGCTTGTTTAGGAACCAGAGGTTTTAGCTCTTCGATGTGTTTTTCGATGCTAACTAGGATGTTAAAAGCGTTTTTGCTATCTTTCATCCGAGGTACCTACATAAGCTTTAAGAGGCATTCACATGAAATAAGGTTTTAGGTTGATTGCTTGAAGAAGCCCTCCTTGAAACTTTCTGGATTAAGCAGTTGGAATAAAAATAGAAAACAGAAAAGCAAAGAGAAGGAAGAACGGGAACGCCAAACCGAAACACAGACGCTTCGAATGTTCACTTTCGTTGTTACGCTTATCGCTATGGCGTTAGGTATGTCTTATCTGCCGCTTTTCCCGCAACCACTGCCTATACTACTGGCTGTTTTGGTTGCTTTTGCCACATATCAGAAGCCACGATTCGGCATGCCTGTGGGCGGAGCAATCCTCGGTTTAGGTTTAATGTTCCATTTGGCTCAGTTATACTTCATTTCATTCCTCGGCGACACACCAGTGCGTGTGGTATTCATCGTTGTTTGGATGACGCTGTTTGTAGTTATGCCCTTAATGTTTAACCGCTACAAAAGCGCACTCGCGGTTGATTTTGGTATTTTGGCTTTTGTGATACTCTTCTTTGCACCAGCCTATTTCATGGCTATTCCGCTGATTTTGGCTTCAGCGGTCTTCTTCAAAAAATACGTCGGCTTAACCGTCGTTTACTATGTGCTGCTTTCAGTGCCGCTTCAGCTTATGCAGTATTACCAGTACACGGTTATGGCGATTGAACGTTCTGATTGGTGGGTTGAAGTTGGTTCTGCTCCGCCAGTGTTTGTGTCGCTAAGTAACATTGCTGGCGACTTAACTTCTTCTATGAACCAGTTCCGGCTCTATGACACTTCTAAAGTAATCTATGATATTGCTGGTCAAACCACTTGGGTTCCAGATTGGGCAGGACGCACAATCAAAGATGCCCTAACCCAATACGTTGACTCGATTCCTGGTATCCTCATGTTTGTAGTTATCGTTGCTGGGCTTGCGTTGGCACTTATCTTCTTTGGGCGAATGCTGGTCAAAGAAGGACTGGTTGGTAACGGCGACAGATTATTCCCCTGCTTCACAGCAACCATTGCCGCAGCATTATTCTTCATACTACTTGATGCATTGCAGACGCCATTGGCATTTACTGCAGAAGTGGGACCAGTAGCGATGGTGCTGGGCATCTTGGGAACAGCGCTTTTGACGTTGCCCGTTATGTTTATGGATTACACTCCCAAGAACCGTGCGACAAACCAGCAAATCACCGAAAAAGCCCAATCACTCCTAAACAAAGTACTGGGCTTTGAAGATCAACTGGAAAATGTGAAAGCGAACATTCCGGTGATCGTGAGTTCGCCTGAAGGCAAAACGCTTGTTCTAAAAGACTCCATCCAAGATATCCTAAAAAGAGCTTCCCTCAAAGGAGTTTCAACAGCAAGAATTAGATGACAAATACAACGAACTCGACAAACTTGGCAAAGACAACGAAGCCTTAGAAGCCGAACTTAACACGATTCTCTCGGAATACCAGATTTTCTCAAGCTGCGAATTCGCTAATTGGGTTGGAAAACTCAAAGCAGCAGGCTTAGACGTTAAAACCACAGTGAAAGTTGAGTACCAAAAAGAGATGCCGCTTGAACAACGCATCGAAGCCATCAAACAAGTCATCGTTGCAGGACGGGAACTCGTCAAAGAAGTCTCCGCAATTGCTGAACCAATCTATGGCATCATTAGGCCACTGTATGATCCAGCACTGCCAGCAGAAGAGCTACGCCGTCGAGTTTGCCGCAGAAAAAATCGCAAAGAAGGAAGCGCCATGGATCGCCGCTGAAGCACTCTACAATGCCCTAAACAATTGGAAACGCCAATACGGCTTAGACATACAAGCAACCATGAAATACCTGCAGAATTCGCTCAAACCCATTGCACGCTTAAGTAACCAAAGTGAGGTTTTGCCCGCTGTTTTTGGCGATAACACCTCTAAAGTGCTTGGTTATGCGAAGAATGCTGAGGGCATGCGCCTAATCGCTGAGAAGAGGGCAGAAAAAGACGAAGACAAAATTGACCTCCAAGACGTCGTCGCCTTGAAAGAAGACGTTGAAGGCTTCATAGCAATGTCAAACGATATCCTCTCAATGCTCTACAAGGGAATGGTCAGCGACGAAGAAACAATCGACCGATTACTACCCACAAAAGATTATCTCTGGGAAAAGAACGGTTCACTACGCGAACGCCTAGAGCAAGCAACAGAGATGCTCTCAAACCCATCGCAATACAAAATCAATGAAATCATGGCGAATCTACCCAAATACCTCGGTTACATAGATGAATCAGTGCAGACATTGGCGCTTTATGCTGAACGCAAAGAATTCCTACTCAATTACCCCTTAGCGGAAGCAGCCATCAACGAGCAACTAAAAGCCAAAGAGAAACTGTTACCCTCCGATTTGCCATTCCAGCCACGATTTGCAGCTGAATACTTAAGGCTATACTATGCAACACGCTATGGCGAGTACATGTATGATAAAGAGACTTTTGTGCTGACAAAGAGACCATAGTTGCAATTTTTCTTTACTCCATCCCTTATTTTAGTAGATCAAAAAACCGCCCTGTTCTGCTTGTGGTTTATTGCACAACCAACCTGAACCGCCAGCAAACACAGAAATTGAAATGCAGCTTCCTGCATGCCCGCTGAAAGATGATGAGTAAAGGGAAGCTTGCCATTATCGTCTAATAGAAAAAAGGCTGGTTGTTGTTGTGTATAGGCGGTTTTTGGCAACAACAACTATAGAAAAACTAAACATCCAAACTTGTAATCTACTGATTTACAAGCTCAACAAGTGTAAGGATGCTCTTTTGGTGTGAGTGCATTTGTTTAATCCATTTTTTGTATTTGGTGGGTTTAGGGAATTGTTCTTTTTCTAATGCGGTTGCCATGTAACTTAGGGCATTCAAGTTACTGCCTTTATTGATTCCACTCCAACCAAAACAGGGGAAAAGATACCAAAGCGATTTGCATTGAAGCTTATTACTTCCAATATTCTTTTGTTTACTTACTGGTTTTAGGCAGAATGACTCAATCTACCGACTTAACTAGGAATGATTTCTCATTTGTTATTCGGCGAAAACTTCAAGGTAGGGTATCGAGGTTATCGTCAAAATTTGGTTGGCGAAAGTTTGACCCAAACGATTTCAAAATTGAACACCAAGAAATCGTTATCCCTTCTTTATCCCCTGCATTTCACGGTTACAAAATCGTACATATCAGCGATATCCATTATGGACAATGGATTTCTGTTGATCGGCTCAGAGGGGTTGTTGATCTCATCAACCAAATTGACCCTGACATTGTTGCAGTAACCGGCGATTTTGTTTCATACTTGCTGAATGATAAAATGGAGGAAGAAATGGCAGAGCAGCTTAGCAAATTAAATCCAAAAGACGCCACCGTTGCAGTTTTAGGCAACCATGATCATTGGGCAGGTGCTGAAAGGGTTCGCGATATTTTGAGAAAGAGCAATATCTTGGACATTAGCAATAGTGTATTTGAGGCATCGAAGTCAAACTCCAAATTAATTATTGCTGGAGTTGACAGCGTAATGCTCAAGAAAGATCGGTTGGATCTTGTTTTGGAAAAAATCCCTTCCAATGTTCCTGCAATATTGTTGGCGCATGAGCCAGATTTTGCCACCGAGAGTGCAGCTACCCAACGGTTCAGTCTACAGTTGTCAGGTCATTCTCATGGCGGTCAGTTTATCATACCGAAATTAGGAACACCCATCAGAGGAAATCAATTCATGAAATACCCACTAGGCATGTACAAGGTTGAAGGAATGACACTCTATACTAACCGCGGTTTAGGAACAAACAGCTATTGGCTGCGCATAAATTGTCCCCCCGAAATAACGGTAATTAGTTTATTGTGAGGTATATTTTTGGTTAAGCATGTAAAGCGAACAATTGCACAATTTCTTCTTTTTGCGGTTGCAATTTATTTGATATCGTTTGTTACACCGGGGCTCTATATTAGCAACTTTTTCTCCGGATTGCTTTTTACGATGTTGTCTGCGTTCTTGATTTTTCTTCTTTGGCCTCTACTTTTGAGGTATCTAGAGCGTTTTCTGGTTTTGACCTTTGGATTGGGCTCTTTTGTATTGAGCACGCTTATTTTATGGTTGGGCAGTCTTTTGATTCCGGGTGTAACGATTAGTGGTTGGGGTTGGATATTTGCCCCTATAACCGTCGCCGTTGCTAGTGCGATTGTTACTGTGGTTCTAAATATTGACGACGATGACGTTTATGCTCGTTCAGTCTACTCTCATCTTAAACGTCGAACAGAAAAGGGTAAACTCGAAGATAAAACTGGGAAGCCAGGGTTTGTTTTCTTGGAAATTGACGGTTTATCCGAAGCGGTTCTTAGGCTGGCAATAGATAAAGGAAAAATGCCCTTCCTCGCCGATTTGGTCAAAAAAGGTAGCCATACGATTAGAGGGTGGGAAACTGATCTTTCCTCTCAAACAGGTGCAAGCCAAGCAGGCATACTTCACGGTTGTAACAAGGATATTCCTGCTTTTCGCTGGGTAGATAAATCCACTAACAAAATTGTATCGTCAAACGGTATTGGCGATGCACCCATGATTCAAGCCCGGATTTCTAACGGTAATGGTTTGCTCTCAGTTAATGGGGGAGCGGTTACGAATCTCTTCACGGGTGATTCTAAGGATAATATCTTTGTGTACAGTGTAGTGAAAGATATCAAGCAATTATACAGTGAATCATGGAGCGCGTTTTATACTCAGACCTTACAATTTTGCAAGAGTTTTCGTTCTGGCTTTGTTAGACATGATTTTTGAGGTCAGGTCACGTTACAGACAATCGAGACAAAATATTCAACCTCGACTTCATCGGCGTGGACTAAAGTATTTTATTGGACGTGCGGGAGCAAATGTGATTTTAAGAGAAATAAGCACCTACATCTTAGTCGGCGACATCATCGCCGGCGACAAGGATGTAGTTTATTCAACCTATTTTGGGTATGACGAAATCGCCCATCACTGCGGAATAACTGATGCTGAAAGTTTTTACGCTTTGCAAAAGCTTGACCACCGAATAAGCAGAATTTTCGCCGCACAAAAATACAGTAAAAGACCCTATAACATCTGTATTCTTTCGGATCATGGGCAAACAAATGGTGCTACCTTCAAGCAACGTTTCGGCTTAAGCTTAGATGAACTAGTCAAGAGACTCTTGCCTGAGAAAGAAACAATCTATCAGGGAACTAGATTCAAACCAGGATCATTTTTCGCAAATGATAACCGCTCCCAGCGATACAGTTAACCGTAAACTAAAACCGCACTCTAAAGAGAAGAAACAAAAAAGTGCACAAGCCATCGTTTTAGCATCAGGCAACCTTGGTTTAATTTATTTCACCCGATGGCCCCAGCGAATGACTTTAGATGAAATAAATGCAGTTTACCCCGAAATGGTTGATGGCCTAAAAAACCATGAGGGGGTAGGGTTCATTATGTTAAGATCAAAAGCAGATGGCCCAATAGTGCTGGGGAGAAAAGGCACGTATTACCTTAATAGTAATAGGATTGAGGGTGAAAATCCCTTGGAGAAATTTGGAGAACACGCTGCCTCGCATCTTTTAAGAACCGACAGCTTCAAGTTTTTGCCTGATATTTTGGTCATGAGCTTATACGACTCTGAAAAAGATGAGGTTGCTGCTTTTGAGGAACTCATAGGTAGCCATGGTGGGCTTGGAGGCGGTCAGTCTAAACCATTCATTATGTATCCATCGGAGTGGCGTTTGGCTGATGATGAAATTGTTGGGGCTGAGAGCGTCTATAAAGTATTCAAGCAATGCATGGAGAAATCGACAGGGTAAGCGGTTTTGTTTTTTCGAAGAGACCTCGCCATTACAATATGGCACTTTTTGCTGGTTAAACCTTGTTTACATCCTCATTCGATAATTCGTTTCCTAATCTCTTCCTGCTGCTCTGGCGAAAACACTTCTTCTTCGCATCTTGGGCACCGAAGCGCCTTAACATCATGCAGCACAACGCCATCGAATTCACAGTCAAAAGTCACTTCTAAATATTCAACGCAGCAGGTTGGACACAGCAACGCGCCCGCTTTAGTGCCCTCTGGCTTACTGGTTGAATTTTTTGTCAAGCTCATCCATCCAAGCTTCCGCTTTAGCTATGTCCATCTTGCCAAAAACTGGGAAGCCAATAATTTTAAGGTATCCTCGATATAACCTCGGCATCAAAGAAACCAAATCCCCACTGTAGATGGTCATCGGTTACAGCAGCGAAAGTCCGCTATTGAACCGTGATTACATACAATAATTTTTACCCTCGATTACCCTTAGCGGGGTTAATGAACCCAACCACACGTAACCAGCATATTCCCAAGATATCCGTCGTTATGGCAGTTTACAATAAAGCGCCCTATTTACGTGAAAGCGTAGAGTCTGTTCTAAATCAGGACTTTGGGGAGTTTGAATTAATCTGTGTAGATGTAGCTTCAACCGATAACAGCTTAGAAATACTCAAAGAATACGCATCCAAAGACCCCCGAATAACCCTTGTTAGTACTCCTTACTCTAAAATTCCAGCGGTAACCAAAAACATCGGCATAGACGCAACAAAAGGAGAATACGTATTCAACCTTGACGCAGACGACTACCTGCGAGCTGACACATTAAAAGAAATGTATGCAAAAGCCAAAGAAACAAATGCAGATGCGGTTATCCCCGATTTGCAAACAGTCTCCCTGAACGGAAGGTACATTCAGCCATTTATCTCTGGCGTCAAAGGTAACCGACGCATTTTATTAACTAATAGGCAGGCTGTTACTGAAAGCCTTGATTGGACCATTCACGGGTTTGCTTTGTGGAAGGGCGATTTAATCCGCAGAATAAGGCTTGAAGAGTTCGGAGCCTACAGCGATGAGTACTCTGCAAGGGTGTTATTTTTTAACTGTAAACAGGTCGCTTTTAGCGAGGGCATGTATTTTCACAGAATTAACGATCAATCGTTAACTGGAAAAATAAGCTTACAAATGTATGACCGCCCAGACGCAATTTACAGGGTGGCTTCATTCATTGAGAAACAACTCTTTAATGAAAAAAACGTTAACAGCCTACATTTTTCTGTTTTCAAAGATTGCTGTTTTTTACTCAACTACAAAATATTTAGCTGCGTCTGAGATGGCGGAAGCTAAAAGAAGAATTAAAACAGTTTACGACCAAATTGATATGGGTCGAGTTAGGAAAAGCGTTTGTACGTTGACGCCCGGTAGAGCTGCAATATGGAGGCCTAACGGCAGGGTTGGGAAATACATTTTTGCGTTTCTGACTTTCTTGGTTGGGGTTTGCTAAATAAGCTACCTTTAAAGCTGCTTTTCATGGGCTAAGGTTAACTGTAACTGGAAAAAGGAAATTTAGGCACTGAACTTTTTGCCCAGTTCATCCGCCCAAGCTTCAACCTTATTCAAATCAAGGTTATCGATTACTTTTTTTCCCAGAATCTTCATGCGTCCACCAAAAGCTTCAGTTGACACAGCGTTAACATTTGGGTACTTCGACAGTGTGTTTTCAACGAATTTTGCTTTAGCGTCAGCATAACTTTTTGGGTCTCCACCTTGCCCTGAAGAAACAAAAAACGCCACTTTTTTACCCTCAAAATTGTTCTCAAGGCATTTTAGGGCTTTGCCATAGATTCTACCAGCCCTCACACCGCCGCCGATAACAATGTTGCTGTATTGGGTGCAGTCAGAAATGTTCTGAACTCCCAAATCAACCAAGTCAACTTCTAATTGGTATTTAGAACGCAAAACATCCGCTATTTTCCTAGCCGACTCTTCGGTTGCGCCACTTTTGCTTTCATAGGCGACGAGCGTTTTGTTTTGGCTCATCTATGCGCTCCCAGACGTGGTTTCTGGTATTATGCGTTTGCCGCAGTTGTGGCAGAAGATTGCGCCTTCAACGTTTTTGGCTCCGCAGTTAGGGCAAACAACCGTTCCATTCTGCGTTGCTTGGCCAGGTTGTGTTGATGTTTTTTGTTGCATGTTATCGCTGACTTTCTTAAATGCAGCTTGCGTTTCTTTGGCTGCCATATTGAATGCTTTCTCAAGTTCCATTCCAACCATGTAGAAGGCGTCTCTGAGTTCATCGGAAGGGTAGGAGACTTTCGCGGTTTTTCCTTGAGGGGTTTTGGTGCCGCATTTTGGGCAGAAGTTTGCGTCATCGGCGATTTGTGCGCCGCAGTTAGAGCAATAAACCATAATTTATAACACCACTCTAGATGCATGTGGCATCAGAATTTAAGCTTTAAAAAACTGGTGCATTTGTGTTTTTGTCTTTGTGTGGTTGTGGGGGTATTTAGATTTTCTTTGCAAGCAATGAAGATTCAATTAACAGCACAATGCAATTGGGCAATAACATGACCTCGGCGGTTTCAAGCCATCTCTTAAATAAAAATTGGTAAAATTTTAAACAGATTACCCCCCCTGCAAACCAAATTTCGCAAACAGAACATACAAAAAATAGGGTTGAAGATACAGCCCTTTCTGTTTTATGGGATTATTTGATTTTCCCGCAGAAAATTCATTGTTTCGCTGTGTATTGCAGCAAGGCGTCCTACCAAAAGGTGACCTCCACTTTCGAAAGGAACAAATTTTGCATTTGTTATGTGTTGGGCTGTGTATTGCCCATATTCGAAATCAACTAAGCCGTCTTCTTTTGAGTGGAAGACGATTGTTGGAATAGTTATTGTTTCTAGGGGTAAGTTGATTTCGTCTTGGCAGTGAATACGGTCGTTGTAGAGTCCTGCTTGACGTGCACTCGCAGGCTGCATAACTCGTAGTATGTTGTTAACGTATTGTTTATCTTCGTTTGTCATATGATCTTGGACCTGCGCGTAAATGCCCAGAACGCTGAGTATTTGTGGTTGGTAACTGGTAGAGAGGAGCCAGATGCCCAAGTCTGAACGGAAAACGCCTTGAAACAGAAATTGGAAAATAGCATCAAGGGATGGAGCGTTATGACTGACCGCCATGGACATTACTAATGCTGAGCTTCTGTCAGAATGGCGAAGGACGAATTGCAGTGCAGCCGGTCCACCAAATGAAAAGCCCATTACGATAACTTTTGAGACGTTTAAAGCGTCCAGTAGGTCGGCAAAAGCGTCTGCTTGAGAGGCAACGGAAGCTCGGACGGCATTGGCGTGCGCAGATATCCAAAGCGTGAAGGAACAATTAATCGGAAACTCTCATTGCCAAGCATTTGTCTAACACTTTGAACCATATCGTACCCCATAGCGCCGCCATGTGAAACTAAAACAGGGTAGCCTTCACCTACATCTGTATACTCAAGCAAGCCATGAGGGGTACTGATTAGTTTACTGCCGGACAGCGCTTGTTGGCGGATAGTGGCTATAGATAATTGGTAGCTGAGCTCAAAAGGCATAAAAACAAGAATTGCAATAACTACAACAGCAAAAAAGATAATTGCTCGGTTTTACCTTGTTAGTTTCATTAGTCGATTATTTATTGGATGAATCAGGCGCATATTTGAGTTCCAAGTTAACGCCAGAACTCCACCAACTATGCCTAGTGCAAAGCCAACTAAGAAACCGCCTCCTGCTACCAGGCTTGTCAATGCCAAAATGCCGATGGCGAATCCTAGGACTTTATTGTGCGGCGGTTGGCGAAGCAGCAAAACAGCGCATAGCGCCAGCATTACACCTGAACCAAAATGGAAAAGCAAGTCAATGGCGTCAAACCTTGCGGCGAACAATGCTTGATTGTAAGCCTAAAAAAAGACTTCAGTAATCACCAAAACTGCGGCTAAGACCGTTATGAGGAAAGCTGAAAGGGGGATGTCTCTTTTAAAATAGTGTAAGAGTTTTATCGTTAACATTGTTTTTTGCCTCCTTGATTTCGGTTTTTCCTAGATTTATTCTAAAGGTGCCTTTGGTGCCTACGACTTCCAAGATTACGTCCTCTGCAAAGGTTGCTTGAACGAGTTCCCCTAAGGTGCCCTCTATCAGGGCGCTGTCTAATGAGCCGTTGGTCAAGGCGACGTTTTTAAGGTGAGCCTTTGATTTGAGCTCTACCGAAAAGAAACGTTCACTTTCTATTTTGTTTTGCATTTCTTGTTTTTCTGAGAGCCTTTGGGTTGCGATGGAGATTACTTTTATTTGCTTGCAGCGTGCAATTGTATACAGCGGTAGGAATACGTTCCAAGAGTGAATGCTAATTGGAAGATGAAGAAGGAATTGAAAAGCTGTTCTTTGAGCTTGCGAGCGAGAGCAGACTAAGTATTCTACGGGAAATAAATAGGCAAAAAGGTAAAATGCGAGAAATCGCACGCAAACTAAATTTATCTACTACTGATACTTTCAGGCAATTGCAACGGCTCAACGATGCCATGCTTGTTCAGAAACAAAACGATGGCAATTACGGCATAACGCAGTACGGTATTTTCGTTCTAAGAAGTTCAAATAATTTGGAATTTCTTTTCAAATATAGGCCATTTTTTTCTTCGCATGATTTCAATAGATTGCCCAGTCAGTTTCTGGATCGAATAGGCGAGTTATCCAAAGCCGAGTTTAGCTCAGACACCATGGCGAGCATCAATGTGGTTCAACGTATTATCAGAGAAGCTGACAAGTATATGTGGACCGGAGTCGCAGAGCAACCCTTAAGCATTCGTCACATTCTTGTGGAGAGTATTCCTCGAGACGTCAAGTATAAGTTCCTTTTCTCAAACGGTACATCACTGCTGCCTTAACTTTTCCAGGAATGGAACGTGCGGTGGAATGGAGAGCCATAGAGAATATTCCCGTAAACTTAGTGATAAGCGAGAAAGAGGCGGGTATAAGCTTCTGTTTATCCTGATGGAAAGACAGATTATGCCGGTTTCTTCGGTAATGACCCGCATATTCATAGCTGGGTTAAAGATGTGTTTGAGTATTACTGGGCTAAAGGTGAATGAGTTTGAGTTTTAAAATTTTAATGGACATCAATGAAATTAATATGATTAGTCGGAAATTTGGGCAGGCACCTGTTTTTAGTGCCATTCCTTTCTTCCAAAAATGTGGCTAGTAGCCGGCTCAGTACAATGCCGAATACACAGTGATATAAAAAATAAAAAAGAAGAAAAAGGTTGGTATTGTTTAATCTACGAGTTTTTTGCGGCCTTCTTCAATCAACCGCACTGTTTCGGCACGCCATGGCTCAAAGCCTTCAGGTGTGCTTGGATAGGTGTTGTAGTGTGCGCTTAGTCCCTTCATCATGGTGACGGTTGAGTGTAGCTTGTTGAGGAAGCCTACTTTGCGTATGCCGCGGAAGACACGTTTTGCGGTTTCGGTGATGTTTAGGTGGAAGTCGTCGCCCATGCCTGCTTTGAGTACGTCGTCTTCGGTCATGAGTTTCTGGTTCATGCCATAGTTAAGGTCCTCATCACTGCATGATAGCAAGAACATTTTGAAGATGTCAAGTGTGCCCTGTTTTTTGCCGTAGGTGTCGATGTATTTCTTGTTGTAGCCCCAGAGTGCTTCTCTTGTGGGTTCGCCCTTTGAGAGTGCTTCAACGATTTGTTGGCCTGCAAAGTAGCCTGATAGCATTGAGGGACCGATGCCGCCGCCGTGAATTGGGTTAACTAATGATGCTGCGTCGCCGACTAGCATGACACCGTTGCCGACCATGTTGTCTATTGGTCTGCGGACTGGGTCAAACCATGCGCCGCCGGTTAGGACTAGTGAGCCATCGAAGATTGGCTTCTTGAATGCGGTTGCATAGAGTTGCTCTTTGGGGTTAGGATAGCCGGTTTTGCGCATGCAGGTGCCGATGCCCACGTTTACGCGTGCGCCGCCTTTGGGGAAAATCCATACGTAGCCGCCTGGTGAAGCTTTTTGGTTGAGGTAGATTTCGCAGAAGCGGGTGTTTTCTGTTTCTTGTTTAAGTTGGCGGATTTCTCTGTAGCATGCTTCTACGTCTTCGTTTTCTACGTCGCGGTCTATGCCTAATTCGGCTGGGAGCTGTTTGCGGACCATGCCAAAGTAGCCTGTTGCGTCAACGACGACTTTGCTGCGCATCTCGGACGACTTGGCCGGTTTTCATATTTTTAGCGGAGATTCCGGCTACTGCGCCTTTCTCGATTATTGGGCTGCGGAAATTCATGTTATCCTGTAATAGTGCTCCGTTGTCGGTGGCTTTTTTGAGTACCCATTGCCCGAATAGGCGTCTGTTGAGTAGGTAGCCGACGAAGTCTTTGTCTGCGATGGTGAAGACGGTGTTTTCGTCTGGGGAGTAAATTTTTATGCCGTCGATTTTGGTTTCTAACTCGCCGCCAGTAGGTTTCTCAAGCCCCAAGAATTTGAGGTGGTGCTCGCCTAGGGCGTCTCCGCAGATTTTTTCTCCGATTTCGGTTTTTGGTTTCTTTTCGACTAGACAGACTTTTAGGCCTTTTTCAGCTATGGTTTTTGCTGCAAGGCAGCCTGCTGTTCCTGCGCCGACAACTATGGCGTCGTATTTTTCCATCCTGTGTACACTCCAAGTAACTTTACTTATTACACCTTGTTGTGTTAGTAAACGCTTATAAATCATGAAGTGAGCAAAACCACACCGAGTGTACGCTAAATGAGTGCCCCCCTAACATTAAGTGCCGAATTCCGAAAAATAGTGGAAGCCCGCATGGCACAGGTACTGCGAGGCATAGAAGAAACTTTTAACGCAATCATTGAGAAACAAAACATTACACCCACCGACTTAACCGCCGAACTGGAAAGCTTGCAGGATAGTTTTAACATGATTTTCCAGAAGTGGAGCCTAGAAATCCTCTACACAATAATGCTGAAAAAAGCCATAGGTTTCGGCGAAGTCAAAAAAACTTTAGGCGTAAACTCAAGAACTCTGAGTGACAAACTCAAGATGCTCCAAACTCACGGCTACATAAACCGAGCCGTCACTGCTGGGCCACCACTCCGAGTCGAATACTCCCTGACCCCCAAAGGAAAAAACACCGTGCTACTTGCGTTGCCACTGCTGTATTATTCGGCTGAAGCTAAGGCTTAAGCTGATTTTTCCGTATAACCTGCGGCAAACTTGTAGTCTCTTTCACTGTTTCAAAAACCATGCAAGTCAAAGTTTTCTCTAAGCCTTTGATGTGGCGTAGTTTGTCAACGACGAATTTGCCTACTGCCTCAACGTTTTCTGCGCGTAGCTTCACCAGCAGGTCCCAGTCTCCCGTGATAATGTGGACTTCTTGCACTTCGGGGAAACGGGCGATTTCTTCCGCGACGTCTCGTTGGGTGATTGGTATGTCGTCTTTTGTGCGGTAAGAAACTGATGCTAAAATAAACGCGGCGGTGCCTAAGTTGAGTTTTTCTGCTGAGAGAATCGCGCGGTACTGTGTTATGATGCCGAGTTCTTCCATGCGTTTGATTTTGGCGAAGACTGTGGTGATTGGGGTGCTGATTTTTTTGGCGATTTGGTTGGCGGTTAGTTTGCTGTTTTCCTGAATGAGGGTTAAGATGGCGAGGTCTTTCTCGTCCAATTTGGCGCTCATATGTAATTATTACATGTTTCTGGTATAAAAACCTGTACTATTTGTAAATTATCCATGTTTTATTATAAAAAATTTATTACCTCCCCTGTACAGATGTACCACCAATAATATCACGTAGTGAGCAGACTTGACCAAACAAGAAATAATCCAACTCCCAAAGCCGCTAGATCAACTAACGGCTGCAGAAACTCAACGTAAAGCCTGCATAGGCAAAATTATGACTTACACACTCAAAAGCCTCACCAATACATACGTCAGTAAAGGTTTTGAATGGTTACTCCCAGTGGCTCTGAGCCAAAGCACCGACCCCCTATGGCCTGACCCGGGTGCATCAATCGAGAAACGCATCGAAGTAGATATCTACGGCAAACCCGTCCGCACAACAGCCAGCATGATCGTGCACAAACTCGTCGGATGCTCAACCGCATACGAGAAACTATTCATCCTCTCACCAAACATACGCATAGAAAAAGCCGAACGCGCCAAAACAGGCAAACACATCTACGAATTCACACAACTAGACTTCGAAATACGCAACGGCACAACCAAAGACGTCTTCGCATTAGTCGAAGAAGCCATATGCACCCTAATCAAAGGCTTAAAGACCGAACGCAAAGCCGAATTAGAAGCAATAGGCCGCGGCGACTTGAAAGTTCCAACGGCACCGTTCAAGATTTTGGACCGCGCAGACCTCGAAGCCAAATACGGCGCTGACTGGGAAGCAGCAACCTGCAGAGACATTACAGAACCAGTCTGGATAGTAAACATTCCACGCGAATTCTACGACTTCGAAGATTTCGCAACAGGCAAATGGGACAACTATGACCTCTTCATGCCACAATACGGCGAAGTCCTCTCAGGCGCCAGACGCGAATACGATTACACAAAAATCTACGAGAAAATGGAACGCGAACAGGTCCGCAAAGAAAACTATTCCATCATCCTAAAAATGGCCAAAGACGGCAGACTAAAACCCACCGCCGGCGCAGGCATAGGCATGGAACGTATAGTCGGCTACATAACTGGCGTAGCACACATCGGCGAATGCCAACCCTTCCCACGCGTACCAGGAAACGTACAAGAACTCTAAATTACGGTGACAAAAAAACTATGAATCCCTACCTTGAAGCATTACAACAAAAACTAAGCGCAGCAGACTTCAAAAAACTCTCTGCAATAGATAACCCCAACGTGCATGAGTTTATCGCAAAAGAAAGCGACCTATGCCATCCCGAAAAAATCTTTATTTGCAGCGACTCCGCCGAAGACATCGCCTTTGTAAGGAAACAGGCGATTGCCAGCGGCGAAGAAAATGCAACTCTAACCTTGGAAGGTCACACCTTTCATTTTGACGGTGAACAAGACCAAGGCAGAGACCGTGCAAACACTAAATACCTTGTCCCCAAAGGCGTAACTTTTAGCAAAGCACTCAACCAAATGGACCGCCAAGAAGGCTTAGCTGAAGTCCGCGGTAAAATGCATGGTATCATGGCGGGTAAAACCATGATTGTCCGCTTCATCGCTCTCGGACCAAAAGACAGTATTTTCACGATTTTAGGCATTCAATGCACCGATTCTTGGTATGTTTCCCACTCAGAAGACTTGCTCTACCGAGCCGGTTACGAGCAATTCGTCAAAGTAGGACCAAAAAGCGATTTCCTACGCGTCATCCACTCTGCCGGTAAACTAAACGGCGACATGGTCAGCGTCGATTACAAGGACAAACGCATCTACATCGACCACATGGACAACACCATCTACAGCATCAACACCCAATACGCAGGCAACTCAGTGGGCTTCAAGAAACTTGCGTTCCGCTTAGCTATCCGAAAAGCCAGCAGTGAAGGTTGGCTAGCAGAACACATGCTGCTCATGGGCGTCTACGGTCCAGATGGAAAACGCAAAACCTACTTTGCAGGAGCATTCCCAAGCGCATGCGGCAAAACCTCAACAGCCATGCTGCCAGGCGAAACCATCCTTGGCGACGACATCGCATACATCCGAGATGTCAACTCTACCGCACGTGCAGTAAACGTTGAATCAGGGATTTTTGGCATCATTCAAGATGTCAAAGCCAAAGACGACGCTCTAATCTGGAAAGTGCTCACTAACCCAGGCGAAATCGTCTTCAGCAACATCCTAGTCAAAGATGGGCGACCATACTGGCTTGGAATGGGCGAAGAACTACCTAAAGAAGGCCTAAACTACACTGGCCTATGGTATGAAGGTAAAAAAGACGAAGCAGGCAACGACATCCCCGCAGCAAACAAAAACGCTCGTTACGCAGTAGCACTTAAAGCAATGGAAAACGTTGACCCCGAACTCAACAACCCCGCAGGAGTAGAACTCGGCGGCATCATGTACGGCGGACGAGACGCAAAAGCCTACGTTCCAGTACAGCAAAGCTTCAGCTGGGAACACGGCATCATTGCATACGGCGCATCCTTAGAAACCGAAACAACATTTGCAACCATCGGCAAAGAAGGCGTACCCGAAATCAACATGATGAGCATCCAAGACTTCATCATCCATTCCAATGGGCAAGAACGTTAACAACAACTTGGAATTCGGACGCAAACTCAAAAAGCAACCCATCGTTTTCGGCGTAAACTATTTCCTGCGCGAAGTCGCAAACGGCAAATACCTCAACACTCCACAAGACAAACATGTCTGGATAAAATGGATGGAACTAAGAGTCCATAACGAAGCAGATGCAATCAAAACACCAACAGGCTACATACCCAAATACGCAGACCTCAAGAAACTCTTCAAGTCAGTGCTCAATAAAGAATACAGCAAAGAAGACTACATAAAACAATTCACCATACGCGTACCAGAAAACCTCGCAAAAATCGAACGGGTCTCACGGTTCTACCAAGAAAACGTATCTGACACACCATCTGGAAATGTTCGGTATGCTCTACATGCAACGCCAACGCCTACTAGATGCCCAAGCAAAATACGGCGACTACATCTCCCCCGAATGCTTCGAAAAAGAAACAAGCACTTAAAATGGAGAAAAGCAACCTCTTTTTTCCCTTTTTAGGGTCAAAATATATAAACTAAGAAAAAACACTGAGTAGTAATTCATAATTGTTAATTAACAAAAAACTCAAATGAGATTTAAAAAAAGAAGTGAAGGAAGAATGATGGTAAAACTAAAGAAGCCAGAAAAGAAATGCGAACATACCATAAACTTGGCTAGCGCTGAAGGCGACGGTTCATTCAAATGCCCACAATGCGGACTATCCATATCACCAGACGACGATAACGAGGACAACTACCAAATCATGGATACTAAAGTAGTCAACGACGAACTCGCAGAGTTACTTATTGCATGCGGCAAATGCGGCTGCTCCATCACATTGACTGGTCTCCAAACAGGCTTTGACGCCTAAGTCACACCAGCCTTTTGGCGGTACTCTGAACTTTTAGAAATTATTTTACTAATTTTACTAAGGGGCATATTTGGAGATTCAATTCCAAGGTATGCACAGAATCTATTGCGAGACCTGTTTTTCTTAGAGGAGTTAGTCTATATTTCAGAGGTTTTTTGCTATCGAACATGATTAACAGATTGCTGCTATATAGAGGGTAGGGGGGTCATTTGAGAGCAACAAAACCTCCTTTGTGTTATTTTTTTTTGGGTTGTCTTGTTTTTCTACAGTGTGTTGTTGCCAAAAACCGCCTATACACAACAACAACCAATGGCTTGTGCGATGAGTCTGTTTTGGGTTTGGCTGAATTTGGCAGTTGCTGACTGGTTGCGGAGACTTCCTCAAGCAAACCAGACCGTTTGATCTACCGGGGAAACAGCAACCGAGACGATAAATGGTTCAAAAGAAAGCTAACTAAGTATGCGGAAGAAAAACAAAATGCGTCGCACCAGTCAAAATATACTGAATCGCAATCGCCGCAATAAGCAACGCCATAACCCGCGCAATCACAAGCGCACCAGTTTTACCTATAAACCGATAAATCCCACCGATAAACCGCAAAAGAACCCATGTAATCGACAACACAATCAACACCGCCAAAATCGCAATCAACGTACCATACGCCTGCAAATTAAAAATCGTCGTAGTAATCGCGCCTGGACCCACCAACAGCGGCATCGCAATCGGAACCGCCCCCAAACTTTCAGGAGACTCAACATTCTCATGCATACTGCCTGAAACCAAAATCCGCACAGAAATAATCAAAAGCAGTATACCGCCTGCGATCTCAAAACTGTAAATCGATAAACCAAAAATCGTTAAAATCTCTTGACCCAAAAAAGCAAAAAGCAGCAACAAAATAAACGCTACAAGCGTAGCTACATTATACACTTTTTTGCGTCGTGCTGGCTCTATCTTCTCTGTTAACCCCATGAAGATGGGTATGTTGCCGATTGGGTCAACGATGATGAAAAGCGCAATCGACGCTAATGCTAAGTCGCTAATCAAGTCTGCCGTAGAAAATCACTAACTATCCATATTAGCTAGCGTTAGAAGCCGATAAAAACCTAACGGAAAAAGAAAACTGCGTTAAATATTATTTAATTATGTAGGACCATAATTTCCAGTCAATTTTAGCAGGATTAGACTCATTACATACAGCTATGTTGCGTAAAGCCGCTTCCATTTTTGTGCATTCTTCGGCGGCTATTTTGTCGTAAACTTCGGGTTTTTCATTTATTCCTGCCTGCGCATAAGCAAGCGCCGCTGTGCCGTAAAAGGCGATGCCTAAGCAATGAGCTGGGACATGAATTGTTAATGCGGCATGAGCGGCAGCTCTTGCGGCCGCCTGCGCCGAATAATTGCCTTCCGCTTCGGTAGCTGCGGCATGGGCGTCATAATTGGATTGTTTGGCATCAACGAATTTGACCCTGCCCTCAAGCCAACCTATTGCATTGTTTAAGGCATCTCTTGGTCGGGTATCCAATGGATATGCGCTCTCATATATCGGTAAAATATTTTTTTCGGCATAGCTTGTACACCATTTAATTAACGTCGGTTTGCTCTGCGTTTCAACCAGTCGCATAAGTGAAATAATATGAGGTGACTGGAAGTTCCCAAGCGTTTTTCTTAATTTCCTGGATTTTATGAGAACAACCACCTCTGGATGGTATTTCACGAAGTTAATTCTATACTAAAAATCCTAAAGAAAAGTTGAGTTGGTTATTTGACAATGTTTTCCCAGCTTGCAACTCTGCCCAGAATTCCTGCACTGGTTCCCCACCGAAAGTCTTGAGCTTTTCCCGCAACGCAACATTGGCGACGGCTGCCTTCTGGAAATCAACCATCTCTTTCGCACCGTCACTCAAATACACAAACCCATCAATACCGCCAACTCTTGCGCAACGAACAGACATCGTCAATATTTCTGCTGGTGTCGGTACATCGGCTGGGTTATCGCCTGGACCGTAAACGTACAAATTTATGTAAATGGGTTTTTTGAGGAGTTTCTTGAAGCCGCGTGCAAGCATCTCCCAGTACCATGGAGTCGCATAGTTCTTGCTAAACATCACAACGTTGAAGCGGTCCGCAAATTTGGCGAAGTCATCGAAGTCTACGCCATACCGTTCCAGCGAACTGACTGGGTCAGGTTGAACGCTCAAAACAAGCTCTTTTTTGACTACACCACGGATTTGTTCCATGTAATCGGTGACAACTTTTCGTCGCCACTCCAGCCAGCCTAAGCCGCTTTTTTTGTAGAGTTCTTGGCAGCGTGGGCAGGTGCAGTGGCTGTGGTCTGCGAAGTAGTGGCTGTTTAACCAAATCCCCTGTGATTGCCTGTCAACTTCAGCGATGTATTTGAGTTGGTCCTCTTGGTATTCGGGTTGTGTGGGGCATAGTACGCTCCAGTAGAGGTTGAAGTTGTTGTTTCCAAATTTGGCTTGACCGAGTGGTGACTGTGAAATCCAGTCAGGGTGGGTTTGTCCTGTTTGGGTGTCTGCGAAGACGGCGATGTTGCTTGCCATGTCAGGTTGGGGTGTGAGTCGTAGTCCCGTTTCGGGTTTTACACGGTAAACGTGGAAGTCGAAGCCTTGGGGTTTTTGGGGTTGAAATGTGAGGGTGCCAAACTTCATTTGTTTCGCCTATTGGGGCAAAGAAGCGTTGTGTCGTAATAAATTTTGCGTGCAGAGCTTCAAAAGCTGCTGGTTTTGTGGTTGTGAGCTGTTTTACCATAAAATGGACAAATGACCTTTAAACAATTGGTTAGTTGATATTCTGTTTAATGACCAATTGATTAATCTTATATATCTGCGCACAATAGATGTGCAGATTAGTAAGAATTTATCTTACAGTCGTAAACGCGCCGAGCCATACCCCCATGAACCTCCAAAATGCGCACCCCTACGACCAACAGAAAACCACTACACAGAAGGTTCATCGGTGAAAAAACCCATAGACGAAAAATTAGGAATAGACCAAACAGACATCCAAATCCTAAGCAGACTCCAGGAAAACTCCCACCAAAGCTGCCGACAACTAGCCAGCAAAATCGACATTTCAAGCCCCATAGCGTCAGCTCGAATAAAAACTCTCGAAGACAAAGGTTTGCTCAAGGGCTACACGGCAATTTTGGACCCTGCTAAATTAGGCTACGATTTAACTGCTATCCTCTTCTTGCAGATTGAAGCGGGGTATCTGAAGAATCTGGTGAGTGAGCTTTCGCAGATGGCTAACATCATCACCGTCTATGAGATTACTGGCGATTTTGATGTTGTGGCGGTTGTGAAGCTTAAGGGTCGTGAGAGTTTGGGTGAGTTTTCGAAGAATTTGATGGTGACTCCTCATATTAGGAAGGTTGTTACGAATCTCTCGTTTAATGTTGTGAAGGAAGATTTCAAGGTAGAAATATAATTTTTTCCTTTCTGTTCAGGTCATGTCCTGATTCACTGGTAAATTATCCAGTAAATCATCAATTTTATGTATATTTTTACAGCTTTTCATAAAAGTTATGAACAAATCACAACTACCCTTATATTGGCTACAGCCCCACCTACCATAAAAAATGGTGAAATGAAAAATGAGAAAAACACGAATACTTAGCAAAGCATCAAGTTTCACTCAAAAAGTATTGATAAAACACTCATCAATATTCATGAAACGCAAATTCTACATACTCGCAGGCATACTCGTTACATGCTTAGCCCTCAGCGTAGGCCAATCATTCGCACAAACTACAGATCCACTCACAAGCACAAGCACCGCCGTAAGCATTGCATGGACACTTGCCATGGGTGGCTTAGTCTGGTTTATGCAGCTAGGCTTCGCGTTCCTAGGCGCAGGTTTCATTCGGCAGAAAAACCAAGTTAACTACTGGACAAAAAGCTACATTGACTTTAGCGTCGGTGTAGTCATCTTTGCCCTAGTCGGTTTCGCAATGATGTTCGGTGGTTCAGGTGCAGCTTTCCCCACAGGAATCGACTCCACAGGCGCAGTAATCTACACAAAACTTCTTAGGATTAGACGGCGGCAACTCAATCATAGGCTGGAGCGGTTTTGCCCTCTTAGGTCAAGCAGCAACCCCATTGACATTGGTGTACTTCTTCTGGCAAGCAGTCTTCGCAGCGACATCAGTTACAATCGTAGCAGGTATGGTTGCAGAACGACTAAAGTTCCAAGCATACTTACTCTACACAGTACTAATCAACATCTTGATCTATCCAGTCTATGGCCACTGGGTTTGGGGTGGAGGATGGTTAGCAACATTACCGCTTGGTGTCGGTGTACGTGACTTTGCAGGCTCAGGAGTCGTTCACGCAGTCGGTGGCTTCACAGGTTTAGCCGCATGCTGGCTTGTTGGACCACGCATTGGCAAATACGGCAAAAACGGTGAAGTTCGCAGTTTCGGCTACACAAACGTACCATACATCGTCATGGGCACAATGGTTCTGTTCCTCGGCTGGTTCGGATTCAACCCAGGCAGCTCACTAAGCACACTGGACTTAACCACAGGCCTCGTAGCAGTAACAACCTATCTGGCAGGCGGTGTCGGTGGAGTCATGGGTGTGGTAATTAGCTATCTCGACCGAAAACACTTCACAGGACCAGACATTCAAGCAGTATGCACAGGCGCTTTAGCAGGATTAGTCGCTATCACAGCAGGATGCGCTTACATGCAACCATGGGAAGCACTCATCGTAGGCATCATCGCAGCTCCATTGGCACTCTACGGTAACTTCTTCATAGAACGCAAACTCAAAATCGACGACCCAGTCGGCGCATTCGGCATACACGGACTCAACGGCCTCTTCGGCTTACTCGCAGTAGGCATATTCGCAGATGGCTCATACGGCGGCGTAAAAGGTGTACTAATGAACGGTACAGCAGGCTTAGGACAGTTAGGAGCACAAATCGTTGACATGGCAGTCGTTGCAGGCTTCGCATTCGGCATGGGCTTACTCATCTTCGGCATAATCAAATACACAGTTGGACTCAGAGCGCCACACCACGAAGAAATCAAAGGCTTAGACTTAAGCGAACACGGATTCAGCGCATACCCAGAAATCGAGATGAAACCTGAAGCAAAAGAATGGGTAACTCCAGAGTCATTTGACAAAGAGATGCTCCAGAAAAAGGGTGAAGAATAGTCTAAAGCAACCCCTTTAACTTTCCTCTTCTTTTCTTTTTTGTTTTTAATTCAATTTAATTCTTCGATAATTGTACAGGTTTTATCTTGATTAATTGTCATACTTCCAATGTTTCCTAAAAGTTATGAACAAATCACAACTACCCTTATATGGACTCAAGCGATGAGATGAGAAAAAAACACAGAGAGTGAATGACGGATGTCCCCCATAGATGCACAAATAATAATTCTGCCAATCTTCATAGCTTGCTACGCGCTAGCATTAAGCCGCAAAGTCAAGCTCGCCTACGTATCCATCGCATCACTAGCAGCCCTCATAATCATCGGCGTCGTCTCATGGCAAGACACCATATTCAAAGCCATACAATGGGACGTACTTGCCGTCATATGGGGCTTCATGATGGTCTCATTCATCTTCTCTGAAAGCAAAATGCCCGAATTAATCGCCAACAAACTCCTATGCCACATAAAAGTCGAAAAGTATGCCCTCTTGGCGCTTTGCGCTGTTGCAGCTTTCCTCTCAGCATTCATGGCAAACGTTGCTGTACTATTCTTGATGGCTCCAGTAGCCATTCAAATGGCGCGAAAACTCGGCTCACCACTTTTCCCATATATCGTCTCGGTTGGTGTATGCGCAAACATGGTCACCACAACCACAATGATTGCTGATCCGCCAGCACTTATCTTAGCGATTCAAACTGGAATGACACCGCTTGATTTCTACTGGTTCCAAGGCAGAATAGGCTTAGGCGCAATCACCGCTGTCGGTGTCATAGCTGCCCTGTTGACATTACTGGTGATATTCCGGAAAATGAACAAACGAATAGAAGTGCCTCCAGAGCACATCAAAGTTTCAAAACTTCCCAGCGTACTCTTCGTTGTTGGTGTAGCGGTTTTGGCTCTTGCTCCTGAAATCGGCCTTAGCTTAGGCTTAGTGGGTTTAGCTGTGGGCTTCGTAGCGATAATCATCGGTCGAAAAGATGCTAAACGAATGATTGTAGAGTTCGACTGGAACTCCCTGATATTCCTCGCAGGAATCTTCGGCGTAATCTACACATTGGCTTCTTCGGGATTACTGGCAGACTTTTCCCAAGCCATAGTTGGATTGGGCATAAGCAACCCAAGCATACTGCTAGTATTCCTCGTCTGGCTATCCGTGGGTTTATCATCATTCATTGATCCAAACGCTTACACAGTACTCATGATTCCAGTGGGGCAACAGTTGGCGACGCTCTCAAACATCAGTCAATGGCCACTGCTCTTTGGCACCCTAATTGGAACAGGCAGCGGAAGCCAACATCCTGCCCATGGGTGCAGCAACAAACGTCTTCGCCTGCGGATTACTGGAGAAGAACAACTGTTTAGTCAGCACCAAAGAATACATCAAAATTGGGTTACCCTTATCCGTAGTTGCAGTAACGGTTGCTAACGTGCTACTATGGATATTCTGGGTAAGATAAAAATAATCATAGGAGACAACTAGAAATGTCTGAAACAAGCATGCACACAAAAAAAGGTAAAAACTTCAAGGAAGTCATAGAGGAAGAAAAGAACAAAGGCAAAACAGTCAAAAAAATAATGCGCACACTAACAAGCCTAAACACTTCCATAATGTACGGTGGCTCCTTCCTGTTGGCTTTCCTTACAATAGCTGCTGTACTCTACTTTGCGCTTGCACCAAGCGTGCTTGTTTGGGCCGGGCTTCTTGTGGCGGCGGCGCTTGTAAGTTCACTATTAGCTTCACGCATAACTAACATGCTTAAGAGGAATCAGTGGAAATACAAGAGCATCTAGCGCTTTCCTCTTTTTTGCTTGTTTTTTGTGTATCTATTGTTTTTACATGTTTCATTGTGCAAATGTTGACTTTTGGTTAGCGGTAGCATTTTTTGTTTAGTGTCTGTTTGACCTGTTTTTGTTTGGTTTTTTGGATAAGTTTTTATTTATAGCTTTATTTTCTAATTTTAGCTGGATAACCGCTCGGTATATGGCAGGTTTTTTAAACATACATGCATGAAAATGTTTCACATATTTCCAAGTGGGTAATCTTATATAGCGCAATGAGATAAATGCACAACAAATCAATCTACATATTAAACAATTGTCAAGAGGAAATAAGGAAAATGGCATCAGGAGACATAGCTTGGGTACTAACTTCAACAGCTCTAGTCATGTTAATGACACCCGCATTAGGATTCTTCTACGGCGGCTTAGTCCGCAAAAAGAACCTAGTGTCAACAATCGTGCAGTGCTTCATTATCTTCGCAGTCATAAGCCTCGTCTGGGCGCTCTGGGGCTATAGCCTCGTATTCGGACAATCCATAGGCGGCGTCATAGGATTCAGCCCAGGATTACTGGGCATGGGCAGCCTCGGTATAAGCACCGTAAACCCAGCGCTTGCACCACAAATACCAGAATTACTCTACTTTGCATTCCAACTAAAGTTCGCCGCAATCACACCCGCCCTAATAATTGGCGCTTGCGCTGAACGTATACGCTTCAAATCACTGCTCATCTTCATGGTGCTATGGTCAACCCTCATCTACATGCCAATTGCACATTGGGTCTGGAACCCAGATGGCTGGCTAAAAGGCTTAGGCGCAATTGACTTCGCAGGAGGCATAGTAGTGCACGTTTCAGCAGGCCTATCAGCGTTGGCGGCGGCACTTGTCGTTGGCAGAAGAAAAGGCGTCGGCACCCCCTGGAAAACCCATATGGAAGCAATCGAACACAAAGACTGCGCCACAGAATTCAAACCCACCAACATACCCTATGTGTTGTTGGGTGCAGCGTTGCTGTGGTTTGGCTGGTTCGGATTCAACGCAGGCAGTGCATTAGCCGCAAACGACTTAGCCGTATCAGCATTGGTAACCACTAACTTGGCAGCTGCAGGAGCCGCAGTAAGCTGGATGCTTGCAGACTGGGCAATCAAAGGCAAACCATCCGCAGCAGGAATCGCAATCGGAGCAGTCGTGGGACTCGTCGCCATCACACCCGCAGCAGGCTACGTCAGCGTGCCCGCAGCAATGATCATCGGCTTAGCCGCAGGAGTAATCTCCAACTTGGTTGCAAACTGGCGTGCTGGCAGATCACGAATCGACGACAGCTTAGACGTCTTTGCCTGCCACGGAGTCGGAGGCCTCTTCGGTTCAATCGCAACAGGCATCTTCGCATCTGCAGCAATCGGCGGCGTCAACGGCTTAATCTTTGGCAACCCTGCACAACTCGGAGCGCAATTGGCAGCCATCGCGGTGGTTGCGCCGTTCGCGTTCTTCGGCTCGTATGCCCTGCTGAAGCTCGTAAACCTCTTCAGCCCGCTGCGTGTTAGCGAAACTGCAGAGGATGCAGGTTTGGACTTAAGCGAGCACGGCGAAGAAGCCTATCAACTGGACTAAAAAGAGCATTGAATTGCTCGTTTTCTTCCATTTTATTTTATTTTTCCTTTTTTTAGTGAAATTGTTTGAATCTATTGTTTTTATATGTTTCATTGTGCAACCGTCTAAATTTTAGTTGCCGATTTAATGTTTTGTTTAGTGATTATTTGGCGTAATTAGCCACTGCATTTTGGACGCATGTTAAGTTATCGCCATATTTTCTGTACCAAGTTAGACAAATTAAAAATATTGCTTGGAATCAGCTGGACACATATGCAGAGAAGTGTTTCACATATTTCCAAGCGGGTATTCTTAAATAGCGCCGTGAAATAGATGCACAGCCTAGCCCATAGGCTACTTTACATCTGTTAGAGGACATAGGGATGGCAGCAGCGGATATTGCTTGGGTACTCACAGCAACAGCGTTAGTCATGTTAATGACTCCTGCGCTAGCATTCTTCTACGGTGGCCTAGTCCGCAAAAAAAACTTGGTCTCAACCCTTGTACAATGCATCGCCATCTTTGCCGTAGTAAGCTTAGTCTGGTTCTTCTGGGGCTACAGCCTAGTATTTGGCGATAGCGTCGGCGGCTTAATCGGGAACCTCTCACTTGCTGGACTAAGCGGCATAACCATAAACACAGTAAACACCACTTATGCGCCTGCTATTCCAGAAATCCTCCAATTTGCCTTCCAGCTAAAATTTGCAGCCATCACACCAGCCTTGATTATTGGTGCTTGTGCTGAACGTATACGTTTCAAGTCGCTGCTCATCTTCGTGGTTGTTTGGTCCACTTTGATTTATGCTCCAGTTGCCCATTGGGTATGGAACGTTGACGGCTGGCTAAACAACTTGGGCGCATGGGACTTTGCAGGCGGCATAGTCGTACATGTCACCGCGGGTATGTCAGCGTTGGCGGCAGCCTTAGTTGTAGGGCGGCGAAAAGACTGTGTTTACTGGAAAGACCAACTCAAAGAAATTAACCATAAAACCGCTGAAAAACTCAACGGCGTCGAATTCAAACCCACAAACATCCCATACGTAATCTTAGGCGCAGGCTTACTGTGGTTTGGCTGGTTCGGATTTAACGGCGGCAGCGCCTTAGCAGCAGACAACATTGCAGTTTCAGCCGCAGTAGCCACTAACTTAGCTGCTGCAGCCGCCGCGGTAACCTGGATGACTCTGGATTGGATAATAAAAGGCAAACCATCCGCCATCGGCATCTCCGTCGGTGCAGTCTCGGGTATGGCGGCAGTTACAGCAGCCGCAGGCTACATAGATTTCACTTCAGCAGTCATCATCGGCTTAGCTGCAGGCGCAATCTCAAACTTGGTCGCTAACTGGCGTGCAGGCAGATCAAGAATCGACGATACACTCGACGTATTTGCCTGTCACGGAATAGGCGGCATTATTGGCGCTTTAGCTGTGGGCATATTTGCAACTGCAGCCGTTAACCCCGCAGTAACAGGCCTCATCGCAGGTAACCCCCTACAACTTGGGATTCAAGCTTTAGCTGTAGTCGTGGTTGCAGCCTTCTCATTCGGGGGTTCCTATGTGATACTGCAGCTCATCAACAAGGTTTCGCCTCTGCGTGTAAGCGCGGAAGAGGAAGATCAAGGCTTAGACCTTAGCCAACACGGCGAAGAAGCATACCAACTTGATTAAGCCTTTCTTTTTTAATAGATCCTTGTTTTGGGCTTAAAAAAAACTCAGTATAAGCATTCTAAACAGCGGTGGGAAGGATCAAGTTACTATGGGTGTCTTTTAAAAATCTTAATGCTTTGAATAGCTGTTATAATGCACTAAACTGAGATGCAATCAAGAGAGGGCTTAAATATAAAAAGAATTTGAGTATATCGCAAGGAGAAGGGAGTATCAAAAAAACATTAACCATATTCATAAGCATAGCCTTCTTGATAGCGGTTACTGAAATAACTCCTTGTTTAGCATCTGATTCACCCCAATACATACTAAACATAACCGCAATAGACTCCACAGGAACAAGCGTAACACCAGTAGACCAAGTGATCACTCCAACCGCAAACAATGCATCAGTAGCGTTTCTAGTTACAACTCAAATCCCCACGGGCTTAGCTATTGCAGAGCAGGGATTTCGAACATGGACTACCGGAACCCCGAAAGTCACTGTGACTTCGCTAACCAAAGTGTTTAGCCAACAAAATGACGATAACTCAACTACCAGCAAATACCTTATAGAACTATCAGTACCCGACATTATTTACTCAACGTCTGTAAGTTTTGCTTACTCAATGAACGTAACTGACGTGGAAGGTCAACCAGTAGTCAACCATGAATCCAACCAAGTTTACTTTACCGTAACAGGCGTTTCAACCCCAACTGTGCCCCCGACATTTGCACCGACAACACCTACACCTACAAGAATTCAGGGTCCAACTGTTACTCCAACATTGACTCCGATTGAGTCGCCGACTCCGACGGTGCCTGAGTTTTCGGGAATTTATTGGGTATTGGTAATGTTGCTTGTTGCAACGGCGATTGGGCTGTTGTATAGGGTTCGAGGGTCTAAGCGTAGTCTGCTAATTTCATTCTGAATTAAAATAATTGTTGATGATTGTGCGCGATCTGTGCTTTTAGTTTATGTTCATGCGTTTGGTCAGTTAGTTTTCTATATTAGTTGTTGCTGTGGACCCCTCTTGTTTCAACAACAACCAGCGGCGTTTGCGGGCGATTGAGTTTTAGCTTAAGCGTCCGAATTTGATGCAGGCTGGTTGTGCAACAAACCGCAAGCAGAAAATTTTTTGATTTACGGTTAATTAAGCAACGTTGAGTGGGCTCTGTTGCTCTGCCGACCTACCCCCTCCCTTATATATAGATTCAAGGGCAAATTCAACCCTTCACCCAATTTTCCGTTGCTGCATGTTAAGGTCTGCTGTCTAATCCAGAAGCTTTAGGTTCATATACGTATTGAAAAACCCTTAAAACCCCAGTCGTCGGCGTTATCAACTGTTGGGGCCGTCGTCTAGCATGGATTAGACGTTCTCTGGTGATATCTCCAATAACTCGTTTCTTTGTGGCATCTTTCTCTTTTTTTAACGCTTTTTGTTCTTTATGTGGGTGTGGCGGTTTACAGAATGTCACAAGACTGCTTGTGAAACGCGTTGCTTTTTGAGTTTGGGCTTAATTTCTGCTGCTGTTGGGATGTGGGAACAGTGTTTTTCACCACATGCCCTGCATGGGTCTATGTTGAATTTGCCGTCTTGTGGATGTGATAGTGCATACCGAACATATTTTCTGCCACATGGACGAATTTCTCTTTTTTTAATCCTAAAGCCTTTTAAATTTTTAAGAAGCATTTTCTCCATGGACAAAACCTTGCAGAGATGTTGGCCCACCGACAATCCTCTCCACATTAGTTATCATGACAACGAGTGGGGGGTACCGCTCCATGACGACCAGATGCTCTTTGAATTTCTAGTGTTGGGCGGCTTTCAGGCTGGGCTTACATGGTGGCTGATTCTCCAAAGACGGGACGTATTCAGAGCAGCGTTCGATAACTTCGACCCTGTAAAAGTGGCAAAATATTCAACCGCTGATATTGAGCGTTTGATGCACACAGAGGGGCTGATTAAAAACAAGGCAAAAATCGGTTCAGCAATAAACAACGCTCAGCAATTTCTTGCGATCCAAAAAGAGTTCGGTTCCTTCGATACATTTATTTGGCGATTTGTAAACGGCAAAACACTCCATTATAGTTTCGCAACCTTGGAGAACCTTCCCGCTGAAACTGACGAATCAAGAGCTATGAGTCGGGAATTAAAGGCACGAGGATTCAAATTTGTCGGTCCAACGATTTGTTATGCATTCATGCAAGCCATAGGTATGGTAAACGACCATTTGACCTGTTGTTACCGACACAAACAGATTAGAGGTTCAGGTGAATTCAGCGAATTATAATATCGAGACTTTCAGACATCCATGCCAGCAATCATTAAATAACTCCAAGGGGGCCTTCTTAAATTATGTCTGCTGTCTCGAGCAACGAACAAACTAATGCTAAAGTATACCGAGCAGTGGATTTATTCGCTGGCATCGGCGGTATTAGGCTCGGTTTTCAGCAGGCGTTTGAGAATAGGATTAAATTTGTTTATTCAAACGATCATGACCGATGGGCTTGTCAGACGTACAGAGGAAATTTCGGTGATATAGACCTGGAGGACATAGTTGAGGTAGTTAGTGACATGTCCAGAATACCTGACCACGATATAATTATGGGTGGATTCCCTTGCCAGCCTTTTTCTATCGCTGGTGCACAGCTGGGTTTTGAGGATAAGACAAGGGGAACTTTATTTTATGCAATGGCTAAAATCATCGACGCAAAGAAACCAGTAGCTTTCCTGATAGAAAATGTTAAAAATTTTAGAGACCACAATGAAGGCAAGACCTGGGCTACTGTCAAAGAAGTGCTTGAAAACGACCTTGATTACAAGGTTCATGAAACTGTCTTGAATGCTAAGCATTTTGGTGTTCCCCAAAACAGACCACGATTCTACGCAGTTGGCTTCAAAGATAAAGCGGCGCTGTTTGAATGGCCAAAACAATTGGAGCAAACTGTAAAAATAAAGGATATCCTCCAGAAACATGTCAAGTCCTCTTTCTATATTGGCCAGCAATACTTCAACAGCCTAAAGAAACATCGTGAAAGACACGAGGCGCTTGGTCATGGTTTTGGTTACAGAATACTAAATCCTGAAGGTATCGCTGGAACCATAGTTGTGGGCGGTATGGGTTTAGAACGCAACCTTATTAAAAATTCGCCACCGAAGAATTGCTGGAAACCAGGCGATGATCCGCTACAAAAGAAGAACTGCGAGGGCGTGAGAACGCTTACCCCTCGAGAATGTGCTAGGCTTCAAGGCTTTCCTGACTCCTTTAAAATTCCCGTCTCAGATACACAAGCATACAAGCAATTTGCTAACTCTGTTGCTGTCCCCGTCATAAAAGCGATTGCACAACAGATGTTGATTTCGCTTGAAGGAAAGACGCCTCAAAGGCAAATGGACCATTATTCAGATTAGGCGTAATGAAATTTTATAGGCCTTGTTTAAATGGTTAGGGCAAAATCCATATATTTCTTACAATAAATGAGGCCTCTCAACTTAGCGCTGTGAGGAGTATTCATGCAAATTAAGGAACTTACTGATGTTTGGGCCCAAAGTACCTGGGCTGAACAGCTTGAGGCAATTAATGCCGATCCTGAGTTGGCTAAACGAATCAAGACTGTGCTGAAAGGACTTGAATTACTGAATGAAAAAATAGACGGAATGTCGGTTCTTAGTCTACCAAGAACTGCAGAAGGGACGTTTCCAAAGGGTATGGACATAAGTTATGCGAAGGCTTTTGACCTGGCGTACCAAAAGAATTCTAAAAAATTACCCTTGCTGTACTTGCTTAACATGGCACAAAACTTTGATTTTGGGACATACTCTGCAAGTCAATTTGAAGGATTGATCGCCCGAGGGTTAAGGACTTTTCCTTCTCTGCTGCGGGACCGAGACTTTGCTGAGAGCCTGAACCGTTTACTTACTGAGGGTGCATACAAGGAATTTGAGGTTGGTGGAGCAGCACCCGAAGAAGACATAGGGAAACATACCGATGTCTTGTTAAATTTTAGGGGTTACCTTTTTCGAATCTGGCTCTATCAGTTTTCTTTCGCAGGTCTGCCTCACGACATAGAGAGAGTTCTTGGCCGTAGAGGAGCGCTACCCGGCGGAATTCATGTTCTCTGTCCTTTGAAGGCTACCATAGCGATGGAGAAAGAGAAGTATGAGAAAAGGCAAGTTAGTTATGCCGACAGACTTTGTAAGAAACGAGAGCGATTGAGAGGCTTTACTAAAATGACTTGCGATGGTGCTGTTCAATGCCAGCAGGATATACACACTTTGCGGCAGCTGATTGCCAAAAACGATGCGGACCTTCAAAAAATAAATTCAGTGGCAGTTCAGGAAATCATCACTTTGAATCAATGGTATTTCTTTGCGGATCAGAAGGTTCTGTCTGTAATTAAGAGAATTGTTGCCATCTCCGAAGGGAAAGTTAAAGCCGATGATTATTGCGATGTGTGTAACATTCTTACTGGACCTGAGAAATATTTGGGTGAAATAAGACTTTTTACCGTCTAAAGCGAATGTAACTTTGCTTGCAATGCCTCGTCCAACAGAGCCCTGCACCAGTCAGGCTTCTTTAGGATGTCGTGACCCCAGAGCCTGATTACTTTCCAACCTTCCTGCTGGAGATAAGTGGTTACTTCGACATCTCTGGCCATATTTCTCTCAATCTTCTTTACCCAAAATTCCCTATTTGTTTTTAATTCGAGGCTATTTTTTTCCCAATCAAACCCATGCCAGAAGTCACTATCTGCAAATATGGCTATCTTCTGTTCCAAAAACGCAAAGTCTGGCTTTCCGTATATTTTTGGGTGTTTCTCATATGGGCAATGTAGCGATATTAAAATTTCTTCCAGTTTTGCCTCTAGCTTTGTTCCTTGCGACCGAATTCTTGACATATTATAACTGACAGTTTCTTTGGGTCTGGACAAATTGCTCGCTCTTTTTTTATATTAATTCTTGTTTTGCGAGCTTATTTCAGCTTTCGGAGTCGTCCTCTGCTGATATTACAGGCAATAGCGGACACATCTGTTCCAATCCAATTAAAGTAAAGACGAGTTTTCCCTTTCGAGGTAGCTGCCGTAGCATGTTAATCAGGTCGTCGCTTACTCTCAGGGTTCGGGTATTGTTACTGAAGGATTCAGGATTAAACAGGTTTACGCCTTGTTGCAGCAGCTGATTTAATGAATACCGGTAGGTTCTGATTGCTCCCCGACAATATCAATATGCCGAAAAAGGATTCCGAAAGATGCGTCAACGAGCAATCGCAAAGACTGGCAATCAAGAGCTTCGCAAAATTCACCTATACACCTGTCGATACTGGCGGGCGACTGATGAAAGAAACAAAAAAGGTAATCCGGACAGCGTTCAATACTTGCTAGGTCACAGGTCGCTAAACTACATAGGACTGTACGCTAGACTGAGTGTCGAATACTTTGGCAACTCACAAGAATACGATGTGCAAGAAGCCGACGACAATGATAAACCCCGAATTAGGCTGCTATTGCAAAAGGGGTATGAGCCAGTGCTAAATACTAAGGACGGAGCGGTTCATTACTTCAGAAAAGCTAAATAAAAGCCTCTGATACTCTCATTGCGGTTTAGCGTCCCCCGAAGGCTGGACCGTCATCTAGAAAAAAAGTATGGACATGGGGCCGTCGTCTAGCATGGTTCAGGATACGTGCCTGGGGCGTACGCGATCATGGGTTCAAATCCCATCGGCCCCACCATAAACAATTTTGAGCACTCGGAACTGTTAATGTACGCCTTATCCTTGGCTAGTTAGTATGAGGTTATCTATGTTGAAGCCTTTGGATTTGGCGAATTCTGTTAGCTCAGAGTAAAGTTTAGTGTCTATTGTTGGTGTTCGACTGAGTATCCATAGGTACTTTCGGTTTGGCGTGCCGACGACAGCATAGTCATAGTTTTCTCCAAGTTTTAATATCCAATAGTCTCCGTAGAACGGCCAAAAGAAAGTTACTTTTAGCTTTGCGCCTGTTTGCTTATCAACTACTTTAGCGGTTCCTTTTGCTTTTTTATATTTACCGTTTTTGCTGCATTCATTTAGTACAGAAATATTTCCGTTCTCTTGCAATGAATAAGTTGCAGTTGTTTGGTTACATCCATTTTGAAAACCAGCTGGAAGGTGTGCTATCTCATACCATTTCCCTAAATATCTATCAAGTTCAACTTTAGAAACAGTTTCTAAGCCATTCTTTGACAAGTTATCACTACATAAGTGTTAAGCGAAAAACAAACACTTTAACATATCTAAAAGTACAGTAGCCAAGAGAAAAGAAGGGTCACTTTCTTGCTAAGCCAATGGAAGCGAATAAAAAGAGGGGGTTGCCGCTGATATATTCACAGACACTGGTTCAAATCCCATCGGCCCACCATCTAACCATCCTTCTGGCGGTTTTTCTTTAGTAGTTGTTGCCGAAAAACCCCTATACACAACTACCAGCAGGTAGGATGTTTATTGCTTTCTGGCTTTAGCTTAGAGCCAAATTCAAATTCCAGCGGCCACCGCAAACCCCCCACACAATTTGGTGCTTACTAAACTTTCTCTACAGGTTTCTTTCTTGTCTTGAAGGCGAATGTAGAACCAAAAACTAAGCCTAATGCAACACCACTCGCTAGTCCTAAAGCTAAATTATCTATTAACAATCCAGCAATTAATCCAATCCCAGCACCTATTGCGATACCTGCACCTGTGCCAGTGTATGTCTCTTTGTTAGATTCAACTTTTACTTTAGCCATTTTTCTTCAGGAGCCTGTTACAGGCAGGTTGCTTATAAAACTGCTTTATACCACCCAGTAGGTATGAGTGGTACCCTTGTGGATAAACACAGAAAAAGGTCAAACATGTTGGGTGCCAATTTGTGTTGCATGCTAGAATTAAAGGAATTATAAGTGCCCAACACAAACCCTGACACTCGTTGAAGAGAAACCTATCTTTTATTTTCCTGAATCTGCCAAAACTTAAATCCCTTCATAGAGCATTACTATATGGGGAGACTTTTGGAAAAAAGTAGGCTAATAGCCTATAATACTCTAAAAAAGAACATACTCGACAATAATTTTTGCACTGCTTGCGGTGCCTGTGAAGCAGCGTGCCCCACGGAAGCGCTAAGGGTTGAAAATGATCGAGTTAAAAGGCTCTTTGACTGCTCAGGGGCTCTCGATTTATGCCCAATATGTTATGAGGTATGTCCACATTCAGGCGCGCTCTTGCTTAGAAGCCTTGAACCCCTTTCTGATGCTCCAATCAGGAGCGAAGCCAGTAGGATATTTCAGAAAAATATTGCTTGCTCAATCAAATGACCCAAAGCTTAGAGAACAAACTCACGATGGCGCGGTCGTAACTACAATACTGACCGATGGAGTTATGAATAAAATTTTTGATAGTGCAATAGTTACCCAAACCGAAGATACCAATCCAATTAAACCAAAATCCCAAGTTGCGCTTTTTCAAGAAGAAATAATCAAATCAGTAGGCAGCAAATTTTTCCCTTCAACAGTCATAAAAGCTTATGGAGATGCCGTTCTTAATTATAACAAAAAAGCCATAGCTGTAGTGGGCGTTCCCTGCCAAGTTCTTGCCCTTCGCAAAATCGAGGCATGGCAACATAAAATCAGCGGGAAATCAAAATTAATAATTGGGTTATTCTGTTTTGGAACCTTTTCCATGTCGCCTTTCTTGAAATATGTCGAAAGAGAATTCCATATACCTTCTTCAGAAATCGAGAGAATACATCTTTCAAGGGAACTCATGGTAGAAACTAGTCCGAGGCGTAATAGGAATACCCCTGTCTGAAGTGAAAAAAAATATTCTCCCCAGCTGCAAAACATGCATAGACTACACTTCTGAATTGTCAGATATCTCAGTAGGAAGTGCCTATCCGCTTAAAGATTGGTCCGTGGTAATAATTCGAACCAAAACAGGCGAAGACCACTTCAATGCCTTAATTGAAAAAGGCGTAATCAATGTGCGCAACATCCAAGAGGAACCTGAAGTCTTCGAACGTGTCATAATAGCAGCGCTTCAAAAGCGAACTACAGGATTAATAGAAGGCAGCAAACTTGAAAAAAGCCATAGTTACGTTCCAGTGCGATTCATAAGGGAAACAGAATCGCTTAGCAACAATCAAAGTTGAAGATATAATGACAAAGGAGATAGCCACTGTACCAAGTAAGATGACTGTTAGTGAACTTCTAGAAGTAATGGCAACTGAAAGGCATACTGGGTATCCAGTGGTTGAAGAAAATGGGGAACTCTCTGGAGTAGTTACGATGGAAGAAGTATCGATGGTGGACAAGAGTTCGAGATCAATTACCTTAGTGGGTAGTATAGCTAGAAAAAACATTGATGTTTGTTATCCTGGAGAAACTGCCCTTGATGCTTTCAGAAAAATGAGCAATTTAGAAACAGGGCAGAATTATCGTTTTGGACGCTGATAATCCGTGTAAAATGTTGGGTATTATTTCTAAATGGGACCTGATGCATGCTTTAGTAAAACAAGCCTCTGAAACCTAGCATAGGCGCGCGCTTAAACCCGTTTCCGAAACACAACCGTCATCCTTCCTTCCTCATAGACTTCAAAGCCAAACTTCCGATAAAGCCCCTGTGCAGAAACGTTATCTTTAAGCACTTCAACCTCCAACCATGGCAGTTCCATCTGTTTAGCAAACTTTTCAGCCTGACCCAGGACAAAAAAGCCCACGCCGCGTTTCCTCTTAATCGGTGAAACCGCCAGACTGCGTATACTCAGGGTAACTTTATGCACCTTCAAAATGGCGATGCCCGCAACCTCTTTTTCTTCTTTTACGAAGTATTTTAATCCGCCAGCGTTGTGTGAATTTACTAAAGAGGCAAGCATGTATGGCGTCACTATTAGGGGCGCAAGCCATTTGGGTTGCTATTGAGCAGTGGCATGGCTTTTCCGTCTGGGCTGTTCCAGAAGAAGCGGAACCCCAGAAAACTAAACAAAAGCAAATCGCGCTTGCTGACTGATTGCATTTTTAAATTGCTCTTGTTAGCTTTCATAATACTCAAATTCAATTGCACCTAATGCGCTATCTACTTTTGAAGTAATGATTGCTTCTATGCACTTATATCAACCGCACGATTGCCATAAGAATCACTTAAAAAGTGGTACACCCATTGAGGGGTAGGCTACCTCTTGATGAAGAAAGACCAAAACTGTAGCGAAACCCAACTTTACCAAAAGCTCACACAACGGGTTCGAAAAAGCCAGCATCAAACATCAAGACGCTTCCTATTCTTAGGGTCCAACGAAAAAATAAAAGGGCTCTTCGAATCCTACATCTACTCCGACCCTTTTAATTTGCGTAAACATGTGAAAGGGCTCTCCCAGATTAAGGCTCCCCGACAACAACGCGTTTGTATCGTTTTGGACCTTGGATTTCTTCTTAGAGGCATTCCAAAATGACACGGATTACCTTGAAGGTTTCCACCTTGAAGACGCCGTGAAAAGCCTAATGGATTTCCAGGACCGCACCCGAGATGAGACTGATCCGTTGTTCCTGTTTTGGAAACAGCAAAAAGTTGACGGAAAATGGGTGTCCAACGCTGGGAACCTAGCAGCCGCTTATCCCATGTTAAAGGCTATCGATAAATCGAAGCAAACGATAACAAAGCCGTTTTCAAAAGTCCTCTCCACCTCAGGATAGCGGCGGGCATTCTCATCCTTCTCATGAGCCCAAGCGGTCCTCAGCTTTATTCTGCCTACCCGCTGACTTTGACGACTCAGCCCTCAACTGGGCGCTTGGGTCTTCTCTGTTCCAGCTCCGCAGCACATTCCCAGAGCTTTGGTTGGCTTGGTCTGAGAAAAAATTCGACTTCAACAAACTCGCGCAACATGCAGTGGAGTGTGCTTACCGCCCATTCAGTGATGACAAAAACGTTAACGCAATCGACCCCCGAACTTTTTATGCGATTCGTGAATTCCTCTGGGAACTCAACGCCACCGAATGCGGTACCCCCGAATTTATGCTGCTGACCACTTGGGCTTCCACAACTAAAGGGAATGTCGAGGGGATGGGACAATACTACAAGATGCCTTTCAACGTCAACAATGTTGACTTTAGTGTTTCAGCGAATTTTGTTTACGCAGCAATGAAAAGCGCTTTTACAGGCATGTTCCCCCATGAAGTCGAGGGATTCTCTTCACTGATAAAAAACACGGTAAAGTTTTTGGTCTGGGGAATCCAATCAGGTGCCGTTACAGAATACCCTGATCTCCTTCTGCTTTACTACCCCTCCTCCTATCTGGCGTTTTTCTTTGTTTCCCGCACAGTTAACCTGCTCCAACAGCCCCAACCAGCTCAGGGGCAGGAGGCAGAATTCATACGGCAAATCAAAGAGATTCTCTCGCCTGCGGCAAGAAATAAAATTACAGAGTACCTCACCTCTTCCGCCCAGCAAGACAAAGAGTGTGCCTTCTGGGACGGGGACTCCTTAGGAACAGGTACTCAACCATCCCAACGACTTCCAAGTAGTCATAACGACCGGAAGTTTATCACTGCCCTTTCAGTCAACACCCTCATTAACCTGTGGACAATCCGCCAAAATACAAGCCTGAACTGGCTGGATCAAACCCCCGACGAAGTGCCTATACTCGTAGCGAAAGGAATTAGCTGGCTGCGCCAAAATGCACTTTCCAAAAAGTATCCTGACCACAATGCCTTCTTCTCCTCAAGCGTAAAAAATCCCGCTTCATTGCCGTTTCTATTCCCCGCAAACATGATCGAGCGGGTAGAGGCTCCGGTATTTCGCGGCAAGCCTTCAGAGAAAAAAGTAACCCACGAGGGACATAGCATATTCGCCATGTCCGGCGTACCCTCACGGGGATACTACGACCAAGCCTTAAAGGAAAGAGGCTTTGCCAATGTGGACCCATACCAGTTCAAGAAATGTTACGAGCTGGAATTTCCCTATTGGTCAGCCCCGTCAGTTGTCTATACGCTAGTCTGTTGTGCCCTCACTAACGGAGCATTATTAAAGTTGTGAAGGTCGCTGCTTCCAATATAACTGAGGAAACTGTTCATGAGGATCCATATGTCCAGCAGCCGCTGTAGGCATTTTTCCGGTTCCCAAAGTTATCATATAGATCGGTTTCCGAGTGTCCTTATCTAAAAGACGATCCTTAGCCTGATTTAAAATCAAACCATAACTGACTTTTTCAAGATTATGCTCAGCAGCATACTGCACCGAAGCCAACATGATATTCTCGTAAGCGTGGAAAGTATCGGCTAAAAACCCGCCTTCAGTCAATTCGAGATAACGCTTGTGTTTTATAAAAATCTGTACCCCAACCACCTGTCCATTCAGTTTGGCGTAAATGTAAACGACAGATGGATAGTTGGCCATAAAATTTCGAACATGTTCCCCGTAAGCATCAACGTTAATGGGTGCGCCTGGGTGAGGGTTCTTTTGATATGATGTTTTGCAGCATTTTACAAAAGCATCAGATAGCTCGCCTGTTACAGTGCCTTCGTGGAATAGTATTTCGCCGCCGTGGTTATGGAATCTGTTAATCTGCCGTGAAAGATTGGTGTGGTTCTCAAGCAGAATTTTTGGGGCTTCGGGATTCTTGGTGGAAAAAGAACCGGCTTCCATAACTTCCCCGGCAACACGATAACTTACACCATTCAAGCTATGTTTGAATTCATGAATCAAATCGTCATCAATAAAACCTATGTATAAACCACCCATCGGTCTTAGCTCTAAAAGTTTCCTAAAGATGGCGTTTAAAACATCGGCTTTATCGGCGCCTTCCGAGAAGAAAAATGTGTTGTTTGTTCCGATATGGTTGCCTTGACCGAAGCAATGCTTCATAAAAACCCCCGGCGTCAAAAGTACAGTTGTAATGCCTAATAGTTCCCTGTTTTTCGACCATACTTTTACCACTCGGCTACGGTTCGGAATGTTAGTGATAATATCCAAAAAATCAGAAGATA
>CAWALK010000024.1:0-165968 GCA_963782915.1 uncultured archaeon
TACCAGCGAAACCGCTGGGTCGCCGCGCAGGAAGGTCGTCCTCACAAGCCGCCGCAGCCGGGGACCGAGATCACGACCAGGGACAAGCGCGTGATCGTGGTTGGTGGCGGCGACACCGGCATGGACTGCATCTCGAACTCCCACCGCGAGGGCGCTCGCAGCGTCGTGATGCTCGACGTCTACGCGGAGCTCTCGGCCAATGGCGCCGATCCTCGGCACCCTTGGCCGCTCCCGCCCAAGCGCACGCCCACGACCTATGCGCTCGAGGAGGGCGGCAGACGTCGCTGGGGGACCGAGGTCACCGGTTTCGGCGGCAAGGATGGCGCGGTCAGTCACGTGTATGCGCGGCAGGTGACCGGAACCTCATCTCGCGATCTGACGCCCGTTCCGGGCAGCGAATTCGTGCTCGAAGCGGATGTCGTCCTGATCGCGATCGGATTCCAGCGTCCCGAGCACGATGGGCTCGTCGAGCAGGTGGGGCTGGATCTCGACCACCGCGGCAACATTCGAACGCAACAGACGTACCGGACGTCGGCGAAGGGCGTGTACGCCTGCGGCGACGCGCGGCTCGGCCAGTCGCTGGTCGTCACCGCGATCGCCGAGGGACGCAAATGTGCCCGGATCGTCAATCAGGACCTCGGCGGCAGCGCGATGGACGCCGACCGAGAGAAGCTCGCGATCGGAGCGTGGAGCGGCGAGCCCGATCGGACGCTGCGCCACGAGGCGGAAGCGGCCGGTACCGTCAGGCCCGGGGAGGAATTCTTCAGCGGCCCGGGCACCCGCGCACGCTGAGAAATCCGATCGTCAGCTCGGAGATCTGACGGGAGAATTCCCTCACCACGTCTCCGGGCTGCTACGTTAACAATGAGTCCGGGCACGTCTCTGCGCGGTCGAGTGGGCGTTAGGAGAACTATTTAGGTTTACTGAGAGCTTGGGGCGGGGAAACTCGCCCTGTCGGTCAGGGAACTGCGCCCCCACTTCCCTGACTCTCCGGGGGGGCCCAGATGGATCTGGGTCCCCCGGGTCTACCTAAGGGCCCGTCGATAAATGAGTTGCGGTCTGAGGCGCCCGATGAGCGTCGCGGATGCTTCGTCCTCGGGGCTTGACGCAGCGCTGCTGCGCCTGCGCCCCTGCGTCCTCGCCCCGCTCGCTCCTCGGACCCCTCATTCCCACACCTTATTTATCGACGAACCTAATCTAAGGGCCGGCAGGATGCCGGCGCGTGGAGTCTGCAGCGGCGATCACGCGGTCTCCCGGACTCGAGCAGTGGTGATCGCCGCCGCCCAGAGCCGGATGCCGCCGCCCAGAGCCGGATGCGGTTGCAGCGTTCAGGGGTCGGTCGGCGTGCCGGGTGTGCGACCGTTTGCTCATGGCAGTCCTCGCCGTCGCGACTCCAAACGCGCAGCACAGCCACCATCACGCCACAGTCGGCAGCACGATCAGCCACCTGCTGGACTCGATCGGCAAGTTCTTCTCGCAGCTGGCCAACCTTGCGTGGGTCCCGCTGCTGGTCGGGCTCGCGTTCTATTCGCTCTATCTGCTGCTCCGCTCGCGAGCCCTATTCAACGCCGTCCGCGCGGCGTATCCGGACGAAGAGGTGCGCTGGCGCGACGTCTGGGGCGCCTACATGGTGGGCTACGCGGTCAACAACGTGTTCCCGCTGGGCGGCGGAAACATCGCTCAGCTGTTCCTGACCCGGGTCGCGATCCTGCGCAGCAGCTACCCGACGGTGGCCGCGGCGCTTTCGACAGGAGTCGTGTTCGACTGGTTCATGGGCGTGCTGGTGATGGCGTTCGCCTTCACCCAGGGAGTGTTTCCCAAGCCTCCCGACTTCTCGAAGCTGCCCGCGTTCGACATCAGCTTCTTTGCCTCGCACATGCGGTTCACGCTCTTCGTTCTGACGGTGCTCGGCGTGGGCTTCATGATCGCATTCGCGCTCCTGTCGGCTCGTGTGCGCGCGTTCTGGGCACGGGTGCGCCAGGGGTTCACGATCCTGCGCGACCGTCGCCGCTACGGCCGGGAGATGGCCAGCTGGCAGTTCGCGAGCTGGATCGCCCGGTTCGGCGCGTATTGGGCGCTCCTCGACGCGTTTCACATCGGCGGCTCGGTGCGCAACGCGTTGCTGGTACTGGGTGTCCAGGTGGTCGCCTCCGTGTTCCCATTCACCCCCGGAGGGGCCGGGGTCCAGCAGGCACTGCTGCTGACGATCTTCGCCAACAACCCCGATGTCGCTGCGTTCTCGGTCGGCCAGCAGGTCGTCACCGCCGTGCTCAGCTCAGCGCTCGGCTTCGCGGCGCTCGTGCTGATCTTCCGCTTCAAGAGCTTCCGCGAGGTGATCGAGCGGGGGCGCGAGCACCGTCGCGGCGAGGCGATGGTGGCCGGCTGAGGCCATCGGGGTTCGCGCGCGCCGGTACTTCGACGACTACGTCGATCACTTCGGTTTCCGCGAGAAGATCACGTTCGAGACGGGCGTCGAGCACGCCGAGCGAGGGGAGGACGGCGTCTGGGATCTGACGTTCGACTCCGGCGAACGCGAAGATGTTCAAGCGCTACGTCGCCTCCAAGCGCCACACGATGCAGGTCGATTTTGACAACTACCTGTACGACCTGCGCAAGGAGCTGAAGGCCGGAGCAGCCCGAGCCCGGGCCGCGGGGTTCGGCCTAACGGTGGCGCCACGTGCGGGTGTCGCCGACCCCGCCGCCGTCTGACCCAGGTGGCGGTTGCAGGAGGACAGCGCGCGATCAGGCAGCCGATGCCGACAGGCGGAAAGCGAGCCATGACGAAGGCGCAGAACCGCGCCGCGATCCACGACGCCGCGCGCGAGGTGTTCGCCGAGCTCGGGTACGACGCCGCCGGCGTGCGCGATGTGATCCGCCGGACCGATCTGGCCTCGGGCACCTTCTACAACTATTTCCCCGACAAGGAGTCGGTGTTCCGCGCAGTGCTCGACCTCAGCGCCCAGGACGTGCGACGCCGGCTGCGCGCTGTCCGAGGCAACGCCCGCACATGGGAATCGTTTGTCGGCGACGCATATCGCGCCTGGTTCGAATTCCTCGTCGAGGACGAGCTGATGTTCGAGCTGATGCAGCGAAACGCCGGACCGATCCGGGCGCTGTTCGGCGACCCGATCCTCGGCGCCGGGATCGACGAGCTGCTCGACGATCTTCAAGCCGCGATCGCGCGCGGCGACCTGCCGCCGCTGGACGCCGACTACATGGCCGGCGCGATGGCCGGCGTCGCGCTCGAGCTGGGCGTGCGCATGGCTGAGCGCGAGCCCGCCGACGTCGACGGCGCGGCGCGTTTCGCGACGGAGCTCTTTCCGGGCGGGATCGCCCGGCTCGGCGAGACGTCTCAGGCGCTCTGAGCGGGGCTCCTCGCGGTGCCTGCCCTGAGCTGGGAGGCGCGCATCCGCAGCAGCTCGATCAGCTCAGCCCCGCGATGAAACGGATCTGCGATCGGCGCTCCGCCGTCGAGCGGCAGCGCCGCGCGCAGCCGCCCGTCGACCTCCGCGACGAGCGCCGGACCCAGCGGAGCGCCGGCCGCGTCGAGCTCCGCCAGCAGCTCCAGGCGATCCGCGTCCGCCGCCGACGCATACCGAAGCGTGACCCGCGTGACCGGCGTGTCGCCGCTGTCAACTCGAGCGCGTTTCGCGGTCTCCTGGAGATCTCGATTGTGCTCACGGGCGGCGAGGAAGCTGAGACTCAGCATGGCGGTTCCTTTCGGCGCTGGTAACCATCAAAACTATATAGACAGTTGCGTAACCGGTCAAGTAAGATTGTCGGTGATGAGCAAGAAGGAACAGGCGCCCGGGGAGCTCGAGCTGGTCCGCGCGTTCGTGAACACTGTCGATATCGAGGAGGGCGAAGAGGAGCTCCACAGCGCCGGCGCTCTGGCGGCCTGGCTCGCCGAGCACGGCCTCGCCACGAGCGACGTGCGTGCGACTCCCGGCGATCTCCGGCACGCGACCGAGCTGCGCGAGGCGCTCCGCGCGGTCCTGCTCGCGCACAACGGCGGGCCGCCGGCGCCCGCCGCTGCGTGCGCGACTCTCGATGCCGGCGCGCGCCGCGCGCGCGTGCGGCTTCGATTTGACAAAGGCGCCACGGGGGCCCTCGAGCCCGAGGCCGCCGGAGTGGACGGTGCGCTCGGACGGCTGTTGGCGATCGTTCACGCTGCCATCGCCCAGGGAACCTGGGAGCGGCTGAAGGCCTGCCGCGAGCACACGTGCGAGTGGGCGTTCTACGACCACACCAAGAACCGCTCCGGCTCCTGGTGCAACATGCAGGTCTGCGGCAACCGAGCCAAGGCCCGCGCCTACCGCGAGCGTCAAGCCGCGCCCGGCAGTGCGTGACCAACCGCCCTCGTGACGCCGGCCTCTCGGCTTGCGCGAGGGCATGCGAGGATTTGTCGCCTGAGATGCCCACCTTCTGCCGCCACAACCGGCTGATCCAGAACTGCCCGATCTGCTCGCGCGAGCAGGCGGTCGACCTTCGCCCGATCGTCTCGTCGAGCGCTCCCCGCTCGAGCCTGCCACGAACCGGCACGCCACGCACGAGCCATCCCTCGGGCTCCGCGTCTCGTTCGGCCGGCGGCGCGAGGAGCGCGAGCGGGCTGCGCGTGCGGCGACTTGCCCGGGGCGCGGACGACGGCTATCAATCCCGGCTCGTTCCGGGGCTGAGATCGAGCGCCGAGGCCGAGAACCTGGCGCAGGAGCTGGCATTTGCAGCCGGCCGTCTCGCGCGGCTTCAGCAGGACCCGCCGGGCCTCTACGGGGACGTGGCGGCCGGCGAAGGCGATCTCGAGGAGCGCACGTGGCTCGCGTTCCTGATCGCCTACATCTGTCCGCTCGAAGGCGAGGACCCGTTCAGCGGCGTCAGCGGCGCCATGACCACGTGGGCCTCCGGCGACGCGCCGGCGCTCGAAGAGATCGCGCTGGGTCCCCGCAGCGCTCATGACCCCGCCCGCGGAACGCGCACGATCGACGCGTACCGAGCCTGGGCGCTGCGCGCCGGCTCGCAGGCGGCCGCGTTCACCGCCGAAAGCGCGTGGAGCGCGGAGCGGCGGTTCGCGCGGGTGTTCGAGCGGCTGGCTCTGCCCGGCCTTCACCGCGACGCGCGGTTCGACCTGCTCGTCACGCTCGGGCGCCTGGGAGTGTACGACCTGCGCCCGGACGCCCTGCAGTTAGGGGGGGAGAACGAGGTCACGGTGGCCGCCAAGCGCGCCCTGGGGATCGGCGACTCGCTGCTGCTCGAGCGTCGAGCGGCCGAGCTCGCCGACGCGTGCGCCCTGCCGCTCGAGGCGCTCGACGTCGGCTTCCACAACTGGGGACGAGGCGCACGTGCGACCTTGGGCCTCGGGGCCGGGGCCGAGCCGGATGCCGCCGCGCTGGAGTCGGCCCGCAGGGCGCTGGCCTTGTAGGCCGGCCGGTGCGAAACTTCGGTTTCTCCCGCGGGTTCCGGCCCCCGGAGCTGTTTCTGCCGGAGCCGGGAGGTGGCGATGCGCCGTTGGTTCGTCCCGAACCTTTCAGTCGCATCGGTGCCGGCGATCGGCGCGGGAGCCGTGGCGCTGCCGAGCGCCGCAGCCGCGACACCCGTTTCCCGCTTGTTCGTGTGCCCGCTCGCATCGAGCGGTCGGCAAACCGCTCCGTCCGGGCGATCTCCTACCTTCTGCGGCGTCCGAATCCACGAGCCGGAGCCGCAATGTCACTCTGCTTCATCGAACCGCAGAACGCCATCCGGGTCATCGCCGACTCGGTCGGGCGTGAGGCGCGTCGCCAGATACTCGGAGAAGTCGTGCGCGCGTGGGTCGACGAGATCCCAGAGTCCGAGCTCGAGTCCCACTACATGAATGTACTTTGCAATGGGCATATTCTTGAAACACTTCCCTTAAACAAGGCTTATGAAGAAACCCATGAGGGAGCAATTCTCCTACATCAAGGCGAAACTTACCGCTCACTAGAGCTGGATGTCAACAATTTGACGGCAACGGTTCGCCAAGAGAGTACCAACTATTATACTGAAACCCAAAAAACCGTCGAAGTAGCAATCAAGAAAACGTTGGAGGAAACCCAAAAAGACCTTAAAACTGCTTTGGGCGAATTAACAATCACTGAAAATTATCCTTCATATGTAGTAAAATCCAGCGATGTAGTCATCAAAAAACATATGCTTGATTTGCCCTCTTCATCTTTCTCAACGGTGGGGTTATGGTTTACTGTTCCTGAACAGATCAGAGAAGAAATAGAAGATAAAAGCTTGAATTTTGATGGTGGCTTGCATGCTCTTGAACATGCCATTATTGCGATGGCACCAATGTTTGCAATGTGTGACCGATGGGATATAGGCGGAATGTCAACAGCCCTACATGTGGACACAGGGAAACCAACGATCTTTATTTATGATGGTTTTGAGGGTGGAATTGGTATTTCGGAAAACCTCTATTCAAACATAAAACCGTTACTGGAAAAAACGCTCGAGTTGATTGAAACCTGTGAATGCAAGGAAGGTTGCCCATCATGCATTTACTCGCCTAAATGTGGAAACGGTAACGAACCATTGGATAAAAAGGCAGCATACATAATCTTGCAACGTCTGATTAAATGACTCCCGAGAACATTTCATAAGCTAAGGAAATCAGTTTTTTTGACTTAGGACTTTATCGCGGGGTGCCCAAGCGCGAAGTATTAACCAAGTTTTCCCGCTTGGCTTTCGGAGCAGTGGGGATTATGGCATTGAAGGCACCATCGGGGATAACTTGGGCAGATTTCTTTTTTCTTAAAACCCCAATTCTTTCTTAACACCTCAGCGTCTGCCTCTATGTTTTTGGTTCTGCTTTTAGTTTTTGCGTGCCCGAGGTAGGCGTGGGCTATTTCGTGTGCTATTAAAGACTCTGAATCGGTTCGCTTCAAAATTATCATGCAAGGCTTGCTTAATTCTTTGACTTCCAAGGTCTGACTTTGACCTGCATGGAAAGAAACATTCTCCAAAGTAAACCGATAAACCTCTTCAGGGAGCCTAGCTAAAGTATTTACAAGTCGTGTATAGAGGGGATTCCATCTTTGAGCACGACGAATAAACTCATCAATATCACTTCTACACTCAACCTCATGCGGGTCTCTTTTTTTCACCAAGCTACCTCAGACAACCTTAAGCGCAGTTAATTACATCAGCGACAGACTCTTTCAATACCATGTTCTCGCCAATAACCATTTACCAAACGCGCACCTATTGTGGATAAAAACATGTTTTGGGTACTCAAGACAGATTAAGAAGAACAAAGTGCTATATGATTTAGGCGAATATTTTGCGTAAACAAAATTATACAGAAGGAAAAACATCAGCCGCACCAAACAAAGGCAGTATAGCAAAAAAAGCAAATGCTGCCAATAGTGCGAGGCAGAAACAAGCTAATGCCAATCGTTCGAAGCAGGCTCAAGCAGACAATTCAAAGAAGTAAATACTTCTAAAATTGGTTTGAAGGCGTAGCTTGAAAATGCTGTAATGAGACGTTATTCGTTTTAGGCTAAAGCTGCTTTTATTTCAATGTTTATTCTTATTTATCTTTTAACTTGCAGGCGTATCCAAATCGTTATTTTTTCAATTATTCATATTTCCAGTATAATCTGAGGATACTGGTCCATATGGAAAAAAGAACTTTGGTTCATGAAAGGCAGTTATTTCTGCGATGAGATTAACGAAAGAGGATTTTTCAGGTGATCTCCACTGGATAGAGAGTTTAGATGTACTAAATCGAATATTGAACATTCAGTTTATGAAGTGAAAGTCGCAAGCCATAAAAATCATTTTAGAGATTCCTCCAAGCAAGTGAATAAAATGGACTTCTGCCCAAAATGCGGATCGATGCTACAAACAACAAAAAAAGACTCTTCTATAGCTATATGCCCAAAATGCAAGTACCAAAAACCAACAGAACATAAAGAACCCAACAAAAAAATAAGCCTACGACTCAGCAAAGCAGCGGAAATCGCAGTTATAGACCAAAACAAAGAAGCATCGCTTAGGCAGCTTTCGACAATTCATATGGTTTGCGAAACATGCGGAAATACTGAAAGTGAAACTTGGACCGTTGAAGCAGCAGATGAGACTATCCATGCGTCGATTACGTTTTTTAGATGCACAAAATGTAAAACTACTAAACGGGAATCAGGTTAACTCAACCAAGTTGCTACGACTAATTATATTTAGAAAAATAAAAGGGCTTTTTTGACACTAAAAACTTCAACTAATAGTATTTCAATAACCTGGAAAAATAGAATTCCTACGTCCCTCATCCCAGCAAAAAACTTGGACCATGAGGGCATAGCGATAACGGAATCTTTTCGATGAATTTATTAAGTCTCTGTCAGGCGCAACCTAAACTATACTTCGTTGTAGGAGTTGCACTTTGGACACTTTAGTACAACGTTCTTAAATTTGCCTTCAACTATGGTTTCGCCGATTTTTGCTCCGCAGTTGCCGCACAGATATGTAGTTTCGCCGTTTTTGCTTTTTATTACTGGCAAAGTTTTAGATGCGTAGACAGTTTGGGTTTTGCTTGGTTCGGGTATAACTTTTAGTTTTCTATTCATTTTATCCACTTACTTCGGTTTTTATTGGTTTGACTTGGATTAAAAGTTTATTGCTTGTCGATCCTAAGCGCAGAACCTTTTCAGCATTTGCCTCTGTAAACCTGCAACCATATAATCTTACCCAAATTATTTAAGTCAACACAACACTAACTTTCCATACACTATAGGCATTTATCTATGGTCGGGAGTTAACTACTTGCCATATCAAGGGATGCAAAAACATGAATAAAAAACTCTTCTCAGGTATCGTTATAGCACTATTCTTTCTCTCCGTTATAATCGTTCCACAAATAGCCTATTGCCAAACAGCAACTCCGTCTGATGGAACGACAACAGAGCCAACACCCACAGAAACAGCAGGGCAAGGGAGCCCCCTGGACTTGTTACTCATCGGTGGAATCATAGCGGCAGTGGCAGTTGTTGGAGTCGTAGCTGCGTTTGTCTTAGTTAAAAAACGGAAAGTGAGTGAAAAAAGCCTAAGAAAATATTCATCCCCTAACTTCCAAGATTGGGTTATCAAAAGATTCAATGGCAAACCAAGCGACCCATCTACAGGAATAAGTGGGTTCACCCAGGGAGGGCAACCCCTTTTGATTAAACAATCAGATGTCACCTTAGCTGAGGTGTCAGACTTTGTTAATGTATTAGCTAAGGGAAGGGCGCAGAAGGGTACGATTGTTGCTTTCAATTTTGACAAAGATACCATTGAGGGAAGAGTAGACGCTTTGGATAAGGGAATTGAGCTTCAAATGTTGCGCATAACCGAACTATTGAACAAACGCTATGCTGATAGAATAAATAAAACGGCAGGTGCACAGGTTACCTTTGAAGCGTCTTCACAGTCGTACATAACGGAAGCTCCAGTAGCAATGGCGCAGACAGAAACATTTGAAAGAACTCCAAATCTGCATCCGAGAGAAGGCGTGAAACCTCTGATCTTCATATCCAACAGCAACACGAAGGTAACTGAACAAGTGAAGAAAATGTTAGAGTTCCTTCATTACGACTATGTTATGGGTGACAAAGAAGAAACAGCCGTGCCAATTTCAGACAGCAAATTTGGGTTAATGAAAGGCTGCGATTGCGCAATAATAAACATCGCTGCAGCTGAACAAGAACGAAGATACAGCGGAATCTACATCCTTAACCCAAATGTCCTCTCAGAAATCGATGCAGCATACCTAAAATATAACACTCAGGTTGTTTTGCTGGTTGAGAAAAAAGTGGATTTGCCCGCAAATCTTAAGGGTCTAAAAAGAATCGACTACGACAGTGATGATCTGTCTTTTAATGCTGCGATGGATTTGGAGAAGGCGTTGGCGGACTTTAAGAAATTTTGATATCGAGTTATCTAAAGCAAGTTTTTGGCTTTTTGAGGGGGTTCGAATCCCACCCTCCACAACTTAACTTCCAAGCAATAAAAAAGTAACAACATACTTTTATAGCAACTTTTCATACATCCCATCTATGCCACACTTACGCCGAGTTGCCATAATTACTACCGTTCTGGTTCTTGCTGTGGCAGTCTTGCTATCCTCGTTCTACATCTCACAACTTACCCAGCCCCCAGCCCCCGTCAGCGCCTCTGATTTGGCAGCCCTCACCTACTACACTGAACAGTACCCTCCATACAACTATCAAGAAAACGGTACACTCAAAGGCGTCTCCGTTGATTTGCTGGGGGCAATCACAGAGAAAATGGGCTACAAAGCAACACCAGAGCAAGTGCATTTGGCTCCTTGGACAGAAGGCTACCAAGCAACATTAACCCAGAATAGCACTGTGCTTTTTTCTACTGTACGATTGCCTGAACGAGAAGCGTCTTTCAAATGGGTTGGTCCAATCGCCACCTACAAGTATGTGCTTTTTACTGGATGGGATAAAGCGATTAGTATCAATAGCACCGCGGATTTGGGGAATTATCGAATCGGAGTAATCGCCGATGACGCCGCTATTCCACAACTTATAGCAGTCGGTGTGGACAGAAGCCAATTAGTGGAGGAAACAAACGCAACAGCTCTTATCGGAAAACTTGCGCATGGCGACATAGACCTATGGTGTTATCCCGAAGAAGTCGGCAGATTCCTCACCGAAGAGATAACAGGCAATTACTACTCGTTCAACGTCGTTTACAGACTAGAAAACATTGACTTATACTATGCATTCAGCAAAGATATTACCCGATTCAACAGTGAACGCTTTCCAGCGGGCGCTTGATACCCTCAAAACAGAAAAAGACGCCACAGGATTTAGCACATATGACATGATTTTGGGGCAGTATATCCCAGCCATCGGGTTTGCCCATCTAAACTACTTGACTGAGGAATGGGCACCCTTCAACTATGCGAAAGACGGAACAGCAGGAGGCATCTCTGTTGAAATCTTGGAATCGATTTTTCGCCACTCAGGGGTAGACCGTTCTGCCTCAGATGTCAAGATTGTTCCCCTTTCAGAGGGCTTCCAGCAGGCACAAAAAAACAGCAGCACCGTTCTCTTCTCCATCGTCCGCACGGCAGCACGTGAACCATACTACAAATGGGTTGGACCATTTACTAAAGCCAGCTTCGTTGTCTATTCAGCAGCCAATAGTAACATAACCATTGCCTCAGAGGCGGATTTGAATAAGTACCGCATAGGCACTGTGAACGGCACCATAGAATATGATATGTTGATTGGCAAGAACGTAAAGGCATCCAATATTGTTGTGGGGTCAATCCGACGGAGCTTCTGCAGATGCTAAGAGACGGCGGAATCGATTTGTGGGCTACTGGAGATTTTACGGGCATTATGAGATTAATATGGCAGGATTGGACACAAAGGATTACAGCATTGTTTACAGCTTGGGTGAAAAAGAGTTCTACTTCATCTTCAGCAAAGATGTCCCCGATTTAGTAGTGGACGCGTTTGGGCATGCACTTGAGACAGTTCGGAACCAGAAGGATGCACAGGGATTCAGCGAGTACGAGCGGATTATCTACCGCAACTTGGGAGTTAGCTATGCCCAGCCAAAATTCACCAATGAAGCGGTGATGGCTCTTGTGGATAAAACCGCAGCTGCCATTGAGAAAAATGCAACAGACGCTTTCCTCCACATCAACGCTGGCGACTCACCTTACAAAGACCCACAGAAACCAGGGCTCTACAGTTTTGTTTACGATACAAACGTGACTATGGTTGCCCATGCAGACAATATCTTGCTTGTAGGAGTCAATTTCAAGGGAAAAACCGATGTTACAGGTCAACCTTTCCGCGACTACATCATTGCAGGAGCATTAGAAAACCAGACGGGATGGGTTGATTATGTCTATAGTAATTCTGCCCAAACAAACCTGTACTATAAGACCACGTATTATCGGCTGGTTGTTGGTAGCGATGGGAACCGATATGTTGTGTGTAGTGGCAACTTCAAGAGTTAACGGTCCTCAATTCGTATTATGCCAACATTCTATTTCGGGTTTGTAACACAAATCCTAAAAGCAAGTCAGACAAATTTTTAAGCCATGCAGAAAAGAAGCGTCGCTTTAGTAGCCCTATTCGGCGGCATAGCCATATTCCTAGTAAAACTATTAGCTTATTTTGTTTCTAACTCGGTGGCTTTACTCTCCGATGCACTTGAATCAATCGTTAACATTTTAGCTTCAGGGCTTATGCTATTTTCTGTTTGGCTATCCGCAAAACCCGCAGACGACAGCCATAATTATGGGCATCAAAAAGTCGAAGACATCTCCAGCATGCTAGAAGGCATCTTGATAATAATTGCAGCATTACTAATCGTGAACGCTGGAATAGGCAGACTGTTCTCTGAGGTTTTACCTATCGAGATAAACCTAGCAATCGGCATCTCAATGATTGCCACAGCCATGAATGGAGGCATATCTTGGTACCTTGGTCGAGCGGCAAAAAAAAGTGGGTCAGCTGCCCTCGAAGGCGACGCTAAGCACCTACTATCAGATGTAATCTCTACAATAGGGGTCTGGATAGGTCTTTTCATTGTAGGCTTGACAGGTTGGGGCATCATTGACCCTATTATGGCATTCATAGTTGCAGCTTTAATCGCCCGTATGGGCTTAGGTTTAGTTATAAAGTCCTCTTCAAGGCTGATGGATAACTCCTGCAAAGCTGAAGAAGCAAAAATACGTGAAATACTACTGCGACACAAATACCAATTCTTTGACTTTCCACGAATTAAAAACTCGAAGAAATGGCAATTTAGTTTTCTGTGAACTACATCTTTCGGTTGATGGTTCATTGAGTGTAGCTGAAGCGCACGAGTTAACTGATCACCTAGAGAACGAACTCAAAGAAGAATTACCTAATGCAAACATGACTATCCATGTTGAGCCAAAACCAAATAATTCCCAAAAGCAACCCAACGTCCGAAAGGAAACATAAACGTAATTTCGGTTGTTACGGGACGACTACAACTGGAAATTTTGCCTTATGAATAATTCTTTCGCTTGTAGTACCCGTGAATGATTCACGCAGATTACTCTGTCCGCTGTGACCAATAACTGTAATATCAAAGTTTTTTGCGGTATCAATTATTTCGTTCACGGGATTTCCAGCCCTTACTATAGATGAAATCGTCAAGTTAGGCTTATTACCTTTAATATTATCGACTATGTTAGCTATTTTCTTCTCACTTATTTTCTGCATATTAGTCAAATAGTTTTCTCCATAAACAACCGCTACTTCAGCGCCAGACATCCCGAATGGAATTTTGTTTTGATAGATGTTTATGATAGTAATAGATGCGCCCAATTTTTCTGCTAAATCTACAGCAAAATCTATCGCTCTATTTGCGTTTTCGGAAAAGTCAGTTGCGACTAATATTTTGTTGGTCAAAAAATCATCTGGATGAATAGGAAGTTATGAATTTAATAAATTTTTTCTAATGTGCAATGTTGTGATAGATATTTATTTCTTAAAAAAAGAAAACACTCGGATAAGCAGTTTAACAAAGGATTCCAAAAAAAGGGGAAAAGGGATTTTTGTTTGCGCTGCTTATCGTCTTCGAATCATCAACGCCAGCACTGCGCCAACGATGATGATGACAATGATGATGGCTATGATTCCGGGTAGGAGATACTGGTCAACTGTCGATGTACCAGTTCCGGATGTTGCGGTAGGTGATGCGGCTGCTTGAGTTACGCCGATGGCTGTTTGTGCAAATGAGCTATAGTATGCGTGAGAGCCCTCGAATGTAGCATATACTGTGTATTTGCCAGTGATGTCTGGTGTCCATTCGAAGCTGAAGAATCCGTTTGCGTCAGCTGTTGTTGTACCGACTGTTCTGTAATTGCCGTTAGCGTCGATGACGGAGATTGTTACAGGTACTCCGGTTGCATTAGTTGGGCGCTCAAATTGTTTGTAGACGTAGAGCATCCATTGGCTTTGGCTTTCATCAGATACTGCTGGGACACCGTTGGGGAAGCGTAGTTTTATTGATGTGTCTGCTGTGCCAGGAGAAGTATCAGTAACGTAACCAGTAATCATTACGCCACCATTCAACGCTGAAACTCCCGGTGTCGCTGTTATACTGGTTTGCGTTGCACCTTTGCCTATCGCATAGACCTGTAGATCATAAGTATCCAGAGTGGCGATGATGCTGTCACCGATAATACCGTTACCACCCCAACGGGTTTCACGGAACATACCGTTGACACGGAAGATTTCTGCGCCAGTCGTTGCGTTAACACAAGCATATGGTCCGCCTCTTGGAATTGGGTTGTTAGCTGAGTGTTCTAAGTGTGCCGATGTAGATTTTGCCTGCTGCGATTAGGTCTATCCAGCCCCACCAGTTCTCGCCTGTGACGGGTTCATTGTATGCGTCGGTTAAGTTGTAGGTCCATGAAACATTTCCGTTTGAAAGGTCATAGGCATACAAGATACCGGCTAAACCAACTGAGTAGAGTTTGCCATAAGCAAAGTACCAAGTGTGTTCAGCATTACCCCAACCGTACAAATCTAAGTAGTTCTCGGAAGCGGTAGCCCATAGATAAGACCCATCGACAACGCTGAAGCCATAGTGGGTTGTTAGCTCTTTGTCGAATACTGCCATGACACCGTTACCGTATGTCGTATCATTAACGTAGTTAGTTGCGCCTGTGTAGTGGATTGTATTTGAGCCTGCGAGCCATTCAGCTGGTGCTGCCCAAACTTTGTCGTAGATTGGTGTTAATGATTGTGTGTTATTGCTTGCGGTGCGGGTTGTAGTTATGGAGTTAAGTGGTAGTGCCCATATGCGTACCATTGATTGGTTGTAATCCATGCCGACGATTCGGTTATTTGCATAGACTTTGATGGATGGTGAACCTAATTCGGTTTTAACGGCTAAGTTTTTGGGTATGGTTACGTTCCATGAGTAGCATTTAGCTAGTGATCCGTTCAGAGCTCTTACTGTTGGGAAAGCTGAGTTTACTTGTTGACCAATCGGATTTGTTGGATTAGCAATGCTAACACCACTGCCGTTTAAGCCAAGTACACCGAAAGACCAACTGCCATAGGATGGTTGACCAATGACGTCATTTTGTTGTCCTGCAAGTGTTGAGTTCCAAAGTGCCATCCAGCCGTTAACGTAGTCGATTTGGTAGATCAGAAATTCACCGCTTGGACCATAGACTCTGACGCCGGAGGGGACATTGTAGTACATGTACTGGAATGAGCCATCAACAGGGCTGTATGCTGTGTAGTTGCTGCCAGTTACTGACCAGAGATAATTGAATACACCGTTTACGTTGTAGCTGGCAAAGAACAAACTTTGGCCGAATGCCAACTGGGTGTTGTTAAGGTAGAAGAGTTTTTCACCGGTGTGTAGATCAATTGCTTGGATTCCGGGTATTCCTACCGTGGAGTATGTGCCCGCGGGTTGTGCGTTGTAGTATAGTACGCCGTTGAGGATTACTGCGCTTGAGAATTTGCCTTCATATGCATCTCCTGCATACATTGCCGCTGGAACGCTGTCAGCATATAAGCCACCTGCCAATCCACCTGACGTATAGGGTTGAGCCCATATAACGTGTGCAGTGTCTGGTGCATTGTCTTGGTATAGTGCTAAGGAGTTGTCTGGTCTTGCTACCCAGTTACCTGAGATGCTGTACCATTCTCTGAGCTGTGGGTCGATTGGACGACTCCAATATTCAGTTGGAAGAGAATGACTGGGGTATTGCGATTTTGTTGGTTCTTGGGTTACAACCAATGCGCTTGATTTGTTGCTTGGTAGCAGTATTGTGCCGGCTGTGATAGTTATGCCTCTTTCTGAGTCAAGGAACGTAATTGGGAAGGTTTGCTGTGGAACGTTTGTTGTTAAATTGTAGGTTCCTACTTGATCTGGCGTAAATGAAGTGTATGTCGAACCGGTTGAGTCAGTTGTGAATGGACCGAGGGTTTCAGTTGTACCATCTGGTTTTACGACAGTAATGGTGATACCTGACCAGCCATACGATGCTGAAGGCGCTGCCTGTGTAATACCAACTTTGAGCAGTGTTGACTCCCCAAGACCGATTGGATTGGGGATAGAATCAGAAATTGCATAAGTCTGCATAGTTACTACTGCCTGTGCAGGTTGTATAGGTATAGATATAGCGATTGAAGAGGATACGAAAACTAATAGCAGAAGTATCGTAATTGCATATTTAGATTTTTGTTTTAAAAGTTGCATTTTTTGTTTTTTCCTTTCCTTTGTTTTTTATTTGGGCAAGAAAGCGAAGAAAATGCTAGTCTGATTGAATAGCAAAACTAGAATTCTTTTGGGCTTGCTTGCCCAATAGATATAATTATCAACTTTCCCATTTATAACAGTTACTAAAATAGCACATTACTTTGCTTATCAAATAAAATAGCGGTAAAATATTAGAAAAGCGATAAAATCAGGCGTTCCTGTCAAGATTGATAAGGAGAAAAAAATGTTTTTACAATTAGCTACCTTATTCTTTCATTTTTTGGATAAAAGTTTCCGTTTCAAAACCAGCGTGTTCTGAGTTGAGTTTCGGAAGAGTTTTGCTGGTTTCAAACATACGCCCGTTTAAGAGAACGGTTTTGGGAAAACAACTAAATAGTTGAAGAGTTCAATTTAGAGCCATGACCTACATAAAGAAAAGCCACACTAAACTCTATCTTGCAATCTTACTCATAGCAATAATCATTGTAGCTACCGGCGCAGTCGTCTATAGCACACTCTCAACTAAACAAGTTAAAGTAGGCGTAAATGTAGGCGATACTTTCACCTATAGCATCAAAGGCATAGTAACCTTAACGGGACTTGACGCAACAATGTCTCCCGGCTTCGAAATCTTCAATCAGACTGACTACTACAAAGTTAGCATAACTGGGGTTAACAATACCCAAGTTTCTATGGATGTCGCTTGGAAATTCCTAAATGGAACAGAAATCACAACACCTCAAACTATCGATATTGCTACCGGAAATAAAACTACAGAATCCGGTTTCTGGGCTATTTATCCAGCTGACTTAAACATCGCCGATTTACTCCGACCTAAGGGTTTCGACGGAACAATTGTTAACAATACATACACGGCCAAGTACTCCAGTGGAGACAGAAGTACATGCTTCTGGAAGATCGACAACGAATTCTACAATTACCAAGACCCTACACGGAGCACGCTTATGTACGATTACCGCAACATAGACTTTGACAGAGCCACAGGCATGTTGACTGCAATGAGCTGGTACCAATTCTTCAATAACCCAGAGAAGACAGAGCAAATCGTCTACAAACTAGTAGATACATCGGTTTGGCAAATATAAAAAACCACATCAATTACCCCTCTCTCTTTACTTAACCAAACATATTAGCATAAAAATTGATTATTTTAACGCAAGAATTCAGGCAAATAAAAACTATTTTAAGTTTAAATTTTAATTTTTTGCATAGGGCAAGTATTTATAGCAATTTTTCTAAGAACTTAATAGGTGTTTTTTGATGGAAAATAAAAATATGGCAATGAGTAAAGCTTCTGAATCGATGCAACGAACCGCTGAAACAATGGGTGACACAATAGTTGCAGTGCTAGACAGACTTGCCGGTACACAATCAGATGTGAAACTAAGTTTCGAAGAGCTCACCCTCGACACAGGCGTTGTGAAAGCAACAATCAACGGCGCAATCGTTCTAGACGTTATTATGGCAAAGAAAGCACAAAGCGCCTAAACCCCCCTTTAAGGCGAACTACAGTGGAATTAACCACTTTGCTAGTTGAAACTATCAAATCGGGAAAAATCATCATCAGCCAAAACGAAAAAGAAGCCGTGGAAGTAAACGTTGCAGACAAGAAAATTGATGCAAACGTCAAGGACAAGGAATTCATAAAAGAGATTGTTTCTAGCGCGCGTAAATCATCTACTAAGAAAGGTGTAGGCGAAAGCATTCACCGAGGTGTCGACACATTAAGAGAAGCCCGAAAGTCACAGCCGCTTGTAAAAGAGATAGTTGAAGACCTCTGCCGCGAAGGCGTAACCATAACGGTTTCCTATAAGGGCGACAGAGTCGTCACAGTGGGTTCCGAAGCGAACTCTAAGCTAACACGTTTAGTTACGGGAACAAAAGGGATTGAAATTAATAGTCCACGGAAACTGGCAGAAATGGGGATTTAAGAGCACAAACAACTAGGCCTGTGCGCGATAACCCAATTTTTCTATTTTTTGTTTTGTTTGGATTTTATGAGGGCTAATTTTCCGCCTGCAAGTACCTGCTGTTTTTCTATGCTGCTTAGGTTTAAGTTAACGTTGATTTTTGTACCCTTAGTCTTGTTTACGATGACTAAATTTTCCTTCAAGTCATCAACCTCAAGGTCTAAAGCATCCCCCATTTCTATGGCATCATAGTCTTTCTTGTCAGCAAAAGTCAAGGGTAATATACCGAAGTTAACGAGGTTAGCCATGTGTATTCTTGCAAAGGATTTAGCAACGATAGCTTTCACGCCCAAGATATTTGGGTGCGAGCGCTGCATGTTCTCTGCTGCTGCCTTGTCCATAGTTTTCGCCGCCAATTATGAATCCGCCGCCCTTCTCTAAGGCTCTGCCTGCAAAGGTTTTGTCAACATGGCAGAAGGTGTAGGTGCTGATTTCTGGGATGTTACTGCGTAAGGACATGATTTCGCTGCCGCCGGGTATGATGTCGTCGGTGGTGATGTTGTCGCCTGTTTTTAGGAGGACGTCGCCTGAGAGTTTCTCGGGTAGGGGCGAGAATGTTGGTAGAGGTTTAATGTTTGGCCCCATAACGATTTTCTCTGATGCGCAGAAGCTTGGTTGAATAAACATCGCATCGCTTAACAGGAATTTGTCTGGCATCTGGATTTGGGGGAATTTGCCGAGTTTGCGTGGATCAGTAATTTTGCCGTTTAATGCTGCAGCAACTGCGGTTTCGGGGCTGACCAGATACACTTTTGCGTCTTGTGTTCCGCTTCGGCCTTTGAAGTTACGGTTGAAAGTTCTTAGTGATACGGCTTCTGTTGTTGGGGCTTGCCCGATGCCGATGCAGGGTCCACAAGAGTTCTCCAGGATTCTTGCGCCTGACTGGATGAATGGTTCCAGTTCGCCTGCAGCAGCCAAATTCGCCATGGCTTGACGTGAACCCGCTGATATGGTTAGGCTGGTGTTTTCATGGACTTTTTTGCCTTTGAGTAGTGCGGAGACGATTTTTAGGTCTCGCAGTGATGAGTTGGTGCAGCTGCCGATGCAGACTTGGTCGACTGGGGTGCCTTCGAGTTCCCATACGGTTTTGATGTTGTCTGGGCTGTGTGGCAACGCGATTAGGGGTTCGAGTTTTGAGAGGTCGATTTCGATTGTTTCGTCGTATGTTGCGTCTTCGTCTGCTTTGAGTTCAACCCATTGCTCCACGCGTCCCTGAGCTGCAAAGAAAGCTTTGGTGATTTCGTCTGAGGGGAAAATGGAGGTGGTTGCGCCTGTTTCAGCGCCCATGTTGGTGATGGTTCCTCGTTCGGGTACGCTGAGGGTTTCTACGCCTGGGCCATAAGTATTCGAGGATTTTGTTTACTCCGCCTTTAACTGTTAAGATTTTGAGGACTTGGAGTATGACGTCTTTGGCGGATACGAAGGGTTGGAGTTTACCAGTTAGTTTTATGCCGACGATTTTGGGCATTTCAAGGTAGAATGGTTCTCCCGCCATGGCTGCTGCAACGTCTAAGCCTCCTGCGCCGATGGCGATTACGCCTGCTCCTCCTGCGGTTGGGGTGTGGCTGTCGCTGCCCAGTAGTGTGTAGCCGGGTCTGGCGAAGCGTTCAAGGAAGAGTTGGTGGCAGATGCCGTTGCCGGGTCTGCTAAAGATGACGCCGTATTTAGCTGCGACGCCTTGGAGGTAGCGGTGGTCGTCTGCGTTGCGGAAATCGTTTTGGAGCATGTTGTGGTCGACGAAGCTGACGCTTAGTTGGGTTTTGACTTTGGGGATGCCCATGGCTTCGAATTCTAAGTAGGCCATGGTGCCTGTGGAGTCCTGTGTTAGGGTGTGGTCGATTTTTAGGGCGATTTCTTGGCCTGCAACCATTTTACCTTCAACTATGTGCTTTGCGATTACTTTTTGGGCTATCGTCTGCTTAACCATGCTCATTCTTCCTCTTTTTGGGTGAGTTTGATTGTTGTTATACGCCAAATTGGATGGTGGCAAATTTTAAGTTTCTTATACTGTGTTGAAGGTTTAAAAGCTAATTTGCCAATAAAACAGAACCAGTGTCACCATAATTGCCAAGAGGTATGCCCGATTGTCGTTTAAAGGAAAAATGCAGGAAGCAGCAAAAAGCAAAAACTCACCCCTCGTCTTAGCACTTGACTTTCCGTTTGAACCCGCCGAAAACCGCAACAACGTCCTAATCAAGGCACAGAAAATCCTCAAAGCCGTCCACCCCTACATCTGCTGCGGTAAAAATCAACCACCACCTCACATTGCCACTGGGCACCTTCGATGGCGTCCAGTTCCTCGTGGAACAAATCCGTGGACAAGGATTACTTGCGATTATGGATGCTAAAGTAAACGACATAGGAGCCACCAACCAAGTTATAGCCGAATACTACTTTGCAGCGGGTTTCGATGCTATCATCGCTAACCCGTTTGTCGGCTGGGAAGAAGGCATGAAGCCACTATTCGACGTTTCTAAAAGACTCAACAGAGGCGTTATCTTACTGACTTATATGAGCCATAAAGGAGCAGCGGAGGGTTATGGCCAAATCATAGTTGACCCCTTCACTGGCGAACAGATTCCTCAATACGTGTCTTTCGCAAGGAAAGCTGTGCAGTGGGGTGCTGACGGAGTTGTTGTAGGTGCGACTCGTCCTGAGAAAATCGCTGAAGTTAAGCAGATTCTGGGGGATAAAGCAGCCATATATTCGCCTGGTGTTGGTGTTCAGGGTGGCAGTGCAGACGCTGCTATTAGAGCAGGCTCAGATTACTTGATTGTTGGTAGAGAAATAACTATGGCCACTGATCCAGCGGAAGCTGCTCAGAAGCTGCTTTATTCAATAAAGAGAGTTTAGGGCGGTTTTATCTTCCGCGTTTGTTTTCCCAGAGCTCTTTTTTGAGCAGGTCACGAACTGAGGAGCGGATGACGCTGCTTCTGCTTGGATACATGTTTGCTCGAACTAATTCGTCTAAGCCTTCGAGGTAGGCTTCTGGTAAAAGGACTGTTACTAGTTTCATTTTGATTTATCTCTCCCTTAAACTATGTTAGCCATATGTTATGTGGCAAATATAAGAGTTATCCGTTAAACGCTATCGAATCATAAAGCTCGAAGTTGATTTAGTGTTCCTAGGTAAGTGCCATCTAAAAGATAAAGCTCCGATTCATCAACGTCCACCGCTTCTGACCTCAGCACAGGTCCAATCAGTGCTTCTGCACCGATTTCTTTCCTTGGACGGGTTTCGTTTATGGGTCTGCCTCCTAAGAAGTCGTTGAAACTGGGCATAATATAGAGCTCCGAAGCTTTCAGTTTAATGTTGAAGTGTTTCTGGAGTGTTTCCTCGACTGAACCAACGATTTTTATTTTGCTCTTCGTCAGCAGAATCCTCGCCAGAACTTCGCTATCTATGTCTGCCCGCATCCAGACCTGCCGTGTCAACCTACACCCCGTCGGATCACGAAACACAACCACAGGATGCATATGCCCCATAACCAACGTCTTACAGCCCAACAATGCAGGCGACGGCCATTTGTGCCCATGAAAAACCCCCACATCACCAATTACGGCGCCAGTCGCAGGCAGCAACTCAACGTTTTCGGGAAGAAGCGGCTCAAGGTTAGCGTCGTGATTTCCCCGCACAATAGATATCTTGCTTACATAAGGTTGCAGTTTCTTGAAAAACTCGGGAATATCATGCCATTCCCCAAATTCGCTTGATATCACCGTGTACTTGACATCGCCAAGGATAACCAGTGCGTCAGGTTTGTACTCGGTGAGAATCGCAGTCAATTTGTTTAGGAGTTTGCCTGTTTGGCTTGGTATATGGATGCCTTTTTGTTGAAGCTCCATTTCCCAACCGATATGGGGATCAGCGATAAGAAGCAGTCCTAGTTTTTTCGGTTTTCACTAATGCTACTGGATTTGGCAAGAGCAAACTAAACATTGACTTTTACCAATCTCAAAATTTGTTTATGAAGCTCCATGTTGGCTGAAGCAACAAAATTCAGCGTCTGCTTTGGGTCTAAGGGCACGTTTATGGGTTGGTTGTTGGCGTCGGTGACTACTGCGCCTGCTTCTTTGGCGATGAGGAATCCTGCGGCGACGTCGGTGGTGCGGATTTTTCCCCTCAAATCGACAAAGGCGTCTGTTAAGCCGTTTGCGACGTAGCTAGATTTCTAGGGCGTTTGCGCCGAAGTGGCGGATATGTTTGCTTTTTTCGATTAGGGGTGTGACGTTTTGGATGACGAATTTGCCGTTGTATGAGTTGATGTCTAAGCCGATTAGTGCGTCGTCTAGTGAGGTGGTTTTGGAGGTTTCTATTTTTTTGCCGTCGCGGTAGGCGCCTTCTCCTTTGAAGGCAGTGTAGGTTGCGTTATGGGGAAGGTCTGCTACCATGGCTGCATAGACGTCGGTGAGTTCGGGTTTGTTTGAGACTGCGATTGAGGCTGCGTAGAAGGGTAAGCCATGGGTTAGGTTGGTTGTGCCGTCGATTGGGTCAACGGTGACATAGCAGTTCTGTGGTGAGGTGCCGTATTTTTTGATGCCTGATTCTTCGCTGATTAACGTGAAAGATACGCTGTGCTGATTCAGTGTGTTTACGATGGCTGTTTCTGCGGCTAAATCTACGGGTTTCATCATGTCCCCGCCTGCGCCCATGCCCAAATTCGGCTGAGGCTCACGTATGGTTGCCAATAAGGGGTTTGATGGATTGTTGTATGTTGTTTTTGCATTCTGTTAGAATCTGTTGCCAGTCACTTGGGGTTTTCATTGGTTAACCTTCAGTCACTTATTATTGGATTGTTCGGGTTGATAAAGGAATAACACATCGAGACAGCGTACAATTCTGCCTTGATATAGGGGGAGGGGGTCCTTAGCAGAGCAACAACGGTTGCTATGTTGTCTTTTTCTCTATAAATAGAGGGGATAGGCTGTGGAGAGCAACAAAAGTCCAGAATTTGTTTCTATATATAAGGGAGGGGAGGTAGCTGCAAAGACGTAGTGTGTATTCTAACATAGATTAAGTCAAAAAGCATAGCGCTTAGAAATTAAAACAAAAAAAGAAAAGGGTTTTGATTTTTGGTTTTGCGGTTGTTGTTTTAAGGTTTCTTCCTTAAGAGCAACAGTGCTAGGACTGCACCGACTATCACAATAGCGACTACTATGCCGATTGTTGCTGGAACGAAGTATAGATCAGCCATTGATTGTGTTGGTGTTGCTAGTGGTGTTGCTGTTGCTGCTGCTGGGTCGACGACGAATGAGGTTTCATCGAATGATGCGTAGTATGCTTTGCTGCCAGCGAATGTAGCGATAACTGTGTATTTGCCAGTGATGTCTGGGCTCCAGCTATAGCTGTATTTGCCGGTTGAGTCACTTGTGGTTGTGCCAACGTGTCTGTAGTTGCCGTTTGCATCGATTACATCGACGGATACTTCAACACCAGATGCGTTTGTTGGACGCTCAAATTGTTTGTAGACATAGAGCATCCATTGGCTTTGGCTTTCGTCAGATACTGCTGCAACACCGTTGGGGAAGCGCATCTCAATTGAAGAGTCTGACATACCTGGTGATACGTCAAGGACTGTTCCTTCAACTAGGACACTGCTGCCTTGAGTTGATACTTTTGGTGATGCAACTATTGATGTTTCTGATGGGCCTTTGCCGATTGCATATACGCGTTGGTCATAGGTATCCATGGTTGCGATGATGCTGTCACCGATGATGCCGTTTCCACCCCATCTGGTTTGGCGGTACATACCGTTAACACGGAAAATTTCTGCTCCGTTTGATGCGTTAACAGCGATGTATGGTGCGCCTCTTGGAAGTGGGTTTTCTGCTGAGTGTTCTAGTGTGCCGATGTAGATTTTACCGTCTGCGATTAGGTCAATCCAGCCCCACCAGTTTTGACCGGTGACTGGTTCGCCATATACGTCAGTCATGTTGTATGTCCATGCAGTGTCGCCTGTTGTTAAGTCATAGGCATAAAGAATGCCAGCTACACCAACTGAGTAGAGTTTGCCATAGGCAAAGTACCAAGTGTGCTCTGCATTACCCCAACCATACATGTCCAGGTAGTTCTCGGATTCTGTTTGCCAGAGGTAAGATCCGGTTTCTACGCTGAAGCCATAGTGGGTTCTTAGTTCTTTATCCCAGATTGCAATGACTCCGCCTGCGACTTCGTTAGATGCGCCGACATAGTGTAGTGTGTTTGAGCCGTTAAGCCATTCAGATGGTGCTGCCCATGTTTTGTCGAAGAGTGCGGTTATTGATTGTGGTGATGCTACTTTGGCTGTTAAGGTTGCAGTTATGCCACTGGTTGGTAGTGCCCAGACGCGTACTTGTGTTTGGTTGAAGAATACTGATACGACTCTATCTGGGTAGATCTTTAGGATTGGTGCGAAGAATGATGTGCCAGCTTGTAAGCCTTTGGGTATTGTGACGTTCCATGAGTAACAGTTAGCGGTGGATGCATCGAATGTTTTTCCTTGAACTTGGCTGCCCCAACTACCATAGCTTGAAGTGCCGATAGCTGAGTTTTGTAGACCTGCGAGTGTTGAGTTCCAGAGTGCCATCCAGCCATTGGTGTAGTCTATTTGGTAGAATAGAATTTCACCGCTTGGACCGAATGCTCTAACACCGGTAGTTGGTACGTTGTTGAATGTGAAACACCATTTGCCATCGAATGGATCATAAGCGGTATATGTTGAGCCTGAGGTTGAGTATAGGTATGTGAAAACACCGTCGTAGTTGAAGCTGTCGAAATAGAATACTTGACCGAATGCTAATGTAGTAGCGTTCTTTGTCCATAGTGTTTGGCCAGTGTGTAAGTCAACTGCAACTAGTAAGTCAGGTAGATTTATGTCATGTTGGTTGTAGTATAGGACACCGTTGAGTATGACCGAGTTTGCGAATTTGCCTTCGTATGCGTCACCTGTTTCGGATGTTGCTGGGACTTGACCTGGTCCTAGTAGACCGCCAGCCATGCCGCCGGTTGTCATATCCTGTGCCCATAGGGCGTGTGCGGTTTCTGGTGCATCGTCATTGAAGAGTGCTAAGGAGTTGTCTGGTCTTGCTACCCAGTTACCTGAGACGCTGTACCACTCTCTGAGCTGTGGGTCGATTGGGCGACTCCAGTATTCAGTTGGAAGAGAATGAGATGGGTACATTGGTGAGGTGTTTTCATGTACGAGGAAGGTGGATGTTGCTGTGCTTGCTTGGAATATGGTGCCTTTGAGAATCATAGCCATGCCTCTTTCCATGTCAAGGGTATTTACTGGCATCTCTTGTTGTGGGAAGTTTGTCGTTATGGTGTATGTGCCAGTTTGTGTTGGTGTATACAGTGTATAAGTTGAGCCTGTTGAGTCTGTGGTGAATGGCCCTAATGTCTCAGTTGTTCCGTCTGGTCTAGTGACGGTAATGGTGATACCGGACCAGCCATAGGCTTGAGTGTTTAGTGCCTGTGAAATACCGACTTTAAGCAGTGTTTCTTCGCCAAGACCCAATACGTTGGGGATGGCGTCGGATAATGCGTAGCTCTTCATTGTTGTTGCTGCCTGTGCTTCTGAATTCATCAAGGGTACTGATGTTACAACTGACATCACAAAGACGGCTAATAGCGCCAATGCGAGTTTATTTGTGGTTTTCATTTCTTTTATTTTCCTTTATTTTATAAAGACAAGCGATATTTTTCAGGGATAGCGCTGTCTTAAGCCAGCTATTTGACTCGGTTTCTTTATAAGTTTTTAGTAAAAAACGGGGAACAAAAAAGAAATTTACCATATCAACCCATGGAAAGGTATACCAAAAATATCTTCTTTTTTGAATACTTTAGGTTGCTAATATAAAGGAAAAATTAGTTTGGCGGGGGTAGGAATAAAATGCATAAAAAGGCAGTCGGCGCTGGAGAATTTTACGTTGGCAAAATTTTTAGCTCTATACAACAGAGAAGTAACGGAATGTTTGATGGCATACCGCAAATCAGCTAAAATTTTCAACCGATAGTTAACTTGTAGTAGTTATCGAAAGGTAAAATAGGCTAAACAAGCCAGAGACGAAACGCACCAAATCTCTGAAAAACAGAACCAATCAACAAACAATAAAACCGCTAAAAACACTCAGTTGATGAGTTACGACAAATAAACGAATGCTTCTCTATAATCGATTAAAATTAAACAAAAGATAAAGAATAGAAGAAAAAAGCTATCCTTACTGGATTAACTCGATTCGGCGTTTACCGCGAGCCATCGAAGACGTCCGAACCTTACCGCTAACCTCCAAATCAAGCAGCAACTCATTAAAGTCCTTAAAGCCCAAATCCTCATACTCATCCTTAAGCTGCTCAAAGAGGTCATCGTCAGTCATGTCGCCCTTCTTTTTCAGTACTTCCAATAGGTAAAAGAAAGCTGGGCGTGTTTTCCAAGTTTTAATCTGCGGCATCAACGGTTTCCTTCTGTCTAAGCAACTGGTGTTTGTGGCTTTTGTACTTGTCGGATTTGCTGCATGAAGCTCTTGTACCATTTTTCCATGTCAGGCGATATGGATGGACCCATTTCTTTCATGGCATCCAAGAAATCCTTCATCGTCACTTCGCGGCTGTTTACGTCTCGACGCAATGAGTGCATAGCTGCTTCGCGGCAGAGTGATTCGATGTCTGCACCGCTGTAGTATTTGGTAGATATTGTCAGCTGGTTTAAGTCCACGTCTTTGTTGATTGGCATGCCTTTGGTGTATAGTTTGAAGATTTGTAGGCGGCTCTTTTCGTCTGGTTCAGGTACGTAGATTAAGCGGTCGAATCTGCCTGGGCGGATAACTGCTTGGTCAACCATGTCTGGGCGGTTGGTTGCGGCGATGACTACGATGTCTTGGAGTGTGGTGATGCCGTCCATTTCGGTTAGGAGTTGGCTGATTACACGTTCGCTGACTCCGCTGTCACTCATGCCCATGCCTCTGCGTGGTGTTAAGGAGTCGATTTCGTCGAGGAATATCACTGCGGGTGCTGCCATGCGGGCTTTGCGGAAGACTTCGCGGATTGCTTTTTCGGATTCGCCGACCCATTTGCTGAAGACTTCGGGGCCTTTGATTGAGATGAAGTTGGATTCGCTCTCAGTTGCGACGGCTCGTGCAAGTAGGGTTTTGCCGCAGCCTGGTGGACCATACATTAGGATACCTTTTGGTGGACGAATACCCAATCGAGTGAACATTTCAGGGTTCTTGATGGGCCACTCTACTGCTTCTTTGAGGTGCTGTTTGACATCGTCTAATCCGCCTGCATCATCCCAGTGTACGGTGGAGACTTCGATGTAGACTTCTCGCATTGCTGTTGGTGTTACTTCTTTGTATGCGCCTAAGAAGTCATCCATTGTGACTTCCATCTTTTCTAGCACTGCTGGTGGGATGCGTTCTTCTTCAAGGTTAATCTGTGGCAGGTATCGGCGGAGTGCTTTCATGGCTGTTTCTCTGCCAAGAGCGGAGAGGTCTGCGCCTGTGTATCCATGGGTCATGCCTGAGAGTTTCTTGAGGTCAACGTCTAGACCTGTTTTTTGGTCTTCAGGAACGTCCACTCCGTGAAGCGGCATTCCGCGTGTATGGATTTGTAGGACTTCGTAACGACCTTTCTTGTCTGGGACGCTGATCTCGATTTCTCGGTCAAAGCGTCCTGGTCTACGCAGGGCTGGGTCTAATGCGCCTGGGCGGTTGGTTGCTCCGATGACGATTACGTTTCCTCTGCCTGATAAGCCATCCATGAGTGCAAGCAATTGGGCAACTACTCGTCTTTCGACTTCGCCTGTGACTTCTTCACGTTTCGGCGCGATTGCGTCGAGTTCGTCTACGAATATGATGCTTGGGGCGTTTTGTTGGGCTTGCTGGAAGATTTCTCTTAGGCGTGCTTCTGATTCGCCGTAGAATTTGCTCATGATTTCTGGGCCGTTGATGCTGTAGAAGTTTGCTTCGGATTCGTTAGCGACTGCTCTGGCGAGGAGGGTTTTGCCGCAGCCTGGTGGACCATGTAGCAAGACGCCTTTTGGTGGTTCAATTCCGAGGCGCTGGAACAGTTCAGGGTGACGCAGTGGTAATTCGACCATTTCTCGGACGCGTTGGATTTCTACGCGGAGTCCACCGATGTCTTCGTAGGTTGTGCGCGGGAGGCCTTTGCCTTCTGGGGCAGGTTCGTTGAGTATAGTTACGCGGCTTTCGGTTGTGACTTTGATGATGCCATGGGGCCTTGTCTTGGAAACTGTGAATGGTATAGCGTGGCCTAGCATCATGACTAAGGTGGTGTCGCCTTCGACTAGTGTGCGTTCCATGAGACGGTTTTTAACGAAGTTTGTGAAATCTTCATCTACGTTTAGCCTCATGTCCACTGGCGCTAAAGTTAGTGCAAGAGCCGTTTTTACTTTGGCAGGCCGTACCACAACATATTCGTTGATGGCTACACCGCTGTTTTTGCGTGTAAAGCCGTCAATGCGGATGATGTCGCGGTTTTGGTCTTCACTGTAAGCTGGCCAAGCAATGGCGCTTGTTGTGCGTTTGTTAACTATCTCGATTACGTCTCCAGCGCTGATGCCTAGTTTCTGCATTGTGCGTTGGTCTATGCGGGCGATTCCTCTGCCCACATCTCTTTGCCGTGCGTCTCCGACGCGTAATTGAACTTCGCTCATCGTGAAATTCTCCAAATAATATGCTGACTTAGGTGTGTTTGAAAAAGACGAGTAGGATATATAAACTTTAAAGCGTAGCACCAGAAACATTCAGGTGCTTGTTAAAAGAAGAATTAAGGGATTTTAGGTTGAAAAGGGGTTAGTCGCGGCTTGTTCTGCGAATGTTGAAGGCTTCTGCTTGGCTCACGCCGGGTATTTTGGCGAGTGCAACTTCGAATTCTTCAACTAAACCCGATACGTCTTCTGGGAAGCGGACTTGAACAAGTAGCGCTTTAAGTCCGAAGGCAACTTCTTCTTCGCCCCAACCTTCAATTGAGCTTGCTTTGGGGAGGATTGCTTTGATTTTTTCTTTTAGGGGGTCAAAGCTTGGAACTATGTCTTCGGGGAAAACTTTGTAGACTACAAGTATGGCTCCCATTGGAATCGCCTTTTTATGGTCCTTGGAATCCGCATTTGGGGCATTTATAATGTCTGCCGAATTTGCGGCATTTGCCATCGCGTTTGATTTGGATTTCGCCGCAGCTTGGGCAGAGATATTTTGTGGATTCGCTGCCTGGTGGGATTGGTTTACCGCAGCTTGTGCATGTGACTAATGACAGTTTTTCTGACATAACTGTGACACTTCTGTGCCCGAAATATTGTTGGGGTTCCTTATATCTGCTATGCCTAGAAAACACGTTTAGCGGGCATAAAACGTAAATGGGTATCTTTTTTGGAGTCACATTTTGATGCAGTACTATGTCGGAGATCGCTTGAGTGCTTGCAGAGACTGACACCCCTCTAGTTATAGACTCAACAAACGCCTGATATCAAAAATCTGTAGGCAATGCCCGTTGGATTTGGAGAGTATTTTATTGACGATTGCAAGCGGATAGCTTTGGCTACTATGGGTTTGTGGAGAGCATTATCGGTTCTGAGGTTTCACAAGGGTTTTATTGCTCTGCACTGACCCCCCTCCCCTTATATAAAGGCGAAATGTCTCGGGTTGAAAAAAGCTATTACGACCCATTTACTTGAGCAATATCGCTTAATTTGCTAAAGTTTGAAGACAAAATGGCAAATTATAAGATACCAAAGCCCTAAATCTGTATTCTGTTTTCATACCGCTTAAATGCAGATTTATATTATTTGTAAAGCGAAAAGGAATGCTCCAGGTTCAACTTGAAACGTTAGCGGTTGCTAGGACGGCTTAAACAGTATTGAATAGCATATACGCCGTTTTCGCGATTGCAGCAACCCTAATCTGTACATTTCTAGCACTCTTCGTTTATTTTACCAACCGAAAAGGTGCTCTCAACCGCGTCTTCATATTCGCCATCGCATTCGGCGCCTACACCGCCTTCACTACCTTTATGGTAATTCAAGCAGAAAACCCCCAAACAGCATATTTCTGGAATAAAACGGGTTTTCTATGGCCATTCTATCTAGCATCCATACTCCATTTTGCATTAGTTTTCACCAAAAACCGATTGACCCATAAGAGTAGATTCCTGTTGCTCTACGGTCCAGCCCTACTGTTTTCACTATTAGAATTAACTACTGACCAAATCTCAGGGTTACCCCAAAACACAGTATACGGCTACATCTTTTCAGGTTCAGATACACCATTTGCATTTGTGGTTAGCCTTTGGTCCGCATCAATATCCCTTATTTCCGTTGCCCTATGCTTAAGATATCACCTAAAAACCACTGACTCAAACAAAAAGCAGCAAGCCCTGCTGGTCACAATAGCATTAGCATACCCTATTATCGCAAATGTCCTCTCGGAAGCAGCTTACAGCGTATTCGGCTGGTATATTCCCTATTATGGCGTCGGTGCCAACGCTATTCTTTGCGTCTTCATCGTTTACGCGATTTGGCGATATGACCTCTTTAACCTCAACCCCGCCATTGCAGCAGAAAATATCATTGCAACTATGCCTGACTCGTTTGTTTTAACTGATTCGAAGGGTCAAATCATCAGAATAAACCCAGCCCTAACAAATCTACTAGGCTACGAAGAAGAGGAGTTAGCAGGAAAAGGAATCGAAAAACTCTTAGAAGAGAAACAAAACGTAGAATACCTACACAATATTGGGCATATACAAGAAATCAAGAATCATGAAACAGTAATTTTAGCGAAGAATGGTGTCTCAACGCCTGTTTCAATTTCTTCCTCACTTATCAAGAACAAAAAAGGAAAAAATATCGGCATTACCCTGATTATCCATGACTTGACCAGACGAAAACAAGACGAAGAAAAAATAGTCAGAAACGAACGCTTTGCAGCCATCGGTGAACTCGCAGGTATGGTAAGCCATGACTTACGCAATCCCCTTAGCAGCATGCAAGCAGCAACCTATTACCTCAAGAAAAAATCGGAAAACATGGATGAAACCTCTAAAGAGATGCTACAAGCGATCGAATCTAGCATTCAATATTCCAACAAAATTGTTAGTGATCTTCTGGATTACTCTCGAGAGATAACTCTTGAGCTGGAAGAGACAAACGCTAAAAACCTAACAGAGAATGCGTTGGCAATAGTTGCGGTTCCCCAAAATATCAAAGTAAACAATCTAACCCAAGATGAACCCGCAGTATCAGTTGATAAAGTGAAGATTATCAGAGTTTTTGTTAACATTATCAAGAATGCTTTTGAGGCTATGCCCAACGGAGGCATCTTCACAATATCCAGCACTAAAGTAGAGAATGGGGTTGAGTTCAGTTTTATAGATACAGGCACTGGGATGTCGAAGGAAACAATTGAAAAACTCTGGCGACCATCTGTTTACGACCAAAACCAAGGGCATGGGTTTTGGGTTACCCATCTGCAAACGCATTGTAGAGGCACATGGCGGTAAAATTCAAGTTAAAAGTGTATTGATGAAGGGTCTGTCTTTACAGTGTCCCTTCCCTAGAGATAATTAATTTTAAAAACGTTAGAACTCGTCTTAATTCGCAAACCTCTTAAACCTGTTCCAAACCTAATCTAAGCTGTGGTGTCCTTTTGGGCGTAAACTTCAAAGACCTCATACCAAAAACCCCAGTAAAACTCGAAGACCTATCAGGCAAAATCATAGCCATAGACGCATACAACACCATCTACCAATTCCTAACCATAATCCGCCAACCAGACGGCACCCCACTCAAAAACAGCAAAGACCAAATCACCAGCCACCTAAGCGGACTCTTCTACCGCACAAGCAACCTCATAGAAATGGGCATAAAACCAATCTATGTTTTCGACGGCAAATCGCCAGTCCTAAAATCTGCCGAGGTTGAGACGACGACGCCAAGTTAAGGTGGAAGCAGTCGTAAGCTACGCTAAAGCAGAAGCGAAGGGCGACACTGAAAAGATGCGGCAGTACGCACAGGTGGCAACAACCATGAAGCCATACATGGTACCTGAGAGCAAACAACTGCTGGATTTGATGGGTTTGCCATGGATTCAGGCGCCAAGCGAAGGCGAAGCCCAAGCAGCCTACATGAACAAGAAAGGCGACGCAGATTTCTGTGCAAGCCAAGACTATGACAGCTTGCTTTTTGGTGCACCCAAGCTGCTTAGAAACGTCACAATTTCAGGCAGACGAAGACGAGGGAAAGCCTTCATCGAAGTTGTCCCCGAAATTGTCGAGTTACGAAAGACACTTGGCGAATGCGAATTAACCTACGAACAACTTAATCGATGTAGGCATCTTGATCGGCACAGACTTCAACGACAGCATCAAAGGATTGGGACCAAAAACTGCCCTCAAACTAATAAAACAATACGGCACCATCGAATGCGCGTTGCCTCACATCGAAAACGTTACTTACGGCGATAAAGTAGGGCAGATAAAAGAAATCTTTCTGCACCCAGAAGTTACCGACAACTACAAACTTGAATGGAAAGAACCCAATGAGCAGGGTTTGTTGGAGTTTTTGTGTAGCGAGAAAGAGTTCGGTGAAGAACGCATCAAAAAATCATTGAACGCATGACTGCGGGGTCAGTAAGAAGCAGAAAGGGAAAGGTTTCGTTAGAGAAATGGTTCGGCTAAAAAAGAAAAGGTTACTTTACTGTAACCGATTTCGCCAAGTTCCGTGGCATGTCAGGGTTTAAGCCCTTCTCAATCGCGGTATGGTACGCTAACAGTTGCAGTGGCACCGCATATGGGATAGGTGAGAGTATTGTTGGGATGCCTTTGGGTACTTCGATGTAGTCGTCGGCTAAGCTTTTGATTTCTTCGTCGTCTTCTTCTATGACTGCGATGATGTGTGCGCCTCGGGCTTTCATCTCCATGATGTTGCCGATTACGGTTCTGTGGGTGTCATCTTTGGGGCAAACGAACACGACTGGGAAGCCGTCTTCGATTAGGCTGATTGGGCCATGTTTGCTTTCGCCTGCGGGGAACGCGATGGATGGGATGTAAGCGATTTCCATGAGTTTGAGTCTGCCTTCAAACGCGGTGGCGGTGCTTATGCCTCTGCCCAAGAAGAAGAACACTTTGGCGTCAACGTATTTTTTGGCGATCGCTTTAATTTTGTCTTCCTGTGTGGCTACGATGTATTCGACGTATTTGGGTAGTTCTTGGAGTTTTTCTTCTAAGAGGTCCATTTCGTCTTGGCTGATTTTTCCCCGTTTCTTTGAGAGTTTGAGCGCGAGTTGTGCTAGGACTGAGAGTTGGGAAGTGAAGGTTTTGGTTGCGGCGACGCCGATTTCTGGTCCTGCTTGGGTGCCGATGTAGACTCGGCTGACTCGGGTGAGTGTGGAGCCGATGACGTTTGTTAAGCTCAAAACGGTTGCTGCACGTTGCTGGGCGCAGGTGACTGCTGCGATGGTATCTGCTGTTTCGCCGGATTGGCTAACTGCGAGGATGGTGCTGTCGATGTTTACTGATTTGCCGCATTGCTCCAGAAACTCTGACGCATAAACTGGGAAGGTTGGCAGGAACGCGAGTTTGCTGAACATGTAGGATGCTGCGAGACATGCATGGTAACTTGTTCCGCACGCTACTAGGAACACTTCGTTGGCGCGGTCCAAGAAGGTAGCAAGCAAATCCAAATAGTGATCCTGTATACGCAGGGTGTTGCGCAGGGTTTGGGGTTGCTCGTTGATTTCTTTAATCATGAAGTGCGGGTAACCCTGTTTAACCGCCATTTCAGCTGTCCATTCAATGGTGATTGGTTCCCGAGTGACTAGGCTGCCGTCACTGATTTTTTTGATTTCATATCCGTTAACAGTGAGGATAACGAGTTCACCGTTGTTAATCATAACAGCTTTGTTAGTTACATCGAGGAAGGCGGGTATGTCTGAAGCGCAGAAGACGCCGGTGTGGTTGATACCTAGAACCAGTGGGCTTTCGTTTCTTGCGCAGATGATTTTGTCCGGTTCACGGGTGGATATTATGGCGAAGGCGTAGGAACCTTCTACCCGTTTGAGGCTTTCCAGAACAGCCTGTTGAAGGGTTAATTGGGGGTTATGTTTCAGGGTTTCCTCGATGAGGTGTGGCATAACTTCTGTGTCGGTTTTTGAGACGAATGTGTGACCGAGGTTTATCAATTCGGCTTTTAGCTCAAGGAAGTTTTCGATGATGCCGTTGTGGACGACGACTATTTCGCCTTTGCAGTCGGTATGTGGGTGACTGTTAACTTTTAGGGGTGCACCATGGGTTGCCCAACGGGTGTGGCCGATGCCTATGCTGCCGGGCATGTCGTCGAGGTCTACGATTTTGTGGACTTCATCAATTTTACCTTGATCTTTTTTGATGAAAACTTTGCCGTCGCTTAGTGTGGCGATGCCCACTGAGTCATAGCCGCGGTACTCTAGATGTTTGAGAGAAGAATGAATTAGGGGAGCAGCGTTACCTTCTTTTAGAACACAACCGAATATTCCACACATACCTTTTCGAAGCCTTCACTAAATTCTTATTCAGCATCCATGGGCTGAATATTGCATATAAGGTTTTTTAATATTCAAGTTTGAGTGCTACAACTTTTTTGTTAGCTGTTACGCCTGATTTTGCAGTTATCCCCAGTATATACAGCAATTTTTTCCCGAAAATCCTCGACCGTTATAAATAAATTTTTTATACTACCTGCACAGTTAGAGCCTTGAATAGCCATGGACAAAAAACTGCTCCTCCAAGACGACGGCAAAACCCAACAAGTAAAAGACATAGCCATTCTAACCGACGCTCAAAACCTAAAAATGATGCTTGGCAGCTTAAGCTGGAAAATCCTCACTATACTCTCCCAAAAAGAAATGTATCCCTTAGAAATCGCCAAGCAACTGGGCATGCATGAACAAAAAGTGTACTATCACATACGCAAATTAGCCAAAGCCGGAGCCATAACCGTTGTCCGAGAAGAGAACAAGAAAGGTGCCACAGCAAAATACTACAAAACCGCTTCACCCGCGTTTGGTGTAGAATTTGCTTATGGCTACAGACCCATCCAGAACATGTGCATGCTTGGCATAAGCGATCAACTCCAAGAGTTCTTCAAAGAATTCATCCACGAAGGCACCTTCGACGGCAAAATCGTGGTTGGCAGCCCATTGGCACATGGACCCTTTAAAACCAGCGCCCGAGACGGCCACTATGCTGCGCATTTAGCGCTTTTTCTGGGGCAATTTGCCAAGATGCCCACCGAGTTTGCGGTGAAGCTGGACGTTGATGTTAAAGTTGAGAAGGAAGAGAAGAACAACCTCATCTTAGTCGGCGGCCCCGGAACTAATTTGTTAACGCAGGAAATCAACGAGTATTTGCCTATCAAATTTAATATGCAGTCCTCTGCGCAGGGTTTCTTGCTGGGTGGTTTATCCTCGCAGAAGACAGGGCAAAATTACACTTCAGACGTTACGGGGTTGGTTGCGAAGATTGTGAATCCATGGGATAATTCCAAGCGGATCATCATTTTAGCAGGCAACAAGGCTGTGGGAACCAAAGCTTGCGTGATTGCCTTGACTAATTTCTGGAAAAAAACCCTTGAGAAATATAAAGGGGAAGATACCTTTGCAGTGGTCATTGTTGGTTTTGATTTAGATGGCGACGGCAAAGTTGATTCAATTGAGGTGCGCGAGTAAATAATGGTGCCAAAAAAAATAGTTGAAGTCATTCATGCGTTTGGGCACCCGAACATTCGGTCAAGTCACCCAACCACACTTATGATCACCAAAGAAAGGCAGGTTACACAAAGAGGCGACTGTGTAGTAGCGGTGGATGCCGACAAATCAGTGGCGGATTTAAGCCCAGAATTCAAGAAGGCCATGCGGCAGCCAAACGCTAAATTAACTATCCAGCTCGAAGTGGACGGTTTAGTGGGGCAAATAAACGCTTATGGCTCCCCCGAGTTGACGCTAAACCATCCGAACGATTTGGTGATACGAACAAGCGAGTTCCTCTCAGATAGAACCTTAGCTGTAAAAGCGGACAAAGCTTCAGGTGACCTCTCAAAAGCAGTTGTGGAAAAACTAAAAAACCCAAAACAAAAGGTCACCTTAACTTTAACTGTGGAAGCCTAACAATTAGGGCTGCGTTAATACCATATAGTAGGTTGTTAGGGCAGCGGCTGCGGTGAAGCACATTAAACCAGCCAACGTCACCACATTATTCGCCATTACCTGACCGATTGCAATCAAGGCTGCAAAGACAGCGTACAACGCAACTATAGCCAGCTTTAGCAGCAAGAGCTTTTTTCGGCTCTGTCCCTGCTGCTCCTCAGGTAGTTGTACCATTACTTTTCACCTACCTCTTGTAATATCGTTACCGCTGGGACGGCGCCATGCTTCTTGAGTTGCCAGTCCGCTAAAGATTCGATAACCAATACCGTTGCAGTTACAATGAACAATGCCAGGAAGGGCGCTGCAATGATATCGCTTAACCAATGAATATTCAGGTATAGCCTGTCAAGCGCCATCAAGACCCCCAAAACAGGCGTTATAATCGCGAAGAGCTTCAGCGAGGGCTTTTGGTTCTGGTAAGCGAAATAGGTCAACATACCCAAAAGCACCAAAATACTTGTCAAGTGCCCGCTTGGGAAAGAAAAGTCGCCCTCAGGAATGAGGCTGTTGAAGGGTCTTGGTGAAGCTACCGTTGTTTTGAGTATTTGAAGCAGAAGTGCGTCAGCAGCCATTGCGCCAAGTAGCATTAAGCCATTTTTAGTTTCTTTTCTATAGAGAAAGTAACTTGCTACAGGCAGTGAGATGATAAGCAGTACAGTTGTGTCGAAGATGTTGAGTGCTTCTGCAGCCTGCGTTAAGTTTTGGCTCTGGATAGTTGTAATCCAAGAATTAAACCCTAAATTCACAGCTTCAAAGGAGCCTCTTGAGATGAGGATTCCAAGAAAGCAAAGCAGAGACAACAAGGCAACTGTAAGGAGAGTGTAGTTCTTTGTTAGTTTGCGTGGTTTTTGGTTATTGATACTCATTGGCTTTTCACGGTGTTACGAGATACCGTTAGCCGATTATAGCCCTACCATTAAGAGCTTGGACTCTAACAGTTAGAGTTGTAGAGACTAAATCTCGAACAGGGATTATTTAGCGGATTGCTGCATCTAGAACAATCTGTGACTCAAACGGCGCAGTCTCCCGAATGCTCCTGGCAAGCAGAAAATACGCCACTGTTCTGCCATTCTGCTCAACCTTCTCTGTGAAGCGCTGTTTCAAGTTCTCAATTGTATCTGGCTGACGTACAAAACCATAGAAATGCACGACTCCACCCTCTGGCTTGATTGCGTTGCAGGCGGCATCCACAAAATCTATGGCTGTCTCAGGCAGGTTCATGATGACTCTGTCAGCTGTGCCTTTGAGTTTGCCAGCCGCGATTTCTCGGGCATCGGCACAAATCGGGAAAACATGGCTATCAACCCTGTTAACCCGCACATTCACCTTGAGCAACTCCACTGCGTCAGGGTTCAAATCAACAGCATACACTTTAGCCATCGGAGCCTTTTTGCCAATCAGCACCGAAAACGGCCCCACACCAGCAAACAAATCTGCCACAACCTCGCCCGATTGCACCAACCCAGCTACCCGTTCATGCTCATGGCTGAGTCGAGGGGAAAAGTACGCTTTGGCTATGTCAACGTAGTATTGGCAGCCGAATTCTTTGTGGATTGTTTGGGTTTTGTGTTCGCCTGCAATGAAGTCATAGTCCCGTACACGGAAAATACCGCTAATATCGCCTGCTTTAGCCAGAACTGTTTTAACGTTTTTTTGGGTGTGTAGAATTGCCTCGCCGATCTCGTTCTGGTAAGCTTTGAGTTTGGGTGGGATGTCGATTACGACTATGTCGCCTATGATGTCGAAGGCTTGAGGAACACTATCGAGCAATTCAGTGGGCAGTTTGTCTTGGAGTGCTTGGGTCAGGGTTTCTGGGGGAAGCTGTTTTTCGCTGAAAACAGCGGTGTAAACTGTGAATTTTGGTATCTGGCTTTTTAGAGTCGCTAACTCGATGCCCATGGGTTCCCTAACCAAGGGAATGATGAGGTTGTCTTCTTCTCGTTGAATAACCAGTGATTTGTCGGCGAGCTCCATTTTGGTTGCTAAAGTTATGGTTTTTTCGCCTTGACTTTTCGGGACCTTGATGCAAACAGACGGTTTAGGCATGAGTGTTCAGCTTTTCTCTATTCGATAGAGGTTGTTTACCTTTTCGATGGTGAATTGGGCGTTTAACATTTTTTCCATGAGCCAAATGTTGGATTCTATGTGTTCAGAGATGGCTCGGGTGAGGAACGCGGATTTGCCCGTCGGCTAGTGCCATGTAGGGTATGAGCATGTCGGCGAGGTATTCATCCACCGTTGGTTTGGCGGATAGTTCGGTTATGAGGGTTTGGGCGGCTTGTTTGCCGACGTCTTCTGCCATTTTGCGGAGTTCACCGATGGAGTCGGCGCCAACGATTACGCCTGTGTCAGTTTCAGCCCACAATACGATGGAGCTGCCTTTCTGGATGGGGTTTGATTGGTCGTTTACGATTTGGATGTCTGCTTTGTAGCCATTTTGACCCAGAACGTTTTGGGCGCCTTTGGCTTGACGTTCAGCCACTTGCCTATCAGCCAAAAATGTGCAAACCGAGGCGCCCTTTATGGATTTGAGGGTGCCAAACTTTTCGAGCGCAAACGGTTTCATGTTGGGGTTTGGCTTCACAGTTAAGGTTGCTTCGCCCATGCCTTTGGGATAGTAACCGTATTTTTGAACGGTGATTTCCGCTGCAACGCCCATCTTGCTAAGAGTTGGCAGGAGCACGTTTCGCAGGTAGTTGATGGTTGGCGCGTGGGTGGTGTCTGTTCCGCCTTTTGCCACATGGACCTTCACTGGGGTTTGGGCGAATAGGCAGATGGGCAGTGTAGATAGGAACAGCATTGGGATGCTTCCAGCTGTTTCAATAACAGCCTCTACATTGCCGCCTTTAATCTCACGGGGTGTAACCCAGAGTTCCCTTGAACCCAGCGATGCCCCTTTTACTTCTGCATTGCAGAGTTTAGCGGCTGTCAACACTGATTCGAGGTGCTGATGCTTCAACCCTGGCTGCGGGCGGTTCTGGCGAATGTTAGTGATGTGCAGAGGCTGCCCTTTGATGGCGGCTATTGCTATGGATAAGCGCAGTATGGTGCCGCTTCCGCTTTTTTGGCTCCCATCAATCTCGATCATATGGTTTCTTCTATAGCGGGACTGGCTAAAATATAGAATAGTTACTAGATCAATGGTACTGCCCAAAGTGGAGGACTCTTGGTGTCAATCATACGGTTGCTTAAGTCTTAAATATAGCTAATTCAGATATGGTTGTGGGGTGAAGAGCGCCTGTGATGCATGCCTTTGCGTCTCAACATTGGAGAAAGTGTTGAGTACTCGCATGCTTGAGTAGGAACAGTCTCACCCTTTAGCTTCTCCGACATGCAGCCATATCCACAACCAGCCCACAACCCAAACCAGACGCTGAACCCAAACCAAAATTGCCAACTCAATCGATTGGTTGTTGTTGTGTATAGGGGCTTTTCGCCAACAACACACTGATAAAAAACAATTCACCTCCCACAAAATTATGCTATCAAGCGGCAAGCGTGCACCTAAAACATTCTTCGCCTAACAAACGCCCACCCCATCAGTTAACACCACAATGAATGCAGCCCTTAAACGTCGTAAACTATGCAGACGTTGAGCCTATAAATAAGGGAGGGGGTAGGTCGGCAGAGCAATAGTACCTAACACAAACAACCAATAAACACTGCTACAGAACATTTGGCTAAAAGCTGCAAATAATTTATTAAGCGTCCGAGATTACTTAGCAGTTTAAGAGGGAGCCAAAGTGAGCAGTGACAAAGAAAAACTCAATCAACTTCTAGCTAAAGTCGAAGAAATCAATGCTACAATGAACAAGATGTCTGAGGAGTTGCGTTCGGTTTCTGCTTCTCTTAAGTCACTTGCTGTTGGGCAAATTACTCAGCCACCAACCGTCCATGTTACGGCTTCACCAAAGCCTGCCTCTGCACCCATCCATACACCCTCGCCACCTGCAGTTACGGCTCCAGCATCTGAGGGTTCAAAATTGAGGTCACTAGATGACATCCGCATGTCGTTCCCAGAAGAACTCGAAGCACGCCTCAGCTTCGAAGAAAAAGGCGAATACATCATAATCAAACCCAAACAGTTCTTAGGCTCAGATAACTTCGCCAAAATCGCTGCAGCTTCACGGGGAATGGGCGGAGAATACATCAGTTTGGGCAAAGACTCGCATTTCAGGATACCCAAAAAGAAAGCCTAAACTCATTTGATATGCTTGCCCAACGTCAGAAGCTTCATTTAGCACATGTGGCTGCGATTTAACTTCCGCCTTCTCAGAAGCCTTTGGCAACAGTACGCTGATTATGTCCATTTCTAAATATTTGAATGATAAATTAAACATGCCCACGATGTGGTTGCATGCGTCTGCGCCTTCTTCGGATGGAATAACCAGAATAGCTTTTTTGCCGCTTAACTTTTTAGATTCGATAAAAGGACGCAACCTGTCGAGCAGCAGCTTCATTTTGGCAGTGGGACCATACCAATATAGGGGTGTTCCGAAAACGATAACGTCGGCTTCTTCAAGTTTAGGATAAAGACTCTGCATGCCATCTTTTAGGACACATTGGAGGTTGCCTTTTTTGCATGCTCTACAATCAACACATGGAGCAATATCAACACTGTAAAGATACACTTTTTCGGTCGCATGCTTGTTCTTGGCTGCACCTTCAAGAATAGCGCTGACAAGCAAGTCGGTGTTGCTGTCTTTTCGGGGGCTGCCCACTAAACCCAATATCTTCATAATGCTTCTATAGTGTGGTTTCGGATTTTAATTTACCGTTAGTAAGCTATAGAGAAGTTTTGGAATTCTTCCTTGAATGGTTCCCAATCCACGGTTATATCTGTGACTGAGGCACCTTTTGGACCTTTTTTGCAAAATTCTACCACTGCCTTAACCGCTTCTTCTTCACCCTCAAAAACAGCTTCCACACGGCCATCTTCTAAATTTTTAACCCAGCCCATGACCCCTTGGCTTTGAGCTTGTCTTTTCGTGTTTTGCCTAAAGAAAACGCCTTGAACTTTGCCGCTTACGAGTACGTGTGCTCTGGTTTTTGCCATAATCAATCCGTTTATCTGAAGCTATTTTAATACATACGTTTGGGCTTGATGTTTTCTCCAACGGACAAAAGAAAAAGCGCTGCCGTGGTTGGACCTATGCGTTCGAAGCAGTCGGCTAATGCTTTGGTGACTTTGGCATAGTTGTCGGATTTGTCCAAGCTGTCTAGGTAGGCTTGGAAGGAGCCATATTGGCGCCTTATTTGCTGGAATTTCTTTGCGTTCTCGATTATGGCATGGATTTTGTATTTGTTGCGGATTATACCCTTGTCGTTTAAGAGCTGTTTTACGTCGGTCGTCATTGAAGGCGGCTATGCGGTCAACGTTAAAGCCCAAGAAAGCTGTCTTTATAGTTGGCCATTTCTTTTCAACAACACTCCAATTTAAGCCAGTCTGGAAAATAATTCGGCACAAATTCTCAAAATATAAATCATCACTAGACGGCCGCCTGTCACAATACCACCATGCAGGGTAATGCTCAGTTTGGTTCTGCCCCGACATAGTTAACCTGCTTTAATCAGTGCCCCCACACATCGATGTCTTCACCCACAGTATAGAGAAAAGTGCTCGCCGAAGGTGGCCCCAACCATTTAAAATTGTTAACAAGCGTCTTCACAGCTTTCGCATAATTGTCTGATTTGTCGATGCTGTCGAGGTATTTTTGGAATGAACCGTACTGTTTTTCGATGGCTGTGAAGGTTTGGGCGTTACGGATTATCGCTTTGATTTTGCCTCTGTTTCGGATTATGCCGCTGTCTTTCAGTAGGCATTCTACGTCTTCATCAGTGAAGCAAGCGACTTTTTGAATATCAAAATTTAGGAAGGCTTCTTTTATGGTGGACCATTTCTTGTCAACTACTTGCCAGTTTAAGCCCGCTTGAAAAATTACTCGGCACATATTCTCAAAATACGCCGCATCGTTTGCGGGCCGTTTATTTCTGTACCACCAATCAGGCGGCTGCCAACTTTCATGTTCCTGCTGCATAGACGTTGCCATTGAAGCTCACTAAAGATTAGGGGTTTAGTGGCTTGATTTAAGCAGTTGTGGTAGCGCCGACACACCCACTGCCTGCTTTCACTTTCATCGACCCCTCTGCTGATTGGTAAAGTCGTTTCTGGAATTGCCTTAAAAGAGATTTCAACTGATTGAAAAGCCTGGTGAATATGGTATGTTTAAGGGGAACTCTGGCAAACTCATGGTTTATACTTCAACGGGTCTTCCAAGCAAAGAACGCTTAGAATCCGTACGAGACGCAGCCAAAGAAACAGCGAAACGGTTGAATCTGGATTTTGAAATTGTACGTTTCGAGCGATCAAGTACCCCAATATATGTTTACTATGAAGAAAACGATGGGGAACCAATCCCACTCTACTGTGACGAAGGCAAAATTTCAGGTTATGAGGAAATAAGCAGTGCCTTGAGGCACATGATGTTTGTTTTGTCTTTCCATCCTAAGCATCTGGCGTTGGCTCAGATGCGGGGCGAATTGCTTAAACTTTCCTAAACCTTATCGCTTGGTTCTCAAGCATAACCTCATAGACTTGGTTAACATCAAAGGTTATGCCTAAACTGTCGTATTCATGCTCGGTTAGGAACAGTATGATTTTTGGCGTTGCCATCTGTTGGCGTTGCGGTAGAAACGGCATTTGGGTTTGAAGCGCCTGCATGATATCCTGCGCCATCTTCGCTTCGTCGGATTGCGGCCTTACAATGTAGGGATTAACTTCGCGCTCTTCAAGCAGTTCGATTCTTTTTCCAAGGTTGCCATCTAAGTCGCGGGTGGATTCGATTTTGTTCACTCGTACGCGAAACAAGCGTTATACACTCCTGTTCATAAGGATAAGATAGTCACAGATTTAAACTATTTACAGAAACCGCAAAGCCGCTACTTGCTGGGTGCTTCAGGGTTCGGGTTTGGCTTGTTTTTTCAGTTGGGCAATCCTTGCATCGATGTCTGCTAAACGTTCCCTCATCGATTTCATGCCCTCTATGAGGTGCGTGCGTTGATGTTCAAGCTCTGGCAGAGCTATTTCGCAGTTTTTGTCTTCGAGAAAAGCGCTAAACGGTGAGGGCATGGGCATTTTAGCTGTTGTTTGTACGTTGAGTACTTCTCGGGCGAATTCGTTGAAGAGGCCGCTGATGTTGGTGAATATTTCGCTTTGTTTTACGATGGCGTGTTTGAGGATGGCGTCGCCTGATTGGGTTGTTTTGTAGATTTTTAGGCGTCTGTTTTTTTGGGTTTCCCAGTGGCCTTTGATGTAGTCACATTTTTCCAGGTCTCGAAGGATGGGGTAGACGCCGCCTGCTGTGGGTTGCCAGAAGCCTTTGGTTCGGCTGTTGATTTCTTTCATGAGTTCGTAGCCGTGGGAGGGTTTTTTGTTGAGTAGCATTAGGACGCCCATGCGTATGTAGCCTTTTTGCGCTTCTTTCATCCAGTTTTGTGTGGTCTGGTCTTGGGTTTCAGGCTTCATGGGTCTTTCGAACGTATAGTATCTATAGGTAATACTTATATTTTACCGCAATATATTGCAGTCAACAATATACAAGAGTGGTCTCTACAATGGATAACGGTAACATAATCGAAGTAAAGAACTTGACCAAAACATTCGGTAAGTTCACAGCCGTAGATGACATCAGTTTTGAGGTAAAAAAAGGCGAAATCTTCGGCTTACTAGGCCCCAACGGCGCAGGCAAAAGCACCACACTACGCATGCTCTCCACGCTTTCACGGCCAACCAAGGGCACAGCCACCATCGGCGGCTATGACACAGTAAAGCATGACATGGAAGTCCGAAACTTAATCGGCATAGTCTCAGAAAAGATGATCATCTACAACCGCTTAACCGCAAGAGAAAACCTGCGGTTCTTCGGCAACCTATTCAACATCCCCAAAGACACCTTAAACAAAAGAATCGATGAATTACTCGATCTTGTCCAGTTAAACAAGTTCAAGGATGCTCAAGTGGGAACGTTCTCAACTGGCATGCGCCAAAGAATGAACGTTGTACGTGCATTGCTAAACATGCCGCAGGTGCTCTTCTTGGATGAACCAACCCTGGGCTTGGATCCCCAGTCTTCAGTGGAAATCCGCGAATTCGTAAGGAAACTCAACCAAGAACAAGGAACCACAGTCATCATAACCACCCACATGATGCTTGACGCTGATTTACTCTGCGACCGCATAGCCATCGTTGACCACGGAAAAATCATCGCATTAGACACTTCCACTAATCTCAAAAAGATAATTTCAGGAGCAGACACCATGGTTGTAAAACTTGAAATCTCAAACCTAACGCCCGAAATGACAACAACCATAAAAGAACTCAAATGCGCAGACGCAGTAACCCAAGAAAACTCCACAACCCTACATGTTATCGTTCATGGTGGCGACGCCTTCGATAACATTGTCGATGCAGTCCGAAAGAAAGACGGAAAAATCACATCAATGGCAAACCTGCAACCATCACTGGAAGACGTTTTCCTGCACATAACTGGGCACGAAGTCCGTGATAGCGCTGACCAAAAAATTCCCATGGTAGAGCAGGGACCTGGTAGAAGGTTTGGTGGCGGATCACAGAAGAGAGTAAGGTGATAGAACATGACCGCAACTACTATTATTAAACACAGTTTCAGAATTGCACAAAAAGACCTAACAGAGTTGTTCCGTAACAGATTGGGCTTAGTATTGCTTATCGTTATGCCACTGTTCATGATGGTTATGGTTGGCTTCATTTACCCATCTAACGGCACGATAAATGATTTGCAAATTGGTGTTGTCAACCAAGACACAGGTTTCCAAGGGCATTTCGAGCCAAGTCAAGGTTTCTTGACGGGTCTGAACCAAATCAACAATCAAACCCACATGCTCATAATGACCGATTTGAATAGCACAGTTGACCTTACCGATCAAGTGCAAAGAGGAGTGTTAGAAGGCGGCATAGTTATTCCCGCCAACTTCTCGAGAGCATAATGTCTGGACAGCAAGGCACCATCATTGTAGTCAGTGACGAATCTAACCCGCAAATCTCTGCCACCATACAAGGCGCATTAAAAGGCGTCTTTGGCGCAATGAGCACACAATTAGCCATACACAATGTAGCGCCGCTCAACGCAACCAACTCTTTGGCAGTCGTTCAACCCTACACCGTAAAAACCCAAGGCGTCGTCTCAGGTAACCCAAGCTACTTCGACTTCATCGCACCAGGCATCATGGCAATGACTGTTATGATGAGTGTCATGACTGGTTTACCAGTAGCTATTTCACAAGAGAAAGAAATGGGCACAATGGACGGCATGATGGTTGCACCAGTAAACAGACTATCAATACTGTTGGGCAAGACAATGGCACAGACAGGCAGAGGCTTAATCCAAGGTGTCATAATCTTGGCGTTGGCAATCGGCATATTCGGAGTCGCCATACAAGGAAGCATACTGCTCGTGTTCGCGCTACTACTGCTCGGAGTGTTTAGCTTCGTTGGATTGGGCATAGTAATCACATCGTTCACTAAAGACCAAGAAACCGCTCAGATGCTAATGATGACACTGATGTTCCCAATGATGTTCCTCTCCGGAGTGTTCTTCCCGATACAGCAGATGCCCTGGTACATGCAGACAATATCGCATTTCCTGCCACTAACATACGCAGCTGATGCATTACGAAAAGTCATGGTACTAGGCGCAGGTGTCCCACAGATAACCAACGAACTCATAATCCTCATAGGCTTTGGCATAGTAATGATTGCAATCGCTTTGCCAGTGTTCAAACGGATGATGACACGATAGGAGAACCAAAATGAGCACACTCTGTAACAAATGCCCCTTCTTTCAACTTGCCCCTCTTTTGAGGCGCAAAAACGCCCGCAAACGCTGCCGCATTGAACCACAACGTCAACTGCGCATCTATGAATGCAAAGATTACCCCAAAAAACAGCAAAAATAGCCTTTTTTTCTTTTTTTAGTTTTTTGCTTGTTGCTCTCAGCGGACCCCCCTCCCCTTACATAAAGCCAAAATTATTGCTCTAAACGCTGTATAGGCTAGCGCCCCAATGGATTGCAAAAATGATAATACCCAGTTGCACCACATCCATGCAGGGAAACAGCAGTGTCCACCGCAAAACCCCAAAAAAGAAACAGAAAAACCCTCGCCTTAATCGCAGCTTACATAGCTATCTTGGCGTTTGCAAGCATTCTAATTCCCTATGATCTCTGGTTCATCTTAGCCGCCTTCTTCGTAGCCAGCCTCATCATCCTTGTCTCTTGGATCAAAAAAGTTAACCCCCACAAAATACTGACCGCTTTCGTTGCTGCAAACATAGTTTTAGACATAATAGCCATAGTGATTTGGGCTGGAGCGCCTGCTACGCAGTGGAGCATCTACCAGTTAGGATTCACAATCGTGGGCACGGAAGCAGCCATAGCCGCAGTGTTGTTTACTGTGGCATTATTTGGGTTGTTGAAAAAGAAGAAATGGGCACCCTACCTCGCCCTCATCGTAACTATTAATCAGCGGGTGTTTGCGACCTACGTGTTCTTTCCGAGCACCGCAATCGGAGTAACGCTAATTTGGAGTCTGATAATAATTTACTTTGCTTATAGCGACATAATCAAAAACCAAACACTAAACAAAACCAAAATAACCACCTAAAAAATCCAAAAAAAAGAAGGATTGAGGGATAGCTTGTCGCTTATGTTGGCGGGGTTACTACTGTTACTTCGCGGACCAGTATTGTGCCGGAGGTTTCTGTTTGGCCGCCGATCCATGTGGGTATATTGATTCGGACCCATGCGGGAACATCGTAATGTGTTGTTGTGATTTTGAAGCCGCTCTGTAATGTGAAGGTTTCTTGGTGGTAGAAGCTGTCGGCGACTCCCCGGAACATCAATGCCATTGCGGGGACGGTTAGGTTTGTGCCGAAGACGGCCGGTGGAAGGTTGGTGAAGTCAAGGGCAACTGGCACGGTCAGATTAGCATTAAGCACAGTGTCTTCATCCCCATGGGCTGATTCTACCCATACATCTAGCTGGTTGTCGGCTACAATTTTGAAGTTATTGCGAATCACGGTTCCGTTTACTTCAAGATAGATTGCTGTGTTGTTCCAGACGGCTTTCATTTGGTCGACGGGTGGTTGGTCAAGAATTATTGCCATGGGATTGTAGATGTTGAGCGAGGGAATCCACACATAGAAGAACAAAGCATCTGTGTAGTTACGAGTGGCATTGTAATCGTAGATTACAAGTCTTATGTCAGTGGGGCGACCAGCCAAAGCTCCGCCGCCCGGAGGCAAACTGACGATGACATTTCCAACCGTTGTCGAGGCAGGAGGCACATTTTGGTCTGTTGCAGGAGGAAAACGGGTGGCTAAAGCAGAATTCAGCGCTGCAGCCAATAGAGTGACAAGACAAAAAGATACAACGAATCCATAAAAAAGTTTTTTGTTCATCGTTGTTCCCTGCTGTTGCAAGAGAACCATTAATTACATCAAATTCATATACAGTAGTCAGTCGAAAAAAATACGACTATACTTTTGGAGCAGAAACAATGCCTCAGAACGGGGTTCTCCAAACATTGACCAATCTTGGGTTTGACCCTGTCGACGCCCAAGTATACCTCTTCTTGGCAAAGCAAGGGCTCCAAAAAGCAAGCACCATAACCCAAACCCTAACCTTAACCAAACAACAAATCTACCCGAGCTTAAAGCGGCTCCAACACAGAGGCATCGTTATCTCCACCCTTGAGCATCCCGCACGCTTTACAGCCATACCATTTGAGCAAGTGCTTGATTTATTCATTAAATCGCGAATAGAAGAAGCCCAAAGTATTCAACAAAGAAAAAAAGAAATACTTTCCAGCTGGCAATCTTGCCAGACTCAACAACCCGACGACACCTCCAAATTTGCCGTTATAGCAGGCCAAAAGAATGTGTACGCCAGAATTCGACAGATAATGCAACAAGCAACTAGAAGCATAGCGATTATTTCGCCAGTTTGGGATTTGATTCGCGCAGACCAATTCGGCGTCTTTAGCCACATAAGTTGTGGGTTAAACCAGAGGCGGATTAGCGTTCGTTTTTTGACAGAAGTTTCTTCCGAGAACATAGCTGTATTGAAAACTTTGCTTGCGGTAATAGACAGCGAAAGATTTATTGCGGAAGGAAAGACACTGCAAGCGGGGTTGGGTTTGTTTCCTAAAATGGTGCTGCAAGATAACGATCAAGCCATGTTCTTCATCAACGGCAAGGCTGGAGAGCAGTTTGAAGCTTGTTTTTGGACAAATTGCGACTCTTTAGTTTTTGCGTTCAAGGGTATGTTTGATGCATTTTGGAGCAAGGGAACAGACATCCGTAGCAGAATGTGGGAACTGGAAGTTTAAAGCCGATTTGTTGGCAGAATTCATGTTAATACACTGCTAATCAACTAAACCGATGATGCGACATGTTTTAGCTGAGTATGAGACTAGACACTGATAGAACGTAACTAAAATATTCTTATCGCAAATGTAACCAGTTGAGCGTTCTAACAAGGGGCTATGGAATTAGAGTTTAACAACGGCTATTTTTTTAATTAATCCAGTTACGGTTTTATATGCAACAAAGAGCATACAACTGGAAAAGAAGAGATTACTCATGTCTGATACTGGGGTAACCGTAAAGAAAAACGTCGACTTTAGCGAATGGTACGTTGAAGTTGTCCTAAAAGCAGAATTAGCCGATTACGCGCCTGTCAAGGGCTGCATGATCATCCGCCCAGACGCCTACGCTGTTTGGGAAAAAATCCAGGAAGTAGTAAACCAAAAAATCAAAGCAACAGGTCATAGAAACGCCTATTTCCCAATGTTCATCCCCGAAGCATTCCTCAAAAAAGAGGCAGAACACTTTGCTGGGTTCACTCCCGAAGTCGCGTGGATCACACAGGGCGGCGACACCCCACTAGACGAGAAATTGGCGGTGCGTCCAACCAGCGAAACCATCATGTACAGCATGTACAGCAAATGGATTAGAAGCTGGAGAGACCTACCACTCAAAATCAACCAATGGTGCAACATCGTACGATGGGAAACCAAAGCCACCAAACTCTTCTTGCGCACCCGAGAATTTCTCTGGCAGGAAGGCCACACAGCACACGCAACCGCCGAAGAAGCAGAAGCTGAAGTTATGTGGGCACTCAACATGTACAAAGATGTTGTAGAAAACTACCTTGCCATCCCAGTAGTTTTGGGCACGAAGAGCGAGAGTGAAAAATTTGCAGGCGCCAACTACACCACAGCACTCGAATCCATCATGCCCGACGGCAAAGCCCTCCAAATGGGAACAAGCCACAATCTTGGGCAGCACTTCGCCAAGGTCTTTGACGTAAAATACATCGGCGAAGACAAAGTTGACCACTTCGTCTGGCAAACCAGTTGGGGCATCACCACACGCCTCATCGGAGCCATGATTATGGTTCACGGAGACGACAAGGGTTTGGTTATGCCGCCTAAAGTTGCGCCAACACAGGTTGTCATCGTCCCTATCCCATTCAAAGGCTTAGAAGCAGAAGCTATCGCAGCTAAAACTAAAGAAATCGAAGCCACACTCAAAGCCAGAGGCATCAGCGTAATCCTCGACGACCGCCAAGAATACACGCCAGGCTGGAAATTCCACCAATGGGAACTCAAAGGCATCCCAATCCGCATCGAACTCGGCCCAAGAGACCTCAAAGGCAGCCAAGTAGTCATGGTCAGACGCGACACCGGAGTAAAAACACCAGTTGCCAACGCAGACATCCCCGCAACCGTCGATAAACTGCTCCAAGACATACAGGATAACCTACTAGCTAAAGCCAAAGCCATCCTCGCAGACAAAACCACCCTCGTAGCAAACTACGACGAATTCAAACAGGTGGTTGAGGGCAAAGGCGGCTTTATAAAAGCAGCATGGTGCAATAATCCTGAATGCGAAGCCAAAATTAAAGACCAAACAGGCGCAACCATCCGAGTACGGCCATTCCAAAAGGAAGAGGCAAAAACCGGCTGTGTCTATTGTGGTAAGGAAGCTAAAGAAGTAGTTTACTTCGCACGCTCCTACTAAACCAACCTTTTCTTAATTTTTCTTTTTTATGTCTCGAGGTTCAATAGCGGGCATGCTACATGTTTCATATAAGGAATGTTTATTTTTTGGGCTAGCAAGTGTTCTGGATACAGGTGAGGGCATCTGACAAACGTTAAAGTAACCAAACGCGCGAGCAACATCGAATATGCAATACGCGACGTCATAGTCCATACACAAGACCTCATTAAGAATGGACGAAAAATCTATTACCTAAACATCGGCGACCCCGCCGCATTTGACTATAAAACTCCAACTTACGTCAAAGCAGCCCTCTGCAAAGCAATCGAAGAGGACAACAACTATTATTCACCCTCAGAAGGCCGTCCTGAGCTTCGAGAGGCGATTGTTAAAAAAGAAAAGAGAGTTAACGGCGTAGACATAACCGCCGACAAAGTACTCATAACAGAAGGCATCTCCGAAGGCATCGAGATGCTCCTGGCGGGAATAGTTGAAAAAGGCGACGAAATCCTATTCCCAGGCCCAACCTATTCACCCTACATCGCCTACACTAAATTCTTCGAAGGCACCCCAGTCGCATATGAAACCATCGAGAAAGAAGGCTGGGTACCCAACATCGACGATTTACGCAACAAAATCTCACCCAAAACCAAAGCCATCGTAATCACTAACCCCAACAACCCAACCGGCAGCGTGTATAGCGAAAAATACCTCAAAGAAATAATCGACATCGCAGGCGAAAACAACCTCCCAATCATCAGCGACGAAATCTACGACCAACTAACCTACGAAAAACCATTCGTCAGCACCGCAGCACTCACAAACGACGTGCCAATAATTGGCTTAAACGGCTTCTCCAAAGTCTACCAAATGACCGGCTGGCGATTGGGCTACATGTACTTTAAAGGCCAAGGCAAAATACTCGACGACCTCAAAATGGGCGTAGAGAAGCAATGCCGCATCCGACTCTGCGCCAACACACCAGTCCAAATCGCAGGAGCCGCAGCACTCAACGGTCCACAAGGCTTCGTAAAAGGCATCGTAGAGAAGCTTAAGCAACGCCGCGACTACGCCTACAAACGCCTAAACGAAATCGAAGGCGTCTCCACCACCAAGCCTGAAGGCGCATTCTACATTTTCCCAAAAATCGAAGACGTCGGCGAAGGCAAACGCTGGAAAAACGACTTGGAATTCGTTATTCAGCTCCTCAAAGAAACAGGCGTCCTAATCGTTAACGGCTCAGGCTTCGATCCAGTGTATGGCAAAGACCACGTCCAGAATCGTGTTTTTGCCTCCGATTGAGGAATTGGAGCAGGCGTTTGATGCGATGGAAGAGTTCATGAAGAATAAAGAGGAAAAGCAAAGCCGCAGCCATGTTGGTTACGGCTAAAACCCTTAATTCATTATTTTTATGAAAAATAAAGAAAAGAAGAAAGTTTAGATTTTTGTGCCGTTAGCTGGGTCAGAAATTACATTCTTAAACTCAGCCATCAGCTTCTTGGTCACTGGACCAGGCTTGCCTGTGCCGACTACGCGTTTGTTGACTTCGCGGATGGGAACAACTTCCATGGCGGTGCCTGTGAAGAATGCTTCATCAGCAGTGAATAGCATATATGCTGTCAAGTTGGCGACTGTGACTTTGAGTTTGAGTTTCTCGCAGAGTTTTATGACTGCGTCGGAGGTGATGCCTTCAAGTGCTCCTGTGCTGCTTGGCGGTGTGAGGATTTCACCGTTTTTGACGATGAAGACGTTTTCGCCGACTCCTTCTGCGATGCAGCCGTTCTGTTCAAGGCATATTGCTTCGTCTGCGCCGCATGCGTTGGCTTCGATTTTTCCAAGTATGCTGTTGAGGTAATTGAGTGATTTGACTTCGCTTGTGGTTGCATCCACGGGGTTTCTGCGAACCCAAGTAATCAGTGCGGTGACGCCTGTTTCTGATGCGTTACCTGCTTTGATGTTGATGGTGTCTGTGATGATGATAACGCTTGCTTTGGGGCATTTACGAGGGTCTAAGCCTAAGTCGCCGACTCCTCTGGAAACGACTAAGCGGATGTAGCTGTCCTTCATGTTGTTCTTGCGTAAGGGATTCAACTACGGCTGCTACCATTTCCTCTTTAGTTAAGGGAATGTTTAGCATTATGGCATGTGCGCCACGGTATAGGCGGTCAACGTGTTCTTTGAGCTTGAAGACGACGCCGTTGTAGGCACGGATTCCTTCGAACACGCCGTCACCATAGAGGAAACCGTGGTCATAGACAGAGATTTTAGCCTGAGACTTCGGGTAATATGCACCGTCTATGTAGATTTGCAATTCGTTAGTCATTTGTTTATTCCTTCTTGGATGCGCTTTTCATATTGTCCAATGATTTGATAAGGTTTACCCCAGTGATACATATTTTTCATTTATGCACACTTTATTAACCGTGGAACTGGGGACGCTTGGAGAGGTACAGTGGCAGCGGCAGAGCTTTAAACGGTTTACCAGCGATTTTCTCGGAGACTTTTGCGATGAGTTGCTCGGCGGTGAGGGTTTCCTGTTTGCCCTTCTCTTCACGGACACGAACCGATAGGGTGCCTGACTCGATTTCTTTGTCGCCTACAACGATGATGTAGGGAACCCATTCCTGTTCAGCTTCCCGGATCTTCTTTTGCAGAGTTGAGGAGGAATCGTCGATGTCTACACGGATGTTATGAGCAGCGATTTGCTGGGCGAGGGCTTCGAGTTTGTCGAGGAATTTGTCGGAAATCGGAATCAAACGTACCTGAGTGGGTGAGAGCCAGAGAGGCAGCATGGGTGCTTTGCCCGTCATTTGTTCACGGTAAGCCTTCTCCAAGAGCGCATAGATGTCTCGTTCGAGTGCGCCGCTTGGGCTACAGTGCAAGATAAGCGGGTACTGTTTTTCGCCTTTCTCATCAACGAAAGTAATCTCATAGCGTTTGGCGTTTTCAACATCAATTTGGTCAGTTGATTAGAGCTGCAGCTTTGTCTTGGTTATCCACAAAGTTAAGGTCCCATTTCAAAGCGAAGTAGAAGAAGCGTTCATTCCACACTTCAGCTAAGAAGGGTTTACCGAATTTCTGTGTAATGCTTGCGATGAAGTCCTTGTTTTCGGCATAGAAGTCTTTGGTGAAGCGCATGGCGATTTCGTAGTCGTCTTTGACTAAGCCAATGTCTTCGAGTACGCTGATGCATAGGTCGAAGCGTATCATGAATTCTTTTTTGGCTTGTTCGAGGTCAGCGCAGAAGGCGTGGCAGTCTGGCATAGTGAATGCGCGAAGACGTTTTAAGCCGACGACTTCGCCGCTTTTCTCCCGTCGGAAGCTGTAGCGGGTTAATTCGTAGAGTTTAACTGGCATCTGCTTGTAGCTGAATTGTGCGTCGTGTGCCATGAGGAACTGGCCAAAGCACGCGGCGAATCGTAGGAAGAGTTCTTTGTCTTCTGATTTGAGGACGTATTGGCGTGCTGGGAAACGGTTCAGGTAACTTGCGAGGCTGGGGTGGTGGAAGTCATACATGATTGGAGTTTCAACTTCCATACCGCCATATTGAGCAACACGAAGACTCACGTATTGTTCGAGGAGCGATTTTATCATGCGTCCTTTGGGGTACCAGCGGATGTTGCCTGGGTCACTGCCTGGTTCATAATCGGCAATTTCAAGGCGCTTCATCAATGGCACATGAGGCGGCATTTGGGTGACTGCGCGGGTTTTTTTGATTTCGTATTGGCTGAATTTTTGGAGGTTTGATTTTCCCTTAAACTTGTAATCTTCAATGGGAACTAAGGAGCCGTCAACTTCGAGGATGTGCCAGTAGGATTTCATGGTGTCTTCGGCTTTCAGTGCTGCGGAGACTGGTTCTTCTTCTTTTTTGGCTTCACATGGAGCGCCAGGTTGCTGCCACAGTTGCTGCTTGTGCTGTTGGGGCGTAGCTGCGGGCTTGCTCAGCCAACGGGTGACCTTTGATGGAGATGGTGAATTGTTTGTTCCAGCCGAATGGTGCACGGAAGGTTTCTATGCCTTTTGTTTTGGCGTAGGCTTCCATGTCTTTGATGATTGCGAGTGCCTGTGATGGTTGGGAGAGGTTGCTGCTTAGGTGCGCGAATGGGTAGATGAGGATTCGGTTAGCTTTGAGTTTACCCAAAAATGCGCGTACGTCATCGATGGCTTTCTGTGCCATGGCGCTGTTGTCGCCTTCTTCGATGGCGGTGAATAAAACTACAACGTCTTCTACGCGGCTTTCTTCTTTGGCTGCTTCTTCAGCTATGTTGATTTCTTTTTCGATTGGTTTGAAAACTATAAAGTTAGAATGTAACTGTAAAATACGCATGGACTTTATGCCTCTTTAGCCGTAGCGCCATTTGTCAAGGGTCTTATCTTTCTTGGTTTTCTTCTTGAATTCCTTGTAGTGCTCTTTGCAGATGTATGCGCGTTTCTCTGCAGTGTTAACACTTAGTCCTGCAGCTTTGCATTTGTCAGTTGTTATTGAACGGGCTGCTTCATTCTTGCAACCTGATACGTTGCATGTTACGCCTTTATCGATACGACCCAAACAAGTCACGCTCACTTTACTATTTTATTACGCTATATTGTTACTATTGCTTAAGTTCCTTTTCATACAGTACGTTAGCTCTCCGATAAATCTCTTCTTTTTTCCCGAAGTAAGTTGGCCCAATAGACTCAACAACCAACGAAGCAGCAGCGGAGCCAACGGCTGCACACCAAAGCGACTCCTTCTGGCGAATGTATTCTGTTAAGAAGCCACCGATAAAAACGTCTCCTGCGCCAGTGGGATCAACGAGCACTTCTGAGGGGCAAGCTGCAACATTGTATTGTGCGCCTTCTACAGATAGCACGGAGCCTTTTTCGCCCATGGTTACGATGACTGTTTCTACGCCTACATCATGGATTGCCCTTATTGCATGTTTAAGGTCTGATTCTCCTGTTAGGGCAAAAATTTCGTGTTGTGAGGACTTGTAAATGTTGATGAGGCTGAATATGTTGTTGTCTACTTCGGCGGCGTTTTCGAATACATGTCCGTGTTCGTCAAAGCTTCGTGTTAATCCTTGGGGGTCAAGTGATAGGATGTCAGCGGATTGTTTGAGTTGTTCAGCTACTTCATAGGGGATTTCGTTAGCGATGGGTGCTAGATGAATGGCTTTAGCATGGAAGTCTTTAGGCAAATCTTCCAGGGTTAGAGGTAAGCCTTTGCTTTTGAGTTTGAGAGTTCTGTCGATGAAGCCCTCTGTATAGGTTAATTCGAAACCTGTAGTTGGCTCATCGAGGTGTCGGGTGACTCCTGAGATGTCGATGCCTTCCTGCTCCAGCCACCATAGGTATGCTTGGGGAAAATTTGCGCCGACTCTAGAAATGACACTGGCGGATGCATCCAAGTTTTTTGCGGCAAACGAAGTGTATGTTGTTGCGCCGCCTAAAACTACGAACGGTGATTTTCGGGTAGGCAATACTAATGTGTCAACTGAGAAGTGTCCTACCACTGCTACATCGAAGCTTGTTGCCGCCATCTCTCTAATCCATGTTTGAATATTAGGCATGTCCTATATAGAATTAGCCTATCACAGAGAAACACGATTAATTTGTTCTAGAATCTTTTTGAGGCTTAAAGAATTTTTATGGTGGTATGCTGAGGCCCTGGAGAACGGAGAATTGCAACCTTTGATCACGAACATGTACTAATCTGAAAGTGCAAACCAGAGCCTTCTCAGCCCACCATTTTATCTTTCGATATTAACAAAAAAGGGAAAGGGATTGTTGTTTGATTTTGCGTGTTTACTTTTTGCGTTGCATCAGCATGTTTAACACGCCGACGATGATGATGACGACGATTATTGCTGCGACTCCTGGTAGGAAGTATTGGTCAGCGACGCTTGCTGGTGCTGCTGTTGGTGCTGCGGTTGCTTGTGGTGCTGCTGCGACTGTGAATGATGATACTGCCTCAGATGGCCAGTATGATTCACTGCCGCCGTATGAAGCGTATACGATATAGTCACCTGTGATGTCTGGGCTCCATGTGTAGGTGAAGTATCCTTCTGTTGTGCTTGTGGTTTGTCCGATGGTTCGGTAGTTGCCGTTTGCGTCAACAACGCTCAATGTCACTGGGACACCAGATGCGTTTGTTGGCTTTGGTTGTTGCATGTACACGTATGCCATCCATTCGGTTTGGCTTGCATCAGAGACGCATCCAACTCCGTTGGGGAAACGTGCTGATCTGTCAGAGTCTGTTGTGCCTGCGGAAATGTCTGTGATAGTGCCGCTGAGGACTAAGGATTTGCCTGAGTCGACGCTTGTTTGTGGTGCACTAAGGGTGGTTTGTGTTGGGCCTTTGCCGTAGGTGTAGATTTGGCAGTCGTAGCTGTTCCATGCGACTAGGTATCCGTCTGCGATTGCGCTTGGTTCTCGACCGTAGTAGCCGAGTCCGCTCCAGACTAATTGGCCGTTGGTGCAGTTTATGGCTAGTTTGTGTGCATCAGAGAAGATTGGTGGGTCATACATGCGACCTTCTGAGAGGAACAGTTTGCCATCAGCTATGCTATGTGACCCGAAGTGCCATATTGGATAGACACCGTATGGTGTGTTGTATCCTGCTTCTCGGGGCATATAGGTCCAGTTGAGGGTTCCACTTGCTAAGTTGATTGCATTTACGTATCCACCGAAGTCCCAAATGTATGCTAAACCATATGCAATGGCTCCGCCTCTTGAGAGGGTGCTCAATGCGCTGCCGACTAATTGTACTCCTGAGCCGACTTGTGCACCTGTGTTTATGTTGTAGACGTATGCTGTGTTGGTGTCTTTGTCTTGTTCAACGTAGTAACCGTCGCCTGCACAGAGGACGCTGACTTCATGGTAGATTGGGGTTGTTCTGTTAACTGGGCCCCATATTACTGCGCCTGTTCGTGCGTTCATGCCGACTTCGATTTCTGATGAGTTCACCGAATTCGGATGCGAAGGTTGCCATAGTTTGACCGTAAGATCTCAGAACTATTACGTTGTTGGTTCTTGCTGCAATGTTTAGTTGTGGGTTTTTGAGTGTAGCTGTTACGCTGCTTAGGTCAGTAATGTTGACTCCGTTGATGGTTGCTGGAATCGGTTTTGACCATTGGTAACCACGAGTGTAGTTGATGTTGCCTGATGGGCGGATTGTTGAGCCACCTGATGGACCTGCTAAGCAGAGAGTTGAATTCCACATTGTCAAAGTGAGGTTTGGATATGTGCCGTTTATTGTGTGAATATAGACTGCGCCTTGTGTGCTTTCATCGTCTGTTTCAACTAAGCCTGAGGCTACTGTGTTAGGAACGCTTGTGATGTTGGCAATGAAGTATCCAGTCATTGGGTCATAGAGATGCCATACGTTATAGGCAGTTGCGCCTGTGCCGACGCTTGGACCGATTGCAACTAGGAACGCTTGTGTTCCGTATTCCTGTATAGTGTGGAATTGCATGTTCCAACCGTAGACTAATGTATCGTTGGTTTCTTTTGTCCAGAGTGTTTGTCCTGTGCGTAAATCAACTGCTGCCCAACCTGGGGTTCCGCCTGGACTTGTGACTGTTGTTGGTACGTTGGGGTATAGTTTGTAGTAGATAATGCCGTTCATGATGATGGGTTCGAATTGTCTGTACAGAATTGAGGTTGAGGTGTACTGGCTTTCTTGGTCGCCGCTGATTGGACCGCCAACTTGTCCACCGAAGGCTGTTGGCTTAACCCACATAATGTGAGCTGAGTTTGGCGCTTCAGTGTATGGGTTGAAGTTGTTACCAGTTGCGTCGTAGCCGCCGGTGTCAGTGAAAGACGGTTTGCCAAGACCCCACCAGTTACCGCCAAGCTGTGACCAGAGATAGTTGGTTGCATAGATTGGACGCGACCAGTATTCTGTAGGAAGCGGAACTAATGGTTTACCTTGGATTTGGTCTTGTTGTACTGCAAAGGTGATTGCTTCGCTCTGGGTTGGAAGGATATTGTATGTGAGTGTTACGCCTGAACTTGTGCCGCTGATTGTTTGTCCTTTGTAAAATGCTTGTACCGTGTAGTTGCCGGTTGTGTCGGGGGTGAATTCGATTCCGCCGACTCCGCCGGTTGTGTCGCTGACGTATGGTCCGAGGGTTGTGTTTGTTCCGTCTGGTTTAACGATGTTGAGGGATAATCCTGTGTATGTGCTGGCTCCGCCGGATGAGCCGACGATTGGGATTGGTTTAGTGAAGAATAGGCTGATGTAGACGACTTGTCCTACGCCCGTTGGGTTTGGTTCAGCGTAGACTTTCAGGTATACTGGCATGTCTGACGCTGCTGCCGCGGGTGCGATTTGCGATATTTGTATCATCGTGGGGATTGTTAATACGACTAAAAGAATCATCGCTATCAAAGTTTTTGTCTTTTGCATTTTTTTCTTTCTCCTCATAATTAGGAAGCGAAAATGCTTCCTTCCTCTTTTTCATCTGGTTCTGCTAATAAAACCGCGCAGCAACACTGCGTTGTGACAACCCTTAAATTCTCCAGACCCCATCAGGGTGCAACTATTTATAAGGAGATAAGTGGATTGCCAATTCAAGAAGAAGGAATTCGACTTCTAACACAAATGGGATTCACTGAAGCACAAGCAAAACTATACTTAGCCCTTATCATTACGGGAAAAACAGACGTTAAAACCCTCGCTAAGCAGGCAGTTGTTCCCCGACAAGCAGTTTACAGGACGCTTGGGGAATTGCATGAAAAAGGAATTGTTGAACGCATAATCTCTTTGCCACAAGAATACAAGGCGATTCCCCTGCAAGACGGCTTAGAAATTATGATTGCTGAAAAAGCAAACGACTACACAAAAATTTTGGAACAAGCCAAAGAGTTTTTGTTTAAATTTGAAGCGCAGCAAGAGCAACTGATTTTCGAAAATGATTATAATATCTCCATCGTTGAAGGAAAAGAGACGATAGTTAAAAGAACCAAAAACATCACCGATAACCTCCAACACAACGTTTGTCTCTGCAGCACCGCGCAACGTTGGATTCATATGAATCTTGAAATTATAGAAAACGTCAAAGAAGCATTAGGCAGAGGAGTTAAGTACCACATGGTTTTAGAGAATTCGAACGGTGAAATCTGTTTTCCAAAAGAATTCAAACCCATGCTGTCACATCCAAACTATGAGGTAAGGATGGTGCGCAATAAACTAAAAATAAACGCTGCAATCTTCGACGATAAAGAAGCCAGCTTCAGCTTCTACCCATCCAAATCCCTCTCCGAATCACCCATGATATGGACAAATCACCCCAGTTTACTGGTAGGATTCCAAGACCATTTTACGAATGTTTGGCGTGATAGCGAAAAAGTAGATATGAAAGATAAATTCAAGTAAACAAGAAACGCCCAGAAAGTTAATTAATCCATAAACCCCCAAAAAGTTGGCTATGGCATTAGCCGTGGCAGTCGCCAGAACCGCAACCAAAACTGGATGCTGATAATGCCTACCAATTAGAATGGATGGTAGATGGTTTGAAGTGGCTAGAATTTGCGTTATTAGCGGTTGGCGCGGTTGTTGGAGCCTTACTTGCGGTATCGACTTGTGGAGTCCCCTGTTGCAATTTATGGGTTGCCAGTGAACGTTTTAATCGTTAACGTTTTAGGCAGCTTTATTTTAGGCTTATTCTCGATGTTGTCGGTTGGTTTCAATTTGGATTCCCAGTACTCGCCTGTCTAGTTGCAGTGGGTTTCTGCGGTTCCTTCACCACCATGTCCTCATTCGCGCTGGAAACTACTAATTTGCTTGAGGCAAACCGTTTTACACTGTTGGCACTTAACATTCTAGCGAACGTGGGCTTATCGCTCGGAGCCATAATTGGCGGTAGAGCGGTGGGTAACGTTTTATTGGAGAGGGTTGTGCGTTGAAGCAGAAAATGTGGCAACTTATAATTCGCATTAAGAAGAATGATGAAGTCGGCGGCAAACGCTTAGAGAAGCTCATCATGGATTGCCTGATGAAGGCGCATATTGAAGGTGCAACGGTTTGGACTGGCGTAGACGGCTTTGGCAAACGAGGCAAATCCACCCTGCATCTGGAGGGTGTGTCTGTTAATATGCCACTGATAATTGAAGTGGTCGATAGCCAAGAGAAGTTGGAACCGCTGCTTCCTGAACTTAAATTGATTGTTGGCGATAACGGATTGGTAACCATCCAAGAAACCTATGTTATCTAAGTATTTCGATGTTGAAAACCACGCGACCTTTCGACAGTTGCTGGCACACCCTTGATCGGTAGATCAAAATTTGGGTGGATATCTGCTTTTTCTATATTGGTTGTTGCCGTGGACCCCTCTTATTTCAACAACAACCAGCGGCGTATGCAGGCGATTGCTTTTGATGGCAAGAGACGGTGTTGGGTTGCAGGCGGGTTGTGCAAACTGCCACAAGTTGAACGAATTCTGTATTAAAGCCTCTACCTACCTCAGAGACACCTCCCCCTCCCTTATTTAAAGGACAAAAAGCCAACATAGATTAAGCGTTTGTTGCTCTGCACAGACCCCCTACCCTCTATATAAAACAAAAAGCATCAAAATTACAGCTAACTTAGGTGTCACTCAGGATTAGCCAACTTCAAGCCAAACCGACTTAACCTTCTCTGCTGAAACGCAACCACAAAAACCAACACAGCCACAACAACCAAATAGGATAACAAAGGCAACTATCGACCAGTCTAACCCAATAGGGTTCTCAGTCACTGTATTCGGTTGCATGGGTGTCGCTGTTGGGCTCTGAGAAGGAGAAACTGATTCAGCAGGTATTGGAGTAGGGAAGGTATTCTGAGGCTCAGTGGAGTTTTGAGGCGTAAATACGGGCACAGTTGCCGACGGGGCTAAGTACTGGTCCGTTGAGGGTGAATAGGGATCGTTGGGTGTCGGAGGATCACTGACCACTACGGTTTGCGTGTTGCTCCAATCGCCGAATTCACCCGCAAAATAGTACCACTTGTCATCAGGTTGAATTTGACCAGAAATAACCTGCACTTGAACGTCAAGCGTCGCCCCCTTTGGAACCCGCCAAGCCCCGGGAATCGTTATTTCACTGTAGGTATTCGCCGTTTGATTGGGAAAGCAGGTGCAGGAGGTCTCTTGTCGAGTGGAACGAATAGTCCGCCATAAGTGTTTGTAGTCCAACCATTCTCGGCAAATGGGTAATAGTCCCACTGAGATTCTGTCCCGTAAATCGCCTTTACTCTGAAGTTAAAGAAAACGCCAGATATGTTACCGCTTTGCTGTGGCGGAGAAGGGTAAGCCTGATTTTTGATGGTGAACTGTATGGAGCGGTTGTCAATGGTATATCCTTGTTGTAAAACTATGGTTTTTCCCGTGTACTGGTCGGTGCCATAGGTGGAGGGTACGTCATAGTTGAGGTTTAGGTATTTGGCGGTGAATTCTGGGGCAGACGGTTTAGCCATTGCAGATGACTATTTGAGTAGAGAGTAAACTTGACGCTACTAAGAAGATAAGGAGAAAAGAGCAACTCTTCTTAGTAGCTGTCATAATTAAGGTTGGATTGGGCTGTGAATTAAAGGGTTCTTGTATAGGTTTCTTGACTAAGGCTTGTCTACAAATGTGGACTAAACTGTAAAGATAATTGTTTAAATAGGAAAATTAGGGGTTGGAAAGAAATTTTATTGGAGCAGCAAAATTGCTTTTGCCAAATCGCCTTCAGCTTCGATAAGCGCTTCTTTTGCTTTATCTAAGCTTTTGCCTGTTTGGTCCGCGACAAGCTGTACGTCTTCTTCGGTGAATGCTGGCTTAGCAGGTGCACCCAATGCGCCTCGGGCTGATGGGGCTTGTTCGCTGACTTGTCCGCCGATGACTTGATACATTTTCTGTCCCTGAACACCCAAAATCGCCACTTCAGGTTCATCAATAACTATGTCTTTGGTTGCAGTTCGAATGATGACTTGCTGGACATCTTCAACGCTGTCCATGTTCATGCCCATGCGTTGCATCATGCGTTTTTGCTCTCGGGGATTCATGCGTTTATGCATACTGTTCTACCTTTAACCTTATTCTGCGTTAGAAGTTGATATACTTAACTTTCTTTGGTGCCGTGTCTGGTCTTAACGGCGGCGCCGGTTTTGAAAGCCCTGATTTCGCCGCTGCTAAGCAGGGTGCGTCCGACTGCTAAGACTTGGTGGTCTTCGTCTATGGCGATGACTTCGTCTTTTGCGCCGACTTCATCATCAACTTTAACGACGTGTACTGCGAAGACGTCTCCGCCTTTTGCGATGTAGGAGGCTACTTCGTTTTTGACGGTGACGAAGCATTTAGCTTCAGGAATATTCTGTGCCATGCACTCCGCAGCTTTGAGGCTCAAAGATAGCAATCCGTCGGTTGGGCGCAGTGTGGCTAGGCGTTCGCCGTTTAGGTTAATGTAGCGTATTCTGCCTGTACGGGGCGACAGCTGAATAGTGATGTCTTCTGGGAACAGTTTTGCGCCTACGCCTTTGCCGAATTGGTAATCTGCAATGCTTCTTACGCGGTCTTTTGCATTCTCCATGGCTCAATCATACCGTAACTTTTTAGTTGATTCGACAAGTATAAACAGTACAACATTATAAAGTCACTGAAAGGTGTACAGTTAATATGCGATGCGAAGTTTGCGGTAGAAAAATACATTCTGACCCTGTACGAGCAAATATTGAAGGCGCAAAATTAACCGTTTGCGTAGAATGCTCCAAACACGGCAAAGTCATCTATGAAGATGCCCCTACGCAGCAGTCCAGTCCTAGCCCAACTAAATCGTATGCGCATATTCCAGTTATCATGAGAAAACCGCCTGTTGCCCAAGTGCAGATAAGCCAAGAAGTCGTCGAAGACTACGCATCCAAAATCCGTGTAGCAAGAGAGAAACTGGGTTTATCACATGAGGATCTTGGCAAAAAAATTAACGAGAAAGCCTCCTTACTAAGACACGTCGAAACAGGCAAAATGGCTCCTAACAATCAACTTGCAAACAAACTGGAGCATGTTCTAAAAATCAAGTTGATGGTTCAGATTGAAAACGAAAAAGCTACAGCTACTCCAACAAAGCCCGCTGAAGGGTTAACTTTGGGGGACCTCATCGACATGAGTAAAACAGATGAGGAGGCGCCCACTAAACGAAAGCGATCTTAGTCCAGCGTAGACTTAACCGTGAAGAATCCACTTTACCTGAGCTGGAGAGTTTAGCCGAAACAGCCGGCTACCTCGTCGTCGGCAAAATGGAGCAGACAAGACTCCCCGATTCACGTTACCAAATTGGCGCAGGCAAAGTTGAAGAACTCGCCAGAATGGCTGAAGAGTTAGGCGCTGAAAAAATAATTTTTGACAATACCCTTCGCACGCTGCAAACCTACAATTTGGCGAAAGCGACGAAGGTAGAAGTTATTGACCGCTTCCAGCTTATTCTTGGAGCTTTTCAGGAAACGCGCCACCACAACTGAAGCGCAAATGCAAATCCAACTTGCCACCCTCCAAAACGAATTGAAGCATGCACGAGAAAAAGTTCGGTTATCCAAAGGCAGCGAACAACCCGGCTTCATGGGTTTAGGCGCATATGAAGCAGACGTTTACCGAGACGCCATAAAACTGCAAGTGCAAACCATCAAAAAGAAACTCATTCGCATAAGTGAAAAAAGGGTTCTGCAGCGTGATAGACGAACTGAGTTGGGTTTTCTCACTGTTTCACTTGCGGGATACACAAGCTCGGGCAAAAGCACCCTCTTTAACGCCTTAACAGCCGAAACTGCGATGGTTGACAAATCACTATTCACCACGCTGTCAACTCAGACTCGTATGATAGAGTTTTCCAACCGCAAATTCCTCTTAACCGACACAGTAGGCTTCATCGACCGCCTACCTATTTCGCTGATTGAAGCATTCCATTCCACATTAGAAGAAACCATATTCGCCGACCTAATCGTGCTCTTACTCGACATGAGCGAACCCCTTGACATGGTCAAGAAGAAAAATAATGTGTGCCTCGAAACCATCGACCGACTCGGAGCCTCAGGCATACCAATCGTTACGGCACTCAACAAAATTGACCTCATGAAACCTGAGGAGCGATTGGAAAGACTTGAAGCACTCAAGGACTGCGTCAAAAACCCTATTATGCTCTCGGCAAAACGCGAAATCAACCTTGAAGAACTCAAAAAATATGTGCTTCGTATCCTCGAAAACTTCCAGTCCGCCCAATTCAGCGTTCCCCTCTCAGGCAATGTGATGCCGTTTATCTCTTGGATGCACCAGAAAACTGATATTCACAAAGAAGAATTCACAAACACCTCCGTCAACGTAGTCTTCGAAGCTAATCCGTCTGTGATGGAGCAAGCTAAAAGAAAAGTACAGGATCTCCATGGAAAATTCCAATTCACCACTCAACCCAGCAGCCAATAGTCAACCCAAAATTGTTATTCTCAGATGGGGGCACCGTGTGCAACGTGATGTGCGGTTGACGACTCATGTGGCGTTGACTGCACGGGCACTGTGTGCTTCAGGTTTCATACTCTCAGATACGACTGACATACATATTGAGGAAACAGTGAATAAAATCACTAAGGCTTGGGGCGGCAACTTCCATTTTGAGATGGGTACGCCTTGGAAGCGGGCGGTTCGGGAATGGAAAGCCACTGGCGGCATCATCGTGCATCTAACTGCTTATGGCGAGAACATTCAAACCAGCGATGTTATGGAAAGAATCCGAGCTACGGGCAAAGATGTGATGTTGCTGGTGGGTAGCCAGAAGGTTCCAGGCGAATTCTACTCGGACGAAGTCTCAAACTTCAACGTTGCCGTGGGGAATCAGCCGCATTCCGAGTGCTCAGCACTTGCCATTTTCCTTGACAGATTCTTCCAAGGTAAAGAGCTTGGCAAACCATTCGAAAAAGCCAAAATCACCATCGTTCCCAAGGAGCGGGGTAAAGAAGTTAAAACAAACGTCGATTTCATCGTAGATTGGTAAGAAGAGTTTTATTGTACGGAGCAGCAATAATAGGGTATCAAAAGGGAACTTTAGAGCATGTTATCGACAATTGATGATGCAACCCTAAATAAAGTCGCAATAGCTTTGGGCGAACAAGACGCCGTTATACTTATCGCGCACTTAAAGGGTGTAGAAGAAATCACTGATGACGAAATAGCGAACAAAACAGGCATCCGCCTAAACAGTGTCCGCAAGATTCTCTACAAACTCTACGACCATTCACTTGTCAGTCTCCGCAGAACACGAGACCCTAAGACGGGCTGGTTCATTTTTCACTGGAAACTCCAACCAGACCAACTAGAAGGCTTCATACTTAGCCAGAAACGCCGTGTACTCGAAAAACTCAACGTCAGGCTCGAATACGAACGAAACCATGACTTCTACTACTGTGGCAGTCAAGAATGCAAACGTGTACCATTCGAAGAAGCAGTTGAACTAGTTTTCCACTGTGCAGGCTGCGGCAAACCATTGGTGCATTTTGCAAACGAAGACCATGATTGAGAAGCTCGGCGAAAAAGTAGACATTCTACGCAAGGAACTGGGCGAATAAAGTGACTGCGGCGCTTCCGAATAGGGAGCAAGCAATCCATCTTCTTCAAATAAACAATTGCCCACCCCAAGTTATCAGCCACTGCATAGCAGTTACAGACTTAGCATTGCAAATCGCCTGTAAACTTCAAGGCAGAGGCTATGTGATTGATTTAGGGCTGGTTGAGGCAGGGGGACTTCTCCATGACCTCGGACGCAGCAAAACCCACGCCGTAGACCACGGAGTAGTAGGCGCACAAATCGCCCAAACCCTCGAGTTACCCCAAGCAGGTAATCAACATTATCAAGCGGCATGTCGGCGCAGGCATCACCCCAGAAGAAGCAGAATGGCTCGGCTGGACCAAAGATAACTATATACCAGAAACCCTCGAAGAGAAAGTTGTGTGCTACGCGGACAAACGCATAGACCACGACCAGAAAACGCCAATCGAAGTTGAAATTGAGCGGCTACAGAAGGGCGGTTTCGGTGAAGCGGCAGAAAGAGTTAGAAGGCTGCATGACGAAATAACACATCTAATAGGCGAAACTCCATGACGGACTTAACTTTATTCGTTAAAGCATTCAATGGCGGACAACTCAAACAAATAGATGAGCTTCTGCAAAGCCAATTTGAAGACTTAAGTGTAGAAGCAAAACTCACAGCGGATCCTACTAACAAGTGGGTTCAAGTTCACATTGAAGGCGAAGACGAAGTTATCGCTGCTGCTTATGCTAAAAAAGAGATTGGAACCTGCCCAGTCAGCCTTGACAACGTGGAAGTTGGCGCAGTATTGAAGGGCTATATTTCCAAGGTTGATGAGAGCAGGATGCAGTTGACGGTTGATGTGGGAGTTTTTCAACCTAACATGATCCAAGCGGCTGTGTCTGTGGTGGTTTTGCGTGGGCAGTTTGGAGCAGCCAAAGATGCGCCGCTAAAAGCAATCTGTGAAGCTTACGGCATCGCAGAGGGTTTGCCAATTAATGTTAAAGTAACTGAGAAGGAAGCTGCTGGGTTGAAGGCGGAGTTGTCGCCTGAGATGGTTGCGAAGCTTAAGGCTTGGCAGCAGTCGCTTCTTGATAGGTTGATTGTTTTGCGTGCATCCAAAGAGATAGTGGCTACTGCTTTGGAACGGTCTCAGCTTGAGCGGGATGTTATTGATGTTGAGCAGTTAGGCTTTTTTGAGTTTGCCTTGGTTTGTAAGTTGGGTACTGAGGCGAGGGGCTTGATTCCTAGGGTGGGTCGGTATATGCGTAATGCGGTGTTTGTGGTGTTTAGCTCTAAGAAGAGCACCGATTTTTTGGGTGAAAAAGGATTAACCTTATAATAGTGATCATAACTAATACAACAATCTATTATCCGTAATAGAGGATTTAGAGAAGGGAGAGGGGTAAATGACACAAATAGAAGACAGCAGAGATAAGGGAAGAAAATACAGAATAGACATCGGAGCCTATGGCAGCATAGGCATAGAAGCACCCACAAAAGAAGAATGCTTAGAACTTTTCAAGGAAGTCACCCGCACCAAACGGGACTCAAGAATAGACGAAGCAATCAGATAAAAAATAAAAACGGTAGGCTACCGCAAACTCCAATTCACCCGCGGCAAAGCGAGTGTTTTTAGAGTTTGCGATTATAGCACATCATGCTCTTCTTTACAGTGTGAATTGTAGTCCTCGCGGTTATCGTAAACCTGCTGGTCAATGGGGCACTTGAATTTCTTTTCGTTAGTCATTTCTGGTTCAGGAATGGTAATCCTTGGAGCAGTACGTTTAAGATCATCGCTATCAGCGCTTGCTGATTCTTCCATATCTTCGGAACCGCAAGAGCCACATCCGCATTCATCTTCTTCAAACAAAACTTTTCACCTCCGACAAAAACTCGGCTGCCTAAAACAATTATTTTAGCGGAGTAAATTGTTAATTAAAATATGTGACTGCACGTCAGGCAACAACCAACCGTTAAAAAATGCCTAAAAAGAAGAAAAAAGGGACAGAATTGGTTTTATGGTTTAGTTTTTGGCTTTGGTTATTTGTTTGCGGAAGTAGACAACGCCGATAACGCCGCCAACTACTATAGCTAAGATTACGCCGATGGCCGCAACTATCCAGGTGTTATCTGCTGCGGGGGTGTTTTCGTTTGCCATACCGTTCGCGTACATGAGTTCGCCGTCTTCTGCGCCTGGAACTATGGGGTCAGTTGAGTTGGTGTCTGTGCTGTTATCGCCTACGCCGTAGAGGATTGGGGTATCGTCGGTTACTGTTGAGTTGTCATTTACTGGGCTGTCTGGATCGGGGGTGGCTGGTGGTATGCTGTCTGGAGGAGATGCGGTTGGGGTTGTTTCCTGTGCAGCCGCCAATGAAACGACGGCGCTGCTTAGAAGAACGGCTGCTAATACGGAGAGTAAGAGGTACTTGGTTTTTTGCATATTTTTCACTACTTGATTTGCTTGTTAGCTCTAGTAGGTGGGTGGTTTATTTAGCACCAAGCATGCGAACAAGCTGTCTAATTTCTGGAACCATCCCGTAAACCCGTATGGGTAAGGGACAATGAATATGTAGCGAAAACAGCTAATGTTTATGGTAAGGTAGTTTGGTATGAGGAAATTTTGTTTACTTTTAACTTTAGCAATCCTTTGTTTTTCGGTAGCATTACCCCTTAGTTTGGCCCAAAGCAGCGATTCATGGCCAATGTACCACGGAGACCCCACACACAGCGGCTACGTCAATGCGCAGGGACCCACCAATAACCAGACCCTTTGGACTTACAGCACAAACGGTTGGATAATGAATTCGCCAGCAGTCGCCAACGGCGTAGTCTACTTCAGCGCATCCGACGCTGGCTACCATGAAGGCCCCAACAATAACCTAATCGCAATGAACGCCAAAGACGGAACCAAACTCTGGAATTTCTCGGCTGGAGGCAAAATCTACAGTTCCCCGGCAGTCGCAAACGGCATCGTCTATTTCGGCTCAGATGACAACGCAATCTATGCAGTCAACGCCTCAACCGGCACCGAAATTTGGAAGTGCATCACAGACTCTGACGTACAAGGTTCACCCACAGTTGCAAACGGAGTAGTATATGCAGGTTCAAACGACGGCAAACTCTACGCCCTCGACGCCGCATTGGGCATGCCCATTTGGAACTTCTCCACAGGCGGACTAGTCACCACTTCCCCCGCCGTAGCCAACGGAGTAGTATACTTCGGTTCATACGACCACAAAATCTATGCACTCGACGCAACAACCGGCGCTAAAAAATGGGATTTCACAACTGGCAGCGTCGTCGCCTCAGCCGCAGTAGTGGCAAACGGCAACGTCTACGTTGGCAGCTACGACAACCAAACCTACGCCCTAAACGCTGACACCGGCGCTTTAGTCTGGAAAGTCGAAACAGGCTATGACCAATGCGTCCAAGCCTCACCAGCCTACGCAAACGGCATCCTCTACACCGGCGGCGCATTCGACAAAAAAGTATACGCCCTCGACCCAGCAACAGGCGCAGAAAAATGGAGTTACACCATGAATGAAGGCTTAACGACCGCACCCGCAGTCATCGGCCACACAGTCTACGTCACCTCAACCTTGGGCAACACAACTTACGCCTTAAACGCAGACAACGGCGCTTTGCAATGGAGTTACCAGACAGCAGGCAACATCTACTCTTCACCGGCAGTAGCAGATGGAGCAGTATACTTTGGTGCATATGATGGCATCTTCTATGCAGTCGGCGCAAGTTCAGGCGGAACCAGCAATCCAGAGATGTCAAACATTGTTTACTATGCGATTGCCATCGTTGTCTTGGTTGTAGTAATCGCAGTCGCCATAGTTTTCCTGAGAAAGCGACGATAGAGTTACCACAAACTTTTCCTTTTTTTCTTTTTTAGAACCTAATATACAAAGGATGCTTCAAAAAAAATATTAAAAAGAGTTTTGCTGGACTTAGAAACCCAGTGACCCTAAACCTATACCGATGCCTATACCGATCAATGCCAGCAGGAAAGCTATGATTATGAAGACAATCACTGCGATTACAGCGATTACGAATGCTTTGATCCAGCCGCAGTCAAAGAAGTGTTTGATCAGTCCAAGCCAAACAAAGAACATGATTATCGACGCAATTAATCCGCCGATTAACCAGCCGATTATTGAGCCAATGACTATGCCCAAAACGACGATCCAGATGGCGTCAGTGAATTTAGCGTTATGTTTGCCTGCTAATGCTCTGCCCACAAGCCAAAGTACTGGTGCAACAACGATTATGGCAACGACTATTTGTATTAAAAGGCCAATTATATCTACCAAAATTTATCCCTGATACCTAGTTGTTGTTAGTGTTTTTAAGACAATCGCTTAAGAACATGTACGGCAATATTGGGAGCTGAGCGGATTTTAACCAACCTTGGTTAAGCATGAAAACGGGACTTCTTACGGTTTTTTAGTTTAATCGCAGCTGCAAAGAAGAGCCCCAGAACTATCGTCGGTAACAGGATGAAAAGGGGTAATTCTGGGATGCTGGGTGTTGAAGATGATGTGGATGAGGAAGGAATAGGTGATGAAGTGGAGGGGTTCTGGGAGATGCTTGGTGTGGGAGAAATTGATGCGTTGGGTGTTGGAGTGGCCGTTGAAGTTTGGGGGGTTAATGATGTGGGTGAAGCTGTTGGTTCGGGGGTTGGGGTAACGGTTAGGTTGGGAGTTGTTGGTCTTGGTGTGGGTGAGGGCGTAGCTGCGGGTGTTGGGGTGGGCGTAGGAGTTGTTGTGGGTGTTGGAGTCGGTGTGAGAGTTGGCGTAGGAGTGGGATTAGGCGTGGCAGTTGGGCTTGGTGTGGGCGTTGGAGAAGGGGTTGGCTAGGGGTCGGCGAGGGGTTCTGACTTCTTCCCAAATCAAGCGTGTAATAAGTGTAGCCGTTAATGCTGTAGACGCCTAAGCCCGCGTCGACGTAGTCGCCAATCATGTTGGTGTAGTGTCCCGGCGAGTTCTTCCACATATCATAAACCTTCGTTGCATCTGGGGCTCCGTAGGCATAGGCAATGTTTTCTGCCGCTGAAACCCACTTGTATCCTACAGCGGTGATTCGTTGGCTGAATTGCGTCCCATCCTGTGAGGTGTGGGAGAAGTAGTTGTTGTCGCCCATGTCTTTGGAATGCAGGTAAGCGGCGCTTTCAAGCTGGCTGTTGGCTGCGAGCGGGGTTTTGCCGAGGCTTGCACGTTCAGCGTTTACCAGCGCTAAAAAGTCGCTTTGCAGGTTTCCCGAGGTCTGTGCCGAGGATACTGCGGTGAAGATTGGGCTTGTTATGCACGTGAGTGCTATAATGAGTAGAGCGGCTGCCAGCTTGTTCGTCGCTGCTTTCATGGTCGAGAGTCAGGGGTTGCATGCAAGATAACCGTTTTTAGGAAGCCTAATTCGCTTGGTTTGCGAAGAATCATTCGCTCAATGAACCGGCGACGGATAAGCCAAAAGTGCAGCATTCTAAGAGTTGGTGTCGGGGAGCTTGTGGTTTGCTCCACAACCAGCCAGCAACCCAAACCAGACGCAGAACCTCAAACACAACCGCCTACATCAACCGCTGGAAGAAGAAGAGTAAAGGAGGTCAATTCCTTCTTCTACTACTAAGAAAAATAGGGTTGCATAATCGGATAGAATCAGTAAGTTAGAAGTGTTGGTGGGCCGAGCCGGACTCGGACCGGCGACCTTTGGCTCGTAAAGCCAACGTCCTAACCAGGCTAGACGACCGGCCCACAGCATGCTGGATTAAGAGATTGCATTTGTTAATATTAGAGTTTTGTTTCTGGAGACGACAAATATATCGCTTTTGAATGGGTTGTCCATTGAATGGGGATATGTTTGGCTGCTAATATGTAAACGGGAGGTAGCTGCAAAGAGGTCGCGTGGTTTTCAACATTGAGGCTATTTGAATTTTCCCTCGAACAGTGCTTTGAAGAGGTAAATTATGGCGGGGATGTTGATGACTACGCGGATAGCGTTTAGCCAGACTTGATAGTAAATCAAGTATGCCCACGCTTGTGCTTAAGGTGTAGATTAGGACAAATATTGTGAAGGCGGGACCCCATTTTTTGGTGAAAGCAAAGCGGGAATAGCGGTGACCCAGAGTGCGATTTCTATCCAATTGTTTAGGTCTTGCACGTCGCCTCCAAGAAGTATGAGCGCCATTAAAAAGATGTTAACAACCATCCATGCAGCGATGGCATAGAGTATTGGGGATCGTTTGGTTGCTTGAGCCACAGGCGTATCCTCAATTGCACTATCAGTTGTTATAAATAATTAATTTTTTGGCTTTTTGAGATAATTTATTATGGATAGCAATAGATAGCTCTGTCTGGGAACCTCAACGTGGACGCTAAAAGCCTCAAACAGTTTGCGCTTGCACATTACCCCGTATTGGGGGTGCTGCTGGGCAGCTTCATCATTGCAGCATCAATGGGCACCTATACGAACTGGGATTCCCAACTTGAATACGAAGCCGCCTCAAGTGTCCTCACTAGCGGGTTTCCCTTGATATCCACGGGTTTTATGATTAATCAGCCTCCGCTGGGCTTCTATACGGCGGCACCTATTTTCCAGCTGTTCGGGCTATCTTACCTCAATGGCATCGGGTTGGCTACGGCGTTTGGGCTGGGCTCAGTTGCCCTCGTCTATGCACTAGGAACCTTGCTGTACGGTAGAAAGACTGGGTTGGTTGCGTCGGCGCTCTTCGGCTTAGTCCCATGGCACGTTTACATGAGCCGCATCTTCCTCATAGACAACCAATGCCTATTCTGGAGCCTAATGTTCCTGGTTTTCGGAGTTTTAGCGGTTAAGCGCAACTCTGATAGGCTGGTGCTTGGGGCAGGGATATTTTTTGCTTTGGCGTTTTTAACGAAGTTGTTTGCGGTTTTTAGTTTGGTTCCATTGCTGCTTTTTGTGTTCTTGAATCGAAAAGAAGGCACCTTTAAGGTTACAAAGAGAAAACTGCTGTTTTTCCTTGTGCCCTCAATAGTCCTGCAAGCGGTATGGTATGGAGGCTTCGCAAACCAGAACTTCAGTGCAGTCTACTTCAGCAGCGACCTCTCACATCCAGTCTACGTAGATGCTCCAGCAGCCTATCTGCCCACAATTTTGGTTAATAGCACAGGGATTTTCTTGTTTGCCGCCTCATTCTTTGCCATAGCGTTTGCAGTTGCATACAGAAGGAAGCTTGCGGGGCACCTTCGAACTGACCTGCTTTGCGTTGCTACTGTCGCGGTTATTTCGGGGCTGAACCTGCTTTTGTTTTGGGTTTCCGTTTAACGGTGCCCTATGTCAGCGTCTTCAAGTACACCTATTTGGCGTTGCCGTTTTTGTGTCTAATCGCCGCATCCATAGCCGACAAAGGCGCGGGTTTGCTGGGTTCTGTGGAGTGGAAAAATAAAATCCAATGGATTAAGCCTGCGCTGATTACTGTTGGGCTGGTTTTGGTGTTTGCTTCATTGCTTGAAAGCGTCCAGTTCCTAAACCGGTGGGTTGATTATGCATGGTTTGGCGTAGACACCGTCACCTATTACCCCTTCAACCTATTCTCAAAAACCCTATTCAGCGATATTTTAGTGCCGTTGCAGTATTTTGGGTTGGCTCTTGTGGTGTGCAGTATGTTTCTGCCCACTATTGTTGGTGTCTTTGGGCGTTTGATGTATGGGTTAAAGAAAATCCTCGCAAACTAAGCGGGTTTTTGCCGCCTCTTGGAAAACAGGAAAACAACAATCGAAAGTACCAGAAGCAAGCTAAGCGAGAAAAACAACCCCAGATACCTCAGGCTTGATGCGAAGATTACACCGCTAATTATCGGTCCCAACGTTTGACCCACATCCATCATTGTAGCTAAGAAACCCATCGAAGCCCCCACCAAAGTGCAAGGAACCAAATCGCACACTAAAGGCGAAGTGGAAGAGAGCACCGTTGCAAAAGCCGCGCCATACCCAACCGCTAAGAGCAGCAGCACTGGAAACTGGGTTGTAAAGGGAATTGCCCCCACCAATATGCAGCTGGCGGCGATGCCTGCGATGATGGGTTTAGTTCGCCCTATCCTGTCAGAGACGCGCCCGATTAAGGGCCGAACGATAACGAACGCTACAATCTGGCTTCCAGTAATAACTCCGATGGAGAAGAGGTCCAATCCCACGACGTCGGTTAAGTAGCCGACTAGGAAGAATTCGACTGAACCGAACACGTAGTATTGGGTTGCTTGGACAAAACTGACGCCCATGATGCCTCTGTTGCGGATGAGGTAGAGCCAGCCTTCGAACATTTTCTTGGACGAATGAGGGGTAGGCGGTGTTTTGGTGAGGTTTCGTTTTTCAGCCAAAAACAGCAGCCCCACAACGAATGCGGTTACGCCAGCGACACCGACTGAGAGGTATAATGTGAAGAAACTTTGATTTGTGGCAAACAGTATGTAGCCGCCTAGAAACGGCGCTAATGCTCTTCCTACAGCGGTTGCCGAATTGAAAAGCGAGATGCGTTCGCCCCGTTTGGTAGGGTATAATTCTGCGATGGATGCTTCAGCTACAGGTATGAATATGGCTGTTGCGAAGCCATGGAAAAAGCGAACCAGCGCAAGAGTCCACCAGGAATCCACACCCAAATAAAGGAATGGAGCACTGCGAAGATGGAGCCTGCGAGCAGTAGCACTTTGCGTCTGCCGATGTAGTCGGAGAGCGATGCAGCGGGTAAACTGATTAGTATGCCGGGGATGGTTGAAGCGGAAGCGACAATGCCTAAAAGTTCATTTGGGGTGCCTAAGCTGGTTGCGAAGGGTTTAAGCACGGGATTCTTCGACATGGTGGAGCTTAAGATTGCAAAGAAACCCATGATGCACATGATGGCAAAGAAGATTTTGTGGGTACGGGTAATCTTAAGCAAACACTAAACCCCATAAGGATAGCTTCTGTGGGGAGATATTTTTTGTTTGCTATTTCCACAGGAAGAATGTTGTTTATTAAGAAAGAGCGCATTCCACTAGGAAGTCAACGTGTTGAAGGCGCCTATTTGAGTAACACTCCAAAAATGACCCGCAAAGAATACATTAAATCCGCAGTTGCCATTGCCTTAATCGTTGCAGTTGTTTTAGGCTTCTTTGTTGGGTTACGGTTCGCCTTAAACGTTGAAGTGCCGGTTCGTGTGGTTGAAAGCGGCAGCATGTGCGTGCCCTACGGTTACTTATGTGATGGTTGGAGCCACACTTTTGCGCCAACCCTACATGTCGGCGACATAATAATCATCCAGGGCGTAAAAGCAGAAGATATTAACGCTAATTACCCAAACAGCGACATAATTGTTTACCAAAACCCAACCAACCCAACCGATACACCCATCGTGCACCGTGTGGTAGCGAAATATCAAGTTGATGGCAAATGGTATTTCCAAACCAAAGGCGATGGCAACGGCGAAGACTGGCCAGCAAATGTCTCCGTTAACGAGTACGATTCAAACTCGATTTGGCATACAGGCCAAGGCGTCCCAGAAGATTTGGTGTTGGGCAAAGTTGTTATGAGGGTTCCATTCTTTGGCCATATAACATTGTTTTTGCAGAAGAATTCTTGGGGGTTGCCCGTGATTATTGCATTAATAATTTTGTTGCTATTGGTAGAATTTATTCTTCCGGTGATAAAGCCAAAAAAAGTTAAGCCCGCCGAAGAAGCGGGGGCTGGGGAAGTTCAGCAGTTTACATTAGTAAGCGGTTGACGAAGTCTTGGCAGTTTGCATCTACGCTGTTACCTGAAACTATCTTTACAACTGCTGTGAGCATTACTGGGCTATCGCTGGAAGGGGTGCTACAGCTTGTTCAACAGCGGTTTGGTTGCTGTTATCGACTTGGACACTGCCGTATCCGAAGACGCCGACTGTTGCGTTTGCGGGTGGGTTGAGGCCGTTTAGGTAACTTTGGATTGAGCTTGCGGGTTTGCCTGCATAGATGGGGCCTTTGACGACGATAACCGCGTAGCCTGGGAGGTTTGCGGCAGTAGTGCTTTTTACCCCTGCTAAAGTAACATCATAGCCTTTGTCCTGGAGGTAATAGCCGATTTTGGTTGCTACATCTTTTGCGCCTCCACTCAGGCCAGGGTCATAAACAACTATTGCTTTTTGGGTGGCTGAGCCGTTGGGTAAGGGATGGGTGTCTGTGGCGAAGGTTCCTGCGACATCAAACTTGATTAAGCTGAAGCTGGCGATGCCAACAATGATTAATATTGCCCAATATTGAGAGAATTATTTTGAAGATTTTTTGCATTTTTGTTTTTTCTCCTTTTGGTTAGTGCTGGCTATTTCGGATTATCTGCATAAAAATCCTGCGCTTAAAAATTCTGGGACCTATTGCCCCATAATCTATCAATCGTTAGATATAATTATGCAAACCCAAGAAAATAAAAAAATTAAAAGAATTAACTCAATGCTGTAGTAGCCGTTAGAGGGAGAGAATTTTTGGGTGTGTGAGAGGTTAGAAGTGTCATAAAAATGGTGGTCCCCAAAATGGGGATTGGGTTTTATTGGGGTGTTTTGATTGGTTTATGTTTTCGTTTGCTAACGGCGATGGCTGCTATGGCTATGGCGACTGCTATGACAGCAATTATGGCTGCGTACATTAGCAGTGGCGACTCTGAACCGGGGGTTTCTTCCGTTAAACCGTATCTCGATATTGTGCGTGCTGAAGTGCGTTGAATAATAGACATAGTAGTTTTCGCTGTCTTGTGTGTAGCTTTGGTTCTCTGCAGGTTGGCCATCGATGTATACGGTTATGGTTGTTCCATAAGGTATCTGGCTTTTTGGAAGAGTTATGTTGCCATATCCTGTGGTGCCGGTTTGGCTGTGACGGTAAGAAGACTGTGGTTGTTTGTGCTGTTTGGTTTGTGGTGATTGTTACATTGGTATATTGTGAGGTCGTTATGTTGCCGTTTACTGCTATGTTAACTGTGGAGCTGCCGTCTTTGTTGCTGAAATAGTATTTGTTGTTGTGGGTGCTGGCGTAGGCGTAACGGCTTCAGATACGGTTAGTACAGAACTTATGCCCGAGTGCCCGTTGCTGTCGGCTGCAGTTATCTTAAACGATCCCGCCTGAGTTATGGTGACTGTACCGAACCATTGTCCTTGTGTAAAGGCGCCGGAGGTTGATGGATTGAGGTTGGTTCCGTTTGCCGTCAGAGCAACCGTGCCTGTGAAGCCAGTCACAATGTTGCCTAAGGAGTCTAAGGCTACTACTCGGATGTTGAAGGGGTTGCCTACGGTCGCTGAATTAGGAACTAAAACAACAAAGCGAGCTACAGTACCTGGTGTAACTATCAAGATTACTGTATCTGTTTTGTGTTATAGGTAGACACTACGCTGTATGCGCCGGGAATTTCTCCAGTTAGGCTGGTGCCGCTGAAGGCTTGACCGTCGATAGTGTATGAGGCGCTGACGTTCCATGCGTTGCCGAATTCGTCATAGGCCGTCGTGGTGAAGTTGGCTGTGTCGCCCGCTGCAATGGTGGTGGCGTTGGCTGATACTGTTATGTGGTTGACGATGCTTGAGTGGGGGTTGATTGTGAAATTTGCTGTGGCAGAGTTAGTTACGCCCTGAGCAGATGCAGTAATGACTGGGTTGCCTGCAGAGAGGTCTTTGTAGAAAAAGGATGCAGTTGATGAACCCGCGGGAATAGTGAGGCTTGTTATCTGTTGAGTGCCCGCTGCGTCACTGTAGAACTTGCCCGAGACTAGAGTTGCTCGATAGGTTTACAATAGTGCCGGTGGTCAGGTTGCCAAAGAAGTCCGTGTATTGTACAGTTATACCTGGAGGATGTTTGGTTTACAACTAAAGTTTGGGTATTGCCTATGGGGAATGTGAGGTTGGAGGTGTAGCCTGAACTGTAGGGGAGGTAATCATAGACTGTTCCGATGGATGAGTTGCTGAAGAGATCGAAGGGGGTGTCGATGAATCCGTCGTGGTTTGTGTCTATGCCTGTTTGGCTTGTGCCGTTGGGGTGTGCCCAGTAGTTGCCGCCAATCAAACTTCCGCTACTGTAGGCTCTGGTTCCAGCCTGTAAGGGCACATTAAAGATAAGTATTGAACTGTTGAAGGGCAGGTTTAGACCGGAATTGTCTTCGATATAGCTGTATGGGTTAACGTAGTTGGTGTCGTTGACGAGGTTGTTGTAGAAGTACAGTTTTTCGTTGGTGTATGTGTTGGGTTCAAAACAGCATAGGAGCATTGTACTGTTGTTATCGGTGAACTGGTTGTTGTAGATAAGTTGAGTATAGTTAAATTCTGGCTCTGAGACGCCCCAGAAGAAACCGTTGTAGTTGTTGAGGAAAATGTTGTTGCTTACATTACAGTCGACGTCGCCTAGGAAAAGTGCTGTGCCTTCCCAATCGGTGGAGTCTGGAGTTCCGGTGTTTTCGAAACAGTTGCCGCTTATCGTTTCGTTTGCGCTGTATATGTCCCAGAGTGCATATAGACTACAATTGTTAAACATTGAGTCTATGTATGTGCAGTTGCTGCAGTCTGCCATATCAATGCCTATGATGTTATTGTTGAAGCAGCATGTTGACAATTATTGCATTAACGCAGCTCTCACCGCCGAGTCCTTCATCGTTTCCTTGGAAGTTACAGCCGGTAACACTATAGTTGTAGCAGCCCTGGCCAATATTCCATAGTTGGTACAGTCTGAAAAGTTGCTGTTTGTAATGGTGAAAGAGCTCTCAAGAGCCCTGATGCCATACCTTTCGCCTTGTATGTTAAAGTTTTCCAAAGTTAGATTTTCGCTGCGTGAAAGTATAATACCTGTTCCACTTGGCATATGCGGAGTAATGTCGGATTCGACCAGTGGAAGGATTAGGTTTTGGATCAGGTTATTTTGACCGTCAACCGTGACGTTGTTGGCTTCTATGATTAAGGCGGTTCCTCTACCGGTGTATGGTGCGGTGATTCGGTAGTTGCCGGGCGAAGTAATTGCAGCAGGCAAAGTAATGTTGACCCAACTGTTTACGTCGAAGTTCAAACTGTAGGGGTGATAATCGTAGGCGGATCCAATTGATACATTGTTAAATAAGTTGAAGGCTGAATCAACGAAGCCATCTCTGTCTGCGTCTGTACCTATTTGGCTTAATCCTGTGCCGTCTGGAGTAGCCCAGAAGTTGCCGCCAATAATGGGGCCGCTGCTGCAGATTCTTTCTCCAAGATGCTCTGTAGTGTTTAGGTTGAGGATATTACTGTTGATGGGCAGGTAATTGCCTGAATAAGTGGATGTTAAACAGGTTGGGTCAACGAGGGCTGAGTCATTGACAAAATTGTTGTAGAAGTATAGTTTTTGGTTGGTGTTGCTGCTTGGAAGTTATAGTCAAGGAAAATTGTGTAGGTATTGTTTTGGAAAATGTTGTCGTTGGCGTTAAAGGTGTTGTTTGATGTTGGGTCGGTTACTTCCCATAATAATGCATCATAATTGCTGTCAAAGTTATTTCGGATACTGTGCAGTTGCTGTCCGTTGCTTGAATTCCACCGTAAAAAGTGCCTGCCGCTAATCCGTTGTTTTTAATGTTGTTGTTATCAAAAGTGATACCATCCGAAAGGTAAGCAAGCCCTGCTTGAGAGTTATTTGCTATCTCGTTGTAGTCATAGTATCCCTCACTTTGATATGGAACTACTATGCCAAGGTCGCCGTTTCCATCAATAATGCAATCCTCAACATACGAGTTATTTCCGTAACCAGTATAAACGCCCTCCATGCCGTTGTAGCTGCAGTTAGAGCTTACTAAGGCATAATTGCTGGATGCATAAACGCTAAAGCCATTCCACCCATTATAACTTAGGTCAACGCTATCGACGCGTAAAAGAGTCACAGTTCGTTGCATAGAAACCGTTGTCCTACTGTGTTAGCAGATGCGTTGCATGAGTAAACCCCAAATTCGCTTGATGCGTTAGCCACGATACCGAACCAAAGGTTAGCTGATGCATTGCAGTTGACTATTTGGAAACTGTTTGAGCAGTTTAAGTCTATGCCGTTGTAGCTCTTGGCTATGCTGCAATCTACAACTGTGAAGTCGGTGCAATTTGCAATGCTTAATCCATCAACAAAGCCATTGGTTATGTTACAATTCTGTATAGTGAAGGTATTGCTGGAATTGACTTGCAAACCTATCTGGGCGCAGATCACGTTTAGGTTTTGTAAGGTTACGTTTGATTGGGAATCCATGTAAACGCCGAAGTCGCCGGTACTGTTTGTGGGCAAACTTATCGAGCAGTTTTGTCCATCAACCACGACGTTGCTGGCGCTAATGTTTAAGCCTACGCCGCTGCCTGACCAAGAGTCGCTTATTGCGTAGTTTCCGCTTTCTGTTATAGTGTAGGGCAACGTGATGGGTGTCCATGTTGTTTCTGCCTTAGCAGGGGTGAATAAACCGCTTATGAATGAGATTGATAAGAGTAAAATTAATGTGTAAACTAGAATTTTTTTGGTTTTCATATTTTTCATCTTTAATGAACTTTATAGTTGTATGGAATTACCGCTTGTCTTTGTTGGTGGAACTATATAAAATATGAGCAGTTCAGATACTGATTATTGGTTACAAGCACTAACATCCAAGCGTTAAATCCATTTTGTATAGGGGCAAATGGGGATGCGGTGGGTTTCCGCCATAGTACACGAGGGTTTTGTTGTTTAGGTTTGGAAATAGGCTTTGTTAATGCCCAGCTTTATCGTGCTGTTCAGATAATCAAAAATCTGGGAATAGAAGTCATATTGAGATTCCTAATTAAAGAATCTTAGAGAAGAGTCCGACGTATGATTGCGGATAACGTCGCAACCAACCAGTGACCCTGCACATAGATAGGCGCCAAAACATACTTCACAGCCAGCCAAGCCCCCTGCAAGAAGGTGAGCTTAAGAGGGTCTGTGTGTTGCAACTGGCGCGTGGTTGTGGTTGTAACAACAGTTGTAACTTCTATAATTTCGATAACAATGTTTGAAGGTTTTTCTTTTTTGTTCTTTGTGGGGATGGGATGCGTAGGAGTTTTCCCATCCCATCTGGTGGGTTGTGGGGGCGGTTGGTTTTTTGGTTTGGGCTGTTTTTCTGTTTGCGTTGGGATGGGGTAAGAGGCTTTTTTTGTCCCATCCGCATGCATGGAGCTATGTTGGGTGGGATGGGATGAGGATGGGGAAGTATGTTGCGCGTTAGCTGTTTTTTGTGTGGGTGGCAAAAAAAACGCTACACTGCGATAGCTGTCTTTAGTGGAAAAGAGAAGCGCAAGTTTTGTTAGTAGTTGCAACTATTGTGGGGGGCACAGTTGCAGCAGCAACAACAACAACTAACTTTCATCTTTTAATATGCAAGCAACCTACAACAAGACTTGGAGATAAGCAACTCTTAAAAGAAGACAATTGACCTGCATACATAGTGCTGTCTTCTTATTTTAGAAGAACAACAAACCGTTTTTCCAATTGGTGTTTTTCTTTAGAAAATAGAGAAATTTGATCTACTGATATAGGGGAGGAGGTAGGTCGGCAGAGCAGCAAACGCTACCTCTATGTTGCTATTTACAGAGGGGGGTAGGTGCCTGCAAAGCAACAGACTATCGCAGTTTCATCAGGACCATTTCAGCTGCCAAAACCATCGGCTCCCAAGTTTCGCACAGTGGCGGCGCATATGCGGTGTCTGCTTTGGCGAGTTCACGCACAGTCATGCCTTTCTGGATAGCGAAGCTAGGCAGTTTATGCGTTGTGTTACTTCTTCGCCGCCTATGACTTGTCCGCCGATTATGCGTTGTGACTCTTTTTCGACGACTAGTTTGACTTTGATGGGTTTAGCGCCTGGGAAGTAATCGGCCTTGGTTTTGCTGGTGATTGCGCCGGTAACGACTTCGATGCGGTTTCGTTCGGCAGCGGTTTCGGTTAAGCCGGTGTTGCCTGCTTCAATCTCAAACAGCCGTGTAACAGCCGAAGCTAAAAGCCCATGAACAGTGAGTAGTCGCCGCCTGCGTTTGCCCCCGCAACTTTGCCCTGCCGAACCGCAATCGTGCCCAACTGTGCGCACATGGGTCGGTGGGTGATGATGTTTGGGGCTTCAGCACAGTCGCCCACAGCGTAAACGTCTTTCACGTCGGTTTCCATGCGTCCGTTAGTCTTAATTGCTCTTGTTTCGCCCAATGGGATGCCTGCTTCGGCTGCGAGTTTGGTGTTGGCGCGGACTCCAAATGCGCTGATGAATAGGTCGGCTTCGATTTTTTCTCCGCCCGCCATAACCCCGGTAACTTTGTCGGTCGCCGAGGAATTCTTCAACGCCTTTGCTGATGAGGATCCGCATGCCTTTTTCTTCAAGGTGTTCCTGAACCAGTTTTGCCATGTCCGCATCAAGCAACTGCGGCAGAATCTGGGGCAACATTTCAACGACAGTAACTTTCAGGCCTTGCTCCATTAAGCCAACGCCCACTTCCAAGCCAATTAAGCCTGCGCCCATGATGACGGCGGATTTTGCGCCTGCTTTCACTGCAGCCTCGATTTTTTCGCCATCCTCTATGCCGCGTAGGCTCAGGATGCCCTGTTTTTCTTTTCCCTTAATCGGTGGCATAAATGAATCTGCGCCAGTAGCAATCACGAGGCTGTCGTAGGGCATCGTTTCGGTTGCGCCTTCTTTGGTTTGGATCGTCACAGTTTTTTCTTTGGTGTTAATCGCGGTGGCTTTGGTTTCGTTCTTCAAGTTGAGCTTGAGCATCTGGAAGTACGCTGGAGGATAAACAATCAAGTCCTTGAAATTTGCGATTTGTCCGCCGATAACAAAGGGTAAGCCGCAGCGCAGTAACCCGCGTTTTTTTCTTGGGTAATTAGGGTGATTTCTGCTGTGCGGTCTTTTTTGCGTGCTGCAGAGGCTGCTTCAACGCCGGCAGCGTTTGCGCCGATAACGATTACGCGTCTAGCCATCAAGTTCGCCTTCTATTTGCCTGGGTTGGCTTTGTGCCACTCCACGGCGGCTTAAAGTCCATGAGGTTGGCAAGTTCAGCTTGCAAATTTGCGGGTTTCACAACGAGCAGCCAGCCTTTGCCGTATGGGTCTTCGTTGAGGGTTTCGGGTTTGGATTGGACTTCATCGTTGACTTCTTCGATTGTTCCGGTGACTGCGGCGATGAGGTCTGAGACGGCTTTCACGGATTCGAGTGTTCCGTATGGTTCGTTCTGTTTTACTTGTGCGCCTGCGCTTGGCAATTCGGCGTAAACGATTTCGCGCAGGGATTTCTGTGCGTAGTCGGTTATGCCCATGCGGACTTTGTCGCCTTCTATTTTGATCCATTCAAAATCTTTGCTGTAGTAGAGGCCTTCTGGTACTTCGTATGCTTCAACTTTAACCATGTACTTGAACCTTCTAGTATTTCCTTGAAGAGACAAGTCGGGAAGGATATAAAAGGTTTACAAAAGGGAAAGAGATGGGTTTAGCGTTCCCGTTTGCCTGCTATCCAGTCTTCAGTCCATTGCCTGGCTTGGTTGTCTGGCACTTGCACGGGTGGATGCTTGAAGGCGTATGATGGCATGCTTAGGAGGGCGCCGGCTGATTTTGCGGTCTAAGGCGATTTTTGCTGCGCGGATGAGGTCGATGACTACTCCTGCGCTGTTGGGTGAGTCTTCGACTTCGAGTTTTGCGCTGATTATTATGGGTCGGTCGCCGAAAGCGCGGGTTTTGAGTGAAAGGTAACAGATTTTTTTGTTTTCCAGGAACGGTACGAAGTCGCTGGGTCCGATGCGGGTGGGCAATCGTATGGGACAAGGCTGGTGACGGCTTCGGTTTTGCTGATGCGTTTAGATTTGAGGCGGCCTTCGACGGTCATGTTCTGGAAGTCTGTGTCTCCGCCTAGGTTAAGTTGATAAGTTTCATCCACGATTGCTCCTCGGTCAAGGCAAAGCCTGACGAGAGTGCGGTGGAGGATGGTTGCGCCAACTTGGCTTTTGATGTCGTCGCCCAAAACTGGCAAGCCTGCTTTTTCGAATTTTTTGGGCCACTCTTTTGATTGCGTCGCTGCCGATGAATTCGGGCATGCAGTTCACAAACGCGCATCCTGCGTCTATGGCGCATTGCGCGTAGAAGCGGACTGCGTCGTGGCTGCCGACTGGGAGATAGTTTACTAGAACTTGGGTTTTGGCGTCTTTGAGGGTTTTGACGATGCTTTCTTTGGTGGTTTTGCTGTCGTCGTAGACGTTGAAGGTTTCCCGCATGTGTGGTGCGACGCCGTCAAGGATTGGTGGCGGGTGAAACTTTTACGCCTAGGTTGGGGACATCGGCGAATTTTGCGCAGCAGTTGGGCTTAACCCAGATGGCTTCTGAGAGGTCTTTGCCGATTTTGTCTTTGTTAACTTCAAAAGCCGCGACGAAGTATATGTCCCGTATGTGGTAGCCGCCGTAGTTGACGTGCATAAGTCCGGGAACGATGGTGTTTCTTTTGCGTCTTTATAGTATTGGGTTCCTTGGATGAGGGCTGATGCGCTGTTGCCAACGCCGACGAGTGCTACGCGGATTTCAGGCATGAAACAGTAACCATCCAATGCTTTGATTATTGAGGCTTAATGTTTGCGTACTCTATAACTTTTTCTAAAGAAACGCTCCAGTTGGCTTTGGAATAGATTTCTGTTGCTTCGCCGCATCCTCCCCTCCTCTAAGGGTACGGACCTACTACTAGGTATTTTTTTTGGCTATATATGGTTTTTATAGTTGTTGTTGCTGCAAAGCCCCTATACTCTACAACAACCCCAGGGGTTTTGATTATTTTCTAGGTAGAATATAATAGCAACTGACATTACTTATTCAATCATCTATAACAGGTATTGCAAGCCGGCTGCGTTTTGGTTTCTGCCCGTTTGGGATGCTATGCGGGTTGGCCCGTGGAAGCAAATCACAAGCAGAACCGATTTTTTGTTTACAGATAAAATAATCCCCAGAGACAAAAAGCAATTAAAAAACTAAATCAGCGCAGAATGACGCCACAACTCTTGATGAACTCGAGTACTTCAGGTGAAGGAATCAACAGCGAAATCGCAAGAAAATTTTGACTCCATCCGAACTTTTTTCGCCATTGCGCACCCTTGCCTGAAGCCCAACCACCTTGCCATCCACAGTAAAAAACGGGCACCCACTCGAACCCCCATACATCACCCGATCAACCTCATACCAAGAAATCAACCTACCCGAAACCCCCTCAGTAATGTAAGCAGAGATAAACGCGCCTTGGAACCGCTCAGTAAAACCATAAGACACCCTGCCATTTTCAGAGGCGACGACGGAGAGCGGAAACCCCAAACTACCACAACTTACCCCCGAAGCAACAATCTCCTCAGCAAGACTGGCACATTGCCCCGAGCATTCGCCTTCAATTTTCAACAGGGCAAGGTCCCTAACCGCATCCTCACGGACAAGACTCGCCGACACAGCGTTTTTCCCAATATCAGGCGACCGAATAACCTCAAAAGTCCGATGACGACCATTCGCCACCGCCCCGTCCAAATGCAGAATATGCGCATTAGTAACCACAAAACCAGGCGCCACCATAACCCCCGAACCCAAACAATGATTAGTAGACGCCCCAAAAACATAGACCGAGCAATTATACCATACAACGCTTCCCTAACTTCAGCGGCAGCAGTACGAAACATAAACTAAATGTAGGCAGTTTGAGCGATTTGTGTCTTGCGGCTAAATAATTAATACCAAAAATAGCACCTACTTTCTTGTGTATGGCAAAATTAAAAGGGAACCACAACCACATTAGGGTTAACTAACATGTGGATGAGTGTGTTATGAGCATTAATGGCGTTTCTATTTCGTATGAGCCCTTTAAAGAAATTGTGATTATGGAGAAAACCCGTTTTGGCAGCGCTGAAGAGATTGCGCGTTTTACCTCGGTTATTGCCGGGGGTAAGTTGGCGGGGCTTTACTGGGTTGAGGGCGTTGTGTTTTTGTATTTCCCACTCACCGCATCCAACACCGCAGTAGCCAAGGAACTGCTCGAAAAACGGCGTGTTTACTGGACTTTTGTCGGTTATGCACCCATGCCACGGTATCTTCCAACGATTGAGACTAAGGAGAAGATGATTGTTCCGGTCGTGGATATTTCAACTGACCCGATTTTGAAGTCAGTTGCGCTGTGGCTAAAAGAACAACCATAAAACTGTGAAGGCTTTTGCCTCCTCTATCTTTTGAGGGCAGAATCTATTCGGGCAAGGGTACAGGAAAAACTTTTGTTGCCCTACCATGGGTCAAAACGCAGGTAGAGCAGAAACTCGGTTTTACACCTTACCCAGGCACCTTAAACTTACGTTTAACAGAAGAAGCTAAACTGAAAAGAAAATTGTTGGAACCCAAAAAAGGGTTGCGCATAGAACCCCAAAGGGGCTACTACGCCGGCGTCCTATTCAGGGCATCGATTGAGTGCTTGGAATGCGCTGTTGTGGTTCCGTTGATGCCCAATTACCCCGGCGACGTTTTAGAAATCATTTCGCCGCTTTATTTAAGGGGAAAATTGGGGTTGATGGATGGCAGTTTGGTAACTGTTTGTGTTACCGTTTTTTAGCTTGGGTTGGCGCTGCACATTTTTTGAAGTTGGCAACGTATGCTTCTAGTGCGCCGTTTTTGGTGAGGTATTCGCCGTACCAGACTAGTGCTCTCATGGCGCGTGCTGCATCTTCAGGTGAACCGAAGCTTGGGTACGCATAATCTGTCGAAGCGGCTGCGGGTGTAGAGTGCCATTTCTGTTTCGCCGATGTCAACCATAACGATGGGTTTGGTGTATTTTTCGCTCACTGCTGCGATGTCGTCGATGTATTTCTCTTTGAGGCCTGGCATATGGTGGAGTCCGAGTAGGATGATGCCGTAGGTGTCTTTGTCTTGGAACATGATATCAGCTGACATGGTGAATTGGTCGTCGGTAACTGAACCTGTTAAGTCGACTGGGTTGTGTGTGGCTGCGATTTGCAGGATTAAACCTTGCTTTTTGAGTTCTTCGAATTTAGCGTCGGTTTCTGGGCAGAAGTGATCAGCAGTTAAACCCTGAGTTTCTAATTCGTCAACGGTCATGACTCCGGGTCCGCCTGCATCAGTTAAGATGCCGATGTTTCGGCCGGTTGCTGGAGGCTGCATGGCTAAGGCTTTGCCGATGTCGAAGAATTCTTCCATGCTATGGGCACGGATAACTCCGCATTGCTCAAACGCTGCTTCGTACACTTTGTCGGAACCGGCGATGGCGCCTGTGTGGGATGCTGCTGCTCGTGCACCTGCGCTGCTGCGGCCTGACTTGATAACGACTACGGGTTTTTTGAGGGTAACTTGCTTGGCGATTCTTATGAAGTCGCGTCCGCTTTTAACATCTTCGAGATAGACCAAGATGACTTTGGTTTCGTCGTCATGTTGGAGATAGTCGAGTATGTCGGATTCGCTGACGTCGGATTTGTTGCCGAATGATACGAATTTGGAGACACCCATCTGGCGACCGGTCAAATAGTCCAGTGCTGCTGAACCGAAAGCGCCGCTTTGCGTAATCATGGCGATGCTTCCCGGCATAGGACGTGGAGTTGCAACGACTTCTTCGCCTGTGCTGAGGGTTTTCATTTCGGGTAGGAATAATGTGTCGACTCCGCTCTTGGAGTAGAAGACGCCTAAGCAGTTGGGGCCTAAAACGCGGATGTTGCCTTTTTTGGCGATAGCGATAACGTCATCTTCGAGTTCTTTGTTGCCGACTTCTTTGAAGCCAGCTGTGATTATGACTGCTGTCTTAACCTTCTTTGCGACAGCTTCCTCCATGACGGAGGCAACATATTTGGCCGGAACAATAATAACGATTAAGTCAATTTCGCTCTCAGGAACCTTAGTTAAACTTTCGAAGCATTTGAACCCTAAAATGGAGTCTTCTCCGGGGTTAACTGGGTAGAGTTCGCCTTTGAAGACGCTTCGCTGCTTGTTTGTAGCTAAATTTTTAAATATGACGTAGCCAGCTTTGCCAACTTTTTTGGTTGCGCCGATGACTGCGACTGACTTTGGATTAAAGAACGCATCTATCCTTTGTAGTGATTCTTCCATGTGTGATCCCTTGTGTTTCCGCATAAGGCTTGCAAGCCAATTTTTATGTCTTACTCTTCAAAAAGGCTTTTTTTAGCTAAATCACTAATAAATTTTTGTAGTATCAACTTTTCTGTATGGTTTTTCTTACGATTACAAGCGGCTTATGCGCGACCCCGCTGAGCATCTCCCAAGTGACCAAATTTATGTCCACTTTAAAGCGGGCAGCCATATCCCACACCGTCGCCCCCGACCCAGGACCCCTCGCACGGTCAGCAATGTTAGTAATCGTCAAAGCCTCACCCGCAGAAAGCCTGCATCCCGCCACCGCCAGCGGCGTTGAGCTCCTTTTCAACCCAAACATCCTGCCTAGCACGTAAGTGAAGACGCCGCCGAAAGAATGTATACCCCTGAGCGGGTTGGGGCGTGGAGTGAAATAGAAGTTGCGGAACCTGTAGGTTTTGTCGGTGTCGGCGATAACTACACAGACGCTTTTGCCCAACTGTTTTTGGATCTGCTCTTGAATTTTCTGCGCTAATTCGTCCGCATTACTTAGCGGCAAACTAACAAAAGAATAAGCCAAATTGGAACCATCAATGCCCCCCTCCGAACCAAACAACAGCGCCCCCAAGAGCCCTGCATACTCCAACGCAACCTGCTTGTGTTTGCTTCCGGATTCTAAGGGGTATTCACGCAGGCGCTTCAGAAGCCGATGGCCAAAACCGCAGAGAAAACCAAGCGGATACCCCCACATTTTACGCATCCAGAAATCTGCAATGAATCTGGCATTTCGGCTCGGCGCAACACAACTTTCATCAACAATTTTACCCGTCGCCACCGCCAACGCCTTCTCAGAAACCACAACAAAATCCCCATCCAAAACCCGCCCATCCAGCGCGCCCATTATTTTGTAGAGGTAAGCTTCGTTTGGTCTCCAGTAACCGGTTGCAAGTGCCAAAGCAGAGTACTTAGTCATTCTGTGCCCGAATGCAAAAGCGAGCTTTCGCCTAATAAGAGTTAGTAATGCTAAAACAAGGCGTATGGGAATCGTTGGTTGTTCTGGTATAGTTTACCTTTTATCGGAATTGCCTGTCCGCAGACGGGACAGTGCATATCGTCGGTTAGGTTCCATTGGGTAATGTCAAACGCATTGCGCCTAATAACAGCCGTATCACACGTAGGGCAATATGTGTTTTCAGCGGCGTGGCCCGGTACGTTACCGATGTAGACATAATGCAGACCCTGATTTTTGGCGGTCAACAGAGCCATCTCCATCTCTTTCACGCTGGTCGCGGGGGTAGCGGACATTTTGTATTCAGGATGGAACCGTAACAGGTGTAGTGGCGTGTCTTTGCCGAGGTTATCGTGTATCCAAGCGGCTAATTCTCTGATTCGATCCATTGAATCGCCTGTTTTGGGTACAACTAGGTTGGTGAGTTCTATGTGGACGCCGCTGATTCTGAGTTCTTTTAGGCATTCAAAGATGGGTTTAACGTCCGGGACGCCCATGACGGATTTGTAGAAGTCTGGGTCAGCGCCGCCTTTGAAATCCACCGTCACTGCATCCAAGTAGGGCGCAATGGTTTTCACAGCTTCAGGCGTCATATAGCCATTGGTTACAAAAGTGTTGAATAACCCCGCTTCCTTCGCCAACTTTGCAGTGTCGTAAGCATACTCCATGAAGATTGTAGGTTCCGTATAGGTGTAGCTTATGCCTTGGCAACCCGCATTTTGGGCTGCTTTAATTATTTCTTCCGGAGGCAAGGGATTGCCTGGGGCTTCGTGATCTTGGCTTATCATCCAGTTGTCGCAGAATTGGCAGCGGAAGTTGCATCCGGCAGCCGCAACCGACATCACCAACGCGCCGGGGTTGAAGTGTGAGAGGGGTTTTTTGCCGATTGGGTCTACGCCTGCAGAGACGGCCTTGCCATAGTTTAGGGTGAAAAGCGTTCCGCCTTCGTTTTTGCGGACTAAACAGAAGCCTGGTGCTCCGTCACTGATTAAACAACGTCGTGCGCATAGGCAACATTTGACTTTGCCTTCTTCTTGGCGGGTGTAGAGCATGGCTTCATTAAGGGACATAAATGATCACAAGAGAATAGAGCAGGTTTTGTTTAAAAGGATTAACTACAAGGGGCTACACGTTATATTATTCAGAATGCGTCATTAGATCCTGCACTTGTTTCTTCAGGTTAGGCAGGTCTTCTTTAACAGTCTTCCAGACCAACGGTAAATTTACACCGAAATATACGTGAATCAGTTTATCACGCATTCCAGCAATGTCTTTCCAATTTATCTCAGAACAGCCCTTCTTCAAGTCTGGGCTTAAGTTCTTGGTAGCTTCACCGATTACTTCCAATCCGCGAAGAACCGCATACTGTTTCTCCCTATTTTTAAGAAAATTCTCTTTTGATAGTCCTTGTATAAATTGCTCTATATCGCAAATTGTGTCCAAGATGTGTTTCAGGTAGATGGCGTTATTTTTCATAGATAACGCACATCTCATTTTTCACATCATCAATTATGTAAGGATGCAAACTACTGAATATTCCAAGGTCAACTTTGCGTTTGAAAATCTTACCTAACTCATTTTCTAGATGAATTAGGTCCAAAAGAGTTTTCTCCTTACTCGGATCGAATTCAATAGCAATATCAACATCGCTTCCTCTATGCTGCTCGCCTCTAACAAAAGAACCGAAAACTGCCAAAAAAATAACATCATTTTTACTGCAAATATCGGTGAGTTTTTTCTCTAAACCGCTTGTTCTTAGGGGTTTAGGCAGCTTTTTGATTTGGATTTCCATGGTTAGTCAATAGGTAATGTGGAGACATAAGCTTTTTCAAATTCAAATGAAAAAAGAAGCTCTTTTTAGAGCAGTTTGTTGTAGAAACAGCTGTATTCGCCTGTGTGGCACGCCGGACCCTTCTGCTCAACTACATAGAGTAGCGAGTCGTAGTCGCAGTCTGTGGATACGGAGATGACTTTTTGGGTGTTGCCGCTGGTTTCGCCTTTGACCCAGATTTCGTTGCGGCTTCGGCTCCAGTAAGTGGCTTTCTTGGTTTTTAGGGTAAGTTCTACTGCTTCTTTGTTGGCGAATGCCTGCATTAAGATCGCATTTGTTTTGGCGTCCTGCACTATGACTGGGATAAGGCCGTTGCCCTTAGTGAAATCTAGCTTTGCGAGCAATTCGGTTTGATTGGTTGTCATTGTCTTATAGTCACCCCCATCTTGCGCAAGTAATCTTTAACGACTGGAACGGGGTACTGGTTGTAGTGGAATATGGAAGCTGCTAATGCGGCGTCGGCTTTGCCCTCTGTGAAGACGTCGTAGAGGTGTTTGGGTATGCCTGCGCCCCCGCTGGCGATGACGGGTACGTTGACGCGTTCGGATATGGCGCGGGTTAATTCGATGTCGTAGCCGTCTTTTGTGCCGTCACGGTCCATTGAGGTGACTAAGAATTCGCCTGCTCCAAGCTTTTCAGCCTGCATTGCCCAAGCTACTGCGTCGATGCCTGTCGGTTTTCTGCCGCCATACGTGTTAACTTCGAACCAAACCTTACCCTCGGCGGTGTCAAACATGAGTTTTCCGTCAGTTGGGGTGCGGTTGCGTTTCGCATCTATGGCGATTACGACGCATTGCCGACCGAAAACGTCAGCTAACTCAGTAATAACTGGGGGATTTTCTATTGCGGCTGTGTTGACCGACACTTTATCCGCGCCGCTGCACAGGACGTTTCTTGCATCTGACACAGAACGAATTCCTCCGCCGACAGTAAACGGTATACTGATAGCTTTGGCGACGCCTTCCACATATTGGCGCATAATATCGCGTTTCTCATGAGAAGCGGTGATGTCGAGGAAAACCAATTCGTCTGCGCCTTCGTCGCTGTAGCGCTTCGCCATTTCAACAGGGTCGCCTGCGTGTGTGAGTTGCAGGAAATTTATGCCCTTCACTACTTTTCCATGGTCAACGTCGAGGCAGGGTACGATTCTTTTTGCAAGCGGCATACTTTAGGCTCCTATCTTCGCTAAGGCTTCTTTTAGAGTGAATCGTCCTTCATATAGGGCTTTGCCGATGACTGCGCCTTCGCACCCGATTTCTTTAAGGGCTGCTAAGTCGCCGATGCTGCCGATTCCGCCTGCCGCGATGATTTTGGCGCCGGGGTACATGATTGCACTGCTTAGGGTTTGCAGGTCGGGTCCGTTTAGCATGCCGTCTTGGGCGATAGATGTAATTAGGAAAGTGTGGACGTCAAGCAGGCTATATTTTTCCAGTGCATGGTCGACTGTCATGGCGGTTTCTGTTTGCCAACCCTCAACCATAATGCGCCCTTCCTTGTTGTCTAAGGCGACTATGACGGAGTCGGGTCCGAATCGTTTTTGGATTTTTGTGATGACTGAGGGGTCGCTGAAGGCTAAGGAGCCTAAGATGACTTGGGCTATGCCTGTTTTGAGAAGGTTCTCAGCGATTTCGTAGCTGCGGATTCCGCCTCCGACTTGAATGGGTAACGAAACGTTTTTTGCTACTTCAGCCATGACTGCACGGTTGTCGCCGATGCTAAAGGCTGCGTCTAAATCGATTATGTGAAGTTTTCCTGCGCCCTCATCTCGCCAGCGTTCTGCGGCTTGGAGGGGGGTACCGAATTCTGTTTCGTAGCTTTTGGCGGTTTCTGCTTTGCCCTTCGTTAAGCGGACAATTTTGCCGCCCATAAGGTCTATTGCTGGAATAAGCTGCATCAGTATCACCTAACAACGAGGTTGGCGAAGTTCTTTAGGATTTTGAGTCCGACATCGCCTGATTTTTCGGGGTGGAACTGTGTGCCGTAGATGTTGTCTTTGGCGACTGCTGAGGTGAAGGTGGTGCCGTACTCGGTTTTGGTAATGATGATAGCTTGGGTCTTTGGGCACGGGGTAGAGTGAGTGTACAAAGTAGACGTAGGTGCCCTCTTGGATGCCGTCGAGGAGTTCGTTGGGTTTGACGATGTTTAGTGTGTTCCATCCCATATGGGGCACTTTGACGGTTTTGGGGAGCGTTGCGACGTTGCCTTTGAAGAATGCTAAGCCAGCGCCGGGGCCTTCCTCGCTGGATTCAAAGAACAGCTGCATTCCGAGGCAGATACCAAGGAGTGGGGTGCCTTCCGACACTTTAGTCTGCAATATTTCTTTTACAGTGTCGAGTTTGGTTCAAGTGCGGCGGTGAAGCTTCCGACACCAGGCAACGCAATCGCATCAGCTTTGCTAAATCTGCGGCAGTGGTGCCGATTGTGACGGATAAACCCGCCTTCTCCAACGCGGTTTTGAGGCTAAGCAGGTTTCCTACGCCGTAATCAAAGATGACTGCGTTTGCCATTTAGATGACGCCTTTGCTGCTGGGTACGCCTTTGCGTCGGGGGTCCATGGTGGCTGCTTGTCGAAGTGAGAGTGCGAGCGCCTTGGTGGCGGCTTCTGCTTTGTGGTGGTCGTTGCTGCCGTACTCGACGAAGATGTGTACGTTAGCATTGCAGGGCGGTTGGGTTAGGGATTCGAAGAAGTGCACTATGTCTTCGGTTGGCATTTCTTCTACTTTTTTGCCTCTGAGTTTGAGGTCGATTTTGAAGTAGGGACGTTTGACCAAGTCGACGGCGGCGAATGCGAGTGAGCAATCCATGGGTGCGGCTGCGTTGCCAAAGCGTGTGATGCCTTCGCGTGTGCCCAGCGCTTTGTTTAGGGCTTCGCCTAAGCCGAGTGCGAGGTCTTCGACCATGTGGTGGACGAAGTCACCTTTGACGGAGGCGTCTATGTCGATTAGGCTGTGTGTAGCCAGTGAGGTGAGCATGTGGTCTAGGAACGGCACGGATGTGGAGATGTCTGTTTTTCCTTCGCCGTCTAAGTTGACTTTGACTTTTACTTCGGTTTCTTTGGTTTTACGGTAAACCTCTTCGGTCCTCATTTCAATCCCTCATTATTTCCTTTAATGCTTCGATTAGTTTAGCGTTCATTTCAGGTAATCCGACAGTAACGCGGAAGCAGTTGTCGTATTGTAGCAGTTTGCCCCATTTCTTAAGCATAATACCCTTTTTGAGCAGCTTTGTGTAGACTTCGTCGGCCGGTTTCGCGGTGTTTATCAGTATGAAATCTGCCTGTGACGGAAACGCCTGGATACCGTCTATTCCGTTTAGTGCATTTATGAATTTTCCCCGCTCAGCCACAAGCGCTCCGACAGCTGTACGCATGATATCCATGTTTTCGAGCATTTTGATGCCCATGCGAATCGTGAAACCCGACACCGGATAGGGCAACGGCGCTTTTTCGCGGATGACTCTGCATAACTCGGGGTTCGCAACTGCATAGCCCAACCGTAGCATAGCTAATCCGAAAGCTTTGCTGAATGTTCGCAGGATAACCATGTTTGGGAACTCGCGGATGCGTGGCACGAAGCTGTAGTCGGCGAATTCGCCGTATGCTTCGTCGAGGATGACTATGCCTGGGAAGGCTTTGACTAGTTTTTCGACGTCTTCGGGTTTCATTTGGTTGGAGGTGGGGTTGTTTGGTGTGCAGAGGTAGAGCAGGCGAGTTTTCTCTGAAAACTCGGATAACATACCAGAGACGTCTAATTGGAAATCGCCTTTCAGTGGCACTGTGATGTATTCGCCCTCTTGACGCTTCACACAGAGCCGCGGAATGGCAAATGATGGCGCAAACGAGACTGCGACGTCGCCTTTTTCGATGAAGAGGCGGATTATGCGGTCGATTAATTCGTCGCCGGCGTTGCTAATCGCAAGGTAATCTGCGGGTACGCCGATGTAGCCGGTGAGTTTCTCTCGGAGTTTGGCTTCTTCGTCTTCGGGATACATGCGCAAATCGATTTCGTCGGCGAGCTGCTTCATCAAAGGTATCTGCTTGGAGCGGTCTACGAAGAGGTTCTCGTTAAAGTTCAGTTTAACAATTTTTGAGACGTCAACGCCCAGTTGCTCCGCTAAACCCTCCGGTGTAACGCCGGCGGAATAGCAGTCTATGGCGCCCAGTTTCTCCTGTTTTGCTTTGAACCATTTCTGGTAGGATTCGCTCATTTGGTAAACCTTGCCTCTATTGCTTTGTAGTGATTTGGAAGATTCTCCGTGTCAGTTAAGACTTTGACTTGGGCTTTGACTTTTTCGAGACCTTCGCGTGAGCACTCGGCGATGCTGACTCGGCGCATGTAATCAATAGCAGATAATCCCGAGAAAGCCTTTGCAAACCCGCCTGTGGGTAAAACATGGTTGGTTCCGCTGGCGTAGTCGCTTAGCGGCACGGGGCTGTATTGTCCGATGAGGATTAGGCCTGCGACGAGTTTGTCTGCTAACAATTTGGCGTCGTTTGCCATAACTTCGAGGTGTTCGGCGGCGAATTGGTTGGTTAATGCAACTGCTTCATCCATGGTTTCGCAGGTGATTATGAAGCCGTATTTGGTTAGTGACTCGGAGATTTTGTCGGCTCTTGGAGCGGCTGCAGTGATTTTGCCGAGTTGCGCTTGCACTTGGACTGCGAGTTTGTCGGATGTTGTGATTAATGCGGCGACACTGTCGGTTCCGTGCTCTGCCTGCGAGATCATGTCGTAGGCGATTAAGCGTGCATCTGCGTATTGGTCGGCGAGGATTAGTACTTCGCTTGGGCCGGCAGGCATGTCGATTGCTACGTCTTGGGAGGCAAGGACTTTTGCCATGGTGACGTATTTGCTGCCGGGTCCGACGATTTTGCGCACAGGCTTTATGGTTTCTGTGCCGTATGCGAGTGCGGCTATGGCTTGGGCTCCGCCGACTTTGTAGACTTCATTGACTCCGCAGATGTCAGCGGCGACAAGAACCAGCGGGTTAACTTTTCCTTCTGCATCGGAGGGGGAGCAGACAACTATGCGCGGTACGCCTGCAATTTTGGCTGGAACGGCCGTCATTACGACTGTGCTCGGATAAGCGGCTTGGCCGCCGGGGACATAGCATCCGACACTCTCAATCGGGCGCAGTACCGTTTGAACCATGATACCCTCGTTGAAGGCTTTAACTTCGGTTTGGCTGACTAACTGCTTCTGAAAAACGCTAACGCGTTGCTTCATGAACTCGATTGCAGCAACTTGGTCTTTGGTAACTTTGCTGTAGGCTTCCTGGATTTCTTCGGGGCTGGCTTTGAGGGTTGCTGGAGTGAGTGTGGCTTTGTCGAAGCGGAGCGCAAACTCCAGCAGCGCAGCGTCGCCGTCGGTTTTGACTTGAGCCATAATGGCTTTAACGGTGGCTTCGAGATCAGCAGTGGCTTTCTGGTCCGCCTGCTGGCGCTTAAACCAGTCGGATGGCAGCTGTTTTGAATTCCAAACTTTTACGGTTGACCCGTTTTGCATTGGCCTTCAGTTCTCCGTGCAATCTCATCCAACGCCAACACCTGACGTGGTTCATAAACGACTAAGCCCTGGGCTAATTTGCGGATTTTTGGCAGCAACCCAATCAGGCAGTCTTTTTCGATGACTGTGTTGACGCTTACCCATGTGTCGTCGGCTAATGGCGAGATGGTTGGGTTTTTGAGTGCAGGCAACTCTGTTAGCAGCTTGTTTAGGTTTTCTTTTTTGACGTTAACGAATATGTGTATTCGTTTTGAGCCGTCAACGACGCCTTTGAGCAATGCGACTATGTCGTAGATTTTTTCGCGTTTCTCTGGGTCTTCGAGCGCTTTTTTGTTGGCGATTAGGATGGCTGCTGAGCGCATGACGGTTTCGATTATGCGGAGGTTGTTTGCTTCGATGGTTGTGCCTGTTTCGGTTACGTCCATGATGCAGTCGCTGTTCTCCGGCGGCTTAGCCTCAGTTGCACCGAAAGATAGGAAGATTTTGGCTCGTGAGTTGTCGCCTTTTTTCCACCATGGAGTAACAAGCACTGGGTCGGCGTCGCCGAAGCGTTTCTTGTATTCGGGTGTGCTTTTGAGGTATTCGGAGGCGATGTTGAGGTATTCTGTGCTGACTCGGAAGTTTTTGCCCGCTGCCCAAATGGACTCCATAAACTCGCCTAACGTGGTTCCTTCTGGGACGCTTTCGGGGACGGCGATGACTAAGCGGATTTTGCCGTATTCGAGGTTTTGGAGGATTTCTACGTCGGCGCGGTTTTCTTTAACCCAGTCTTCGCCGGTGATGCCGAGGTCTTGTAAGCCTTCGCTGACAAAGACGGGGATTTCTTGGGGGCGGAGCACTTTCATTTCGATTTGGGGGTCGTTTATGCTGGGGCGGTATGTTCGGTCTGATGCACCGATTTTGAAGCCTGATTTACTGAAAAATTCGGCTGTTGCTTTTTCTAGGGAGCCTTTTGGAATGGCAAATTTTATTTTATCCATAATTTTACACCTAAATTTTTAGAGAGACATCTAAGAGTTTTTTGTTTACCAAAAACGCGTTGTTGAGAGATTACGCCTGATTGTAAATAACTAATCGTGCCTAAACTTATGCGAGTGCAGACGCTTTTAGCTGCAATGAAGGCAATCGCCTTGTATGAATACAATCCCTCATCATACGTCACTAAACGACACCTGAATGCTTGTCTTGGATATAAACCTGTTCCACTAATATTTAACTGTAAAATAAACGCAGACAGTTAAACTGTGGCTGATTTAGGCGTTTTTATTTCAAAAACCAGCGGAGGCATCGAGTTTCGGGTTTCTAACTCAATAAGCAGTAAGCCTTCGAGGAGACCTCTCCAGATTTCGTAGTCGTTGATGACGGGCTTTTTTATAAGTAGGAATTTGTCCCTTAGGAAAAAGTCGCCAAAGCCCTGAACACTCAAGCGTTTGAACACGGCTTCCCAGCTTTCCTTCTTTGATGGGTCAAGGCCGATGGTGGATTGTATGGATACTTTGAGAGCGTCGCCCATTCGTGCACCGAGTTCATGCATTTTCTCTTTGGGTATGTATTGGGCAAAGATGTTTATCATTTCTACGTTAACTATGGCTATTCGGCTAATTCCGCAGTAGTATTCTCCGGGAAATTGCCAGTCATCGATGTTGAGGCTCTTGTAGATGTCGAGCATTTTGGAGATGAGGGGTTTTATGCCGGGTTCTTTGCCTTCTCGGATTAGGGTTTCGATGAATTCGCGTTCGCTACGCTCCAGAATGATTGTGGTGCGTTTGGCTTCATCGCTTTTTAGTGCTTCGGGAACCTTGGGCTTGCTATCCAGCATAGGACATATTCTTTGGGTAATATGTAATATGTCTTATGTATTCTGGAAGCATATTCAAACTCAATTCCTTAAGAACTCCCTTCTATCGCTAACAGTTTCTTTTGCTTTCTCAAATAAAGAACAGTGCACGCGTAGGCAACTATACCAACCAATGTTGCAGAAGCGCTGCTGCTTGCACAATCAGTCACAGCTAACCTTCAACCCAACATAAATGCAGACACCAAAAAGCAGCTGCCCCCGCAACTTTGGTTGATGTTGTGTATAGGCGCTTCTTGGCAACAACTACTATAGAAAACACAAACAGCTAAGAATACTTAATAAAACAGGCTCGTTCTATTTGGGTCGCCGATGAGGAAACTAAAAAGCTGAACTGATGATGCACTCTAGGGTATCTGAGGCAAAAATTTAACTAAAAAAATTAAAAATAAATTATTTAGGTTATGATTTTCTTGCGGATCAAATAGATCAGCATACCTAAGCCAACGATGAATAGGACAAAGCCCAACACGATGGCAGCAACATCACCTAAACCAGCTGAAACCAGCAGGTATGGGACATAAGTTGGACCTACAAAAATCAATAGGACCGCAACAATTGTTAATGCTACTTTAGTGAATTTTGATTCGCTACTTACTTGTATTTCATTTTCGTTAATTTCAGTCATCGCTTCGCCCAACTTACTACTCTTCAGGTTGATTGTTTTCTATTGAACCTTCTTTTATCTCTTTTCCTAAAGTCTTCATTAAAAACTTGAAAACCAAAAATCCAGCGCCCTTATCAGCCTTAAAACCCATCGTTGTACCCAATAAACCGACGCCGTCAATCTTGCGTTCCTTCGCCAACGCCAAAGTCAAGCCTGTGCCACCGACAATTCTGCCTTTGCTGTAGATGACTCCGCCCTTCTCCATAAATTCGGTAGCCAAACGTGGCGAGGTGGCTGCGATGAAGACTTGGGTTTTGTCTTCGGTGATTGGTACGCCGCCCATGGTAACTATGAATTTGCAGCCCAATTCCTCCACGAAATCGATTACTGAATCACAGACATCGTAATGGGCAACTACATCGTCGAAGGATGGTTGAATCTCCCCAGTCATGATAACCAGGTTGTTCTTTTCCATGGGTGCATAGAAGAATTCGTAACGGGGCAAATGTGCTATGCCCTTGGTTGTTATGGAGACGTAATCTGGAAATGAGGGTGAATACAATTCTGCGAAGGGTTTAGCGTCACAGAATTTTATGAGCAGATGAGCCGCTATCCGTCCCACGTTGCCAAAGCCTGGTAGCCCCATGACAAAGATTGGGTTTTCTAGGGGCGGATTTGAGAGTTTTCGTAAATACGGCTTATCCATCTATGAACCATCCAGCCATAGGGAAATATCTTCGACACTAAAAGGCTTTTGCTGAGATGGGAAAAAGAAACTATTAATATTCGACGAGTGAAGTAATAGGTTGCACCGAAAGCGTTTTCTCAGAAACGTAGCGGGGTGGGGTAGCCAGGATTAACCCGCTGGGCTCATAACCCAGAGATCAGTAGTTCAAATCTACTCCCCGCTACCAAAAAATATATTCAAAAAGAAACATACGTATGATTCTTTTCAGTTAGTCCAAGAGAAATATCAAGATGAATTAAGCGCTGAAATCCTTACTTGAAAAATGCAAGGTACCTACCAAGATTAGAATTGAGCCTATCAGAAGGGCTAATCCATAAACGTTCTGGAAATTCGAAAACCATGCTATGAGTGGTTCAAACATTTAGGTTCCAACGATACCTTCAATCCTTGAATAAAATATAAGAGAATGTTATATCAAACAACACAACCACTTCAAAAAAAGCCAGCTCTCGATTTATTTTAACTGTATCAACTGCTCTATTTTTCAAGCCTTCTATACCGAGTAGATTACGGTAAAAGTAAATAAACAACTTAACCTAACATTAGAGAAACCCTCGTTTGGTGAATTTAATGAAGCGAACCATGGCATCTCTCTTGATTGTAGCTTTTACTCTAATAGCAGTTTTACCGGTCGCCTTACTCAGCAGCACAGTTTCAGCTCAAAGCAGCGGCTATAGCATCGATAAAGTAGACCACCAAATACAAGTCATGTACTCGGGAAACGTAGTCATATTAGAAACGATCCATGTTTCAGGCCAAATATCCGATGGCTTCACCATTGGTTTACCCTACATTTACAGCGCTGATGTGCTAAAAGTCCTCGCATATGACAGCGCACACGTCTATGACGCAAACGTGGGAGTTCAACTTGGCGATCACAGCGGATTCTACGCTGTAAAAATCAATTTCAACGGAAACACACCAAACGTTTTCACAGTAGCCTTTGTTTTATCTAATAGTTTAACAACCGACCAAAACGGCGGAAGCTACTTAGTAGAGTTTCCGGCATACCCAAGTTTAACACAGAACGTGGGCACCGTAAACGCCACGTTATTTTTCCCCAGTATACCCAAAACCATCACCATCGGCAAAGACGATGGAAACGTATCAGCCACAAGCTACGCCGCAAACAATCTAGCGGCATACACTTACTCGATTGCAAAAACCAACGTTAAAGTCTCTACTGGAACCCTACAATTAGCAACCATAAACAGTTTAAATCGAGAAATAAGCATCGACACAACCGGAACAGTGAATGCCATAGACACTTACAAAATCACAAGCAACGCCACAGCTTCACTTAGCGCATTCATACTAAACGTGCCGTTAGGCGCTACCAACATTGCTGTCAAAGACCAATTTGGAACCACACTAACAACAAGCATAGTAACCGGCAGCAACATACTACTCGTAAACTCTACGCTTAACTCGTTTGTTAACAGTGGACAATCAACCACATTAGCAGTAAGCTATAACCTACCGGGAGCAACCCTTCAAAGCTCCCAATATGTCTTAGCAGATTTCCAGCTCTTCACCAACTTCCAATACGTCGTAGACCACGCAACTATGGCTTTTAATCCACCAGAAGGCGCAACCATCTCAACACCCCAAGCCGCCCAGCTTGACTCATCATCCACACTCACACGCAGCACCTACCAAGACACCCTAACCGTAACAGCAGACGACATAAGCTACGTTGACTTTCTTGCCCCCCAAACAAACACTATACAATTAGCTTATGGTTACAATCCAGTTTGGGTTTCCTTTAGACCTACATTCTGGGCAGCACTTGCAGCAGTCCTCGGATGTGTAGGCGCTGTCGTCTATCAGAAACGCAGACCAAAAGAGGAAACCTACCGAACAAGAGCAGAAAAAATAACAGTCCAAAAATCAAAAGCACCCATAGCCACTAAACCAGCAGTCGAAACAGCCAAGGGCCAACCCATCACTGCCGACCAAATCCGAGACTTCACTGGCGCATATGAGGACAGAAAACAATTAAACGCTGAACTAAGAGCAATGGATGCTAAAGCTCAGAAAGGCAAGATTCCAAGACGCCAATACAAAGTCCAAAGAGCAGCAGTCGAAACCAGAATTGAAGGCTTAACAAGAAGCATAGAACGCGCCAAAACAGTTTTCCGCAGCGGAGCCGGCACTTATCCAGACCTAATTAATCAACTGGATTTAGCTGAAGCAGACTTAGCCCAAGCAGAAGAAAGCATAAGAACCCTTGAGGTACGCCAAAGCAAAGGGGAAATTTCCATTGAAAGCTACAAGAAAAACATCAGTGACTCCCAGAAAACACGGGATAAAGCTGAATCAGCAATCAATGGAATCTTATTGCGGTTACGTGAAAAAATACGTTAATCAACCTAAACCCTTTTATTTTACGGATAGGCTTTTCAAGAAATTATTACAGGTAGGTAAGACAAAAATGGTAAAAATTGTTGTCGATCCTAAATGCACTGGATGCGAAACTTGTGTCAACACTTGCCCAGTCGGCGTTTACGAAATTAAAGCCGGCAAGTCAGTTCCAAGCAAATCAAGCGAATGCTTGGTCTGTAGAGCTTGTGAAGCACAATGCCCCGAAGGTGCAATTCAGGTAATCGAATAAAATAGTCTCTCACATTGAGAGAGTTTCCCTTTTATTAACCTCTAATATTTTTTGTAATTTAACTTTAGTATCGCCGATCTGCCGTACAGAAGTTCAGATTGTTTTATTCCTGAAAATGTTGCCTCGTAAAGAGAGGACCCCCCGATTCTCTCTTTGTGAAAAACTGTTTAGTCTTCTAGGTTTAGTAAGAACTCGACTATTTTGGCTAATTGTTCGGCTGTGACGCGGTCGAGGCTTTGTTCTTCTTCTATGTCAATGAGTGTGTTATCGGTTTGCATAGTTACTGGTATAGGACCGCTTTTGCTATAACAGTATCTCCGAGGCTTACTTCGAAGTTCGAAGTAGCGCTTTTTTGTTGTGTATGCATTTTAACAGTTTCATGTATATTCCATGGCACTTCACCCGCAGTAGCCATGTGAGAGTTGAGCTGGAAGCATTAATTCGCAGGTTTATCCATGAAAAACAGATTTGGTGGAAAAGTAAAAGTTATATCCCCAAACCACCCTAAACAGAGGTCATGTCATCTAAAGCTCACTGTTGCCACATACTGGTCAAGACCCTAACAGAAGCAAACGCAGTAAAAGCCCGCTTAGACAAAGGCGAAAAATTCGGTGAAATCGCAAAACAAGTCTCCCTATGCTCATCAGGCAAAAAAGGAGGAGACCTCGGAACCTTCACGCGAGGCAAAATGGTGAAAGAATTCGAGAAAACAGCCTTTGAACTCCAGAAGGGCCAAATTTCTGCACCGGTCAAAACCCAGTTTGGCTACCACATCATCAAAAGAATAGAATAGCAAAGAACAAATACTCGCTGGAGTCTTTTTTGTTCCAGCCCTTTTATTTTCAACATCAAAATAGGATGCTAAGAATTGCAGCTTAAACAGTCCATGTTAACTCAAAAAAGAACCCTTCTTTTCTGCATAGGGTTTCTTCTGGCGTTTCTGCTAGTTACAATCTTTAGACCAAGCTTTCAGAGCATTGATGTTGCAGTTAACCTTTGGACGCCAACGATTCAATCGCCCATACTAACTTTCTTTGCAGAAGGAATCGCAATTGTCTTTGATACAACCAGTTTAGTCATCATTTCTATAGTCATATCGGGGATACTTTTCCTAAAAAAGCGCAAACTTGAGGGACTCTTTTTGTTGGGTGCAATGGGTGGCGACGCATTAATCGTATCAATATTGAAAGCACTTGATCATGTTGCGAGGCCTGCCAACGCGATTGTGTCAGATACGGGTTTTTCTTATCCGAGCGGCCACAGTGCGGGCGTAGTCGTTTTTATGGGGGTTCTTGCCTATTTTGCGTGGCGTCACTGGCGAAGCACCCGTGCAAGAGCTGCGATTGGTGTAAGTTTGGGTGTGTTGGTGGGTGTTGTAGGTTTTGACAGAATTTATTTGAATGTTCATTGGCTTAGTGATGTCTTGGGCGGTTGGCTGTTTGGGGCGTTTTGGTTAGCGTTTGTTATTTTGTTGTTTGGGTGGTTTGAGCGCTCTGTTTGTTTTGAGTCGAAGAGGGTTAATGTTGTGGCTAATTGGCTTTTTGTTGTTGCGGTGATTGTTGCGGTTTTGGTTGCTTTGTCTGGTTATATCGTTTAGTTACATGTTTTAAGATATATCTTATACAGACACATTTATATTTGCGCAGTATCCATCACTAAACAAGCATAAGCGGAAGCAAGCCTATGAGCCAAACCAAAACCAAAAAAATCTCACTCAACATCGGCGGAATGAGCTGCGTCAACTGTTCACGAGCCATAGAAAAAGCACTAGGCAAACTAAACGGCGTAACCCACGCCACCGTAAATTTGGCAGCAGAAAAAGCCCTCATCGACTACAACCCCGACATCGTAGACCAAAAAACCATAGAAGACACCATCACCGAAGTGGGCTACCAAGTCATACACGAAAAAATCAGCATCCAAGTAGGCGGCATGACCTGCGTAAACTGCGCCAAAAGCATAGAAAAAGCCCTAAACGCCAAAGAAGGAGTTTACAACGCCGTCGTCAACTTCGCCACCGAGCGGGTTTTGGTTGAGTACAATTCTGAGCAGATAGGCTTAGCAGGCATAAAAAAGACCATTCAAGATGTCGGCTACGAAGTGGTTGAGCAACAAAAAAATGTTGAAGACACCGAAGGCAAAGCTCGGCAACGCCATATCCGACGCCTAAAGCTGCTCTTAGTGGCTAGCATCGCATTAACTATTCCAATTATGCTGCTGATGTGGCTTGCACCTCTTCCCATGGAGCAGAATAACATCTTGATGTTCATCCTTGCAACCCCCGTGCAGTTTGTGGTGGGCTGGACTTTCTACGTCGGCGCATACAAAGGCTTGCGCAATAAAACCGCTAACATGGATACCCTAATTGCCATGGGCACTTCGACGGCTTGGATATACAGCACAGTCGTCACCTTTGCCCCAGAAGTCGTTCCCAAATTCAGCGGTCTTCTTTGACACAGCCGTCATGATAATGACCTTCATCTTAGCCGGCAAACTCTTAGACGCCATCGCAAAAGGCAGAACCTCAGAAGCCATCCGCAAAATCATGGGGCTCCAAGCCAAAACGGCACGAGTTATCCGAGAAGGCGTAGAAGTTGAGTTGCCAGTGGAAGATGTTCAAGTCGGCGACATCATCGTTGTGCGTCCAGGAGAAAAAATCCCAGTTGACGGAACCGTCATCGAAGGTTACTCAGCCGTAGACGAGAAAGTCATCACAGGAGAAAGCATCCCTGTTGAGAAGCGTAAGGGTGACCAAGTCATCGGCGCCACCATGAACAAAACTGGCACATTCAAGTTCCAAGCGACAAAGGTCGGCAAAGATACTGCGCTTGCCCAAATCATAGGCTTAGTCGAGGATGCTTTGAGTTCTAAGGCGCCTGTGCAACGGTTAGCCGACATCGCAGCAGGATATTTCGTGCCAGCCATCATCACTATTGCGACAGTGTCGGCGTTGGCATGGTATTTCCTGTTTGGTGCAACCTACATCTTCTCGCTTACAGTGTTCATTGCGGTGTTGATTGTCGCTTGCCCATGCGCTCTTGGGACTCGCCACTCCGACAGCCATCATGGTTGGTGTCGGAAAAGGCGCAGAAAACGGCATCTTAATCAAAAGCGGAGAAGCCCTCGAAACAGCACACAAACTCCAAGCAGTCGTATTCGACAAAACAGGCACATTAACCAAGGGCGAACCAGAAGTAACCGACATAGTAACGACCAATGTGCTCAGTGAAGAGCAACTCCTACAATATGCGGCGGTTGCAGAGAAGAATTCGGAGCATCCACTCGGAGAAGCCATAGTCAAACAGGCAACATCAAGAAACCTCAAAGTGGAGGACCCAGAAGACTTCAACGCTATTCCAGGTCACGGAGTCGAAGTCAAATACAATGGCACAACGGTGCTGCTGGGTAACCGCAAACTCATGGAAACAAACAGCATAGACATAAGCCAACTTGAAGTAAAAATGACGGCATTTGAGGAACAGGGAAAAACAGCCATGCTAATGGCAGTTGACGGAAAAGCAGCAGGATTAATCGCTGTCGCAGACACCTTAAAGGAGCACTCCGCCGAAGCCGTGAAAGCGCTCAAAGCCATGGGTCTTGAAGTTATCATGCTCACAGGCGACAACCAAAGAACAGCCAAAGCCATCGCAGCTCAAGTGGGCGTTAACCGCGTATTAGCTGAAGTATTACCAAGCGAGAAGGCTAATGAAATCAAGCGGCTGCAAGGCAGAAGGCAAAGTCGTGGCGATGGTCGGAGACGGAATCAACGATGCCCCCGCATTGGCACAGGCAAACATTGGAATCGCAGTCGGCACAGGAACAGACGTAGCAGTAGAAACAGGCGACATAGTCCTCATCAAAAATGACCTGCGAGATGTCGTAGTTGCCATCCAACTCAGCAGAGCAACAATGCGCAAGATCCGACAGAACCTGTTCTGGGCATTCTTCTACAACATAGCACTCATCCCATTGGCAGCAGGACTATTCTATCCGTTCCTTCATGTCCTCTTTGACCCAGTTTATGCAGCGGCAGCAATGGCAACCAGTTCCGTCACGGTAGTTTCGAATGCGGCACTGCTGCGTCGGTTCAAACCAAAACTCTAAGTAACCCAAAAAGAATGGATTTGGAGGTGAAACATGTATGGCGAAAGATTTAGTTTGCGATATGGATGTTGACGAGAAAACAGCGAAATGGAAGACAGTGTATAAGGGCAAAACCTATTATTTCTGTGCTCCAGGCTGCAAGAAATCGTTCGAAGCTAACCCTGAAGAATACGTTGGCGACTCAAAGTCTGCTCATGATGGCGGATGCTGCTGCGGCAAACACCAACACTAGCGGAAAATTTCTTTTTCTTTTTCATCTAACTCTTTTTTAGAGTGTGCCCAGCAGGACATGCTCAGCAAACAAGTCCTCGCTGAATGCCCCCATGAATTCGACTTTTTCGTTGATAACGATTTTGGGTACGCCGATAACGTTGTATTTCATGGCTAAATCAGGGAATTCGCCGCTTTCAATCACGTCTGCTTTGATGAGGTCGCATTCGATGGCTAATTTGTGTGCGATGGCTGCGGCGGCTGGACAATGTGGGCAGGTTAGGGTGACGAAGACTTTGATGTTTACGGGCGCTTTAACGTCCTTTAAAACAGCCTTTGTTTTGTCGGAGAGGTCCGTTGTGCCTTTTGAAACATTGATTATGGCTTCGATAAGGGTTTGCAATTCATATCCGTATGGTATGCCATAGATTCTTACGCCGTAGTCTTTTTTGCCGATGACTGCTATGGCGGGGACCCGTTCGATGCCGTATTCTTTTACTTTGGCTGCGTCTGCCATGAAATCGTAGACTTCAGTTGTTACTTTGTCGCTGATGGTGCCTATTTCTTGGGCTAGTTTTCTTGTTTGGCTGCAGTATTGGCATTCTACTTCTTGGGTGAATGCAACGATTTTTACTGGATCAACCAATTTCACGTTGAAGTCGTTTTTTAGTAACTCTTTTTTGTCGTCTGGTAGTAAACTCAAAAGTGTTGCCTCCACAAAATCCTCGGTGTTGGGCAAAGTAGAGTTGTATTCTCCTGCATATAGACTTTAAATCAGCTAAGCGCTTTCTAACGAAACCATTATTAGGTGCACAAAGCTGACTTTTTAGTAAGTTACTGTTTTGGAGCAATTTGTATGGTAAAGGTTACACTGAAAGATGGAGTAAACTGGGTTGGAGTTGTTGATTGGAACATACGGGACTTCCACGGCTACATCACCTACAGGGGAAGCAGCTACAACGCCTATTTAATTCAGGACGAAAAAACCGCGTTAGTAGACACTGTAAAAGCGGCATTCGCCAATGAACTAGTCGAACATATCAAGGAACATACCCCGCTTGAAAAAATCGATTACATCATAGTTAACCATGTGGAAATGGATCACTCAAGCAGCTTGCCAGTCATCGCCAAACTTGCGCCCCAAGCAAAAATCTACGCTACTGCCCGAGGCAAAGAGGAACTCATCAAGCACTTCGGCGCCGAATTTGAGCGAGTGGAAATCGTCAAGTCAGGCGACAAAATCGAGTTGGGAAAGAAGACCTTGACTTTCCTTGAAGCGCCGATGCTGCATTGGCCTGATAGCATGTTCACCTATATCATCGAAGACAAAATTCTGTTGCCTAACGATGCTTTTGGGCAGCACCTTGCCAGCAGCGGCAGATTCGACGATGAAGTAGACCAGACGATATTAATGGAGGAAGCAGTCACATACTACGCAAACATCCTCATGCCCTTCTCGCCTCTAATCGTGAAGAAAATTCAGGAAGTCGTCGCCATGAAGCTGCCCATCGACATTATTGGGCCAAGCCACGGTATCATCTGGCGAAAGGATCCCATGAAAATCGTCAACGCCTACATGGATTGGTGCACAGGCAAAACCGTGAAGAACAAAGCAGTGGTCGTTTTTGATACAATGTGGGGCAGCACCGACAAGATGGCAAGAGCTATTGGTGAAGGCATCGCCAGTCAAGGTGTCGAAGTCAAGTTGCTGAAGCTAAGGGGCACAGACAACACTGATATAGTCACCGAAATCGTCGACACAAAAGCAGTCGTCGTCGGTTCACCGACACTAAACAATGGCATGTTCCCCTCGCTGGGCTCATTTTTAACCTACATTGGCGGGTTGAAGCCTAAGGGCAAAACCTGGTACTTCTTCGGTTCGTTTGGTTGGGGCGGCGGCGGAGTCCGAAACATGGTAAAGATGGCTAAAGAATTCGGCTTCGATGTGGTGGAGCCCAGTATGGAGTTTAAGTGGGTTCCAACCGCTGAGGAACTAAAGAAGTGCTTTGAGTTTGGTCAGCAAATCGGCCAAAAAATCAAGGCCTAATTTTCTTTTTCCTCTTTGTATTTTTTTGGCTACCGCTCGTTCTAAGTTAAATAAAAAGTAAAACAAAAAAGTTAAGGCTAAAATGCCTTACTCAATCTTCATAAAAAAGCTTTTTGCAGTATTGCAAATCGGGCATTTGTCTGGTGTGTTGCCTTCGAATGTGTTACCACAAACTGGACAAACATGCAACTCAGCTTTGGGGAGGTCTTGTTTGGTTTTTGCGCTGTCGATTGCTTTTTGGTAGAGGTTAGCATGGATTGCTTCTACTTTGTTGGCGTAATCGAAGCTTTGTAGGGCTTTTTTGTTGCCTTCAGCTTTGGCTTCTTCGATGAATTGGGGGTACATTTTCGTGAATTCGTAGGTTTCGCCGGAGACCGCTGTGGATAGGTTGTCGGCTGTGGTTTTGACTTGGCCCATTACGCGGAGGTGGTTGTGGGCATGTACGGTTTCTGCTTCTGCTGCTGCTTTGAAGAGTTTAGCGATTTGGGGGAATCCTTCCTGTTCTGCTGCTTTGGCGAAGGCGAGGTAGAGTCTGTTTGCTTGGGATTCGCCTGCGAAGGCAGCTTTTAGGTTTTCGTCAGTTTTAGTCATAAATAAAATCACCATACATTGTTAAGCAAAAAGGAGTAAATAAGCACTTAGCTACCTGTTGTATGCTTGCTATCTTAGTTGCGTTTTTTCTCTATCCCCCATTATTTATAGGCTCAACAAGTGCAGTTGTGAGTTGACTGGAAGTATGCGTTTGTTGGTTGCCTATTGTGTGGTCTATACGGTTGTTGGCTGGATTGTTGGGTTGGTAGGCACCTGTTTTAGTGTCTATGTTGTTTTGGGCGCTGGGAGGTACTACCTACCTCAGACATGGACCCCCTCCCCTCTATAGTGTAGGTTTGTTGCTCTGCCAAGACCCTCCCTACCCCCTATGGTGGAATAGAAAACTGCTCAGTTAACCAAACATGTTAGCCTTAACTCCTTAAAGCAAAGTATATATGCCCAATTATTCTTTTGGAAATACAGAATTTTGGTGATTTTATGGAGAAAGTAAAAACATTCACTCTACCCAAACTACCCTACGAATACAACGCCCTCGCACCCTACATATCCGAGGAGCAACTCAAACTTCATCACGACAAGCACCACCAGAAATACGTCACAGACGCCAACAAACTATTAGCCAGCATAGACGAAGCATCCAAAGCAGACCAAACCATCGATTACTGGGTTAGCTTCGGATACGTAAAAGCACTCGCAAAAGAACTGGCCTTCAACGTAGGCGGCCACATGCTACACTCGATTTTCTGGGAAAACATGGCACCCGCAGGCAAAGGCGGCGGAGGAGCCCCCAGTGGAGCCATCGCGGAAATCATAAACAGCAACTTTGGCAGCTTCGAGAGATTCAAAAAATTATTCAGCGCCGCTGCAGTAAGCACAGAAGGGTCAGGCTGGGCTGCACTCGCAGTTCACCCATGCATCGACAGAGCCTTCATAGTGCAGATCGAAAAACACAACATCAACATTCCACCCAACTTCACAGTCGTAATGGCCCTTGACGTATGGGAACACGCCTACTACGTTGACTACAAGAACGAGCGGCCGAAATTTGTTGAAGCCTTCTGGAATGTCGTCAACTGGGACAGAGTTAACAAAAACTTAGCCCTAGTAAAATAAAACAAAACAGACTGACCAATCGGTCAGTTTCTTTAATTTCTTTTTTAAGCTGGTTTATTTGCCGCTACTTCTTTTAGCACTGCACTTTGCCGTTTAGTGTACCTTGTTGTTACGCCTTTTTGGATGTAGATGGATACTGCAGCTATGCTTTTGGTTGGGTCATTACGCATGATAATCGAGTATAGGTGGAATAGTTTGATGCCGACGGGGTCTTTGGAGATTTGGCCCCCAGTTAATTTTAGGGCTAATGCGATGGCGTCGTTGATGGAGCCGCCTGCTGCAACAATTTTTATTTCATCAAACTTAGCTAACCGTAACAGGCTAAGGGTGAGTAGGCGCTCAAATGTTGCTGCCCTGCTAACGCTCACTGTCTGCTCCACAACATCAGTCATGGATTTGTCTTCCCTATCAGCCAACGCAGCGTAATCGCCTGCCTGCTTCTGGGTTAAATGCGCAGAAACTGCAGCTACTGCGCCGAGCGTGGGCACTTCGATGGATGCTATATCGATGTCGTCAACGTAGGCTTTGGCAATCTCAGTTGCCATGTTAATAGCTGAACAAGCCAAAAAAAGTGAATCGTTTAAGCCAACAACGTTTACTTCGCCTGTTTCCATTATGTCAGCGATTATGCCTTCCACTACATCTGTTGTTTTCGCTGAAGCATCTGCGGGTTGGAGGAGTATGATTTTGCCTGTGTTTTCTTGACTCATAGGGGTGCCTAAAATTAATCCAGCGTTTGCCCATATAACACTTGCCGATGCCCCGCCGTTTAGGGTGGCGGAGTGATTTTAATTGCGGCTGCTGGACACTGCATCTCACAGGCTAAGCATTGTATGCAGTCTTTTTCGCGGGCTGGGTCAGCTTTGCGATTAGACAAGGGATGCCCAGGTGTATCAACCATATCATAGAGTGAAACGGGGCAAACGTCTGCGCATACGCCGTCTCCGACGCATACATCCCAATCTACAGCGGCATTTGTTCCATGTACACCCAATGTAGTTGGGGGTTCAACGGGTCCCCAGACTTTATGTTATTATGTTCATTTACAACTTGGCGTTTAGTTTGAAAATCAGGGTCAATTGGCAAAAATAGTTCACCAATTAAACTTCGGATGAGCGGAGATATTAGTGTTTCCACAAACCATTTTGGTAGGCTAGTGTTACCAGTAAGTGAGGTTTATGGTTCAATATTACTTGCCCACTGGCATGCGATACGCCAGCTTAGATGAGCGTAAACAGTTCTACACAGAAGAATTCAATGTTCAGAAGGTGGCGGAGTGGTTTGAGCATGGATTGGGCTACACCAAGTTTGCGGTAATCATGGGCAAACACACCAAAATTTTCTTGGAGAAGTATAAGGAGGATGCCTCAACCACCATCTTAATCGACGAATACAAGACCCTCGAAGATGTGCAGGGGCAAATTGTTGATTTTCTGCCCGAAGCGGTGTATTATGATCGAAACGTCTACGATTCAAACGGTGAAAAGGTGGGGCAGGAATTGGCTTTTGATTTGGACCCCGAAAACGTCACTTGCCCCGTACATGGCACACTCGCGGACAAGATGAAGCAGAGTCAGGGCTTGAGCTTCTGCGAATTGGAACTGGAGATTATAAGAAAAGAAGCTATTGGGCTCTACGAGTTTCTTTCAGGGCGGTTTTCTGATTTGCGGGTTGTCTATTCGGGCAGGGGCTTTCATTTGCATGTTTTGGACAAAGACGCATACGCACTAAGCACTGAAGAACGCCTTAATCTTGCAAGGGAAGCTAAACAGCAGGGATTCCACATAGACGAATGGGTAACCTCAGGCGAATACCGCTTAATCCGTTTGCCCTATAGCCTCAACGGATTAGTCTCACGAATTGTTTTGCCATTAAAAAAGAAAGAGTTAGAAAGCTTCGACGCCGTACATGACAGCCGCTGCATTCCAAAATTTTTGGATAGCTCTACTTTTTGACGGCTGTTGCTTTCTTTTCGCCTTTGCTGTAGTAGGCTTGCTTTTTCTTTTGTTCTTCTGCTGAAACTGGTTTTTTGGACATCAAATATTCCCCATTTGAGGTTTAGGCGTTGGGGGCTTAAAGGCTTTTTTTAGCTTGGCGCTTGCAATTGAAAGGTTTATTTGACTTTGATTATTCACTTATTTGTGCATATTTGAGGCTTACTTTATGGAAGAATTCGATGTACTGGTCATTGGTTCTGGTTCGGGGATGCTTGTTGCTTCAGCCGCTGTTGAGGCAGGGTTTAAGGTTGCGTTGGTTGAAGGCGGCACGATGGGCGGCACCTGCATAAACGTTGGTTGCGTGCCGTCTAAGATGCTGATTCACCCCGCAGACTTAATCACCGGCATTGCGGAAGCAGAGAAACTCGGCATAAAAGCCACCGTCACACAAGTTGATTTCCAAAACATCATGAACCGCATGCACGCCCTCGTCACCCATGACACAAGCCACCAAGCCGCCGCAGTCCAAGCCACACCCGAAATGACCTGGTTCAAAGAAAAAGGCGAATTCATCTCAGACTACACCATGCAAGTCGGAGCCCACACCATAAAAGCCAAAGTCATCTACATCGCCTCAGGCGCACGCACCGCGTTGCCCCTAATCAAGGGCATAGAAGGCATCCAATACTTAACCAGCGACACCGTTTTGCAGCTTCAAACTCAGCCTAAAAGCATCATAATCGTCGGGGGCGGCTACATTGGGATGGAGTATGGGCATTTCTTTTCGGCTATCGGCACCAAAACCACGGTTATACAACGGGCTGATCGGGTGCTGCCGGAGGAGGAGCCTGAAGTTTCGGATTTGCTCAGAAGCCAGATAGAGAAGCGCATGGAATTATTCACCGGGTATGAGGCGTTGGAAGTCAAGCAGGAAGGTTCAATGAAGACATTGGTTGCCCGAAACCGCGTGGATGGTTCTCAGAGGGAATTCACTGCGGAAGCATTCATGGTTGCTACGGGCAGAGTCTCAAACGCAGACTTACTCAAACCCGAAAAAACCGGCGTAAAACTCGACGAGCACGGCTTCATCCAAGTCAACGAATACCTTGAAACCAGCAAAAAACACATCTACGCCTTTGGCGACGCCATCGGCAAACAAATGTTCAAACACTCAGCCAACTATGAAGCCGGCGTCGTCTGGCACAACAGCACCCATGACCACAAGTTACCCATGGACTTCTCCGCGACGCCCCACGGAGTTTTTACATATCCGCAGATTGCCGCTGTTGGATTGAAAGAGGAGGAAGCAAAGAAGCACTACAATATCCTGATTGGCAAAGCATTCTACAGAGATACAGCTATGGGAGCCGCCATGGGTAATCCTGAAGGCTTCGTAAAAGTCATCGTTGAAAAAGAAACCGGCAAAATCTTGGGTGCCCACATCATCGGACCCGAAGCAGTCTTACTGATCCAGGAAATCACTGATGCCATGGTAACACCGCCAGGCGATTATGGACCCATCGCACGAGGCATGCATATTCACCCGGCGCTCAATGAAGTGGTGCAGAACGCTTTTGGGGCGCTCCAAGACCCTGAACATCACCACTAACCCAGATTTCGGCCATTTCAAAAACAGTTATATCTGCCATTAACAAAATCTTAGATAGTGATTTTTTATGCAATTCTCAAAGGTTTCTGGAAAGAAAAACGACCACAAAGTAACCGTTTTCGCACTATCCACCTGTGTCTGGTGCAAACTAACCAAACAGTTCCTAAGCGACAACGGAGTCGCCTACGAATTCGTCGACGTCGACCTACTCGATGACAACGACAAAAGCAAAGTTCACGAAACCATAGAAAGCAAAGGAGGCAGCCTCAGCTACCCAACCACCATCGTGGATGACAAAACCGTCATCACTGGCTTTCGCAAGGACCAGCTGAAAGAGGTTCTGGGCGTTTGACCCTAACCATCGACTTTGTGCGCAAACGTGCTGAAGCAGACGCAAAAACCTACGGCTACTACCTGACACCCCAGCAAGACCTGCTACAGATGTTTTTGGAGGGCTTGAAGACCAATGAGGAACGCTACGGTTACCCCTCCTGCCCATGCCGTTTAGCCACGGGCAAATTGGATTTGGACCGGGACATCATCTGCCCCTGCGACTACCGCGACCCCGATGTAGCCCAATACGGCGCATGCTACTGCCGACTTATACGTCAACAAAGCCGTCTATGAAAGCCAAAACTTACCCGAAGTCCCAGAACGCCGACCTATAGAGAAACAGCAACGAGCATACGGCACCTCAGACAAGGGAGCACAAGCAACGCCAGCTCAGACGCAGGGAGCACCCGAACAACCCAAAACACAACCCCGAACAGAGCCAACAGTTAAGAAGAAGCTTTGGTACTGCAAACAATGCGGCTACGTAGTTTACCGGGAAGATCCACCATACATTTGCCCAATTTGCAAGGCGAAACGGGAAATGTTTGCGGAGGTAGAAGCAAAAGTGGAGTTTAAGGGTTAATTATCGTTCTATTTTTATTTCGATTTTTTTCCATTCTTCACCGACGCCATGAAGGGTTGTTACTGCGCCCGTTATGGTTCCGGCGAGGATGCTTTCGACAAATTCGTTTATTGGAATTTCTTTTCCATCCACTTGTAACTTTACAGCCAACTTTTCCACCTTTGCTTTTTAGGGATGGCGGGGCGGGGCAAAAAGGTTGCCCCAAAATTGGCAGAAACCAGTTTGGCGCCTAAAAGCGCCTTAAATTATTTTTAGTGCGGTCCTCGAACTGCAGTGTTTTCCTTTTCTCTATGGTGTATTTGGCGAATGCAACTGCAAGCGAGCTTACACCGAAGACTTCAACGCCTAAAGCTACTAAGTCCATACATTGTCACCTTTATGCTGCGGGGCTTAGTGAGTCCTGTTGTGGTTTAGGTTGGCACTTGCTGTGCTGACTTTCTTCGCTAAATATATCTCACTTGCGAAGGAACCCACCGCCGCTGCGATGAGACCTAAACCGACTAATATTGCGCTTATCATTTGTGTTCACCTTTTTGGTTAACACCACTATAACTGTCCAACTAAATATAAAGATAGTTAAGATATGTTCATAACAATTAAGAAAAAATAGATAAATGGCAAACAAAGCAACTGCTTTGCTGGACAGTTAAACCCTGCCAGCAGCAGGTTTAAGGATAACCCGCAGCTTAGTAAGGTTCTCTTTAATCTCAACCTTCACACCCATAGCCGCAAAGTACTCCTCAAGAAAAATCCGAATGAAATCCTTGGAAATCTCCGAAACCAATACTAACGTGAAATCGTTGGGGGCGTTTCGTATTAGGCGGTAAAAGTTGCAGGATTCAAGCCGACTCAGCATGTCCTCGGTAGAGTGGACTTTGGTTTTTAGTTGTTCCCAATGGGTTCGGGCGAGTTCGCGGTGTTCCTTCCAGAACTGCTCTTTCTGGGGTGACGATTCGATTAGGCGCAGAAACATTAGCCAGTGGTCTACGTCGACGATGACGTGTTCGCCGCTTAGCAGCATGTCAAGGTAGGAGTGGACTTTCTTCTTGGTCACTGGGTCGTCGAGGGCTTTGTTTTCGCTGTAGAATTTGAGTGCTCGACGCATGGTTTCGCTTTGCGATACTTCTGCGTCTTTGCTCATTTTTTCTAGCAGGTCGGCTGTGGGTTTGTCGAAGGCTACTGTTACTCGTGTGGGGTTTGTCATGTTTCCACTCAACAACTATTTGACAGCTTTTCAAGTTAATGGAAATTATATAAACATTACGCAGGCAATGTAACGCTACGGCTTACGAGTTTGCATTTTTTTTATCTATTGTTACACATATGTTTAATTATTCAATGCGGGAGCGCTCAAAAACTCTAAATGCCACACCCAACCTAAACATATCAACAACACTTCGAAGGAGAACCGCTATGGGAAAACCCGAAATCTACCTTGAACCCAAAACACGAGACGCCAAAATCATCGAATTACTCGAAAAACTCTACCCAACCGCCAAAACCGCCCTAAACTACAATAGCCCACTCGAAATCCTCGTCGCAACCATGCTCTCAGCCCAAACAACCGATGTAAGAGTCAACATAGTCACCCAGACACTGTTCAAAAAATATCATAGCGCCAAAGACTACGCAGACGCCGACATAAAAGAACTCGAAGTGGATATCCATTCAACAGGGTTTTACCACAATAAAGCCAAGAACCTCAAAGCATGCTGCCAACTGCTCGTCGAAAAATTCCACGGAGAAGTACCCAAAACCATGGAGGAGTTGATTGAACTGCCGGGAGTGGCAAGAAAAACCGCCAACATCGTACTCTACAACGCCTATGGATTAACCGCAGGCATCGCAGTGGACACCCACGTTATGAGACTTTCACAGCGGCTTGGCTTAACAGAGTCTAAGGACCAGAATAAGATAGAACAGGACCTCATGGCTATAACGCCAAAGGAGAAATGGATGCCACTCACCGATTTGCTGATTTTCCACGGCAGACAGGTCTGCACGGCAAAGAAGCCCAGATGCGACATCTGTGTACTCAACAAAATCTGCCCCTCAGCCTTCTGCTTCGACTGAGCATTAGCCATTTATACAGCGCTCAACTTTCTTTTTTGTTGAGGACTAATTTTTATGGTAAACATTAAAGTTGGAGATAAAGCGCCAGACTTCACTTTGCCCGATGTGGATATGAAGCCTCGGAGTTTGCACGAGTTTTTGGGGCAAAAAGTTGTTTTAGCATTCTTTGTGGGAGCATTCACTTCAACCTGCACAATGGAGGTGTGTGCTTTTCGAGATTCTATGGATCGATTAACAGACTTGCACGCCCAAGTGATCGGCATCAGCGTCAATGACCCATTCTCAAACAAGGGTTTTGCAGAAAAAAATATTTTACCGTACCCAATCCTAAGCGACTACAAACGAGAAGTAATCAAGCGGTATGGGTTGGAGATGGATGATTTTGCGGGTTAGAGGGTTACACAGTGGCGAAACGTTCAATTTTCATCCTGGACCAAGAAGGCGTTATACGTTACATGTGGGTGTCTGATAATCCAGCGGTTGAGCCTAACTATGAGTGAGATACAGGAAGCCTTAGCCCAAATCACTTAGGCAACTGCTTTTTCTTCGGCTGCACCATTTGGGGTGTTATTGGCGGTTCCTTTGTACTTTTAAAACTACAACTAAGACAACAACTGCTATTGCAACAATCCGCCTATCGAAAGCTACGACGAAAATTAGCAGCATAATGCACGCTGAAAAAGATGGGAATAGTGGGAGGTGTCAGTTACGATGAGTTGGAGCAATAGGAATAGGGACTTAGAAAAAGGTTTAAATAACGAATACTATCGCCGTCTTTGGCCCAGAGTTTAAGCTTCAAGACCCTGCATAATTGGGCATCTGGCATATTGCTGATGTTTAACCAAACATGCCAGTAAGGATACAACGATGTTGTTTTCTTTAACTGGCACTTTCTGAATATGCGGCATAGACACCTGAAACATTTAAGTTTGAAGATTGAGGTTCGGGTTCCATTCGGAAAGGTTGTGTTATATCGGTAAGTTTTTCACGTAATCTTGAGCTATGGGGATGGCTTGTTCTTTTGAAAGGTTGATGGTGGTGTCGCCGGTTTTTTGGTAAACTCGGCTGTCACGGAACAACAAATTCACTAGTACCTGAGCTGTTGCCGAAAGAAATACGGATTCCAGCATAGTCTACGCCGTTAAAGTAGTCGTAGAAGCTGTATTCTGTGAAAGTATCCTTAACTAGAATATGCAATGCAAGGTCGCCGGAGACTTGGGTTCCATTCTTTTCGGAGCCGACCTTCTGGAGTAGAGTCACCATTTTCGAGACCTGATGGGTCGTTTGTCCAAGTTTGGTACCGTTGGAGAATGCCTAATGTGGCGTTATAGCGGTCTGATGGCTGGGTTAGAGTATAGGAAATTACCGGCACCATACAGGTTGCAGTTTCCCAACGTTCCGTTGTAGAAGCTAAAGTACACAATCACCGGGTTACCAGAACGGAAAATAGCTGGAGTTTACAGCATTAAGGTCTAAGATTGCGATTTCCATAGCGGTCTGACTCTTGGTTCGGTGAAACTTTGTAGGTTGCCATGTCAAGTTGTAGAACATCACGTGAGAAACGACACTGCCTTATCCTCTACTTGAGGTTGTTTGGGCTTGAGGTCTTTTGGCAATACAAGCGGAATAGCTATTAAAACGAACAAGCGCAAAAACAAGGATTTTCATCCAAGAGAGCGATTTAACTCTAACAGGATAGGATGTCACAAGCGGCACACGGTTTTCTTGTATGTTCACTTGAGCATTTTAAGGTTTTAAGAAATAATAGGATTGGTAAGTTACTTAGCACTGTTAATCTTTATCAGTAGATCAAAAATTTTGTCTACCATGATGGGGATTGTGTGTTCAGGTTTTTGGTTTGTTGGAAGCCTATCGTGCACGCCTTATTGCTGCGAACATTCCTTGCTCAACGTATCTTCACATCCACACCGCGGCGCTTCGACATAGAATATGTATATTATGTGAAGAAAAACCAATATCCCACACCCAAACAGACGCTAAATCACGTTGCAATAACAAAACAGAACCCGCTACTCAAACAGACGTATGGAAATTCAAAACCGCCACACCCACGTAAAGACAAAAAACAAAACCCCACGAACTCTAAAATTTCTAATCACTGATAAATAGGGAAGTGAGGGCAGTACCAAAGCAACAGCTTGCGCACCAAAAAGTTATTAGTTTCCCGACAGGATAAATTGAGTAGTCATTTAACGGTGTTTTTTAGTGTCTTTTGAAATCCAAGAGTTACCCGACGTTATCCGAGTTATTGTGCTGTTGAACCTTAGCAAAGGCGTTAAAATCAAAAAAGTCAACGCTGAAAAACAGAATCGACCGCGTCTGCGTCAGCTATGCCTGCGTCGACTTAGCGGAACTTGACAAGGCATTAAGGGAAATGTCGGCTGAGAAACTCATCGAGGAAAAAGGCGAATATGTCCAGTTAACACCCCAGGGGCAGAAGCTGGGCAAAGAATGGGAAAGCCTGCTGCTCAAAAAAGAGCCAATTATGGAAGTCGTTGCGGGCTTGGTTGATGGCTCCATAACAAGCTTAGTAGTCACCCTCTCAGCATTCATAGCCACATTAACCCAAACCTCAACTTTCCTATCTAATCAGGCGACAATAATCTTCGCAGCCTTCCTCACACTAAGCGCAGTCGCCATCACAAACTTCTCCAGCTTCCTTCTGGGCGGAATCACGGAAGATTTAGCGGACATCATGACTCTGCAGAACCTGATGAATTACAGCTTAAGCGACATCCCCGACAAAAAAGAACGCGACAAATCGCTACTGCTAGTTCAGAAGCTATTTACAGTGTTGGGCAAGGAGATTCACCGTTCAAACCTCTACGCAGCCATCATCTGCGGCGTCACAACCTTCATAGCAGGCATAATCCCAATAGCAGCATACCTTCTTTTGCCACCGTACATCAACATTGTAGTATCGTTGGTACTGGTCAGCGCGATAGTGGGCATCTTCCTTGTCCGTTACCGCTCCAAAAAAACTCGAGTTAACTGGAAAGTAACGCTTGCAGAAACCTTAGCCATCGTCATAATCGCCACTGTGGCTTCGCTGATACTTGGCGCAGCATAATCCTTAACGTCGGTGGAGATGCTCTTTCATAAGGCACTTATCCATAACGACGGTTAAGCCAGCTTGCCTTGCCGCTTCAGCCGCCGCCTCATTTATGATCCCCAGTTGCATCCAAACCACCAAGGGACGCCCAACAGCCCGCTTCAATTGGATAGCTTGCTCGACAATTGGGGGAACATCCTCGCTTTTACGGAAAATATCAACCACATCTATGGTCTTCTGTATCTCAAGTGGGATGTCGAGTAGGCTTTTGTAGCTTTTTTCGCCGAAAACTTCCTTAATGGTGGGGTTCACGGGGATTATGCAGTAGCCATGCTGTTTTAGGTAAGCAGCAACCCGATGGCTGGGTTTGCCTAACTGGTCGGATAAGCCGACGATTGCGACTACTTTGCATTTGTTTAGGATTTCAGTTACTTCTTTTTCACTCAAACTTTTTCGCCTCGTCTCTATGGGGCTTCGCTGAGCTTCAAATCAAAGAAATGTTCCCTGCCATTACGCACAGCAAAGACTCTTACCATTTCGCCGACTCTGTGCTTATGAACTTCTGCCACTAAATCTTCGATGGTTCGAATTTGCAGGTTGCCGACTTGCAGGATTATGTCGCCGTCTGCCATGCCTGCGGCTTCTGCGGGGCTGCCAAAAGCAACCTTCGTCACCAAAACGCCATGTTCGACTGGTAAGCTATAGTAGCGGGCGATTTGAAGCGTTAATGTTAAACCGACTATGCCCAGCCACGGCTTCTGCAGGGTGCCCGTGGTTGTGATTTCCTTGGTTATATTTTTGGCTGAGTTGATTGGGATGGCGAATCCGATGCCCTGAGCATATGGGATAATGGCAGTGTTGATGGCGACGACGTTGCCGTTCATGTCTACGAGGGGTCCGCCACTGTTACCTGGGTTGATGGCTGCGTCTGTTTGTACAAGGTTTTCGATTAAGCCGCGGTCGGATTCGATGGTACGGTTTATGGCGCTGACTACGCCGCTGGTTACGCTGGGACCACCCGCTAAACCGAATGGGTTGCCGATGGCGTAGACTCTTTGACCCACGCGGAGTTTATCGGAGTCTCCCATTTGGGCGGATTGGAGGTCTTTGGCTTGGACTTTTATAACTGCAATGTCTTGGGTGGCGCTTGAACCCGCGATGGTGCCTTCCACGACTTGGTTGTTGTAGAGCGTTACGTTGATTTTTTCCGCTCCAGCAACCACATGGTTGTTGGTTAGGATTAAGCCGTCGTTGTTGATGATTGTGCCTGAGCCCATGCCGCCGACTGGTACGGCTTGGTAGAAGATGTTGTGGATGAGTTTGACGGTGGATATGTTGACTACGCTTTTGCTGGCTTTCTCGATTATGTCTAGGACTGTGTTCTCATCGTATGACAAGGCAGGGTTTCCTCAAAAAAGGAGGAACAGCGGTTTTAATAAATCTTGCAAAGCATTGGGGCTTGTTTTTCTAGTAGTAGATAATGGCAAGAGCTCCCTTACTCATCTTCTTCCAGCGGGCTTTGCTGAGGCGTCTGTTTTGTGGTCTGCGTTTGGTTCGGGTTGCAGGCGGGTTATGGCGTATTCCTCAAGTAGATCTATGAAATGGCTGATTCTTTGAGAACCTCAGCCTAGCAAACGACGCTCCGCCCTACGCAGATGAACCGCCAAAGTTGAACTCGCCAAACCCAGCTTTCCCGCAAGCACATCAACACTCACCTTACGAGGCGTATCAAAATAACCAAGCCTAAAAGCCAACACAATAGCATCCTGATGCTTCACCGTCAACCAACTAATAGGCGAAGTAGGCCCAAACAAAGCCTAAAGGTGGAAATTAGAGATCGCTTTTTTCGCGGCAGAAGAAGCATTTCTCCGCCCATTCACGGGGCATCTCCGTTTGGCATTTGGGGCACATTAAGCCTTTTTCGCGGATGGTTGTGCAGGTTTTGCAGAATAACTCGAGTACCTTTGCCTTGTTTTGGGGTTCCTTGATGAGGGAAACCACCATTTCATCGATGAGAGCTAGCACGTCGGCGGTGTTTTCGATGGCGACGAGGTTGTGGCCTCTTTCTCTGCCGACATAGCGGCTAACTGCGGATTGTGATAGGCCGAGGAGGTCGGCGGTTTGTTTTTCGTTGTAGCCATGTTTTTCGACTATGGAGCGTGCCATTATGGCTTTGACTGCTGGCAGCACTGTTTTAACTCCGACTTCGCATGGTAGTATCAAATTTACACCCGAATACTGTATTTTGGTGGGATAAGTTATTTAAGTATGACGGCTGTCATAAACTATGACGCGTGTCAAGACGGGCTATCACATCCGCAATTTACAAAGCAGTTTACAATCAACCTCTAATCTCCTTAACCGTCTTGGCACACGCCCTAATAGGAGAATAAAACAAATGGGCAACGTCCTCCAACCAACCCGCAACAACGGCGAAAAAAAAGACCTCGCAACAATGCTTAAAACACTCAATGCAGAATGCAAAAACTGTGCACCGTCCTCACCGCTGGAATGCATAAACCGCTGCCAAGTCTACAAACTTAAAAATGAACTCAGAACACTCCGAGAAACAATGGACAATCCAAATTACATAAAGGAACTCTATAACGTTTTAAAGAATGAAACAAGGCTCCACATCCTAAAAGCAATCGCTGAAGGAAGATACTCCGTCAGCCAACTCCAACAGGAACTAAAAAAAACCGGGCACACCCACAGCCAAGACACCATAAACGAAGAATACCTCCAACCCTTAATGGCAGTGGGATTAGCTAGAGAATCACAAGACGAATACTACGCCACCACCTTCGGTGGCCGCCTCACAGAAATCCTAGGCGTTTTTCCAGAGTTCGCAGAAATGCTGCCAGCTCATTCCGAATGCTACGAAGAGACCCTACTACGGTCGCTTTTAGCTGGCCCAAAAACATTCGAAGACATAGAAACAGTCATCTCACCAAAAATTACTTCCAGAATCCTCAAACGCCTCAAAGAAGTAGGCTTAATAGAAACCCCCGAAGAACGCGACTACATATTCTTCTTCAAATCCAAACGTGACCCCAGCAAAGAAACTTTCACGGATACAGAACGCAAAGTCTACGACGCCTTACCAAACGAAGGCATCTCTGCAGGTAAATTATCCAAAGAAACTGGCTTATCGATGAGACGAACTTACAAGTACCTCAGAGGCTTAAAAGGCAAAAAACTCGTGTTCATAAGAAAAAACCCCAAAGCATACGGCTTAACCTGCAAAGGCGAAATGCTTGCTTCAGTGCTTGAGGGGCTTGAGCAAATAGTAGAGGAAACGTGGAGTTCATCCCAACAGGTCTACCACGCCAACACTAGCGACAACGCATAATCCATTTTCTTTCTTTTTTTATCCGCCGCCAGGTGCACCATGAAATGGCACGTTTTCCCAGAGCATCTTCCACCAGTCATCCTCAGTAATGGTTTCGCCTTTAACGACTATTTCAAGTGTCATTTTGAGCATTGCATGGTGTCGAATTTCATCTTCTAGGATTGCTTTTAGGAGAAAAACAACTTTTTCGTTTGTAATTTCTGGGATTTTCTCTTTTAGAATTTTTATGAGTTTAGCTTCTATGGCGATGTGTTTCTCGATTAAAGCTTTTTGTTTGTCAAGGTCTTCTTGAGCCAATGCCGTAGATGCGCTGGTCAAAAGCGTAATTGCTGAAGTGTAGAGTTCCGCATGCTTTACTGAATCCAGCGAAACTCCTTTTAGCACACCTTTTACCGCTGGGTTTTTCATGTCCACCAATGCTTTCTCGAGTGAATCCACGATTTCTTTTTCAACAACAACCTGGTTTTTCAGAAAATCCAAGAGAGTATTATCGGTCTTTTTTTCCACAGAATATTCCCCCTCGGCTTATGTCAAGGCTGATTCTTCAACGTTTCGGCTATCTTTTTTCCAAGGTTTCTGCAGGCATCAATTGCTGCTTGGTCGGGTATGTATTTTGCGAGCAGTGGTGGTTCGGGGGTTTGCATTCCAAATTGTGTTTGAAGTATGTCTAGAACTTGTTTAGGTGCTTCTCCACTCCAGCCGTAAGAACCAAAAGCAGCTGCGATTTTGCCTTTTAGGCTAATGCCTTTTGCGGCGGCTTCTTCAAAGAGATTCTTGAAGTCTATAGGTATCTCTTTGCGGTAAGTTGGTGCACCGAAGAGTACAGCATCATAGCCACTTAACTCTGAAGCATCTATATGGTAGCTTAATTCAACTATTGTATCGCTGATGCTTTGGGCGCCTTCTGCTACTGCTTTAGCCATTTTTTCAGTGTTTCCACTGCGACTATAATACAGTACAAGTAATTTCTTCATAACCTAAAATTGGTACCTGAAAATATTTCAAGCTTATGCTTGAATGCTTAAAAAATAGGTAAACAAAAAAAGAGCAGCCTAAGCATTTACATTCGCTCTTTTATTGCGAGAACTAGTCTGAGACCTTGCTGCAACCTTACCCGCGGTTTTATTTCCTCTGCTTTCGCCGCCCTTGCGTCCAATCTCTCTGTAGAATTCTGATCCACGCTGCTCCGCAACCCGCTCACCACCCTTCTTTCCTATCGCCCTGTAAAATTCAGGTCCCCGTTCCCGAGCAACCTTTTCGCCGCCGATTCTGCCAGCCTCTTGCCGCGTCAATTTCCGTTTCTGTTCACTTTTAACTGCCAAACAATTTCACCTCCAAAACAAAAAGAACTCTCTTGCTATTTTCTAGTTCAGGGATAGCCCTTAAGGATATGTGGGCTTCAATCAACAATCACAAACACAATAGCGCAAGCAGGGTTTTCCGCTGGCTACTACTTCAAGGGGTACTAAGGGAAAAGAAAAGGGTTACTCGATTTTGCCTATTTCCTTGGTTATATCTATAGGTGAATTGTAGGTTTTCTCAGGAAGTTTGTTAATAAGGTTCATGACATCGTCGGGTGCAGATTTGTTTTGTGCGTTATCTACAAGTTTCTGTTTTTCTGCGGGGTAATGCATGCCAGCTAAGTATTTTTCGACGATTGCGGGGCTGACGTGTCCAGATTTTCCGCTTCGGTTAGTGTATTGTCGTCTTTCGCCTCTGCCTTGACCTATACCTCTTCGCCTGGTGGTTGTTTCTTGTTCACTTGTTGCTTCACTCGTTGTGTTCCACCTCCAAAAAAATTGTTTAAATAAAATTGGAAAGAAAAGAAAAAGAGTTCACGAAGACCTTAATGGTCTCATTCTTCCTCGTGCTCTTTTCCTTCTTCAATAAGTTTTTTGACCTTTTGACCGCCTTTGTGGCCGATTTCACTGTAGAATTCTTCACCATGGGTTTCAGAAGTTTTTTCCCCGCCCATACGGCCTGCTTCTTCAACGGTCATTTTTCCTTTCTTTTTATCTTCAGACATGCAAGTTCACCTCCATTAAAAACTCGACTGGAAACAATTTGTTATAAGAAACTGGTTACTCCTCTTCGTGCTCTTTGCCTTCTTGGATAAGCCTGCGGACCTTTTGCCCACCTTTATGTCCGATTTCCTCGTAGAATTCTCGTCCATGGGTTTCCGCGGTTCTTCGCCCACCTTTTTGACCGCCCATACGTCCAGCTTCTTCAACGCTCATTGTTCCCTTTTTTCGTTCATCAGCCAACAAATTCACCTCCTATTGAAAACTTGGTTATTCAAAGATGGTATTTTCCTAGAAATAGAATGCTAAAGGGGGTTGCTTATTCGTCCTCGTGCTCTTTGCCTTCTTCAATGAGTTTCCTTACTCGTTGGCCTCCACGATGTCCTGCTTCTTCTAGGCTGGTTTTGCCTTCTGCCTCTGTACTGCCTTCATGTTGCTTTGCACGTTGTGATCCGCCTTTGCTGCCGATTTCACTGTAGAATTCTGGGCCGTGAGTTTCAGAGGTTTTCTCTCCACCCATTCGACCAGCTTCCTCAACGGTCATTTTACCTTTCTTTTTGTCTTCGCTCAATCATTTCACCTCCAAAAAAAGTTATACGGTCGCTTTTTCTGCAATGTCCTAGCCCAAAACAAAACTGATAAAGATATGTGGCTGTTCTTGCACAGCAACAGTCTGAAAGCTATGTTTGGGGCTTAGGATGTTACCTATCATTTTGATATAAAAAATTAAAAAACAGGGTTAAAATTAGGTATTGAGGCTATTCTTCTTCTGGGCTTTGCCTTCCTCGATAAGCTTGCGAACTCTTTGGCCGCCTTTTGGTCCGCCTATCCTGCCGCCTTTGCGTCCGATTTCACTGTAGAATTCTTCACCATGGGTTTCAGAAGTTTTTAGTCCGCCTCTTCGTCCTGCCTCTTCTACTGTCATTTTACCTTTCTTTTCTTCCAACAATTTTCACCTCCGCTAAAAATTAATCCAAGAGATGGAAAAACAAGCGTTATTGGCAAATGAACCTAGAGCTTATTCGCCGCCCTCGTGTTCCTTGCCGGCTTGAATCAGTCGTCGAACTCTTTGCCCACCTCTGTGGCCTGCTTCTTCTAGGCTAGTTTTGCCTTCTGCCTCTGCTGAGCCTTCGTGTTGTTTGGCACGTTCGGAGCCTCCTTTGCTGCCGATTTCACTGTAGAATTCTGGGCCTCGCTCAGATGAGACTTTTTCTCCTCCTTTGCGGCCGATTTCTTCGTAGAATTCTCGTCCATGGGTGGAAGCTGTTTTTTGTCCTCCTTTGCGGCCTGCTTCAGCAACGGTCATTTTGCCCTTTCTAGCTTCTTCAGTTCGTGTACTCAAAAAATTCACCTCCTACTATACTACGGAAAAGTAAACAAGAATAGTGCCGAAAGACCGCTCATAAACATATGTTGTTGTCGCATGGCAGTAACATGCGAACTGTGCCCCAAGAAAATCATTCCTTTATGGATTAAATAGACATAAAATTGCTTACGGCATGTTTGTTGAGGTATGCATGGCATTTGGGTAACTTAAATATCTCGGGCTTGTCAACTAAATAGTCACCTGGTATGCCGATGAAGATTCTCCTCATCAATCCGCCGCAGACGTTTTATCCGGGTTCGGAGCCGCCCGCAGGCAACTTGCCCATTGGTTTAATGTATATAGCGGCTGTGCTTCAAAAAGCCGGGTATCAGGTTGAGATTTTGGATGCTTTCTTTGCCGGCGCAGACTTTGAGAGCACTGATGAAAATCTAACTGTTGGGTTATCGTTTGAGCAAATTAAAGAGGAGATTAAAAACCGCAGACCAGACATCGTTGGTATAGCTGGACCTTTCACTTGCCAAATAGGAAACGCCATCGAAACCAGCAGGGTAATCAAAGAGGTTAACCCAAACATCCTAACCGTCTTGGGTGGCCCCCATGTGACGTTGGTTCCCCGAGATGTTCTCCAAGAGGCCAAAACCATTGATATAGCGGTGACTGGTGAAGGGGAATACGCCATGTTTGAAATCGCCCAGCACCACGAAGGTAAAAAGGCGCTGAATGAAATCAAAGGTATAGCCTACAGAAAAGGCGAAGATATAATCGTCAATGAACGCAGGCCTTTTCTGGTTAACCTCGATGAGTTGCCATATCCCGCTTACGATTTAGTTGACATGGAAAAGTATCTTAGCCCAAGCAAGATTGGCTACCGCAGCTTCCAAGACCGAGCGATTTCGATGATTACAAGTCGTGGTTGCCCGTTTAACTGCTGCTTCTGCGCAGTGCATCTCCATATGGGACAGGGTTTTAGGGCACATTCATCCAAATACGTCTTGGACCACATCCAATATGTAGTCGAGAAATACAAAGTCAAGAACATCTTTTTTGAAGATGACAACTTAACCCTCGACTTAAAACGCTTCGAAGCCATCTGCGACGGCATAATCCAGCGCAAAATCAAAATCGGATGGGAAACCCCCAACGGCGTCCGCGCAGACTGCCTAAACTTGGAATTGCTAAAGAAGATGAAGCAGTCAGGCGCCAACAGCATATTCGTCGGCGTCGAATCTGGAGACCAGCAAATCCTCGACAAAGTGGTCTGCAAAAGCTTAGACCTCAACAAAGTGGTCGAGTTCGCTAAGAACAGTCAAGAAATCGGATTAAAAACGGGCGCATTCTACATTATCGGGTTCCCCGGCGAAACAAAGCAGAATATGCAGAACACCGTCGATTTCGCGCTTAATCTGAAGCGCAAATACGATGTGGGTATGCACTTGTTTGCGGCTACTCCATCCTATGGCACGCGGCTCTATGAGGAATGCAAAGCCAAAGGCTATTTGCCGGCAGACCTGTCATGGAACAGTTTTGCTCAGGCAAGACAAGCAAAAGGCATGCCGCTAATCACAACCAACGAATTCACCCCGGCAGAAGTCAAAGAGATAGCTGCTAAAGCATTGGCTGAATACAAGAAACTGTCGCTGATGGGTCATGTTAAGCATCCGCGGAAAGCGTTGAAGACTGCGTTTAGTCAACCGCAGCTGATTGTTAAATACTTGAAGAATTTAGTTGTCATAACTTTCTTTTGCATCACTATGTTGATGCCAAAGCTTATATTGAAACTTAAGACACAACAGAAAGCAGGTAATTTGCAGAATGAAACGTCAGGAAGCGGTTACTTGCCTAAGAGAAATCAACACCACTTGCCGCAACATGTCACCCAATTCTGTTGAACTGGTCGATTCTCAACCCAATGATGAGCACTGTACCGGGTATCAATTGCACATTCAATTGGTGCTGGATACCGAGACAGAGATTCAGATTCGCGCCATCGCTGAGAAGTATTGTTTTGCTTTGCATCAAGAGAATGGAAAAGTCGTTATTTATCAACCAAAAACTGTGTCTGCCTCGCCCTAACATGGTTGATGGATTTAACGCAGATGCTAAACATGTTTTTCTTTATTAGTTGTTGGCGAAAACCCCCTATACACAACAACAACCAGCGGGCTGTTTGGTGCAACGCTTTTTGGCATCAGCGTTTGGTGTGAATTGCAGGCTGGTTGTGGCCGGTTAGGCAAGCAGACGCGTCTATAATCGCTAAATCTCCATTAATTGAAAGAGGGTCCTTTTGCTTTGCCGACCCTACCCCCCTCTATAAATAGAATCTAAATCCACTGGCTCTCCCGTCTTCCCTCCGGCAATTAAGAAGACTACGTCAGCCTGAGCTTATCCGGAGGACATCAAAGTAAGGCAACTAAAAAGCAGTATTCGATTTAGCCTCTACGGGTAGCGTCCGTCTTATAACGTCTTTTATACAAAATCACACCGACACCAAAGACAACAACAACCAGTAACGTTACAGCTGCCGCGGGCAAAAGCAGGGAGCCATTAACTTCTTCAACGGTATCGGGTGTTTCGGCGACTGAGAAATTCGCTGTTTTAGAAGAACCGACATTGCCAGCAACATCCCAAACCCAGAAGGTCACGTTATACTGTCCAGCATCCAAATGAGGCAGCGTTGAGTTTCCAGTGACAGTTACGTTCTGTTGCCCGTTTAGGCTGTAGGCGATTTTTGTGTAAGCTTCGTTAACTGTGAGATTAAGCGGAATCGTAGAGTTCGATGATACGTTTTCTGGGGGTAAAACTGAAACAGAGGGTGCCGTACGGTCTATTGTAAAGTAAATCGTAGCTTCCGAGTTTATCAAAAATTCCTTATAGAGCAACGAATATTTCTCGTCCGGATAGCGACCGTACCCAACTGCCTTTATCACTATAGTATGTTGCCCTTCAGACACGTTTGAAAGCCAGAGATTGAACGAAGGCGCCTTTTCGCCGCCATGGAGAACACTGATTGGCTCTTTTTTCCAATCGGCGTCGTAGGTGACTCCTTGCACGGTTACAAATGAAGCGGTTCTTGATTGCGGAGCAGTCACATTAAACGTTAACGGTACTCGGCTTGTATTATAAGCGGTATTGTTGATTGGCGAAGTTATGGTGATTACGGGTGGATAGGTCTCTTGGTCGGGGGGCACTTGCCCGTTAGAAGCATAAGGATTTGCTGCACTATAGCCAACAGAGTTAGCGCCTAACACCAGTAAAACTGAAACCGCCAATGCAGAAAACCCCAGAATTCTGCGTTGCCTTGTTAGTCCCACAAGAGATTCCTTCACTCAACGATTTTTTTCTTGACTAAAAAGCTTTTTTGTCACGGTTTCTTGACTAACCAGAACTGCTTTGGTCTAATACCTGATGCAAATGAGTTTTTTGAAGTAAAAGCGACAAATACGTTGCAAGTTAAAGATTGGAAGCGGGCCCGCTGGGATTTGAACCCAGGATTCTCGGCTCCGGAGGCCGATGCCTTATCCGTACTAAGACTACGAGCCCACAACGAACAAACCAAACATAATTAATAATTTAAAGCTAACCCAACTTATTCTTGGATTAACTCCTCATCTATCCACCAAGCCTTCTTCTTACCCGATTTTTCGCCTGCATAGTACTCAATCATTGATTTGCCCAGTTGCTTCTTGGAGTTCTTCTCGATTTTTTGCAGCCTGTTAAGGACTAGCCAACGGTTGGTTTTGAGGTATTCTGCGAGTTCAGGGGTGGTTGCGGATTTGTAGTTCATTAGGTACTCGATGATTTTGCGGTCAACATCGTCGATGGCGAATTGGAAGGGGTTGATTTTGCCGTGTTGGAAAGTGAGGATGTCTAGGTCGGCGAGATATTTTTTGATTTGGCCGAAATGTTCCTCGAGTGTGGCCATGCGTTCTTCGAGGGCTAAGAGTTTGTCTGCTTTGGGGGTTTTTTGGAGTTTCTCGTTTATGGCTTCGCGGATGAAGTCGCTTCGGTCTCCTTCGGGGATGCGCAGTGCCATTTCTTGGTAGACTTCTTCTGGCAGTTTAACAGTCACTATTCGCGGGTCAGCCAACTTTAGCCCTCTGTAGGCATATGGGCACTCTGATTATTTCATGGTTTCTATACATACAAGCCATAATCAGCTGCTCTGGGATTGAGCAATAATCATTTATTACAGTAAAAATAGATAGGTAGACGGTGACAATGTTGACCGATTGGTCTAAAAAGGATTTATTAATTTTAGCATTTGATCATCGTGCCTCTTTTATTGAAAAACTCTTCGGAATCAAAGGTCGTCCGCCAACAGCTGACGAAAAGAAAAAGATTGAAGAAGCCAAAGAAATCATTTTTGACGGCTTCAAAGCGGCTGTTAGCAAGAAGGTTCCAAAAGATATTGCAGGTTTACTGGTTGACGAAGAATTCGGCGCAAAAATCTTGCGTGAAGCCAAAAAGGATGGCTATAACTTCGCGATGCCAGCAGAAAAATCTGGCCAGGACGAATTCGATTTTGAATATGGCGATCAATTCTCAAAGCACATCGAAGATTTTGACCCCACTTACCTCAAAGTCTTGGTGCGCTATAATCCTGAAAGCGATGCAGTAAGCAACAAACGCCAACTCCAACGCCTAAAGGTCCTCAGCGATTACCTCTTGAAAATCAAGAAACCCTTCCTCTTCGAACTCATCGTACCAGCCACCCCCGCTCAGCTAGCAAAAGTAGGCGGAGCCAAAGAGAAATATGACCTCGAACTTCGCCCCAAACTCATGTGCGAAAGCATAAAGCAGATTCAAGACGGCGGCGTAGAAACAGCGATCTGGAAACTCGAAGGCGTCGAAGACCCAAACAACGCCAAAGCCATCGTCAAACAAGCACAAGCGGGCGGACGAAAAGCAGGCGTCATCACGTTGGGACGCGGCGAATCCAAAGACAAAGTCAAAGAATGGCTAGCAGTAGGCGCAAAAATTCCAGGCATCATCGGCTTCGCAGTCGGCAGAACAATCTTCTGGGACCCACTAGTTGAGTATAAAGCAGGTAAAATCGACCGCAAAGGTGCAGTTGAGAAAATCGCTCAATGCTACATCGAATTTGTAGAATTATGGCAAAATGAAAGGAAAAAGTGACTAAACATGACCTCTCTTAGATCTTTAGCTCCCGCATTGACAAGAATCACCACCGCCGGCGCAGTAGGCGCTGCCCTGCACATCGGCAAAGGTGACCCCGACAAAGTAGATCAAACAGCCCTCGACTTCAGCCGAGCAGCCTTAAACCAAACGGAAGTGGACGGCGAAGTCATCTGCTGTGAAGGCCCCAAAGACAATGCACCCGCTTTTAGTTACCGAGAAAAAGTCGGAACAGGCAACGGACCCAAAGTTGAATTCGTCATCGACCAAGTAGACGGCACCACAGCCACCTCAAAAGGCAAAAAAGACGCCATTTCAGCGTTAGCATGCGCCCCAGCAGGTTGCCTCCAAGTTTTACCGGACGATGGTTACTACTTTAAAGTCGCCACTAACGGCGCAGCAAAAGGCAAAATCAATTTAGACATGCCCATTGAAGACATCGTGAAAACCGTTGCAGCTGCCAAAAAGTTAGAGCTATCCAACTTTACCGTGATTATGCTGGAACGTGAACGCCACGCGGACCTTCTTGTTCGCCTAAGAAAGATGGGTGTAAGAATCGTCTTAATTACCGACGGCGACATCGGCGGCGCAATCGTCACCTGTTTACCCAACACAGGCATTGACTTGCTGATCGGTGCAGGCGCAGGCGCAGAAGCAACCATGGCAGCCACAGCTGTAAAGTGCCTCGGCGGAACCATGCTGGTCAGAGTTTGGCATGATAAGAAAGATGACGCAGGCAGAATGAAGCGGCTTGAAGCAGCAGGCGTAGACGTCACCAAAACCTACACTGAAGACGAATTGGCAAAAGGGAATGAAATGATTTTTGCCGCTTCAGGCATCACTAAGGGCGAAATGCTTGATGGCGTTCGGTTCACAGCTGAAGGTGCAACTGTTCAGTCATTCTGTACGAGGTTGCCAAGCGGCACAATCGAGTGGTCTAAAACGATTTTGAAGTTTAAAGGGCACCCAGTCTATAGCCATATTACATAGGCCCTTTTTTCTTTTTTTATTTTATTTTTGTCTTTTAATTTCTAAAAAAATAGATGAGATACTCAAGAGTGAGTATGAGGATGCTCGTGAGTGTGGGTGTGCGCTTCTTCGGTTTCTTCCTCTTCAGGAGGTACAGGTATATCTGCCAACTTAGAAAGCTCAAGATACCGTTGGTGAGTTATGAGATGGATTTGTTCACGCAACTCCTCGCCTGTGAGGGGCTGTTTCTTTAGCAATCCGATTTTTTTAACTAACTCTTCGTCGCCAAGTCCTTTAAACCATGCTTCGAAGTCGCCCCGTTTAAGGTGGAATTCAACTGAGTGTATGTCTGCATTGTCGACTTTATGTGAGAAGTCCCGCAGATTATGTGCATGCACACTAAGCGGTTTGTCAACTGTAGCGTAAAAGTGGAATGCTCTATCGTGTGGTGCATAATCTAAGATTGCTGCTGCTTTCTCTTTGGTGATTTCAGGTATGCCAAGTGCCTGTTTGCCATGTGCTGTTATGGTGTAGAAGCCTTTTTCTGGAGAAGCTACGTAGCCCATGCGTATGAGCCCTAAAAGGTGCATCATGACTGGCTGGAACTCTTTATGTGCACCCTTAGCGATGTCCATGGCTTTTTGTGGTTTGCTGCTAAGGAACATGGATTCCAGTATTTCTTGTTTAATAGGTGATAAACTCATTCGGAGGCACCTGCCTCTTAGTGCTATGTGTCTCGGAGTAATCAAACTTTTCCCCATGAAGCAATCCTAAAAGTCGATTCCAAGTGGGGTTTTAGCGGCTGGTTTGGATTTAGGTAAAGCTTTAGTACGCTGGTTCCTACTCCCATATGGAATAATGGTGATACAGTAAGCATGAAGATTGCCGTTTTCGTCTATGAATATCCACCTAAAATCGTCGGTGGACTAGGAACATACGCAGCTGAAATCACACGCAAATTCGTCTTAAACGACCATGATGTAACCGTGTTCACAATGAACGATGATGCAGGCTCCATGCCCACCAGAGAGATTTGGCGGGGCATAGAAATCCATCGCCCACTCCACATCGACATCTCCGATTCACTACCAGACGTAATCGCTGAGGACATCCGCAAATGGGGCAGAGGCATCCATTTATTCGGCAAACTAATGGTTTACAATTACCTATCAGCGGCCAAACTGGTTAACGAGTTAATCAAACGCGAAGGTATGAAATATGACATAGTCGTTGCGCATGATTGGCTCTCAGCTATGGGCGGCATTACAGTCAAGCGTGAAACAGGTTTGCCCTTTGCCTTCCACGTCCACTCTACCGAGAAAGGCCGCACCATGGGAAACGGCTCAAGCGTAGTGTCCAACATAGAGTTGAGGGCTGGAAAAATGGCGGATATGGTCGTCACCGTCTCTTACGCTATGAAAGATGAACTTGTCGGGCTTGGTTTTCCTAAAGAAAAAATCCAAGTCAGCTACAATGGGGTAGACCCACAGAAATACAATCCAGAAAACATCGCTAAAGAAGACATACAACGGGTACGTGCCAAATATGGCATAAAAGACGATGATTTCATGATACTCTTCCTAGGCAGACTCGTCGGGGTTAAAGGCGTAGATAAACTCATCATGGCAATGCCCCACATCCTAACAAAAATCCCCAAAGCCAAACTAGTCATAGTCGGCGTCGGCGACCTACAAGAATACCTATCAAACCTCACCCAAATCACAAAACAGGGCGACTACATCAAATTCTGCTTCGACTTCATCCCAGAAGAAGAACGCATCATCCACTACGCAGCATGCGACGTAGCAGTGTTTCCAAGCTACTATGAACCCTTTGGCATCGTAGCACTCGAAGCCATGAGTATGGAAAAACCCGTTGTCGTCGGTGCAGCAGGCGTAAGCGGCATGCGAGAAATCGTCATCTGCTGTGGACCAGAACAATGCGGCTACCACATCGACCCAAACAACCCCAGCGACATAGCTTGGGGGGTAACCAACGCCCTATCAAGCCCCGAGTGGACCAAAACCTTGGGCAAGAACGGACGAAAACGGGTCTTAGCAGAGTTCACATGGAGCAAAATCGCCGAACACACTGTGGATCTTTACGAAACAATCGCGAAACGGTAACTCCCTTGTCATTTGATTCCGAGCTAAAATGTCGAGTTGCACGGGAAGCCGCTACACTGCTCTATTTTGGAGCCGAAAAAGAGTACAAACAAGCTAAAGATAAAGCAGCCCAAACACTGGGAACCCACTTTTTACCCTCCAACCTCGAAATCGCCTTGGAGCTGGATAAGATTGCTGAAGAAAACGAGGGTGAGAAACGTAAGGAGCGTTTGGTTGAGATGCGCAGGGAAGCCTTGGACGTTATGAAGTTGCTGAGCGGTTCTTGCCCTGTTTTGATAGGCAGCGTTTGGCGGGGCACGATTAAGCAGGGCAGCGACATCGACATCGCCGTCTACACCGATAATCCCGAAGGCACCGTTAACGCGCTTAAAGCAGGGGGCGTAAAAGTTTCAAAAACCAACTGGACAACGGTGAACAAGAAAGGAGCAACCCTGGAATCCTTCCACATCTACGCCCAAACCCCCGCCAAGCATGGACTCGAAATCGTCGCGCGTGGCAGAGAGGAAGCAGGCAAGAAACGCAGGTGCGAAACATTCGGCGACGAACTAAAAGGCTTAAACATAAAAGAACTCACAAAAATCCTCGAAACCCACCCAACTCAACGGTTTATCCCAACCTAATATTAGGTCAAAAAACTGTTTTTCAGCAAAAAAGCAGATAAACCACGGTTTCAAATCATTTTTGATGACTTATGTCTGATGCTTTGGACAAGAAATCTCTCAGGAAAATGTTTCCACACCTCTACAATGAGTTAGAAACGGGAGAAGTCAAAGTTCCAATTAATGCAGTACGTAAGGATCCCTTGGAGGCTGAAGCAGAAGTTGAGGGGGAAGAATGCGGCTGCGAGGAATGCCATGAACCCGGAAGTCATAGCTCCATCCACAACTACACCTGATAAACTGCGCCATTTCAACCCGCAGGCTGTTGATTTTCTGCGTCGATGTGACACACAAGTGCAGGCTGAAGAAATCATCAGTTACTTGCAGAAGAAAGGCGAAATTACAGTGGAGTATGCTTCGGAGTTGCGGTGCCAGTTAAAGAGGGATGGAGTTCGCAGTTTTGGGCCTAAGAAGGAAGAGTATCATTACTTTAAAGAAGGCGGCCTCTGCTAACCCGTTTTCCTTTTGCACTTTAATTTTTGTAGAATACGAGCGCAATAAATTAAGCATAAATAGAACGTGTATCACGCAGTATTCGGAAACAGAATGAATTTTTTTGGTGAAGCCGCCGTTTATTATAAATAGCGCTTGCTTAGTTACCAATAATTCAGTTTATGAATAAGAGAGGAGATTATGAAAAAAATAACTAAAATACAGGTAACTTTAGCCACTTTATTGCTTACAACCATATTGTTAAGCGTAAGTGCACCACTCTGTTCAGCTGCTGATTCACCGCAATATATCCTAAGCGCATATGCAGTGGATTCAGCGGGAAATCCCACAGCAGCAGTAATTACTCCATCTGCAAACGAAGCCGCCATCTACATTGCAGTCACAACACAAATTCCTTCAGACACCAGAGTAACACAATCAGGTTTTAGCTGCTACGCCGACGGTCAACCGAGAGTCAACTTAAATTCAATCTCTGACCCAATTTCCACAGTGACAAACACAAACGGCTCAAAAACCGCCATCTACCGATTGTCTTTAATGGTGCCAGATAACCTTGCATCGCCAGCAGCCAGCTTCGAATTCTTCACCAAAGTCACTATAGTAAGCGGCGAAACCGAAACAGAAGTGACCCACACAGCATCTTCAACGCTTCAATACACTGTAACTGTAGCGCCAACACCAACTCCAACTGCCACAGCAACGGCGACACCTACACCAACAGCCACAATAGAGCCGTCACCAACAGTGCCAGAGTTTCCCTTAGCAGCAATCAGCATTGCTGTTCTCGTCATAGGAACAACATTTTGTGCTGTTGCTTACAAGAGAAAACAAGCAGAGTAAATGAGAAAGCATTTTCTCCATTTTTTCTTAATTAATTCAGGCATAGCAAGCTAAGTTTTTTATCGATTGCAATGCCGATATAAATAATATGCATGTTATAAATTTCATAAGACGGCCTTTGTGTGAAGTGAAAGTTCCCGTATACAAAAGCATCGCCCAAACAAACAAAAAGACGCCTCTCCTTGAACATTCTTTAACATATTAATGAATTGCTGAGCCACGGGACCAAATTAAGAAATAAGCAAACTATAACTGTTCGAAAATTTCAAATCGTAAATTATCTCCAAGAGCCTTCTCAGCCCAGTCTAACATCAAAATAAAAACAAAAAGGGAGGGAAAATAATTCCCAAGGATTTTATTTTATGGTCGTTTTCTTAGAGCAAGCAGTAGAACTGCGCCGACGACTGCGATTGCAATGATTATGCCGATGACGCCAGGTACGAAGTAGAGGTCAGCCATTGATGCTGGTTGTGTTGGTTGTGGGGTAGCTGTTGCTGCTGCTGGGTCCACTGCGAAAGAGGTTTGTGCTGATGAGCCATAGTATGCTTTTGAGCCTGTGAAGCTTGCGATGACTGTGTATTTGCCGGTGATGTCTGGTGTCCATTGTAGGCTGTAGGTTCCGCTTGAGTCGCTGGTTGCTGTTCCGATGTAGCGGTAGTTGCCGTTTGCGTCAACTACAGTGAGGTATACATCGACACCTGTTGCGTTGGTTGGTTTGTTTTGTTGCATGTAGACGTATTCCATCCATGCCTGTTGACTTGCGTCAGAGACACATGGTACGCCAGTTGGGAAGCGTGCTGCTTGTTCTTCTTGTTGTGTTCCTGCTGCTATGTCTGTGATGGTGCCTCGGATTACTAGGCTTTGGCCTTGAGTGACTGCGGCTAATGGTGCATCTACTGTTAGTTTGCTTGCGCCTTTACCAACTGAGTAGACTTGCATGTCATAGATGTTTAGGTATACGAAGTATCCGTCTGCGACAAGGTCGTTTTGTCCGACGTACATGCCTGAGCCCATTCCTGTGAGGGTCCAGATTTCTTCGCCTGTGGTTGCGTTCATGCATGCGTATATTCCGCCTTTGTAGAGTGGTTGGTCTGGTGAGTGCTCTGTTGTTCCGATGTAGACTTTACCGTCTGCGATGACGTCGATGAATACTGGGTAGTGTCCGTATACTGTGTCTGAGCCTGAGGTTGTGGTGTTGCCTGCGCCGCCGTTGCCATAAGTCCATAGTAAGTCGCCTGTCTTGTCGTCATAGCAGTAGACTATGCCGTCGTATCCTGCTGCGTAGAGGTTGCCGTATGCACTGAGGGTGTCTCTTCTTAGGGTGTCCCATTCGCAAACGAGTGGTTCTGATGTCCAGAGGTGGTTTCCGTTGCTGAGGTCGAAGCCGTTGATTTCTAAGGTTTCTTTGTCTTCTGTGACGAAGGTACCTGCAATTGCATCAACTGCAACGAGTACTCTTGTAACGTTACCGTCTGCTGGTGCATAGGCCTTTGTCCATAGTATGTTGCCTGCTGTATCTTTGTTTAAGCTGACGCAGGTTATGTTTGCGCCGAAGCTTTCTACTCTTGGGCCAGCTCCTAAGTTGCCTTGCATGAGGAGTAATTTGTCTCCTGCAATGACATCTCTGAAGACAGTCCAGCCTTGTCCTTTGATTGATGGTAGGGAAACGTTCCAATCGTACATGCGTATGTCTGCTGCGTTCATTCCGGGGTTTGCTGAGGTTGGGTACCAGTTGCCTGCGCCGATTTGGCCTGCTGCGAGTTGTTGGGCTCTCGATGAGTTCCATTCTTGTAGGTAGTACTTGGGGGCTGTTGAAGTGCCGAGGTTGGCCAATGAGTAGATGAGGTATTCGCCTCTTGGGCCTGCTGCTGATGCGCCGTTTGCTGAGTTGGCTGCTAAAGTGGCTGATGCTGCTGATCCGGAAGGTACGTTGGTCAGGTTAAAGGTTGTGAGCTTACCTGTGCGAGCATCGTATCCTCTCCAGACAGTGCCTTGGCCAGTAACTGATGATGTTGCGATTAGCAGACCGTTAGGTAAGACACCGTGTTGGTTGCCGTCTTCAAAACCGTATAGGTAACCGAATGATGGTACGCCAACGGTTAGTTGACTGGCATCGATGCGCCAGAGTTCTTCGCCTGTTTGTAGGTTTACTGCGACGTAGTCTCCTCCGCTACCAGAGTTGCCGTTTGGTTCTTGATAGTAGAGTGTGCCTTGTATGATGATTGCGTTGCTGAATCTTGGGTTGTATGAGCTGCCTGTGTAGTATCCTTCGCCTTCGTTTTTGGTTGCGTCTCCACCTACGACACCACCGTTCTGAATTGGTTTAGTCCACATAACGTGTGAAGTTTCTGGTGCTGCGCCATCGCCTTGGAATCTGCCGTAGCCTGCACCGCCAGTGGATGTTGCGCCTGAGCGGATTTGGGGTGCGTTTAACCAGTTAGAGGCAATGATGTACCAGTTGCTGTTTTGACCGTTTATGGGTCTTGTCCAGTATTCAGTTGGAAGTGCTGCGCCGTTAGTGACTGGTGGGACTTGTTCGTTTGTTACTTTAAGTGTTGTTACAGCTTGAGCAGGAAGATAATGGTCGCCTGTGTAGTTGACGGCATTAGGGCTTGAAGGAAGCCATGTGTGTATTTGTCCAGGGTAATTGAATGTTAGAGTGTAGTTGCCGACTTTGTCTGGGGTGAATGCATATGCTTGAACACCGGTAGTATCGTCAACAACAGCCCAAGTTTGAGTGGTGTTTACACCGTCAGGGTCTGTAATTGTTAACTTGTAATCGTGTCGACGAATGTCATTTGTTACTACTGCACCGGTTATTGGTATGTCAACCCACACGAAAACGTATACTTCTTGACCGACACCCACTGGATTAGGGGCGGCGGAAACGTAAGCATACGAAGTAATGTCCCATGCGGGTGTGTGTGCACTAGCAGTCGATAGAGAGGTCAAAGGAATAGCCATAGATATCATGAGAAACAATGCTACAATAGCAAATGTCTTTTTTGATATTTCATTATTTAGCAATTTCATAACTTTTTTTTCTCCGTTTTATAGTCTAATCAATGGTTGATAAAACGCTAATAAGCCTCACTCACCTATTGTGAGTATAACGATTGTTTGATCCAAGAGCAGATTCGATCAAAGAACCAAAAATAACCACGTAAAGTAGTATTCAATACTTAAATTTCAAGAATAAATGACCAAGGTTATAAAAAAATATTTTTCGTCAAGTTGTGGGTTTGCTGAGGCTCTGGACCAAATTAAGGAGAAAGAGCAAATGCAAAAGCTCTCTCACATACTTCCTGGGCAGGCAGCACGTGAACCGAACCAGAACCCATTCAGCCCCTTTATTTTCAATTCCTTTTTCGAAAACAGCATCATTCGGTAATTAGCCAATAATAAAGGTCCTAAACATTTTTAGTCTCCTTCACACGTTTCACTAATACTTTAAAATCGACAATTTCACCAATAAGCGACTTATCGACCGTAACCTGAATCCTACCATACCGATGCTCCTTACCACATACTCTAATAACATGCGGTTTAATCTCAATAGATTCGAATTGAATTATTTCAGATGCTTTGCTATCGTCGTGTTTCAGATATAATTCCTCCCCCAAATTGCTGAGGCGGGCGCTGGTTTATCCTCAGAAAAATATTGTATTGCGCTAGGGTTTGCTGAGGCCCCGGGCGTGTTTTTTCTAGGAGAAAAGAAAAAATGCAAACTATAAATCACGATGATTGCAAACATCGTAAATCATCTCCCGGGAACCTACTCAGCCCCAGTCTGAACGCATATATTGGAACTAAAAAAGGGAGGGAAGAGAATTTCATTTTGTCTTCGCCTTTATGGATGTTTTCTTAGCACAAGTAGGGTCAATGCGATGCTGATTATGACAGCTATGAATAGTCCTGCGATTGCGGGTAGGAAGTATAGGTCAGCCATTGATTGTGCTTGTGTTGGTTGTGGTGTTGCTGTTGCTGGTGCGGGGTCTATGTTGAATGCTGTTGTTGCTGTTGAACCCCAATAGCCGTTAGTGCCTGCGAATGTTGCGTAGAGTACGTATTTGCCTACAATGTCAGGTGTATAGACAAAGTTGTAAGAGCCTGAGGCGTCAGTCATTGCTGTTCCGATTGTGCGGTAGTTGCCGTTAGAATCGACTACATTGAGTGTTACTTGGACTCCTGTGAAGTTTGTTGGGCAAGCTGCTTGCTGGTATACGTATGCCATCCATTCAGTCATGACTGAGTCTGCTGCTACTGGAACACCTTGTGGGAAGCGTGCTGATTGTTCGTCTTGTGTTGTGCCGCTTGCTATGTCGGTTACTTTGCCTTGGATAAGCACTGTGGTTCCGAATGTTGAGGATAGTGTTGGTGCTTCAACGGTTGTTTGGCTTGGTCCTCTGCCGACTGTGTAGATTCTGTTGTCATAGCCGTTGAGGAAGTTGTTGTAGCCATCTGCCATTGCGCCTGTTGGTGGGCTTTGTGCTTCGCCGCGTACGCCTCTGAGTTCCCAGACTTGGGAGCCGTCTGTTGCGTTGACTGCCCAGAACATTGATGCTTTGTAGATTGGTGTTGTTACTGTGTGTTCTGTGACTGATAGGTAGACTACTCCGTCACCGATTGCGTATGTGGAGACTGGGTAGTGTCCAGGTACCTGTAAGCCGCTGTAGGTGCTGTTTCCTTCACCGCCATTACCGAAAGTCCATAGCAATTTTCCGTCTGTTAGGTCATAGCAGTAGAGTATGCCAGACATACCGCTGACGTAAAGTTTACCATAAGCGTATGCTGCGCCTGCTTGGTTTCCGCCTGCGTTATAGCCGCTTGCATAGAAGTTTAGTGCGTCTTGGTTACCGTCTGTTGTCCAGAGTTGAGCGCCTGTGGCCATGCTGTAGGCTGTGTACTTCATTGTTTCTTTCGATTTTTCAACGAATACACCTGCTGATTTGTCAGAGCCGCTGTAAGAGATGCTTTGGTTACCGCTTGGTGCAGCTATTGTTTTTGTCCATTGGACTGTACCGACTGTGCTTACGTCAGGGTTTAGGTTGACTCTATAGTATGTCCATGAGAAGCTAGTTCCACCTATTGATGGATAGGAACCGCTTCTGCAGATTGCGAATTCATCATCATATGCGATAAGTATTGAGCTAGCTGCACTTGTTATGCCGTCGAATTTTACAGAAACGTTGAAGTCATAACGGGCTGCTGTGCTTGCGTCAACTGTAGTTGTGATTGATGGAGTACTTCCCCAAGTCCATAGATTTGTTGAGTTCCATCGGGCTAAGTACCAATTTGGATTGGTTGTGGTACCGTAGTTTTTCAATGAGTAGACTAAGTATTCGCCGTTTGGTCCTACTTCTGTTGTTCCTGGTGGGACATTGGTAGCGTTGAATAGGAAATTACCAGTGTAAGCATCGTATACCATCCATGTTACTGGAGTTGTTATTCCCATGAATGAAGCGCCTGTGATTGCGACTAGCATTGGGTTGAATGTGCCGTGTTGGTTAGGATTCTGGACATCGTATACAAGAGCATGTGATAGCGCTGGTACATCGGTTCTACGCCAGACTTCTTGGCCAGTGCGTAAATCTACGCAGACTGTTGCGCCTGCGACTGCACCGATGTATGAGACTGGTTCAGTGTAGTATAATTTTCCAGCCACGATGATTGGGTTCTTGTATCTGCCGAGGTATGCTGTACCCTCAAAGAATGTTGCGCCTGCGATTGTGGATGTTTGGTTGCCGCCGACTACTCCACCGTCTTGGATTGACTTGGTCCACATTACGTGGGGAGTCTTTGATCCGATGGCATCGCCCGGGTAGCAGCTTCCATATCCTTGGTTAGTTTGGCCTGCATTTGGGCTACCGAGCCAATTTGATGAAATTGAGTACCATTGGTCGTTTTCACCAAAGATGGGTCGTGTCCAGTATTCTGTGGGTAAAGCTGTGCCGCCAGTGGTGGATACTATTGGTTCTTCTGTTACGGTTAGGCTGCAGGTTGCATTGCTGGGCATGTAATAGTCGCCGTTGTATGCACCGCTCCATGTGTATGTTTGGCCTGGGAAGTTAAAGGTAAAGTTGTATACACCGACTTGGTCGGGTGTGAAGGTATAGCTTTGTGAAGAAGTGGTGTCTTGTACTATATCCCATGTTTTGGTTGTAACGTCACCGTTGGGTGCAGTCATGGTTAATTGAAGTTGTGGAATCGGATGTCGTTTCCATTCATCAATGCTCCGCTGATGGTTTTATCGAGCCACATGTAAACGTATGCTGTTTGACCAACGCCTATTGGGTTCATTGGAGTTTCTAAGTAGGCATAGGTTGGAATGTTCCATATGGGTGTGTGTGCACTTGTTGCTTGCAGTGTCACCATTGGAATAGTCATTGAGAGTGCGAGAAGGATTGCGATTGCAGTTATCGTCTTTTTTGAGAATTCAAAATTTTTCGAAATCATGTTGTATTTCTCCATTTTTTTCTTTCGTATAGGTGTCATTAAATCGCTAATAAGGCTCGCTCACCGATTGTTAGTACTAAAGGTCGTTTTTTTAACCGTGTTTAATTCTTAATCAGGAAACACCAAAAATTGAACGTAATAGCATAAACTAAAATAAGGGTGAATTGAAACACAATTAAGCATATGGACCCTATCCTTGCAACTGAACTGATTTCAATAGATGTTACCGTAATAGTTCTATGCGGTATACTACTGAAATTCATGATAAAGCCATATCAGGTTACCGGAGAGAATAGGTATCTTGGTCTACCATTAGGGTTCGGCGTTCTCGGTTTAACGTATTTTATCGGCATTATTTCGGTTATCGGTTTTTTTGAACCCATACCCTATTTTGATGCTATAAATTGGCTTCAGCTTTCTTTGAGGTCATTCGCATTTGCTTTCTTAGCCTTAACATATTACTTTTCGAAGAAGCCCGCTCAGAAAAGCAGGATATGGTGGAATATCGCATTAAGTGTATTGATAGTTGCTTTGCTACTATCTTTTGCAATAGTCGCTGTCATTCCACAGTTCGGAGTATCGGCTTATCGGGTAAGTGGTGCTTATACTCGAGTTTTTAATGTGCTTTGCCTCGCATTCATTTCGTCATATACAGTTAGAAGTTACTTGAAGAAACGTGACCCTGCAACTGGGGGGAGCGCATTTGGGTACATTCAACTTGCAATAAGCCAGTTCCTATTGATATTCTGGTTTACTTATTGGGATTATAATGTATTCTGGACAGCAATGGTATTCCTACTATCCGGATTATCTTTCTTCATATTCGTTTCTTGCAATGCATTTTATCGGAAAAAGAGGCAGGAGTTTAATTGAAGAAGCTAAGAAGGGACCGACTGAAAATTTATGGCGACCTCTTAGCTATACTTGTTGATGAATCAAAAAAAGAAAAATTTACCCTAACCCGAGTTCAGGTGAGACTTAAAGTTCCTTTTGACCGCATGAAAAAATATATCGCCGAGTTAAGTGCCTTGGGGTTAATTGATAATGAAGAGTCTCTTAAACTTACAGAAAAAGGTAAAAAATACCTAAGAGAATACGAGAAAGTTCTTGATTTTATGGAAGACATGGGTATAGGCTACGAATAGCCAGTTTCAGTTTAGTTATCGTTTAGCCGATTTTATTTTGATTTCAGGTTTTTAATCTGTTTTGCTTGTGGTTTGCTTCCATCCGTTTGCAACTACGATATTCCCATTATTTTAACTAAAACAAAAAGCATCAAAATATCCAAAATCATATTTTTAACAAGTCATAACTTGATTACTGAAATTTCGGGTATCAAGAGTAAAACAAAACTGCAATTGACCAAATGATTAAGAACGGTGTAAATAAAACCCAGAACCACTGAGCCTCAATTGGCTATCATTAAAAAACAAAAAAGGAAGGGAAGATTGATTTTTAATTTATTGCCTTATGGTCTTTTTCTTAGTACTAATACTAAGACAACGCCAACTATGATGATAGTAGCGATTATGCCGAATCCTAGAGGTAGTAAATATTGATCTGCCATTGATGCTGTCGGTGTTGCTGTTGGTGTGGTTGTTGCTGCTTCTCCAACTACTATTGCGGTTTCTGCGGTTGAACCATAGTATGAGCCGGAGCCAGTGAAGCTTGCTAAGATAGTGTATTCGCCTGGTACTTGTGGAGCGAATGCTAGCTTGAAGTTGCCGCTTGTGTCACTTGTGGTTGTGCCAACGTTGTAATAGTTGCCGTTAGGGTCGACTACGCTTATGGTTACTTCAACACCGGTTCCGTTTGTTGGTGCTGGTTGACCCATGTAGAGGTATTCCATCCATGCGGCTTGGCTTGCGTCAGAGACTGCTGCTACGCCATTGGGGAATCTTGCTGCTTGTTCGGTCTGTTGTGTGCCTACTGATATGTCGGTGACCATGCCTTCCACTAAGACTTTGTCGCCGAAGGTTGAAACTTTCGGTGATGCTGTCACTGTGGTTTGGCTTGGGCCTTTAGCGACTGCATAGATTTGGTTGTCGTAGTAGTTGTAGTAGACTAGTGTTCCGTCTGCCTAGAATCTGTGTGCTTAGACCTTGACCGCCGGTTTGTCCTGACCAGCCGAGCATTTTGTAGATTTGTTCACCTGTGGTTGCGTTTAGAGCGTAGATGCTGTAGCCTTTGTATAGTGGGCTGTTTGGTGAGTGTTCGTTGTTGAATGCGTAGACTTTGCCGTCTGCGATTGCTCCGATGAATGTTGGGATTAAGCCCCAAGATGTGTCGACGCCGCTGTCTGTGTTGTTGAATTTCCAGAGTGTGTTGCCGGTCTTTGCGTCAATACAGAAGATTTCTCCACCGAAACCTTGTGTATAGAGGTTACCGTATGCAGTAACGCATCTTTGACCTGCACCTGAGCCACTGCTGAAAAATTGCATTGGTCGTACAGCTAGGTCGGTTGTCCATAGGCTGCTTCCGTCAGCTAAACTATAGCCTTGATATTGCATATCTTCAGCTGTAGTTGTAGTCCAAACACGGTTTACTGGGTCTATTGGGCCGAGGTTGAGTGTCATGTTGCTCGATGGTGCGGTAAATGATTTCTTCCAGATTAGGCTGCCTTTGTTGCTGTCTGCTAAGCTTAGTGTCCATACTTGGTATGGATTAACTGTGCCTCTTAATGATAGGACACCTGGTGCTATGTTTGGTGTTGTACCGAATAGTATGTCGCCTGGTAGTATGTACTGTATTGTTGGGTTTTGTGTTGTTAGACTGCCTGTTAAGTCTGCTGTAATGCTAACGTTCCATGAGTATGCTGTGCTTGCGTTGATGACTTTGCCGACTGGTCTGAACTGTAGGTAGTTAGTGCCTGATGTTGGGGTCCCTAGTTGTACGCCTGTACCTACTGGTACTCCGTTTGCACTTGTCCAGTTCCAGAGTGCTAGCCAACCTGATTTTGCTGTGGTGTTGTAGTTGAGTATGTATTTGACGATTTCACCTTGGCTTGTGTATGCGACTGTGCCTCCTGCGGGTACATCGGTGATGTTGAATAACCAATTGCCAGTTAGTGAGTCCCATGCGACCCAAGTGGTGCCAACTGCTTGCCATAGGTAGCCGTTTGGAACTACGCCGTGCTGGTTTGGTGATTCATAGCAGTAGAGTTCGCCGAATGATGGGTTGATGTTGTTGTTTGTCCAGAGGATTTCGCCTGTGCGTAAGTCTCTGCATACATATGCGCCTCCGCCGGTTGCTGTTGTGCTAACTGCGTCGCTTAGAGGTGCTTTGTAGTAGAGTCTGCCGCCTACGATGAGTGCGTTTTGGAATCTGCCTTCATAAGAACCGCCTGAATAGTAGGTTGCGCCGGTGATACCTGTGTTTATTCCGCCGACGACTCCTCCGTCTTCAAGTGGAGTTGTCCACACAATGTGTGAGCTTTCTGGGCCGGTTCCGCCTTGCTGCCATAGGCTCATGCCGCTTTGTTGGAATGTTCCTAAGTAAGCACTGCCGCTGCCTAGCCAGTGTGATCCGAGTGTGTACCAGTTGTAGTCTTCACCGAAGATTGGTCTTGTCCAATATTCAGTTGGTAGTGGTGAGTCTGGTGTTGCAGAAACTGGGTCTTGTTGGACGGTTAGGGTTGCTGTTGCACTGGTGCCTAGGAAGGTTACGTTTGCCCATGCTGCGCTTCCGCCTTGTGCGGTGGTCCATGTGTATTTTTGGTCGGGGTAAGTGAAGGTAAAGTTGTATGTTCCGGTCATGGTTGGTGTGTATGAGGTTGATTGGACACCTGTTGTGTCTGCAATTCTAGCCCATGTTTTTGTTTCTTTGGTGCCGTCGGGTGCTGTGATGACTAATTGGTAGTCATGTCTTCTGATGTCGTTGGCTTCTGATGCGCTAGGTAGTGGTACGTCGATCATCATAGCGATGTAGGTGGTTTGGCCTACACCGACTGGGTTAGGTTCCACAATAAGGTATGCAAATGATGCCATTTGGCCTGAGGTTTGTGCGTTAGTTGGGGCTACTGTAACGAGTGTTGTAGCGATAGTCAATAGTAGAAAAGTTGCGATTAAAATTGACTCTTTTCCCTTAATATTCATTTTTTTTCTCTCTCCTTATGTTGTAACTATAAAGTTTGCAGCCCGAATTATTAAGCCTTTACTCACCTATAGTGAGTGCTAAATGGGAAGAACCCACTAAGAGAGAACGTAATTATTTGCCATAGGCTTTTTGGGGCTTGGTGTTGAAATCTCTTCAACCGCCCTAATTACTTCCGCTCAGGATTACAGACAAGACTGCTACAAATGTACACTTTCAACAAACCATCACCCACAACTGTTGAGTAAACACAAAGCTCAATCAAAGAATGCACGTTACTTTAACGGTGTACACTGCAACTGTCATTCTATAAATAAGGGAGGGGGTAGGTCCACAGAGCAACAAAAGCTCAGTCATCCAGAAGCATCACTAAAATAAGCAATTCCATACGACTTTCCAGCCAAAGAACAACTAAAGGCCCAAAAAGCAAAGTTTACAAAAATCTTATATGAAGAGCCGATGAACTATGAGGCTATGGCTCCCAAAAATCGAAACCGAAAACCAACCATGCACTCAAAGAAGCCAATAAAACAGAACTCTAACAAGTCCATGTGGATTGCATTAGCCGTAGTTGCAGTAGTAATCATCGTTTTTGGCGCTTTAGCATTATCTGGGCAATTAAGCCAACATCCTGAACCATTAACAGTTCAACCAACCAAAGTTTTGCTGCAAACAACTGCAGGCAACATAACCGTCGATTTAAGAACTGACAAACCAATCACATCAACGAACTTCATAAACCTGGTTAAAGCAGGCAAATATGATGGCACAACCTTCCATCGAACAGTCGCTGGCTTTATGATTCAAGGCGGACAAGTCAACGGCGTCGCAACTATAAACGATGAAATAGGCACCAACAACCGAAACACTAACTATACAATAGCAATGGCAAAAACCAATAATCCTAACTCTGCATCAAGCGGATTCTTCATAAACGTGGAAGATAACGGATTGAAATTTGCACCGAGCTTTGACCAAACATACACAGTGTTTGGCAATGTAATCTCGGGCCAAGACGTAGTGGATGCAATCGCTAATGCACCAGCAACGCAGAACCCGAATATGAAAAATGAAATTAGCATTCCAGTAAATCCAGTCACAATCCTACACGCAACAATCGTACTTTAAGAAGCTAATTTTAGCTTCTAACTTTTCTTTAATTTCACTCTCTGGCAATAGGCATAAATGCCCATATTCTAATTGGTTATTTGGGCAATAATTATGGCAGAAAAAAAAACCACTCAACCCTCAGCCACACCGGCTGCAGATGAATATACTAACGGAACAAAAGTCCTATTGACCACATCAATGGGCGGCATAACCATCCAACTACGAAACGACATGCCAATAACAACCGCCAACTTCAAAAACTTGGTTCAAAAGGGAACCTTTAACGGTACAATCTTCCACAGAATCATCAAAGGATTCATGATTCAAGGCGGAGACCCAACCGGAACCGGATACGGCGACCCATCAATCCCTGACATCAAAGACGAATTCACACGCAAAAACCGCAACGACAGAGGCACCATAGCAATGGCAAATGCTGGCCCAAACTCAGGAAGCAGCCAATTCTTCATCAACCTAGTCAACAACAACTTCTTAGACTCAAAGCACCCACAATTCGGCAAAGTTGTCGCTGGCATGGATGTTGTCGACAAAATAGCAGCTGTCTCAACAAACCGAAACGATAAACCACAAAAAGACGTAATAATAGTCAATGCAACAATCGTGCCATAAAAGGCATGATAAAAAATTAAGAAAAGCTAATTATTTTTTCTTTTCTTCTTCCGGTTTAGGCTTTGAGCCGATTTCTACTACTTGGATGCTAATTTGGTATTTTTTGCCGCCTGCAACCATTTTGCCTGTTCCGAAGTAGCCTCTGCTGCCTGTTTTGAAGTCTTTTTTATCGATAATGAAGTTTTGTTTATCGCCGTTTAGTTGTATAGTAGCCATGTTTGCTTGTTCACTCATTAAGAGTCACCTTATGATTATTATCGTGCGTAGCTTTTCACCTTTTCGCTCACCACAGCGCTGTGTGGCTACTTTTTGCGTTTTTGTAATGTGCGTATGTCGAGTGCAAGCATGAAAATGAAGGGTAAAGCCAAGTAGAAGCTGGCGAAGAAGGCGTTGCCAAATAGCCATGTGAATGGGCCTGAAAACATGTTGGGGTCTGATAGGTCCAAGCCGGCATAACCGAGCATACCCAGCAAAGTGGAGCCCGCCAAAGTCAAAACTAAACTGACTAAGAATTGAATGGATAATCGGCGTTCCCTCCCAAACATAAGCGTCGAAACCATAGCTGATAACACAAACATCCATGCGAATCCGCAGATGAACACCGCTAAATCTGCGCTGGATCGTAGCCATGAAGCTACCAGCGGAACTGAACCACTCAACCCAACTGCTACAGAAGCTAATGCGGTTTGGGTGAAGATTTGGTAGCTAACCATTAGCGTCCAAGCTATAATCAAATAGACTGAGGTTACTATGATTGGTCTTGCCAAGCGGATACCCGCCCACTACAAGTCATCGTTGGTTTTAAAATTTATCCATACCTTACCAAAAAAGGCTTCAACCATGCTTTTGGTTTGGAAAAGCATATATGCGCTCGCTATGTGCATTAAGAGGATTTGCATGGTTAAGAATGATAAAATTATTGGCTATATTCTATTAGCACTAGGAGTTGTACTATTGTTCTTCTCAGTCTACGAGATGATGGATGTCTACACAGGCCACACTGCGCCACCACAACTCATCAACCTATCCGACATTTCCCTGCCAATCCAAGATGCAAACATAACCGTAATCGAAGGAGCACAACTAAGCCAGCTACCGAACTTGCTGTTCTGGTTCATCCTAAACGGCTTCATCCTGTTGGCAGGCGGAAAAATCGCGCAAGTCGGCGTAAACATGGTAAAAGAAATCAAAGTTGAAGTAAAAGAAACCTTCACAAAACCCTTCGAACAAAAAACAGCATAAAAAGGCTTGAGTATCCATGGATAACGCTGCAGCTGCCTACTATATCGTTACTTTCTTTTCCATAGTGGCAGTGCTGATAGTTACTGGAGTAATGATTTGGCTTGCAAGCCGCATGCGCAAAGAGCAAACATTTGTGGGATTCAAACGATCCCGAGACGAAATGTACGCAGGATATGTCTTGTTGGCGGTTGGAATCGCAGTCATAGTTGTCGCTGTTATCGAAATTATGCTGCTGTTAACTGGTCAAGTGGCTGCTCCATTCGGGTTAAGCTACATTTCGCTGGCCGGAATAACCTTACCCGGGGAAATTCTCAGCATCAGTTATGGTGTTTCCTTTTGGCTGCTTATTTTGTGGGCGGCGGGTGGAAAAATCGCGTCACTTGGCTTAGACTTGCTGAGGGGTACAACAGTTAAGCTTCAAATAAAAATTTAGAGTTAAAGAAGAATATTGAATAGCGCGAACTCGTGGTCTTGTTTTTTATGAAGTAGATAATGGCAGGAGTGCCCTTACTCTTCTTTCATCGGGCTTAGCTTGGGCGCCTGTTTTGTAGAAACCTGTTTATTGCTTCGCAGAAAGCACTTCTGTCATATGAATCCAAAGGTGTAGTTAGCAAATCTATAGATTTTGCGAAATAAATATGAAAACCCCCATCTAATACTTAGAGCTGCGGTGATGTTATTTTGAGGCTGTATATTTTAGACAATGGTTGGCTTGAGGGTGACGCTAACTGGATAGTGGCAATGTCTGTCGTTGGTACGCTTGAAAACAAGACACCGCCTATAAAATGGATCAAAATACCAGCATATTGCGTTCTTATCGACCGACCGGAAGGAAAAATCCTCTATGATACCGGCTGCCATCCAGAAGCAATGAATGGGTATTGGCCCACCGGGATTAAAATCGATTTTTCCATATTACTATAATGACAATCAGCTTTTGGCAAAACAACTTGAGTTAGCAAATACCACTCCTGAAGAGATAAAAACAGTGATTCTTTCCCATTTGCATCTAGACCACGCAGGAAACACCCACTTATTCAGACACACAAACCTCTACGTGCACAAAAAAGACTATGAATACGCAAAACAACTAGTGGACTCAAGCCCCAACCCAAACGATCACGAAGCATATGTCAAGGCTGATCTTGACATTCCCACTGACAAACTCAATTTAGTAAACGACGACTATAACCTAACGGATGATATCCAACTTATCTCGTTGCCAGGTCACACCCCTGGCATTCTGGGCTTAATAGTACACCTCGAAAAGGAGGGCACCCTAATTTTTCCCGCAGACGCCCTCTACACCCAAGAAAACTACGGTCCACCAACAAAAATGTCAGGAATAGTATATGACAGCGTTTCCTTCAGAGCATCCATCGAAAAAATTAGGGCTCTACAGAAAAAATTTAACGCAAAAATCATGTTTTCCCATGACTTACCCTTTTTTAAGACCATGAAACTAGCGCCACAATATTATAGTTAGGTTTTGGTGTGAGAAGAGTTTGGTGCGGTCGCCGGGATTCGAACCCGGGATCATTAGCTTGGAAGGCTAAAGTCCTAAACCAGACTAGACGACGGCCGCATGCATTTTGCTGATTAAGGCTATTTTCAGGTTTTACTAGGTAATTATCTTTGTGAACTTGAATCATTGTTTTAGTTGTAGAGAGATAGATTGTGTTTTTAATAAATCTTTCAGAGAATCTGTGCTTAGCGGATGGTATTCAAACTCTAGCTGCATTCTTCCTGTAAATAGTGCCGTGCCTGATAAGATAGCTCACCATTGGACCTGAAGAACAAGTGTATTAAGGAAACTTTACCACAAACTTTGCATTCTGAGTGTATGCATTTAATCTTCATACTAAGATTTCCTTTTACTTGGAGCTCTACAGTGTGGTCAACTTTGGATATAAAGAACGCTCCAGAACTGTTCTTTAGGGGTTATATGCTTAATTTTAGGGCATAATGAGTGAATATACTATAACTATTACTTCTGTACGGAACAGTTTTGAAATATACATTCTATAAAAAAGAAAGAAGATATATGATACATATTCACTATTGAAAGCAAAAACTAAAAGGCAATGCGCATATCCTCAATTGAAGGGTAAAGATGGATACGAAGGCTAAATTGACCAACGCTCTCAATACCAATAAATGGTTAAGGCGTTTAGTGTTTATCTTAATTAGTTTCATTTTAGGTATGTATGGAGCAATTTCAAATCCCAACTATATTTATGGAAGTCTTGTGTTTTTTTACCATTACAGCTTTTTCAACCATTTATCTGCTAATTCTGTTCTTTGAAGGTCATGGGAAAAAAATAGCGCATGTTCTTATTCTGGGAGTATACATTAAAAAAATACTTAATCATAACTTATTTCTTCTTTTATTTTCATCAGCTCTTCAATGACAGTGGTATTACCTTTTATTCTGCGCTTAAAATCCTCAAACATCTCTGCGTTGATACCTTTATCCGTTAGATGCTTTTGAAGTAAAATTGCAGGAGATTCTTCTCTGCCGTGCACAATGAATAGCTTTGTTTTTCATTCAATCGGTAATTGATAGATTACTTAGCAAATAATTTGATTATCTGGTTCCTATAATAGGGGTCTTTTGGAAAACTATCATCCTTTATAGATACCTATTTGTTTAATCTTTTGTGTGTACTTTCAGGGAGTTAACAATATAGTGCTTTCATAACAATGACAAGTTTGTGATTACTAAGTGAGACAACAAATTTTCATATATTACTAGCAATATAGTATGGTTATACCAAGCGGTTGAGTGTCTAGCTTTTTGCTAATTTGTTGTAAATGTGGAAGGAAGCTACGCAAGCCTATAAGAAAACTTGAGAATTCAGTCTTTATTGCTGAACTATATAAATGCAGAAATTGTAGAGCAATTTACAAAGAAGCACATTATAGCAATAAGATACTTGAAAATGGAACACTTACTGTGTGTTGTTAGGTAAAGATAGTGCCTACAGAATACTATCTTAGAGTCTCTTCCTTGTAGTATCATTTTGCCAATCCTTTTTTAGTTTCCTCAAGCTGTAACGTCCCTTGATACTTCTTGAAAGCTCCCAAATACAGTTCGCACTATCCATAAAAGCAACACATTCACCCTTCTCTAAATTAATCACAAGCATCTTATCATTATCATAAAGTTCCTTCTTTGAGCCTTCAATGCCAAGTAATGCTTTGAATGCTAATCCAACTTTACCCTCAAGGTCTTTAACCCTAACTGGAGATTTTATATTAACCATTTTCTCATGCTCCATCTGAAAAGTGTTTCAATACGGAAGAAAGTAACCTGAATTCAAGTAAGCACGCAGTAAAGAATTTTTTTACCATAACTTTCAACATAGCGTATTTTTCTTAAAAGGTAAGTGTTAGAACTACCATTTGGATGCGGGGAGAGTTCATTGAATGTAATCTTTTGGCTTTAACCTTTTAAGTGCTAACTTAGGTCTTACGTCACAGTATCCTTCTAGATACTTTTTCGTTCTTGACCCTCCAAGCAGACTGGTACAAGAAAACTTGGATATAAAATATGAGGACATCAATTACAATGGGTCACAAGTTTATGCTCTGTAAGTAAATTCTCAAAGTCTGTAAGCAATAATATTGTGTTATGTGCTAGCTCCTTTGGATTCTCCTTGAGGTAAAATTGCGTGAAGACTGTCCTCTCAACCCTCCCTTGAAGTAATGAGATTAGTTCTTGCATTAGCCCTAACTTGCGCATATTGGTAGCATAGAATTGCCTTAGCTCTTTGAATCTTTGAGGCAACTTGTTTCTAATCAGCTTCTTGCGTATTGAAGCTAAACTAATTGTACCTTCTGTGTTTGCTATCTGCTGGATTAACTCATAAGGCATAGCTGAAACATAGAGGTTCTTGGTACCACGAAGATACTGCTTATATCTGAAATGCTCAAGCATCAAAGTTTCAGTATTATAGTACTCCTCAAGTTTACCAGCTTTTGCCATCTCTCTGATTTTATCAAATGCCATCTTTGCTTCTGTTTTACGCACTCCACTTCAGGGCAAGAAATCTTAGGTATAGCCTTTCATTATCGTTAAAGATTGCAGAGGCTTGCTGATACCATTCTGGTAAGCCCTTTAGATTGTTGCCATTTAATAATCTTACAAAGGCGGTTAGGCTGTCATTGTTGTTTGCCCATTTTATTCCATGATTCTTTATGGCTGATTTGTACACTTCATAGTTTCCCAAGTATTTGGAGAGGGTTATCATTGATTTCAAAACATTACTGCGTATGGTAGTAGGTATAGCAAGAAGTTCTGTTGGGTTATCATAACATTGGCTGTACTTTAGAAGATAGTTGAATTGAATCTCTGCATAGACATGGGAATACTTTGAGAAGAGGTATTGTTTGTATTTCTGTGGGTCAAAATTCTTTTGGTCTTGGAAGGCTAAAGTCCTAAACCAGACTAGACGACGGCCGCGCTGGAATAGTCCATATCCTCTGAGAAATTTAAGGTTATCTGGACGCCACATTTAGGGTTATCTTGGAGATTCGGCGGTTGGCTGCATTTTGTATTCTACTACTTCGTAGTCGCTTCGCTGTGGTGGCTGTTCCATGAATTCCTGGGTGCCTTTGACGAATACGGAGAGTGCCGGGTTGGTTGGATTGTAGAATTGGGTCATTTGCTCTTTGGTTTCCCAAAGCGTTAACACAATCATTTCCTGCGGGTCACCCAAATTATCCAAAACCAAGAAGCCTTTGGGCCGATTTGCTTCGGTGTCAAGGGAACCTAAAAATTTTAGGAGCAATGTTTTGTTTTTTTCTTGCATTCCCGCTTTAGAGCGTACTCTGTTGAGTTTTGCAAACAAAAAATCACCAATTCAACATAGGAAACATGGGTTTTTAAACTTTCGAATTCAAACTGTCAGATGGTGGATATTCCAATCTTGAATGGAAGAGTATATCTTTGTCTCGAACCATGCTTCTTTGATTTGAATGAGTTCAGACAAAGCACCCGCCAAAGCTACCAAAGAACCCAAAGCAGAGAAACCAGTAGAACCAAAAAAAGACCTCCATAAAGTCGCTGGCAGCCGAATGAAAATACTCACCAAAGACGCCAAACAAATGGTAAACGGACCCTACTACTGCCCAAAATGCCGCAAAGAACTCCTGAGAATCTACGCAGACACCAAAAACAAAAAAGCTTACGCTGTCTGCAAATGCGAATTAGAATGGGAACTAACTTATGCACCGGTTTTCCAGCCCATTGATTACTATAATAAGTTCCGTGATGCCTGGAAGAAGCAGAGCTATGGCATTATAAAACAACAAAAATAACTAAAAATCCATTTTATCAGTCTTCTATTTTTGAAGCGCTAACAAACCAATTCGCCTATAAATCTCCATAGCCGTATTTGGTAAGCTGAGGGGAAGGTTTGGGCGAAGAGAAACTAGAATTCAAACGCCGTTTTCTTGTTTTAGGTAACCTTGGGCTTCTCGCATGGATTTTTCTAGCTTCAGCATGCGCGTTATTTTACAATCAACTCTACGGTTGGGGGTACCTTCTCTTTTTGGTTTTCATGGTTTATGGTATTCTACGCAGGTTTGGGTGCAGTAGTTGCTATAAATGCAAAGCATGCACAGGCGGCTTTGGCAGGTTAGCGGGAGATTTCTTTGGCAGGGGATTTGTGAAGAAGGAGAGTGTGGGGAACAGGTTGGGTTTGGTTGTTTTCATGTATGTTTTGTTGTTGCCTGTTCCAGTGGCGCTGCTGTCGTTATCGCGTAATGGGTTTTCTTATGTTGGCGTGTTTGTACTGGTGGCGCTTTTGGCAATATCAGTTTATAGCTTGGCAACTTGGTTCAACCGTGCGGTAGTAAAAAAGATGTAATTTGGGAGAACTTTTAAACATAAGACCGCCAATCAGTACGTTACCGAATGGTCATTGGTTATGCCTCAGCTCAAACATAGGCAACAAAAAATCTTAATCATCATCTCATTAGCCCTAATCATAACCACACCCCTTTTCGCCATCCATCCAGTAACCGCCCAAAGCACTGACTACATCGAAAAAAGCTTCAGTTGGGACTACGAAGGAAAACACTGGAACTGGAACCTAAGCATACCCAACGCACTCTACCAAGCCTACAAGTCAGTGCCAGTATCCACTCGCACACACGATGGACCAGGCGGCTACGGTTACCTCACAACAACCCAAGACTACTACATGATCACTTTAGCTAACAAACTAAACCAAACCGCAACCAACCAGGGCTACAACTCCTACGATAAAGTAAGCTTCGTCTTAGCCTTCGTACAAAGCCTACAATACACCTCAGACAACGTTACCGAAGGATACAACGAATACCCAAGATTCCCCATAGAAACCTTGGTCGATGACGGCGGAGACTGCGAAGACACAGCCATACTCTTTGCAACTATCACAATAATCATGGGTTATGGGACAGTCTACATTAACCCACCAAACCATTACGCCGTGGGCATATTAGGCAACAACCTCTATGGCACCTACTGGGAGCATCCTCAAGACTCGAATAGAACATTCTATTACTGTGAGACTACTGGCAACGGCTTCAAGATTGGGCAGTTGCCAGATGAATTCAAGGGCCAGAGTGCGTCGATTTATGATATTGATGAAAGGGACCAATATGTTCCTGACATAGTGATTGTTCCAACTGCTGAACCGACCGCAACCAATGCACCTTTAACATCATCTGCGCCGTCGGTTGCTCCGACGCTTGATGTTGCAGACCCAACAACACAGCCACCGCTGGAATTATCATTTAATCTTATTTTCCAAAACCCCCTGCTATTCGTACTTATCATCTTCGCTATTGTTGTTTCAATCGCGTTAGCGATTATGTCTGCTAGAAAACCTAAAACCCACAGCACACCTGAATCTGAATCTCTGCCACCGCCACCCACACAAGAAGCAGCCTCACCAACTGAAGCTAACAAATTCTGTATCTACTGCGGCTCGGGCAACAAAGCGCAAGCGGCTTACTGTGTGAATTGCGGCAAACAAATCAACTAAATTAGCCCTTTTAGGATTTCTTCAGTGAATAACTCTATTTTGGCTTTGGCATTAAAGTAAATCCCAATCTCCAAGGCTATAACAACAGAAAGAAACACGGCTAAACCCAACGCTAAATTCACAAAGGTTTCTCCAGCCGAAAACTTGACCGTATCTCCAGTGGTGATTATCCAACTCCAGAAGCGGGGGTTGCCGTCAACCATGAATGCACTTAAATCTGCAGCCATCCACACGCAGATCGCTGTGAGGACAAGGGCTAAGACGCAGCCGATGATGGTGATGTTTTTCCAGTCAGAAGCCAACTTGGACGAAAATTTAATGTTTGTTTTTTCTTCAGCCGCTTCGAGGGTTATGTTGATGGTCTTTTTGGCTGTTATGGGTGATATTCCCCAAAGCGAACCCTGCTTAACCACAAGTCCAGTCGGCTCCATCTCTGAAGCGACTGTAGCGCCCTTTTGGGCTAGTGTGGTTTTGAGTTTGGCGTATGCTTCTTCGATTTTTAGGTTAACTGTGCGCTCTGGCAAAGGATATCCTGCATCATAGAGGACTTGGGGGTTATTGTGGTTTATTCTTTGTCAAGCGACTTCGATTTTGAGGTCGTCCCTTTAAGCCTCTGATTGGTTGCTGAGCGTTTCGTTGACGCTCCAAATTTAAAATCCGTGCATAGAGTTTTGATGCTTTGGTGTTAGAGGGCACTTTGGACCGCAATGGACGCACGGGTACAGGTGTGAAAGGTTGGGTGATTTCGAGTTTTTTCTTTTTGGGCTGCCTTGGCAGTTTACGGACTTTCTTGAATGTGACGGTGCCTTCTTTAAAGTTGACGTCTTGGACTTCCCAGCCTGCATTCAGCCATGCTTTTGCATGTATGCTTGAGGATGAGTTGCTCCACCAGAGGGGGTCTCGGTAAGCTGCCATTGGGAGGTTGGTGCCGATTAAGCCGTCGATGCGGGCAAATTTGAGGGTGACGAGGTCGGTGAAGGCTGCGCGGAATTTAAGGTGCCCTTCCAAGCCGACGTATGGGGAAACTGGTTTTTGGTGAGACGATGCGTCTGGCGCAGTGAAGGCACAGCATCGCCATGGGTCGCCTGTGGCTACGTCGGGGGTCATGCAGTCGCGGCAATACAGTTTTTTGCAGCGTTGGCACTGCTTCATGTAAGTGGTTCGCATAACTCTGCCGCAGATTCCACATTCATCCTTCAAACCTTTCACCTAGAACTGAGACTGTATCTTCATGGGTTTTTTGGCAATATTAATTTTCAGTAGCCAAACCTTGGTTTTTGCCTGAATTTCTATGCGTTAACTGTTTTAGTGAACCCATAATTTCTTTCCAAACTAACCCGATGAGTTCCCTAGCCGTTTCATCAATAACTAACACTATGACGCAGTACAATGCGAAGCCAGCGACGGTTTTTGCTATCGTTGCCAGAAGCGTTGATGTTGCTGGGACAAAATAGAGCACTAAACCCATGATTAGGGCAGCGAAGATGTATTTGGCTAAACTTTTCCAAGCAATCGGAACATGAATGATACGCCTTGTCACGAAAGCCAAACCCATGAAGGTGCCCAAATGCACCAAAATCAAAACAGCTACAACCGCAACGGCTGTTATTACGGGCCCATCAACTGGAAGCTCAGTGAGCACAAAGTATGTGACTGGCAGGGCGATGGCGGCTTGGAGGTAGGGGATGCTGAATAACTTGAAGACCTTGCTTTTAACTAAGTCTTTTAGGCGGATTTGGCCTGCTGCATCAAAAGCTTCAGAACCCATTATGACAGCCGTGTAAAACGTGGTTAGCATCACTATGAGGGTGTCAACTGTTAAGATTATCAGCACTGGCCAAGCGGGAGTATAGATGACGTTTAGAACGGTTAGGAATGCAACTGCCATAACCATCGTTAACGTAGCCAATGGAATCGCCAGCATCAGGACAGTTTTTAGTGATAAACCGACTTCTTCTTTTGAGCATGCATTCGATAACAGTTTAGGATACAAGGAAACCGCCAAGGAGGATGCATATCCGACGATTGTTGTGAAGCTCAATGCTGCTTGGTAGTAGGCTCTTGCTTCCGTTCCCCCATACAGGTAGAGCAGGATGAAGACGAAAGAGAGCAGTTGTACGCCAGCGACGTTGTAGAGCAGTACTGGGGAGCTTTTGAGCCACTGCTTAAGGTAGCTCCAATTGATGTGTTCTTTGAAGTAGCGGCGCAGCAGGTAAGTGTAGTAGACTGTTTGGGCTGCAGGCGCAATGACTAATGCGAGTATGGCTCCGAGGAATACTTGTTTGAAACCCTAAAATGAGCACTAAGGCGACGACGACTTTGACGATTTCTTGGATGATGAATCCATAGCCTGTGGCGTGCGGTTTAGTAGCGGTTAAGGCGGCTTCAAAGATGCTGATGAGATAGATTGTTAGGACGTTGAAGCCTGCGAGAAGATAGATGGGCAGGTACTGGGTGGTTCCTATGGCGTTAGAAATAAAATAGATAACTGGCAAATAAGCCAACGTAGCTATTAATCCGATGAAGAGTTGGCTAACTGACCCCGTTACTATAGCGCTTTCTTTGTCTCTTGCGGTGAAGCGTGTAACCCAAAACGGCAGGATACCGCTGACTAGGATGAAGTAGGGTGTATAGTCGAAGATGTTAGTCCAGATGCCAAATTCATCCGCCGTCATACTTCGGGTAAGCAGGAGTGTGAAGATGAGGCCTGTAATTACGCCTAGCAGCTGCGTCGTGAAAACGATTAATCCACTGTATCTTAACCGTAAGTTGTTGCCGTTTTTCCCCAAAGCTGGTTCCTGCTAAGCTTATGTTTAATGTATGCGTTGCTATGCCCTTAAAAAATAGTTACCCAAATCAAACCCAAATAAGCCAGAAAACAAAGGAAAAAGAAAATTAGGGCTTACTTTAGCCTTTAACGACTGCTAAAGGTGTAAGCCGTGCCACTTTGGTGGCGATGCCGAGTTGGTGGCTGACTTCCGCAACCATATCCACGTTCTTATACGCTGGATCAGCTTCCTCAGCCAACACCGATGCGCTGGCTGCACGAACAGAGATGCCGCGTTTTTCGAGGCTGGTTTTGATGTCTCCGCCCCAGAATTGACGTTTCGCTGCGCTGCGGCTCATCATGCGTCCTGCGCCATGTGCGGTGGAGCCAAAGGTTAATTCCATGGCTTTCTGGGTGCCGACCAGTACCCATGAGCTGGTGCCCATGCTGCCTGGGATGAGGACTGGTTGGCCTTCGCTGCGGTAATCCTCTGGCACGTCGGGGTGGCCTGCTGGGAATGCTCGGGTTGCGCCTTTGCGGTGAACCCAAACCTTCTTCTGTACGCCATCGCCGACGTCATGGGTTTCAAGTTTAGCAATGTTGTGGGCAACGTCGTAAACAAGGTTTAACCCGAATTTTTCGGGGTCTTGGCCGTAGACTTGCTGGAAGCTCTGGCGCACCCAATGCATAATCGCCTGCCGATTGCAGAAGGCGTAGTTGACGGCGCATGCCATGGCTTCGATGTAGTCTTTAGCTTCTTGGCTGTTGCCGGGTGCACAGGATAGTTCACGGTCAGGTAAGCTGATGTGGTATTTTTCTACCGCGTGCTCCATGACTCGGAGGTAGTCGCTGCAGACTTGGTGGCCGTATCCGCGGCTGCCGCAGTGGATCATTACGGTGACTTGTCCTTCATGGGTTAATCCGAAGGCTTTGGCTGTTTTGGGGTTGAAGATTTTGTCTACTTTTTGGATTTCTAGGAAGTGGTTGCCGCTGCCTAAGGTGCCGATTTGTGTTAAGCCTCTGCTTTTGGCTGTTTGGCTGACTTTGTCGGGGTTGGCGTTTTTCATGTGGCCGTTTTCTTCGCAGTGTTTTGCGTCTTGTGCCCAGCCTAATCCGCGGTCGATGAGGTATTGGACTCCTTCGACTGCTAGGGTGTCTAATTCGCGGTTGGATATGGTCAGGTCTTTTCTGCGGCTGCCCAATCCAGAGGGCACGTTGCGGAATATGGCTTCGGCTAAGGGTCCAAGTTTGGGTCGGATATCCTTGTCTGTTAAGGTGGTGGATAGGAGTCGGACTCCGCAGTTTATGTCGTAGCCGACGCCGCCGGGGCTAATGACGCCGTGTTCGTAGTCGGTTGCTGCGACGCCGCCGATGGGAAAACCGTAGCCTTCATGGCCATCCGGCAACGTAATCGCATACTTGTAAATTCCCGGAAGTTGCGCAACATTGCTGCATTGCCAAAGCGTGCGGTCAGTCTCCATCTTCTCCAACAACGCTTGATCAGCAAAAACCATCCCTGGAACCTGCATACCAGGCTTATACTTAGGAATCTGCCACATGTAATCGTTAACTTTCTCTAACGGAACCCGCTCAGGAGGGGCTCTACTTTCGTTTTCTCCCAAAACCTTTTCACCTTGCACAAAAAAGAAACTGCGGTTAGTTAAATGTTTATGATTTTTATTGCTATCGCAACTTCAGCCCTGCTTCTAAAATAATGTAGTTTTTCTTGTAATGCAGGTCAGTCATCTTAAGATTTTTGTTAGTTTCTTCGCTAAAACCTGAAAGGCGCTATCTAAGTAAAAGTGAATCCCCGAGTTTTTGTCCTGAACAACAACACGGTTATACCTTTTCAAAATTACAAGGTAATTTCGAAACTGCAATACTTTACGCATTAATCTGCTTCTTTGGAAAAACCTTGGCTCAGAAATGCTACCCCAGAGATCCATTCTACGCTCGATTTCCCGGCACTGCAAACACAAAATATCCCCACACTGGTTAAGCGCAGGGTTACCTCTAAGCAGTTCAGATTCATTGCTAATAAAATCGTAAGCAAACGTCAGGTTTGCATTGGCTTGACCGATTCGTCCATGCCTAAGTATTCCTCGGCGGTCGAGTTCGGGGACGAGACTGGGCAGTTTCTTCTCGCAGGGCGGATGCTCAAACACGAACACGCCAATTTCGCCTCTGGAGTTCCTGTATTGCACGCCGTGGCGCAGAAACCTCGGGATGCCTGCGTGGTACTGGGCTTCGTGGCGGATAGCGACTAAATTGTTGCCTGTGCCAATAGAGAGGTATTTTCCGTTTAATTGCGCAAGAAGAGTGTAGGGTAGATATGGTCTGGGCTTTTTCGTTGTGCGTTTGGGTTAGGTATTTGGCGTTTTCTCCGATGGCAACGACTGAGCAGACGGGGTGAGTGCTTCGTATGGCGCCTCTGCGTTTGAGCAGCGTTTTGGGGGCTATGCCCGTGTTGGGTGCGGTTGTGGCGGGGTCAAAAATGTAGTGTGAGGGTATTTCTGAGGCGGGAAACGTGTTGGTGTAAGCGTTCATCATTATGGTTCCATGCGAGCCGACGGTTTCGAGCAGGGCATCTATGAATGTGTCTGCGCCCCCCTCTATGTAACCAATGCTTTTGAGAGAAAGCGTAACCGCCACTGTATCGCCTTCAAGGATGCCTATCGCCTTAAAGTCAGCTACAAGCTTTACTTTAGTGATAATGCCCTTGGCAGTTTGAAGCTGCATTTAGTTCAAACCCAAAATTTCCCGCGCTTCCTTAGGCGAAGCAATTTCACGCCCCAATTCCTTTGCAACTTTAACTATCCTCTCAACAAGCTTAGCGTTAGTCGCCAACTCCTGTTTTGGGTAGTTATAGTAGATGCTGTCTTCGATGCCGATGCGTACATGGCCGCCCATGAGAAGTGCGGCTGCGTTGATTTGAGTTTGGAATCTGCCTATGCCTGTTGCGGACCAGTTTGACTCGGAGGGCAACGAATTAGCGAGGTAGGTGAGGTCGTTGATGCCTGCTGGAATACTGCCCAGTGAACCCAGTAGCATGCAGAAGTGAAGGGGTTTTTTTAGGTAGCCTTTTTTGGAGAGGTACTTGGCGGTGTTGATGAAGCCGGGTTCAAAAATTTCCAGTTCCGGCAGAATGTTGCGTTCCTGCATTAGGGTTGCAAGTTTTTCTATGGTGTGCATTGGGTTTACGCTTGGGTGCTGCGGGAAATTCAGTGACCCGCAAGTGAGGCTTGCCATGTCGGGGTAGAGGTCTAAGACTTCGGCGCGGTGTTCGACTTGGGGGTCGGTTCTGCCGCTGGTTGTGGCGCATATGATGATGTCGGGGCATTTGCGTTTGATTTCTTTAAAAATCTTATCGAAGACGGCTTTGTCACAGGTGGGTTTCCCTGTTTCCTCGTCCCTTGCATGTACGTGTACTACGGAGGCGCCGAGTTTGTAGGCTTCATAGGTGTCCGCTGCGATTTCCTCGGGGGTTATGGGTACATGTGGGGTTTGGGTTTTTGTGGGAATCATGCCTGTGGGGGCTAACGTAATGATAAGTTTGTCGACTGGTAAAAAATCACAATCTCTAAAATGATACATGGTGAAAAGTTCACCAATATACTAGTGGTTACTTGCTTGGTAATAAAGCGTGCGCTAATTTAGTGAATCAATAAGAAAATGGTCTATATTCTGACGCATTTGATATAGACACTAATTATCCAAAATCACAGGGGGCTTTCTGATGCAACAACCTTTCGGGCATAGTCAACGAAGCCCGCAATATCATTCTCCATTACTGTAATCGAATAAACCGAATGCTCACTAAAGTAACCTGCAAGCCTATGCATCACTGGATCCTGCTCGAGAATAGCCATGCAAATCTCCTTTACACTCTGGTTCTTCCTAACGCCGTCTATAGCGATTTTTGCCCAAAGCTTCAATTGTTCCTTGTAGTCTCTGAGCCGTTTTACCCCGTCTGAGGCTTTTCCGAAATGGCTAAAATAGAGAACAGTCGGGTTCAAGCTGATTAGTTTATCCAGCGAAGCCAACGATGCTTCAAGATAGAAGGGCGGAGGAGTTGTTGGAACCACCACATCCCAGCCTGGATGATAAGTGCCTGCTGCATCACCAGGGAAAACTCCGCCGTTGAAGGTTTCATAGTAGCTTAGGTTATGGGAGGCGTGGCCTGGAGTCTCAAGCGCTATCAATTTGCCGCCTTCTCCTAAATCAAAGGTGCCCTCGGTTATGGGGATTATGCGGTCTTGTGGTACGGGTTCGGGTTTGCCAAAGATTTCGCTCACAGTGCCAAGTACTGATTGGGCGGATGGCCAGAGTCGGTCTGGGTTGATTAGGTGGGGTGCGCCTTTTGGGTGTACGAGTACTTTTGCGTTGGGAAGATACTTCAAAAGGGTGCCTGCGCCGCCTCCGTGGTCAAGGTGAACGTGGGTGACCGCGATGTATTCTATGTCTTCACGTTTGATGTCTAATTCGTCTAAGGCTTCGAGGAGTCGGGGAATCGAATTGGTTGGTCCTGATTCTACAAGAAAGGGTTTTTCTCCGCAGATGATGTAGCTGCATATGAGTTCTTTGATGCCGCCTGTTTCTAGTTCGACTTGGTAGAGGTTCTTTCCGATTAGCTTCGCGTGCAAAGGTTTTCCCTCGAGTTTGTGATGATAAAGAGTCTTGGGGCATAAACATTTCCGAATGAACACGATCAGGTGGATAGCGAGTAGTAACCGAAAAGAATATCATTCAGGCAAGCCATAAATTACTATGTTTTAGTAGCGTTTGCTTCAATACCGCGTGGTTTTGTTATGGTTTTAGTCAGTGTTGTAATGAGTTCTTATAATCACGAAAAATACATCGCTGAATCCATAGAAAGTGTCCTAGGCCAAACCTTCAGGGACTTTGAACTCATTATAACCGATGACTACTCCACCGATACCTCCCCAAAAATCATAGCGAACTACAAGCAGAAAGACTCACGTGTCAACGCTATTTTCCATAGCAAGAACATGGGCATAACAAGGACCCTAAACGACGGCTTAGACCAAGTTCATGGAAAATACGTTTGTTTCATAGATTCAGACGACCTCTGGATGGAAGACAAACTTGAGAAACAACTCGAAATCCTAAAACAAGAGGACACTAAACTGGTTTGGTCAGACGGGGAAATAATTGATGGCCGGAGCCAAAAGACAGGCCAGCTTTTCACGGAATTCCTGGGCGCCCCAACAGGCAAGAGCGGGGATCTTTTTCAGCCGTTGCTTAAAGAACAATTCATTCTTTTCCAAACCCTGATCCTCAAAGCGGAATACATCAAAAACCTCAGATTCGACGCAGAACTCAACTACGTCAACGACCACCGCCTTCTGGTGGATTTAGCGGCGAATCATGAGTTTCTTTTTATGCCTCAGCACCTGGCAAAATACCGCGTACACGGCAACAACATAACATTCAAAAAAGAGCTTGAATGGGCAAAAGACAAAATTCGAATACGAAAATACTTTCTCACCGCCTATCCAGATAGGATTTCTCAGAAGGCTAAAGCGGACATAAACTACCAAATCGGATTCTACCTGTCACGGCTGGGCAAAAAAGCGGAAGCAAAACAATACTACCTACAGGCACTAAAAATCGATCATGCACACATAAACAGTGCCCTCTATACTGCGCTCGCCTTAACAACGGGGGATGGGGTTGCTGGGCAGTTGATGGTGAACTCTTTTAATTTTACTACGGGGCTCTTGGATTCTGTTAAATCGGGTGGTTACTCCCTAAACGGCAGCTTTCCGTTGATGGGCTTTTATTCGGGTTTTGTTGCCGTAAATTTGAAGAGGGGGCAGACTTCAAAATCGGCGACGAGGCGGGTACGTTTTAGTCGAAGGCTTCGC
>CAWALK010000025.1:0-139703 GCA_963782915.1 uncultured archaeon
CGCTTGTATCGGGAATACTTTTGACCTATGGAGCGCGCGCAGTTAAGATGTCATTTGAACGTTTTCACTGCCCTATTTGCGGAAAGGAATTTCAAGACCCCGACCAACTAAGAGAACATCGCATGGCAGACCATAAGGGGCAATCAAGAAAGAACCCCTCAGTATAAAGCAAAAGCAAGGGTGGCTTCAAAAATTAGAAAGCCTGTCAACTTAAGATACAACCAGTTGGTTATTGTCCAAATCGCTCACCAAATGACGCGTTTAGGACTGGTTTGTGGGTTCATTGGGTAGTCACATTTCTTTTTCTATGAGCCAAGTGTAGTATGCATTGCTTAAGCTGAGACAGTTGGGCTAATCTGCTGGTAGATCAGAAGGCAAACATTTCTCTCCCTCTCTCTTCCAAAATTTTTCAAGCCTTCGGGTCAAAACCACTTGGCAAGTCAGCTTAACCTAACTTTTCAAATGCAAATTTGGTAGATATTAACTGGCGCCTTTTTGTCTGTGGTTGCATGGCTGCAGCAACATAGCCTTTTAGGAAACCAACTTATCGTTTTACTAAAAAAGTGCAACTATACAGTCCAATGCCCCAATTGTGGAAAAGAACTCTCAAAACCGAACAGAAGAATAGAGAACGCTGCCTTTTGCTTAGCGCTCTATAATTGCCCACGATGCGGCAATTCCTTCAAGAAATTTTGTTAACACCTAACCTACAATTACCCTGAAGAGCAGGCTTATTTTTTCAAAAATCTTTTAATTAATCATATTATCTATAAGGTTGAGTTATCGATTATACGGAGCTAATGTTGTGTTCTAAAAGACCTTGCTGCCTTAAAGCAATATTATGAGCTCAAACTTTGACTTTTTTTCCTCAGACTCCACAATAAATGTAGGGCTTGTGCCCAGCAGTCACTTTGATATGAACAAGTTCATCACAATAATCAGCATAAGCAATCGCTCCTCCTATTGGTTAGAACTTGTTTTAACACTTACCCCTCAGGTATACCAAGACAATTGTGACCCAGTTGCAAGTTGTAGTCCATTTATGCAACAACACAGATTTAACTAATATTTTATAGCTTTGTGCTGAATATAGAGTTGGAAAAATGGTATCTGCAGTAGTATTAGTAAACACTAATTTGGACGCCCAAGATAACGTTTTACAAAAACTAAAATTGATCGACGGCGTAGAAGAAGCCCATACCCTACATGGGGTCTATGACTTCTTTGTAAAAATCAATGCTTCATCTATAGAGGACCTGAAGAACATTACTAGATTTCAAATAAAGCAAGTATCCGGTATAACAAGCTCTTTAACGCTTTTAATAGATGAAAACACCCATAACATCCGGAGTAACTTGGATTTTACAGTTCCTCAAATGCCTAATTTACCCAGTTACTAACGTATTTGTCATTGTCTGGTTTTTTATAGGATCAAAATGATATTCAAATGAGCTTACAAGAGATTTTTTTGCTAAATTATTTTTAGGAGTTGATATACTGTATGTTTGGTTATATAGAACCTAATTACTCGATTTGCTATGACTGCGCTGTTGAATTCAAAACCGCAAATAGGACTGATAGTGCGCCACCGTTTTGTTGCAATAAATGCTCTGCAAAAAGAGAATATCTGATAGTGTAACTTTCTTTTTTTTGATGCTGTAACATCTATGAAAGTTGCTGAGTCAGTCATTCTTTACGATTATTTTTTTTTGAATTTAGATGATTAAGGCTCGGCTTAGCTGTGGGTAAACAACTAATTGAAACTGGCGGCAAGGCGCTTTTCTATAGTTACGCTTTTTAGGTTTAAGAATTAGCTGCTAAAACAACAGTTTGGTGCTATGGAGAGACCAGTGAAAGTTAAACTGAGGCTTTTTGGTTTTTCGAACTGTTCGACTGTAACCTTGGATTCTGAACAATCAATTTGAAGGCCCTATGGAAAGGGGAAAACCTATGGATGTTCTGAGAGTTTTGTTTCTTGTCGAGGCTTGTATATTATGAATGTATCTGGTTCTTTGATTTTGATGGTAAGATGATACTTTGATAATACGTCTTGCATGCAGTTTCTTGTTATTTCATCAAGGGCTGTTTTAATTAGAATTTGGTAGCCACCACTCATTAAAGAAGCGGCGTCAGGAGGCATTAAAGACAACCATTGCCCATCTAATGATGTGCATTTTTCAAAAAGTTCTTTTAAAACTAAAATTGCTTCTTCACGCTTAAAAAAAACCCTAATAAAATTGAGATTACCTCACTTAAAAAGGTGTTAACCTTATTTATTTTGATATTTGCTGGTGCTGATGAGGCTTGCAAATGGAATAATTTTTTGATTTGTAGGTCATTTAACGTTTAGCTTTTTGGGGGCGGCAAACGTATAATGAAAGTCGTGCCCTTTCCCTCTTGGCTTTCAAAAGTTACTGTGCCGCCAAGCGATTCAGTCATACGCTTAACAACTGGCAAACCGAAGCCTTGACCCTTAGATTTGGTTGTAAACATAACGGCAAACATTTTACTTTGCACTTCTTGAGGGATGCCAACACCGGTGTCCTTGACAGTTATGACTGTCTCGTTTGCTTTCCTGTATGCCTGAATAGTTAGGTTACCTCCGTTAGGCATTGCTTGGACAGAATTAGTGACCAGATTGTATAAAATCCGGTTAAGGTAGTAAGAGTCTACTTCAATCTTTTTTGCGTTATCATCAATCGTTATATTGACTTTGACATTATCTGGCAATCCACTCTTTGAAATTAATCTCTCAAAAACTAATTTTAGGTCGCTTTCTTCTGCTTTGGGATTGAGAGGTCTGGCATAATCTTGTAGGTCCTGCACAATTTTGTTTATGTAATCAACGTTCTTTTCAATTTCTTCAATGCTTTCCATCGCATGTTTTTTTCCTTCGGCATCTGGACCCTCGGCTAATTCTTCTTTAGCCAAAAATAAATCACTAATTATAGCCTGCAAAGGATTACGAATATCATGCCCAACCATCCCGGCAGTAGCGCCTATAGCTGCTAAACGTTCTGAATCCTTAAGTTTTGATAAGCGCTCTTCAGCAAGCGCTTCCATTTGCGAAGCATATTCTTCTACTTCTAAAGCCTTCTCTTCAAGCTTTACCTGCAACCTCTCTACTTGCTCAGCTCTTTCACGAGCAACTTCTTCGGCAAGAGTTTTAGACAAAGCCAGTGCCAAATGGTCGGCGATTCTTCCCATAATTGGATCATTTCAAGGGTAAACATGTTTTTACGTTTGTCATTTAGTTGAAGCAGTCCCAACGTGCTGTTTCCGACATGCAGAGCAATCAACGCTACGGATTCATAGCCCTCGCCGTTACAGCGGTTGCGAGTGTGGGCTTGCCGGTCAGCCTCAGTGGTGCTCACAAGAAGGCTTGTTGTATCATTTGTCCAAAAACTTCCTTTTTGAGTAAAAAACTCCTTTGATGCATCAAATCTTCCGCAAATAATATTTCCACACATGCACTCTAAGATAGGGTCGCCTTTAAAGTCTCTAAGTAGGCAACCTTGATCATCTTTAGCGCATAGTTTGTTTTCTAACTCTACATGCTCAGCTGTGAACCCTCGTGTCTCATAGTACCGGTAGTCATCCCCATCTTTTAGTCTAATACCGACAGCTTCGCAGCCTGTGAGTTTCTTCATCAAATTAAGTGTCTGACTCACCAATTGAACGGTTCCTGTAGAATTATTGGCAATTTGCAGAAAATCGATAATTACTCCACGTTCGAATTCACTTTTCTTGCGCTCAACAATTTCTTGTTCTAGCCTTTGGTTTATCTGCTTCAACTCGACGGCATCATTAGATAGCTTTGTTTCACTTTGTTTTAGGTTGCGAAATAGAAGATCATAGGGTTTGCTAAAACCAGTTTCAACCAAGGCCTTATAGATCAAATAGAATGAGACGATGTTTAACAAATGCCCAACCATGTTAGCTATCCCATAAACGTCAGTGTACAGCGTGAATGCCATTTCAGTTGCAATGCCTAACGCCATAGCTGCTAACAATAACTTGAAAACATTATCGCTAAATTCACGTTTATTTTTTATCAACAAACCAATGGAGATAACGAAAATCAGGGAAATGATGTACTCACTTACTATCTTAAATGCGGTCAAACCGCTCCCATCTGTGTAGGCTTGCGGAAAAATCCCCAAATAGAAAATCGAAAGAATCAAAAAGACGGTAACCACAAAATATGCTATGGAAACTATCCTTGTCTTTATTTTACGGTTTATAATCAACAGGGGAATTAGCAACGAAAGGCTAAAGACGTATCTTGTGGCAACCCAGAGTTGAGTAGCCAAATTAGCACCAACATCTGGAAAAACCCCCATTCCCCTGTAAGCCAAGGTGTGAAGTAAATCAAGAACTCCAACGAAGAGAAACGCTATCCCGATGAAAGCTGATACTTATTATCCATTATGTGCCGGCTATTCCATGCGACGGTAAAGATGGCTATGGCAATTACTATGGTGAAGACTTCTACTGTACCGTGAAAAAGCAGATAGTTGTATCTGCTCAGGAAATATAGACCGACCAAGCTAATAATCAGCGCTAACCCGATTAATATATTCTTAGCAGAGAAGAAGCTTGGCTTTTCTGCGGGTTTGGCGTTGGAAGCAGCGTTAAAATTCTCGGTTGTTATGGACAAATGTCAAATTCTCTCCCGGGAATTGCAATTAATGGAACGGGAGAGTTTTTTAAGTTTTTCTCTATCAGGATTCATAAAGTAGGGTACTGGTGCCATTTGACGTAAACGTGCTGTTCGAAAGTATGCTTTTCTTCGTATGTTAGACCTTATTTGTAGGTCCATTTACCGTTTAGCACTTTGGGGGGGGGGAAACGCATAATAAAAATTGTGCCTTTGCCCTCTTCGCTCTCAAAGCTAACAGTTCCCCCTAAACCCTCTGTCATGCGTTTAACCACAGCTAAACCGAACCCTTGTCCCTTAGATTTGGTTGTCATCATCGGAGTAAATAGCTTAGGCTTGATGTTCTCAGGGATGCCGACTCCTGTGTCCTTAACCGTTATCAAAACATTATCCGTAGCCTCATCGGCATACGCCTGAATTGTCAGTTTCCCCCCTTCCGGCATAGCTTGGACAGCATTTAACGTTAAATTGGCGAATATGCGCTTAAGATAGTCAGGGTCAGCCATGATTTTTTGCGCTTTGTCTTCTACTTCAACCGTTACGCTGATGTTTTTCGGAATCCCATTTTTAGCCAATATTTCATTGAATAGAGATTTTATGTTTGTTTCTTGTGTCGTGGATTAAGCGGCCTAGCATAATCTTGCAGGTCGGCTACAATCTTGTTGATGTAATCTATGTTGTTTTGGATTTCGTCTAGGCTTTCGATAGCATTAGTTTTATTCTTATTTTCTGGGAGCTCTGATAGCTCGGATTAGCTAAGAAAACATCGCTAGTAATAGCCTGCAAGGGGTTGCGTATATCATGTCCAACCATGCCTGCCGTTGCACCGATGGCGGCTAAACGTTCAGAATCTTTAAGTTGATTAGCCCTTTGCTCCGCAAGCTCTCCCATCTGACTTGCATATTCCTCGAGCTGAACAGCATTTTCTTCAAGTTTCTTCTGGGTTAACTCAAGTTGCTCTGTGCGCTGTTTCAAAGCTTCTTCAGCTTTCTTGCGCTCAGTAATATCGTCTATTGTGCCAATCAAAAGTGAAGATTGATTATTAGATCTGGCAATCAAGCTTGTGATGAAATGAATCCAAATAATTCTACCATCTTTTCGAACATAGCGTTTTTCGATTTCATAGTGCGCTATTTTTTCTATCTAACAATTGTCGAAGGAGCGGCCATTCTAGATTTGTGTCGTCAGGATAGGTAAACTCTGTGAATTTCTTACCATTAAGTTCTTCTTTGCTATAGCCAAGCATGCGTTGAAAAGCAATATTGCTTTCAATCACACGATACTCCACAGTTTCTCCGATCGCAATGCCAAGTTCAGTCTTTTCAAAGACATCATGGAAACGCTCTTCGCTTTCTTTTAATGCTTTTTCAGCTTTCTTGCGCTGAGAGATTTCCGCCTCTAAATTCGATGTATAGCGTTTTATATCTTCTTCCATGTGTTGGGTTAAGTCAGTTACAACCAGAAAAGTGGTCGTAACATCGTCTGCAATTAACGAGTTAATTGAAATTTGGGTAGGTACAATAGTGTTATCCTCGGCTTGAAGAGCAATCTCTTTAGCCATCACACCCTTACCCATTCTGCCTAAGGTCAGTAGCTCTTCAAAACTTGCTTGATGATTAGGAGAAATCATACTATGGATATCGTGGCCAACTATTTTGTCCATGGGGTTCTTTACCATTTTAGCAAAGCCATTATTGCAATACAATATCGTATTATCGCTGGCGAGCATAACGGCGCCTTCTTTCATATCTTCAATAAGAAGACGATAAGGCTTCTCAGCCCCACTAATAGTGTAAACTTGTTCACCCTTTGGAGTGGAAACGACTAATCCGTCAACTTCGCCACGCCTAATGGCATCTAAGGTCGCTTCAGCATCTTCCAAACGGGCGCGAAGTTCCTCAATATCAGCGCTTGTATACGCAGTATTGTCTTTGTGCATTCTTAAGCCGACTTTTGTTCTTGTTCTTTCTTAGGGGCTACATTTAGCCCAACGAGAATCTTTTCTTTATTTGACATGTCGCCGATGAATTTTCTCAAAGGCAAAGGCAATTTTTTGATAAGCGTGGGCGCAGCAATAATTTGTTCATTCTTAGCGTATTCTGGCTGCTGAAAGACATCGATGACTTCAAGCTCATATCTACCCTTGAGGTTTTCTTCACAAATCTTCCTGATATTTTCAATCGCTTGAATAGATTTTGGCGTCATTCCGGTAACGTATAAACGCAGAATGTACTTTTCTTGATTTTGCTCCTTTAATGCTTTCTCGAAGTCTTCTGTAACATCTGCAGGGTCCTTGTTAGTCAAACTGGTTACTCTCCTATTGTGTGCTCTCTTTTTTAAGGGGACGCAAATCAAGTCCTACTAGTACTCTTTCAGTGTTTGAAAGGTCACCTATTATTTTTCTAATAGGCTCAGGAAGTTTTCGCACAAGTGTAGGGATAGCTAAAATTTGGTCGCCTTGTGCCAATTGAGGATTTTTCAGAAGATCGATTACTTCTATGCTGCATTTACCTTTGAGGTGTTCTTCGCAGATTTTTTTCAGGTTAGCGAATGCTGCTAGTGATTTGGGTGTTTGACCTGCAACATAGAGCCGCAAGTTCCAGAATTCGGCCTCGTTTAGTTGTCCGATTTCATTATCAGTCGTCATGAAAGTATCATCCTTATGCTGTCTTTTCGTCAGCCTTTCTTTTTAATGACATTTCTTCCCGATTTTCCTTTAATATTTTTTCTTTTTGTTTCTCTTGAAGGATTAATTTTTTTATTTCCTCGGCTTTAGCTTCAAACTCTGCCTGTAGCGCTGCAATTTGGGATTCCGTTACTTTGCGTTTTCTCTCAAGTTCACGTTGGAGCCGCTCGGTTTCTTCTTTGCGGTTTTCTTCTTCAGCTTTCTCTTTTGCTTCTTGAGCAAGTCTTGAAGACCCAGTTAGCACTCCGCGGGTCCAGTGTAAACGTCGACTATGTCTATGCCTTTGCTTGTCAGTAGGAACTCGCGTATCTGGTTTGAATGGGGCATGCCTCTGGATTTAAGAACGTAGATACCTCGGTTCCGTTCCCCTGCAATTTCAATATCTCGCACCAATATCCAGGTGTCCATGATTGAGGATACTTCCGCTTCAGTGCTTTCCAAGCTTTTGACTTGAGTTAAATTAGTGAACATAGCGGTGATTTGTTTGCTCTTTAAATGATCAATTAATCGTGTAAGCATAGATCTAACATCGGCTGATTCACCGATGCTTATCAAATTGCTTATTGGATCAACTATAACAACGCTTGGCTTAAAATCATCAATATCTCGTTGCATAGTGACAAGATGTGTTTCAAGACCATAGAGGCTTGCTCGTGCGGCATGGATTTTTAGAAGCCCTTTGTTACCCATTGCTTTAGGTTAAGACCTATGGACTGCATGTTTCGCATAATTTGTTCGGGTGATTCTTCGAATGCAAAGATAAGGCAGCGTTCTCCATTTTGGCAGGTGGAATTTGCAAAAGTTGCTGCAAGGGTACTTTTTCCTGTTCCAGCAGTTCCTGAAATCAAGATGCTGCTGCCACGGTAGAACCCTTTGCCCTCTAGCATAGCATCCAATCTGGGGATACCGCTTGAAATTCTCTCGCTTGAAACTTGATAATCCAGATTAAGCGATGTTATGGGCATTATGGATATGCCTTTTTCGTCAATTATGAATGGGTACTCGTTTGTACCATGCATAGAGCCACGATATTTTACTACGCGCAGACGCCTGGTAGAAATTTGCCCATTTACCCGGTGGTCAAGTAAAATAACGCAGTCTGAAACATACTCTTCGAGGCCATAACGGGTTAATTCGTTGGTGCCCCTTTCAGCAGTTATTATTGCAGTTACGCCTTTGTCTTTGAGCCATCGGAAGAGTCTGCGCAATTCTGCACGCAAGATGGCTTGATTGGCTAATCCTGCAAACAACGATTCAATGGTGTCTAATACAACTCTTTTTGCACCAATAGAATCAATAGCGAACCCTAAACGGATGAATAATCCTTCAAGATCATACTCGCCTGTTTCCTCAATCTCGCTACGTTCAACCCTAACAAAATCAATCAGCAGCTTCTTTTCTGCAATAAGCTGGTTAACATCAAAACCTAGTGAAGCCACGTTCTTGGCTAACTCTTCGGCGGTTTCTTCAAACGCCATAAAAACGCCCGGTTCATTAAACAAGGTTGCTCCACGCACAAGGAACTCCATGGACATCAAGGTTTTGCCGCTTCCAGCGCCGCCAGCAATCAAAGTTGGACGCCCTTTTGGTAGTCCTCCAAAAGTTATGTCGTCTAATCCACGGATTCCAGAAGGAGTTTTTGCTAAAACCTGTTTAGGTGCCACAGACTTGCCCTTGTTTGACATACCTTCAAATCTGAGTATACGTACTTAAGCTTTTTTGGACTTACATGCGGGCGGTAATAGGCGCTACAATTTATTTAGGATAAAATTAACCGGTTCTGCATTATAATCCCAGAATTTGCTACCAATACCAGATGGCGCAAATGGGTTTTCTTCAAAACTAACCATTGTTCCTCTGCATTTCAGTTGGATGCCCTTCAAGTCAAGTTTTGAAATTACTCGTTCGATGTTTGTTAGGTCTCCGATTAAGATTCTTTCAGGTGAAGGCTTCTTTCGAACGATTGTTGGGGTAGCCATTATCTGTTTTTCAACCGCAATTTTTGGGTTCTTTACTAAATCAATGACATTAATTACGCATTTGTTGCCCAAGTATTGCTCGCATAGCGCTTTTAGGTTATTATAAGTTAATTCTGATTTTGGCGATTCGCCGGAAACATAAATATCGAACTCCCAAACAGGTACCGTTTGTGCCAACACCGATTCCTAAGGACTCTCGTACGTACCATTGCAGATAAGACTTTGCTTCCAAGGAAGCCCTTTTTTCTAATACTCTTGAAATCTACTTCGGCGAGAGAATACTATCTTCTCTTAACGCGCCCAAAATTATCTCTAATTTTATCAATTGTTTTATAGAATTTCTCCCTAGCAAAGACACTTATTTCTTGGGTAAATTAAATGTTGAATATTCAACTTCGGATTCTGTTTACAAATATAATTTTTAGTTAAGTATTATTTAATAATAAACAATTTCCTGCATATTTGTTGGACTATTGATTAGAATTGGGGTGATTTCAGTTAAGCTTTTATTGATTATCCACTATGGTCGTCCGATGCATAATAGGGGGGTTATCCATGGAGAGGCGGGGAAAAATCGTAATAGCTATAGCCATCTTTGTTGGGTGCATTTTGCTATTCTACCCGTTAATTCTTGAAAACTCCCAAGCTGCAAAAAATCCTTATAGTTCTATCCATTCCTTTGGACACTTAGTTTTAGCATTTGTTCCAAATTTCCTCGTTGGGTCTGTAAAAAGATGCTCTTCTAAGCATTCTGAACGCTCTAAGCAGCGGCATAAGATAAAGAGCAAAGGAATTAAAATTTCGATTTTTAAAGGAAGAGGCGCAAATAAGAATAAAGCGATATTCGAAATCTTGGATGCTAAAGGCCCACTGCCAATTAGTGATCTTCAAAAAATACTAAACAAACAAAAAGGACTCGAAATCACTTACTACGCAAGCCTCAACAAGAGGATACACGCCTTAGAAAAATGCGGTTACATAGCACAGGCACATCCAGCCGCTGTGAATCAAAGGGTTTTCAAAGCGGCGTTGTATGAGGTGCGCGCTAAATTCTATCTGGCGTGTTTTCTAAACGGTACAAGTCACGAAGAAATCCTCTGCAAAGTAACAGATGTAAATGCCACAATCATTCTTGCAGAACTAATCAACGCTACTATAAAGATCAAAGAAGAAAATTAGACTCAGATTCTCGTCTAGTCAAAACTGTAGAGAATTTGACTATTTGTTCCATTACAAAGTTCTCAAAGTGCTTAGTTTTGACACTTTTGAATAGTTTCCTTCGGAGGGGTCTCTAAGGAAACTCCTTCGCAACGGCACAAGTCCTTTTACTATTTGGCGCAACATACCTTTAGGTGACATGATTGGTTAAACCCAATAGTGCAACTGTTCCGGAAATCATCTCTGACCTTGCGACTGTTATAAAAAACGATATTAACGCTGTCCTAAGTGACCATGAGCAAAGGTTGCAATTGCTTGAAGGCTTGAATCTTAAAATTGAGCTTGAACTGCTACGGTCAAGAATTTTAGTGATTACTGACAAGGAAAAGCAGACGAGAGCACTGCAGGCATTCACCAAGCTATGCGATGCACTTGCAATTTCTGAATTGGAATCTACCCAGTTATAGTCGGGTACTATGTGAGAGGGACTGGTAGCTTTGGCGCTTGGTCGATCTTTCAAAATTATCGGTAAGTGCTCTTATCATCGCTGGATACGCTTAGAAAAACGGGGCACGAAGACTATCGAGATCCGTGTTGGTTTGCGTGCCCCTCGGCTGGATGATTTCTGTGGCATCTGTCGCCAGCCTCGGTCACTGGTGGAGGGCGTTGAATGAATTTTGGTGAAGTGCCAAGGCTGACTAAGACACAGAATTTCTTGCTTGCGATCACAGGCCAAGCGTTCCTTCACTTGCAGCAGCCAAAGGGCTATCGTTCACCGGTTGCAGTATATGTAGTAAAGTGCCCCAAGCACGGGCTATATCTGGATACGCACCATGGATTTGATGGCTATTTTCAATGCAGGGATTGCCTCGCTGAAACTGTAAAGGAGGAGAATCGATAAGATGGTTAGTGGGGAGGGAAATGTCTGTGTTTTGCTTTTGAGGGCATATTTGGCGATGTGTCCCAAAAAGCCAGTGTGAATAACTTTTACACGTCAGCTACTGTAACAGCTGCCGACGCCAGCTCCCAAATCCCCACTTGCCCCAATCAATGCCCACCCTCAACGAAAATTTACCGCGATGGCCTGCGTTATAACGAGGATGGTTCTGTAGTACAGCGCTGGCTATGTACCCACTGTGGGCAGCGTTTTTCTAACAAGGATTTAAAAAGCAACGCCACCTTAACTAATTCTTGCCAAATATGCGCCAAAGGAGCGAAAAATTTGCACGTGCCGATTAGAAAGCATGTCGGCGCGGGAGTACTCACTGACGAGACTAAAGCTTTGATTACGGTGTTCGAGGGCTGGCTACAAAAAGAAGGTTACGCTGAAAGTCGATATCCAAAAAATCTAAAGACACTGGTATATCTCGGTGCTGACTTAGAGAATCCTGAAGATGTCAAAGAAAAACTAGGCGATCACAAAATCAAAAACGGTGCAAAGCTGCAGTATGTCTATGCTTACGAAGCTTTCCTAAAAATGCAATAAAAGACTTGGGACAGCCCACATTACAAGCAAGAAGAGACTATTCCTTTTATTCCAGAAGAAAGCGAATTAGATCAATTGATTGCTGCTGCTCAGAGTCGACGTATGGCTGCCTATTTGCAGACACTTAAGGAAACTTTCGCTGATCCAGGTGAAGGCTTAGAGATAGAGCGCAGAGACATTTCAGGAAACACTATCACGATTAATCATCCAGTAAAGGGACATAGACCACGCGTGCTTCAAGTTTCTAACAAGTTGATTGCCATGATAAATTCACTGCCAAATAATTCAGACCTTGTCTTCAATACAACCTACCATTCGATGTGCGACAGTTACATACGTCTTAAGAGGCGTGTTGCTCAGGCTACCAAAAACGAACGCATAAACTATATTGAATTAAGGACTTTCAGGCATTGGGGCGGTACCATGATTGCAGAACTGTCAAACGGTAACGTGCTTAACTGTAATGAGAATGCTGGGTCACAAACGCGTCGAAAACAGCATGAAATACATCAACATCTATATGCTAAAGTTCAGAAAAGAAACAGACTACGACGTTTTAACGGTCTCTACACCTGACGAAATTAAGGCGGCTATTGCAGGCGGCTGGGAATTGGTTTGTGAGAAGTTTGGCTTAATGTATTTCCGCCGCGTGAAGCGAATATCTTTTGCCGGAACACCGATTAATGAGCGCAATTCTTCCGAAATTCCCGTAATCAAACAAACCACACAGAATCTCCCGATAGAAACCACGATTAGTAAACGAAAAACCGATATCATAAGCTTAAAATAATTGGAGGACTGATGTGTTAACCAATTTCAAAATTAGGTAAGAATAATAGAAGGAATGAAAATGAGCAAACAAGAAGGAAAACCCCACCTAAACATCATCATCATGGGGCACGTTGACAACGGTAAATCCACAACCACTGGACACTTACTTTACCTAGCAGGCGTTATTGACCAACGAACAATCGATGCTTACAAAGAAGAAGCCGAAAAAATGGGCAAAGCCACTTTCCACTTCGCTTGGGTTCTAGACAACCTTAAGGAAGAAAGAGAACGTGGTGTCACCATTGACCTTCGATTCCTACAATTCCCAACCAAGAAATACAACATGACCGTCATCGATGCACCTGGCCACAGAGACTTCATCAAAAACATGATTACAGGCGCAAGCCAAGCTGACGCAGCAGTCCTCTTCAGTTCAGCCAAGAAAGGCGAATTCGAAGCAGGCATCGGCGCAGGTGGCCAAACAAGAGAGCACGCTTTCCTTGCATTCACTTTGGGTATTCGTCAAATAATCGTTGCAATTAACAAGATGGACGCAGACACAGTTAACTGGAGCCAAGACCGCTACACCGAAATGAAGAATGAAATCACAAGAATGCTAAAAATGATCGGCTACAAGACTGAGAAAATCCAGTTCGTACCAGTCTCAGGCTGGACAGGTGACAACCTACTCAAGAGAAGCGAAAAGATGCCATGGTACACTGGCCCAACTCTAATGGAATCATTCGACCTACTTGAATTGCCAGCAAAACCAACCAACAAACCACTCCGTATCCCAATCCAAGACGTCTACAGCATCACAGGCATCGGCACAGTCCCAGTCGGCAGAGTCGAAACAGGTATACTAAAACCAGGAACAAACCTAGTCTTCATGCCATCCAACAAGACCGCTGAAGTCAAATCCATCGAAATGCACCACACCAACATCCCAATGGCAGAACCAGGCGACAACATCGGCATGAACGTCAGAGGCATCTCAAAGACTGATGTTCACCGCGGAGACGTTGCAGGTCCAGTTGATAACCCACCAACCGTTGCAAAAGAATTCATCGGCCAAATCATCATCATCTACCACCCAACAGCAATCGCAGCAGGATACACACCAGTACTCCACTACCACACAGGCCAAATCGCAGTCAAATTCACTGAACTGATCAAGAAAATCGATCCACGCACAGGCCAAGTATCCGAAGAGCACCCAAGTTTCCTAAAGACAGGAGACGCAGCTTGGGTCCGCATGGAACCACTCCACCCAATCGCCATCGAAGCATTCACTGACTTTGCAGAACTCGGCAGATTCGCAATCCGAGACATGGGCACAACTGTCGCAGCAGGCGCAGTCAAAGAAGTCACCAAAAAGGGTCCATAAACCCCTTTCATTTTATTTTTTGTTTTATTTTTTAGCCATTTTAAGTGCATTTTATTTCTTGTGAGCGTTTTCTCTGCTTGTTTTGGAGTTGTTGCATCGTCGATACAGTCACAACGTCATATATGCCATGCTGATGAGTGACAACGTAAGGTGTGGCATATGGATTATCCAAATGGAAAAACAGGTTACTCCAAAAGAGACGAAGGCGGCAAATGTGAGCCTGTATCGTTGAAGGAAGTACCTCTGGAAGTTAGGCGAGAAGAAGCCAAAAAACCGCTTTTCCTAACAAGGTACGAATAATCAGCTTCTTTCTCTCAGCAAATTTTCACTTGACGTGGCTTTTTGTTATAGCCAGCGTTAATTCAAAAAACCTTAAATCCAAACCACCCAATATCACCGCTTAGATGAAAAGAAAACAAGTGGTTGATTGGGTGTTTCTATGACTAATATTAAACTGATAGGTCTGCTCGTAGCAGTCCTTATAATTTCAAGCTGTACCTCTATAGCTTCCTCTACGTTACCTTTGACAAATAATGGCGATGTTTCCTATACTCCATTGGCTACTAATTCTCCCTTTCCTTTTCCGACTCCAACACCTATACCAACTCCTACACCTGAGCCAACCGCTACTCCAATCCCAACGCCTCGACCCGAACCTCACACTTGGCCTACCTTAACGATCCAGTGCACAACCACCGCACCAGAAAGCAACCTCAAAGCCCAAGTCTCCGGCACCTCTAAGCTACAATAAAACCGGCATCCCAAACGCACCCATATACGTTGGTTACAGCGCTGATTGCGGACTCAACTGGACGGATTTTAGTCTTGTACAATACCCGCAGCGACGGCACCTTTGAAACCCTTTGGACACCTAACGCAACAGGCAATTACATGCTAAAAGCCTACTGGGACGGAAACAGCACACTGCACTGGTTAAACAGCACCGTAAACCTCGCATTAATTCCCGATTCAGCAGGCAACGTATTCTCGGTTGTATCAAACTCAACCGTATCCAATTTCGCCTATAACTCTACAACTCAGGAACTCAGCTTCAACACCAACGGAACCCAAAGCACAACAGGATACGCCAACATTTGCATTCCAAAAGCCCTCATAGACGACATACAAACCCTGCAAGTTAGCAAAGACGGGCAACCGATTGCGTTTGGCACAGAATCCAAGGACACTGTGTGGGTTATCTCCTGCGTTTATACCCAAAGCGAACATGCTTTCATGGCGCAGATACCTTTCCTGCAGATGCTCAGCCCAACAACGTATCCATGGATAGCCATCGTCATAGCCATAGCCGCATTAATCGCCGTAGTAGCCATCTTGGTGGTTGTTAGACGAAGACGCAAAACCGCCGCAACAGTTGCATCTATCCTAAAACAGAACCGCCCCCTAAACTAAGGGTTTACTGACTGACAGAGAGCCCCAAAATAGTGGCGATTCTTACAAATCCCCTTAGAATGTAGCCGTAGGTTATTATGCTCTGAGGGGGGCAACTTGGATATTTCTCTGCTTTTTGTGGCGAGGGATTGCTTATTATGGTTGGTCAGGGGGTTTGTGCCAGATTTGTATTGTTTTGTCACTGATCTCTTGTGGGATTCTTAGGTAAACTCAACATGCCTCCACAGCCACATCACGGTCGTCTCTACATGGAACCATGTTGGGCGTGTGGAGAAAAACTCTTATCCCACACCCAAACAGACGCCAAAAAACGTTGCAACAACAAAAAGCAGTCCAGCCCCCACAAACGAGTCTCTGTGATAAATTAAAAATCTGCCACCCCACATAGAAGACAAAGAAAACAGTTCTGCTTCTTTTCTCATACAGGGAGAGAAAAGGTCCGGCAAAGCAACAGAGCCTCAATACGACAAATCAATCGGGTTTCTGGATGCAACGCATGAGAAAACCCACTTAAGCGATAAAAACATAAACCCACGCATCGCATATCCAGTAGCAAAGAGTGCACCCCAATGTCTGGATAACGAAACGCTTGTGCCCTTCATCGGCGAAAAGAAACCGAAAGGTGAAGAACCAACCATCATCATGGATAGCCGCGAAGCAAGCAGCGCCAAAAAAATTGCCGCAGGCTTAACCGAGAAAGGCGCCACAGTGAAAACCCAGATGCTGGAAAAAGGCGACTACATCCTTAGCGACCAATGCGCTGTGGAGCGGAAAACCGTCAACGACTTCGTCTACACCTTAACACGGCGCTACCTTTTCGAGCAGCTCTTCCGACTAAAAGATGTCTACCCCAAATCACTCATCGTACTCGAAGGCTACATGCCAGTCATCTACAAGTACAGCAGCATCTCGCCAGCCTCCATTTGGGGCGCCATGTTTAACCTGGCAAAAAACGGCATATCAATCGTCAACACCTCCAACCAGAAAGAAACCGTGGATTTCCTCTACACCGCCGCAAAACAGGAGCAGATTGTAGAGAAACGCAGCGCAATAGTGCATGCATTCAAAAAATGCGATACACTCTCGGATGCTCAGGTGTATTTTGTCGCGAGTCTGCCAAGTATTGGCCGCGAGAAGGCAATGGCGATTTTGGATTCTTATCAGACTCCGCTTAATGCGTTGATTAATGTGGATGATTGGGAAAAAGCTGTGCATGGGTTGGGTCCGGTGATTACTAACCGCGTGAAGGATGTTATCAATACACCCTATAAGGCTAACAAAGAAAAAGATAACGCGCAAAAAGATGAGGAATGCACTGAATCCCCGCCTTAATAGAGCGGTTGAGTTAGGAAAAAATTAAAAGCACAACCCTCAGCTAAAGCGATGTATGGATAAACTCCGCTTGGCGCTCACAGTTCTCTCTGCCGCAATTCTTCTTGTTCCACTGGCTGGCATAGTTTGCCTCTACAGCAACAACATAACAGGATTGGTTTATACTCCTGAACTTAAAAATTTTGTAAACGGCGACATATCCCAATCGCAGTTTCAGCGTCCAGTACCCGCAGGAAACCCCACTTATGATGAAGCCAGTGGCGTCTACACTTTCTCTTTCAAATTCACTAATCCCTTGGAAAATGAGATTTCTGTTTCAAAAATCTCCGCTGACGTATACTGTAAAGATCATGATGTAGCGTTGGGGGCTGTTCGCATTGATGAATCAATCTCGATTCAACCCGGAGAAACCGTAACCATCAATGCCCATGGCACCTGGACCACGCAGGCGCTTGCCCATTTCGCCACATACCACAACGGCCCAGATGACGATGACATCAACGTTTCCTTCAGGGATCTAAACGTGGATTTGGCCGGTATCCAGATTTATATGGCTGAATTGGAGGATGCCGGCTGGGTTATGATGCCGAGGTGATGCTATGAATCGTGTGGTTAACTGGTATGGGTTTGCTGCTGGCGTATTAACCGTTGTGGTATTGGTTATTTCGCTGTTTATTCCTTGGTGGCAGCTCACTGTTGGGGATAATTTGATGAAGGTTAATGCTTCGCCGGTTAACACAAACTTTGGGTTATTCGGCACCAATTTCACGTTGCCGCTGCTCTATGCACTCAACATCGTGAGTGTATTAACGTTTAGCACCAGCGGACTTATCATGCTCTTTTATTCAATAAACCCCACTAAAGCCTATGCGAAGCAGCTGCTGGGTTTCTCGTATAAGAAACCGCTGTTTTCACTGGTGACTTTCCTCTCAAGCCTGCTAATTATAACTTCGATTGCAAGTTTGCTCAACATCAACATTCCCTTGTTGGGTTCGTCTACGATGACTGTTCCGGCGAGTGTAGCGTTGGGTGTACAGATAAATGCGTCGGTTTCAGGGAGTTTCCAGTTGCCGTTTTATCTTGCCATCGCAACAGCGGTGCTTTGTATTGTTGCAAGGTTGCGTCACGAAAAAGTAATCGCAAAAGCGGCTAAAGTGTAGTTGATTTTTTCTCAATCCCCTCTTTTAAGTTAGACTCCTAAAGCATTTGCTGCGATGCAAGAGCCGCCCTCCTTAGAAGGAGCCTTTGCTGCTCTGACCGACCCCCTCCCCTATATATAGATTCAAGCGCGGGTTCAACCCTCCAGACCGCTAAAGTTAAAGCCAACCCAACAAATACATAAAACGCACCAGCCGAAAAAACGACTTATCGTGGGGCCATCGGCTAGCTTGGTCCAGGCTTGTAGCCTCGGGCGCTATAGACACGAGTTCAAATCTCGTTGGCCCCACCACTTCATTGCACAGTAAATGTTTTCTATACCTACCCTCACATTACAGGGTATGACCGCTGTCGCCCGAATCAACCCAAACGTAAAAATCACTCAAATGACAAAACTCGAGTTCCAAACTGTCGTTGACTGGGCCAAAACCGAAGGCTGGATCCCCGGCATCCACGACATAGACAGCTTCTATGACACTGATCCAACAGGTTTCTATGCTGCAAGAATGGGCGGCGAAATAGTAGGCACCTTCTCCGTAGTTAAATACTCAGCAAATTATGCGTTTGCAGGCTTCTTTATTGTTCGCCCAGACTGGCGGGGCAAAGGAGTTGGGTTGGCAATACAGCACTTCATAGACACACAATTTGCGAGCTTTAATGTGGGTATTGACGGCGTCTTAGCAATGCAAGAAAAATACTCCCATGTGGGCTACAAGTTTGCCTACGGAAACGAGCGGTATGGCGGAATCGCCAAAGTCGGTGAATTAGATGGTAAATGCCGCACAATTTCAGCGGGCGACTTTGACAGCATCGTCCAGTTTGATGCCAAGTTCTTCCCAACTGAACGAAAAAAATTCTTAAAATTGTGGCTTACTCAAAAAGATGCAACTGCACTGATGGCTAAAGATGATGAGGGTAAACTTTGCGGGTATGGTGTGGTGCGTAAGTGTTTTCAAGGCAACAGAATTGGGCCTCTCTTTGCAGAGACACCCCAAACGGCTAAACGGCTACTCGATTCTCTTGCTGCGTCTGTGGCTGGTCAAGAGTTCTTTATTGACGTGCCCACAGTGAATGCCGCCGCTCTACAGTTGGCTTTGTCTAAGGGTATGAAGTCGGTCTTTACTACTGCAAGAATGTACACCAAGCAGGCGCCTAATTTGCCGCTGGAAAAAATTTACGGCGTAACCTCGGTTGAATTAGGCTAAACGGCAATTTGAAACCCTAATTCAGGTTACCCTAACTCTATAGACCTCTGGTTCAAATCCGGGGCCGTCCCCACCAACTGCCTTAATGATCTACATGAGTATTCAAAATTTTTAAATAAACAACAGTTGAAATAAGCTAATAGAATTAACTTGAATCTAAAAATAAAGATAGGCAAAACAAGTTGGGCAGTACTATCTGTTGCTATTGTATCGCTGATACTTTGCATAATTGCCTTTGCTTCTGGTAAACACATATCTCTTCCATTGCTTGTTTTTTATTTCTTTTCTTTTATGTTTTTTACGAAAGATTAAAGGAAATTAAGAATAGTCGCTATGATGTAGCACAGAGAAATCTATTGAATGGTAATAGATTTAAACCAGAATTTGATAAATATGAAATTACCCTATTTACCATAATGTTATCCATTCTCATTGTTGTTGATGTACAATTTGATGGACCTTATCAACATGAACCTTTTTCCTTTGACTATTGTAGTTGGTGCTTTATTGCTAATTGGCATTGCTTATCATATTGATAGAAAGAATGATTGGAAGAAAGAACAACAAACACTCATGCGTTCTACGCTCCCAAACTAAGCTCTTCAGCGCCAATAAAGGGTAATGCTACGAAGGGTTTTAATTGTGTGTACAAGCAAAGCCGTAAGTCGTTAGAAGCTTTGTGTGCCCAGCAACTGTCTTCGACTAGACTATGCATAAATAAAATCTCAGGTTTTTGATTGCCTCTACAAAATTAGCATTCCCATGCGAGCAATCAATTACCGCTTAATTCAGCAATTTAGTATTCGACAATAAATCTCGTTCCACAGGTATCACATTGGTAAGATGCCAACTTAAAGCACGCATTCTCAAGCCTTCTTGAAGGCTCGTTTAGATTGTGAGCATATTTTGGACAGGAAACCAAAAAATCACCGACAAACCAAACTATAGTGGGATACTTGGAAATTCGTTTGTGCGTCTTGTACTTTACAACAACTAACTGCGCTTGGTTTTACCACTCAGACTTGCCTCGCTATACCAAGCGAGCCCTCATCTAAACAGAATACCCAAGAAAATTATCTCTAAGCGAACCAAGCCGTGCGTTAACAAAGAAGCGGCTAAAAATAGCAGGTGTTGTTGCCTTCTCCTTGGTTAACAGCGAGACCCGCCTAACTTGTTGGCTATCCCTTGCATTCCTTACAACAGCTAACCTGTTTTGGTGATATAAGGAAATGTGGTTGCACAGTGATGCAACAATATTCCCCTGGTTCTGCTTAGAAATGAAGACTAATATGCTTCCTAAACAATTTTCTGAGTCTCGGGCGTTAATGCCCGTTTCGAATCCGGCGGAGCCACCAAATTCGTTTTCTGAGAGTTATTATTTTACTAAAGAATAATGAACTTGCACAATGCCTGATTTGTAGGAAATTACTTCCCGAAGCCTTAGCTTAAATTCCCTATCTAACGTCGAAAACAAAGAGACTTCCCCTCCTAAAAGAATCGGTACAATGAATAAGCAGAGTTCATCCATAAGTCCTGCCTTGAGAAAACTTGAGACCACTTGACCGCCGCCCACAACATAGATGTTTTTATCGCTTTCTTTTCTGATTTTTTCAACTAAGGCTTCAGGTTCGCCGCTAAAGAATTCAACCTCAGCATCAGGCACATTTAGAAAATGCTGCCGGCTCAAAACATATGTTTTTAGTCCTCTTAGCAACCGTTCAGGATGCTCGAGTGATTGCTGATAGGTTCGAGAGCCCATTATTGCAGAACCGACTGTGTTTATAAAAGCAGAATAGCCGTAATCCTCTTCTGGGGTTTGGTATGGTTCAAGCCAGGATATGTCATCGTTTTTACGGGCAATGTAACCATCAAGGCTCATGGCGATGTAGAGAAGAACTTTAGCCGTTGCCATGGGTTATTTCTAGTGTAGATTTATTTCTTTAACTTTCTGGTAAAAGAGCACCTGGATTCCAGATAGCCTGAGCTACCCCAATTAGGACTGTTATGGAATTTCTGTTTTATTGTCACGCAGAGCTAACCAACGCTTAAACTCTAGCCCAGTGCACTTTCCTTTCCCCATCCAGTTATCACCGTACTTCTGTTTGAGCTTTTCATTGTAGGACTCAAAAGTTTCACATTCGCTTACTTCTACGCTGACTTTTTTCTTCACTATCTGTAGCTCCGGTTGCCGTTCTAATGGGGGTTCATTATAACTTCACTTGAAGGTAAGTAATTATTGTTTTCCTACAGATCACCCAAGCATGCTAAAAAACAGCCCTTGGTTTACTCATGCATACAATCGATTTTGCTTTAGCTTAAATACCAATAGACCGCATATCTAAACTGCGAGGTTATGTGTATGGCGAAGGATAAGAGTCCTAAAAAAGAAGAAAAGAAACAACCAGCAAAGAAAAAGTAAACTTTTCTAGTAAACACTTTTTCTTCTCTTTTTTCCCAACCAAGAAAACTTATGCGTTATCGGATGGACGATTGTTCGGTCCAAAACAGTGCTCTACTCTGTTACTTAACGGCATACACCTTGAACGTGTATTCGCCCGTTGCCATATTATAGAGAGCTTCCGACCATCCTTTAGTTGTGTTGAGGTAGGATAGTTTTTGGGAGGGGGTTTGGAATGTTAGGTTTCCCTCTATTTTTCCGATTGGGGTGGGGTCGATGATTTTTCCGTTGGCTTTTCCCATTACGAAAATGGGTTCGCCATTGCTGAATATAATCGATTTGAGGTCAAGTTCGCTTATCCCCCCTGGCTTCATGAGAATGTTGTGCGTAGACATAATTTGACCTGTTATTTTGCCGCTGGCTTTTCCAGCAACAGTAATATCGAGCCTTGCACCTTGGGGGCTGAATTCGAGATTTTGACTGATGTGGTGTTTTCTTTACCTTCAAAAAGCAATTCTTTCTCCAAAAACAGTTCACCTAACAGGTGGAACCTTAGTTGGTGTGTTAAGCTTTTGTGATTGTTGCTTATCTACGACAAACACAGCAGATCAAAAAGCATCATCGGATTCCACATTGAACAAAGAAGAGACCGCCCAGCCGCTGTGTTGTTGCCGGTTAACTATCACAACTTCTTAAATTAGGCAACGCTTTCCTGTTCAGTTAGGCAAGCAGTCGTCTTTTGGAGTTAAATGATTTTATGTCAGAACGATGTCAAGGTTGCGGAGACAAAACCCGCTCCACCATCATCTATCATGGGCGTTTTCTCTGTATACGCTGCCAACAGGAAGCGGAATTAGAGAAAATAAAAGAATACCGACCCTTCGAAGATGAACTCAATTACCTCAAACTAATGGTCTAAAACAGTTATTGTGAGCAGGTTTTTTCCCGCAGTTTCCCAAATTCTACCGCGTTTTTAATCACGCTCTCTAAACTATCAAAATCACTATGCTGCACAGTACTCTCCTCAGCACCCACATAATTGCCCCGTTTTGCTAAAGTAACAAAGCGTTCAAACTCGTACTCCAGTATGCCCTTAGTCATAACTGGCTGCCCATTAAGCAATCTATAGTTGCATTCGAGGCAATACTCAAAATCATACTCTAATCTTCTACCCTTAGAGTTGCCTTCGCCAAAGTAGTTTCTATCGATTCCCAACTTTGCAAAGTTGACATCGTCGAATTCAACGAATGATACATGGGTTTTTTTAGTTACATGCTGATGGCTCACGTTTAACAGGCTCCTATGGGCAAGGGTGGGTTGGGTGGCTGTGAGGTACCTACTGATTGGGGAAGGAGGGGCGCAGGTATTATCTCACAACCAATAACCCAGTTCTTAGTCACTCAAGTTAGCTTAAAAGCTTGTTAAGAAGCGGAGATGGCAGTTTGTCCAAGTCTGCTTTACAAGCTTGCAAAGTCGTAGCTTGCAAAACAAGCGAAGTAGACTTGCTAAAAACGTTATTGTATGATTCTTCCGATTTCTCAGCCATGAGCATATCTGGAGAGGGCATCTTTAAAGAATAAAGCCACCGCAATTTTGCTAATTGTGCTGACGGTTTCGTTGACGATTACTGTATTGTTTTCTGTGGACACAAGCACACTTTTTGCTGCTCCTGCCCCCGCACAAATTTATCAGCCAACCGTGCCCTCGGCGGACCAGAAAGTGGTTTGCATCGCCTTTGACGACGGCTGGAAAACCCATGTCGACACAGTGCCCATTCTTGAACGCTACAACTTCACTGCGTCCTACTCGATAGTAACTTCCTACATTGGGTACCCTGCTTACATGAACTGGGCTGACATCGCTTATGTCGCGCAGAAGGGCAACGACATCGTTAGCCACACAAACACCCACGCTAACCTCTCCTCCGTCGATGCAGCAACCTTGCATTCGGAGCTTTCTGATAGCCGAGAAATACTCCGCTCAAGAGGCTACGGCGCCAACATCCTGATTTATCCCTATGGCGAAGCCGCAAACAACGAAACCGTCCGCGACGCAGTAGCCCAAATTTACCAATTAGCAACTGGCACTCAATCAGGAAAATGCGACGTTTACTCCATCGACAGATACAACGTAAACACCTACGTTGTCTACAATGGCGCAACCATGCAAGATTTCGCTTCTTACCTTAACGGTACAGGCGGCAACAAGGTAACCGTGCTCTATTACCACAAAATCGGCGACGCCGCAAGCGACAACTCTATCACAAAAGAAACTTTCCAAGCTCAAATGCAGTACCTAAGCGATAACGGGTTCACCGTAAAGACGTTAAGTGGGCTTTTCCTAAAACAAACCCAATAAACACCCAATCGTCGATTACGTAAAATAGCTGCAACTACACAGCCTCTAGCATATGCTTGAATACCTCGTTTTCGCCGCCGCCTTCGCAAGTATACTTGGAGCCGCACTCTACATCCGCTCAATGTTTAGAGGCAACGCCAAACCAAACCGCGTCACATGGCTTATGTGGTCAATTGCACCCTTCATCGCCACAGCAGCCGCAGCCTCCAGCGGCGTCACCTGGGCAGCCATCCCCGTATTCATGACGGGTTTTGCGCCGTTTTTGATTTTTGTCGCTTCATTTTTCACCAAAAAAGCCTACTGGAAACTAACCACCTTCGACTACCTATGCGGTGCCCTATCCGCGGTAGCGCTGATCCTTTGGTTTGTAACTATGGAGCCCAATTTAGCGATTAGTCTGGCGATTGCAAGCGACGCCTTAGCCGCCATCCCCACACTTGGCGAAGGCTTGGCGTATCCCCGAATCCGAATCCGTTTGGCCATTCATAACAGGCTTATTCAATGCAGCCACAAGTTTTGCAGTGGCGACCATGTTTACTTTCCCAGAGATCGCTTTTCCCGCGTATCTAATAATAATCAATGTTTTGCTTGTCTTGGCAGTGTACCGTAAAAAGCTGCATTAACCGCCTGCAATTTGCGACCGATTGGTTTTTGTGTCTCCAGCAATCCAATCTATAGAAGGTCAAAAAATTGAGCACTCAAGAAAAACCCGCAAAATCCGGCTACCCCGAAGTGCTACTGTCACAGTTGCCCGAAGCCAAAGTCGCCTTTGAAGGCAGCAAGAGCATGGATAATGCAGTCAGAGAGCAATCAACTGGTTTTCTTTGAATTCGAAGCCGGCATAAACCTGCCCGACCACAATCATACCTATCAGCAGTGGGGCGTGGTAATCGAGGGTGAAATGGAGCTGCGACTCAACGGCAAACCCCAAATATGCAAGACAGGCCACGAATACCTCATTGAGGCAGGCGTTATGCATGGAGCCAAATTCCTGAAGCGAACCCGAGTGATGGATTTCTTTTCAGAAAAAGGCAGATACACACCCAAATAACCCATTAAACCTTAAATCCCAACCCCCGAATACATTTAGTTAGGACTGCGTCATGAAGCCGACTGGTTTTAAAACAATAGACCAATACATCGCCACTTTCCCACCCAACATACAAGCCATACTACAACAAATAAGACAAGCCATCCACGAAACCGCACCCGACGCAGAAGAAACCATCAGCTACCAAATGCCCGCCTTCAAACAAAACGGCGTCTTAGTATATTTCGCAGCCTTTAAAGACCACATAGGCTTTTTCCCAACTGGCTCAGGCGTAGAAGCCTTCAAAGACAAACTATCTGGCTACAAGACAAGCAAGGGCACCATACAGTTCCCGCTCGATAAACCCATCCCGTTGGATTTGGTTAAAGAAATAGTGCGGTTTCGAGTTAGCGAGAACTTAAAAAAGGTGAAGTAGACAGTGCTGCTTGAGCTGTCGCGAACTCCATTCTTGATTGCTTAATCGGCAGGGATATTTTGATTTTTGTTCCTACTCCAACGTGGCTTTCAACCGATACTTTTCCGCCATGAGCCTCAACAACCCGTTTGCAGATGGCTAAACTCATACCCATACCCTTGGCTTTCGTAGTTACCAGCGGCGTAAAGATTCTATCAAGCATATCTTCTGCGATGCCTACGCCTGTGTCTTCGAAGCAGAACTGCATGTTTGAGCCGTCAATGCAACTTTTAAGGTGCAGCGCCCCTTTTTCTGGCATAGCCTGTATGGCATTCTGTATTATGCCCGCAAAAACGCTTTCTAGTCGGGTTGTATCAAGGAGCATTTTTGTCTCGTCCGAGGCATCATTTTGCAGGCTAATGTGGCTTGGTACTTCAATCTTTGAGAGGGCATCAGCTACAAGCGATTTTGGCGTACACAACTCAGGGGTCAATAGTAGCTCGCTTGAGTATTCGATTAGGCTGGTGACGATTCGATTAGAATCCTCAATTGCTACCTCAATTATCCGAAGAATTTCTGCTCGATCTTCCTCGGTAATTTTGTTGCCTTTCTTCTTAACGAGATAAACGCCATTTTTTATGCCTGCCAATGGATTGCGAAGATCATGGCCAAGCTGCCCCGCCAACTCGCCGATGGACGCTAAACGTTGAGCTTTGATAAGTTTTTCCTCTATCATTTTACGCTGGGATAAATCGATAAAATTTTCAATCAATAGCAGTCGATCTTTGAGTTGCAGTTTTACGACGCTTTTTAGTATCTGCTTTCGCTCGCCTTTTGCGGTTAGAAGGACTCTTTCGTCGTTAGCTATTTCTGAGCCTAAATCAGTTATGGGGCAGGTTGCTTTTTCTCCTGGGCAAACAAAATTGTGGCATACTTTCCCAATGACTTCTTCTCGGGTTGCACCGATCATTTTGAGCGCAGAAATGTTAGCGTCTACGATTTCATGGGTTTTGCCGTCTATAACGATAATTCCCGAGAGCATAGAGTTGAGAAGGGTTTCTAGATAGTTTTTGGTGTTGGCGAGTTCTTCTTCAGCGATTTTGCGTTCGGTGATGTCATGGATAACACAGGTTAAACCCAGTGGACGCCCTGATTTACTTGTAACCACTGAACCAGAAAATAGAACATGCCTTTTCTCTCCCGTTTTAGTTTGCAGAACTAATTCGCGGTTCCTAACAAGCCTGTCCCGTGAAAGTTCCTCTAACACTGCAGTGCATTCTTTGGGGTTATCCCTGCATAGTTTGGTGATTGGTTGCCCGATTAATTCTCCTTCACTAAATCCTGAGAAGTCAACTAAGCGTTGGTTTACTTTAAGCATGCCTGAATTCATGTTTGCCAAAATCAATGCGTCTGGTATCGTGGATACAATGTTTTCGGCAGCTAGGGCAGCGTCAATAGTGAATAAGTCATATTTCACGATTGCAAAACCCACAAAGACCGCAAAGAATAATGTGGCGATTGGTCCCAAATTGGGGATGCCCATGCCTAAGCCACGTGCCACCATGTTGGTAACGATGAATGCCAAAATTGGAATGACTATGCCGATGGTAACGAATTTTCCTCGTTGCTTTTGGGTGGTATCTTTGGCTTTTAGGTAATACCTGAAACATAAACCAAACGCTAGTAACGGTAGGAGTGCAGACCAGAAAGTTGAAACTGCATAAAGCCATGTTTCTGCGGCTAAATCGTTGTATCCCCAAACCTGCAATACTGGTGCCGTGTTTATGTATTCGGTCATGGCGTCGATGAGGAAAAAGGTTATGGCTGGCAAATAGATGACGATGTAGTGTATCTTATTTTTTATCCACTTGTTGTTTGTGAAAATTAAGGCGAAGGTGAATACTGTTGCTGAGAAAAAGGGCCATATTGTTCCAAGTTTATGCCATATAAACGCGTTTTCAGCGGTGGGTGCAATCCACATCATGACGGTTGTAAAGGTATATACGAATCCGATTAGGGCAGTTAAGAAGAAAATTCTGTTTAGGGCTGGTTTGTGGTTTAAGTATAATACTAATAGGCCGAGTGCCAAGCAGAACATGACTGCGATTAGCGAGACGAAGGCGAATACGTTCAATGCGTGTCCGCTCTTTTGGGTCTAAGCTCTTCGCTGATTGGTGTAGCATGTTGGCTTGGGGTGTATCTCCATAGTCGAGAGAACAGTTAAAAATGGATATAAGCGCTGTGCAGTATCAATCAATATTCAATTACTGAATAATGCCCGTTAAATAAGATGCTCTTTTAGAAGACGCCAATCAGCTTTGTAATAACAACACCAACCGAAATAATAGCAACCAAAAAAATCAGTTTACCCTTAGAAAGCGCGAATCCCTTCGAAGCATTTTCATCCTCAGCAAACTCGTACTCACGAATCTCCTTAGTCGTCGAGTTAATCTGTACCTTAGCAGTTTTCTTGGTTTGAGATAGCATTTCGACAACGTAGAGTTCGCCGTCTAAGCTGACTTTCATGGGCAGCCAGATTCCCTTGTAGCCCAGACGCTTCAGAAAGTCCGCTGTCAAAGCGGTCGCATTCTCCGCGTCGAAGCGAGAAATTTCGGGTGAAACCTCTACACTGGCTGATTCCATTAATCTTCACTCAAAATTGATAGCACAAATGCTTATTAGGAGTTATGAAGCCCGAAACTGAATTACAAATCAGTAATACAGAAAAACTGAGAAAATGAGCTAAAAATGGTTATTTGAAAAATGATTGGTTATGGCGTCGGCGTTGCCGTCGCTGTTGGCATGCCCGAAAGAACGGGTTGGTACCATTAAACAGTGATGTGTTATTGAGGATTCTTGCTTGCATGCTATTTATCAGCTGCATCGGTGGGCTGTCTCCGCTAAAAGATTGTGTTATTGTGTCTACTGCATAAACGATTACTATGCATGATAAGACTACTGTCGAGGTTACTAACAATAATGCTGCTACTGTTGATTCCAAAGCTTCTTGCACCTTCTCCCTGCAGCCTACTAGGTGAAAACTATTTAATTGGTTAGTTCCTTCGCCGTCGATTATGTCGAATTTGGGAATATGTTCCCCTTAAAAATTTAGGGTTTTGGTTACTTCTTTTCGGCTGCAGGTTGTGCCGCGGCAGGAGCAGGCGACGCAGCAGCTTGCGCTGGAGCACCAGATGCAACTGGGGCAACCTCAGTCTGCCTGACCCGCATTATTCGATAGTATCTGTATCTTCTCTGCCATAGGATGCAATAGGTCAGGCGGCGGATAGGGCGTGTTCAGGTTAGAGGAGAGCATGTAGATTGAGTTGAAGACATGCTGGTAGATGGTGAAGAGGATTTGGGGAATCTTTGTTTTAGGGTTCACTTCCAGCTTCTTCTTGATATCCTCAACTTTGCCAATGAGTGTCACTGTGCCTGAAGTTGCATACTTAACAACATTAGGTTTAGTTGAAATGAATAGTTGGAAGCCGAGTGTTACTTGATTGTTATCCTTTTTCTGTTCCTCAATCTTTGCGTTAACGTCAAAGAAGAGTTCGTCAGCTCCCGAGTAGACTCCGCTTCGTTCAGCCTGTAAACTATTAAGAACGATTGAAACGGTGACTCCTGAGACAGAATACTGCGGGTTGACGACGGCTGATTCCTCTTTAGTTCATTTCGCTTTTTTCATATTTAACTTTTGTATACCCTACCACCGATTAATCACCCTGTGAAGGGTGGGTTAGGGGTTTAGGTGGCGGCTGGGATGCTAAAGTACTGCGGCACCGATAGCTCAGTCATAAACTTGAATGAGTCATCCCCTTTAACGTTAGCTTTCTGTTTGAGCACTATTTTCTTAGGAACATCCTCTTCGAGATACACTATGTAGTTGACTGTTTGCCCCAGTCCCAATCTGGTGAGTTGCTGTACTGTGGCTTTGAATTTTTCGTATTCCTGTAGTTTAGCTGTGATTTTTTCGATGGCTTCAAAGAGAATCTCTGTTTGTCCTTGCTCAGTGAATGAGATGGATATGTCGCCTGTTTGAATCCACGGTGAATCTTCCGATTGGCCTTTACCGCCTTTGCCGCTTTTCTTTGATTTATCGGGTTCAGGCGCTCTTTTTGAACTGGATTTTAGGACTTTTTGTGCTGCTGCTGATTTCTGATACCATTCTTCGCCTTTATGTTTGGATTCTGCGTCTCTTAGAACTGTACCTAACCATTGGCTGTAATCTTCGAATAATGCTTTGTATTGGCTTGTTTGGCCTAGTAGAAACTCGGTGATTTCTTTTAGTGAGGTAAATGTGCGAATTTCTGTTCCCAAATCTCAGATACTCCGGTAAGGTGTGGTAAAGTAACGATACTGAATGCTTGTTTTTGGGATAATAGGGTTTGTCTATCACAGAAGTGACATACTTTTTGTGCTGCGCTGGTTTAACGGTTTTTGGCTTGCTCATACGCCTTCGAGATTGCTTCACTGGTTATGGCGCCGATTAGTTTGGTTGGGTTTTCTTTGTCAACCACTGGTATAACGTCGATTTTTTCTCTTATGCTGATCTTGTTTGCTTCAAGAATGGATTCGTCTTCGTACACTGCGATTTTTGCAAGGGGCATCTGCTCAATACGCAAATTATCCCGTTGGTCTGGGGTGACTTTCATAAGTTCACTCCAAGTGACAATACCCAAAAATACGCCGTCTTTTTCGACTAATACGTCGTGGTAACGGTTTTTGAACATGACTTCAAGGGCTTCTGTGATGGTTTGCTGGGGGTTTACGCGGCCGACTTCTGATTGCATTACATCCCTAACTCGAACGCCCGCTAATTTTGTTGAGATTATTGTTTGTTCGCCTTCTTCGCTTGCGCCAAGATAGACAAAGAGCCCCACTAAGATGAGTAGGAAGTTGAAGAAGAAGCCAATAGCCACCATGGCAATGCCCAGGATTCTGCCGATGTTGACTGCGTATCTGGTGGCGTCTGAGAATTTCATCCGTTCCGCCAGTAATGCGCGGAAGACTCTGCCGCCGTCCATGGGGAACGCTGGAATCAAGTTGAAGAGGCCCAGTAGTATGTTTAGGACTGCGAGGTCGAAGAGGAAGTTTCCTGTTGTGGAGAGTGTGAAGACAAATGGCAGTAGATACGGTGTCAGAGCGAGGCTTATGGCCAATAGTGCGAGCCCGAAAATTAGGCTTGTTACTGGGCCTGCTATTGCCATGCGCCATTCCTGTGCGGGGTTGTCGGGGATTTCCTCGATTTCTGAGACGCCCCCGATTGGGTAGAGCACAATTTTTCTTACCCGTATGCCGTAGCGTCGTGCGACAACGGAATGGGCGAGTTCATGGAAAACGACGAACACGAATAGGAAGAGCACGATGAAGAATGTGTAGAATGCCCCGTAGAACGTGTAGTATTGCAGGTTAAACAGTGATAGGGCTAAAACTGCTAGAATAAGCAGCAGAAAGGTGAAGTGTAACTCAATGGGGATCCCCCATGCTTTGCCTATCTTGAGAGAATACTTCATAGGAATAATTGGCGTTGGAGGGCATAATAAATTTTCGATGGACTGCTTTTTGTATCTGCTCCGCTGCTATGCCCTGATTTGCGAAAACTACATATGCTTAAACTCTAAACTAACCCAAAAACAGGTGCTAAATAATGAATAGAAAGTTGCTCTTGGGTTTAATCCCAATTATAGTAATCATCGGCTGTACAGCCATCATATTATCCCAATCATCCATCGCCCCAGCAGCTGGGACGCCTCGGGAGCTTGATTTCACCGTCAGCGGCAAGAACCCTTGCTTAAGATTCCTAAACGACAGCGTATCCGTTGTCTACGTACCCATCGCCACGGGTGCGAATGAGAACTGGGAGTTAACAATCAACGCGACGAATATGGCTGGGGGCGCAGGCGGCTGGGTAGACCTCTACGTTTACAATGGCTACTGGGATGGCGGCACCAACAACACCTGTGTTGCTAAAGATACGTATCCGATTCTGGCCAATATAGAGGATGCAAACGCCCAGATCAAAGCCAATGCACCATACACGCAAACTTTCGGCGGAGCAACAGCAGAAACTCATACATTGTTCTTTATCTTCCCGCCCGGCGGCCAATCAACCTTCCATGTGACGCTAAAACAAATCCATTAACCCTCAACAAATTGGTTGCAGCCTTTTTTCATTTAACATGCAACCAACATTTTTCTTTTTCATAAACTTTTTTTAACTTATTTCTAATCAATTTTTAAAATACGTAAACTACATAAATGATCGTTGAGTAGCCAATATTGGCTTTCACTCAGCGTCGCTTGCTATGCACGCGTAAAACCCCTTACCTGTATCCTATCCGTCTCTACACGAGCTCGGGAGGCCCAACTTTGATATTAAGTGGGTTGCGTGGACGAGCGCCAGTGAAAGCCTCTTCTTACTTACTCTACAGTTTTGCTGTCACATTATTGTAGGGTCGTAGTTAGAGGTAATCTAAAATTCTAGAATTTGATATATGATAAGTAAACACGTCGGAGTCGACTGCATTATTTTTTCTGGCGTGCAAGGGGAAATGGCAATGGTGAATTCTATTACAAAAGTTAAAGCTAGAGAAGTTCTTGATTCTCGCGGAAACCCAACCGTAGAAGTTGAAGTATTATTCTGATCGTATGGTGGGTCGGGCTATTGCACCTTCGGGCGCAAGCACGGGTTCACATGAAGCTGTTGAACTGCGAGACGGCGACAAGAACCCGATATGGCGGAAAAGGCGTACTCAAAGCTGTTGAGAACGTGAATTCCAAGATTGCAAGGGCAATCTGTGGGCTTGACTGCACAAAACAGGAAGAAATAGACAATACCATTATCGAATTAGATGGCACAAGCAACAAGGCGAACCTAGGTGCAAACGCAACAGTTGCTACTTCTATGGCGGCTGCTAAATGCGCTGCCGCATGCAAAAATAAGCCCCTATACCTAAGCCTCAATCGCCAAAGCTCCACTCTCCCAATCCCGATGCTAAACGTCCTAAACGGCGGAAAACATGCAGGAACACGGTTGTCTCCCCAAGAGTTCATGATAATGCCCATAGTTGCACAGAATTTTCATGAGGCACTTCGCATGGCAGCAGAAACCTACCATGAACTCGGAAAAATAGTTCAGGACCGTTATGGGACAAGCGCAAAAAACGTCGGTGACGAAGGCGGTTATGCGCCTAACATGACAAGGACCAGAGAAGCGCTGGATTGCCTCATGAGCGCCATCGAAAGTTCAGGTCACAAGGATAAACTGTTTATCGCAGTTGACCCCGCAGCTTCATCGTTCTATAACCCTGAGACGCAGCAATATTTTATTGATGAAGAAAACTTGACGGCTTCAGAGCTTATTGATTACTGGGTAGAACTCACCGAAAACTATCCGATAGTCTCAATCGAGGACCCCTTCTATGAAGATGACTTTGAAAGCTTCGCTGAACTCACCCGAAGAATCGGCAGCCACGTCCAGATTGTCGGCGACGACCTATTCGTTACCAACATAGCCCGCATCGAACAAGGCATCGAAAAACACGCCGCCAACTCTGTACTAATCAAACTCAACCAGATAGGCACCGTCACAGAAAGCATTGCAGCCATACGATTAGCCCAAACCAATGGCTGGACCGCAGTAATATCCCATCGCTCAGGAGAAACGGATGACTCGACGATTGCGGATTTTGCTGTAGGAATGGGAACTGGCCAAATCAAAACTGGCGCGCCAGCTCGAGGAGAGCGTACGTCCAAGTATAATCAACTGTTAAGGATCGAAGAAGAGTTAGGGTCTAAAGCAAGGTATGGAGCAGAGAGTTTACGGCAAGAACCATTGATTCCCCAAAAGGCTAAAGTGACTTTAAGTCTGCCACAATAGCAAATCTCCACCGCAATACAAAACCAAATGCACTTCGTCGTTTTCTTTGGAAGCTCATAGATATGGGTCCTTTAGGTTATAGATAGGCCATTTGATTTTTATGTTTAGGGTTTTGTAGTGGAATTGTTTGTTGTTTTGGTTTTATTATGTATGCTGTGCAATGGCTGGGTCCGTGCGATGACTTTTTGGAGTACGCGCCCTATTGCGGGGGTTTAAAAGATTGGGAACCCTAGAAAAAGGCTTACTAGCCACAATCAAAGCGCCAATCAGTATTAAAAAAGGCTTTGCGATATTTGACGCTCCACATTGTAATCTTATCGTTGATTCTCTGTAGTAGTGAAGCGCATTTTCCACGTGTTACCAAAAGACCCCAACGAGGATTAGAAGCGGTAAAATATAGATGAAATCGTAGATCAACAAAAGGCGGTTAATCCCATAAAGGGCAACTGTACGCCGATGAGTAGGGCGATTGCTGCGAAGTATGGAAAAGCCGTGGGTATATCCATGAAGGTGGAGAAGAACCCGAAAAAGAAGGTTTTTGCTGGGCTTAGATTTCTAACTGCACCATTACTTGCCAACGTTGATTGGTATTTGGAGTTCATTCGGTAAGCTAAAGAAAATAAGAACTGAACCCACTACTATAGAATAGCATACTCAACGGTTCCTAAAGTATAGGTTAATAATCGAGTTTTAATAATTCACCTAGACCAAAAACGATGAGAAAACCAACAGAAAGTAAGAAACATAAACGCCTAATGCGTGAGCGATAGCCCGCCGTTGTGGTTTCTGGGTGCCTATGAGCAGAAAAGCTTGTGTAGAGATGGTTGCTGGGTTTAGGCAGTCAACTAAAGCTAGTGAGATTAGTGTAATCAGCAGGTCTATCATGCGGGGTCTATTCAGGGTTTTTGTTAATTCGAGAATATAAGGCTACACCACATTTATTTTTGAATAATTTGTGGTTTATTTTGTTGCATTTGATGGTGCTATGAAGTGTTTACTGAATTGTTGGTTAAACCTGTGTTTCTTAGTCTATAAATAAGGGAGGGGTAGGTACCTCTGAGGTAGTAGGTCTAGTCTTTTTGTGCTTTTTATAGGGGATAGGGGTCGTTGGCAAAGCAGCAGAGCAAACACCCAAAACCAACCGAGCCCAAACACAGCCGCCTGCCAAGTCAAGCGGAAGACGATGGTACAGGAGGTCCGCACCATTATCTACTGATAGAGAAGTACCCCAACCAAAAGGCTGCGCAAATTACTTGGAAAATTTTTATATAACCGCCCAAAGACAGGCTACTTAGAGGAACCTGTTTTGTCACAGAATGTTTGGAATAAACCTGTAATCTGTATTTTTAAAGAACGCACAGGAGACCACTGGGAATCTGACCCGTTTGTGGTTGTTAAAGCTAAACAAGTAACCGTAACCCCGCAAGACAACCAAAAATATGTTGGAGTCCTCACGGACTTCTTTACTCTTATGGGCGATGCAGAGTACATTTCTTCAGCCGAAGGCAAAGCCGACCACTATGTAATGTGCTGGTTTGACGACACAGAACCCGACATGACCAAAGACCTCCGCCGATTAAGAGGCGTAAGGTTCAGCGGCGAAGTAACGCATAGCGAAAACCCCAAAACCCACAAACGAACATACAACGGCACCTTCACGGCAGAACAAGCAAAACTAACCTAAACCCCTCCCTTATTCAACATAAACTTGTTAAGCTACAGAGGCAGCGCTGCCTCTACCATGCAATAAATCCCCATAATTTATTGAGTTAATTGGCAATTTTATGCTATTTTTAAACTTACTCTTAAATATAACTTGATAAATTTCTATGGGATAAGGTCGTAGAGAATGGTAGAGCAAAAACTACGCGCTATACTAATTACTGGCAGGACTATTGAACAGGGCGTTGGAAAAGAGCTTGGAAAAGGCTCCATAGAATACTATGATAGCTGCGCCGTTTGTTTCTTCAACAAAACCGACATGACAAAACTCGGCATAAAAAACGGCTCAATCGTCAAAGTCACCTCCAAATATGGCTCAGTCATAGTTAAAGCCCAAAAATATCAATGGGGCGTCAACCCAGGAATGGTTTTCATACCCTGCGGTTCATGGGCAAACGCAATAACAGGCGACGAAACCTTCAGCATGGGCATGCCACTCTTCAAAGGATTCCCAGTTGAAGTAGAAGCAGCACCAAACGAGCCCATCATGACCTTAGATGAGCTCTTAATGAAACAGTTTGGAAGGAACAGTTTATGACCGAAATAAAAAATGTTGTTTGTCCAATCTGCGGTTGCCTCTGCGATGACTTAGAAGTCACCGTGGAAAACAACGAAATCGTCAAAATGAAAAACGGATGCGCCGTATGCGAAGCCAAAATGGTACATGGCTACAAAAGCGAAGAACGCATCCTAAAACCCATGATAAGAAAAGACGGCAAACTTACACCAGTCACCATGGATGAAGCTGTAAAGAAAGCAGCCCAAATCCTCACCGACGCAAAATATCCACTGCTCTTCGGCTGGAGCAGCACTGTGGGCGAAGCACAACGCATCGGCGTCGAATTAGCCGAAGAACTCGGATCAGCACTAGACAACTGCTGCAGCGTCTGCCACGGACCATCCGTCATGGCAACACAAGAAATCGGCATACCCGCAGCAACACTAGGCCAAATCCGCCACAGAGCAGACTTAATCGTTTACTGGGCATGCAACCCATGGACAAGCCACCCACGCCACGTAGAACGCTACACCGCGTTCACCGACGGCCGCTTCGAAGGCAGCGAATGGAAAAGCTACATGAACAAAATGAAAGCAGGCGCAAGCCGCAAAAAAATGGAAGTAGCCTCCAAACGCATCGACCGCGAAGAAGCACACATTAACCCACAAGTAGACATCAACGGCCCTCCACCACAAACACTACTGAAAGCCAGGCCGCAAAATGATTGTAGTCGATGTAAGAAAAACCATGACTGCAGAAGCAGCCGACTACTTCATGCAAATCGAACCCAACCGCGACTACGACGTAATCGAAGCCCTACGCTGTCTAGTTCAAGATCAAGAATTAGATGTTGAAAAAGTCGGCGGAGTCCCAGTTGAATACCTGAGAGATGTCGCGGATGCCATGGTGAGTTGTGAATTCGGTGTAATTTACTTCGGACTTGGCATGACTCAAACTTTAGGCCGATTCAGAAACATCGAAGTCGCCATCGCACTAGCAAGGGACCTTAACCGCAAAACAAAATTCATCATTTCACCCATGCGTGGACACTTCAACGTCACAGGCGCAAACACCGTGTTTGCTTGGCAAACAGGTTACCCATACGCAATTGACTTCTCACAGGGGTATCCACAATTTAACCCCGGAGAAAACACAGCCGTCGACCTACTCAAACGAGGCGACAACGACGCAACACTAGTCATCTCCGCAGACCCAGGCGCCCACTTCCCCAAAGTCACCATGCAAAACATGATGAAGCACCCACTCATCACCATCAACCCAGACATGAACGCCATCTCACGCTTAGGCGACGTCGTGTTCCCAGCACAATGGTGCGGCATAGAATACGAAGGCACAGCATACCGCATGGATTCAGTCCCAATCACACTCAAAAAAGTAGTAGAAGCACCACCGGGAATCTTAACTGACGAGGAACTTTTAATTCGCATACTTGCTGAAGTCCGCGCAATCAAAACCAAACGGGGCGAACCAGTCGAGCAATCCGAGTTAAAGTTTGCTCACCAACCTGATGCTCCCAGAGTATGCCCTGTTCCGGCAGCTAAACCTAAAAAAACAGTTAAAAAGCACAAGGAGTCCGCTTAAATGACTGAGATATTAATTAAAAACGGCTTTGTAGTTGACCCACTAAACAAGATTAACTGCCAAAAGATGGATATAGCCATCAAAGACGGCAAAATCGTAGAGAAAGTCAACGAGAAAACCGCGCAGATAATCGATGCTTCTGGCTTAACAGTTATGGCTGGCGGAGTAGACATCCACAGTCACGTAGCCGGCGCAGAAGTTAACATGGGCCGCATGATCCGCCCCGAAGACCACTACAAAGACCCAGTACACAAAACAACCATCACACGCGCAGGCACAGGCTACTCAATCCCATCCACCTTCGTCACAGGCTACCGCTACTCAGAGATGGGTTACACCTCAGTCTTCAACGGCTCCATAGCACCGCTCAAAGCTAAACATGCCCATGAAGAATTAAACGACATACCCCTAATGGACAAAGCAACTTACGTTTTAACAGGCGACTGGTGGTTTGTCCTCGAACAACTCGCAAAAGGCGACATAGACGAATGCGCCCGCCGTGTCTCATGGTTAATGAACGCCTCCAAAGGCTATGCAATCAAAGTTGTTAACCCCGGTGGCTTAGAAGCTTGGGGTTTCGGACACAACGTTCACAGCATCGACGATGTGGTGCCTAACTTCGGCATTACCCCACGTGAAATCATGCGTGGATTAATCAAAGTTAACAAGATACTCAACATGCCCCACACAATCCACCTGCACACTAACAATCTAGGTATACCTGGCAACTACCAAACCACACTGGATACCATGAAAGCGCTAGAAGACTTATCCACTGACGGTAAACCAGTCTGCCACATTACCCACATTCAATTTGCCAGTTTCAAAGGCGAAAACTGGGGCAAATTCAAATCAGGCGCAGAAGAAATCGCCAACTACATGAACGCCCACAATCACATTACATTAGACATGGGTCAAGTAACATTCAAGGACACCACAACCATGACCGCTGACGGGCCATTCGAGTTCTCACTCTACGAGCTAGGCGGACACAACAAATGGGTAAACAGCGACGTTGAAACTGAAAGCAGCGGCGGCATCATACCCTTCCACTACAAGAAAAACAGCCCCGTCAACGCATTACAGTGGTCAATCGGCTTAGAAATCGCTCTACTCATCAAGGATCCATGGAAAATCTTCATGACCACAGACCACCCCAACGGCGGACCATTCTACGATTACCCCAAAGTCCTCTCTTGGCTATACAGCAAAAAAGCACGTGAAGCAACACTTGCAAAATGCCACAAGAGCGCCAAGCGAAAAAGTTTACTCCCATCAATCGACCGCGAATTGAGCCTCTACGAAATCGCCATCATGACCCGCGCTGGAACCGCCAAAGCCTTAGGGTTACCCAACAAAGGCCACTTAGGCGTCGGCGCAGATGCAGACATTGCAATCTTTAACATTAACCCAGAAACCCAAGACATCGCCCAGAAATTCAGAACCGCCCGCAAAGCCTTCGCCAACACAGCATACACAATCAAAGACGGCACAGTAGTCGTCAAAGACGGCCAAGTAGTTAACGGCCAAGTCCCAGGCAGAACCCTGTGGGTTGATTCACAAACAAAGGACCCATGCGAGATTGACGAAGAAATGAAGCGCAGATTCAAAGAATACTGGACAATCGAATACGAAAACTACGCAGTCACAGACCACTACGTTAAGGTTTCAGACAAATTAAGCATAAAGGCAAGTGTCTAAACATGATAACCCTAACACCTCTTAGAGCATTCGATGTTCCAATCCAAGCACCCTGCATAACACCCGAAAACTTTACAGGCAAAAGCGTTGCAGAAATCGCGAAAATGCCCCTAACAGAAGGCGTCCGAAACCTAACCTTAGCTGACCTCTTCAAAATCGAACAGAGCCCAGCTGAGACCCCGAGCATCACCATAAACGGCGAATGCAGTAAAGTCAAACGCGTCGGCCAAGGCATGAAAACCGGCGAAATCGTCGTAAACGGCAACATCGGTATGCACACAGGCGAAAAAATGAATGGCGGCAAAATCACAGTAAACGGCAACAGCGGCGGATGGACAGGCAGCGAAATGAAAAAAGGCATCATCGAAATCCACGGCGACGCAGGCGACTATACCGCTTCACCTTACAGAGGCAACGACCTCGGAATGAAAGGCGGCTTAATCACCGTTGACGGCAACGTCGGTACAGATGTCGGCTGCTATCTCCAAGGCGGCATCATAAAAATCAAAGGCAACGCAGGCAGATTCCTCGGATTCCACATGAGCGAAGGCGCAATCTACGTTGAAAAAGACTGCGATGTCCGCACAGGCGCACTTATGAACGGCGGCAAAATCGTTGTCGGAGGCAAACTGGAAATCTTGCCCTCATTCACTATCGACAGCGTTAAACCTAAAGTCAAAGTGGACGATACCCTAAACGTGCCAGGACCATTCTATGTGTTCCTTGGCGACTTGTCTGAGCATGGCACCGGCAAAATCTTCGCTAACAAAGCAAACAATCCTGACCTTAAATTCTACGAGAAATACCTCTAAACCTTCTTTGGCGACGCGTTTTGCGTTAGCCACACAACTTTTCATTTCTTAAAAATGCTAAAGAATAGATTGCTAATTTACCATCGCTTTTTTCGCTCGCCACTCAATTCACGAGTCAATACCCCAACGAAGTCCTGATGCTTCCTAAGTATGTCATGCCATATGTGGCCTTTCTCAGTCAAAACAAATCCCTCATCTTTGTTTCCGGATATTAGTTTGTTCTGCTGTAGGTACTCTATTGTGTTATCTGTTTGGTATTGGTTACCTGCCCGTCTGTATACATCATACCAGACTGCTTTGCCCTTCTGAGTTTCTGCCGACTGGATAATGTCCAAGTATTCTTTGAGTCTTTCAGCCGCTCTAGAGGGTGGCGGCGAATGGGTTCGCGGCATTACTTAATCCCGTTTTGCTTTCTGTTCTCTGTATTCTTTCACTCGGAGACTTTTTTCGAGGCTAAACAATGTTTGGTATCGTGCATTGAGTTTGCTATAGCGATATAGTACACATGCGCCAGCGCCTATCGGTATCAAATTGACAAATATTACCCATATTGCAAGGAATCCGATGTTTGATAAGTCGATGCTGCCTGTTAGGTATAAGTAGAAGTCTAAGCCCAAACCGAATGCCAGCATGTAAAATCCCAGAAGGAAATATGCCGATACTGCCTCGTTTAGGTCTTTGGCGATTGTTCGGGCATCCTTTGAAAGCTCATCGTATACTATGTTTAGTGCTTTTAAGTCAGAGTCTATGGCTTGATTTTCATTTGACATATACTTCATCTGTTTACTCTATAGAGTGGCTGCTCGGTTATTTCTGGTTAATTCTATACATTAGTTCATGCTAATTTCTACACGTTTATTCCGGTTAAGTTAGAGCCGAATAACTTATCAGGTGGGTTAGACTCAAAAAAGCAATACAAGAGGATACTGTTATGCGTCAAGTTGACATGACAAGGCTTGACTTATCAACAAGAACAGCAGTAAAAATGCGTGATTACGTCGCTGAAGAGGTTCCGCTGCAAATCACCGTTAACGGCGCTTACTCTTTTGTTATTTGGTCTTCTCCTTCACAGTTTAAAGAGTTGGCGGTGGGTCACTTATTCGCCGAAGACATCCTGCGTAACGCAGATGAAATCGAGTCATTAACCTCTAACGAAGCAAACAACACCTGTCAATTGCAGCTAAAACCCAGCATAAACCTCGACGAACGCCTCAAAAACCAGCGCCGAGGCACCCGCATAATCCCACTCATTAAAGCCAGCCACCTCAGCTTATCAACACGACGAAAAATTAATCGCTGTAAAATCCGATTTAACGATTAAAGCCCAAGTCATACTCGACGCCGTTAATCAAATGAACGAAAAAGCCCTGGGCTTCAAAGAAACCGGCGGCTTACATGACTCAGGCATCTTCAAAGCAGACGGCACAATGGTTGCCTTCTCCGAAGACGTCGGCAGACACAACACCGTAGACAAAGTCATCGGGCAAGCATTGCTTAACAGGGAAAATTTTGCTGAATGCTTCATGTTTATCACGGGTCGTGTGCCGGGAGACATGATTTACAAGGCAGCCAAAGTCGGTTTACCCATAGTGGCTTCGGGGGCGGCAGTGCTGAACTCAGGGATTTCATCGGCTGAAAAAGCAAACATTACATTGGTTGGGTTTGTGCGGGGCAAACGCATGAACATCTACACTTGCCCGGAACGGATTCTTCTCTAAGCACCGATTTTTTCTATGCAAAACGCTTTATCAGCAAGAGCTCGTTGTGCAAGTGATGTGCAATCGTTTGCTGTGTAAGCTTCCGCTTCTTTTCCGTAGTTTTCTGCTGCTTTTGCATAGGTTTGTTTTGCTACGGTTTTTTTGGATAGTTTGAGTTGGGTTTCGCCGAGTTTTTCCTCGCTTAGTGCAGCCCAGAAAACAAGTTTATTCGCTTCAAAGTGGCAGGCGCAGTCGGCGAAAACAGGCAGAGCCTCCAAAAATTTGCCTTCACCGAGTAACTTTTGCCCATCCCTCAACTGTTGTAGTTGCTCAACCGGTAGGTTTGCTCTGTGGAAGCAGACGTCCTCAATAACTGGTCCTTCGATTGAGCGGGTTTTGAGGTTGGCGAGGTCTTCTTGGGAGTTAATGTTAACAAAACTTTTGAGTTCAGGGTCCAAGTTGCGGATTTGTTGAAGCGGCGAAACCAGATGGAGCGTGCTTGAGCTTCTTATGATGCCGTCTGCGTTGGCTCTGTTGAGTGCACAAAGCGTCAGCGCGGTTTCGATGCAGCTTTCCCGTTCTATTGCCATGAGTAGGGTTTCGATTGTGCCGTCTGGCCAGATTGGAACCGCCACGTTATAGTTTTTGCAGGCTTCAAGGAGGTAGTCGGCAACTTGTGGTTTTAAAAAGGGCATGTCCGTTGGCACTATGAGGCAGTATTGGGCGTTGGTTGCCTGTAATCCCGATGCTATGGCTAGGAGCGGTCCTTGGACTGGGCTGTTTTGTTGGTCCACTACAAACCTGACTTTTCCCGTTGCTTGTTTTTCTAGAAGCTGCTTGTATTGGGTTAAGCGTTGTTCATCGTTAACGCATACAAGAATCTCGTCTACAACGCCCTTTAAGTTCTCGATAACATGTACCAGAAGCGGTTTGCCATCGACTTCTGCGAGCGCTTTATCCTGCCACTGATTTGATGTTTGGAACCGTTTAGCGCTACCACCTGCTAAAATCAGCGCAGCATGATTACCCATAGTTTTCCCCTAAAGAGATGCGTCCAGTCTGTTTCTGATTAGTTTAACGAGTTTTTCCCCGTCTTTGGGCACTTTGATTAGGGGGATTTCGCCGAAGCATTCTTCGGTGCTGTTTTCGGCTACTACGCCTGTTACGGCTAAAATTGGGGGTACTGTGCCCTGCAATGTTCTTTCCAGGTCGGCTTGGTCTTTTGCCGTTAATGATTTTCGGTATATCTGCGCGTTTGGCGATTAAGTTGTGGAATCCTTCGATGAAGATTATGTCGAGTTTCTCTTTTTCTAGTAAGCTTAGGATTTTGTCGAGGTCGTTTAGTTCGCGGCCGGTTTTTTTGATGATGTCGATTTCCGTGGGGGAAATGGCGACGACGACTTTAGATCCTGCTTGGGCATAACGCCATGTGTTGGTGCCTTCTCGGTCGATGGAGAAGTCTTTGTGGTGTATGTGTTTGATGGCTCCGACACTGAGCCCTTCGTCCGAGAAGCGGCTGATTAAATACTCGATGGTCGTTGTTTTTCCTGAACCGCTCTGCCCCACTGCGGCGACAATTAAAACCGTACGTTTCACGCTCTCCTTGAGTCAACGGCTTTGGCGTATAATAAATTATGCCCAACACATGAAGCCTCAACGATCGGGCGAAGGCGATCAGGAGGTCTTTTGCTCGGAGCACCTACCCCCTCCCTTATTTAAAGGATAAATAGGGTATCTTCTGTTGCTCTGCCGCTACCCCCCTCCCCTTATATATAGACTGAATTCTGAATAACTTTGCAAACAATGACAGCAATGAACAGCGCAATGAAGTCGGGCACTAGCATGGCCCATTCGATATCTTAGCCCGTCACCACCAGAAAAGCAGCCGCCAACCGATAAGCCATCTTGTACCACCCGTGGCACAACACAAAGGACCACAAAAACAAAACCGCCCACACACCAACCCACACCCTATAAACAAACCCCACAAACAAAAAACACAACAAAAGAAGCATGTTCAAACAACATCTAGATAATTATGCAAAGTAAGATCCCTTAAGAACCGATCACTTGCGTCTCTGTAGAATGTTATCGGTTCAAATCCGATCGACCCCACCAAACCATCCACACACACGGTTTGCCAACGACTCACGGCTTGATTAAGCAATAAATAGCAGTTAAGTGCTTGGTTCAACTGCTGACGGCAGCACAGCGGTTGCACATACACAGCCTGCCAAGCATAAGCGGTAAATAGCCAGCTAATCTACAGTATGACAATCTATAGACTTTCTGAGTGTATTCGGAAAGCAACAATTTCTTAAAAAATGAAAAAGGTAGTGGTTCTTATAATTGAACCACCGATACTTGAATTCTGTATTGTCCTACTGGAGCACTGTCTCTAAACGTCAAGCCGATTCCTATATGGGCGGTTTGTCCAGGATTCATTGGTTCATTAAAGCCTATGTCTGATGGAAGAAACATAATGTATGTTAACACACTGCCTAACGTCGTTGGACCTGATGCTGGATTGACCAATGGGTCGCGTTGTAGAATGAAAATTGGGCTTGAAGGACTCGATTGGTCTGAACTGGTAATTGGTGAAGGCGGAAATATCTTCACTTCTAATCTAACTTTGGTGTATGCGTTTGGAGAGACATTTTGCACTGAGACATTGTATACATATTCATTGTTCTTGATCATCGTTGCCGTATTGGGATCTGTACCTACCCAACTTACAACGAAGGGTTGATCACTGACCGTAAAGGTGCTTGATAGGGTATTGCTTAATATTAAAGCACCTAAGGTAGTTGGTATGAGGACTGCGAGAAGTGACAGCGCTATCAGCATTCTTTTCTTACGCGTTTTTTCACCTCCCCAGAAGAAATTTAACAAAGAACCGATGGCTAAACTAAGACAAGTCAAATACGAAAAATCCTAAAAAGGCAGGCATTCTTAGCGTCGATTCTTTTGAGTACCCATCAATAGGTATCTTACCCATAGAATATAAGCGGTTGCTGGAACAAACTGTAACACTATCAGTTAAAACTCCTAAAAAAGGGGTAATAAGAGAAGATTAGAATATAGCCTGACGGCGTTCAATACTCCGCTTGTCCTAATAAGAAGACACTGATGCCTGAATGCTGTATTGTCCTACTGGGGCACTATCTCTAAATGTCAAGTTGATTACTACGTAGATGGTTTGTCCAGGGTTTATTGGGGCACCAAAAGAATATTCTGATGGAAGGGTCAGCATATAAGTCAGTACACTTCCCACTGTTGATGGGGCTACTGGAACGCCAAGATTACCATTACGTTCGTGTTGCGAAAGCCAAATTGGGGATGAATCGAGCCCTGGCGGTGCACTATTGATTGGTGAGGGCGGAATTATCTTTACTACTAGGGTACTGTTTTGGTAGGTGTATGTGTTCGGTGAGACGTTGTGTACTGATATGTTGTATACATATGGGTTATTCTTGAGCATAGTTACCGAATTAGGATTCGCACCCTCCCAGCCTATGACGAATGGTGAGTCAGAGACTGTAAAGGTGCTCGACAACATATTGCTTAATACTATAGCACCCAGAGCTGTTGGTATAAAAACTGCCAGAAGTGACAGCGACAGTAGCAGTCTTTTCTTTCTTTGCATTTTTTCACCTCCGAAAAAAGCGTACAAAAGAACCAACGCCAACGGCAGAAAAGCAAAATGGGCGCGCGCGAGCTTTTTCTTAAACCATCAGCCTAACTGCTTTGCATCGGCTGTTTTGGATATTAATAGATACTCACTCAAAGGATATAATCGGTAGCTGGCTACACTTAAAACATTACCAATCACACAATAATATAGAAATTCTAATTCGTAGTTCTATATTTTGCATACTTGCCTGTGCTGCAAATTGGTATCTTGTAAATACGTTTTAATCTAGTAATGATGCGGTATATGCGCACTTTACCTATTTCAGTTTCCTATATTGACTTACTCTATTCTGAATAGTTGACTGAACAACCCCATTATCCCTAAACTGAAAAACCAAACCCTGCTCCAGCCCCACAGCATCTTTGAACGATAGAAGCAGAAACCTGTTATTAATCCTCCACAACAAACCTGGAATAGCGCCAAAAACTATCCAGCGAAAGGAACTAATCCGCTCCTGATTAACAACCTGAATACCTATAATGTCACCATAGGCTACTGAGATGAATGGCTTATCACTGAACAATTCTTGGCTCTTCTCTGATTTGAATTGGAAAAAGCCAAGCCCATTATCGGTGAATCGTAGCAATACTCTCATTCCGTTGCCATGTTGTACGCTGCCGCCGAGGTAGGCTCCTCGTATTCTGAGCGATTTGGTAACTCTATATCGAACATACAAGCTATTGGCTGTTAAACTGCTTAAATAATTGTTGTTTTTACAATTGGGATTCCTCAGCAGTAGCAAAGCCCCAACCTAAAAGTTTAGAACATTCTCGAACATGGTAGGGGTTTTAGTCTAGCTCCACAATAAAACGCTGATTTAATCGGCATCCTAATCGAGGGTTAATAAATTAGTTCTCAAGTAATTATGCCTCTTGCTCATGCTTTGCCCAGAACCTTGGAAACAAAAGGGCGATAAGACTTTGGGTCCATGCCCAAGCCTTTGCAAATATCTGCCTGACCTAAGCCCTACTGGTATAGCGCTATGATCTTTGGTGTATTTGGGCTCAGAGGATTTACCAAATGGCATTCTGCTATCTTGAGTCGTCTTCTGTTGCGTCGATAAAGCGGTATAGGCTATTACGTTTGTTATTTCCCTTTTGATTGGCGCTTGTTTTGGTGTTGGGTTATTTTTGGGTTGTTGGTTGGGGAGTGCTGCGCCAAACTTTTAACTCTAGGGGGCTTATGTTTTCTCTGGTTGACTTTGTATGGTTGACAGTGAAGGTTACACATCGGTCATTGATGAGAGTGTGCTTGAAGAGGGCAAGATGAAGCTTGTTCGTGTTGAGGGCAAACCGGTGCTTTTCATTAAGCAAAACGGCAAAATTTTTGTTATTGATGATCGTTGTCCGCATATGGGTTGCAAGTTTTCCGGCGGCAGTCTTGGAGGGTGGTGTGGTTGTTTGTCCTTGTCATGAGTGGAAATTTAATTTGGAAACGGGCGAATACGATGAGGATCGCTCGTATGTTTTGGTGAAGTACCCGTTTAAGGTTGAGATGGGGAAAATCTGGGTTAAACTGGAAGAAGATTTCTAAAAAATATGGTTGGATTTAGGCTGCAGTTTTTGCTGCAATCACTAACCCTATTTAGTTTATTGGTTGTAGACGCGGATTTCCGTGACGTATCTTGCGAACATGTTGGCGATTGTTGCGTATCCGTCAGATCCGACGAATGAAACCGTCAGATACGAGCCGTCACTGTAGCCGGGGAGGTTTGAGCTTGTGCTGTTTAAGTGATAAGCTAAAATCATAGTTACAGGTGCATTCGGAGTTGCGGGGGCAACGGTTGCTGGGTTATACATCGTTAAGCCTGTGCCCGTGACTTCGGCGTAAGTGTAGTTTTTTACGTAGCCGTCTGCTGCACTTAACAGATAATACTTGTCCGATGGATATGCCGCCTACTTGATTGAGCAGTGTAGTCATTGATACTCCGGCGTAGGTGCCGTAGTCGAAGATGCCGTTTGCGCTTTTGTATTTGCCTCCGAACCCTGAGGTTTGGGGGTATGCGGCAAGGTTTGCTGCGTTGAGTGTGAGGGTGGTGTTGTCGGCTCCGATGAGTGTTACGTGGGTATCGGGAATCGCAAGCGGTATCACTTCCTCAATTGGTGGCGGTGTGGGCGAAGCGGTTGGTTGAGCTGTCGGTTGAACCGTCGGCACCGCCGTAGGCGCCGGAGTAGCCACGGGGTTCACCGTGAGTTTAACAACCATTTTTTCCCAAACATTCCCCGCAGTCGCCAAACCTTCAGTGCCCAAAACACCCAACATCAACGGCCCATCACCACTAGCCAGCGCTGCCCCTTCAAATTGGTAAATTACTGTCAGTTTTAACGGTTGAGTTGCGGCTGCAACATTTCCGCTACTGTCATAGGTTGTAAAATCTTGGCCGAGGGCAACTTGCTTGTAATTGTAAGTTGTTGTGTAGCCGTCGTGGGCTGTTGCGGTTAAGGTTTGGCCGTCTTGCATTCCCCCGACTAACGCAGTGAGGTCTGAGGCTGCTATGCCTGTGTATGTTCCGGCAGCTTTTATTTGGCCGCCTGACCTTGATGCGCCTTGACCGGTGTATGATTCGAGTGCTGCTATCTCTGTTGCGGTCAGGGTTTTGGTTGTTCCGTCGCCGCCCACGACCGTTAAAGTCATGGTCGGGAGGGTGTTGTTTTGTGCGGGTTTGGCGAGCATGTATTCCGCCGCGACGGCTGAAATTGAGATTACGATTATGGTGATTAGGATTGCTGTGAGTATTTTTGTGTTAAATTTCCCTTTTTTTGGGGTTGTCATGGTTTTGCCTCGTTTGTTTAGAAAAACATTGAGCGACATTACTATTTAATCATATCGGAAAACGCTGAAACAACAACACATCAAACAAAAACAAACCCACAAACAAAACAAGCAAACAACTCAAACAAAGCCGCACTTAACACGTTTCCTAACAAAAAACACGCAAACCCCAACAACAGCCAAAACCAAAACAACCCCCACAACGGCCAAACCTGCAAGAAAACTTTCGCTATCAATAGAGTCATTTCGAAAAGCCGTGTCTAGAGTAAAACTGTTGTTTGAATCTGCGGCGTATTGATTCGTGTATAGGCTGAAGGTTTGCACATCAACGGTGCCCTTTGCTGTGTCAAAAGTTAGGATTCGCGCAGACGCAGCACCCAACTTGCCATAAGCATCCTGCTGATTGAAGAGCAACTCATCCCTGCCGCCAACCCTCGTTCGGTTACCCTGAGTGGGATAGTAATGCCCGCTTAGCGTCAAAAACACGTTAGCGTGAGTATCGAGCACTGTATTTTTGAAATTGGTGGCCCAGTCATCGTATCGGCATTGCTTGTCAATGTAAGCGTGGGTGGCTACGATGGCATGCGCCTGAGGGTAAGCATCCAGTACGCTGTTTGCCCAAGCCAAGACGGTATCGTTTGCGTTATATGCTATATTCACTATCAAGCATTCCCAACCAGACACGTTGAAGAATACGGCGTTATTCATGCCATCAAACTCTGTACTTACCCAATACGACTTTGAGGCCAGTGCCTGGGGGTTGAAGGCTGCGTATTGGTTGCCCATCCAAAAAGTCCTGTTAAAATCGTGATTGCCCGCAGCCCAACAATAAGGAATACCCGCATCAAGCAGAATGCCCATGGATTGATTCGCGTTAAGCCACTGTGTACGGTTTCCTTCACTATTGACAAGGTCTCCGGTGTGGATAACCATTTGGACGTTGTATACGTCGCTGTTTTGCACTATCCAGCGGCTCAGGTTAGTGTTGTATGCTGGGTTGCTTTCCGCGAGGTACTGTGTGTCGGTTATCCAAATTATCGAAAAACCTTTGTTTCCGGCTGTGGCTGGGCTGGGTTGAGCATATGCTGTCATCAAAGGGGCAAGGGCAAATGATAGTAACGCTAATGTACAGATGCGGAGGGCTGCTTGTTTCACTTTTTTCTCTCGCAGTTTTGGTTTAAAGAAAATTGGCGATATGACTATAAAATACTATCGATGATTTTAAAAATATTGTTAAATTAAAAGAGGGCTGGATATGCTACTCTTTTGGGCACGTAACCGTCTGGCACCTAAACCTATAGCCCCTGCAGAATTCCCAGAAAGCCTCCGACGGCTTAAGCAACGCATTCTTCGGCCTAGCCATGTAAAGTTTACGTGCACTCTTACCCTCAGCGATAGGAATCACCTTAACTAATCCGGCAGCTTGAGCCTTCGCAGCCGCAATCGACGAAATAATGCTAATTCCCCTGCCCTCCGAAACAGCAGTAACCACCGATTCTGTACTGCCCAACTCAAAAGCTATTTTAATCTGCATAAAATCAATCTTGTTGGCTTCCAGCAACTTTTCAGTTTCCAACCTTGTACCCGAGGTTTCCTCTCTGACAATGGCAGGGTACTTTAGGGCTTCAGAGAGTTTAATTGCCTTATGCTTGGCTAACTCATGGTTGCATGGCTGTAATGAAAACTAACTGTTCTTCCCCGATTGGGAGGTAATCGAATTTTTCTTCGAAACCCTGCATTGTTCCGACAGCAGCGAATTCTGCATCGTTTGCCTGTAAGCTTGCCAAACTGCTTTGGCTGTCTTGGGCTTTTATTTTGAATTTTACGTCGGGATATTTCTTCTGGAATTCCGCGATTAAGCCGGGGATGATGTGTTCTTCGGGTATTGTGCTGGCGGAGATGCGTATGGTTCCCGATAGGGTGTGTTTGGCGCTGGAGATTTTTGCTTTGGCATCCTGTGCCTGCTGAAGGATGCGTTCGGCTGCTTGCTTTAGGGTTGCGCCGGCTTCGGTGACTTCCACGCCGTTGGGGGTGCGTTTGAAGAGTTCAGCGTCAAAGAAGCCCTCTAGGGCAGCGATGTGGTGGCTGACGGTGCCTTGGCTGGTTTTGAGTTCTTTGGCTGCGACTGAAAAACTGCGAGTTCTATCCACCGTAAGGAATGTGTTCAGATAATCGAACCGTATAGTTTCCATGCGCTTTGTTTCCTCTGAAATATCTTTCAGTATACATTTATCACTAATTATATTAATATTCCATTTCTGAATACGCATAACACCTTTATATTTGTTTTTCTAATAGCCTCTATCAACAAATCTCAAGGATGAAGCAACATGGCAACTTTCACAATAATCATCTATGAAGCCCCATACGCAAAAGAACGCGCCCTCTCAGCACTGCGCTTTGCATGGACCGCAGATTTAGAAGGAAACAAAGTGCGCATATGGCTGTTTGAAAACGGCGTATACCTCGCCAAGAAAGGCCAAAAACCAGCACAGGGCTTAACCAACTATGGCCAAATGCTCGAAGACATGATAAAAGGCGGCGTAGAAGTCAAAGGCTGCATAGTCTGCGCTGACGCACGCGGCATTGTCGCAGGCTGAACTTATCGACGGCGTCAAACTTGCCACTGTCCATGACCTTGTCGAGTGGACCTCAACCAGCGATAAAGTCCTTACTTTTTAGGGATCAATGTGAGCATCGAGAAATTGGATGTTAAGGGCAAAATGTGCCCGCTCCCCGTTGCTTTTACAAAGCGCAAGCTCGAAGCCATGGCGTCTGGGCAGCTTTTGGAGGTTGTGGGTGAGGGTGAATTGGAGTTTGATAACATTCAGCGTTGGGTGAGGAATAATGGGCATGAAGTGGTTGACGCCTCCAAGTCTGGATGGCGAGTTTAGGGTGCTAATCAAGAAAACGTAGGTGCCATTAATTTTTTTAATTTGCTTCTAAAGATTGGGTCAGCTATTAGTTTTTTTAATAGCAAAAATGAAAGTTTTTAATACGTCGGCTGCATTCCTATTTGCCCAACGGACATGGGACGAGTATGTCAGAGAAATACATTGAAATGTGGAAAAACATCGGAATGGACATAGAAAAACACAACATCCTCCTAAACGCACTAGGCGGATTCTACACAGACATCTACCTATCACAAAAAAACCGCCCCAAAAAAATGGATTACTTCGACTACGTCATCTCAGAAATCCATGGCGGACGAATAAAAGAATTAAACGACCAACGCGCCAAAGGCAAAAAAGTCATCGGAGCCTTCTGCATCTACGCCCCCGAAGAACTCGCATACGCAGCAGACGCCTTAATGGTTGGTTTATGCGGCGGCGCAGACTTCTCGGTACCAGACGCAGAAGCAGTATTGCCCCGCAACCTCTGCCCACTAATCAAATCATTCTACGGCTTCAAACTTAACCGAACCTGCCCATACTTCCAAACAAGCGACCTCGTCGTGGGCGAAACCACCTGCGACGGCAAAAAGAAAGTCTACGAACTCCTAGCTGAACTTATCCCAACATATGTGCTTGAGATTCCCCATAAACCAGATACAGCCCAGGGCAAAGAGTTCTGGCTAAAAGAACTCGAAGCTTTCAAAACTAAACTTGAAGAAGTAACAGGCAACAAAATAACCGCTGAAAGCCTCAAAAAATCCATCGAATTAATCAATAACAAACGCAATGCCCTCAAACGCCTCTCCGATTTGCGTGCCAATTCGCCTTCGCCAATCAGCGGCTTAGACGCATTATTGATTAATCAAATCAGCTTCAACGATGACCCCGTACGCTTCACCGCTAAAGTAAACGAACTCTGCGACGAACTCGACCAGCGAGTACGCGATGGCGTCGGAGTTGCAGCCAAAGATGCGCCAAGGCTACTGGTTTCGGGTTGCCCAATGGCTATTCCCAACTGGAAACTCCACAGCATAGCCCAAGCAACAGGCGCAACCATCATTGCCGAGGAAAGCTGCGTTGGCACACGCTACTTCACCGACCTAGTCGAACCCAAAGGCGACAGCATCAACGAATTGCTCTGGGCAATCGTTGAGAAATACAGCAAGATACCCTGCGCATGCTTCACACCCAACGATGCACGCATAAAAAACATCCAATCACTCGCAACACAATTCAAAGCTGACGGAGTCATCTACTATACACTGCAGAACTGCCATGACTATAACGTTGAAGGCGTCAAAGTTGACCGCGCAATGAAGCAGCAGGGTTTGCCGATGCTGAAAATCGAAACAGACTACGCCATGGGTGATGCCGCTCAGATTCAAACACAGACTCGAAGCGTTCTTGGAAATCATAGCTGGCAAAAAACAAGCCTAAACCCTTCTTTTTCCCTCTTTTTAATTTCAACATTTTTATTCAGTTAATGACTAAATCAATGTAGGCGAAAAACAAAATGAGTTACCGCTTAACCAAAGCCGTTCCCGTTCATGGATGCAGTTGTAAGCTGCCTCAGTATCAACTGGGCGATTTACTTGATCAGGCAGGTATGACTGGCGGGTTTGGTGAGGAAGTGCTGGCTGGACCCTGGGAAAACAGCAGCGTCGTCAAAATCGCCGATAACATCGCAATATTAAACACGCTCGATTTTTTCACGCCCATGGTTGATGAACCAGAAATCCAAGGGCGCATCGCAGGCAGCAACGTCACAAGCGACATCTACGCCTTAGCCGTAACCAAAATCGCCAGCGTCTTAACAATTATGGCGTTTCCCGAGAATATGCCAACGGAGCTTGCGGTGGGTATGCTTAAGGGGTTTGGGGATTTCTGCCGTGAAATGGATGCGCCAGTCGTTGGTGGGCATACTATCCGTAATCCTTGGCCGATTATTGGCGGTGCTGCAACGGGTATTGGTGATCCTGAAAAGATTGTTTATACTAAGGGGGCAAAACCTGGCGACCGATTATTTTTGACTAAACCTTTGGGTATTGCGCCTGCGATGGCAGCTTATCGTTTGCGCAAGGAGGACGAAGGCAAAGAACTCCTTGAAGGTGTGCCTGAAGACTTGATTGATGAAGCCGTTAATCAGGCAATTACTGGGATGATTACTTCAAACAAGCCTGTTGCAGAAGCTATGCAGCAGGTGCCTGTCCATGCAGCCACAGACGTAACAGGCTTCGGACTCAAAGGGCACGCAGCAAACATGGCGATGCTGGGCAAAGTCGACATAGTCATCGACAAATTATGGGTTATCCGCGGAACACCGCAACTCACAGACATCTTCGGTTATCCATTACTAACAGGGGAATCGAAGGAAACCGCAGGCGGCATGCTCATCGCAGTAGCCAAAGAAGACGCTGATGACCTCCAAAGCGAATTAGACAAACGAAAAGTGAAACATTGCGAAGTCGGCTACGTCAAAGAGGGCAACGGCAACGTTAACGTGCTAAAAGACGCAAAAGTAGTAGAAGCTTAACATCGCTTGCTCTCTGGGGCCTATCCCTCTATTTGTAGGATCAACACTTGTTGTGTTCCCTGTTTTGGTTGTCAGCATTCATTGTTTAGCGGGTGTGGGGAAACTGCGTTTGTTAGGGGAACTTGTTGGGTTTCTATGCGGCTGTTTTTGGGCTCTGTAGGTTTTGGGTATTTGGGTTCTGTTGCTTTGCCAAGGACCCCCCTCCCCCTATATATAGAAAAAAACGTTAATTCTCATACGAGTATTGCCTCTACCAGCAAAACACACAAGCTGCTTAGCTTACTTCTATTGCAGCCACGCCACGAACCATTCTCTGCGAATACTCATCGTCGCCGATAACAAGCCTGTATGGTCCTTCCCCGCCCTCACTGAGAGGTGACATTGTTGCTCCTTCCTTTTTGTAAGCGATGAAAACGTTGTCTTTTTGGGCTTCCTGCATGGTAAGGGTTGTTCCGTAGCCGTCTGAAGCTTGAATGTAGATTGAGGTGGCGTTGCTTGATATTTGGGCTGCTGTGAGGAGCTCTTTTAGGGTGACGCCTGTGTAGCTGTAGACGCCGTTGTCGCCCTGATGCCCATTTACGGTTACTTGCAAAGTGACGGCTGGGTATGCTTCTAATTGGGTGTAGGTTAGGTTTGCTGGATTGCCGACTTTGCCTCTGATTTGCAGGGTCCCCGTGGGCTGTGAGGTGTCTGGTCGAGTGTAGTAATAGAGCGGAATAACCGCGATAATTAAAACGATGAAGGCTGCGAGGGCTATTTTGGTTGATTTCTTCATGGTATTCCCTTTAATTTTCCGTTTAAACCGATTTTTCCAATCCTAACAAGAAGCATATTTGCGATGAAGCCTCCGATGCAGCCGCTAATAGCCGCGACTACCGCCAAAAATGCTAGTACCTCCAAGGGCAAAAACAGCACCAAACCCCCCACAAGCACAGTTCCAACAACATTGGCGACTGCGCAAGCACCCATGCAACATCCCAAACAACACGCCTTATGGCGCAAGAGCAAGAAGAAACCGTCGATTGCTAAGCCAGGCCCAAGATAGATAACAAAGGAGAGTAACCCAAAGTTGCCGTATGGAAGAATCAGGCTGATGAACGCTTGCGTTAACGAAACCATGGTTGCTGCGCCAGGCTTGCCTACAAAACCAAACGCCATCACAGGCCACATCATGTATAAACCGCCCATAACCGCGCCCGTGGGAACATAAATCGCCCCCATTAATGGACCGATTAGCGGATGCAGGATGTTTTTGGTTGCTAAACCTAAACTTGCAAACAGCGCCATCAACACTAAGTCGACTGTTGCGATTCTTAAGTTGCTGTTGCGCAGGGTGTAGTTTGGCAGAGTCATGCCGAATCCGATATGCTAAATTGGTAACATCGGAAAATTAAACCTTACCCCAAAAACCAATGCAGTCTATGGGTTTTCTTTCACAGTTTGGGCTAATGTTACCTGCATTTTTCTGTACTGAAGAACCAAATCTTTCCCAAAAGCCGTAACTTCAGAAGAACCACCGCCTTTAGCGCCGCCCCTGCTTCGTGTAACCAACGCTTGGCCGAGTCTTTCTTCCGCCAAAGTTATCCTGTGGAGTGCATAGCGGTAGGACATCTCTAAGTGTTTGGCTGCTTCCAAAACCGAGTGGTGCTCATTTATTTCTTCAAGCAGTTTAGCTATGCCGTCGCCGAAGATTGCTTCGTCTTTGTCGTTTACCATCCAGAGCTTAAATCTGAAACTTAATGGACACATGTCGCTTGCCCTGCTTTATTTTGGTGTTTGTGGACTTAAGCTTATGCTTCCAAAGCCCAATTTTGTGTTAGGAGCGCATTTTTGGGGGGTTGTTGTAGTCAGTTGTAGCTAGCAAGGCTTTTATAGCATATATATTGTATATACGATTAATATTATCAGGTTAGCTGTTAGCCGAGATGAACATAAAAGTGCCAGAAACCAGCATGCAAAATAACCAAGTTGTAGAAAAAAAAGTACTCAATTCTGTAACCAAAAAAATAACCATTTATGCTCCGGATATTGCAGCAAAAGCCCACCCCGGCCAATTCGTAATCTTCAAAATCCGCTCAGACAGCGAACGAATACCACTAACCTTATCCTCATGGGATAAAGAAAAAGGCACAATCTCACATATTTTCCAAGAAGTAGGATACTCAACCATCGAAATGGGTTCCCTCCATGTCGACGACAAAATCATGCACGTCGCCGGCCCACTGGGCAACCCCAGCGAAATCAAAAATTTCGGCACCGCAGCAGTCATCTGCGGAGGCCTAGGCACAGCAGTAGCTTACCCCGTAGCTAAAGCACTCAAAGAAGCCGGAAACAAAGTTGTCTCCATAATGGGCGCAAGAAGCGCAGAACTCTTCATATTAGAAGATGAAATGAAAGCCGTATCAGACGAAGTCTTTCTTCACCTCCGACGACGGCACAAAAGGACAAAAAGGCTTCGTCAGCGACGTCTTAAAATCACTTCTCGCAAAAAACACCAAAATCGACATAGTCTTTGCCATAGGGCCCCCGATTATGATGAGTGTAATCGCCGACATCACCCGACCCTACGGAATCAAAACCATCGCCAACCTCAACCCCATCATGGTAGACGGCATGGGCATGTGCGGTGCCTGCCGAGTCTCAATAGATGGCAAAACACAATTTGCCTGCGTAGACGGCCCCGAATTTGACGCTCACAAAGTCAACTTCAAAGAGTTAATGCAGCGGCTCAAAAGCTACTGCACCGAAGAAAAAAACCTATCCCTATCTATCCAGAAACCAGGAGAAAGTTGTCAATGTCACGGACACTAAACAACACCGCAACCAATAACCGCTTTACAGCGGTCGAAGTTCCAAAGCAAGAACCATTTGCACGAACAAAAAACTTCAAAGAAGTCGTTTTAGGCTACACAGAAGAACAAGCATTAACCGAAGCCTCCAGATGCCTAAACTGCGCCGAACCAAAATGCGTTGAAGGCTGCCCCGTCGCAGTACCCATCCCCACATTTATCAAACTCATAAAACAGAACGATTACAGCGCCGCCATTAACAAAATCAAAGAACGCAACAGTTTACCCGCCATCTGCGGCCGCGTTTGCCCACAAGAAGAACAATGCCAAAAAAACTGTATCATAGGCAAAAAAGGTGACCCAGTCTCTATCGGCAGACTCGAACGATTCGTCGCGGATTTGGAACGCGAAAGAGGCATCAATGTACCAGCAGTTCCGGCGTCTAATGGCAAAAAAGTCGCCATCGTCGGCGCAGGCCCAGCCGGCTTAACCGTCGCAGCAGACCTCGCAAAACAAGGCTACCAAGTTACCATTTTTGAAGCGCTTCACAAAGGCGGCGGCGTCCTAGTCTATGGCATCCCGGAATTCCGCTTACCAAAACAGATTGTACAAGCAGAAATTGATTATATCACAAAATTAGGCGTCAAATTCCAACCTGACTTCTTAATCGGCAGAATATTCACAATCGATGAATTAATCTCCAAAGGCTACGAAGCCGTCTTCATAGGAACAGGCGCTGGCTTACCAAAATTCCTCGATGTTCCAGGAGAAAACCTCAACAGAATATACTCCGCCAACGAATTCCTAATACGCGTCAATTTAATGAAAGCTTACTCTTTCCCACAATCAAAAACCCCCATCCGCGTCGGCAAAAGAGTCGCAGTAATAGGCGGCGGTAACGTTGCGCTGGACTCCGCACGGTGCGCATTACGTTTAGGCGCCGAAAACGTTACAATATTCTATCGACGCACAAGAAACGAAATGCCTGCACGTGAAGAAGAAATTTCCAACGCCGAAGAAGAAGGCATCTACTTCAAATACCTAAGCACACCCATCAAATTCATCGGCGACGAACAAGGCAACGTCAAAGCCATGGAGACAATCTCTATGAGGCTCTGCGATGCAGATGATTCCGGAAAACACCGAGTCTCCCCCATCGAAGGCTCAGAAGTAACCATGGATGTGGACACTGTCATCGTTGCTATAGGACGCACACCCAACCCCATTATTCAGGGCACAACTCCCGGGTTGAAAACTTTGAAGGGCGGCATAATCGCCAGTGACGAATCATTCAAAACCAGCTTAGAAGGCGTCTATGTTGGCGGAGACATAGCAACCGGCGAAGCCACAGTCATCAGCGCCATGGGCTCAGGCAAAGTCGCAGCTAAAAGCATACACGCATACCTCTCAAAACCCAAAGAATAAAGAAAACGCCATTAAAGGCGTAATTTCTATCTTTCATACTCATATTCTAGTTCAGGGGAAGCCATCTTAAACGCACGGTTCACAGCGATTTCTGCAATGCTAAAAGTGCAATGACTGAATTCGTTTTATGTTGTCGCGGATGGAGCAGATGCCGCATACCAATTCCGCGCTTTTCTGGGCACCCGTAAACGCTTTAGAGGTGATTTCCACGTCGAGTTTTTCGAGTTTCTGGCGATGCTTCATTATCCCCACTGCGGCGTTAACGTCTTTGGAGAAAAACGCCTGTACCGATTTTACATAGAGGTCCGCTACTTCTGTGCCGGCACTGATCATTAGCGCCAATACGTCGTCGGGTATGGTTAGTTTTTCGCCGTTGAGCATTATTATGTGCCGTGTGATTTCGGCGGCGTAGTCGGAGGCATGTTCCATGCGGGAAACCAGCATATGATGATCCATGCAATCCAACGGGTCAACATGCAATTCATTAGCTAAATGCGGGTCTTGGGCAGCGTTGCGCAGCATTCGGATGATGAAGAATGCAAAATGATCAACGTCGTCGTCAAGGGAATACGAAGATTTAGCCAACGCAACATCGTTGTTTTTTAATGCGGTGAAGGCGCCTTCGCACATTGAACGCGAAATAAGGTGCATGCGTTGAACCGCTTGCTCAAGTGAAGCTTTGGATTCATCCATTAAGCTTTGGATATAGACGCATTTTGGTTCTGCCTCCATAACTCGCATGTAAAGCCGCCCGGCCATGTTGCGGATGGCTTTTGTTTGGGGAACCGTGAAAATGTTTTCGGATGAGAGCATGATTCCCGTGTACCCGTTTAGGTAGGCGCCTAACACTTTTTGTGTTATTAGGATTTCTTCCTCGTTTTGCCCTACGCTGAGCGTTATTTCTTTCATTTCCGATTTTTTGAGGGTGCTGGGGTATATGACTAGTGAGCGGTCCCGTTGGATGGTAAAGGAGACGGTTTCGCCTTTTTTGAGGTCGTTTAGTTGCATCCACTCTTTTGGCAAAGAAATTACCAGCGATGATTTGCCCAGAGACATAATTTTTCTTTCCATGCTACCCCACAATCCTCAGATATTAACTGTTAATACATCTATTACACTGAGAAATTAAATATATATTATTCTCTAAAAAACACACTTGCGGGCAGCTTTTTGTGTTTAGTGTCCTCTAAACTTCAAAAAGTAAACTGCGCCACCAACCGCCAAAGCAACAACCAACCCAATAACAATAAACATCTGATACTTCACATAAATCGGCGGCTCATTTACAGTAAAAATCAACTGATCCCCATCACATCCCCAAGCCGTCTTAGATTCAAGCGAACTAGCCGCAATAGCCCACTCCCCCAAACCTGCAGGCGCAAAATTCGCTGTAAAAGTTCCATTCGCCGCCACTTCACACGTCAGGCTTTCGGTTGCGTTGGCGCTGAAAAATTGAAGTGAAATTCTAGAATAATTATCGTTAGGTGATAGGGTTCCGGTGATGGTGAGGTTTTGGCCCAATAATACTGTATCTTTAAGCAGGTATATGTCGAGTGTCGGTTGTGTTTTAACGGAGTAAGTGTCTGTGGTTTCTAAATGATTCTTTATCACATCGTCAGCTGACACTCTATACTGCACTGTAGCGCCGGCTTTTTGGCCCGGTATGGTTGCGTTGCAGGTTCGATTGCTAACAATCATCGGGATCAACTCCACAGTTGCCCAATCATCAACTGAATAGGTTAGGTTGGCTTTTTCAAGTGCTGGACCGCTGGCTTTATACACGATTTTTACGGGGGCATTAGGGAGAACTCTGCTTGCTGTGCCTACTTGCGATAATGTGCTGTTGGAAAAATCCGTTTTCATCATGAATTCAACGTTGCCTGACCCTTCCTCGCCGATGAATACTAAATGATAGAGGTTCAACCCAGTATTGGCTGAGGTGTAGTTGAGGAACATGTCTTGTCCCTTGTTTTCACAGCTTGCATAGGTTACGCCTCTGTAGCCTTCAGTTTCAAAGTTGTAACCGCCCACAACGCCGCTTACGTTGCCATATAAACCTGATTCCACTGGAAGCGGAAAACCGTTTATGCTGGGCGAGTTTTGGTTATTCATAAGGTAGAGCCTAGCTTCATACATGTCAAGGGTGTCTGGAATTTTAAGGTAAACCTCCAATTTGGATTCGTTAGTTACAAATTCAAACGCTGACGTGGTATGGAGCAGCGATGCGCTGTCCTCTGCCTTGCCCTCGACAGGTGCAGTGTACCATTTGTTGCATTCCAAATTCTCAATAATCATAAAGGTTGCTTGCTGATCCCCCGCGCTTTCGCGGGCATCATTCTTAATTATGAACGTATAGTTGCCCGTTTGTTTTGGCGTAAATAGGTTATCGTTATCTTGTGAGCTTAAATGTTCGGGATAACCTGCTGCTTCCGTATGTGAACTCACGGAGTTTCCTGCAGGATCAGAAACATAGATGTCATAATCTGTTTTTGCAGTTGAAGATGTGCTTACCCAGGAGCCGTAGCAGTAAATGTGGTAGTTGTGGTTGGCTTCTAGGGGGCAGGTTATTGTCCAGCTTTGGCCGACTTGTATCTGTGCATTGTTTATGGTCAGGGGGAAGATCGGTTTGTCGATGTAGGTGATGTTTTCTCCGGGGGGTGAATGGACGAATTGTTGGTATTCTGTGGTACTTGTTAATTGTAGGCCGGTTGTTTGGGCTATTATGAAGGGGCTTATGGTTAGGAGTAGTATTACTATTATTGGTGCTGTGGTTTTGTGGGTGGTGGTTGGTGTGCATGCTATAGCCTGGTCTGGTTTGGTGTTATAGTGTGTGTAGGGTGGATTAACGGTTATGAAGGCTGAATCTGTATTTTGGAGCTGCCTTTTTTGTGGGTATGGTGAAGGGTTGTTTGTTGGGAAAACTTGGTTTGTTTTTTGGCACTGAAGTTTGCTGTAGGGTTTATTGTTGATTCAGATTCAAGAGTTGGTTTTCAAAGTAGTATATTGTGTATTAAATCATGCTACAGAAGATATTTATAAGAAAAACACCCACTTGTGTTTTCAAGTGAAAGTAACATGACAAACCCACACATAAAAAATCAAGCTAAAAAAATAACCCGCCAACAGACGGAGGTGAACTGAGAATGAACTATAACACATACCGACGCTTCATGAAAAACAAGTACGCACTTAGCACCGTCGTAACAACCCTAATTATCCTCGTAATTTCCGTGCTGTTGGCAAGCGTAGTAACCTACTTCGCCATCAACGTCGTAAGCACACGTGTCCAAGAAGAAAGCTTACACCTAACCAAACAGCACCTATGGCACAACGCAGCCGCAGCCGCCGGAGACGCAAACTACTCCATCGCTTCACTCATGGTCATCAACACCGGCGGTCGAGACATAGTCATCGACAAACTCGCAGTCAGAGGACAAGAAAGCCCCTGGAATGACCAAACAAACACAAAATTCGTCCTATACACCATCACCACAAACCCAATCGCCAACGACCTACCATTCGTCGCAAACTTCACCGCAGACGACAACAACGAACTATCCTTCGGAGGACAAGATTACGACTTTAGCCTCGCAGTAAACGACCTCGTCTTACCATCAGGATACACCATGGTCCTCTACATCATCAACCCAGACTCAATCACCATCAACGACATCGGCCTAACCGTATCAATCACACTCTACACAGCACAAGCAATGTACTACCGTGAAGCAAACGTGCAAGCATACTGCCCAGTTTAAACCTAAAAGAGATTTTTCTCTCTTTATCTTTAACTTTTTTAATCAATTCTAACATAGCAAGCGTGTAGTGAATTTTTTTTACACACAAGCCCACATATCCCAAAAAAAGTGTAAGAGTTTCCTTAAGTGAAAAATAAAAATGCGAAATATATTGAAGAATCGTTTGGCTCTAAGTACAGTCGTTACAACACTAATTATCCTAGTTGTTTCAGTGCTTCTCGCAGGCGTCGTCACATACTTTGCAATCAACGTTACCAGCACACGTGTGCAAGAAGAAAGCTTGCATTTAACCAAACAACATGTTTGGTACCAAGCGACTGGTACTGCAGCAATCTGTTGCAGCTCATCATGATCATTAACACTGGTGGTCGAGATGTCGTCATCGACAAATTGACTGTTAGAGGCCAGGAAGTTGCATGGAACGGTACTACACAAAAAGTCTTCTTATGCAATCACTACTGACTCCATATCAAGCTGACCTTACATTCCACACCGCTAGCACAATTGCCAATGCTGATCCAGTTGACCTACAAGATGACTTGACAGAACTCTCGGGAGCTACAGACCTAGGCGGAGCCGCAAATGACTTAACATTGCCCTCAGGTCAAACCATGATCATCTACATCACAAGCCCTGACAGCGTTACCATCAACGACATTGGCTTAACAGTTGCAATCACTGTGTTCACATCACAGGCAATGTACTACAAAGAGACAAACGTTCAAGCATACGTACAGAGCATAATAAATTCAGAGTGATTAGACCCCCCACAAAGTCTATTCCCTCCCCCATTCTTCTTTCTTTTAAAAGTTCAAAAATTTCTAGAAAACTTTGCCATTAATTGATTGGCTATGCTGACCTGCACTGTTCTTGGCAAAAGGCAAGTATCTGTAATTTTTTTTACACACACAATAACATATTCAGTATATGAGTATTGATACTTTAAGTGAAAATAAAATGCGAAATATACTGAAGAATCGTTTGGCTCTAAGTACAGTCGTTACAACCCTAATTATTCTCGTCGTTTCAGTGCTTCTCGCAGGTGTCGTCACATACTTTGCAATCAACGTTACAAGCACACGCGTCCAAGAAGAAAGCTTACACTTAACCAAGCAACATGTATGGTATAATGCGGCTGACGGCGGTGTCTCAGTTGCAGCTATTATGATCATTAACACTGGTGGCCGTGATGTCGTTATCGACAAATTAGCCGTCCGAGGCCAAGAAGTCGCATGGGCAGGGAACCAAAAAGTCTACTACGTCAATACTACAACCGATACCATATCTCAGCTGACCTATCCTACGTAGCCAAGCGTCAGCAGGCAAAGACTAGCACAGAACATTAGGTTTAGAGGCAACACCATCGGCAACTTAGATGCAACTACAACTGATCTTACTTTGCCCTCAGGTGAAACCATGATCAGTCTACATTACAAGCCCTGACAGCATCACCATCAACGACATTGGCTTAACAGTTGCAATCACTGTCTTCACATCACAAGCAATGTACTATAAAGAGACAAACGTCCAAGCATACGTTAGTAAAATAAATGATAAATTCAGAGTGATTAGACCCCCCACAAGTCTATCCCTCCCCCACTCTTCTTTCTTTTGAAATAAACTCTTGATATCCGAAATTTATCGTTCTATCAATATACTACTATTAAACAACTGTTATCTGTAATTTTTTTTACACACACAATATCATATCCATAACAGTCGTATTGTACTTTTAAGTGAAAAATAAATGAGAAATATACTGAAGAAATCGTTTGGCTCTAAGTACAGTCGTTACAACCCTGATTATTCTCGTCGTTTCAGTGCTTCTCGCAGGTGTCGTCACATACTTTGCAATCAACGTTACAAGCACACGCGTTCAAGAAGAAAGCCTACACCTAACCAAACAACATGTATGGTACAGTGCGGGCAACAGGCATTACACAATTGCAGCAATTATGATCATTAACACTGGCGGTCAGAGACGTAGTTATAGACAAATTGACAGTCCGCGGCCAAGAAGTTGATTGGGACGGAACATCACAAAAAGTCTCCTATGTAATAACTGACAAATCAATATCAAATGACCTCGAATTCGTAGCCTCAGACCAATCTCAACCCATGACGTTGATGACGTTCTAGGCGTTGACGTTGCATGCTCTAAACAGCTGCAACCACTGACCTCACATTGCCATCTGGCATGAACCGCATGATAATCTACATCACAAGCCCAGACAGCGTCACTATCAACGACATTGGCTTAACAGTTGCAGTCACTGTCTTCACATCACAAGCAATGTACTATAAAGAGACAAACGTAGAAGCAAACCTATCATCATAAAATGCAAATTTAGAGTGATTAGACCCCCCACAAAGTCTATTCCCTCCCCCCACTCTTCTTTCTTTTAAAAACCTCAATCTTACAGGTTAAGCGCTTTGGCTATCCTTAATCATTACAATTTCTATGTTGACAAAATTTAATCGCAAGCTGTATCAACGCAGCACTTTTGCTGTTCTGCTTGTAGTTTACTCCTCAACCAGCCTGCAACCAGCCAGACTAAAAACGCCAGAAACCAAAGGACGACAGGCATCGCCATACTTCCATACAGACCCCTGGTTGTAGTTGAGTATAGGGGCTCTCTCGCAACAACACCTAGAAATCATGCATTCAATCAGATTTTAACTGATATAAGGAGGTTCGCCTAGCAGAGCAACTAACGCTACCGATATGAGCTTTCTATCTGCGCGGTCTCACTTGCAAGCGCTAAAGCCAACCAATCGCTCCACTGGTTGTTGTTGAAATAAGAGGGGCCCACAGCAACAACTAACAAACAAAAAACAGTCCCGATTGTTAATCGCCAATCCAGATTATCTGTCAATTGTTTTACGCACAAGTCTTAATCCCTTTTCAGAGGCACTCTACTAACTAAACCGTTAACATGCAAAGAGGATACCCCATTGAGAAAAAGTCAACAAATACTCAGAAAGCTTTGGCGATCAAAATATGCCATAGCTTTGCCTGTGACTTTTCTCATCCTCTTCGTATCCACACTTGGCATCGTCGCCGTCACCTATTACTTCTCAGTTGAACGCATCGGCGCACAAGGCACCACACTCAAAGTTTCCACCGCAAAACAAAACCTCCTCGCCCTAGACGACGCCGTTGTTTCGACGCTTTGGCAACCCGGCTCATGCAGTACCTACGAGTTGAAGGATTCAGGCGGCAAACTCAACATTGAACCCCAAAACAACACCCTAACCGTAAGCATCAACGCCACCAGAAATCCAAGACACCCTCTACAACTCAACAGTCGGCAAAGTAGTCTACGAATTACCCTACTCAAGTTCATCACAGACAGGTCTCTACCTTAAAGGCGACGGCAGAACCATAGCCAACCAAAGCGGCCAATCCATGAGCCAAATCTGCATCGAAGACGGCGAAGAGCACCCGGAGATTCAGATGCGTTATCGGCCAAGCGTAACTTATGCAGCCGCTGGGTTAGAGAACGGTAAAACAGTTAACAACATCCGCCTCTACATTGCCAACCTCAACACCTCAGATGCGCTCTCGCTGTATGGCATGTTGCCTCTCCAAGTGTCCTGCAAAACAACCCAGCTAACCACACACACCTACACTGTATCCTCAGATGTCCAGAGTCTATTGGTCACAGCGGTTTTGGATGGCTCAACCGGAAGCGTATCCATCCCAATTTCAAGTACCGCCCAGGGCGCAGTAATCCATTGGAAACAGTCATCTGTAACGTAGCAATCGAGAGGTGGATCCGTTAAGTGCCCTCCATTATTCCGAGCTATGTCTACTCGATTTTCGCCGCGATAATTGTAGGCACAATCGTAGTGTACAGCTGCAGCGTTGCAACAGCAAACATGCGCTCAGACGCTAATAACCAGCAACTCATGCAACATCGAACAGTACGTTGCTGCACAGGGTCTAACATTGCTATCCCAGACCACCCAGGACAACATGAACACCACACAATACCTGGATATTCCCTCCCAGATTGGAAACCAAAGATTCACCATATGCATAGCAAACGATTCGCAGAGCGCCTGGGTAGAATCCGGTTTCGGAGTCAACATAACCTCCCCTGATATGCATGTTGGGTTGCCTGCGAAGGTTGCAGCGTCAGGCAGCTTTGTAAGCGGTTCAGGAAGACCCCTGCTTCAATGCCACTACGAGAACCAAATTGCAACATTAACATTAACACAAGAGTGAGTATGAAATGCCGAAAATTGGAAAGAAAAAACAAGAAGAAATTCAAGTTAAGCTGGAAACTCCCGATGAAGAATTGATAGCGTACCTTGGCATTCAAGGGTTTCAGGTGCCGGAAGGCTACAGTCAAATTGAGAGTTACCCGCTTAATCCGCCGTTTTCTTACGCTTGGATTTTCCAAGATGACTCTGAAGGCAGCTTCTTCTATGTAGTTGACGAGTTACCAATGTCACGGGCTGAACGGGAATCTTACAAGCAACTAAAAGGCATCTTGGAATTCGAATTAAAAGCTCCCCATTTAGATGAGACACTAATCGATTCTTTCCACAGGCAACTTCCACCAATCATGGATAACCACAAAGAAATTCTAGGCTCCACAAACGCCATTGGCGTACGAAAAATCAATTATTACCTAGAAAAAGACTTAATCGGATACGGAAAAATCGATGGTTTAATCCGTGACCCATTCATTGAAGACATAAGTTGCTTAGGCATAAACAAACCCGTCTACATTTACCACAGAAAATACTCTAACGCCCGAACAAACATCGTCTACACTGACGAAGAAGAACTCGATGACTTCATAACACGCATCGTTCACAGACAAGGCAAACACGTAAGCATCGCCCACCCCATCGTCGACTTAACCCTGCCCGGCAAACACCGTCTCGCAGTGTCTTTTGGAAAAGAAACCACCCCTGCAGGCAGCAGCTTCACCATCAGAAAATTCAAAGATGACCCCTTAACCATCGTCGATTTGATCCTAAACGAAACCATCGATGAATCCATCGCAGCGTATCTTTGGATGCTTATGGAAAACAAGATGTCCGTTATGGTTGTTGGACCCACAGGAGCCGGCAAAACCACCGCACTCAACGCCATCGCCTGCTTAGTACGCCCCGACTTCAAAATGATTTCGGTGGAAGAAGTTCAAGAAATCAATTTGCCCCAAGAAAACTGGGTATCAACCATCGCCAGAACCGGCTTCGGCGGAGACGGAGACGGCGAAGTCACACTCTACGACCTAATCAAATCAGCAGTACGACACCGCCCAACCTTGATCCTAGTAGGCGAAATCAGAGGAGAAGAAGCATACGTACTATTCCAGGCTTTGGCAACAGGTCACGGTGGCTTATGCACCATGCACGCCGACGACGTAGAAACAGTCGTTAAAAGATTAACTCAGCCACCCATGAACATTCCCCAAAACATCCTCTCACTAATGAACTGCGTAATCGTCGTAAAACAAGTCAAAAACACCAGCTTTAACCCACATGAAAGAAAAGGCTCAAGCCGCAAATTCACCAAAATCGCCGAAATCGATAGCGGCGGCATGGCTCAAGAAGTCTTCAACTGGAACCTCTCAACAGACACCTTCCAAAGCAAACTAGATAAAAGCTACCTATTCGCAAAAATCGCCAAAACAGTCGATGTCCCAGTTAGCGTTGTATTGCAAGAGTTTGAACGCCGCAAAAAGATTTTGCTAAGCATGGTGGAGCAGAACCTACGTGACTTCCGAAGCGTACACAAGGCATTAAACAGTTCATTAAACCTCGATGAATTAAACAAAGCAGCCGCCGAGGTACAATAATAGATGAAAGCTAAAGGCGGTCCCTTAGGCAAAATCTTCGGTTTCCTCAACACAGCATCTAGCGAAGAGAGAGAGAAAACCGAGACAGAGTTGCCTTTCGCAGTCATGATTTTCACTTTGATGGCTGCAAGCGGGATTTCGCCTTATGATAGCTGGAAGAAAATGCGTAAGATGACTTTTCTGCCCTTCTTCAAGAAGGAAGCAGATGAAGTCATACGACAAGTTGAGGTCCTCGGAAAGGATCCACTGACCGTTATGATTCAGCGAGCCGAAGAAACGTCGTCAAAGTTGTACCGTAACTTTCTTGGCGGCTTCGTGTCTTCGGTACGAAGCGGAGGCAAATTAGTCGATTACATGAAAAGCCAGCTTAAATCAATCTTTGAATTACGCTACATCAACCTTAACCGCTCAATCGATAAAATCGCTGCGTTGGTTGAAGCCTACTCAGTCATGCTCATCGTAGTATTGTGCGTTTACATACTCTTCGTTATCTTTTCGTCCTCAAGCGTTATGGATTTGCTTGCCAGCACTTCCATCTCGATTTCGCCAAGCATCTCCTACATCATAGCTTTCGTAGCCATGCCGGTTATGTCTTGTATTTTCATCCTCATGGCGCATAACATGCAGAAAAGCGCTTTCCCAAACCTAAAAGACGTCTACAAAAAAGCAATCATCTTCATAGTTCCCGCATTCGTAGTCATCGGCGTTTTCGGCATGATTGGTTCACTCACCGAAGCAATTAAACCACTTGGGCTTCCAGAAATCGCTACCATCGCCCTCGTTGGCTCAACAATACCCGGTGCCATACAATACTATCGTATATCAAAAATCAACTATAACGCTGAAGAATCCATCCCCAGCTTCATCCGAGATATAACGGAATCCCAAAAAACTGGTCTTTCACCCGAAAAAAGCATAGTGCAAGCTACAAAACGCAAGGGTTATGGGTCATTCACAAAGTTTCTAGATTTGATTCGAAGCCAAATAGAGTGGGGTATACCGCTTAGGAAAACTTTTGAAAACCTCCAAAAGGAAATCCGAAGCTGGTTTGTCGTCGTAAACTTTGCCATGATGGTTGAAACCCTTGAAATCGGCGGCAACTCTATTCAATCACTTGAAATTCTCTCTGAATACAGCGAAAAAGAACGCGAAATACAAATCAACCGCCGAACACTCCTCAAGCCCTATATTATTTTGGCTTTCATGTGGAGCGCCTTAATCGCTGTTACAACAACAATCGTTGCCCTAACTACTACTATGATGACTGGCATGGTTAGTACTGATATCTCCGCAATGGCTACGATGGCTATGCAGAGATCAACTCCAAGTCTTCTCAGTCGGAATCATTATTCAATGCTGGATTTCAGGGTTCTTTATTGGAAAAATAAGCGAAGGGAACTTTGGAGCAGGCTTTAGAAACGCAGCTATGCTTGCAGCAACCGCATATCTGTCATTGGTGCTCTCGCAATATCTACTGCAGGGAACATTCACTATGATTACGCCGCCAACCAGTAGTGGAGGGTCTCCCATAACTGCCTTCCAGTTCCTTTGATACCTTCTTTGCTTGTACCATCATCGTAGCAGCGGCGCTCATAGCTACGGCTTTTTTGGGCACAACCCTGCAGGCTAGAATCGCTAGCACAGATGATGTCAACAAGGATAGTTACCTCACAGCTATAGCTGACCGCATAGTAACCTACCCAGGAAGCCCCAACGATTGGGGAAAACGCCAAGATGTGCCCCAAGATTTCGGTTTAGCCGCCAGTGCATCAAATGGCGCAAACGAGTTGGATATAGATAAGATCAGTCGGCTTAGCAGCCAAAACAGGTATGCATTAGGGTATGTTGAGTTGGTAAATGCTGCTCAACTAAACGATATGGCTTTGGGAATCACGGTTTCACAGGTTATGACCCTCACTATTGAGCAATCCAGTAGTCATACCGTTGGCAGCGAAACCTATTCTACAGTGCATGTTTGGTCGAGCATTAACTCAAAGCCAACCGGCGCGAATTTGCATTGTTATCTTATTGCGGATAATTATGTAGATAACCTTACTGCGGTGATCCCTGAGTCAGGAACCTATACCTTAACTGTGCATCTTCCCAGCGCACTAGTTGATGATGCTTTGCTTGTAGTGTTTGCGAGGGCACCCTTTGATGACAGAATTACCTCATACGCAACCTATAACTTATCGAGTGGAATCCAGCAAACAACACCCAACGGCACAACCCTATCAATGAGCCCACAGGATTATACACTTAGTTTCAACCAATCAAGCGTCACAATTGGAAACGTTTACGCCTTAACCTATTCTTACATGCAAAACGTAACCTCAATCCAAACCTCAACTTGCGCAATCCCCAGATTAATCGATAACAGCCCATTTGTTCTGGTTGCCTGTGCAGGGAACGGCGCCAATTATGTCGAAGAGTGGACAGCTTATCCCCAAGTTCCCCTAAACGCGGGTTCCAGTTTTGAAGGTTCAGAACGCAATGTCTTCAGTTACTTAGTTACCGTTGATGGGGTGCTCTATCGGCTTGAGGTAAGCTTGGGAGATGTTAACCATTGAGGCGACTAATTAAAGACCAGAAGGGGCAAGTGCGCGTGATAGAAGCCTTCTTTGCTTCGATGCTGATTCTGTCCTGTTTGACGCTTATTCCAGCCCAAACAACGGTGGATAGTCCTGATGACAACTTGGCATCTAAAGCTGAGAATGTCCTTGTAAGCCTTGATGGCAACGGGCAGTTAGGGCGGCTTATTGATAGCCGTGATTGGGTTGGGCTTGGCAATTGCTTGGAATCTGCTTTACCGCTTATGCTGTGGTTTAACTTAACAGTTTACGATGCAGATCAAAACTGCCTAAACTCCTATCCGATATGTAATGGCGGCGCTGTTAGCAACGAGGTTTCATCAATTACCTATGTTTGTGCCAGCCAAAACAGTACGTTTGCTGTGTATGTTTTGCAGTTGCAGCTGGCGAGGGTGGACTAAAATGGCTCGTCGAAGTTTTAGGCGTGACTGTCGCGGCCAAGTTATCATTGTTAGCGCCTTGTTGGTGGCTTTGATTTTGCTTTCAACCGCAATCTATGTTATCGATATCCAAAAAGATGTGCCCATGGTCGAGACTGAAAATAGCGGCGGCTCAGTCAACGCGTATAAATCAAGTGTCAGGAATGCCTTGATTAGTGCTTTGGCAAACGTTACTGGTGGCGGCAGCTCAGCGATTTTAACATCTGATTTGGCGGAATTGAAGGCTGCTATTCTTGAGCATTCTTACCAATCCCTTACGCGGATGGATTATACTCTGCGGGACGGCGGCGTCTATTCGGATGGGGTTTGGGTTTCATGGGGCAACAGCGGCGATGGAGTGTCGAGTGCATATGTTTCCGTAACGATTAGTTCTAAAAGTTCCTCTGGCGGCTCAGAGGTGGCATATGCATTGAATGTGACGTCCCGTGTGCATGTAAGCGGCAGCTATGTGCAGCTTAATGAAACGCATAAGCAAGTCAATTTAACAGTGAACTATTACAGTGAATCAGGCGATGCGTTAGCACAAAACTTGGTTTTCAGCTACCAAAACGCTTCCAGTTGGGTAGCTGCAGAATCGCCCACAATAATCAACTATGGAAACGGCACATACACAGCCTCTTTCTATGCACAAACCAGCCAAGTTAGTGAGCCGTTGGATGTTTCAACATTATGTTTAGACACGAGAGGTATATCTGTAGGAGCAAACTTGACATGCAGTACGCATAACGTAATAGACACTTTACTGGCAGGTTGGTTTGATGAATAAATCCATTAAAGCTATAGTTGCGTTGATGATTGTTGCGATAGTTTTAACCATCGTTAGCATGGCGCAGACGTCTCAGCCTCTGAGTGTGGATGATGGTTCATTTTTGACTGTGTCTGAAGGCAAAGCTGTTTGGGCTCAAGCTTACGGTGGCTCAGCAGATGACCGCGCATTATATGCCTTGCCGGTAGGCGATGGGTTTTTGGTTGTTGGTTCAACCCGCTCAGTTGTGAATGCAACGGTCGGGTGGGCTCTAATGCTTGACAGCCAAGGCAACCAACTTTGGAATCGTACTTATCTTGATGGGGCAGGAACCGAAATCCGCTGTGTAGCCAACACAAGCGATGGTTATTTGCTGGTTGGGAACCAGTTTGCGGCTTCCGGCGACATCAACGGCTACGTTGCAAAAGTTGACTTAGCGGGTGCCGTGGTTTGGCAAACAGTTGTCGGCGGCACAAAAATCGACAAACTCTTTAGCGGCGTCGTTGCAAGTGACGGGTTTGTTGTTTGCGGCTTAAGCTACTCCTATGGCAGCGGTGATGCGGAGTCTTGGGCAGTGAAACTGGATGGCAAGGGCGTAGTGGTTTGGAATAATGTTTACGGCGGCTACGTTGACGCTGCATTACGCTCAGCTGTGGTCGCTTCGGATGGCGGCTTCATTACGGCAGGTTATGTGGATGAGGGCGAGGGCAACTATGATTTTTACCTCCTAAAACTCGCCGATGATGGTAGCCGCGTATGGAATCACACTTACGGCGGATTTGACAGCGAGAAAGCTTACTCTATCACCCGAGCCCAGAACGGCTACGTAGTTGTGGGTGACGCGGCTTCAACCGCAACCAATACAGACGCTTGGGTCCTCAAAGTAGATTCTCAAGGCGCTCAGGTGTGGAGTAAAACGGTAGGGGGAAACAGCGCTGATTCAGCAGCCTACGTCACAGCCGCCAAATCCGGAGGCTACCTAATCTGCGGCTTCACATTCTCATTCGGCGAGGGCCAAAGGGATTTCTGGCTATTTAACATAAGCGAAGAAGGACAAGTAGGATTCAGCTGTACATTTGGTAACTCTGCATTCCAGGAAGCCTACGCCGTCATCGATGCAGGCGCAGGCGAATATGTCTTGGTTGGTTGGACTGATCCATTGGGGCAGCCTGAGTTGGTCGGCCGCGCCACCTACGACTTCTATGTAGTAAAACTTAGTCAAGGCGAAGTTGCCAGTAGTTTCTCTACGGTAACCCTAGTTTTGACTTTGGTTATCTTTGCGCTTTTAGCGGTAATTTTGGTTTTGCTGTTTCGGATGCGGGGAAACAAAAAATAGTTCAGCCAAAAAGGCTGTTTTTAGCCCAAAAGGGCTGTTTATTCTTCTGTTAGTTTGGAGAAGAGAATTTGCAATGTGTTTACGAGTGCTTTGTAGTTGGTCCAAATTGCTGCGGTGCGGAACTTCTTTTTAACGTCGTCTGTGTCGTCGTTGTCTTTTTCGTGGAATGTGATTAGGACTTCTTTTTTGTCTGCGATCATGAAGCATGGTAAGTTTTCTTCGTTGTTGCTGATTCGGTGTTGGCCGCTTAGCCAGGTCATTTCGCCTAGGAAGTATGCACTTTTGAGGCTGGTGTCTGTGATGACTGTTACGTTGACTTTGTCTGCTTGGGTTTTGAGTTTGTCGCTGAAGTCGTTGTAGTAGAGTTCGCTGAGGTAGTCTGCGGATGCGTAGATTTGGAAGGTTTCTACGCTGCGTTCGAGGAGTTCGTTGGCTTTCATCAGCACCTGTTGTTCGCCTTCTAGCATTTGGAAGAGTTCTTTTTTGGCGGTTTCCTGTTTTGCTTGGGGCATAGATTGCCAGAGTTCGACGAGGCTTGGTTTTTCTTGTTCGAGTAGTTTGATTTTGATTTTCTGTGCGTCAACGAGTAAGTCGATGGCTTTGTCTAGGGCTACTGCGGTGAATTTGAGTGGTTTTTCGAAGATTGAAAATACGATGCCTTTCTTTTCTAGGTCGCGTAGGATGCGGTAGGTTTCTGTGCGGTGCAGTGCGATGGCTTCTGCGATTTCGCCGGCTTTCTTTTCGCCTGCGCGGGCAAGGTAGAGATATACACGGATCTCGTTTTTGAGTAGCCCAAATCTTGCGAGTGTTTCCTCGATTGATGCTAACTGCTTGACTACTGTTTGGTCTTTCTTGACAAGTTTGTAACCATCCGATTGCTTGTTGTAGACCTTCATCACGTTTTCCATTGCAAGTGCCATATAGATTAAATCCTGTTTGGGGGTATTGCATCTCAATTTAGACTGTTAATATATAATATCGTTGCGACTTAGCAATATGAATTGGTAATTCATATTCGAAATATCGTTTATTTGCATGATTAAATATTGCAAATGAAATAAGTTAGCGTTTGAAATGTTGAATGCTGTACAGTTTGGTGTTTGACCAATCCTGACACACAGAACTGTTTGTCACCGACCACACACCTACAACCATTAAAGCAGTAAGCCCCCGCAGGACAATTTCTCTGATAAATCTAACCTTGATAGGAATATTTCGCCAATTTGCTCTGCAAACGTGCCATCAAGCATTAAAATAACAGAAAAACACATTGAGTAACTGGGGATAGTCAGATTTTGAGTAATAATAATGAAGGATACAAAAAACAACATAAAACCTCAAAACAGAACAAGCCCGATATAACCGCCAAACTCTCACGTGTTAACCTAGACGAACAAACAAATAAGGGCCAACAATGTTTAAACGCTCTAACAAAACAATCAACAAGTAAATTGCCCGACGGAAAAGACCACAGCTAACAAAGCGGTTGATACATCAAAAAAGAGATTATCATTAGGCCTCTGTCTGTATCGGTAATTGAATTATGAATTTTGTACCCATTCCTTCTTTACTTTCAAAACCGATAGTTCCATTTAATGCTTCTATTAACCGTTTTACAACGGCTAATCCCAACCCTTGACCTTTAGCTTTGGTTGTTGTCATCGGCGTAAATAGCCTATTTTTAACTTCTTCAGGGATACCCATACCCGTGTCAGAAACAGTAATGTAAACTTGGGTTTCACTATGGTAGCATGCTACGCCCAATCTTCCTCCATCTGGCATGGCTTGAATTGCGTTAGTAACTAGATTTGTTAGTGCTCGTCTGATAAACAGCGGGTCAGTTTTTAGTGGTGGGCAGTTATTTACTTCGATTGAAAGTTTTATTGACACTAGCTCCTCTGCCATGTTCTATATGTGATAAATAAACGCTAACTTTAGTGCATAAGAAAAATAGCCATTAATTGATAGGTAAGGGCAGGCCTAAAATATTGGATTTATTAACTTCTAATTTTTCGCCTTTGTTGTTGTTGGTTGAAATCACAAGCTTTTAAATTACCTATTGACCCTCAAATTGAATGAGGTCGTTAACATTTTATTATTTTTAACTCTAAGAAGACAGCGTAGCATACATCCTCAGCTTTTTTCACTTAGGAGTTTTTCCCTGTAAAATCCTATTGTAGAGTAGATAGATAGCAGTTAGAAGCGAGCCGATTCATGAGTTGTTTAAGAGAAAAACAAAGAATATTTGGAGATCAGCGAAATGTTAATCGAACTTCTATTTGCGGTGAATATGATCTCGTTAGTTGTACTCATAACCTATGCCGCTAGACAGTACCTTTTTGTCTTCGCTGCTTTGAGGCATACTGAACCAAATTACCAATCGGACAATCAACCAGGTTATACTGTCACTATACTAATTCCTGCTAGAAACGAAGAAAAAGTAATCGGGCGAACCTTAGAATGTATGAGTCGACTCGATTATCCGCTTGATAAATTGGAAATTGTGGTTTTAAACGATGCATCAACAGATAATACGTCAAAAATCGCTCACCAATGGGCTGATAACTTCTCCGCGATAAAGGTTATCGATAGGCCTTTGGGCGGTTTAGGCAAAGGCGATGTTTTAAATCAAGGCATAAGAGAAACTAAAAATGAGATTATTTTTATTTTTGACGCTGACTACACCCCTGCTCCTGATACAATAAAAAGGCTCATACGATGGTTCGATGACCCTCAAATTGGCTTGGTTCAAGGAAAAATTCAAGTTGATAATAAAGACGAGAATAATCTAACCAAAATGGTTCATACTGAGAGATGTGCGGGGTTTCTTTGTGACCTTTTAGCGCGAGACAAGCTAAAGGTTACCAACCAATTTGGCGGAACAGCTGGCGGTTTTAGAAGATCCCTCATTAGCCAAGTTGGGGAATGGGCGCCCAAAACGTTTTGTGAAGATACTGATTTGACTTGCCGTACTTTACTGGCGGGGTTTAAGGTAAAATATGATGCTTCTGTGAGTTGTGGCGAAGATGCCCCAGATAGGTTGAAGGTGTATTATAAACAGCGGTACCGCTGGATAAGGGGGCATGTTATTTGCGGATTAATGTATACGGCTAAATTCATTCGATCGCCTTTTTTATCTCTTCGAGAGAAAGTCGATGGCGTACTTTGGTTAAATTTAAACTGTATTCCAATTTTTATTACAATCGGAACACTTGTTGGTTTTATAAGTCTATTATTGGCCCCAGTCGAATTAATACCTCAGCCGTTCTCTGTTGCTCTCATTATTTTTGGAGCTGGAGCTACGTTTGCCACAGTTTTCACTGGTCTATATAGAGTTAAACAGGTAAGATACCTAAAGTTTGCTTTCTTGATGATGTTGAATAGTTACGTCATGTGTTTTGTGATTTGTTTGAAGGTTTATCTTGACATTATAACCAACCGAGCGTTTAGCTGGGAAAAGACCGAGAGAAGCCAAAAAGCGTTTAAACCCATTAGAACTTAAAAAAAAGAACAAATAGGGATATTGTCCAAAATTGTAGCTGAATTTTCAATTTTAGGCATTAGAGATTAATATCGTGTTTGGTGGCGTTCTCTTTCAGTTTCAGGGATAAATGTTTCTGGTCTATTAGTTTCTGTTCTGGGTTCCTCGGGCGATCTTATTTCTGGTCTAATTGCTTCTCGTCTATAGTTTCCTTCGGCTCTTTGTATGTCTTCATCTAGCCTTCTTAGCTCTAAATCTACTTGTTCGTTTACTTGTTCAGTAGTCCATCGGTCCTCTACTCTATCTTCAACGCGTTCAGCTACTTCTACGGCTACTCGTTCTGGGAGACCTGCCGCTTTTAATGTGTCTTCGATGTCTTTGCTATCAAACTTTATTTCCTCGCCTGAGCGGGTAATTATTTTTGGTGAACCTATCTTTACCAAAAAATCACCTCCTTACCTGTCTATAAATTGCTGCTCTACCAATGCCAGCCGTGTTTCTCTTCTTTCTTACTTTTAGCAAAAAGGCTTAATCCGATTGCAGCCGCAGCGGCTCCAATGCTTGCGATGGCTATATACTTCTTATAGTGATGCAAAATCATTTCTCCTAAGGTAGCCATGGAAAAAAAATTAATAAAGTTGTGTTGTTACCAGATTGAAATACAAAAGCAGCAGACATCATTAGTTAGTGTGTGTCCCAGTTGATGTAGCGGTAAAAATTGAACCAACCGTTTGCTAAACTGATGCGGTTCAGTATTGTATAGCGGCAGTTTATTGTTAAACTATTCCCGATATTCGCTGACTATCCTGAAGCGAATAAAGTTAGGTATCTATGACTTATCAAATTAGTCGTCGCCAGTTTGAGTTGCACTAAGGATTAGTTGCAGCATCTATAGTGGGTGTGTTCGGTTGCTTTTCTAATGGGGAATGATGGTTTGAAACGCAACAGCGTTTTTTTGGCTACGAATAGAGGCTGGTCTGAATTTAAAAATTAATAGAGAAGTAGGCTGCCAGCTTTCCCAGGTTCACGTGGCCTAAGACCACACTACAGCTGGGAACGGAACACGGTTTAACTTCTGAGTTCGGTATGGGATCAGGTGGAACCCGTGCCCTTTGACCGGCAAACCCACCTCTACGTATCATCTTCTCCTTATAAGTGTTGTTTTTTTGTTTATACTTTCCCAATTGATCTCTTGTTTGCCAAAATTGCTTATAGGCGGCGGCTGGGGCTGGTTGCTGTTGACTGGCCGACTATTCCTGTATGGTTCAGGCTAGCGCCCGACTGTATTGTGCTGTTCAATGCTGCTCGTTGTTTGCAGTCAGTCTTTATATAAGGGAGGGGGAGGGTCTTCTGAGGTAGGTAGGTCTAGTCTTTTTGTGCTTTTAATAGGGGTAGGGGGTCGTTGGCAAAGCAGCAAACCCTCCAACACCAAAACATGCCCTTCCCTGTTGCATTTCAAACCCTTCAACGTATATACCTGCATGTTAGCAACAAATAAAAGCGCATGATGCTGTATCGGCTACTAAGAGGATATTAACTATGTCTGAACGATTTGCTAAGAAATGGGAAGCTAAAAAAGAAGGAGAGTCACTTTCAACATCAATCAAAAACAGCGTTAAAGCTCCTCCACCGCTAAAACCTGCCTTGGATGCAGCTACTCGCAAACTTGATATGCAAATCAGCAAACTCGATCAAGCTAATGAGCGTTTTACACAAAAAGACAAAGCCCTATTCGCCAAACTCGTTGACTCATATACCAAGCATGACCAAGCACACGCAAACATTTACGCAACAGAATTAGCTGAACTGCGTAAAATGAGCAAACTCATCATGAACGCACGGCTCGCACTCGACCAAGTCGCACTCAGAATAAGAACCGTATCAGAATTAGGCGACGTTGTCTCAGCATTAGGTCCATGCATCGGCGTACTGCGCAGCGTATCCAGCGGACTAGGCGGCGTACTCCCAGAAGCAGAAGGCGAACTCGGCGACATCGGCAACATGCTAAGCGGCTTAATGTTCGAAGCAGGCAGCTCAAGCGGTATGTCACTAAACTTCGACAACGTAAACGAAGACGCATCAAAAATCTTAGCCGAAGCAGCCACCGTTGCAGAACAGAAAGTCAGCGCCAACTTCCCAGACCTTCCACCCGGAATGCCTGGAACAGCAAAAGCTAAAAGCCAACAATAGAATAAACTTCCCAACCTTTCCTTTTTTGTTTTCTTTTTTTGCAGCAACACATATATCCCTAAAACATCGCTAACAATTCTGGTGTAAACTTGGATTCACCTCATCTGTGCCCAGAATGCTATGTGGAAATGAAACCAAAATGCGACAGCACTGGCCGACTGATTTATCATCAATGCCCCAAATGTGGTATGCTAATTTTATTCACCCACTCCGGACACTAAAACCTGTTTTGCTATGGTTGTATCCTGCCGGAACAGGCTGTTCTAAAGCTTGGACTTATATGTAGCTGCCCATGATACTTCGGGGAGGGCATCAACCGGTTGAACACCAACAGCGAAACGGAGTTAGAATACGCTCTACGCGGCAAAGCTTGGAAAGTATATTGGTTTCTGCTAAAAAACGGTGCCCCAGCAGGCGTGCGCGAAGTTCAACGTGCCCTACATTTCAGTAGCCCAAGCATCGCCTTTCACCACCTCGAACAACTCAGGGAGTTGGGGTTGGTTGAGAAGCAAGAAGTCGGCGGACATTACGTTTTGGTTGGCCAAGTTAAAATCGGTGTACTCAAACATTACGTGAAACTTGGCAAACTACTCTTTCCGCGTTACTTCTTCTATGCGCTGTTCTCAACGCTATTCTACGGTTTGTATTTGGCGTTGATGGTTCACAGTTTCACCCGCGACAACCTCTTCATCATCACTTTTGGCGCGATTGTCTGCGGAATCTTTTGGTATGAAGCTTACCGCATTTGGGGTATGAGGCCATTCTAATTAGTAGTACAGCATGTTCGTGGGCTTAGCATCAAATAAAAACATGCCTAATGATGAAAGTGGAGAAAAAGGTATATGGTTCAAAAAGAAGTCAAAAAGAAAACTGGCATTTACGCATTAGTAGCTGTGCTTTCGGCTGTTGTTTTAGTTTCTATGGTTTATTCATTGGGTTCTTACCCGGCGCTTTCGCCCGTCGCTCAATTGCCTGCGGTTTCGGGCATGAAAACTTTTTCGTCAGTGGATGAAATAAAAAATTATTTGAATTCAAACTCGCTTAATTCGCCTTTAGTATCTTCACCTAACGAATATTGGGCGCGACCCGATGCGGCATTTACTTCGGGCTCAACCGATAAGGGTACCTACGGAGTAACTACTGATTACTCAACCACAAACATACAGGTTGCAGGAGTAGATGAGGCAGACACCGTAAAAACAGACGGCCAATACATCTACACCCTATCCAGCAAACAATCTATCAGTCCATACTACTCATACGATTCCTTTTCTCAGGCAAGCAACAACATCTACATAGTAAGCGCTAACCCACAAAACCCCTGATGTTATATCCAAAATTGTCTTAGACAAACAATCTACTCCAATGGGGATTGTTTCTAAGCTCCGATAGCAAAAAACTGGTTGTATTCGAAAGCAAATACCAAAGTTCCCCCTATGGTTCAAGAGAAATAACGATTATGCCCTACTACAGCAGCCAATTCACCGCCATCTACGTCTATGATATCTCAAACAAAGCATACCCCACTTTAGCTCGCAACTTAACTGTGACTGGAAACTATTTCAATTCACGTATGATCGGCAACTATGTTTACGCGGTAACAAGCCAAAGCGCCTACATCTATGACGATGTTGTGCCGGTTCCAGCCCTCTACAACGGCGGTACCGTTTCTGCCTCTTCCCCTTCAAGTATCTACTACGCAGACATGAACCAATCCAGTAGTTACTCCTTCACAAGCTTCTACGGATTAGACCTATCAAACGATTTGGAGCAACCCGCCAAAATGACCGTGCTCATGAGCGGCGCCAGTACAATGTATGTTTCCCCAGATAACATCTATGTCGCTTACCCCAACTGGGTAAACGGCTCCGGCGTAACCGCCATTTACAGAGTAAAAATCGACGGTTTACAGTTAACCCTTCAAGCACAAGGCAATGTTCCCGGCTACACGATTAATCAGTATGCCATTGACGAATACAGCGGTAACCTGCGAATAGCCACTAATCTCTGGCAGTACACTGCTCAAAGCGATGTTTTCGGTGGACAGCAGGGTGCACAAATCAACAACGTCTATGTCCTCGACCAGAATCTCACCATTATCGGTAGACTTGAGGGTTTAGCAGTCGGCGAAAACCTCCATTCCGTTCGATTCATGGGTGAACGGGGCTATTTGGTCACGTTTAAAACGACTGATCCTCTCTTTGTCATCGACTTAAGTCAACCCAGTAACCCAACGGTGCTAGGCGAACTCGTAATCCCAGGCTACTCGGATTATCTGCACCCATATGACGCGACACATTTGATCGGTGTGGGAAAAGAAGCTGTTGACTCAGGCCATGACTTCGCTTATTACCAAGGCGTCAAGTTAGCGCTCTTTGACGTTAGCAACGTAAACAATCCAATTCAGGTAGCGAACTATGTCATCGGCGACAGAGGCACCGACTCAGCGGTTCTAAATGACCCCAAAGCTTTCCTCTTCGACAAAACCAAAGACCTGCTTGTAATGCCCATTAGTTTGGCGTTGGTAAGTGAAGAAAATCGGCAGCAACAAGGCAGCGCTGCTTATGGCCAAACCGTTTGGCAAGGCGCATACGTCTTTAGCGTTTCAGCAAACGGCAACTTTACACTAAAAGGCACCGTAACACACCTAGACGCTTCATTGCTAAACAGCACAGGATACCTAAACGACAGCAACAACTACTACACAACCCAAAACCAGTGGATAACACGCTCACTCTACATCGACAACACACTCTACACCATCTCAAACTCCGAAGTCAAACTCAACAGCCTAACCAACCTCTCAGAAATCGCCACAGTGCACCTATCATAAAACATCTTAATTCTTCCTTTTTTTCTTGTCAGAGCTCAACTGCATTTTTTTCTCTATCCCCCTTATTTATAGGCTCAACAAGTGTAGGCTCAAAGTCAAATGGGCAATGCATCCATTAGGGAAAGTATTGCGTTCAGCAGGCGTTTGTTGGTTAACCACTGATTATTTGATGCATTTGCAATTTAAGCCTGCTCAGCTTGCGGTGCCCGAGCTTTTGTTGCTCTGCCAAGACCGCCCTATCCCCTACAAAAAGCATCAAAAGAAGGGACCTACCTACCTCAGAAGACCTCCCCCTCCCTTATATAAAGACTCAATATCTGTTGGCTAAGCTGATGCCTGCATGCACATGCGTTAAGATGTTCCATATTCTGTTGGGCGACTGTGGGGTTAGGCTGGTTTTCTGTGAGCGTTTGCCGCAGTCCTGCAAGCGCAAAGGGCAAACAGTCGCCGATAAAGCATCCACCGCAAGTCGCAGGGTAGCCCGATTAGCCGAATGCCACAAATACAGAAGGCGGGTTACAACCAATACACCACCCAATTAACTGCCGCAGAAACAATTAATTTCCGCTTCGCTCCTTTATAGCGAGTAGCTCTGCTTCTGCGCTTTCTTTGGGAAAAAAAGTTGCAAAATCTTCTATGCCTTCCGCTGATCAAATATTGATCTATTTTTTACGAAAAGAACTGCGTTTTCTAAAGCATATTTACTGCTTCTTGTCGGGGTATCGCTACAAGTGTTTCGGTTGTTACCCATTTGGAAATGCCCATTGCAGTTTTTAGAGCTTCCTTTTCGTTTGCTGCCTCAAAAATAAATACAACATCATATTGTCCCAGTGTCCAATACCAATTTAGCACTTTTATTCCCTTTTTCTTGTACTCCTCAATTAGTTGTGTGGCGTCTCCTGCTGTTTCTTTTGTGGGGGTTATTATGAATTTGTTTAGGCTTACAAAAATCAAATCATTCACCTCCGGCCCATAGAAAACTCCAAGAAAAATTCATTTGAATCTAATTAAATAACGTTATTTCAAGCCTTTCTTTGAATCTGCCTGAACCAATCAGGCTCAATCCTCAAATTCAACCCCCAGTTTCTTCCATGTATAGAGCTAAACCTCTAAGGTGGGTTACAACCAATACCCGACCCAATTAGTTAACCTCCATGCAAGTAGGAATCCGTTTTTCGTTGACAGGCAATTATAAAACACGAAATAAAAGAAAGAGAGATTTCGTTGACGATTTACCGCATAAAACTTGCGTTATACCATCGGTTAAACGCATGGGCTAATTTTTTAGCCACTGCTCTCAACACCAGTCTCAATCGTCTCGGTCTCTTCGGGTGAAGCTGTACGCATTTGTTTTTTGCTTTTTATCTTTTGCTCCTTTGCCCTTTACTTCTTCTTCTGTTAATGTGGTTTCTATCGGTACTTTTTCCTTCGAAGCCCCGACATAATGCATCTGCTACTTCTAGGAGTTTTAGTATGGCTTGCTCGGAAAACATTCCACTAGTCCTGATAATCCTGCAATTACAACCACATTTAATGCCATAACTGCTGCGCCAATCGTTAATAACCCTCCTCGAATTAAAAGATAGAAAATAAAGGCTACCCCCGCTCCGAGAAGTGGTCGAACAGCATACCATGATCTGTACCGCACATAATCAAAATCGTTCTCTCTACCTAAATGGTGAGACGCTGCCCAGAGGAAAAAAGGCATGCACTCTATGGCGCCTGAAACCATCATAACAACAACAAGCAGAGTTTCATGCGACCCACAAACGATAGAACCGAACGTGTGAAAAGGAAATTATCCGATTGTAGTGTTAATATCGTTAATTTGATTAAAAGCAGGTAAGTTGTATGATTGAATGTGCTTGTAGCATTGAGATCCGGAATCTTCTGTGGCAGCAGGCCAAGCACCTATCATACAAATATGCCGGATAACGAGAAGTATTACGAGTTGAATATATTATCAGATAGACGTGCTCCCTTTCGGTCAGAATCATCTGTTTGATGTACCATAAATTTAACCTATAATTCAATTAACAGGTCTAAGTATTTAAGACTTAATAAAATGACCATATATAGCTTGCAATAATGAACATATGGCGATGGATTGGTTATAGAAAATTACTGATCCTTAAGGCGGGTTACAACCAATACACCACACCACTTCTTTACCTTTTTAGCGTATCTTCCAGAAAGCAAGGGCTCTGTTCTTGCAATACGATATTAGTTCTAAGATAATTTGAATAATTGAGAATAGTAAAAGAGGCGTAACTGGCAACTAACTGGCTTTGCAATTTTTCGTCTGCTAAGGTCCTATAGCCCTTATTTATAGTACTGAAGTTAGGATGATGACCAAAGCTAAGATAAAGAGCGCTAAAGCAGCGTAGTATAGGCCATATTTTAGTTTCTTTGCGAAGGACGGGGCTCTCCTCAACCCATAAACCGATGCTGAACATTAGGATTACGGCTATTATCCATGACAAGTAGAGTGCTGTTTGGATGTAGAGCCCAAACAATCCTAGGATTATCGGCACCAATATTACAAATGCTGCCCCACCATTCAAACCCATATCAGCCAAAATTATCGTGGCGCTTTCTTTGTAGGGTGGATGTTTCTCTTGCTCACTTTGGGCAAGGTTAGCGACCACATTATCAATGATTTTCTTCTTGTCCTCATCATTTACTACATTGAAGACTGAATCCTCAAGGTCTTCCTCCACCATGCCACGGCTTAGTCTTCGCTTTTCCTCTGACTTCGCATAATCGATCATAGCGTTCTTCCTCTTGGCAGTGTGGTAGTTTTCGAATACGTAAAAGATTCCATCAGCAAAACCCCAAATGAGGCAATAGCCCATAGAAGAAGCGATTACGTAGATGACTGCGATGTCAGTTATAATTGGGCTTCCCCATATTACGGGGTTTCTAAGAGTAGCGGTCAGGGCTAATGTCATTATGACTCCAAAGATGGGTTCAGACGAGAACCAGAACCGTCCGAAATAATCCGATAGCCCCAAAAACAGTTCCTCATGATGTTAAGCAAAATAGGGCACTTAACAATTTGTGGCTTCATAACAATGCCAACAGACATCTAAAGGCTTATAACTAGAGCGTAACGAAGGATGATCAGTGTTTAAAATTGAGTGAAGATAATAAGAAATTACTAAGCCCAAAGGCGGATTACAACCAGCAAACCTGTCGGTCATCTGGACAGAACCTGCCGCCAATAGTAACCTGAAAAACTCATAATTCAGACTACTTTTTAGAAAGACTTGAGTACCCAAAAGTGCACTGTTTGAGTAGTGACCTTTATGGCAGACAAAATTTCTTTGGGCGCTAATTCTTTTGCCCCAGTAACCCCCGTTTGGGTAGTCGGCACATATGACCATGCTGGAAAACCGAATGCTATGACGGCTGCATGGGCAGGGGTTTGCTGCTCTAAACCTCCATGCGTTTATGTTTCACTAAGAAAAGCTACCTACACATACGGCAACCTCATGGAGCGTAAGGCGTTTACTGTTAGTTTTCCCTCGGAGGCTTATGTTAAAGAAGCTGACTATTTTGGGATGGCTTCGGGGAGAGATTCTGACAAGTTCGCAGTTACTAAGCTTACGCCTGTGAAAAGTGATCTTGTGGATGCACCGTACGTGGGGGAATTTCCAGTAATCTTGGAGTGCAAGGTAATCAATATAGTTGAAATCGGGTTGCATACGATGTTTATCGGCGAAGTCCTCGATGTTAAAGCCGACAAGAGCGTGCTAGGTGAGAATGGGATGCCTGATGTTGAGAAAGTGAAGCCGCTGATCTGGAGTATGGCAAACATGTCCTATCGCAAGGTCGGAGGGCACGTGGGGAAATCGTTCTCGGTTGGCAAGGATGTAAGCAAATCTTAGTTATCAAATAGTTCACCTTGCAAAAGCTACTGCTTCATTCCTAATTTTGACCCCTAAACTCCTCTTCCCTATCTTAAGGCATATAAGGAGACTTGACAGCAAAAATTCAGCAAGCCAGCATACGGTTGATAAGCGTACAAGATACGGATAATGTATTTATTAATCGTGAAACAGATTGATACTTAGGTGTTTTAAGTGATAAGTTTTGAAAATTTAATTGGTTATAAAGTGTTAACTTCTGAAGCTTTTTCTTTGGGCGTTGTTAAAGGAGCGTTAGTTGACACTGAGAAATGGACCATAACATATTTGCATGTAAAAATAAACGATGAAGCAGCAACAAGGCTTGGATTCAAGAAGCGGTTTAGAAGTTCTACCATATGCCTGCCCGTCAGTATGGTTAAGGCTATTGGAGATTACGTTACAATTGGCAGATCCTTAGACGAGTTAAGCGAATCTCAAGAGATTACTGAGTGCAACGAATAAGCAGGCAAAAGTGCTATAGTTCTCGAGAATATGGGTAAAGAGACGTTAAAAAAAGGGTTTAGTTAGAGTTTTCTTTTGGCTTTGCCGACGTCTTCTTGGATTTTTCCTTGTACTTTTTCTGCTTCGCCCTTGATTATTTGACCAGTGTTGCCAGTAGCTTTGCCCGTGCCTACGCGGATTTTGCCTTCTTCCTGTTTGAGTTTACCTTTAACTTCGTCTTTGCTCATAAAATTTCACTAACAGACTGGTGTCTCCACGATTGTATAAGCATATGTGACTGCTAACAGGCACTAACAAGCAACAAGCCATCGCAAATTCTTTTTTGTTGTTAAAGGATCTATTTAGAGATTGGGGTGAGATGGTTTCTTGAAAACCGTTTGATTGGTCGAATGCAGTCACGAGAGCACGTTGTTTCTTGTTTTTCTTCGTCTTTCTTGCCGAATTTCGTTTTTTGTTAGTTCCCGTAAATAATATACGCATGAAATAATCTCAAACCTTCTTTACGCCAATTATTAGTAACTTTTCTCCACAGATAGGGCATGTTTGCTTAGGAGAATACGAAGCCAATGACAAAACCCACGACTAGTCCTAAACCAAGTGGCAGAATGCCCATGAGAAGTACCCCATATTGAACTACAATAGGGACCATAAGTGTCTGCAATGCTTTGCAAGGCACCAAGACTTAAGCCGAAAAACCCAAAATAGGCGACCACGACCAATATAATGGCAGCTATAATCGCAATTTTTAGTACCTTGTGGAATAGGTAGCCGACGATAAGGCCAATGACAAATGGAATAATCATCAAAACTAATGGTGGAATACCCCCTATGCTTCCAGAAGTGATAAAATTAATGACTTGGTCTATGGCACTCAAAATAAGCGACTCCAAACAAGTAAGGGGGTGATTACAGAGGCTATTAAACGCACGTTGTTGCAGTCACGCAGTCACAAGGTTTGGATATCCCTAAAGGGCATTCTCCCAGCAAGCAATGGCTCTGTCTTGCAACAATAATCCGATAATCTGAAATTCATTAAAAAATGTAAAGAGCGCATAGTAAAAGTCCTTATTCTGGCAAAACAGAGAATAAACCAATCTTAGGTGTTTTGAATGAGCGAAAAACAACAAGGCAAACTTTTTGACAAAATGTGGGAACTACTTGGCTCTAAAATGATTGATTCAGGAAAACAAAACGTAGCAGAAGTGGAGAAACTTTTCAAAACGGTACTATACGAGGCAAAAACAGATTTCCCCAGAATAACCGAATACGGTAGCTTCTTTTACGCTGACGGCGAGAAAGAAGCCATCATATGGTATAAAAAATGGTTTGGCGCTCCCTAACACCGAGTTAGCCGTCAATACATCTTCTGTCAATTTCAGAAAATGGGGTCGTTCCCCACTCTCAATTGTAAGAACCCCTCCGCTTTGCTGTGCTACCGGTACAACAACACATCTTTTTTAAAGAATTACATCTTCCCTCTTAGCGGATGTCACATTTTGAATAAGGCAGAAGCCACAAATCTGCTCAGACAAATAATTTCATTTTGAAGGATTAAGCGCAGAAACAGAAATTTTTTTTCTTTGAGCACCAAATAAGTTGAAGCTTCTAGGTGATTTTTTGGATAAAAATCAAGCACTTAAATTGTTAGAGGAGATAAAACTGAACTGTCCACGGATTGACGAAAAAACGGTGTCTTTGAATGAATCAAATGCTTTGGATGTAGCTTCAAGAGGTTTTCAGATATTTGTCGGTGGAATAGACAAAGATGATCGTACATGTATCAGAAAAGCAATAGGCCAATACGATTATCTCATCAAGGAAGGTCCCGACCGTATGATCATCTATGACCCTGCAGAGTTGAAGTGTCCCGAATGCGGCAAAATATTTGAAACAACAAGGGAACTAAAGACACACATAACAGGGGTACATTATAGCAAGGAATTTGAACAAACCGAGATGCCAACCGGCGAAATGTAACTCTCGGATTCCTTACTGCCGGTGATTACCCAGTAATGCAATCTTGCCTTTGAGCAACCATAGGCAACAAGCGTATGAAAAACAATCTCGACTAAACACATGGATATTGAGGAGCCCTTATGCTTAAGGGGCAAACTATTATGGCATCCATAACATTGTTATTGCTTAACAATGGGTGGATGGCAAAGACTTGTGTACTTTTGCCCAATCGTGCACACTTCCCCTCCCTTCCACCCATTGCGGTTTACCCCTAAAGCAGCAAAGCTCTGCTCCGAAACCGTTCGAGGGGCCTGCAAAAAGAGCCGTTTTTTGGTATTTTGGGCAGCCGTAGAGGGAAATGCAAAATGTATCCTGAAGTATGAATTGAAGTTACAAATTGTATTCTCACTCTGTTGCTAACGGATGTTAAATACTACTTGCACTCACAGGCAAATTAAGCGAACACACGAAAGCTAGTGTTTTCGCTAAAAAATTATTTAGAGGAAAAACAGCGAATGAAAATACAAAATAAAAGAATAACAACAATGTTTTCATTGATATTGATACTTTCAATCGCAGCCTCAATGGCACTATCACCAACAATAAAGGGACAAGTCTATCCCCCCTCAGGCACACACATACCAACTTATTCTTTCATCAACGTCTACCCTAACCCCGCAGGAATCGGCCAAACAGTCACGGTGAACTTCTTCCTTTCCACGCCTCCAGAAAACGGAGCCCAAGGCGGAGTACCCACAAACATGTCGGTGCTCGTCACCTATCCGGACGGCTCAGTTAAATCTCTGGGAAACGGCAACTTTACAGGAGACCAAACAGGCGGAACATTCACAACCTTCACCCCAACCGCAACCGGCAACTATTCATTCAAATTCGTTTACGGCGGCCAAACACTCGGCGGCGTACGCTCAGCAACCAACTATGCAAACCTAATCCTTGACCCAAGCGAAAGCAAACCCGTCATACTCAGTGTACAAGAAGAACCCGTCATGGAAACCTCTTGGCCAGTAACACCGCTTCCAACAGAATATTGGCAAACACCGGTATCCGCACAGAACGTCCAAGAATGGTACAAAATCATGGGACCCTGGCTTGGACTGGGCGCAAACACATTTGCACAAACAGGCGCTTACAACTCCACAAGCTACACTAACCCCTACACTACATCAGTAAACAGCGGCCACGTAATGTGGACCAAAGTTTGGGCAGCAGGCGGTATAGCAGGCGGAGACTTAGGCGGAAACGAAATCGACAGCAGCTACTGGGCAACCAGACAATACCAACCACAATATGCACCGGTCGTCATCAACGGCATCATGTACTCAACACAGTTCCCCGATGACATGGGCACAAACATGGCATACGGCCTCCTCGCAACTGATTTGTACACTGGAAAAACGATGTGGACACTCAACACAACCAACCCACTACGGTGCGGTATGGTCATGAGTTATAAACACATTAACCAGTACGGCGCTATCGGACCATTCCTATGGACCACAGGCACCCTACCGGCATCTGACACAGGCGGCAGCTTAATCCCAAACAGCGGCACCCAATGGAACATGTACGACGCCTTAACAGGCATGTACGTCTTAAGCATAACCAACGGCACAACCATGACACTGCGCACCGACGAAAGCGGCGGCCTAATCGGCTACTACGTCAACAACACAGTCGGAGCATGGAGCGAAATGACACATCCAACACCTGGCCAAAACGTAATAGCAAACGGCACAGGCCCACACTTAACATGCGTAAACATGACTATGGCTATTGGACAAACAGGCGGCTCATGGCAAGTAGGTAAAAACACAGTACGTGCAATGAACACCGGCGAAATGTGGTCAGTACAATTACCGTCAAACATTTCAGGTGCTCAAATCAGCCCCGCCCTATCACTCAGCGGCATAACCGGCGACGCAGTCGTCTTGAACTCAGGATGGGTTCACGGCGCAGGAACCGGCGGCGAAATGGCAGGCTGGTTAGTCATGGTAAGCATAGACCAAAACGACGGACACCTACTCTACTCAGCAAACTTAACCTACGCCCAAGGATACAAAACCCTACTCCCATACACTAGAACCAACAGTGCATTCGGCGACGGCAAACTCTTCATAGAAAACGAAGCAAGCTACGGAGTCGAAGCCATCGACGTACGCACAGGCGCACTAGTCTGGTCTAAAACATTCACAGGCGACAACGGCGCAGCACCAAACATTTACGACAACTTCGGCTTAAAACACTACATCTCAAACGGCAAACTCATCACCGAAGGCTTAGGAGGCGACGTATGGTGCCAAAGCACAGCCACAGGCGAATTCCTATGGTACACCAACACAACCAAACTCATTGGTTCACCGGGAATCGAAACACCCTATGGCATCTGGCCACTCTGGGTCTTCAACTGTGCAGCATTCACAAACGACGTAGCATACCTCCCAGTCGGACACGAATATAACCCACCACTATTCCACGGCGCACAAATGATCGCAGTCAACCTAACCGACGGCAGCTTAGTCTGGAGCGAACTCGGCATGTACATCCGATCCACAGAAGTCAGCTACGGCATCATGCTATCACTAAACGCATACGACAACCAAATCTACGCATACGGTAAAGGACCAACCCAAACAACCATCGCAGCCCCAAACATGGGAGTAACCACTGCAACCCCAATCACCATCACAGGCTCAGTAACCGACATCTCAGCAGGCACACAACAAAACGAAATCGCCCTAAGATTCCCCAACGGAGTACCAGCAGTCTCTGATGCAAGCCAAAGCAGATACATGGAATACATCTACCAGAAACAAGCCGCACCCAGCGACGTACAAGGCGTACCAGTCACATTAAACGTAGTTGATGCAAACGGCAACACAAGAACCATCGGCATGACCACAACAAACTCTATGGGCACATTCGGCTTCAACTGGACCCCCGACATTGCAGGCGCATACACCATAACAGCAAGCTTCGGCGGCTCCGAATCATACTATAAATCACAAGCCTCAACAGTGCTCTATGCAGCTGAATCAGCAACCACAGCACCAACCACCACAACACAAACAGGTTAGCAACAACAGCTGATTTAATGCTCTACATGGCAGTCGGCGTAGTTGCAATCATCATTGCAATTGCAATCCTTGGTCTGCTCATCCTAAGAAAACACGCATAAACAACCAATCAAACTCTTTCCCTTTTCCTTTTTTTGAAGCTTAGTTTTTAGTTAGTAGTTGTTGCCAAAAACCCCCTATACACAACCACAACCAATAGCATCTGAGAACGTTTTTGTGAGTTGCGTTTGATTAAAAAGTTTAAAGGCTGTTCTGTTCTTAGTTTTATTTGGCGATTGTTCCAGTGAAACTTGTTTTTTGGCTGCTTGACATTAACCCAAAAGTGGACGGTGACAAAGTGGAGTTGTGGCTCTGGGGCATCGACCAAACGGGCAACCGAGTGCTTTTTGTTGAGCGCAACTTTACCGCCTACTTCTATGCGGTGCTGCATGGGGGCGCTGACGGAGCGGCAGTATCAGAAACAATCCTGCTCAATTGCGCTTCCACCGTAGCCAAAGCCGAAGTTGTTCCCCGACGCTTCTTCGGCAAACCCGTAACCGCCATCAAAGTCAGCCTTAAAGATGCCACCCAAACCAGCAAAGTAGCCCGCCAAATACGCAAAATCGACGGAGTCTCCGACTGCTACGAAGACGACATACGCGCCGCCATGCGCTACCTAATAGACAACGGCGTCGTGCCCTGTAGTTGGCATGAAGTAGACGCTATCAGAAACAGAAAACACACAAGCGGTGAGGGCAGCTAAGGTTTACTTGATTACTTCCCCGCCTAAACCCCTCGAGACCACTCTGGTAGCGCCGCCTTTGCGGCTTCTTGCTTTTTCGATGATATGCTACAGCCGCGAAGGCTCCCCTAAACCCGACAGAAACCCCATCATCCTACTCTCAACAGTAGCAAGCAATGGCGAAGAAAAACAGTTCACCGCCGGTGAGGATAAAGATGACAAACCAATCATCAAAGCCTTCATGGAATACATCCGCAGCTTCGACCCCGACGTCATCGTAAGCTACGGCGCAAACACAACCGACTGGAATTATCTACTGCAAAGAAGCCACCAATACGGTTTACTTCTGGATTTTGATAGAGCCGCCTTTGAACCTCATACCAGCGTGTATGGGCATGTTTCAGCCACCGGCATCGTCAACGTCGATTTAGCAGATTTCACCAGTATGTTTCCAGAAGTTAAGGTAAAGACGCTCTCCAACTTTGCTGACCATTTAGGTTTAGCTGGCGAAGCTGGGGCTGTGGTTGAGGCTGTGCTGTTTGCCCAGTACTGGGATAATCCAGAAAAACGCGGCGAATTGCAAAAGTTTGCCTTAGATAGTGCCCATAGAGTGCTGGGGGTGGCGGGTTTGCTACTGGATTTTGCCATTCAACTCTCAAGCTTAACCAGCCTGCCACTGGACCACGTTATGGCGGCTGCAACTGGTTTCCGTGTAGAGTGGTACCTGATTAAGCAGGCGCAGAGAATCGGTGAAATCGTTCCCCGACGAGTCGAGCAACCCTACATACCCTACACAGGCGGCTTGGTGCTGTCTCCGCAGCCCGGTTTGCACGAAAACATCGCCGTTTTAGACTTCAAATCCATGTACCCCAACATCATGATAACCTACAACCTCTCCCCCGACACCTACATACAAACAGGCGACCCTGAACCATCCGAAGGCGTTTACATAGCGCCGGAGGTTAAGCATCGTTTCCGTAAGCAGCCGCCGGGATTCTACAAAGAAGCCCTCACATACCTAATTGAAGTAAGGGCTACAGTTCGCAAACAAATGAAGCTGCTGAAGCCTAAAACGGTTGAGTACCAAGTTTTGGATGCCCGTCAGAAAGCCGTAAAAATCCTCACCAACGCCGCTTATGGCTACGCAGGCTGGGTAGGCGCAAGATGGTACATTAAACCCGTCGCCGAAGCCGCCTCCGCATGGGGACGACACATCATTTTGACTGCTTCACAGATGGCACAAAAAGCTGGCATCGAAGTAATTTATGGGGACACAGACAGCCTATTCATCAAATACGACGCAGCCAAAGCAGAGCAGCTACAGCAAGACATCCAAGCGGAATTCAAGTTAGACGTGGAAATCGGCGAAGTCTATGTGCGCATCTTTTTTACTGAAGCCAAAAAACGCTATGCAGGCTTACGCAAAGACGGCAGCTTGGATATTGTGGGCTTAGAAGTTATTCGCGGCGACTGGGCAGAAGTAGCTAAAAAAGTGCAGGAGCATGTCCTCGAAATTATCCTCAAGGAACAGTCACCCAAAAAAGCCGTCGAATACGTGCGCTCAACGGTTTCTGATTTGCGCCATAAACGGTTGCCCTTGACTGATTTGATTATTTGGAAGACACTCACTAAGCCGCCGGAGCAGTATGCAATTAGGGCTCCCCATGTGGAAGCAGCAAAAATGCTCCTTGCGAGGGGTTGGCGTTTAAGTGGCGGCGACAAAGTTGGCTATGTTGTTTTAGCTGGCAAGGGCGCTCTGTATTTGCGTGTGATGCCCTATGTCTTCGCTAAAACTGAAGATGTGGACGTTGATTATTATGTTACAAATCAAGTGTTGCCAGCGGCAGCGCGTATACTGAGCTTTTTTAATGTAACACAAAAAGAGCTTGAATTAATTACAAAAGAAGAAAAAACTAAGAGCCTAACTGATTATTTTTAGGCTTGGTCTTTGGGGATGACGGTTTGGAACGTCATCAATTCAACGTTGAGTGCTGGCTTCACTGCTTCAGATACGCGTGAGGCAACGATGCGTTTGATGCTTTTGGTTGCTGCGATGTCAACGATGCGTTGTGTAATGATGCCGTCAAAGACTACTGTGTCGACGTCTGCCATTTGTGAAAGCTTCTCTGCGAGTTGGCTGACTGGTAGGCGTTCGATTAATTCGAGTTTGTCGTTTAATAGGACTGCTTCGAGTGTGCCGATGAGTGCTTTTGCTGCTTGAACGATTGTCTCTGGAACTTCGACTTTAACGCGTTCAGGAATCACTAGTGCGGGTGCTGCTGGTGCTTGGGGCATTGGCTTCTTTATTGGTGGTGTTGGTTTGCCCATGAGTTCGCTGACTGGTATACGGCCTTCGATGGCTTCTGCGATTTCTTTGCAGTTGCATTCCTCGATTTCTTTGCCTCTTGGTGCGCGGCCGACGTATTTGACGTTGGTTACTTGGAGGAGTTCTTTTTGGATTAAGTCTCCGCCTCTGTCGCCGTCGAGTAGTGCTGTTGCGTTGCGTTCTTTGGTGATTTTCTTGATTGAATCGGGAACTTTTGCGCCTTCGAGTGCAACGGTGTTAAAGATTCCGCATCGCATCAAATTGATTACGTCTGCTCTGCCTTCGACTACATAGATGTCTTTGCTGCCTTCTAAGCCGGGGCCTGCTGGTAGGTCTTCGGGACCGTACTTTTCGACTTTGCCGACTTTCATGGTGTCGCTGATTTCTTTGTATACTTCGTCTACGCTTGGCATTGATTCGATGTTCCATTTGTGCAGGATTTCTTTGGCGCGGTCGATGATGATCTTTCGGCGTGCTTCACGGATGTCTTCTATGCGTTCAAGGAAAACTTTTGCGCTGCATGGTCCGACGCGGTTTATGCTCTCAACGCTTGCTGCGATGAGTGCAGTGGAAACGCGGTCGAGGCTGGTAGGTATGGTTATTGAGCCTGTTGTGCGGTCGTTTTTAGAATGTAAGTCGATTTCTATTCTGCCGATGCGCCCGGTTTTTTGCAGTTCTCTTAAATCGAGTTCGGGACCGAAAAGTCCTTCTGTTTGCCCGAAAACTGCGCCGATGACATCGGGTTTTTCAACGACTCCTTCAATTTCAAATCTAGCGTGTACAACGTACTTTATCGTAAAGGTTTGGGATGTTCCCGTAAATATGCAACTCCTGTAAAGATTTTATTATATTATGTGTTAATCGCACTATGCAAGTTATTCTCGCATTGATGAGATTTTGATCTACTGATTAAGAATTTAGGTGCAAGCCGTCTAATAATACTTGTGGTGTCATGATTCAGTCGTCTAATTAGCTAAAAAGCCCAAGTCTGGGGCTAATCCACACCAAAACAGCGACCTTTACCCTTCAACTTAAATAATCATAACTACAAAAGAGAATACGATACCCAAATGAGCCTGCACCTTAACCCAGAATACGACAGCCTCCTGCCCCGAATGTCAGAGGAAGAATTCGCTGAACTAAAAAAATCCATACAAAGCGAAGGCCAACACTACCCCATTATAGTTAACGAAAACCTCGAAGTCCTCGACGGACACCACCGCTTCCGCGCCTGCACTAGAACTCGGCTTAGACCCAGACTTCGAAGTCAAACAATTCGACGACAAACTGCTTGAAAAAAAATTCGTCATAGAAGCTAACCTACGGCGACGGCACCTAAACAACTTCCAACTCGTCGAATTGGCCGTGCCACTGCTCGAAATCGAAAGGGCTCTGGCTAAGCAGAGGCAATCTAAGGGCGGAAAAAACGGTCGCGACTTCCAATTAGGCTTAAACACAGATGGGTTAGCGCCTGAAGACGCAGAGCCTACTCCGGAGGCTGCGGGAAAAGCCACGGAAGTAGTTGCTAAAAGAGCAGGCGTTTCAACCCGAACCCTTGAGCGGGGCAAAAGAATCCTCGAAGAAGCCAGCGAAGACGATAAGCAGAAACTTAGGGAAGGCAAAACAAGCATCTCTAAGGTTTATCAGGAAATAGTCGGCGAAAGCAAACCTCAGCCTGCGCCAGAGCCAGTGAAAATGGATTCCGAACGTGACTTACACAACAAAGAGGAGCTCTTAGCCATTTTGGAGCGGTTCATAGATGAGGAACTGTATTGTCCTTCCTGCGGAAACACTATGTTTGAATGCAGCAAATGCCACCGAACACTCAGAGAGTTACTCGCCAAGTACAAAGCAGACAAACTCTAATCTCACTTTATTTAGGGTTTTTTGTAGTCAACCGCCGGAAAACTTGAATAGAACCTCCCTACCTTGAGCACTCAATGAAAGCTCTCATAGACCCAAACAAGTGCAGCCACTGCGAAAAATGCGCTGTCGCCAAAGAATGTCCCATTAAAGCTGTTTTTCGCATAAGCGATGACGAATCAGCAGTGGTAGACATGGGTATTTGTCATGGTTGCGGGTTGTGTGTGGCTAAGTGCCCTGCACATGCCGTCCTTATGCGAGAAGGCTAAGTTTACTGGACTCTGTTTTCGATTATTTGCTTAATCAGCCGCTGCTCCGCTTTACGCAGGTGCTCCACAACAGTAGAATCCACAAGCTTGAGTTTCTTACCCAACTCTTCGGAAGTGATTTTTCTCGGAATATCATAATAGCCCAGCTTGTATGCCATGAGCAAAACTTCCTGTTGCTTCTCCGTCAATTGGCTAAGGGGCGAAATGGGCGAAAAGTTTGCATCCGCCAACAGCACCACTCGATAGTGGATTGCTATTGCGTCCAATTTTTCCATGAAATCCTTGATTTGTGATTCGCTGCCCAAAAAAGAAAACTTTACTTTACCATCCGCAATGCCTAAGGGCGGAAACAAGTAGCCGGCGTCAATGCCGATATAGTTTAAAACGGATGATAAGCCGGGTGCTCCGCTGCGAGTGAAAAGGATGTAGGCGCCGTTTTTTTCTTTCTCTATGATTTGGGCGTCGAAGAGTAAGGTGTTTTTTATTAGGTCTTCGACTTTTGAGGTTGGGTCTTTGAATTCTACGCGGGATATTGCTGCGAATTCTGTGTCGTCTTGTCGTAGGAAGTATAGGAGTTCGAGTGATTTGATTTTTTTAAGTGGCGGTAGTTCGATGCCTGCTTTGCCTAATTCTTTTTCGTGGACTTCAAGGATTAGTCGACGCATACCTAAACGTGGGTTATTTACCCTATATGTCTTTTGAAGACCCGAGCCCACTCGGTACAATCTATAAGAGCAGCCGAGCTGTCCATAAAGAAGTCAAAATTTACATTAAACTGATCAAATTACAGGAAGTAAACTAAGAAATGACTCATGGAAAACTCAACTCCTTCGGAAAGCTCGGCCACTTAATTACAAAGCGCAAGTGGAGCATTATCGCTGTTTGGATATTGCTTTTGGCAATAATTGTGCCGGTAGTTATGACTGCAACAGGTGTTACTTCGCTCACTATGGATTCGTCTTCTGGAGCCGACCTTGAATCCTCCAAAGCAGGCGACATAATCACTGCACAATTCCAAAAATCCGTATCCAACGATTCACTAGCCATAATAATATCAACCAGAGATGCCTCGTCAATAGCAACACAGCGCTTCATTGACGAATTAACAAGGCAAATAAACGAAACTTCCAGCATCACCGGACTGGAAAATATAACCAGCGTATACTCAATTCTAATCCCCGCCCTCAACCAAACAAACCAGGGCGTCTACCTCGCTTATAACGGCGGCAACTTAACCTACAATTTACTCTACAGCGTCCCAACAATCTACTCCAACGTATGGTACAACGCATACAACACCACCAAATACGGCCAATTGGTTCCAGGACTTAACCAAACCGCCCAAGGAGTCTACACCGTCCAAGAAAACGCCAACATGACCTACAACCTACTCTACAGTGTACCCGCAATATACCTCAACGTCTGGGGACAAACCTATCAAGCCACACAAAACCTAGACCAAGCAAATCAAGCCGCTTACCAGCAAACCGCCGGCATCCTATCCCAAGCAGACCCCGCAGCCTACGCACAATACACTTCACATTTACTCAACGCTTTCAACACAACTTGGGTACTGAGCTTCCAAGACCCATCCACCCAAACATTATACACCACAACAACGCGCTTCACTGGCAGCTAACATCACCAACCAACAATACATCAATAACTTCTTAGCCTCAAACGCTACAATGCAAGCCTTCGCCACATCCCTAACACAGACATTCTCCCTTGACAACTACTTAACAAACACACCCGACCAGAACAATGCACAACTCCAGGATTTCTCAATCAGATACATCGCTAACCAGTCAGGTTCATCTGTTGCTTTCGTTAAAGCCGCCTACGACTTAGGCAAAACACCCTCAACCACTGCCCTATCCTCCTTAGCGGATAACATAATCTGGAACTCCAAAAACTACGGCATGGACAGCTTCGTCACATTATTCAACAAAATCTCCTACGACCAAACCAAAACTATACTAAAAGACATCGACCAAACCGCCTACAACGACTACACTTCACATTTGCTAAATTACTTTAACGCTTCCTGGGCAACAAGAGTTCCAAGTCAACCTCTTCCAACTGCGTGGATAAATCAAACCGCAGGCATCGCAGCCGACGCAGCCAACGCCCAATTTATCCCTGCTTACCTAAACGACAGCCAAGGCTTAGCCGAACAAGTTGCCTCCTCTCTTAAACTCCAAGACTACCTCAACGCCAACACCACATCCTCAAACAGCAAACTCAAAACTCTAACAATAAACTATGTTGCAAACCAATCCAGCCTATCTCCAGAGTTAATCACTGCCATTTACAACATGGGCGAAAACGCAACCAACACTGCACTAGAAACGCTCGCCTCAAACATCGTTTCCAACCCAGATGCCTACAACGTCGGCGAACAATTCAACTCATTAATCACTTCGTTTGTTTCGCCCTCCAAAGATGTAACGCTCATCTCAATCACCTTTGACAAATCAGATGACGCTAACCTCTTAGCAATAAGAAACATCATCGCCCAAAAATTAGCTCAACATCCCGCCGACATCAATTCAGCCGAAGTAACAGGCAACGATGCTTTAAACTACGATTTCGGGCAATCAACCAACAAAGACCTAGAACTTATCTTACCAATCACTATAGCTCTGCTAGTTATAGCCACAGCATTGTTCTTCCGATCCATCGTTACCCCAATAATCACTTTGGGCACGATAGGAGTGGGGCTTGGTGTTTCACAGATATTCCCCTACTTGATAGGCACCTACATCAACCCAGTGGACTACACCGTATCAACAGTGCTCTTAACAGTGCTAATTGGCGTAGGCACAGACTACAGCATCTTTATAATTGCTCGTCACCGAGAAGAAAGAATCCACAACCTGCCCGTGTTTGAAGCCATCAAACAATCCATCACTTGGGCAGGCGAAAGCATCGTAACCAGCGGCGCCACAGTCATCATATCCTTCCTTGCGCTTGTCAGCAACTTCGATGGTTATGCTTCAAACCATGGGCTTAGTCGTCGGTTTAGGCGTCATCGTTACCTTGCTGGCTTCTTTGACGTTTGCACCTGCGTTAACAGCGATTTTAGGCGACAGAATCTTCTGGCCTAACTCAGGAAAACGATTCGAACGATACTCACAAGGTATTATTGAGAAAAACAAACGCAGAGGCGGCTACTTCGCAAAAAGCGGCGCATTCTCAGTAAAACATGGCAAAGTAATCATCCTCATCGCTGTCTTAGTTACCTTGCCTACCTTCTACATCTATGCAACAACAACACCCACCTACAACATGATAAGCGGCGCGTCGAACAGTATTGAATCAATCTCTGCATCCAATACCCTCACGGATTCCTTTGGCGGCGGCAGATTGATGCCCTCATACGTTGTAGTAACGTTTTCGCAGCCCCTCGTGGATAGTAATGGCACCTTTAACAAGGGTGAAATGGCGACACTGCAAAGCATGTCTTCCATGATTGCCAATCATGAAGGCGTACAAAAAATAACAGGACCCACAATGCCCTATGGCGAAGCAGTAGATTACCAAACAATCACCAACGATTCCGACGCAACCGCCTACAGCGGCATGCTCAGCGCCATCGGAGCAGACAACCAATCAGCCCTAATAACCGTACAATTCCACGTAGACCCATACTCTACTGAAGCCATCAACTACGCTCAAGACATACGAACCACTCTACACCAAAACTATGACAGCGCCGCTAACGTAACAGGCATCTATTTAGGCGGAACCACAGGCGGCACATTGGATACTAAAACAGTCTTTGAAGGCCAATTCACCGCGATTCTTCCAATCGTCGCATTAGGCGTCGGCATAGTATTATTCATCGTCTTGGGTTCACTGATACTGCCAGTATTCGCCATCCTATCAGTGCTCATGAGTATTGTGTGGACTTTGGCAGTTACAGTGCTAGTCTTCCAATCGGCTTTCAGCTACGGATTGCTATTCATAACACCGCTGATTCTCTTCGTGCTGCTGCTGGGCTTAGGCATGGACTACAACATATTCATCCTCACCCGCATACGTGAAGAAGCAGCCAAAGGACAACACCTAAACGACGCAATCATACATGCCATTCAACAAACAGGCGGAATCATCACTGCTGCAGCCATAATCTTGGCAGGTTCACTTGGGGCACTGGTCCTCTCAAGTAACATGATGCTAAAAGAAATGGGCTTCGCCTTTGCCTTTAGCATCCTAATCGATGCATTGGTTGTGCGAACCTACATAGTGCCTGCAGTGATGTCAACGTTTGGCAAATGGAACTGGTACAACCCAATCAAACGCCTACAACGAATCAAAGACATAGACGACACCAAAGAAGACCAAACCAACGCCGAACAGAAAACAGAATAAACCCATTTGGGAACCAACGTGTTCCCCAACAATCTTTTTATAACTCATTTTACCCATTCCGTAAAACTTTGTTAAATAATTTGTGTAGCTGATGACGTTCATGGTACAGTATAAATGGGTTGCATTATCCAACACTACTCTTGGCACTTTGATGGCATCAATCGACATGACCATCGTTTTAATTGCTTTGCCCTCGATTTTTAGAGGCATACAAATCGACCCCTTCACGAGTTTCCAGTATCTGCTCTGGGTGATGTTTGGCTACAGCATCGTAACCGCTGTCCTTCTTGTCACTTTTGGCAGATTATCAGACATCTACGGTCGAGTTAAACTCTACAACTTGGGCTTTCTGATATTCACTATAGGCTCAATTCTGCTGTTTCTAACGCCTAATACGGGCGACGCTGGAGCCATAGAACTGATAGTTTTCCGCATAGTCCAAGGTGTCGGCGCTGCTTTCCTCTTCTCTAACAGTGCAGCAATCATAACAGATGCCTTCCCAGAAAACGAACGCGGCAAAGCACTAGGCATAAACGGCTTAGCTTTCCTTGCTGGTTCACTGATTGGTTTGGTTTTAGGCGGCGTCTTAGCCGTTTACGACTGGCGATTGGTCTTCTTAGTGAGTGTTCCAGTCGGCATAATGGGCACGGCATGGTCATACTGGAAACTCAAAGAGCAACATATCATTAGGAAAAAAGCGAAAATCGACATTTTCGGCAACCTTTCCTTCGGCGGAGGCTTAATTCTGCTTCTGGTATCCATAACTTATGGTTTAACACCTTACGGGTCTTCGCCGATGGGTTGGGGTAACCCTTGGGTGATAGCTTCCCTTGTCGGCGGTGCAGCATTGCTTATTGCGTTTCCATTCATAGAACGCAAAGTAGCTGACCCAATGTTTGACTTGAACCTATTCAAGAACCGAAGTTTCGCTGCTGGAAGCATCGCTACTTTCCTAAGCTCCATGGCCCGAGGCGGAGTCATGATAATGCTCGTAGTGCTACTGCAGGGCATTTGGCTTCCACTCAATGGATACAGTTTTGAGGATGCACCGTTTTGGGCAGGAATCTACATGATTCCAATGTCAATCGGAGTAGCCATCACGGGTCCGCTGAGCGGTTGGTTATCTGACAAACATGGCGCACGTTTACTAGCAACTGCAGGCATGATAATAACTGGCATCGCATTCTTAGCGTTCACGTTTTTAGGCGCAAACTTTGCGTATTTGCCATTCGCACTGATACTGTTGGTTATGGGCATCGGAAACGGCATCTTCAACTCTCCCAACATGGCTTCAGTCATGAACTCTTGCCCCGCCGAAAACCGAGGCGCAGCATCAGGCATGCGCTCAACACTACAAAACTGCGGCCAAACCATCAGCCAAGCAATATTCTTCACCATAATCATAATCTCCCTAAACGCCACCTTACCCGTAGCACTTTCAACTGCAGTCTCCAACGCAGGCGCATCAACACAAGTTGCCTCAGCATTCAGCCAAGTTCCAGCTGCAGGCGCACTCTTCGCTGCTTTCCTAGGATACAACCCAATCGGCACATTACTGCACTCAATGGGTCCCATCGCTGCAAGCTTACCACAAGCAACACTAACCACCTTACAGGGCACAACATTTTTCCCCAACACCATAGCCACACCATTCATGACTGCATTAACACAAGCCTTCATCATCGGCGCAATTCTCTGCTTCATAGCAGCCATATGCTCAGCACTAAGAGGCTCCAAAAAAGCCCAAGCTTGCACAAGCAAATAAACCTAAATTTTCCTTTTTTATTTTTGTTTTCTTTTAACAAATAAAACCAAGATTGCTGCACAGAAAATCGCTGCGAACATAGAGATTTCTGGTCCTTCAGGTACTGGGTTAGGGATTGCATAGAATGTTAAATCGAAACTGAAATCGCATGTGCCATCATTGATTGTGACGGTGTGGGTTTCAGTAATTGAAGCTGAAGCCGTAATAGTTGCCGTAAATCTGCCTGTTGCATCTATTGTTGTGGTACCCAAGTTTTCTGTGTTATCCCACGTCATTGTTGCTGTGCCAGGTTTGAACCATTTACCTGTAATTGTGAATGTTTGCTCGTCTACACCTGAAATAATTGTGGATAAGTCGCTGTTTGGTCCAAATATTCCCGTTGCTGCTGCAGTAGCCTACTTGAGTTAATCCTCGTCGCCATTCCTTGTAGGGAACAGCTGTGGTGACGGTTCGGCTGTTACTGTTATCGGTTGCTCTGTACACAATATTGTCATAGAGCGCGGAGTGGTCGCCTGCAGCGTTGTTTTGTTGTAAGGTCAGGTGCAGTTGTCGTATAAGTAAAGTCTTCAGGTTGCGATTGGTAAGTTGTTAACTACTGAAACCCATGTGGAGCTCTGGGGGTTTAAGTATTCAATTTTTACTGTGCTGCCTGCTGTGAAGTCTGTTCCGCTTATTGTAATAGCGCCGTTTCCTGTGCCTTGGCTTGGGGAAACGTGAGTGCGAAATCAAAGTTAGTGTTATTGGGCTGCCGAATCCAGTGACATAATCATAGCCTGTGCCTGCGCTATAGCCGTTGTTAGCCAGTAGTTATGTCCCGAAAAGACGAAGTCATAAGCAGTTTTTGCGCTCTGGTAGATGTTACCCAGCGTTGCAGATTGTCTAGTGCATGGATTGCTGCCCACTGTGGTGCACCGTTGCTTGTACCTCTGATTCAGTCCATCCATTGTTACTGTAAACTGGAAGGTGGCTTGCAGAATATGAGACGTCTGGAACGATACGTTTGGTGCCTGGTAACCCATAGTTTGACTGGTAAGCAGGCATATCCTCGTAAGCGCTTACTCCTCCGCCGCTTTTACCCCATGCATTTTCCGAATTTACAGTGCCGTCAGCGTTTAGATCAAGTAGTGTTCCTCCGACAGCTATTACATAAGGTGAACAGGCGGGCCATAAAGCACCATTGTGCGCCGCTATCTCCAGAAGATGCAAAATATGCAATTCCCGGTATTGTGAAAATCGAATCATAATATGTAAACCATGAACCAACTGGCCCTCTTCAAATCCTGCGCTTATTGAGACTGCTACTACATCTGATCGACTTGTAGCGTAATCGATGGCTTGCTCGAATTGGCTTAAGCGGCTATCAACTGCTTCAACTAACAATATTTTTGCTTGTGGCGCAATTGCATGAGCCCATTCAACGTCTAAACATGCTTCCGATGACCATTTCCCAGTGGGGTCAACGATGGTAAGCTGGTTATCATTTTGTGGACTTCAAAATTGCTGGCGTCTGGTAGAGGTAAAGAGAATTCTGTGGCAAAACACATTCAAGGTAAGTCTCTATATTGGGCGTGTCATAGGCAACTATTATTGCTATCGTGGCTCCGCTGCCTCCTGAAGATGGCAGATTGTACGCTGTTTTCATCTGGCTTGGTGTATAACCATAACCCGCTGAACCGCCACCTAAAGGTTCCATAGTGGACAAAGGTTCTAGGGTCAATTGCTCAACTTGCTCAAACGAAAGAGTTGGTGGCGTTTGTACTATTATGGGCGGTTGATAGTACGCAGTAATTAGAAATGAACAGGTTAGTAGCACCGCTAGAATCTTCGATAGCCAAGTATGCTTCGTTTGTTCATCTCCTTTCTTAGTATGTACTGACTAATCGAGTTACGCAGTGAATTGCTTATTATGCTTTATGCCCAATAGCAAAATACAAGAATGTGTTTTCCTCTAACCAAAAATTCAAGAGCGATTAATGATTATTATAGTTTTTTTCTTCAAAAATAGTGCTATCAACATAACCGTTGAAGCAGCAAGCAAAAGCAGAACCATACCCATCTGCTGTTCAGGTACTATGGGTGTGGGTGAAGGTTGATTTGTCGGCGTAGTTTGAGTCGGCGCTGCAGTTGCCGTCGGTGTAGGCTCAGTAGATGAGAGCGGAGTCGGAGCAGTCTGCGGCGTTTGAAGCGTCACTACACAAGTGTATGTTGACACTAACCCCGCGTTGTCCCGGAATTGGACAAAAACGGTTTTTGCGCCGTCATACCCATGCAGCGTCCACGCTTTCGTGGCTGCATAGGTTTCCCAGCTGGTCCAGTCGCCGTTCTGGTGGGCAAAATGCATCTCGGAGACCCCTGAAGTGTCATTATTTGCGTTAAGATAGAGGGTGATGTCTGGGGTTTGGGTGAGGCTGTTTGACATGATTGAGCCTAAAGGAGCGGTTTTATCGAGTTTGATTCCACCTGCGATTCTATGGGGTGTTTCTATGAGTGTTGATCCGTCGGGGCTCCATGTGCTCCAGTACTCGACTGTATTGTTAGCGGCTTCCGCAGTTGATTAGGGGTTGACCGTTTGCCGTAACATTCTGTATTTCGCCGCCGTTTATTCGATAGAAAGTCTCGTTTACAGGGTAGTCAGGCACCAAATTTACAGTATAATCAGCTGTATACCAGCCGTCGGTGTAATCGGTAGCTACTGAAGGATAACGTGAGATGTTAACGCAGAAATTGGTCGCTGAATCCCGGATGGTTAGTGTATGTTGCCCAACAGAGGAGGCTGGTACAATTATGCTTGTGTTGAATTGCCCTGCTCCATCGATTGTTGTGGTGCTTATGTTTGTGTTATCCCAGAGCAGGGTTGCTGTGCCGGGGCTAAACCATCTGCCTCCAATAGTGAGGGCATCGCCGTTTTGGATGAAAACTGTGTTTGCCAAATTAGTGTTATTGCCATATAGCCCTTGGGCGGTTGAGTTGCCAACCTGGGTTAAGCCTCGGCGATATTGTTGTAAGGGAACTGTTGAGGTGTTGTATGAGCGGCCGTTGCTGTTGTCGGCTGCACTAAAAACTATGCTGTCAAAGCTCTGCGGGTTGTCGCCTGCTGGGTTGGTTTGCATAAGATCGGGTGCAGTAGTCGGCAGTGAGAAGCTTCCGGAGGTCCGTGGCTGTGTTGTTGCTCACGAAACCCATATAGTTGTTTAGAGGGTTGAGGTAAGAAATATTTGACTGAACCGCCCGCTAAGCCGATACCGCTCAACGTTAATGTGTTTCCCGCTGCTCCCGAAATCAGGTGAAACGGCCAGTTGAAGCGCCGAAGTTGAAGGTTAATGGGCTGCCTAACCCTGTCACGTAATCATAACCGATCCGAGCATTGTAACCTCCGTTCGACCCGGAAATAATATCCCGGAAATAGCTGCTATAGTCTAATTTTGCTTTTTGGTAGATGTTAATGTTTGATGCTGAGGCGACTAAAGCGTGTATTGCTGCCCACTGCGGCGCACCTGCGCTGGTGCCGCCGAATTTATACCAGTTGCCATTATAGTAGACGGGTACGCCTGTTGAAGGGTTTCCGTTATAGGAGACATCTGGAACACACCGTTTTGACCCAGTAAGGCCATAGTTTGCTTGATAAGTGGGCATTTTTTCGTATGAGGCAAATTCCTCCTCCGCTTCCGCTCCAGGCAGTCTCCGAAATGACTGTGCCGTCAGCATTCAAATTAAGTGTGGTTCCTCCAACACCGACTACGTTAACGGAGACTTGCAGGCCAACATATGTCTGAGCACCATCATCTCCTGAAGATGCAAAAAAACGGCGCCATAACTGCTCGTCAGTTTATTTGTCGAAGTATTGGTTGGGTTGAGTGGTTCATTGCCGCCCCAACTCATGGAAACAGCAACAACATCTGGGCGGCTTTTGGCGTATTCGATTGCATCGAGCAAAGTGGTTTGGCTGTTGAAACACCTTGCTTCAACAAGTAAGTATCTTTGCTTCTGGGGCGATGGCGTGTGCCCACTCAACATCTAAGGCTGGTTTCTTGTGCCCAACCACTGTCAGTAGTGATGAGTATCTGCCATTTTGTGGATTTCAAAGTTGCTCTGTTGGCGCTGGGCAGGTTGAATTGGCTGCAGAAAACCGTGAAATCGGCTAATAATTGTTGGGGCATCGAAGGCGTCTATTATGGCTATTGTGGTTCCGTTTCCGCCGGATGAGGGTAGGTTGTATGCGGTTTTTATTTGGGTTGGAGTATACCCTGAAGTGTACTGCAAAGGGTTCGATTTGTTGAGCGATATGCATGGGTTCCACATCCCACTGAGTTCTTGTCTGTGCAGAAATCGTTTGCTGCTGGAAAAGCGAAAGCTGCAATTAACAGTAAACAAGTGGCGAATAACACAGTTTACGATGGCTCTTTAACTGTTGGCTATTTTGGTAATTGCGGGTACCCACGTCTAGACAACTTGTCTAGTTCGACCCCTGTTTTTTTGTTTGCCCTAACCCTTCCCCTAACTGCCTAACCATCAACTATGTTAGCGCCCGCATTTTTTTAGGTTACGCCGCAACCGCAACCAATATAGCACCATACACAGCAACATTAAGCACAGTGAAAAGTTATGCAGCGGTCCTACTCACGATTACTCGGTGTAGTCGGAAAACCAAACACCGGCAAATCCACCTTCTTTAGCGCCGCAACCTTAGCTGCGGCTGAAATCGCAAATTACCCATTCACAACCATCAAACCCAACCGTGGCGTCGGCTACGTCCAAAGCCCCTGCGTCCACGTGGACTTTAAAGTCCAAGATAACCCCAAAAACAGCGTCTGCCAAAACGGCACCCGCTTTGTCCCCGTCGAATTAGTCGACATAGCGGGCATCGTGCCGGGCGCTTGGGAAGGCAAGGGTTTGGGCAACCAGTTTCTCGACGAAATCCGCCGAGCCGATGCGCTGATACACGTTGTTGACGCTTCGGGCGGAACCGACTGCGAAGGTAAAAGCTGCAAACCCGGCGAACACGACCCGCTTGAGGACGTGGCGTTTCTGGAAAAAGAAATCAACATGTGGATGTTAACTATCCTCAAGAAAGACTGGTCAAAAATTTCAAGAACGGTAGAAACGGACAAAAAAGGCCTCGCCTTCCATTTGGAAGACCGTTTAGCAGGTTTAAGCATTAAACGCCAATTTGTCGCTGAGGCAGTTCGAAGATCCAACTTAAACCTTGACCGTCCTGTCTCTTGGTCGGATGATGATTTTTACCGTTTCATAGACAATTTAAGGCGAATAGCTAAGCCGATGCTTATTGTTGCAAACAAGGTTGATTTGCCAACCGCCAAAGCTAACATAGAGCGCCTCAAAAAACTGGATTACATCGTTATCCCAGTCAGCGCAGAAGCAGAGCTGGTGCTACGGCGTGCGGCTGAGAAAGGCTTGATCGACTATAAACCCGGCGACAAAGACTTTAAAATCATTGCCCCCGAAAAGTTGTCGGCTGGGCAAATCAGGGCGCTTGAGCAGGTGAAAGAAAAAATCTTGCAAACCAACGGCTCCACCGGCGTCCAAGACGCACTCAACACAGCCTACTTCAAACTCTTAGACATGATAACCGTTTACCCAGTAGAAGACATGGAGCACCTCACAGACCACGACGGGCGTGTCTTACCCGACGCATACCTCGTACCCAAAGGCACAACCGCCCACCTATTCGCCTACGTTATCCACAGTGAACTAGGAGAAAACTTCCTCTACGCTATAAACGCCCGCGATAAACGCAGAATCGGCGAAGACGCCATCCTAAAAGACCGCGACGTCATTAGCATAGTGAGCGCTAAAAGCCGGGCTTAGCCACCCATCTTTTCTTTTAGGCTTGAACCTGACAGAATTCAGATGATACTGGATACCGCTTAAGTGCAGGGATGATGTCGCCGTTCCAGCCTTAGGGCAAAGTTAGGACTAAATTACTGAAACGGTCTTCTTTTCTTCTAGTTATAAGTCTTTACACATTTTTCTCTTCTTAACAATAAAAAAGGCAATCAAAGGGATTACTGCAAACAAAGGCAATATGGATAGTAAAGAGAATTCTGGAACTGAAGGAGATGGGTTTGGAGAGGCAGTGACTGAACCATCAGTTAAGTTTAGTGTTTGGGTGTTGCTCCAATCGCTTGTTTGTCCAGTAAATATCCATCCGCCCCCAGGAATTGCGCTAACTTCTCTGTGAACGAACCCTATCATTGCTTGAACTTGGAAATCAAGTTGAGAATTAGGAGGGAAGGTTCTATACATTCCCTGAGTAGCCATCTTTAGTCCCTCTGTTGATGAGTATTCGCCTTGGGGCGCAAATACTGTTTCAGGACTCCCTGAATCGCTACCAAAATAACCATCAGAAGCTCCAAAGAGGTTATGCCACTCAGTCTCAAAGTGCCCTTTCCAACGAATGTCATAACTAAGTCCTGCCGTCCAATTAGAAGTACCTAATTTAACCTCAAAAGGCGTAACCGCTTCATTTTTTATTCGTATTTCGATAGTTCTCGCTTCGATATGCTCGCTTGGTTGCGTTATTGTCTGTCCCGTATATGGGTCTATAGAGGTAGATGCTGGAATATCATAGGACGAATCTATTAGACTAACAGTAAATTGAGGTACAGCAGGTTTAGGTATTTCAGGGTAAGGTGTAGGATAAGGTGTCGTTTGAGCATCAGAGAGTTTCACCATCCACAGGCTAGATGCTAATAAGATTACGACTAAGCTTAACGAGAGGTACTTACCCAATCTATCCATAATGGGACTTAATGCTTGTTTGGTTATATAATTTACTTATTAGACATATAGTCCGCTGTGTTCCTAAGATAGGGAAAAGATGATTTAGGGGTCAAATTCTTAATGCTGCCGTTTTTTGAATACAAAAAAGGCAACTATAACTGTGGCTCCAACTAAAACAACTGCAATTGTGATAATAATTGGCACAGGCACCGAAGTTACGGTGTTCGGTGTTGGGGCAGGTAGAGCCGTATCAATTGGTTGGGTAACTGGGTGATTATCCCTATTGTTTTGGTCAATAACGTACGCTCCATAGCCGTTGAAATCGCTCCAGTAATTCCCCGCAGCACCATTATCCCAAACAACAATGTCTGTGCCGTTTCCAGTATCACCCTCCACAGCATTAGCCGCAAAAACTCCTCCATAGCTAACAAACACTGAAACCGTATTGTTTTCTATATTGTTCCAGTTGACCTGATTGTTTGCTCCAGCAGACTTTATCCCCGAAGGGTTAAAAATATAGTTGGAAAGGTAGAACCCAAAGTGGTTACCCCCAATACTGTTGCCAGTTACGTCTGCGTTGTTGGTGCCTTCACCGAATTCTACTCCAAACCCCAAATTGTTACTGATAGTGTTGCCTTTAACGGTGAATGGGCCATTCCACTTTAAAATTAAGCCCCCAGTAAAATTTTGGTAAATAGCATTGCCGTTGTTAAAAATTTTGTTTTGGCTTATCGTTACGTTTTCGCAGGAATCCACGATTATGCCTGCATATTTGTTGTTGCTTAAGCTGTTGTTGGAGATGATGCTGTTGTTTGCAGTCATGTATATGCCAAAAACCTGGTTGTTATCAAAGTTGTTTCTTGAAATAACCTGGTTAGCTCCGCCGATGTCTAAGCCGTTGTTGATGCCGTTTACGATGTTGTTGTCTGTGATTTTGCAGTTTGAACCGCTCACTTTAATGTTGGTAACGCTTCCAGAAATTTTAAATCCTGAAATAGTTACGCCATCTGCTAAAGCCTTTATCCCTGCATCGCTGCCCCTGTAAAGGTGCTGAGTGAGAACTGTGTTTTCTTTATTTTCCCCTACAAGCGATATTGACTTGTTGATTGTTAATCCATCGGGGTAGTCTTCCAGAGTATAATGTCCCGATTTTACGAATATGGTGTCTCCATCGTTTGCGTTGTCAATGGCATCTTGTATGTTCCTGTATTGGTTAGGTACTGTGATTGTTTTGTTTTGGGCGAATACTGTCGACGGTTGAAAGAGAAATAGAGCGATAAGAAAAATAACGATTGATAGTATGGCTACGGTTCTGCTGGTTTTTCGCATAACCTCTCTTGCTATTTTGGGCGTTAAAAGCGTTCTTGTAAAGAAACGTTGACTAACGCTTGTCGATATTTCTGGACTAAATCTATCAGTTTGCAGTGATAAGGAAATCGATGTCAGGCTCTTGCGGAACGTTCGACAAGGGTCAAGCGGAGCGACGTTCCTTCCAACTTTCGTATTGATTGGTTTAGTAGGGCTTTTTTTTGGTAATTGTTTGTGGGGTTTTTTGGTGTAGGGTTGGTTTGGTGGTTGGGTGGGGGTAGGATGGTTGGGTCAAGGAACGTTGACTGGGCTTAGTCAAGAAACCTATACAAGAAGCCTTTAAAGGCAAACCCAAGCACAGGTTCAGTGGTAGCAGACATGAACAGAATAATCATCATAACACTCATAGCGATTCTCGCAGCCCCAAGCTTAACTGTCATCCAATTAGCATCAGCCGCTTCAACACCATCCGTACCTCAATTTACAGTAAAACAGGTCGATCGTTCATACGATGTTCCAGCAACATATGACATTGACCCCTATACTGGAAAAACAGTTATGACACAAGAGGGGTACCATGTCCAGAACAATTCGGTTGAAGTTATTATTAAAAATCAACCCTATACATCCTACCGCAACGAAAATGGCTCCCTTGTTTGGCTATACTATCGCATCGTCTTTAAAGGGCATTTTGAAAGTTGGGACATCGAAAGATGGGATAGCGGTGCCATAAGCATGAAAATCTATGATTCATACCCTACTGGCTACTGTGTTCCCAGTTCTCAATCAGGAAATACGGTTGTAGCGTACGGTATAGCTGGTGATAACGCTACCTATCCTTACTTCAACCATACAATAGATAACATAACAGTTGGCGGTCAAATTGACTTTAAAATGCAAGCAATAATCGGCTACTCCACACGTATCAATGAAACAGATTTTTGGGGCGTTCCATTTGGTGAACCTGGTGAAACTCCACATTACTACATCTTCAGCGGACAAATCAGCGACTGGAGTGACACCAAAACAGTAACTATTGGCAGCCCCGAAGTCACAACAACAGAACCACAATCGTCAACGCCGACTCCAATGATAGCAACCTCGCCTACACAGTCCCCGCAAGGTTCACAGCCCCCTCAGACAAGTTTTCTAAGCTTTGATTGGGAGAAAGTAGCGATTGTTGGGTTGGTGGTGGCGGTCGCTGTTTTGGGAGTCGCTGTGGCGGTGCTTTGGCGCAGGAAGGCTCTAAAGTAGTTTTTGCCTTTTTATAGGGGGAGGGGGGTCTGTGCAGAGCAGCTAACGCGGCTTCTATGTTGCTATTTATAGAGGGGGGTCTAGTCGCAAGAGCAAGCGCTTGAGGCTGTTCTCCTGTTTGATTATGCTTTTTCTTTACTGCTTTTTATGGCACAAAATTGCTTATAGGCAGCGGCTGGGTTGGGTGCACTGGGCGGTTAAGTCCGAATGGGCCATGCCGGTTACCCGACATACATTGCCCTGTCCATTGCTGTCTTGAGAATTCAAAAGAAGACTCAACATACTTCCACAACCACAAACAACCAAACCAACATAGTTGTGACAAAAAAACCTCGATCCCCACAACCCAACAGGCTCAAAAAAACAAGCTGAATACAAAACAGAGCCGCCTCCTCAAACAGACCTCTGGAAAATTTAAAACCGCCACAACCACACAAAGAAAAAAAAGCTCTTTAGGTTCCGAAGCGGCGTTTACGGCGCTGAAAAACCCTGATGGCTCTTAGTAAGTCGATGCGGCGGAAATCTGGCCAGTAAACATCCAAGAAGAACAGTTCACTGTACGCGGCTTGCCAAATGAGAAATCCGCTGAGCCTCTCCTCGCCTGAAGTGCGTATGATCATGTCGGGGTCTTGTTTAATCATGTGCGAAGTGTAGAGGTATTTTTCGAATGTGCCTTCAGTGATGTCGTCGATTTGCAGTTGGTTATCCTGCACTTTTTTAGCAATTCTTTTGGTTGCATCCACGATTTCTGCTCTGCCGCCGTAGGCAAAAGCGAAATTCCAAAAGTAACAATCATAATCCACCGTGGCTTGTTCAAGCTCGGTGATTATCGCTTGCAAACTGTCGGGCAACATGTTAATTCTGCCAAGAACCTTCACATGAACCTTATCTCGATGAACCCTCTCATCAGTCAAAAGTTTACGGAATCTTTCCTCAGCAATCCGCATAATCTGATTAACTTCATCAGAATGCCGACCGAAATTTTCCGTAGAAAACGTGTAGAGCGTAACGTTTCTCACGCCGATTGAGTGGCACCAATCCAGAAGCTGCTCCACCGTATCTGCCCCTTCTCCGTGACCCCACTTATCTTTACGCAGCAACGGATGAATTTCCTGCTCATTTGCCCACCGACGGTTTCCATCCAAAATAATCGCAATGTGCTCAGGCTGAACGCCGTTTTTAACTTGCTGCCACAGCCACTTTTCATAGATCCTATAAATTCCAAGGACAGATAGAACTCTTTTAAGCACTCATAGATCCTCTTGTAGTCAATTATTGGGCGTAATCTTAACGGTCTACAGGTTAATCCCCGACTGTTTCAATTAAACATTACTCAAATCAGCCAAAACAAAGCCCTGAAATTTAGAGCTCTTCAGGTTTTTCTTCTTTCTTAAAGAAGCCTTTCGCTGACCTATTCACGATGTATATTAGCAGCACTGAGGCGACACCGATAAGGATACCCACAATTATCGTGAAGAGGAATCCCGCGAAAATTTCGTTGCCAATATTAACTTGAGTTGAATCTCCACGCGCATATGAGAGTATAAGTCCTCCGGTACTGTAGAGGATTCTGTTAAACCATGCAACCGTAACAATCAACGCTACGTTTCTTAGCAGTTTTGAATCACGTTCAAGATATAATCGTATGCTGCGTCCTAAGAGAACGATGCATATGCCCACTATCATTAGGTCTGCTACGCCTAACACGAAGTAAGCCGCTATTATTGGGATCGCACCCAACCAGGCAGTTAACTCTGTTGGAAATGGCTGTGCACTGATGTTAACGTTTGTGATTCCTAAGTAAACGCTAACAGCAATACATAGAATGCCCGCGATAACGGTGTAATTTGAAATTTGAATCGGCAACGCCGGGGGCTCATAGGTTCTAGCCCAATTATAAAAGTCCTTAGTGGCCCTATCAACGCCAAAGCCTTTAAGCAGCAAGAAACCGCCTACAACGATGACTATGGCTATGCCGTACATGTAGATGGCACCTGGAATAAAATAGTTAATCCCCCAAAGAATACCAAAAATCAGTACAAGTATTCCCGGTAAACCCAGTGCTATACGTGAATATCGGGGGTTATCAACGAGTAATCGGACATATTTTGTGAAGACTGCCGCTGTTTCTTCGATGGATTCACTGTGCTTTATAACTATGCGTCGAACGGAAGAAACTGGCACTCTGGATTGCACCAGCGGCAGAACTGCTTCGTCGGAGAAACCATCTGAAACCAGTATAACCTCGTTAGCGTTGAAGGATTCCTGTAGACTGTTGAGTTCCCCGACTAATTTGCGGTCAGCGTTAACGCTGCCTAAGTCGGTTCCGGAGATGGTTGCAACTTCGAAGACTTCGTCGGGTTGCCTCTCACTGTATAATCGGTCATATAACCTGACGGCTTCAAACATTGCGTTGGCATCGGGTTCCTCAGGATCCTTAAGGGCAAGCGCAACTGCACCGTCAAGATTGGCGGGTCTGCCCAAAAGCGGGGTTTTAATACCTGCTTTAGTTTCAAGATCGCCATCTCTATCGACACATAAAATGAGGATACGCTTTTGCGTCTGCTGATGCGTTTCCCGCTTAGCCATCGAAATCTCTATCTCTTTTAATACAGGTACTTAACTTTAAGCTTGCGTTTCAGCCTCGTCATCTTCGTCATCGCCGGCCATCATTGCAAAGTCTTCCCAGTTGACTTTTTCGCCGCGGCTTAATTTTTCTCGGGCTTCGCCGCCGATTTTTTCTTTGATTTCTTTCTCTTTAAGCGCGCGTTCGGCTTGTTCCTGTTTGCGTCGTTCTTCTTGGTCTTTGCGTCTGACATCTTCATCTTTTCTTCTAGTCTGGTATTGTTCACGCATTGTAGTTCTAAGGCCAGTGCCTTGGCTGATTAATAGGCGAATCTGTTCATAGACAAGGTTGTTTTGGTCCTTGGCTTTGAGGAATGATTGATGTAGACTGTCTGCTTCTTCGCGATCTCTTTTCATGGCGTTGACTTTTTCCATTAAGACAGCATGCAAGTCTTGGCTTTTCTTAGCTAACTCTGTTAATTCTTTATGGTAAACATCTGCTTGAGCATCAAAGGTTTTGCGGTGTTCAAGGAGTTCCTTGATTTTCTTGTGTTGGTTATCAATTTTTTTGTAGCCGCTGAGTTGAATTTCAAGTTCTTTGACTTGCTCGATGAGTCTTTTCTCTTCTTGTATGTCCACCGTAGTTGTGGCGATTTTGAATTCGAGTTCCTCAAGATCCTTCTTTGTTTCTCTATAGTTAATGTTAGGGAGATTCTTTTTGAGGGTGTCGATTTTTTCGTTTAAAGCGTTAACTTCCGCCATTATGGGTGCTACGTTAACCCTGACGGCGTCGCGTTGCTGTTTTAGCTGCTTAACCTTCTCGTTTAAGGCGTCCCGCTCAGCTTTCATTGCATTTACTTCTTCACGGGTCTTGCGGACCTTCTCGTGAAGCATGTCCCGTTTTTCGATGAACTTTTTAATTTGAGCGTTTGTATCCTGAGTTTGCTCTTTTAGTCTATCGATCTGGACGTTGATGTTTGATATTTGGCTCGGGTTTTTCTCGGTCAAACGTTAGCCTTCTGAAGTGAGTAGTAGTTACCTACGATGTACCTTTCCAATTTATAATTGTTACTTAAAATCAACCATTAAAACCCATCGGAAAGCCCGTTTCTAGCATTATTTCTATTATAATTCTTAAATATGTGCTTGGACCATCTTTGGTGTGAAGTGTAAACATGACCTTCAATTACGATGATCTGCTTAAACGTGCGTCAGAACAAATGCCAGAAGTTCAAGCTAAAAAGGAACGCTTAGAACTACCCAGAATCCAGATTCAAACAGTTGGCATGCGCACAACAATCGCAAACTTCAAAGAAATCGCTGACGCCCTCGACCGTGACCCCCAGCACGTCATAAAATTCTTAACTCGCGAAATGGCAACCGCCGCCACATTCCATGATTCACGCGCTATCTTCCAAGGAAAATTCCGATCAGACAGCTTCGAGCGACTAATAACGAGATACCTTGACGCCTATGTTGTATGTCCAGTATGCAAAAGGCCCGATACAAAAATCGTTAAAGAAAAACGCTTAGCCTTCCTAGTTTGCAATGCATGCGGTGCAAAATCATCGATTAAACAATTATAGGATGAAACCGAGTTTGGATGTTTACCTAAACGTTAAAAAAGTTGGACAAAACGTGGTCTTAGCAGTCTGTGACTGTGACCTCTTAGGTAAAACGCTTAGGGAAGGAAAAATCGTTTTCCACATCAAAAACGAATTCTACAACGGTAGAAAAGCCTCCCTTGACGAAGCAGTGGGCTTAATCGGGCACTCTACAATCGTGAATTTGGTGGGCAAGAACTGCGTGGAGGAAGCTATCTCACAGGGTTATGTTCATCCTGAAGCGGTTATAAGGATTGAAGGCGTTCCCCACGCCCAAATCATGAAGTTCTAAACTGCTTCTGCTTCTTGAACAATTAAGGGCTTAATAACGCCTGTTTCAACGGACTTTTTTGTTTCAATTATGCCCCCTTTTAGGAGTATATCTTTAGCTTTGGGGCCTTCGTTGAAGAGCAAATCAATAATTGACATGTTAGGTTCAAAGCCGCTGAAACATTGATTGTACGTTGGGTGTTCATAACTGTGCCATTGCACGTTAATGTTGGCTTCGGTGAATTGGTTCTCTTTGACATAGTTTTTGCCTCCTGAACCAGAGAGGTAGGAGTCTGCACCGAGGAATTTGCACATGGAAACTAATTTCTCGTTTTTCTCTGTACCCGCATAGGGGAACTCGGAGGAGCGCATCATCTGAACTTTTATATCTAAGAATTCAGCGATTGCTTTAATGAAATGCAGGTTTAACCCGATTAATAGTTCATGGTTAGAGTTTATTGCATCTTTTATGAGCGGATAGTATTCTTTGAAGTAGGGGGTTTTTTGGTAGTGGAACTGGATGCTGTTTAGTTGTTTGTTTTTCCACTGCTCACCCGCGATTTTTACGTCTTTGATTGTTTGGGGGTGACCATGGGTGATGGGGATAGTGAGCCATTCCCAGCCTCTGGCGGTTCGGATGCGGTTTCTGTTATGGAATCCGCCATGCTGGTATTGGGCATCATCGTAGATGACATATGTATCGCATCTGGCTAGCTTGTCGAAGAAGCCCAGCCATGGTATGTATTCGGGTTGGTGGACAAAAACTATCATTGCTACTCCTCAAATGGGGAAGCTGCAATGTCTTTTACAAGGGAAACTGCCTCAGAGCAATATTGTTGGCATGCAAGGGATTTGATAGGGATAGCTCAAAAGGTGTTTGTTTATGCGACATTTTTGATTGCTTTTGAAATTGTCTTCAAAAACAAAACAGCCTCTGCTATAATTGATCAAAATCGTTTTTATAAGGACTAGTTGTACCCATCTGATATCACAATGGTCACTGCTACTGTAGGCTAGCGGCGGCTTCTGCTAGCAGTTTACGTACTGGCAGATGTTGGGGGCAAATGTTTTCGCATTGGCCGCAGTGGATGCAGTTGTTTGCTCTGCGCTCAAAGGGTACGGCTTGTGCGTATTGCTGTTTTATTCGTTCTTGTTCTGATGGTTCTCGGCGTTTGGTTGCGTACTCGTTTAGGAAGGCCAGTGTTACTGGTATGTCGATGCTTTGTGGGCATTTGCTGCAGTAGTGGCATTTGCTGCATCCGATGTAGCCGCATTTCTGGAAGAGTTCCCGCGATTTCGATAAGGCGTCGATTTCTATTTGGGTGAGTGTGTTTGGTCCCGAATTGTTTGCGCTCTTAAGGTTCTGCTCGACTTGTGCCATCGAGTTCATGCCGCTCAAAGCCAATGCGACTTCAGGCTGGTTCCAGACCCATTGCAACCCCCAATCGGCAGGCGCCCGTTTTATGCCTGTTTTGTCCCATTCCTGCTGAATTTCCTCCGGAGGCTTAACTGCCAATAATCCGCCTGCAAGAGGCTCCATAACTATGACGGCTAAACCTTTTTGAGCTGCATACTTCAAGCCGGCTACTCCCGCTTGATAGTGCTCGTCAAGATAGTTGTATTGGATTTGGCAAAACGTCCAATCCTTGTAGCCATCCAGTATCTCTTTGAATACGTCGTATTCGTCGTGGAAGCTAAAGCCCAAATAGCCAATTTTGCCTTCAGCTATTTGATGTTCGGCCCAATCGATGATGTCGAGTTCTTTTACTTTGTCCCATGTAGGCTTCATCAACGCGTGTAGCAGGTAGAAGTCAATGCAGTCGGTTTTTAGCCGCTTGAGTTGAGTTTCAAAAATTCCGTCAAGGTCTTCCTTGTTTTGAACGGAGAAAACCGGCATTTTAGTGGCGATTTTAACTTTGCTGCGGTACCCGTCTTCTAAGGCTTTGCCGAGAACTACTTCGCTGTTGCCTTCATGGTAAACGTAGGCTGAATCGACATAGTTTACGCCTGCGTCGATGGCGTAGCGTATGAGTTTGATGGCTTCAGGTTCGTTTATGGCTGATTGGTCTGTGCCATTGATTGGGAGGCGCATGGTTCCGAAGCCTAATGCGGAGGCTTTCCAGTCGAGTTTGCCGAAGGGACGATATTGCAATAAAACACCATTTGAACTACGGGTTATATGTGATTAATAGGTTTGGTGTTGTCAAGTGGCAACTATGAAATGCGTTTTTGTTGCTTTTATTTTCGGTCTTTAATGTAATTTATCCATTGTTTATGTCTTTGTGCGGTTATTTTTACCTGTTTTCATAACTTTTATGAACAAATCTTAACTACCTTTAAATTTGCTGCATAACCATTCAAACCAAAGCTCAGTCAGAATAAAAGGCGAAACAACAATGGCCCAAAAAGTAATTCAAACAGGAAAATATTCGAGATTCAAATCAGCGCCCGGAACCAAACATACCCATAGGTTTCGCAATCGGAAAAAATAAAATACTTCAATTACCTAAGAAGGCTATTGAGTTGTCCACCTAATCAACCATTTTCATTATCATTGAGCATCACTTGAGGTTTAAATCATGTGTGGAATCGTAGGAATAACAAACATCACAGAGCCAATTCCCCAGGCAAGAAGCAAAGCCCTGAAAATGGCTACCAAACTACGGCATCGCGGACCCGACTGGAGCGGCATATTCAGCGACGAGAAAGCAATCCTTGCCCATGAGCGGCTCTCAATCGTCGACGTGGAACATGGCGCACAACCATTGTTTGATAAGCAAAACGGCAACGTCTTGGCCGTTAACGGTGAAATCTATAACCATATTGCCCTTCGCAGCCAACTGAGAAAAGAGCATCTGTGGCAGACAAAATCTGACTGCGAAGTAATCCTCTACCTCTACGACGAATACGGCCCAGAATTCCTAAACATGCTAAACGGCATGTTCGCATTCATACTCTACGACAAAAGCAGAGGCGTATTCTTCGTTGCCAGAGACCACATAGGCATCATACCACTCTACATCGGTTGGGATGACAACGGAACCTTCTATGTAGCCAGCGAAATGAAAGCCCTAAACGATTACTGCACAACCGTCAAAGAGTTCCCGCCTGGGCATTACCTGATGGGTACCGGCGGGGAAGACTTTGTTAAATGGTACAAACCCCAATGGGCTGAGACGATACCGACAAAAAAGCTTGACCTCTCAGAGTTGCGGGATGCCTTGGAGAAATCCGTGAAAGGCCAAATGATGTCCGATGTGCCCTATGGCGTTCTAATCTCAGGCGGCTTAGACTCGTCGCTCATAGCGGCTATTGCTTCAAAGTACCGCAAGAAACGGGTTGAATCAGGCGACCAAGAAGAAGCATGGTGGCCAAGGCTGCACTCATTCTCAGTGGGCTTAGCAGATTCCCCTGACATGAAATATGCAAGGAAAGTCGCCCAATACATCGGAACCGTACACCACGAAATCGTCTTCACAATCCAGGAAGGCTTCGATGCCATACGAGACGTAATCTATCATTTAGAAACCTTCGATGTAACAACCATCCGAGCTGCAACACCGATGTATCTTATGGCCCGAAAAATCAAATCCATGGGCATAAAAATGGTCCTATCCGGCGAAGGCGCAGACGAAGTCTTCGGAGGTTACCTCTACTTCCACAAAGCCCCCAACAAACAGGAATTCTACGAAGAAACAGTCCGCAAACTCCAGATGCTAAGCAAATACGATTGCCTGCGTGCCAACAAAGCTACTGCCGCTTGGGGCGTTGAAACCCGAGTGCCCTTTTTGGATAAGGAGTTTCTGGATTTTGCTATGAGCTTTGACCCTGAAGAAAAAATGTGCTGCGACAAAATCGAGAAGTATGTACTACGAAAAGCCTTTGAGGGCTATATTCCTGAGGAGATACTGTGGCGCCAAAAAGAGCAGTTCAGCGACGGCGTCGGCTACGGCTGGATAGACTACCTCAAAGCTCATGCCGAGGGCTGCAGTGACTGATGAAATGATGGCGAGAGCAAAAACCCGTTTCCCCATACAGACACCGAACTCTAAAGAAGAATATTATTACCGCCAAATCTTCGACAGCTATTTCACTTGCCCAACAGCGGCGTTAACGGTGCCAGTGGGGCCGACGATTGCATGTTCGACTCCGACGGCGTTTAGGTGGAGCAAGGAATTCGCCAAACATGCGGACCCTTCGGGACGCTCGATTAAGGCGCATGAGCACACGGTAGACAAGGTAGCGTCGAAATAGCTTTTATCTTTTTTCTTTTTTTATTACCTGTTTGGAGCTTTTTTAGGGCCCTGAAAATATATCAGAATACCCTTCGAGGAATCCGAATGCGATTCCAAGAATATACGCAGCAAACAAAAATAGCACACCAAAAATCGCAAGACCAGGACCACTGCCTTCGCCAAATCCGTAAATTGAAAATATGACGCCAAGAACAAGTAAAATCGCACCGACAACGGCAAAACCCACAACCAAAAAAGGTTTAAGCGAACGGTATTAACATTGGGTTTCCCAAAAAATGTATCTTCGGGCATTATTGTTTCTGCAGCACTATAAGTATTTAGCATTTGCTAAACATGCAATATTTACAATGGATTATCGCACATTCGACCCCTAAATCTCCTTTTCCCCTGTAGTAGATAATAGGTGACTTGAGGTCGATTTAGTCAAGAAACTTTAACTTGTGTTAGTCAAGAGATGTGTACAAGAAACCTTTTATTTGTAACATTTAAGCAAGAGTATGATGGAACGATGAAAAGAAAAACTATTTCATTGGCGCTAATCGCGTTGCTTTCCTTCTGGACTTTAGCGTCTTTAACGCTTGATTGCCTAAGTACAGCTAATCCCTATATCCAATCGTTACCTCAAGCGCTCGCAACGGAACACGCCTACATAAGGGCTAATGGCACAATAGAACCCTCTACTCTACCTATTCAGCGGGAAGGTAACTTCTACAAGTTAACTGATAACATCCTAAACTACACTTTTGATGTACAACGGGACAACATAGTGATTGATGGAAACAACTTTACCTTATCACTGCCTTCCTACGGAGAAATAGACGGTAACCATAATGTAAAAATTCCTTCAGCGATCTTCTCAATCTTCAACGGAACTAACATAGTTCTAGTAAATCTTAATCTATCAATGTATTCCTATGCAGTCGAAATCCAGAACTCCTCAAACATCTTAATCCTTCGAAACAATATCATAAACGGCAACAATGGCATTTACATGCAAAACAGCGCCAACTGTAGCATAGTAGCCAATCAAATAATCAACAATCCCCTTCACGCATTATTCATTCGAGATTGCTTATCATTCAACGTTTCCTATAATACAATCTCTGGCAGCAAAGACGCTGGAATAATGGTCGACCGAGTGTTTCAACCAGTGGATGATTCTCAAGTCTCCGTCTTTGTAAGAAACACTTTCTCTGATTACCCCGCCGATATTTTCTTTAAAGGTCAACATACGAACAATTTAATCTTTGAAAATAACTTCTTTGGCGGCGGCATCAACTTCTGTGGGGTTGATTGTACAGGCAATTCAGTACATGATAATTACTGGAAAGACAACCAAACCAAAATATTGAACTATACCAGTCACGAACAAGACCCTTCGCCACTTGCAAACCCAATTTCAACCGAGTTCAACGGTTCACTTTTCAACTTACCCTCTTCTGTGCAGTCTCCTATACCCACTTCAACCGCTGATCCATCTGGTGTATACTTTTTGGTTGTTGGAACCTTCCTTGTTATTGTGGTAACTTTAATCCCGATTCTGTTTTATAGAGGAAAACCCCAAGCATTAAACGAGTTTAAGTTTGAGACGAATATTTTATAGTTAACAGCGGCTTCCATTCTTCCTCTTTAACGGTTTTCTTTAAGCGAGCTATATTTTCCTCTATTTTTGCTATAATTTCTCTTCTTAGCGCTTCATCCGAAAAATAGGGTTTGATTAACCCTATGTCTTCTGCTAATTCAGAATCGCACAATAATGTTCTCATCCATCTCTGAAAGTCTCCGCGCTCAAAATGGAACCTGACGGAGCCAAGGTTGATTGAGCCCATTTTTTCGGCAAGGTCTTGGAGGCTCACCGCCGTCACTCCAGTGTAGTCTCCGATTGCTGTGTAAAAATGAAAGCCGCAATCATAGTTAACTGTGCTTAGTGCTCGGCGTGCTTTGGCAACTTCGGTTGATTGCGGTTTTTCCACTGAGGCACTTTGGGTCATAATTAACACTCGATAAAATCTTCGTTACTATCTCTATATCCCTTTGTGATTACAGCAGACTGTTACAGAATTAGTTGTGTGCATTAATAGGCGTCCCTCGACCCCTAAATTCCCTTTTCCCTACCTAGAGAACACAGGGGACTTACAGAGCCCATAGAACACGTTTGGCACCTTCCTCGCACCTAAGGGTTTTGTTTTTGCACCACATACCAACAGACCACCCTCACTTCGCGCGCGTTGTCATCCCTCATGCTCCTCAGGAAAACCAGGGAAAGAAAAGGGTCAGTTGACACTCAAACATACATTGACAGTTTTCGAAAATGCAAAATACAGGATAACAGATAAAAAATGCTTAGAAAGCGCTAAAGGATTGTTAGTTAACAGTTGATACAAGCTTTATAATGTTGAATGCTATTCAATTATTCAGGTAGTAAATTTAATTTTTGCCCCACATATGTGTAAATTTTTTTTATTCTCAGGATTCCCATAGGGGGTGAACAAGGAAAAATGGTAAAACCTGTTTATGTATATTCAAATCACGTGACTTTTCCCGCAATATGCCCTAATTGCTTAGAAGGAACTGATTTAACAACTTACAAGCAAAGGGAAGAGAAACACAAGAGAGGTTCAAAGACTGCCCGTATAGTCGATGAGATTCCCATATGTAAAGCCTGCAAAAGAAAGTTGATGAATTCAGAGAGGAAGAAAAATGCATCAGCTTTTTTGATATTTGCACCGATATTCTGGGGGTTGTTGTATATTATTGTCGGCGTTCCCGCTATCTCAAATCCCGTTTGGAATACAGTCTTGACGGCAGGTTCACAAGGCTATAGTATTTGGTTATTGCTTCTGGTATTTGTTCTATTATTTTTAGCAGCGTTGCCTTTACTCCTTCTCTGGTACACTATAGAACCGTCTAAGCAAGTTAGTTGGCCAGTAAAACTTGAAGGCACCCATACTCTTTATTTCGTCAACGAAACCTACGCTGATTTATTTAAGACTGCAAATAATGCGCAAGTTAACATAGTACGCTAATGTAGGTAGGCAATATATCGCACCCTTTTCTTACCCAAAGCTCTGTTTTTTGCAGAGTAGTCCGAACAAAGGTCAATAGTTCACAAAAAATTTATTTAAAAAAGAATAATTTTCGTATAATTATGTGAGGTGAACAATTGAAGAAAGCAGTAGGTGAAATATTGGTCAAAGGCCTTTCAGTAGATGTTTCAAAAAATATACAAAATTGCATGTGGTCACATAAGATGGGACACGTTTGTGTCGAAGAAATCACAGACTCGCAAAATAAAATAAGGCTTACTGGACAACATGGAATAAGCATGTCCTCATATGGCGAAAACCTCACAGTTGAAATAACTGAAATTGGAGACGGGTATAGTGCAGTTCAATGTGAGTCTAAATCAATTATCCTGACCACATTATTTGATTATGGACAAAACAAGAAGAATGTTGAAGTCATATTTCATGAGCTAAATAAGGAATTCAAAGACATCTCGCACATGCAAGTTGAAGAAAGTCGATTTTGAGTCTTGTTAATAGCTGATTCAGTTTCTTTGTTAGCTTTTGATTATTTCTTTCTAGCTATTCTTTTGCTATGTTGCTTATAACAACTGATAAGATTCAATGCTAAAAAGGGCAGACTCTAAAAGCTTATGACTAGCCTGTGACAATAGAAATTAGGGATAAATGTCTCCGAAAAATTACTTTGCCCTAAGGCTGGGAAGGCGACATCATCCCTCGACAAATAAGCAGTCGCCAAAAAAACACTGGTTACAACAAATTATTCGGAACTCTATCAGTCGCTTAACGTTATTTCAACTATTTTCGTTGCTACCGCGGAACCTTTACTCAAATAACACTTATGGGTAGGGGTTGCTTGTTAGTTTTGCTGGGTGATTTGGGCTGCTGGATGGTGAGGAGTATCGGGCTAAGCTTGTGAGGGAGGCGCTCAAAAGAGCCAGCCACGACGAGAAACAGAAGTACATCCAGATTTTGCAGCGGAAATCGGAAATTTCGCAGAGGCTGCAGGAGATTTGTGCAGCGCAGGAAGCGCTAAATGAAGAGGATAAGCTGAATGTTTTTCCAGAAAAGCCCAGCAGCAGTCGTGCACCTGATAAGGGCCCAAATAGAACGTTGGGTCGGTCAAGTCGGGATCCGCTGGCTCGCGGTCGGCAAGAAACCGCGGATTATGTTGCCAAACGCAAACAGTACACTGATGCGCTTGCAGTCTACCGCACCAAAAACTCTGCTATTCTCTCTGAGCGAATGAAATTGATGCAGGAATTCTTGGAGTTAAAGGCGGAGTCGGATGCGCTTGGGGAGGCGGAGAAGTGGCTGCTGCTTTCAATGGCGATAAGAAACCAGTCGAGCCTTTTGGGTTTTATGCAAGTCAGTGAAGTCAGTGATGAAAAAACAGAGTAAAAAACGATCTGCTCTGAAAATAGGTAGTGTTTCCTATCTAATTGGGTCCTATTATTCAATGTAGGCAGAAAACCCTAGTTGAGGAGATAAGGGGCTAATGGCTAAACCGCTTTTAAACCATGTTGACTTTTTACGCTTTATATAAGGGAGGGGGTAGGTGCTCTGAGGTAGGTAGGTCCTGTTAAGTCTGAAACTGTATCTGCTTGCGGGAAACGCTGCAACTAACCTGCAACCCAAACCAAACGCATTGCTCAATAAAGTCCGTTGGTTGTTGTAGTGTATAGGGGATTTTCGCCAACAACAACTATAGAAAAGCAAAGTGGCACCAACAAATTTCAAGAATCGCATGTTTTCGAAACCACAGCCCTTTAATAGAAAGAACCCCAACTCCCTAAACACAGGTTGATACCTAAATGAAAGTCGGCGTCTGCGGAATCGCATGCGAAAAATGCCCCAAAATGCAACAAAACACATGCCCAAACGGAACCGTCGGCTGCGTAGCACGCGAAAACAAGTTCTGCGCTATCTGCAACTGCGCCCACACCAAAGGCGTCAAACTCTGCTTTGAATGCCCCGAGTTTCCCTGCGAAACCACCAAGCAAGGCCCCATAAGCTACGGTTACTGCCAGTACCTTGCGGGTAAACAGCAATAGTTACTTTTAAGTGGCTCAAGATAAATCTAGAATTGAAGACAAATGAGTTCTAGAGAGGTTCTAATCGAAGCAGTAGGCTTGACCAAAAAATATGATGGCTTCACCGCAGTGGACCACATCGATTTCACTAGTGCATAAGGGGGAATGCGTCGGGTTTTTGGGTCCAAACGGCGCAGGCAAAACCACCACAGTGCGCATGATGTACTGTTTTCTGATACCAACCGAGGGCAAACTCACAGTTGCAGGCTTAGATGTGCATACGCAATGCCGCGAAATCAAAGCCTTAGTCGGCGTTGCACCCCAAGAGGACAATTTGGACCCAGACTTCACAGTCCTCAAAAACCTGACAGTTTACGCACGATACTTTGATATCCCCGCAGAGGAAGCGCTCAAACGGGCAGAGGCGCAACTCAAGTTTTTCCAGCTGGAAGAGAAACGTGATGTACCCATAATGGCGCTGTCCACGGGCATGAAGCGCAGACTCATTTTTGCAAGGGCACTGCTTAATCAGCCCCAAGTGTTGCTCCTCGATGAACCCACAACCGGCTTAGATCCTCAGGCAAGGCATCTTGTGTGGGATGAAGTGCGGCACCTCAAAAAGCAGCAAGTCACCATCATCTTAACCACCCATTACATGGATGAAGCCCAAATCCTCTGCGACCGCATCTTAATCGTTGACCACGGCAAAATCATTGAGCAAGGCACCCCAACAGAGCTAATCAAGAAGCATGTGGGCAGCGAAGTTTTGGAATTGGATAACGACGAAGCCTTGATTCCGGTGCTTAAAAAAGCTTTTCCGGATGCCCGAATCGAGCGATTAGGCGACCGCATGCAAATCTTCACCGACCAACCCCACGGCGTATTCGAACGCTTCCTTGGCGAACATAAACTCCAAAACGTCACCATCCGCAACGCCAACATCGAAGACGTTTTCCTAAAATTAACCGGGCGAGGACTGCGTGAAGAATGACCCAACCCAACCTCCGCAAATCCCCCGCACCATTCTCAATCCCCAAATTATCCTATCGGGTATGGAAGGTTTGGCGACGAAACTTTGACGTCTTTCTAAAAACTATAAAAGTCAATTTTTTACCTTCACTGTTCGAACCCATACTCTACCTCGCAGCCTTCGGATTCGCATTAGGCGGCTTCATCCCCAACATCCAAGGGCAACCCTACATCAACTTCATGGCACCCGCATTAGTAGCGATTGCCATCATGAACGGCTCATTTTTCGAATGCACATTCGCCTCGTTTGTACGCATGTACTTCCAAAAAACCTTCGACGCCATCGTCGCCACACCTGTGAGCGTTGAGGAAGTGGTAGCCGGCGAACTACTCTGGGGCGCAACCCGCTCAACAATCAACGCCACAATCGTATTAGCTGTTATTATCGGCGCCGGATTCTTCACAGCCACACCGCTGGTTACTTCGCCGCTGTTTATTTTGGTGCCGCTGATTGCTTTTGTCGGAGGCTTACTGTTCTCCTCAATTGCCATGTGCTTCACAGCTGCCGCGCCAAACATAGATTTCTTCAATTACCCATCCTTCCTCTTCGTCACGCCCATGCTGTTTCTGTGCGGAACATTCTTCCCCCTGACTTCTTTGCCCATGGCAGCTCAAGGTTTTGCCCTCATAGCTCTTCCCCTAACGCCCGTTGTAAACGTGACTCGTGGGGTAGTTAGCGGCAGCGTTGAACCCATTTTAGGTTTAGGCACTGAAGCGGTTGTGCTTATCAGCGTTGGGTTGTTGGCGCTGTTCACAGTTTCATTCTTTATCTTGAGCATTAATTTGATGAAGAAACGCTTAACAGGCTAAACTGTGACGCCGTTGGCTTCAGCTGCTAAAAGGTAAAACGCGGCTAAGCCACTCCAACTTCCCCATGCCTCCGCGATTTTTCGGGCTTCAGCTGCTTTAATCGGTTTGCCACCGCAGTAATAATGCGAGATGACCCTTCTTATGCCGAAGTCGTCGGCGGGTAACACGTCGAGGCGTTGCATGCCCCGAAAGATTGTGAGTTCCGCTGTCCAAACGCCGATTCCCTTGATTTCATCCAATTCCTCGATTATTGCTTGCAGGTCTGGGTTATGTTTCATTGCTTCCAAATCCAGTTTGCCCTCGACGATCATTTTGGCTGCGCCGTAGATGTATTCGGCTTTGCGTTGGCTCAATCCGCAGCTGCGGATGTCGGCTATGCTTGCCTCTGTAAGGTTTTGCGGTGTTGGAAACGCATAGTAGGTTGTGCCGTTGAGTTCAAGTTTATCGCCGAATTTTTTGGCTAAGCGTTCTTCGATGGTGCGGGCGACTTTTATGGAGATTTGCTGCTCAACGATGGAATCCACGAGTGATTCGAAGGCAGTGGCGGTTGTTGGGTATTTGAATCCGCAGAGTTGGCGGGTTATTTTGTGCATGATGGGGTCGTTTTCCGCTTGTTTGTAGAAGCGGTTGAGGTCGAAGTTTAGGTTGAAGATGTACTCGATTGTTGCTTGGGCTGCTTTTTTCGTGTCTGGCTGTTATGGGTTGGTTTGAAGCTAATTCAATACGCAGTTTAGGCTGCTCTACCGTTCCCTCCGAAGCTACCTTTACCAAAACAAGGTTACCTTCGACTCTGAGCACCTGACTAAACATGCCATCCGCAAATGTCCGAACCTGCCTGTCAAGCCCCAAAAAAATCTGCGCAGACAAACCCAAACTAAACGGCGCTGACGGTTCAACAGCAAAGGATTCAGTGAAAGCCATCATATTTCGCCCCAAAGAATACCCTAAACTGCCGCTTGAAGGGTTTAAAGATTTTTAACCCCAAAAACACATAACAAGCCACACAGAGGAAAAAGCATGCGCATCGTAGTAAGAATCGGCGGAAGCGTCGTAGCCAACCCAATCAACACCGACTTAATGGGCAAATACGCAGACATCATCAAACAAATCAAAGCAGAAGGACACGAAGTGGCGGTGGTTTTGGGCGGAGGCGCATTGGCGCGGCAGTTTATTGGTTTAGCCAAGGAGCTTGGTTTGGATATGAATGCGCAGGATGAAGTAGCCATTTCCTGTTCACGTTTGTTTGCTCAGCTTTTCCTCAAACGCTTGGGCGATGTCGGCTGCGGTAAAGTGGCGGTGTCGCTTGAAGAAGCCGAAGCTTGCATTGGCGAGGGCAAAATCGCTGTTATGGGCGGGTTGCGTCCTGGAATCACAACCGACACAGTCGCCACCTTGTTAGCTGAAAAGATCCACGCAGAGTTGCTGCTTAAGGGCAGCGACCAAAACGGCGTCTACAACAAAGACCCAAGAAAATACCCTGACGCAGTCAAATTGGACAAACTATCTTTTGATGAGTTAGCCAAAGTATTCGAGCACAACGAGCACAAAGCGGGAATTCACCAAATAATTGATCCAGAAGCTGTCAAAGTGCTAAAACGCAACCAAGTTAAAACAGTTGTTGTCAGCGGGTTTGTACCTGAGAATATGTTGGCGGCGATTCGCGGAGAAAACGTGGGCACAGTCATAAGTTGAGTTCTGTTGCGATTTTTTTCTCTATCCCCCTTATTTATAGACTCAACAAGTGCAGGCTCAAAGCCAAATCAGCAATGCATCCATAAGGAGAGAATTGCGTTCAGCAGGCATTTGCTGGTTAACCACTGATTATTCGGTACATTTGCAATTTAAGCCTGCTCAGCTTGCGGTGCCCGAGCTTTTGTTGCTCTGCCAAGACCTCCCTATCCCCTATAAAAAGGTAAAAAGAAGGGACCTACCTACCTACCTCAGAGGTACCTCCCCCTCCCTTATTTAAAGCCCCAAATCCACGTCTAATAGTATCGCAGTAGCAAAAAGCAACTTTACTACCCTGTAGCATGAGTTACTGAAAAATCGTTTTTTCGACTTTACCGTTTTTTACTCTTCAGCTTCTTTTGCTCATGTTCTAATAAAGTGGAGTCTGCGGGTCTGTACCAGATATTATCGAAATGAGATCTGAGCGATTGCTGTTGGTTTCTTCGTTTTTTCTCTTTTCTGCTTGCATGTTGATGGCGGTAATTGGCGTATAATATTGCGATGAGTAGGCTTGTCCATAGTGCTGCAAGGGAAGCTGAAATCCAAAGGACCCCGATGCCCGTTGAAAGGATGACTATGAACGCGAATGTGCCGAGTATGAATGTGTTTGCTATGAGTGATTTGGTTTTTGCTTGCATTTCTTTTCGTTGTTGTTTATGTTTTGGTTGTGTAGTTATGGTTTTGCGATTTTTCGGGGGATTTTATGGGTTTGTTTTGGTGTATGTTTAAATATCGCATGTGATATCGATGTTGATATCAATAACGATATCAGTAGTGATATGTAATGGATGATCAAGAAAGAGAAAAAATGAAAGAACTCCGAGAACAAATGCGTGCAGAAAGACACGTCATGTTCCACCGCCACAACTGGCTACGACACAACGCCATGGTCCCCAAAGGCTTCCTACGCTACCACGTGCTACAAGCACTCAGCGACAAAGCCATGTCAGGCTCCGAACTCATGGAAGAAATCCAGAAAAGCACAGGAGGCAACTGGAAACCCAGCCCCGGCTCCATCTACCCCCTCCTAGCATGGCTCCAAGATAACCAGTACATAACAGAGTTACCCCTCGAAAACGGACTCAAACGCTATGAATTAACACAAAACGGCAAAGAATTACTCGAAGAACAAACCAAAGCCCGAGAAAAATTCCGCGAAGACACAGGATTCATGACTTCACCATTCTTTGACAGAAGCCACAGCAACATACCGCAAGAAAAATCAATCCAAATCCGCACAACCATGAAACGACTATTCACCTCATCCGTCAGATTTGGCAAAACACTCAGAGAGAACTATTCTGAGAAGGATCTTGACGAAGCACTAAAAATCCTCAACGAAGCAGCCGAAAAAATCGAAGCAATGAACACCAAACTAAAAGGCGAAAAAGCTTGACACAGAACCAAACCGACAACGTCATTATCGTTGAAGGCTTGACAAAAGTATTCAACAACAGCCTAGTCGCAGTCGACCACATAAATTTCAATGTGAAAAGAGGCGAAATCTTCGGTTTCTTGGGACCCAACGGTGCAGGAAAAACAACCACCATCAAAATGCTCATTACAGTAACAAGACCAACCGACGGCAAAGCCTCGATTTTAGGCGGCGACATAGCCAAACAAAGCATAGACGTACGAGGTAGCATCGGCGTGGTTCCCCAAGAATACACGGCAGACGAAGACCTAACCGGCATGGAGAACATTATGTTATGCGCTGACCTCTATGGGATACCTCGGCAGGTGTCAAAGAAACGAGCTATGGAACTACTCAACCTTGTAGAGTTAACTGCTTTCAAGGACAAGCGTGTTCAAACTTTCTCGGGCGGTATGCGTAGACGACTGGAATTAGCCTGCGGTTTAATCAATCGACCCAAAGTCCTCTTCCTAGATGAGCCTACACTGGGTTTAGACGTACAAACACGCGCTGCAACATGGAATTACGTAAAGATGCTCAAGAAAGAATACGGCATGACACTATTCCTAACAACCCACTATCTAGAAGAAGCTGATGCACTTTGCGACCGCATAGCCATCATTGACCACGGCAAAATCGTCGTCGAAGGTACTCCAACTGAGCTAAAAGACAGCTTAGGCGGAGACATAATAACCCTCTCCATCCAGAACAACCAAGAAGACATCACCGGTTTAATCAGCAAAGTAGAACACGTCAAAACCGTTACTAAAGAAAACGGCGGGTACACCGTAAAATCATCCAACGGAGAATTAACCGCACCCCTAATCATCGAAGCAATAAGAAAGAACGGCCATATCGTAACCAAACTATCACTGACAAAACCAACTCTAAACGAAGTCTACCTGCAATACACTGGTAAATCAATGCGTGATGCCGAGGAATCGCCAGGAACTGTAATGGCACAGAGAATGGCTCTTGGGAGGGCGCACAGATGAGTCAAGATGAGCAGGTTTCAAAGAGCCGATTCCATGGTCTCTGGGCACTAACAAACCGGGAACTCAAGAAATGGTATCAGCAACCCTTCGTCTTTGCCATGGGCGTTATCCAACCTATACTCTGGCTTGCCCTGCTAGGCAAAGCAATGAACCTCAGCGCAATGATACCGACTAACATTCCAGGAGTGAGCCAAAACGCCGTCATGTTGGCGACCTTTGGCACAACGGATTACTTCAGTTTCATGGCCATGGGTATGGTAGCATTCACCGTCGTATTCACAACCGCATTCACGGGCATGTCAGTAGTATGGGATAAACGCTTAGGCTTCATGAACAAAGTACTCAGCACACCCGTTTCACGCTCAGCAATCATCCTCTCCAAAGTGTTCTCTGCAAGCATACGCTCAATATTCCAAGCAGGCATCGTAACAGTCGTCGCATTCGCACTGGGCTTAGTCACAGGCACCAACTTCGCATGGTGGAGCATACTGGGAGTCTTTGGTATAGTGTTCCTAATCAGCGTTGGCCTATCATCGTTGTTCACAGCCCTAACATTGCGTGCAACAAGAATGGAAATGCCCCAGGCACTCTTCCAACTGATCACATTGCCCTTAATGTTTGCAAGCAGCGCATATTTCCCCATCGACAAAATGCCCGATTGGCTACAGGTCATCGCAAGCGTAAATCCAATCAGCTACACCATCGACGCAGTTAGACGACTAATGATATTCAGCGATGGTTACTCACAGCTACTGCTAGACTTTGCATTCGTCGGTGTCTTTGCAATCATAGTCACAGCCATATGCGTGGTTCTCTCATGGAGATACCTAAACAAGTAAAACAGCAAAACACTGTTTTCCCTTCTTTTCTTCTATAAATTACAAAAACAAAAAATGTTTGAGTTGAGCATCTCAGACGCTAAGTAACCCATTTGGGCTTACTGTCAAGCCATGAAGAGCGTACACTTGTCAAAATAATTATAACTGACTTTGAGACATAGATATTGGTGATTTTTTTGGTAAGCGCGAATGACCTTGCAGGTAAAAAAGTTGTTAGTACAAACGGTGACGCTATCGGTGAGGTAAAAGACGTCGAATTCGATATGAAAACTTGGAGAATCAATGAATTATTATTGAAGCTATCTGAGAAAGCCGCTTCTGAACTGGGTTACAAAAAAACAACAGGTACTATTGGTGCTCTTAATGTAACCCGTGGACGCAAATCTGTATTCATGCCAGTCGAGCTTATTTCATCAATTAGCGATGTTATAACAATCAACAAATCGCTTCTTGAAATAACTGAAGGTCAGCTAGTAAAGAAATACTCTGAGTGACTAAACTTCGGATAGTTAAGTGAATAATTCTCTGTTTTCTTTTTTATTTATTTGGTATGCTTCACAGGGTATGGTATGGCTAAGAATAATATGATTGAATGTCAATAAATATTCTAGGGCCTTTAATTTTTCAAAAAATATTGGATTTTTTCTAATAAAAAAGGATTGTTTGGAATTTATTAAATCGCCTCAGAATTCGCTCAAATGTTACAGCTTTGAAAGTATTCCAAATATAGCTCCGATTATTATTAGCCAAGCAACAAACCATGCTCCTAGTAATGAAGCGCCTATTCCAATAAGTATAAGTAAAATAGCGGTTCCCAAATGATTAACAAATCTAGCTCCTCCAGCACAAATTAAGCCCATTATACCTATCACAATTCCCCAGAAGAGGGCGGTCAATGCGAAAGCGGGATAGAAGATTAGCCAAAAAATACCCAGTGCTGCTGCAATGCCAAAGAAAATCAGAATCAAGCCTCCTACTAATGCCATAATCCAGCCTAGAGTGTATAAAATTCGAATCAATGACTATTCACCTCCGCTATCTACAACGTTTTATTTCTCCTATTTTTTATTCCTAATCAGAAATTGAGTTAACTGCAATAAAAGAAAGTGTGACTGCGCTCTTGCAACTACAGCTCGTACTACTGACTATATGTGATTGCCCAGAAAATGCAGCTCACCAACAACCAAACAATGAATTATAGGATAGTTCACCTATGGTGCATAGCATCAAATGCTGCTAGTCTTTATATGAACGCACTAATTCCATGTTCAATGAACGTTAAAGAAGCGAAAATAAATGTCATCAAAAACTCCAGTCGTCGAAGCAATCGACGTTAAAAAAACTTACATGTTGGGCAAAGTCCCAGTGGAAGCCTTACGCGGGGTAAACCTGCGTGTTGAAACAGGAGACTTCGTCTCAATTCTTGGGCCAAGCGGCAGCGGCAAATCAACCATGTTAAACCTCATCGGCGCCTTAGACAAACCCACGTCAGGCACCATGCTAATCGATGGGGAAGACATCGGTAAACTAAACGATAACCAACTTGCAGAGATCCGACTAAAAATCGGATTTGTCTTCCAATTCTTCAATTTAATTCCCCGATTAACCGCACATGACAACGTGGAATTGTCCATGTCCATAGCTAACATCAGCAAAGGCGAACGCAAAAAACGTGCAAATGAACTCTTAGAAACCGTGGGCTTAAAAGACAGAATCAACCATAAACCCGCCGAACTCAGCGGCGGCCAACAGCAACGAGTCGCCATCGCACGTGCCCTAGCAAACAACCCTAAATTCCTGTTACTCGACGAACCTACAGGAAACGTAGATTCCAAAACCGCAAGCGAAGTTTTAACTCTAATCAAGAAACTCAACAAAGAAAACAACGTTAGCATAATCATGGTTACTCATGACCAGCATCTCGCACGGGAAGCAAGAAGAACCGTGCAAATGTTTGATGGAGAAATCTCCTCAGATGTGGTGAATGGACAATGAAAACAATAGATATTTTCGGTTATTCTTTTAGCGCAATAAAGCTGCGTAAACTAAGAGCAGCCCTAACAACTTTGGGGGTTATCATCGGCATCGCAGCCATCGTGGCGTTGCTCTCGATTACTCAAGGCTTACAAACAACCATAACTGGCCAGCTTAACCAGGGCTTATCTGCAAACACGCTGATTGTGACTTCAAGCAGTGGCGGCGGCGGATTAGGCGGCTTTGGCGCAGGCGGCGGAGGCGGAGGCGGTTTAGGAGGAAGCAGCGAAAGCTCAGGGTTTAGCCTCTACGCCAACTATACCGACGAAATCAACGCTTTGTCGCCCGATATCACGTCGTCAGTGGCGGTTATCAGCCACAGCGGATACATAACAGCCGATAACCTGAACCGAACAGTATCCATCTACGGCGTTAACTATAACGACTACGCACAAGTCTACGACACAACATTCGTAGCACAAAGCGGCACCATACCCACCAACCCAACGGAAAACGACGCTATCGTGGGCACACGAGTAAACCAGCCAGGACAAAACGGCACCATCTTCTTCAACACAGGCGACAGAATCAACATCACATGGACCAACGCCACCACACTGCCGCCAGTCAACGAAACCTACACCGCAAACGTCGTGGGCGTACTGAACAAAATCGGCGGATTCGGCATAGGCGGACCCTCAGACACAGGCGTCTACATCCCACTCTCCAAAGCTGAAAGCTTCTTTGACACAAAACAAGCAGACATGATAATCGTCACCCTAAACAACAGCGAAAACGCAACAATCAGCAACGTCTCCAAACTCATAACTGACCACTTCAGCAACCAAGTCTCCGTCACCTCATCCACCGCAGTGCTAAGTTTACTCTCCAGCGTGTTTGGCACAATACAGCTATTCCTAGGCGGTATCGCAGCAATTTCGCTTCTCGTTGCAGGCATCGGCATCATGAACATCATGATTGTATCCTTGATTGAACGCACCCGCGAAATCGGCATACTCAAAGCATTGGGGATGAAAAGCAGAACCGTACTGACCATATTCCTTGGCGAATCAGTCATCATCGGCTTAATGGGCGCAATCATAGGCATCATTTTAGGCTGGGTACTTGCCAACGTCACAGCAACCGTTTTGGGCAGCGGCGGATTCATCGGCGGCGGAAGCGGCGCATTCACCATTACACCACTGTTGACTCCTGAAGTTCTTATCGGAGCGTTAGGCTTTGGCGTGGGTGTAAGCGTAATTTTTGCGCTCTACCCTGCTTGGCGTGCTTCGAAACTAAAACCAGTCGATGCATTAAGATACGAATAGCGGCACAATCAGCCCTTTCTTTTTCTTTTTTTTTTGAATCGCTAAACCCGTACAAGTTTTAAGATAGAACCTACATTAAACCCGCAGGTGCTCCAATTGAAGCGTCTCTACCCCGACCAACCCATCGTAGGCATCGGCGTCGTCATAGTCAAAGAAGGCAAACTTGCCCTAATCAAAACGAGGCAACGAACCTGGAAAAGGCAAATGGAGCATACCCGGCGGATTAATTGAACTCGGTGAACACATCGAACAAACCGTTATTAGAGAAGCAAAAGAGGAAACCTGCCTAGAAGTCACAGACCCCCGTTTAGTTGACGTTGTAGACACTGTAGAAACGGATAAAGAAGGCAAAATAAAATATCATTATGTCATCGTCGATTACCTCGTTAGAGTTGTCGGCGGGCAAATCGCTGCGGCAAGCGACGCGGAGGAACTCAGGTGGGTGCCTTTTGAGGAAGTCGAAAACTATGTTTTAACGTCTTCTTTTAGGCACTTTTTCTGTGACAATAAAGAAAAACTCTCAAAGGCTACCTCATACCCATAATTAAATTATTTTTCGATGCATCCTTGCCCTGAAAGGTTATTGTATGTAATTTTCTGTATTCACAAGCCATTATCGAAACCCCCCATCATTCTAAGGTAGATAACGATGATTTCCCTAAACAGATTAGCCAAAACAGTATTAACCACACAAAACTTTTCCACCGCCATCCGATCAAGACAAACGAAAGAAAGAGTACAAATCAAATTCAGAAACGGCTTATCACTAAAATTAACTTGGGCGCAATTTGTCCATTTAAGAGACAACTATCAATCTATGAGGGGATTCTCAATAAACCAGTTAGGCGACGACTTGTTCAGAATAAAAAACGAGAAACTGGACCTAACTTGTCCATCACAAGACGTCAGCTTAATCCTAAAAGTAAACTCAAAATACACTATCGAACAACTCGAAGACGGCTTATTCAAAATAGAATGTGAACAATTCGAACTCGTAGGATCGTACGTAGCTTCAGGTCTGATTTTTCTAGTAAACGAGTATCTTAACGGCGACTACAAATGCAACTGTAGCGGCAAAGTCGTCCTAGATATCGGCGGCTTTCAAGGTGAAACAGCAGTTTTCTTTTCATTGATGGGTGCCAAAAAAGTAGTAATCTATGAACCTATAACAGTTCATCAACAATTCATCAGAAGAAATGTAGAGTTGAACGGTGTGGATGCTGAAATCTATGAAGAAGGTATCGGAGATAAAACAGAGGTTAAAACCATCAGCTATGACGAGATAACGGTAGGTTTTGGATTAGACATGTGTGGTTCCAAGAAGATGACTGTTAAAATCAGAGATGCCTCCGAGGTAATAGAAAGAAGCGGCGCTCAAATTGCAAAGTTGGATTGTGAAGGGGGCGAAAGCAGTCTTTTGAAGGTACCGAGCGAGATTCTGCGAAAAATCGAGGTCTACATGATTGAAACGCATAGTGCAGCAGTCAAGTCGGCCCTACTAGAAAAATTTGGCTCTTGCGGTTTTAGGGTAACAAAAAATACCAACGGCGACCCCTGCTCTATAGTGCACTTTGAAAGAATAAATTAACTTCATACTTATACGCAACGGAAAACGGGTAACCAATATGCTGAAAAACAGCTGTCGCCTAATGTTTAAGGCATGAGCCGCTTTGCCATAAGAAAACCCGGAGTTTACATAGAAGAAATAAGTATCCAACCCAAATCAATCGAGGGAGTGAGCACCAGTACGGCAGCGTTTTTAGGGGAAACGCAAATCGGCCCAGACGCGCCTACATTAATCACCGGTTGGTTGCAGTTTCAGTCTGTTTTCGGGGGCTATTTTGGAGTGGATGAGTTTCTGCCTTTTGCGGTTGAGGGCTTCTTTGCTAACTGCGGTCAACGATGCTATATTTGCAGGGTTTCGAGTGGGGATTATGCGTCGGCGTTGGCTAAACTTGAAGCAGTCGAGGAGATTTCGATTATTTATTCGCCTAACGCGCAGGCAGTGGCTGGCCTTGCCGATGCAATCATTGGGCATTGTGAGCGACTCAAAAACAGATTCGCCATTTTCGATTCCATAAAAGGGCAAACCCCAACAAACATCACCAAGCCACTTGCTTCCTCCTACGCCGCCCTCTATTACCCATGGATTGCTGTTAAGCAGAACGGGGCGGGGCAGACATATCTGGTTCCACCAGGAGGGCATATAGTCGGAATTTACGCCCACACAGATGTTGAGCGGGGTGTTCATAAGGCACCGGCCAACGTGTTAGTCCAAGGCGCAGTCGGCTTAGAATATGCAGTAACCAAAAGCGAGCAGGACAACCTCAACCCAGAGGGCATCAATTGCATCCGCAACTTCGAAGGCAGAGGCATCCTTGTTTGGGGTGCAAGAACACTCTCAAGCGACCCCGAATACAAGTACATCAGCGTACGTAGGTTGCTGATTTATCTTGAACAATCCGTAAAGAAGGGGACGGCTTGGGTGGCTTTTGAGCCTAATAACGAGGTTACTTGGGCTAAAGTGAAGGTGCAAATCCAAACTTTTCTAACCCAAAGTTGGAAAAACGGCATGTTACTGGGTTCAACGCAGCAGGAAGCTTACTTTGTCCGCTGCGATAAAACAACCATGACTCAAAACGACCTCGACAACGGCCGATTAAACGTGCTTATCGGTGTGGCAGTGACTAAGCCAGCGGAATATGTGATTTTGCGTGTGAATCAAAAGATAGTTAACCCTTAGCTTCTTTTTTGGGAGTTCAGATTTGGGGTTGCCTGTTTTTCTCAGTGTGTTGTTGCCAAAAACCACCTATACACAACAACTACCAATGGGCTCGGCAGGCATCTGGGTTTTGGCGTCTGCGTCTGTGTTGGGTTGCAGGTTGGCTGTGGAGGCTTTTGCAAGCAGCACAGAATTTTTAATTTACCGTGATAGACTCAGCGTTTGTTGCTCTGCCGAGGTACCCCCTCCCTCTATAAATAGACTAAAATTCTTTCCTTCTAACTACAACAACAGAGAGGTAGCAACTCAATCTAGTGCACCAATGACCTTTTTCCAAGCAATTGGATACCCACCCTATCTCTGTTTACAAACCTTGACTATCCGTAGTCAAGAAACCTATACAAGAACGCTTTTAACTAAAGTTAGCCCAAAGAATGACTATGCGAAAAATAAGTAAGGTCTTAGCTGTACTGATAGCCGTTATAATCCTAAGTTCGATTGTTGCCTTTCAATTATCAACCGTAAAGGGGCAGTCTAAGATAATAGTTGTACCAGACGACTATCCAACAATCCAGTCAGCAGTAGGTAATGCAAGTGCAGGAGACACAGTATTTGTAGAGAAAGGAATCTACAGAGAAAATATAATTATCGATAAGCCGTTGACTTTAACGGGCGAAAGCAATCAAGATACAATAATCGATAGCGTACCTAAGCGTTTTGAAAATAACCCGACAATCGCGGTTGAAGCTGACGATGTTACGATAAGCGGGTTTACGATATCTAGTGGCTATAACGGTGTCTCCATAGGGAATTTTAGTGGATGCAGAGTAGTTAGTAACATTATTAGTAATAACCTTGAAAGGGGCGTCCTATTAGGTGGCGAGGACGCTCTTGTTATTGGAAACGATTTCATAGGAAATACTTTTTGCGGAATACACGTCTACTTCTCAAAGAACAGTCAAGTCTCCAGCAATACAATAGGTGGAAGTTACTTTTCAGAGGTTGGAGTAATCATTGACTCCAGCGTTAACATAACAATCACAAATAACACCATATCAAAAAATGGGCTGTCCAACGAACCGGATAGTCACAGGGGCGGAATACGGCTAGGAAGAAGCGTGTCATGCAATGTATTTGGAAACGCTATCTTTGACAACCATGGTTACGGTGTGATGTTTGCAGAGGACGTGAACTATGCTCAAGTCCATGATAACAGCATAGCCCACAATAATGTTGGCGTTGAATTGTTTAACTTCCTAATATTTGGAGAAGACCAGATTGGCGTTCAAAACCAATTGTGGAATAATAATTTGAGGAATAACATTCAACAAGCGGTAGTGCGCAGTGGGCTATCTGGAGTGCTACCAAACCCGCCTTATACCAATGGCACCGGCATCGTTTCTTGGGATAACGGTGCAGTTGGCAATTTTTGGAATGACTACAATGGCAATGGCTCATATGTTATCGATGAGAATAACGTTGACCATTATCCTTTGCCACAGCAAGTAAATATTCCTGTACCAACCCCCAATATGCCGAGTAATAGAAATGCACCCCATTTAAAGTTGACAGATTACCTACTGCCAATCAGCATTATAGTGGCAATCATTATTTTGGTATCAGTTTTGGCTCTTAGAAGGCATCAAAAAACCCACTAACTTGAAGCAATGACCTTTTCCCAAGCAAGTGTATACCCTACAGGGGTGTTCTATCTTATAGACGATGCTTTTTTGACTGTTCTATAGAGTAGCACTAAATACGATGGGCATACGTTAGAAGTAGGTAATTAGATGGGCAATCTACAAACGGCAAAATTCCACAAAAAGATGTACGTCGGCTTAGGCTTTCTGGTGATATTTGTTTTACTAACAATAGCAGTAGCACCCATGATACTTGCTTCTATAAACGATACATCGAAACAAAATTCAACAGACAATTATGTCGATATGTATTATTTGGCAACCCATCCAGAGGAATTTAAAGGCAAGTCAATCACCACTATAGGAATCGTTAGGTATCATGCACTCGCGCCTATGTTTGAGGATTTCCAACTTGACTGCCAAAGCGAAGAAAGAATAGGACCAAATAACCGATTCATTCTTGTGGTCACAAGACCAGCAGGTTTAACGAACCCCAATTATGGGTCTCTTGTAGAACTTTCTGGAAAATGGGAATCTACAGATTTAGATGGCGGTTATTATTACCTCAACGCTACAAAACTTTCTACAATAGAGGCAATGCCGAATTTCAATTTTAGCGAAAAAGATTTTCCGCTGGAAATAGATTTGCCTAAAACCGACTATAATGTGGGTGAACAAATCGCTTTTAACGCAACAATATCTAACAAAAGCGGTAAAGACGTCAATATGCTTTCTAACGGATACCAGCCATGGGCAATTTTCCATAATATCAAC